>NZ_JAKFEM010000028.1:0-219431 GCF_036675685.1 Sphingopyxis sp.
ATCGCCATCGTCGCGCTGAGCGAATTCGAGACAAGTTCTTCAGTGCGCATAGTCGCTTCCCCTTCAGGAACAGCCCCGCTTTAGCATTAGCTTGGTTGGCGCGGCAACGTCCGCAATCGGTCGTTAGCCGTCCTGCGCCCAAGCCTCTTGCGCTCGCTCGCCAAATGAGTCACAACTTTACGTGAACGTAAAGGTAAAGTTACCGCGAGAGGATTCTTCCCCATGACCGACATCCCGACCTTCGACACGATCAAGCTCGACGTCGCCGACAATGTCGCGACGATCACGCTTAACCGGCCCGACCGGCTCAATTCGATGCCGCCCGCGATGGCCGACGATATTCGGTCGGCGCTCGACTATCTGCCGCTGCTCGGTGCGCGCGCGCTGCTGATCACCGGCGAAGGTCGCGGCTTCTGCTCGGGCGCCGACCTCGGCGGCGATCGCACATCCTCGGCGGTTGGCGGCGGCGCAAACAGCCGCAAGGCGCTTCGCAACCATTACAACCCGATGCTGCTCGCGCTCGCGAACCTCGACATCCCGGTGGTCACCGCGGTCAACGGCCCCGCCGCCGGGGTCGGGTGCAGCTTTGCGCTGTCGGGCGATTTCACGATCGCGGGCAAGAGCGCCTATTTCCTCCAGGCCTTCGTCAACATCGGCCTCGTCCCCGACGGCGGCTCGTCATGGCTGCTGCCGCGCCTGATCGGCGTGCCGCGCGCGACGCAGATGATGATGCTGGGCGAGAAGATTTCGGGCGAACAGGCCGCCGACTGGGGCATGGTCTATAAATGCGTCGACGACGCCGACCTGCTGACCGAGGCGAAGGCGCTCGCGGCGCGGCTCGCGAACGGGCCGACGGTGTCGCTCGGCACGATGCGAAAAATCCTGCGCGACGGCCTCTCGCAAAGCTATTCGGACACGCTCGACGCAGAGGCGAAGGGCCAGTTCATCGCGGCCAACAGCGCCGACGCGGTCGAAGGGATCATGGCCTTCGTTCAGAAACGCAAGGTGGAGTTCAAGGGGAAGTAGGCGCCCCTACCTTTGTTCGTCGTCCCGGCGAAGGCCGGGATCTCCACGGTGAGACCCCGGCCTTCGCCGGGGTGACGAATAAAACGTGGAAAACTACTCCGCCGCCTCCTCGACCATCACCTTCTTGTAGATGCTCGTGCGCGGATAGGCGCAGAGGCGCAGCACCATCGGTTCGAAAAACTCGAGCGGTTCGCTGTCATAATCGGGATCGAACGCCGGCGCGTCATATTTTTCGCAGAATTCGGCGCACGCCGCATAATGCGGGCTGTCGCGAAACTGGTCGCGCATGTCGCGGTCGAGCCCGAGATAGTGGAAGAAATAATGGCCCTGGAAAATCCCGTGGTGCTGGACGATCCACAGATTCTCTTCAGACAGGAAAGGCTTCAGGATCGCCGCGGCGACATCGGGATGGTTGAACGCGCCCAGCGTGTCGCCGATGTCGTGGAGCAGCGCCATCACGACATATTCCTCGTCGCGACCATCCCTGTGCGCCCGGGTCGCGGTCTGCAGGCAATGCTCGAGGCGGTCGACCGGAAACCCGCCATAATCGCCGCCGAGCAGCTTCAGATGATCGAGGATGCGCTTGCCGTTGTTCGGCGCGAACTCCTTTTGCTCGCGCGCGATAATGTCCCAATCTTCCTGCGTCCCGTCGATCATCGAGCGGAATTTGGCGTGATCGTGCGTCATCTCGTTCATGGCAGCCTCTCCTATTTTGGGAGGAAGACTATCCTATTCGTTGTTATTTGCAACGTTATAGCTTTTGACCTCGGCCTGCGTCAGGCACCTTCGCGTCGACTTGTCGTCGGCATTGGCGAGCGCCTTTTGCTGGTACATGACTTCGGTCAACAGCTTGCGCGACACCCCCATGCGAATCAGGAAATCATTGTCCTCGCTCGCCAGCAAGGCGGCATCTTGCTCAATGTCGCCGATCAGCTCGCGCGTCGCGTCGGTCCCCATCGCGACGCTCATGTCGATCGAGCTGCGGTCGCCGGTGCGCGTGAACATATGGACGACGAACAGCCCGCCCGGATCGATCACGCGCGGCTGCCCGCCCATGAAGATGAAATTGCACGCGCTGAAACAGGCCCAGCCTGCGGGGATGCGCGTCGTCAGGCCAAAGTTCGACCGGATGATACGCCCCGCAGCATTGCCCGCGCGTGCATCGCCGCCGGGCGAGCGCAGCCACACCTCGCCGATGTCGGGATTGGCCGCCAGCGCCGCCTTCAGCCGCTCGGGCAGCCCCGCGTCGATCCGCCCTTCGGCGAGCAGCACCTTGGTGCCGCCCTTGACCACCGGGGTCAGCTGCATCGTTGCATTGGTCGACCAGTCGGGCGTCAGCGGGCAGGTCGGGTTCGCGGGGTCCATCCTGACCTTCGCGGCGCCGGTCAGGCTCGCCAGCAGGCCCGCCGCCAGCGCCACGCGAACGATCCTAGGCGGCAAGGACATAGCGCGAGGCACCCGGTCCCTTGCACATCCGCTTGCTGACGCGCGTTTCCTCGCCCTCGACGATGACGATGTCGGTGACGTTCATGCAGCGCGTTCCATCGGCCAGATCGCTCTTCGCCGCCACGGTCGACGATCCGCTCACCTCGGGGCGCGTCGCACTGGTCCAGTTGGATGTCGCGCCGACCGCTTCGCCGCGCGTGACTTCCTCGGTCGCGGCCGCCGCCTGCACCTGTTCGGCAGGGTCGAGCTTGCACGCGATCGCGTTGGTCAACGTCCCGCTGACCTCCGAAATCGGCACATAGCTGTAGACGCCGGCCTTGCTCGCCGCACTGCCGATCGCTTCGTTCAGCACGCCGCCGAGGATGCCTCGGCCGACGCTGCTGCCCTTTTTCCCCTTGGGACAGCCGCCATTATCGTCTTCGCTCGGCTTTGGCGCCGGCGTCGTCACCTTGCGAAGCAGCCCGCCGAACTGCGCCTGCGCCGGCGTGATCGCGAGCATGCACGCGGCCAGCACCGCCGGGGCACCCAAAATTTTACGCATCATCCGCTCCACCCCAAATCGTCGCCAAAACCAGCGCCGCGCGGCCCTTATAGGCCGCGTTCATGCCACCCGCTGTGATTTTCATCAACTCCGCAAGATATGTCATCCAGACAGGTTGAATTAAGGCTGAATATGTCACAGTAACGCCGCCATGCTCTCGCAAAAGACCCGCTATACCATTCGCGCGTTCCAGCACCTTGCCGACCATTGGGGCAAGGGGCAGGTCCAGCTCGCGGATATTGCGGAGGCGCAGAATATCCCGCCCAAATTCCTGACCGTGATCCTGTCGGAAATGGCGCGCGAGGGCCTGCTCATTTCGCAGCGCGGCCGCGACGGCGGTTATCAGCTCGCGCTGCCGCCGATCGACATCAGCTATGGCGACCTTGTCCGGCTGACGCGCGGTTCGCTCGCGCTGGTCCCCTGCGCGGCGCGCAACGCGCACGAACATTGCAAGAATTGCCTGCCCGAATCCGAATGCCGGCTGCGCAGTCTGATGCTCAAGGTCCGCGACGATACCGCGTCGATCCTCGACCGCATCACGCTCGCCGACCCGATCGCGCTCGAACCCGTGTTCGAGAAGGACGAGGCGGCCGAATAGCGGGCGGCCCCGCTGAGCAACAAAAAAGGCCCGCTTTCGCGGGCCTTTTTTGTAAATGGTGGAGCCTAGCGGGATCGAACCGCTGACCTCCTGCATGCCATGCAGGCGCTCTCCCAGCTGAGCTAAGGCCCCGTGCCATTTCTTCGCGTCGCCCTGAGGGGTGCGACCGGGACGCCGCCTTTAGCAGCGCCATCGAGTGATGCAAGGGGCCAAATCATCTTGCGATGCCTTTTTTGGCCCCTCACAAAAATTATCAGGTTTCGACGTCGTCGTCATCCGCAGTCGCGACGCCGAGGTCGTCGTCGCCGCCAAGGTCGACGTCATTGTCCGGCGAATCATTGTCCTCGTCGACATCGACGTCCAGATCCAGATCCTCGTCGACGACGACCTCTTCCTTGACGACCTTGCCGGGCTTTTCGACTTCGAACGGCATCGGCTGCTTCGATTTCAGCACCGATTCCGGGATCCAGTTGTAACCGCAATTGATGCAGTTGATCGGATCATCCTTGGTCAAATCATAGAATCGGGTGGCGCATTTCGGGCAGCTGCGTTTCGTGCCCCATTCAGCCTTTACCATATATGCCTCGTAACCTTCTGGAAACAAAATAAAATTTTTGGAAAGCGACGTCTGCCTGCGCGGCATCCATCAAATCGGCGTGCGCCTTGCCAGATTGCAAGGCCGCTGTCAAAAGCCGCACGCCATGACCGATCAAACCACCACGCCGCGCAGCTTTTCCGCGTCCCTTCCGCTCAAAGGCAAGATCGCGATTCCCGGCGACAAGAGCATCTCGCACCGCTCGCTGATGCTCTCGGCGCTTGCCGTCGGCGAAAGCCGCGTCACCGGGCTCCTCGAGGGGCACGACGTGCTCGCCACCGCCGCCGCGATGCGCGCGATGGGCGCGACGATCGAACGGCGCGAGGACGCCGAATGGCGCATCCACGGCGTCGGCGTCGGCGGATTGCTCCAACCGCAGGAGGCCCTCGACATGGGCAACAGCGGCACCTCGACGCGCCTGCTGATGGGGCTGGTCGCGAGTCACCCGATCACCGCGACTTTCGTCGGCGACGCCAGCCTGTCGGGCCGTCCGATGGGGCGCGTGATCGATCCGTTGAGCGAGATGGGCGCCGACATCAGCGCTTCGCCCGGGGGCCGCCTGCCGCTGATGGTGCGCGGCCTCGCCCCTGCCATCCCGCTTTCCTACCGCCTCCCCGTCGCCTCGGCGCAGGTGAAGAGCGCGGTCTTGCTCGCGGGCCTCAACACCCCGGGCATCACCGAGGTCATCGAACCCGTCCCGACGCGCGACCATAGCGAGCGGATGCTCAAGGGCTTTGGCGCCGACCTCAGCGTCGAATTGGGCGCCGACGGCACGCGCCATATTCGCATTGTCGGCGAGGCCGAGCTGAAACCGCAGACGATCGTCGTCCCCGGCGACCCCTCGTCCGCCGCCTTCTTTATCGTCGCCGCCTTACTCGTCCCCGGTTCCGACATCGTGATCGCCAATGTCGGCCTCAATCCGACACGCGCGGGCCTCGTCGAGATCCTCCAACAGATGGGCGGCGACATCGAACTGCTCGAGCCCCGCGAAGTCGGCGGCGAACCCGTCGCCGACCTTCGCGTCCGCCACAGCGCGCTGCGCGGAATCGACGTCGATCCCGCCGTCGCCCCCAGCATGATCGACGAATTCCCGATCCTCTTCGTCGCCGCCGCGCTCGCAGAGGGCCGAACGACCACTTCCGGCCTCGACGAACTGCGCGTCAAGGAAAGCGACCGCATCGCGGTGATGGCCACCGGCCTCGCGGCGATCGGCGCGCGTGCCCGGGAAAGCGAGGACGGCCTCGTCATCGACGGCACCGGCGGCGATCCACTGCCCGGCGGCGCGACCATCGCCGGCCACCTCGACCACCGCATCTGCATGAGCTTCGCTATCGCGGGGCTCGTCAGCAAGGCGCCGGTGACGATCGACGACATAGCCCCGGTCGCGACCAGCTTCCCCAATTTCGAAGCCTTGCTGAAGGGATTGCAACAATGACGATTTCTCTGAAATCCGCGACAGCGGCCAGCGCCGCGCTGCTTCTTGCGCTTTGCGGCGCGATCGCGCACGCCGACGAACGCATTGCCGACCCCTTCGACCGCGCCGACGCCAGCTTCTCGCGCTATCCGCTCAATCTGCCGAGCACGCCGCAGGCGATCGGGCGGCTGACCAACGGCGACGTCTGCGACGATGAAGGCATTTCCTGCGAATGGCAGGATGAAGCAGGCGTCGTTCATATTTTCAGCGGTGACGTCCTGGCGATCAAGCTGGTCGACGTCGGCGCCGCCGGGACGCACAACCTGGGCGCGCTCGGTATCGGCACCAGCCGGACCCGCAAAGACGTCCTCGCCAAGGTGCGCGCTCTCCTCCCCGAAATCGAAATCGACTGCCTCGAACCCGGCGAAGCCGGTGAAGGCGAAGGCATCGCCTCATGCGGCGGCGCGTTCGAAAACGGCGGCTGGATCAAATTGCTGTTCGGCGCCGACAACCGGCTGACGAGCGCGCGTATCGACGCGTTCCAGATAAACTGATGATCATCGCGGTCGACGGCCCTACCGCATCGGGCAAGGGCACCATCGCCAAGGCGCTCGGCGAACATTTCGGCCTGCCCGTGCTCGACACCGGGCTGCTGTATCGCGCGGTCGGCTATCAGACGCAGCTGAACCATGGCGACGCCGACAATGCCGCCGACGCCTTGGCTGCCTGCGACTTTCCCGACAGCCTGCTTGCCGATCCCGCGCTGCGTTACGAAACCACCGGCGGCCTCGCCAGCCGGGTGTCGATCCACCCACAGGTGCGTGCGGCGCTGTTCCGGCGGCAGGTCGATTTCGCCAACCAGCCCGGCGGCGCGGTGCTCGACGGGCGCGACATCGGCACCGTCATCGCGCCCCACGCCGATGCCAAGCTGTTCGTGACCGCCACCCCGGAAGAACGCGCCCGCCGCCGCCATGCCGAAATGCGCGCGCGGGGGGTCGACGTGGGATTTGAGGCGGTACTCGCCGACGTACACGCCCGCGATGCGCGCGACACCGGCCGCACCGATGCGCCGTTGCGGCGCGCCGCCGACGCGATGCTGCTCGACAACACGCATATGGATCGCGATGCCGCGCTCGCAGCGGCCATCGCCTTTGTCGAAGAGCGCCGGAAGAGCCGCGCCTAGCCCGGCTTTCTGCCTTGCCTTTGCGGGGGCCGCGGACTATATGCGCGCCGTCCGACGGGCTTTTTTGCAGGTCGAGGCATGGACAGACCGCCGCTCAAACCCGAGCGTCGGGCGTGATGGGATGCACCCGTCGCGCCCATTTTGCTTTGCCCATGGCTTGCCGGCAGGAGGTTCGAAGGATGCCGCGCTCCGCATCCGGCGGGCATGGCAGATCGGCCACAAGACCAGCGGAACCAACCGCTTGGCCGGAACAAATGAAGTAAGGAATATCATCTATGGCCACTACGGCTTTCCCGACGCGCGACGATTTCGCCGCGATGCTCGATGAATCGCTTGGTGGTGCCGACGGCGGCTTTGAAGGCCGCGTCGTCAAGGGCACCGTCACCGCGATCGAAAACGACCTGGCAGTTATCGACATTGGCCTGAAGAGCGAAGGCCGCGTGCCGCTTCGCGAATTCGCCATGCCGGGCCAGAAGGCCGACATCAACGTCGGTGACGAAGTCGAAGTCTATGTCGACCGCGTCGAAAACGCCAATGGCGAAACCATGCTGTCCCGCGATCGCGCCCGCCGCGAAGCCGCCTGGGACCGCCTGGAAGAAGAATTCAACAAGGAAGCGCGCGTCGAAGGCGTCATCTTCGGCCGCGTCAAGGGCGGCTTCACCGTCGACCTCGGCGGCGCCGTGGCGTTCCTTCCCGGTTCGCAGGTCGACATCCGCCCCGTGCGCGACGTCGGCCCGCTGATGGACCTGCCGCAGCCCTTCCAGATCCTGAAGATGGATCGCCGCCGCGGCAATATCGTCGTGTCGCGCCGCGCCATTCTCGAAGAAACGCGCGCCGAACAGCGCTCGGGCCTGATCCAGAACCTGGAAGAAGGCCAGATCATCGAAGGCGCCGTCAAGAACATCACCGACTATGGTGCGTTCGTCGACCTCGGCGGCATCGACGGCCTGCTCCATGTCACCGACATGAGCTACAAGCGCGTCAACCACCCGAGCGAAGTCATCAACATCGGTGACAATGTCCGCGTCCAGATCATCCGCATCAACCGCGACACGCAGCGCATCAGCCTTGGCATGAAGCAGCTCGAAAGCGATCCGTGGGAAGGCGTCGCCGCCAAATACCCCGTCGGCGCGAAGCTGTCGGGTACGGTCACGAACATCACCGACTATGGTGCGTTCGTCGAACTCGAAGCCGGCATCGAAGGCCTGGTCCACGTCAGCGAAATGTCGTGGGTCAAGAAGAACGTCCACCCCGGCAAGATCGTTTCGACGAGCCAGGAAGTCGACGTCATCGTCCTCGAAGTCGACAGCGACAAGCGCCGCATCTCGCTCGGCCTCAAGCAGGCCCAGTCGAACCCCTGGGGCGCGTTTGCTGAAACGCATCCGGTCGGTTCGGTCGTCGAAGGCGAAGTCAAGAACGCGACCGAATTCGGTCTGTTTGTCGGCCTGCCGGGCGACGTCGACGGCATGGTTCACATGTCGGACATCGCTTGGGGCATCTCGGGCGAAGAAGCGCTGCACCTCCACCGCAAGGGCGAGGCCGTGCAGGTCGTCGTTCTCGACGTCGACGTCGAGAAGGAACGCATCAGCCTCGGCATCAAGCAGCTTGAAAAGGGTGCTCCTGCCGTTGGCGGCGGCACCGCCGCTGCTGGCTCGGTGAAGAAGAACGACGTCATCACCGTCACCGTCCTCGAAGTCCGCGACAATGGCCTCGAAGTCCAGGCCGGCGACGATGGCGCCACCGGCTTCATCAAGCGCGCCGACCTCGGCCGCGACCGCGACGAACAGCGCGCCGAGCGTTACCAGGTCGGCCAAAAGTTCGATGCGATGGTCATCGGCTTCGACCGCTCGAAAAAGCCGAACTTCTCGGTCAAGGCGATGCAGATCGCCGAAGAGAAGCAGGCCGTTGCGCAGTACGGCTCGTCGGACTCGGGTGCCTCGCTCGGCGACATCCTCGGCGAAGCGCTGAAGGCCGGCAAGAAGGACTGATCCTCCTTCCGCCGCCAGGCAAAAGAAAAGGCCCGCAGAGTGTCCCTCTGCGGGCCTTTTTCTTTCGGTGATATATTTTTGACCGAACCGTGATTCATGATACCTTCCCCGCGCGTTGGGAGGGGTCTCGCGCATAATGGACCGGCAACGACCGGGCGCCTGCTTCGGCGGGAGAAGCGTGATGTATAATAGGGGAAGCAGCACATGATCCGGTCAGAACTGGTTCAAAAGATCGCGAACGAAAACAGCGATTTGCGGCTCGAGGAAGTCGAGCGCATCGTCGATGTCTTTTTCGATTCCATTGTGGACCAGCTTGCCGCGGGTGGCCGTGTCGAACTGCGCGGATTCGGGGCGTTCTCGACCCGTTCGCGCGAATCGCGCACCGGCCGCAATCCGCGCACGGGCGCCTCGGTCGACGTGAAAGCGAAAAACGTGCCCTATTTCAAACCGGGCAAGGAAATGCGCGAGCGTCTGAACGATTGATACCGTGCGCCGTCAGGGACCGGCTGGGGTCGTAACCGACCCTAGTTTTTCAGCCGGTATCCCGTCCGGAACATCCAGAAGATCACGCCCAGGCACAGCGCCAGGAAGAGCGTTACTGCGCCCATGCTGACCTCGATCGCGACATCGCCCTTTCCAAAGAAGGTCCAGCGGAATCCGCTGATCAGGTAAACCACCGGGTTGAACAACGTGACCGTCCGCCACGCGGCCGGCAGCATGTCGAGCGAGTAGAAGGCGCCGCCAAGGAAGGTCAGCGGATAGACGACGAGCAGCGGGATCACCTGCAGCTGTTCGAAGCTCTGCGCCCATATTCCGATGATGAAACCGAACAGGCAGAAGGTCACCGCCATCAGGATCATGAAGGCGACCATCAACAGCGGATGCGCGACCTGGACGTCGACGAACAGGTGCGCCGTTGCAAAAATGATCGTCCCGATGATCACCGACTTCGTCGCCGCGGCACCGACATAGGCGATCACCGTCTCGAGCGGCGATAGCGGCGCCGACAGCATCTCATAGATCGTGCCCGTCCATTTCGGCATATAGATGCCGAAGCTCGCGTTGCTGATGCTTTCGGTGAACATCGTCAGCATCATCAGACCGGGCACGATGAAGGCGCCATAGGGAACGTTGCTGACCTCGGTCATCCGGCTGCCGATCGCCGATCCGAAGACGACGAAATAGAGCGCGGTGGTGATCACCGGCAGCATCAGGCTGGTCCAGAAGGTGCGTCCGAAGCGCGCCATTTCGAAGAGGTAGATCGAGCGGATACCACGGAAGTTCGAAATCATGCCGCCTGCTCCCCTGCGCCGATACTCTCATGGGCGTTGTTCTCGTGGACAAGGCCGACGAAAATATCCTCGAGCGAGCTTTGCTTCGTATGCAGGTCCTTGAAGGCGACCCCGATGTCGCTCATCCGCCGCAGCAGCGACGGCACGCCGGTCGCCTCGGCCTGGCTGTCGAATTCATAGACGAGTTCGTGCCCGTCGCCCGCAAGCTCGAGCTTCCAGTCCGCCAGCTCCGCCGGCACGGCGTCCAGCGGCTCGGCCAGATTGAGCGTCAGCGTCTTGCGCCCCAGTTTCTTGATCAGCGCATGTTTCTCTTCGACCAGGATCAACTGCCCCTTGCTGATCACGCCGACGCGGTCGGCCATTTCCTCGGCCTCCTCGATATAATGGGTGGTCAGGATGATCGTGACGCCGCGCTCGCGCAGCCCGTGCACCATCTGCCACATATCGCGGCGAAGCTCGACATCGACGCCCGCGGTCGGTTCGTCGAGGAACAGGATTTCGGGTTCGTGGGAAAGCGCCTTGGCGATCATCACGCGGCGCTTCATGCCGCCCGACAATTCCATGATCTTCGAATCGCGTTTGTCCCACAGCGACAGGTCGCGCAGCAATCGCTCGATGAACGCGGGGTCGCGCGGCTTGCCGAACAACCCGCGCGAGAAGCTCACCGTCGCCATCACCGTCTCGAACGCATCGGTGTGCAATTCCTGCGGCACCAGCCCGATCATCTTCCGCGCCGCGCGATAGTCGCGGGCATGGTCGTGGCCGGCGACGGTCACCGTGCCCGCGCTGGCGGTCACGATTCCGCAGACGATGCTGATCAGCGTCGTCTTGCCCGCACCATTGGGGCCGAGCAGTGCGAAGATTTCGCCCTTGTTGATGGTCAGGTCGACATCGCTCAACGCTTTGTGACCGCTTTTATATGTTTTTCCGAGGCCGGAAATTTCGAGGACGGCTGTCATGGCATGCCGTCTAGCCGAGTGGCCCGATGACGTGAAGCGCCAAACATCGCTTGACCTCCATGGACCCATCGGCTTGACCGGCTGCGGTTAGGCGGACGTGGCGAAATCGGTAGACGCAGCAGACTTAAAATCTGCCGTCCTAGTGACATGCGGGTTCAAGTCCCGCCGTCCGCACCAACCTTTTACAAGTGCCGGATCTCCTCGGGCGGGTTCCACCAATTGTCATTGAGCCCGTCGCAATAGGTCACCGGCGCTTCGATCAGTTCCGCCACCGGCAAATCGTCGAGCGCCGCGACCCGCACGCCGACATAGTCGCCGCCCATCGCGTCGATCCGGCCATGCCCGTGCGTCGCGGTGCCGCATTCGCGGCAAAAGCGGTGGTGCGTTTCGAACCCTTCGCCGCTGCGCGCATAATCGCCCAGATGCTCTTCGCCCGTCAGCAGCCGGAAATCGCCGGGCTTCATGCCCGCGACGTTCCAGTTGCGCTGCTTCCAGCAATAGCTGCAATTGCATTTGCTGCTGCTGGCGAAATCCATGTCGACCTCGAACTGGACGCGCCCGCAATGACAGCTTCCATGATAGGTTTTCATCACTAAGCCTTTCTCTTCCCTCACGACTTTTGTCACGCGCAGGCGATGACATCAATCTCCAGCAGCCACGCCTCGTCAAAGATTTCCGCGATGATGATCGTGATCGCGGGCGAATGGCCGCCCAGCACCTCGTGCCGGATTACGGTGTTCGCGGCGCGATAATCGCGGCTCGACAGGAAGATATGGACCTTGGCGATGTCGGTCAGCGCCATGCCGGCATCGGCCAGCCGGCGCGCGATATTCGCCCACACCAGCCGGCATTGGGCGTCGAAGCCCTCGGGAACCTTCCCGGCTTCGTCGGCCGGAACCTGCCCGCTGACGAACAGGAGGCGTTGCGGCTGTGTGACCAGATACGCCTGCGAATAGGAGGAACCGCTGGGTTCGAACGCCTCTCCCCGCGGCGCGGCCTCGCCTTTTGAGGGCATCATCGTTGCTCCTGCCACGCCGGCCGCCGAAAATTCGCGCCGCGTCAGCATTTCGGCGGCCAGTCCTCGGTGCTTTGCGGCACCAGCGCGGTCAAGAAAAACTCGCCGGACCGTGCGTCATCGGCCTGCGAGAAGAGGAGTTTCTCGGCACGCGGCGACAGCAGCGGCCCGACCTGGAACACGTCGCCCCGCGCCGCGATGCGCCCCTTTGCCGCCCACGCCCCACCTTCGCGGACAAAGCGATAGAGGTGCGAGCGCCCCTCGCGATCGGACACCAGGATCAACGTGCGGCCGTCGCGCGAGATTTCGGCCTCATATTCATTGGCGCTCGAACTCACCGGCGGCGCCACCGGCTCGACGCGCCAACGCCCGTCCGCATCGCGCGCGGCTACATAAATATCGCCCTGCCCCAGCCCGCCCGGCCGCGCCGACCCGAAATAGAGGTGCCCCGCCAGATCGGCGCGCGGCAGCAGCTCGGCCTGCGGCGAATTGACCGGCTCGGGCAACCGCTCGGCCTCGCCCCAGCGCCCGTCCGCATCCCGCGCGACATGATAGATGTCGAAATCCTCGTTCGCCGGATCGTGCCGCGCCGAGATGAAATAGAGGCCCTTGCCGTCGGGCGTGAAACCCGGATCGGCTTCGATTACCGGCGCGGGCGCGGCAAAGGACGGCGGCCGCGGCGCCGACCAGGCGCCACGCTCGCAAACCGAGCGCAGCAGGCGCCAACCGGCAAAGCCGCTGTCCGCCGACAGATAGATCATCTCGGTGCCATCCGGTGAAAAGCTCGGAGCAGCCTCGTAACCGGCGGTCGCGATGGCGGCAGGGGTCCATCTTGCGGGCGTATCGGCAGACGGCGCCGATGATGCACCACAGAGCCAACTCGTTATTGCGATTATGAGGAGAGGTCTTTTCATTCCCGCGATCTACGGGCTGGATGCACGCTCGCAAAACAATGCGATTGCATGTCCATTTAAAGCTCGGCTTAATATGAACATGCCGGCCCGCCTGCCTTCGCTCGACACGCTTCGCATCTTCGACGCCTGCGCGCGGCATGGCAATTTCTCGCGCGCGGCGAGCGAGCTTTGCATCACGCCGGCCGCGGTCAGCCAGCGCATCCGGTCGCTCGAAACCGAGCTCGGCAAGCCGCTGTTCGCGCGCAACGGCCCGCACATTCGCCTCAACGGCGACGGCGAAAGCCTGTTTCGCCGGACGCGCGAAATCATGGCGCTGGCGCGCGCCGCAATCGACGAATTGCAGACGTTCCAGACCCTCCGGCTCACCGTGACGCCGACCTTTGCTTCGCGCTGGCTGGCGATTCACCTGCCCGGGTTCGAGGCACGGCATCCCGACATCGGAATCGAGATCGATGTATCCGCCGATGTCCGGCGCCCCGGCCGCTATGACCTCGCGATTCGCAGCGGCGAGGGTGGCTGGTCCGATGCCGATGCGACCCCCTTGTTCGCGGTCGAGGCGACGCCGATGCTCTGCCCACAACTGCTGGAGGGCCGAACCTTGACCGCACCGGCCGATCTGGCCGCTTTCCCGATGGTCCCCAGTTCCGACTGGCCGCGCTGGTTTGCCGCGCAGCACCTGCCCGTGCCCGACGCGCGCGCCGCGCGGCGCGCCACCTATCCGTCGCAGGACCTCGCCGCGCAGGCGGCGCTCGAGGGAAAGGGCGTCGCGCTGCTTTCGCCGCGCCTGTTCGCGGCCGAACTGGCAAACCGCCGGCTCGTCCAGCCCTTTTCCTTCACCCTGTCGGGGCCCGATCTTTACTGGCTGGTCGAACCCAAAGCGGACCGAACATCCGCCGCCGGCTCGTTCCGCGACTGGCTGTTCGAAAGGATCGAGGGCGGATGATCGAGGCTTGCCGCCCGGATGCCCACTTCCGGTTTCGCGCGGCATCTCTATGATGGCGCCGATGCCGCCGATACACGACAGACAAAATGCCAGGAAACGGATCGGAGCCGCTGCCAGCCTGCTGCTGCTCGGCCTTGCCAGTTGCGGCCTGTTCGGCACGCGCGGCCCGGTGACCGTCGCCGCCATCGGCCCACTCAACGCCGCCGCCAGCCCGCTGAACGGCGAACTCTCGGCCGCCAACGCCGCGCTGCTCGATGTGACCTCGCAAGGGCTCGTCAGCTACGACGGCGAGGGGCAGATCGACACCGGCCTCGCCGACCGCTGGACCGTCACCACCGACGGGCGAAGCTATATCTTCCGCCTCCGCGAAGCCAAATGGAGCGATGGCCGCAAGGTCAATGCCGAAGAGGTCGCGGCGATCCTGCGATCCTATCTCGCTCCCGCCAGCCGCCACGTCCTGAAGGGCGACTTCCCTGAGGTCGAGACGATCAAGGCGATGACCGACACGGTGATCGAGATCCGCCTGTCGGTGCCGCAGCCCGCGATCCTCGAACTGCTCGCGCAGCCGTCGATGGCGATCGTCAACAAGGGGATGCGTTGGGGCCCGATGCGCGCGCGCAAGATCGGCAAAGCAATGTTGCTCTCGCCGGTCCCCGATCCGCTCGCCGAAGATCAGGAGGCCGCCGAAGCCGCCGCCAACGACCCGGCGGCCTCGATCGAACTCGTCGGCGCTTCGCCCGCCGGGGCGCTCGCGCGCTTCAAGAACGGCTATGCCGATGGCGTGATCGGCGGCCGCTTTTCGACCCTGCCCTATTTCGTCGCATCGAACATCGGCCGCTCGCGCCTCGTCGTCGATCCGGTCCCCGGCCTGTTCGGCCTGTCGTTCGTCCGCGCCGAGGGTTTCCTTGCCACCGATACCAATCGCGACGCGCTCGTGCGCGCGATCCGGCGCGAGCGGCTGGTCGAAGCGTTCGGGCTCTCGGAATGGCAGCCGCAGGTCGCGCTGCGCCCCGCGCTCTACGCCCGCGACGGCGGGCCCGCGCCGTTGATCCCCGCCTGGGCCGAATATGACGAGGCATCGCGGGTCGCGCAGGCAAAGCGCGTTGTCGATGCGTGGCGCGGCGCGGGGCGCGAGATCGAACCGCTGCGTATCGCCGTCCCCGATTCGCCCGGCGGGCGCATTCTCTTCGCCTATATCTCGGCCGATTTCACCGCGATCGGCGTGCCGAGCCGCCGCGTCGCCATGGCATCCGCCGCCGACCTCCGGCTGATCGACGAGGTGGCGCCCAATGACGATGCGCTCTGGGCGCTCCGCCGCCTGTCGTGCCGGCGCGATACGCTCTGCAACCGCGAGGCGCAGGAACTGATCGACCAGGCAATGCGCAACATCGACGTCGGCCAGCGCGCGCAGCAGGTGAGCGAGGCCGAGGCGGTTCTGTCGCGCTACGCACCCTTCATCCCGCTCGCAACGCCGCTGCGCTGGTCGGTCGCGTCGCAGCGTCTGACCGGTCTTCGCGCCAACGGCCGTGCGCAACACCCATTGAATCGCCTGATCGCCGCCCCCAATTAATAGCCGGCGCTTCGCCTTCGAGCGCTTTTGAAAGGACCCAGATGGCCCCTTCGCCCCCCAATCCCGACGCAATCTTCGACGCCCTGATCCCCAATCGGAGCGACCCCGCGGCGCTGCGCAAGCGCGTCGAGACGTTGGAAATCCTGCTCGAACGCAGCTTTGTCATTCCCGGCATCAACCGTCCGGTCGGCCTCGACGCGATCGTCGGGCTCGTCCCTGTCGTCGGCGACATCATCGCCGCGACGATGGGGGCCTATCTGATCTGGGAAGCGCGCAACCTCGGCATGCCGAAGTGGAAAATCTGGCGGATGGTCGGCAATCTTGGCGTCGACACCGCGCTCGGCGCCGTCCCGCTCGTCGGCGACGCCTTCGACTTTTTCTTCCGGTCGAACACGCGGAACCTCAAGATCATCAAGAAGCATCTCGACAAGCATCATCCCGGCACGATCATCATCGACCAATAGGCGTTTCGCCTGCTTCCCTTGGGGTGTCTAATGCTGCTAGCACAGCGCCACCATACCCCAGGGGAGACTTCCACGATGATCCGCGCCAGCCTTGCCGCGCTTGCCCTCAGCTGTTCCTTCGCCGCCGTGACGGCAGCCGCTGCCGAGGACAAGGATCCCTATCTCTGGCTCGAGGAGATCGAAGGCAAGAAGGCGCTCGACTGGGTCAAAAAGGAAAATGCCGCGACCGACAAGTTGATCGTCGGCCGCCCCGGGTTCGAGGCCGACCGCAAGCGCGCGCGCGCCATCCTCGACGACGAACGCCAGATTGCCGAGCCCGGCGAAGTGATGGGCGAAACCATCACCAATTTCTGGCGCGACGCCGCCAACCCCCGCGGCCTGTGGCGGCAAAGCCCGCTCGACGCCTTTCTCGCGGGCAAACCCGTCTGGACGACGCTGATCGACGTCGATGCGCTCGGCAAGACCGAAAAACAAAGCTGGGTCTGGCACGGCGCCGACTGCCTCGCCCCCGACTACACGCGCTGCCTCGTCTCGCTCAGCCCCGGCGGCACCGATGCCGACATCGTCCGCGAATGGGACCGCGCGACCAAAAGCTTCGTCGACGGCGGCTTCACGCTGCCGCAAGCCAAGAGCAGTGTGACGTGGGAAAATGCCGACACCTTGCTCGTCGCGACCGACTATGGCGCGGGCAGCATGACCGCGTCGGGCTATCCGCGCATCGTGAAACGCTGGAAACGCGGCACGCCGCTGGCATCGGCCGAAACCGTTGCCGAGGGTGAGCATGAGGATGTCGGCATGAACGTCTTCGCCCTCGTCGATGGCGACAAACGCTGGCCGATGATCAGCCGCGGCACGACCTTCTACACCACCAAATATCTCATTCGCGGCGTCAGCGGCGAAAGCTATCATTCGACGATCATTCCCGAAAGCGCCAGCCTCCGCGATGTCCTCGACGGGCAGGCGATCGTCTTTCTGAACGAGGACTTCGGCACTGGTTTTCCGGCGGGTTCGCTGATTTCGCTGTCGCTCGAAGACATGTCGGCGGACAGCCAGGTGGCGATCATTCCCGTGATGACGCCAACGAAGGCGCAGGCGATCGAGAATGTCTCGGCGACCGACAATGTCCTGTGGGTGAAGGCACTCGACGATGTCGAGGGCAAGCTGTTCGCGCTGCGCCGCGATCCGGCGACCGGCAACTGGAGCCAGAAGGAAGTTCCGCTCGCCGCCAATGCCACGGTGCAAATCGCAGGCACCGTCGGCAAGCGCGACATCGCCCTTGCGACCGCCGAGACGATGCTGATGCCGCCGACGCTTTACGCGGTGTCCGAAAACAAGGCGCCGCAAGCCGTGCAGAGCCTGCCCGCAACCTTCGACGCCAAGGAAATGAGCGTCGAAAAGCGGTTCGCAACGTCGAAGGACGGCACGCAAATCCCTTACTTCCTCGCCCGCAAGAAGGGCGCGACCGGCCCCGTCCCCGCGCTCATCCACGCCTATGGCGGTTTCCGCGCCGCGCAGACGCCGGGCTATCTCACTGGCCAGCCCTATCGCGCCGGTCCGCTCGGCCTGTTCTGGGTCGAGGACGGCAATGCCTATGTCCTCGCCAATATCCGCGGCGGCGGCGAATATGGCCCCGCCTGGCACCAGGCAGCGCTGCGTGAAAAGCGCCAGAACAGCTTCGACGACCTCCACGCGATCGCCGAGGATCTGGTGAAGACGGGGGTCAGCGCCAAGGGCAAGATCGCCATCTCGGGCCGCTCGAACGGCGGCGTGCTCGTCGGCGCGGCGATGACGCAACGCCCCGACCTCTATGGCGCGGTCATCTCGGGCTCACCGATCAAGGACATGCGCCGTTATGACAAGATGCTCGCGGGTGCGTCATGGGTCGCCGAATATGGCGACCCCGACGTGCCCGAGGACTGGGCGTTCCTGTCGAAATATTCGCCCTATCAAAGCCTCCGGAAGAGCGTGACATATCCGCCGATCTTCCTCTATCTCTCAACCAAGGACGACCGCGTCCATCCCGGCCACGCGCGCAAATATGCGGCACGGCTCAAGGAGTTCGGCAACACCGTCTATTATCACGAATATATCGAGGGCGGCCATTCGGTCGGCGCCGACCATGCCGAGGATGCCGTGCGCGCCGCGATGCTCCACGCCTTCCTGCTGAGGGAATTGGTCGAGAAAAAATAACGCGCAACGCCGTTCCGGCTTGGGGCTCAGCGACGCGACGCGCTTCGCTGTTCGCCGGCCGTTCGATATGGTAGCTTGCGCCGAATCCGAATTTTTCTGCGCCGACGCGGCAAGGATAATAGCCGCGCGGCATTGACTGCCTGTACTGCCCCGCGGGCATCTGCCCGTCGGCAATCAGAATAGAGAATCGGGGACACGCGATGCAGACTCCTGGAGATTTCGACCTGTCGCGGCGCGGCGTGCTCGCCGGCGGCGCCGCATCGATTGCGGCGGTGACAATTGTGCCGACCGAGCCCGCCGCGGCCCGGAGCAAGCCCGCGCCCGCGCCGCCGGCCGCCAAGGTGGCGTTCGAGGTCAACGGCACGCGCCGCGAACTCGAACTCGACACGCGGACCTCGCTGCTCGATGCGCTGCGCGAACATCTGCACCTGACCGGCACCAAGAAGGGCTGCGACCATGGCCAGTGCGGCGCCTGCACGGTCATCGTCGACGGCCGGCGTATCAACAGCTGCCTCAGCCTTGCGGTGATGCACGACGGCGACAAGATCACCACGATCGAGGGACTGGGCACGCCCGACAAGATGCACGCGATGCAGACGGCTTTCGTCGAGCATGACGGCTATCAATGCGGCTATTGCACCCCCGGGCAGATTTGCTCGGCGGTCGCGGTGCTCGACGAAATCAAGGCCGGTATCCCCAGCCATGTTACCGCCGACCTGACCGCGCCACCGCAAGTCACCGCGCTCGAACTGCGCGAGCGGATGAGCGGCAATATCTGCCGCTGCGGCGCCTATTCCAACATCATCGATGCGATTTCGGACGTGGCGGGAGTGAAGGCATGAAAAGCTTTACCTACGAACGTGTCGACACGCCTGCGGCGGCGACCGCCGCCTTCGCGCGCTCGAAGGACGCCCGTTTCATCGCAGGCGGCACCAACCTGCTCGACCTGATGAAGCTGGAGATCGAGACACCGGCGCACCTGATCGACGTCAGCCGCCTCGCGCTCGACAAGATCGAGGCTACGACCGCGGGCGGGCTGCGCATCGGCGCGATGGTTCGCAACACCGATCTGGCATCCGACGAACGCGTACGGCGCGATTATGGCCTGCTGTCGCGCGCGCTGGTCGCGGGCGCGTCGGGCCAGCTGCGCAACAAGGCGACGACCGCGGGAAATTTGCTTCAGCGCACCCGCTGCCCCTATTTTTACGATACCAACCAGCCGTGCAACAAGCGCCAGCCGGGTAGCGGGTGCGCCGCAATCGGCGGTTTCAGCCGCCTGCACGCCGTGATCGGCGCGAGCGAGGCGTGCATTGCCACCCACCCCAGCGACATGGCGGTCGCGATGCGCGCGCTCGACGCGACGATCGAAACCGTCGATGCGGCGGGCAAGGAGCGCACGATCGCCATCGCCGACTTCTACCGCGCGCCGGGCAAGACTCCGCATCTCGAGACCGCGCTCGCGCCGGGCGAGCTGGTCACCGCGGTCACGCTGCCCAAGCCGGTGGGCGGGACGCATGTCTATCACAAGGTCCGCGATCGGGCCTCCTATGCCTTTGCGCTGATCGCGGTCGGCGCGATCGTCCAGCGCGACGGGTCGGGCCGCGTCGCGCTCGGTGGAGTCGGCTATAAGCCATGGCGCGTCGAGGCCGCCGAGGCCGAGTTGCCGCGCGGCGCCAAGGCGGTCACCGCCAAGCTGCTGGCCGGCGCGAAGCCAAGCCATGAAAATGCCTATAAGCTGCCACTGGTCGAGCGCACGCTCGCCGGCGTGCTGGCGCAAGCGAGGGGCTGAGCCATGAAGTTCGAAACGCCCGCCACCACCAACCCGATCGACCAGCTGAAGATCATCGGCAAACCCACCAACCGCATCGACGGTCCGCTCAAGACGACGGGCACCGCGCCCTATGCCTACGAACGGCACGATGTCGCGGCGAACCAGGCCTATGGCTATATCGTCGGGTCGGCGATCGCCAAGGGGCGGATCGCGTCGATGAATCTCGACGAGGCGCGCGCCGCGCCGGGCGTCATCGCGATCGTCACCGCCGACACTGCCGGCAAGCTCGCCAAGGGCGATTTCAATACCGCCAAGCTGCTCGGCGGCCCCGCGGTCGATCATTATCATCAGGCGATCGCGCTCGTCGTCGCCGAAAGCTTTGAACAGGCGCGTGCCGCCGCGTCGCTCGTCCGCGTCGAATATGCGCGCGGCAAGGGAAAGTTCGAGCTTGCCGCGGCGCTGGACACCGCGATCACTCCGCCGACGGTCTTCGGTACGGTTGCCGATACCAGTGTCGGCGATTTCGCCGCGGCCTTCGCTGCCGCGCCGGTGCAACTCGACGCGCGATATACGACGCCCGACCATACCCATGCGATGATGGAACCCCATGCGTCGATCGCCGCGTGGGCAGGCGACAAGCTGACCCTGTGGACCTCGAACCAGATGATCGCCTGGTCGGTCGGCGACATGGCCAAGACGCTCGGCATTCCGAAGGAAAATATCCGCCTCGACTCGCCCTATATCGGCGGCGGCTTTGGCGGGAAATTGTTCAACCGCGCCGACGCGCTGCTTGCCGCGCTCGGCGCCAAAGCCGCGGGCCGGCCGGTCAAGGTCGCGCTGCCCCGCCCGTTCATGACCAACAACACGACGCACCGGCCAGCCACGATCCAGCGCATCCGCCTCGGCGCGACCGCCGACGGCAAGATCACCGCGATCGGCCATGAAAGCTGGTCGGGCGACCTGCCCGGCGGCGGACCCGAGGTTGCGGTGGCGCAGACGCGCCTGCTGTACGCGGGCGCGAACCGCATGACCGCGATGCGCCTTGCCGTGCTCGACCTGCCCGAAGGCAATGCGATGCGCGCGCCCGGCGAGGCGCCGGGGTTGATGGCGCTCGAGATCGCGATGGACGAGATGGCCGAAAAACTGGGCCTCGACCCGATCGAATTTCGCGTCATCAACGACACGCAGGTCGACCCCGAAAAACCCAGCCGGCCCTTCTCACAGCGTCGCCTCAACGAATGCCTGCAAACCGGCGCCGCCAAATTCGGCTGGAGCAAGCGCAATGCAAAGGCGGGACAAACGCGCGACGGGCGCTGGCTGGTCGGCATGGGCGTTGCCGCCGCGTTCCGGAACAATCTCAACGCCACGTCGGCGGCGCGTGTCCGGCTCGATAAATCGGGCGTCGTGACGGTCGAAACCGACATGACCGACATCGGCACCGGCAGCTATACGATCATCGCGCAGACTGCGGCCGAAATGATGGGTGTGCCGCTCGACAAGGTCGTCGTGAAGCTGGGTGATTCGGCCTTCCCCGTTTCGGCCGGATCGGGCGGGCAATGGGGAGCGAACAGTTCGACCGCCGGCGTCTACGCCGCGTGCGCGAAACTGCGCGAGGCTGTGGCACAAAAGCTTGGCTTCAACGCCGCCGATACCGTTTTCGCGGGCGGCAAGGTCAAATCGGGCCGGCGCAGCGTGGTGCTCGGCGAGGCCGCCAGCGACGGCGAACTCGTCGCCGAAGACATGATGGAATATGGCGACCTCGCCGAAAAATATCAGCAATCGACCTTTGGTGCGCATTTCGTCGAGGTTGGCGTCCATGCCGCGACCGGCGAAATCCGTGTCCGGCGCATGCTGGCGGTGTGCGCGGCCGGGCGCATCCTCAATCCCAAGGCGGCGCGCAGCCAGGTGATCGGCGCGATGACGATGGGCGCGGGCGCGGCGTTGATGGAGGAGCTCGCGGTCGACAAGCGGTTCGGCTTTTTCGTCAACCACGACCTCGCGGGCTATGAAGTGCCGGTCCACGCCGACATCCCGCACCAGGATGTGATCTTCCTCGACGAGACCGATCCGACGACGTCGCCGATGAAGGCAAAAGGTGTCGGTGAACTTGGCATTTGCGGCGTCGCCGCTGCGGTCGCCAATGCAGTCTATAACGCGACGGGGGTGCGCGTGCGCAACTATCCCGTCACGCTCGACAAGCTGATCGACAAGCTGCCGGACATCGCATGACCGCGGCGGGATATTGCGGCGGGTTCAGTATCGGCGAAAAT
This sequence comes from Sphingopyxis sp., assembly GCF_036675685.1. Lineage (GTDB taxonomy): Bacteria > Pseudomonadota > Alphaproteobacteria > Sphingomonadales > Sphingomonadaceae > Sphingopyxis. The sequence continues at coordinate 22,180 of NZ_JAKFEM010000028.1, forward strand.
CTTCGGGCTGGTCGATGTCGGCCAGTTCGCCGGCATCGGCGGCAACAAGCGCGGCGCCGGTGAGCAAGCCCCTGCCCCCACGATCGCCCCGAGCGGCCTGCAGGCGATCGAACAGCGATCGGCCAAACAGCACGGGCGGCATCGCCGCTTCGCCATTGGTCGACGCCACCGCCGGCGCATCCGAAGGATCGAACCGCGACAGCAGGCTCTGCAGGTGGCCGATGCTGACGAAGGGCATGTCGGCCAGGCAGACCAGCGCCGCCGCCTCAAGACCGCAGGCCGCCGCCGCGATGCCATATGACAGCGATTGCGACAGCCCCCGGTCGGTGTGGGGATTTGCCACGATCTCGAAACCCAGCCCTGCCAGCTGCCGCGCAAGCGTGCCGTCGGCTTCGCGGCAAACCGCGATCCGGCGCCGCGGCGCCAGTTCGACGATCCGCCGCGCCGCGTGCAGCGCCAGCGGTTCGCCGCCGAGCGGAGCGAGCAGCTTGTCGTCGGTGCCGAACCGCAACGACTGCCCCGCGGCGAGCAGGATGGCAGCGGTGTCCCCGGCATCGATCATCGCGGCTCTTCTCCTCGTCGGTCGCCGTCATGCGAGCGCCAGCCACAGCGCAAAACGGGCATGATAGCAACCGCACCTTCCGACATTTTGCGTTTCGCGCTCGACCGGAGCGACGAAGGGCTGGCGACGGTGCTCGTGACCCTCACCGGCATTCACGGCACGTCGCCCCGCGCACTCGGCGCCCAGATGGCGGTCGCGGCGGACGGCCGTTACGCGGGATCCTTCTCGGGCGGCTGCATCGAGGCGGCCGTCGTAGCCGAGGCGATCGGCACTCTCGCCGATGGCCGGGCAAAGCTCGTCCGGTTCGGCGCGGGGTCGCCCTATCTCGACATTCGCCTGCCCTGTGGCGGCGGGATCGACCTGCTTTTCAACGCGCATCCGGACCGTTCTGCGATTGCGCACGCCTTGTCCCGCCTCGACCGGCGCGCGTCGGCGGCGCTGCATTTATCGATGGACGGCGTGCAACCCGCCGACGCCACCGGGGAGGTATCGCCAATCGGCTGGAAGCAGGATCGATTCCTGCTTCGCCTGGCGCCGTCGCTTCGCATCGTCGCGATCGGGCAAGGCGAGGAGCTGACCGCACTGGCGCGCCTCGCGCACGCCTTCGGCGCCGACGTCCACGCGCTTTCGCCCGACCGGGAGAGGCTCGACGACCTTGCGCGACAGGGCATCGACACGACCGAACTGGCAACGCGCACCGCTTTGCCGCCAACGCTCTCGGACCCGTGGACGGCGATCCTCTTCCTCTTTCACGATCGCGATTGGGAGGAGCATCTGTTGCCCGCGGCGCTCAAACTTCCGGGCTTCTATTTCGGTGCAGTGGGAAGCCAGCGCACACAGGAAATCCGGCTCGAGGCGTTGCGCGCTGCCGGGATCCCCGACCAACTCTGCCAATTGCTGCGAACCTCGGTCGGCCTTATTCCCGCGACGCGCGACCCCGCGACACTCGCGCTTTCGGCCTTGTCGCAGATTGTACAAGAATATCACCGCATCGGCGACGCCAGCCGGGCTGCGCAAGAAGATGGCACGGACCCTCTTCATGGCGATGGTCCCGCGAATGATCGCGAGCGCCCAAATTGGTTTGGAGCATCGTCAACCAAATAGGGTTGAAATCGTCATACCACTTATGTAGACCAATGTTCGATAAGACAACATTGGGAGGACGGATATGATGCTGCTGCGGGCCGCTTTGACGGTAGCGATCGGCATTTCGGCGGCGCAGCCCGGCCTCGCGCGCGACATAAAAGTCACCGATCAACTGCAGTTCAAGGCGGCGGTGAAGGCGGCACAGCCCGGCGACTCGATCGTCCTTGGCGACGGCGAATGGCGCGACTTCCAGATCGTCTTCACCGGAACCGGCACCGCCGACAAGCCGATCACCCTCACCGCACAGACCAAGGGCAAGGTTTTGCTGACCGGCCAGTCGAACCTCCGCCTCGGCGGCCGCCACCTCATCGTATCGGGGCTCGTCTTCAAGGGCGGCGCCAGCCCCACCGATCAGGTCATCAGTTTCCGCCGCGATTCGAAAACGCTCGCGCACGACAGCCGCGTTACCGAGGTGGTGATCGACGGCTACAGCAAGCCCGACCGCCGCGCCGAGGACATCTGGGTCGCGCTCTACGGCACCGGCAATCGCGTCGACCATTCGCATTTCGAGGGCAAGACCAACAGCGGCGTCACCCTCGCGGTCATCCGCCGCGCGGGCGATCCGCTCGATAACCGCCACCGCATCGATCATGTTTATTTCGGCCCGCGCCCGCCACTGGGCTCGAACGGCGGCGAAACGATCCGCATCGGAACCAGCGAGGAATCGCTCTCGAACAGCCACACGATCGTCGAACGCAACATCTTCGACCGCACCAGCGGCGAGGTCGAGATCGTCTCGGTCAAGTCGGGCGGCAATATCGTGCGCGAGAATCTGGTCCTCTCGTCGCAGGGCGCCTTCGTGCTCCGCCACGGCAACGGCAATCTCGTCGAGCGCAACATCTTCTTTGGCAAACATGTCCCCGACAGCGGCGGCGTACGCGTCATCAACCGCGATCAGACCGTCCGCTTCAACTATTTCGAGGGGCTGGCGGGCAAGGATTTGAAGAGCGCGATCAGCGTGATGAGCGGCGTCCCGAACTCGGTCATCAACCGCTATCATCAGGTTGCGAACGCCCTGATCGAGCGCAATTCGATCATCGACAGCGCGCGCATCACCTTCGCCGCGGGCGCCGATGCCGAACGCTCGGCGCCGCCGATCGACAGCAAGTTCGAACGCAACCTGGTCCGCGGCGCGGACGGCGCCGACCCTTTCCACGCCGACGGCGAGATCGCGGGAATCGCGCTCGCGGGCAATGTCGAGGTGAAAGTCGCGAAACCGCTGCTGACCAGCGGCGTCGAACAGCGCGCGATCAAGCTCGAGCGCGCGGCCAACGGCCTGCTCTACCCCACCGACCCCGCGCTCACCGACGTCGGCGCGCCGCGCGATCTGGTGCCGGTGAAGCGCGAGGAGGTCGGCGCGTCCTGGTATCGCTCGCCGGCACCCGAAGCCGCGTTCGGCACCGGGCGCACGCTGTCGCTGCAGCCCGATGCGTCGCTTGCCGAGGCGGTCGGCAACGCGCAGGCCGGCGACATCCTCAGCCTCGCGCCGGGCGCCTATGACGTTGCCGCGCCGCTTGTCCTGCGTCACTGGCTGACCATCGCGGGCAAGAAGGGCGCCGCGCCGGTGCTCCGCCTGACCGGCGGTGGGCTGGCACGGATCGATGGCGGCGGCGGACTGCGGCTCGAAAATGTCGAGATCGATGCGCGCACGCTCACCGCCGATGCGGCGCTGATCGCGGTGGGCGCCGGTGCCGCGCCCAATTACGGCATCGCGCTGAATGGCATTGCGGTGCGCGGTCCCGGCAAGGCGGCGCGGCTCGACGGCATCGTCATCGCGCCCGGCACCTTCGCCGACGCGATCGAGATCGAGGGCAGCCGCTTTTCCGATATGGGCGTTGTCGTCGCCGGTGCGGGCGAGCAGGACGCAAAGGGCTGGTATCCGGTCGAACGGCTGACCATCGCGGGCAGCCGGTTCGACCGCGTCGCGATGGTCGCCGACCTGCTGCGCAAAGGGACCGACGAAAGCACCTTCGGCCCGTGGTTCGCGATGAGCGGATCGAATGTTGCCGACAGCGGCGAAAACGGCGCGTCGTTACGCTTGTCGGGCGTTCAGCATGCCGCGATTTCGGGCAATGATTTCACCCGCTCGGCGCCGGTCGTCGTGATCCATTCGGTCGGCACCCCCGACACGCGGATCGCCGGCAATCGTTTCGTCGCCACCCTCGCGCCGCGGATCGAGGAACTCGCCTATAAGGGTCCGCAGCGCGCGGTGCTCGCGGGCAATGCCGTGGAGGCCCGCCCGTGACCCGCACGCTCGCCCTGCTGCTCGCCGCGGCCACGCTTCCCGCTGTCCCGGTGGTCGCCCAGCCGGCACCCGCCGCGTCCGCGCAAACCTACGCGCCGCTCTTCGCCGCCGAAGTCGACCGCGCCAAGCGCGATGTCGACGCCTCGATCCGCGCGGGCGTCAATGTGCCGGTACCCAAGGATCCCGGCGGCGGCTTTACCCACGAGCAGCATAAGCGCAATTATCGTACGATCTTCGAGGGCGGGCAGCTCTACCGGCTGACCGGCGAGCGCCGCTATCTCGACCATGTTCGCGATCTGCTGCTGGCCTACGCCGATCTTTATCCCGGCCTTGGGCCGCATCCGGCCGCCGCCAACCAGGTACCGGGCCGCCTGTTCTGGCAAAGCCTCAACGACAGCGTTTTCCTCGTCAACGCGGTGCAGGGCTATGGCGCGATCCGCGACGCGCTCGCCCCCGCCGACCGCAAGCGCATCGATGACAATGTGATCCGCCCGATGGCGCGCTTCCTGTCGGACGGATCGCCCGAGGTAATCGGCCGTATCCACAATCATGCGACCTGGGCCTGCGCCGGGGTCGGGCTCGCGGGTTATCTGCTCGGCGACCGCGACCTCGTCGACAAGGCACTGAAAGGCCTCGACAAGAGCGGCAAGACGGGCTTCCTGCGCCAGCTCGACCTGCTCTTCTCGCCCGACGGCTATTATGCCGAAGGCCCCTATTATCAACGCTATGCGCTGCAACCCTTCGTCGTCTTCGCCGCCGCGATCGATGCCAACGAGCCCGAGCGCAGGATCTTCGAGTACCGCGACGGCATTGTGCTGAAAGCGGTGCGGACCGCGATCGACGTGACGCACGACGGCTTTTTCCTGCCGCTCAACGACGCGATGCGCGACAAGAGCCTGCGCACCGAGGAACTCTATCACGCCGTCGCCATCGCCTATGGCGCGACGAAGGATCCGGCTTTCCTGTCGATCGCCGGCTGGCAAGGCCACACCGTGCTCACACCTGCGGGCGAAACGGTCGCCACCGAACTTGCGGCGGGTAAGCAAAAACCTTGGCCCTTCGCCTCACGCCTCCTCGGCGACGGCCCCGACGGCAAGCAGGGCGCGCTCGTTCTGCTCCGCAGCAAGGCCGACGCCAGCGGACCGCTGCTCGTGGCAAAGAACAGCGTGCAGGGCATGGGGCACGGCCATTTCGATCGGCTGAATTGGCTCTATTATGACGAAACCGGCGCCGTCGTGACCGACTATGGCGCGGCGCGTTTCCTGAATGTCGAGGCGAAGCGCGGCGGGCGCTATCTTCCCGAAAACGACAGCTGGGCGAGCGCGACAGTCGCGCACAACACGCTCGTCGTCGACGAACAAAGCCATTTCGCGGGCGACTGGAAAGCCGGCGAAAAGGTGCCGACGCGGCAGCTTGCGGCGGCGCTCGACGGCCCGACGCGCTATTCGATCGCCGAAATCGCGGGCGCGTACAAGGACGTGACCTTCCGCCGCGCGCTGCTGATGCTCGAGGTCGACGGCCTCGCCAATCCGCTCATTCTCGATATCCTCCGTGGAACTGGCGGCGGCAGGCATCGCTATGACCTGCCGCTGCATTTTTCGGGGCATATCATCGACAGCGACATCGCGTTCGACCGCAAGCTCGCCGAGCGGCCGGTACTCGGCAAGGCGAACGGCTACCAGCATCTGTGGGTCGACGGCGAAGGGACAAAGGCAGGCAAGGCGCGGCTGACGTGGATGCAGGGCAGCCGTTTCTACAGCTATCATATGGCGCCGCCCGCGGGCACGCGCTTCATCGTGACCGAAAGCGGCGCGAACGATCCCGAATTCAACCTGCGCCGCGAACCCGCGCTGATCCAGCGCGTCGATGGCGCCGCCGATGCCACCTTCGTCAGCCTGCTCGAACCGCATGGCGAATATGACGCGTCGGCCGAAACCACCGTCGCGAGCAGCGCGCGCGTCACCGCGCTCGAGCATCGCCGCGAGGGCGATGCCGCGCTTGTGCTCATCACCCTGATCGACGGGAGCCGCATCGCGGTCGTCGTCGCCGACGATGTCGCGGCGGCCGCGAAACATAGCGTGACGGTCGACGGCCGCGCGCTCGCATGGACCGGCCCCGTCGGTCGCTTCGACCTCGCCAGAACCGGAGCGAAGAAATGAACAATATCAAGGGTCGCTTCCGCTGGTGCGTCATCGGCCTGATCGGCCTTGCCACCGTGATCAACTATATCGACCGCAACGCGCTCGCCGTGATGTGGCCCGAAGTGTCGAAGGACATCGGCGCGACCAAGGAAGATTATGCGCTGCTGGTGACGATCTTCATGATCTTCTACGCCTTCGGCCAGTCGCTGTTCGGGCGCGTGTTCGACGCGATCGGCACGCGCTTGGGCTTCACCATTTCGATTGTCGTGTGGTCGCTGTCGATCGCGGCGCATTCGCTCGTGCGCTCGCTGCCCTTGCTCGGGGTGCTGCGCGCGACGCTCGGAATCAGCGAGGCGGGCAACTGGCCCGGCGCGGCCAAGGCCAACGCGCTGTGGTTCCCCTCGCGCGAACGTGCACTGGCGCAGGGCATTTTCAACGCCGGCGCGTCCTTGGGCGGCATCATCTCGGCGCCGCTCGTCGCCCTGCTTTTCGTCTACTTCGGCTGGCGCGGGACCTTCCTCGTCGTGGGCATCTTGGGCTTCCTCTGGCTCGTCCCGTGGCTCTGGTTCTACAAGGCCGATCCCGAGACGCATCCCCGGCTCAGCGAGGAAGAGCGCGACTATATCCTGACCGGCCGCACCGAGGCGGGCCGCGACGAGGGGCGCCGCATCCAGCTCGGCGAGCTGCTGCGCTATCGCCAGAGCTGGGGCGTCATCCTGTCGCGCTTCTTCCTCGACCCCGTCTGGTGGCTCTTCGTATCGTGGCTGCCGATCTACCTGGCCGAAACCTTCGGCTTCGACGTCAAGCAGATCGGGCTGTTCGCCTGGGTGCCTTTCGTAGGCGCGATGCTCGGCAGCCTGTTCGGCGGCTGGCTGTCGGGGCGGATCATCACCGCGGGCGGCGGGGTGCACAAGGCGCGCACGCTGACGATCGCAATCGGCTGCGCGATCATGCTACCCGCGCTCCTCTTCACCATCGGCGCCAGCGAGCCGCTGACCGCAGTGCTGCTGATCGCGTGCATCCTCTTCGGCTTCCAGATGGCGATCGGCAATATCCAGACATTGCCGAGCGACTATTTCGGCGGCGGCGCGGTCGGCAGCCTCGCGGGGATCAGCGGCACCGCCGCGGTCGCGGGCACGCTGATCACGACGTGGCTCGTGCCCGTGCTCACCAAGACAAGCTACGCACCGATCTTTGCATTGAGCGCGGCGATCGTGCCGATCTCCTTCCTCTGTTTCTGGCTGATCGGCGGACGCGTCGAACCCGTCGTCACCCAACCCCGCAACACCCAAGAATAAGGAAACAAACCACATGTCTCTCCAAGGGAAAACCGCGCTTGTCACCGGCGGCGGCCGCGACATCGGCCGATCGGTCTCGATCGCCCTCGCCCGCGCCGGCGTGCGCGTCGCGATCAATTACAACAGCGGGCACGAAGCCGCCGAAGACACGCTGAAAACCATCAAGGACGCGGGCGGCGACGCCTTTCTGATCCAGGCCGACGTCACCGACAGCAACGCCGTGAAGGCGATGCTCGACGAGGTCGGCATTGCGTTCAGCGGCCGGCTCGACATCCTCGTCAACCTTGCCGGCGGCATGATCGCGCGCAAGACGCTGAGCGAGATGGACGAGGCCTTCTTCGACCAGGTCATGACGCTCAACCTGAAATCGGTCTTCCTCGTCCTGCAGGCGGCGCAGCCCTTCCTTGGCGAAGGATCGGCGGTGGTGAATGTGTCGTCGCTCGCCGGCCGCGACGGCGGCGGCCCCGGCGCTTCGGTCTATGCGACCGCGAAGGGCGCGCTGATGACCTACACCCGTTCGATGGCCAAGGAACTGGGGCCGCAGGGCATCCGCGTCAACGCCGTGTGCCCCGGCCTGATCGGCACCAGCTTCCACGATATTTTCTCGAAGCCCGAAGGACGCGCGGCGACCGCGGGCAACACCCCGCTGCGCCGCGAAGGCCATCCCGACGAGGTCGCCGAAACGATCGTCTACCTGGCCTCCCCCGCCGCGAGCTTCCTCGCCGGGGTGTGCCTCGACGTGAACGGCGGGTTGTTCTTTTCCTGACGACCAAGAAGCGGAGATCGATATGCGTTGGATTGTCGCAGGGATCATGGCGGCGGCGCTCGCCGGCGGAGCGCAGGCACAGGAGCGCGAGCGCAGCGATGCGCCGCCGCTCTCGCCATACAAGATCATCCTTGTCGGCGATTCGACGATGGCGCCGCACAGCGGCTGGGGCGGCGCCTTTTGCGCGAAGCATGTCAAATCGTCGGTCGCGTGCCTGAACGTCGGCCGCGGCGGCCGCAGCACGCGCAGCTATCGCCAGGAAGGATCGTGGGACATCGCGCTCGCCGAAGCAGCGGTCAAAGGATACGGCGCGACCTATGTCCTCATCCAGTTCGCGCATAACGACCAGTCGAGCAAGTCCGAACGCTGGACCGACGAGACGACCGAATTCCCTGCGAACCTCAAGCGTTTCGTCGAAGAGGTGCGCGCGGCGGGTGCGACGCCGGTGCTCGTCACCCCGCTGACGCGGCGCGAGTTCAAGGACGGCAAGCTCAGGAACACGCTGGCAAGCTGGTCCGACCAGGTGCGCGGCGTCGCCAAGGCGACGGGCGTCCCGCTTGTCGATCTCAACGCGCTGAGCGCGGCGCAGACGCAGGAGATGGGCGCCGAAATGGCAACCAAGCTCGCGCAGGAACCGCCGACCGCCGAAGAGCTTGCCGCCGCGAAGGCGGGGACGACACTGACCCCGCGCCCCGCGCCGCCCGAGCCTAAGCCGATCGAAGGCACCGGCGCGCGCGGACAGGTAACGCGCAAGTTCGACTACACCCATTTGGGCGACATCGGCGCCGAAATCGTAGCGCGGCAGGTCGCACAGGCGCTCGCGCAGGCCGTGCCGGGGCTGCGGAGCCAGCTCGTTCGCTGACGCCTGCTTTGGACTGCAAATTGGTAAGGCCAGTTCGGTTTACACAATGGTTGACAATACTGCCGAAATGTCCGACCACATTGGTCATAACAGAATCGACCAAGGGAGAGAGATTGTGAATTCTCACACGCAGACCCGGCTGCGCACGCTGCGCGCCGCCTTCATGACTGGTGCAGGGTCGGCTCTGCTGACGATCGCCATGCCCGCCGCCGCGCAGGACACCCCGGCCCCGCAGGCCGAGGGAGAGGAAGACGCAATCATCGTCACGGGCATCCGCGAGACGATCCAGAATTCGATCAACACCAAGCGCGCGGAAACCGCGATCGTCGACGCACTGTCGTCCGACGACATCGGCGACATCCCGGCGATCTCGGTCGGACAGGCGATCCAGACGATCACCGGCGCGACGACGCACCGCGAAAAGGGCGACGCGTCCGAAATCGCGCTGCGCGGGCTTGGCCCCTTCCTGTCGAACGCGACCTTCAACGGCCGCGACGCAACGAACGGCAGCGGCGACCGCTCGGTCAACTTCAACCAATTCCCGTCGGAACTGGTGAACAATATCAAGATCTACAAGACGCAGCAGGCGAGCCTGGTCGAAGGCGGTGTCGCCGGCACGATCGAAATCGGCACGCTGCGCCCGCTCGATTTCGGCAAGCGCCGCCTGCAGGGCGAGATCAAGGCGCAGTACAACCCCTATGGCGACCGCATCACCGGCCGCGAAGGCGGCGTCGGCTGGCGCGGGACGCTGAGCTATGTCGACCAGTTCGCGAACGACACGATCGGCATTGCGATCGGCGTCCAGCGCAACGATACGAACAACCCCGAAGAAACCTACGCCGCATCGACCACCTGGACCGCCTGCCAGGCCTCGCCCGTCATCGCGAACAACAATTGCGACGAATATACACGCGCCGAATATGCGCAGAACCGGCCCTTTTATCTCGTCCCCAACGCCTACACCTTCCGCCAGATCAGCGAGAGCGACAAGCGCGACGCGGTGTTCGGATCGATCCAGTGGCGGCCGTCGGACCAGTTCAACATCAACCTCGACGTCCAATATTCGGACCGTACCTTCGTCGAGAGCCGCCGCGACCTCAACCTGTCGGAGGGCCGGTTTGGCCTGACCAACGTCGTCTATGATGAAAATGGCATCGTCCAGAGCCTCAATGGCATCAGCTCGCTCGAATCGAACGGATCCGAACTGTCGCGGTCGGAGGAATATCTGGGCGGCGGGCTGTCGGTCGAATGGCAGCCGAGCGACCGGCTGACCGTCACGCTCGACGGCAGCTATTCGCGCACGATCCGCAAGGAGATCGAACGCAATGTCCGCCTGCGCACCGACCCGACCGACGTCAACGGCGTGCGCACCGTGTTCAACAATATGCGCATTCCCTATACCTATTCGATCACGCCGGGCAGCTTCGTGCCGACGATCACGATCGACCCGCGCTTCGACCTAAACAATCACAATCTCTTCTGGGACGACGCGCGCTTCCGCCGCGACGAGAGCAAGCGCCACAACGAAATCTACGCCGGGCGCTTTGACGTCGCTTACGAGATGGACGGCTTCCTCAGCAAAATCTCCGCCGGCGGCCGCTGGTCCGAGCTGACCTTCCGCGATTATGACATCCGCAACGGCGACTTTAACCTCAATCCCGCGATCGCCGAGGATCGCCGCATCAACAATCTGTGCCGCCAGGCCTTTCCGCAAACCGATTTCCTGTCGGCGGCCAAGGGCAACAGCATCAACAGCTGGGCAACCTTCGACGTCGACTGCCTGTTCCGCGAATATATGGGCGCCGAGGACCCGGGGCTTCCCGCCGACACGCGCTCGGTCGCCAACCGCGACGTCACCGAACGCACGCTCGCCGGCTATGTGATGGCCGAATATGATGCCGATCTGGGCAATATGCCGGTGCGCGGCAATTTTGGTGTCCGTGTCGTCAAAACCGACGTCACCTCCGATGGCCTGCGCAGCGACCTCAGCATCGTCACCAATCCCGACGGCACGATCCGCCTCGTCACCTCGGGCGATTTCGACACCGTGACGATCAAGAGCCGGAACACGCGCATCCTGCCCAGCATCAACGCGATCTTCGAGGTCGCGCCGAACACGCTGATCCGCGCCGCGGGCTATCGCGCGATGTCGCGGCCCAATCCGAGCGCGCTCGGCGCCGGACGCACGATCCTGCTCGAGGATGGCACCAGCTTCACCTCGATCGAGGATGCGATCCGCAACATCACCGCCAACGGCAGCCCGCGGCTCAAGCCGTTGATGTCGTGGAACGCCGACCTTGCGTTCGAATGGTATCCGAACAAGGACAGCCTCCTCTCGGCCACTGTCTATTACAAGCAGTTCTCCGGCGGCTTCCAGCCGGTGGTCTTCAACGAGGATTTCACGATCGACGGCCAGACCGTGTCGATCCCGGTGACCCAGACGCGCAACAGCCCCGACAAGTCGCGCATCTATGGCCTCGAACTGACCGCGGCGACGCGCTTCAGCTTCCTGCCCAAGCCGCTCGACGGTTTGGGCGTCAAGGTCAGCTACAATTACGCCAACTCCAACTTCAAGACGCAGGATATTCGGCTCGGCGACGTCTATGATCCCGTAACCGACACGGTGACCCCCGGCATCATCCCGCCGGCGAACCTCTCGGGCTATTCGAAGCATGTGCTGTCGGCACAGGCCTATTATGAACTCGGGCCGGTGTCGCTGCAGGCGATCTACAATTATCGCTCGAGCTATTTCCAGGATTTCGTCGGCGGCAACAGCCAGCTGCGCTATGTCGGGCCCAGCGAAACCGTCGATTTCCGCGCATCGCTCGACCTGATGCCCGGCGTGTCACTGCGTTTCGAAGCGCTCAATATCTTCAACGAGCCGAAGGCGACCTATATGCCGGTCTATGGCAGCAGCCGTCAGTATCATTATTATGGCGCGAAATATTTCGTCGGCATCCGGGCGCGAATCTAGACTAAGTTCGGTCATGGGCTTCAAACTTGTCATACCGGATTGTATGGACTCCATAGCGATCACGCGGGGAGAAGATTGAACCATGGCCGAACGACGCCTTTTCGAAGATGTCGCCGACACGATTCGGCGCCTGATCCTGGACGGAACCTATCCGCCGGGAACGCGGCTGCCCGGCGAGCGCGAACTGTCCGAACGCTTCGAGGTCAGCCGCGTCACGATCCGCGAAGCCGAAATCGCGCTGCAGGCGACCGGGTGGATCCACATCCGCACCGGCGCCGGCGCCTATGTCGAGGCGCAGCTTCCCGGCGCCAATGCGATCCTGCCGCAGGTCAGCGCCTTCGAACTGACCGAGGCGCGCTCGCTGTTCGAGGCCGAGGCCGCGGCGCTCGCCGCCCCGACCATCTCGTCCGAAACGCTCGAAAAGCTCGAGGGCCTGCTGAATGCGATGGCCGACGAAAAGGCCAGCGAGGATGAGATCAGCGCGATCGACCGCGAATTCCACCTGACCATCGCCGCCGCGTCGAACAACAAGGCGATCATCCATGTGATCGAAACGCTGTGGCGGATGCGGATGGAATTGCCCGAAGTGCGGACCAGCCATTCGATGGTGTGCCGCAAGGACAGCAGCGCGCGCCAGGCCGAACATGCCGATGTCGTCGAGGCGCTGCGCAGGCGCGACGCGGCCGGTGCGCGGCTGGCGATGCGGCTCCATTTCAACCGTCTGCTCGAATCGATGCTCGACGAGACCGAAGAGCGCGCGCTTGTCGAGCTGCGCCAGCGCTCGGCCGAGAGCCGCGAACGCTACCTGCTCAGCGCCAAGCTCGCCTGATGGTCCGCGGTCCGCAGCCATGAGCGCGCCGCTGGACGCGCGGGACGCGGTCGCCGCCCTCCTTGAAGCCCGATTGTCCGGCCATGCGCTGACGGGTTTCCCCGCGCCGGTGCCCGCAACGCTCGCCGACGCCTATCGGGTCCAGCGCGCGCTCTGCGCCGCGCTGGGCAGCCCAGTGCTCGGCTGGAAAGTCGGCCGCATCCCGCCTCCCCTGATCGATGCCCTCGGCGCCGAGCGACTCGCCGGTCCGGTCCTGCGCTGCACCGAGCTGACAGGCGAAACGCCGGGCGACGCGCGCGTCTTTGCCGGCAGCGCGGGCGCGGTCGAGGCCGAGGTGATGCTGCGCCTCTCCGCCGTTCCCGGCCATCGCCTCGGCCCTGACGACGACGCGCGCCCCTATGTCGACGACATCCGCGCGGGGTTCGAGATTGCGAGCTCGCCCGCCCCCGACGTCCATGATCAAGCGCCCTTCGGCATCATCGCCGATATTGGCATCAACAACGGCCTGCTCCTCGGTCCGCGCCTCGACCCCGCCGACTTCGACCGGCTCGACGTCGCGACCGAAATCGACGGCGTACAGGTCGGCACCGGACGCCCGTGCGACGTCCTCGACGGCCCCTGGGGCTCGCTGCGCTTTCTCGTCGACCTGCACCATGACGGCGTCATCGGGCTCGAGCCGGGCCAATGGATTTCGGCGGGCGCGGTGACGGGCGTTCACCCGATCGTCCCCGGCCAGTCGGCAAGCGCGCGCTTCGGCGACGCCGTCCGCATCGCTTGCACCGCAATTCCAGAGCCTGGATTCGGATCATGATCGCCTCCGGCAAGACGATCGCCTGCTTTGGCGAAATCGTCATGCGGCTGAGCGTTCCGCACGGCGAACGGCCGCTGCAATCGGCGCGCTTCGATTCCTATGTGGGCGGGGCCGAAGCCAATGTCGCGGTCGCGTTGTCGGCGCTGGGCCACCCTGTCGCGATGATCGGCGCTGTCCCCGCGGGAGCGGTCGGCGACGCTGTTGTCGACCGCATGCGCAGCCACGGCGTCGATACGGCGAATATCTCGCGGCCCGCCGGCCGGATGGGTCTTTATTACCACCTGCCCGGCGGCCCGATGCGGCCCGACGAAGTCGTGTACGACCGCGCCGATTCGGCCTTTGCCACCATGTCTCCCGCCGAATGGGACTGGGATCGCCTGCTGTCGGGTGTCGGCTGGCTCCATGTCTCGGGCGTCACCCCCGCGCTGGGCCAGCGCAGCGCCGACGCGACGCTGGCGGCGGTCCGCGCCGCGCGGGCGGCGGGGATCGGCATATCGTTCGACGGCAATTGGCGCGGCCGATTATGGGAGCGCTGGCATAAGGATCCGGCGGCCATATTGCGGCCGATCGTTGCCGAGGCGACGGTGCTGTTCGGCAACCACCGCGATGCCTCATTGCTCCTCGGCCGCGAATTTTCGGGCGAAGGCGCCGATCGCCGACGCGACGCCGCGCTCGCGATGCTCGAAGCGTTCCCGGCGCTCGAATTCATCGCATCGACCGCGCGCCATATCGTCGACCCGGCGAGGCACGAGCTCGCCGCGCGGATCGATGGCCGCGACGAGCATGCCCAGACAGCGACGGCGCTGATCGCCCCGGTCATCGACCGGATCGGAACCGGCGATGCCTTCGCCGCCGGCATATTGGACGCCCTGTTCGCGAAAGGGACAATGGCGGCGGTGGCGCAAAATGGCCTCGCCGCCGCGGCGCTTGCGCACGGCATGCGCGGCGACTTCGCGCCGCTTTCGCGCGCCCTTCTCAAAGGCGCCTCGCCCACCGCGGGCGATGTGACGCGCTAGCTCGTTTTCGGCATTCCCGCGTGCGGGGCAGAGCGCGGGTGTCTATAGTCACGCCATGAACAGCAAACGCTCCGTCGTCATATCCCCCGAATTTACGAGTTTCGTCGGGCGCGGCCCTTGCGATCTCGCCAGCCTGCCATCGGATGCGGTGCTCCTCGGCTTCGGCGACATCGGCGAGCCGGCGGTCATGATGCTCGCCCATGACGACCTCGGCGACGGCGCCATCGACCATCTGGTCGTGTTCGCGATCAGCCGCGAGGCGTGCCGCCGCCTGTTCGATAGGCTGCCCAAGGCGGAAGGTCGCTGGTATCTGCCCGCCGACCTGCGCGGCCTCGGCCGCGCCGTGGTCGCCGTCGATGGAGACGGCCCCGCGCCGACCATGCTCCGCGCCGCGCGCAGCATGGAATTATTGTGCCAGCTTTTTGCCGCGCTCGAAGCGGATCGCATGGTCGAAGTCGGCGGCGCGACGACGCTGAGCGAACAGGATATTGCGCGCGTCGCGGCGGCCCATCAACTGGTGAACGAGCGCTGGCAGGAGAAGTTGACCGTCAGTACCGTCGCGCGCCGGTGCGGCCTGAGCAAGGTCAAATTGACCCACGGCTTCCGCCAGCTGTACCAGTGCACCGTTCCCGAGGCGGTCAGCGCGCGCCGGCTGGAACATGCGAAGCAGCTTCTTGCCCAGAGCGACCTCCCGATCTCCACCATCGGCTATCGCTGCGGCTATTTGAGCAACGCCAGTTTCACCCGGGCCTTTGCGCGCCGCTTTGGCATGGCACCGACCGAAATGCGGCGCCTCGAAATGACGGCCTGAGGCGCGGCCGGGCCGAAGAAACCGATCTTTTCCGGGGTATTTATCGCCCCTGAAGGCGGTGGTGGACAGGGCTGGATTCGAACCCGTCTGCATCGCTTGTCGATGCGGGCCAGCGAAAAGAAGCTGGTTCGACACGCGATCTTGGAAATGGTGGCAGGGCTTGTATCGAACCCATATATTAAATCATTGATTTTGAATTATTTTTATTTCCAGGAAGAATTCCTGTCCCCACACTCACCCCCACATTTCTGACGGTCTAACGCTTGTTCGATTAACAAAAAAGATAAGCTGGATCTGGTTTGGGGTAAGCCTTGGCCGGCCCAGGCAGGCATTTTCGGGCACAGCGATTGAAGGCTCGGCCCCAAAATCGGGCCGCCTTCAATCCATTCCGCATCGCTCGTTCGCCACCTATTCCGATGGAATGTCGGAAGCGACGAATTGCCGATCAGCACGCCCTCCGAACTCGCCGGGTTGACCGGGCCTAAGAAAACCAGCCGGCGCATCGCTGCGCCTCCTACCCGTGTCCATTGCCCTCCCTCATCCGAAGACGGCTAAAGCATCGACCAAATCTGATGCACGCAAAGGACAACGAACAAGATCGAGGCAAGCGCAAGCAGCAGGTTCGAGAGCCAGCCCGACCGCCACTCACGCGGCACCGCGCGGCCATTGAGGAGCCAGACGAGCGTCAGCGCGAGGAACGGCATGAAGAAGGCGCCGAAGGCGCCATAGGCGATGATGAGCGCGAACGGCTGGCCGAGCGTGAGCAAGATCATCGGCGGGAACGTCAGCCACAGCACGTAAAAGCGGAAGGCGGGGCTCGTCTCAAGGTCGGTGCGGTCCCCCGCCGCATGGGTTCCCCGCAAGTTGCGCACGAAATCGGCGAACAGCAGCGAAACGCCCTGCCATACACCGAGGATCGAAGAAAAGGTCGTCGCGACGAAGCCGATGAGGAAGATGGTCGCCACTCGCGGCCCGAAGCGGTCGGCGAGCACTGCCTCGAAATCGAGCAGGCCGCGGTCGCCGCTCGCGAGGCTGATCTGCGCCGCGTGCAGCAGTTCGGCACCGACAATAAGCATCGCGACGACGAAGATACCGGTGACGATGTAGGCGATGCGGTTGTCGAAGCGCATCATGCCCATCCAGGCAGGCGTATCCCAGCCCTTGGCGTTGACCCAATAGCCATAGGCGGCGAGCGTGATCGTGCCGCCAACGCCGCCGATCAGGCCGAGCGTATAAATGACCGATCCGTCGGGCAGACGCGGCACCAGCCCGTCGATTGCCGCGCCGACATCGGGAACGACGAGGATAGCGAGGCCGACGACGACAACGAACATGATACCGATGAAGAGCTTCATCGCCGCTTCGAAAATCGCATAGCGATTGAGCAGTACGAAGGCGGCGCCGAGCAGGCCGGACAGCCCGCCCCACACCCAGAAAGGCAGCAAGCCCGGAAACAGCGCCGACAGCGGCAGCGCCGTCGCACTCATCGCGGTACCGCCGTACACGAAACCCCAGAGGATGATATAGATGCCGAAATACCAGCTCGTCCACCGGCCGAGCGAGCGCCAGCCTTCGAGGATCGTGGAGCCGGTCGCGAGATGATAGCGGCCCGTCGCCTCGGCAAGCGCGATCTTGACGATGCAGCCGATGACCGCCGCCCAGAGCAGCGCATATCCGAAGCGCGCACCCGCGACGAGCGTCGCGACGAGATCGCCCGCTCCCACACCTGTTGCAGCGACCACGATGCCGGGTCCGACGAGTTTCCAGCGCGCAAGGCCGCGTGGCGGTGCGTCGCGTCCGCTGCCCCAATCGGGCGCGGCAGAGTCAGGGTGGGGCACGGTCATGACAAGGCCTCTCCGTCGTCCGAATGTCGGGGCTGCACGCCTCTACCGCGAAGGCGAGGTGCGGCATGGCGCCGGACCGGTGGGACATCAACCGCCCGTACCGGCAAGAAGCGCACTTGCGCTGCGAAAGAGCATATAGGCCGCGACCGCGAAGATCAGTCCGGCGAAGATCGCGGTCAGCGAGCCGCGGCTCGACAGCGTGCGGGCGGCGCGCGCGCCCGCGATGCCTCCGACGAGCCCGCCGGCGATGAAAACCCCTGCGAGCGTCCAGTCGATCAGCCCCGATACGGCGTAGCTGAGTGCCGTGGTGAGACCGAAGGCGGTCACCGCCACGAGGCTGGTGCCGACGGCGTTGAGGATCGGCATCCGCGTCGATGCGATGAGCCCGGGCACGATCAGAAATCCGCCGCCGATCCCGAAGAAGCCCGAAAATCCCCCTGTGCCGAGACCGTAGCCGAGCACCTTGGGCGCATTGTGACGATTGCAGGCCGCCCCTTCCACCCCGGGATTATTGCGTCTGCGCAGCATCAGCACGCCGACGCCGAGCATCAGCAGCGCGAAGAGGAAGAGCAGCTTCTGACCGTCGATCGCCTTGCCGATCGTCGACCCGGCCACCGCGCCGACAATGCCGCTCCCCGCATAGAGGAAGCCGCAGCGCCATTTGACCGTGCCGGCGCGCGCGTGCTGCGCGAGCCCCGAGGCGGCGTTGGCGGCGACGGCAAGCGCGCTCGTTCCGATCGCCACATGGGGGCTGGCGACGCCGACGAGATAGACCATCAGCGGTACCGCGAGGATCGAGCCGCCGCCGCCGACGAGGCCGAGCGTGAAACCGACGATGCCGCCCGACAGGCCGCCGAGCAAATATTGGAGCGTATCGAGCGTCACCCGCCCGAACCGATCGGCCGCGGCGCCGCGAGCCATTCGCGGCCGCGCAGCATGCCGTGCCAGTAGACGGGCGGCAGGATCTTCGCCTTCAGAAGCCAGGAAAGGCGCGAAGGCCGCGTCCCCTCAATCAGCCATTTGGGGAAGGTCGGGAGCAATTTGCCGCCATAGCCGAATTCGGCAAGCACGATCCGCCCGGCCTCGACGGTAAGCGGGCAACTCCCATAGCCGTCGTAGGCGGCCACCGGCCCCGCGCCGTCGAGCGACGCGAGCACGTTGAGCGCGGCGACCGGCGCCTGCTTGCGCGCCGCCGCCGCGGTCTTGGCGTTGGTGGTCGCCGCGACGTCGCCAAGCGCGAAGACGTTCGCAAAGACGGGGTGACGGAGCGTTGCCTCATCGACCGCAACGAAGCCCGAGGGCCCCGCTAGCGGACTCGATGCGATGAATTCGGGTGCGACCTGCGGCGGCACGACATGGATCATGTCGAAGCGTTCCTCAACGCGGCGAACCGCGTCGCCGCGGCGCTGTTCGAACAGCGCTACCTTCGCTGCGCCATCAATCGCCACGAGCCGCGATTCGAGCTGCAGGTCGATACCATAGCGCGCAATATAGCCCTTGAGCGCCGGCACATAGGCGGCCACGCCGAACAGCGACGGCGTCGCGGTATGGAATTGCACATCGGCCTGCCCGAGCAACCCGGCGCGCTCCCAGCGATGACACGAGAGATACATCGCCTTTTGGGGCGCACCTGCGCATTTGATCGGCATCGGCGGTTGGGTGAAAAGCGCCCTGCCCCCGCGGAACCGGCGCACGAGACGGTCGGTGTAGGGGGCCAGATCATAACGATAGTTGGACGTCACGCCGTCAGCGCCGAGCGCTTGGGCGAGCCCCGGGATGGCTTCCCAGTCGAGCTTGAGGCCTGGGCAGACGACGAGCGCACGGTAGCCGATCACTCGACCGCCGGCGAGCGTGACCCGATCCAGGACGGGGTCGAAGGCGGTCGCTTCATCGCGGATCCATTCGGCGCCCTTGGGGATCAGCCCCGCCTCGCCGCGCCGCGTCGCCTCAGCGGCGAAAATGCCGCCGCCGACCATGGTGAAGCCCGGCTGGTAAAAATGCTCCTCGCTCGGCTCGACGATCGCGAGCGACACGCCTGGACGACGGCGCAGGATGCTCGCGGCCGTCGCGAGCCCTGCGCTGCCGCCGCCTATCACGACGACATCGTAGCGGGCGACCTGGCCGTCCGCGCCACGCGCCGCCGCCATGTCAGCGAGCTGTTCGGAGCGCGCGCCCGAGCGGCAGTAGGCGAGCACCGGCCCCGGAAGCTCGGCGAGCGCGCGCGCCATCGCGGCCGCATCGGTCTCGCCCATGCGGCCCGGCACGACGGGGATGTGCGAGAAGCGAAGACCATGCGCCTCGGCCGCAGCGGCGATGTCGGCGGCCACCGGCTGGCCCGCTTCCTCGCCGTCGGGGCGATTGCAGACGATCGAGCGGACGCCCGACGCGGCGAGCCCGGCGACATCGGCGGGGTCGATCTGCGGCGACACACGAAGCATCGGATTCAGGGTCCTGATAGTCATAATCTCTCCGTTCGCCGGGGTCATGGGGGGCCGCCGGCGCTTACAGCCGATCGACCGGTATCTTGAGATAGGCGACGCCATTGTCCTCGGCGGGCGGCAGACGCCCGGCGCGCATATTGACCTGTACCGCGGGCAGCAGCAGTGCGGGCATCGACAAGCTGGCGTCGCGCGCGCGACGCCGCTCGACGAAGTCCGCTTCGGAAATACCGTCGCGCGCATGGACATTGGCGCTGCGCTGCTCGGCAACGCTGGTTTCCCAGCGATGCTCGGTGCGGGTGGAGGTCAGATAGTCATGGCAGAGGTAGAGTCGCGTCTCGTCGGGAAGTTCGAGGATGCGCCGGAGCGAGCGGAAAAGCTGCGCCGCGTCACCGCCCGGAAAATCGGCGCGTGCTGAGCCGTAGTCGGGCATGAACATCGTGTCGCCGACGAAGACGACGTCGCCGATCGCATAGGCGACGCACGCTGGGGTGTGCCCCGGGACGTGGAGCACGGTGACCGGGAGCTGGCCGATCGCAAAGCGCTCGCCGTCCGCCCAGAGTCTCCCGAAGTCCGACCCGTCGCGGCGGAACTCGGGGCCGGCGTTGAAAATATCGCCGAACACCGTCTGGACGTCGCGGATATGCTCGCCGATCGCGATCGTGCCGCCGAGAATCTTCGCGAGCCAAGGCGCCGCCGAGAGATGGTCGGCATGCGCATGGGTCTCCAGGAGCCAGTCGATCGCGATGCCGGTCTCGCACACATAAGCGACGATCGCTTCGGCCGACGCCGTCGAGGTCCGCCCGGAGGCTGCATCATAGTCGAGGACGCTGTCGATCACTGCGCCGCGCATCGTCGCGGGATCGTGAACGACATAGGAGATGGTCGAGGTCGCGGGATCGAAGAAGCCGCGCACCGCGGCGGCGCCCTTCGCCCCGCCCGATATCTGCTCCCGCGCCGCCGCGAGCGCGAGGTCTGAAACCCGATCGCTCATGACGCTTGCGGCCCGAGATGCGGGCGCGCCGGATCGCAGCGCCCGCGACCGCGGGCGGCGGAGACACCTCCCTCGTCCATCCGTACGCCGGTTGTCGCCTCAACGTGCGCCATGGCTCGCGCCCAGATAGATGGCGTTGAACGGGAACTTGAACGCGCCATGCGTCTGCGCGCGGAGCGCAACCTCGGGGCCGATAAGCACAATCCGGCCCTTGCCGCGATCGACCTCTACGATGGCGGCCGCACCGTCGAGGCGGTCAAGCCCGTGCGCCCAGCCGCTCTTGAGTTTCGGCACGCCCGCGAAGCGCACGGGTACCTGCACGCCTGCCGCGCCAGGCTTCAGCTTCCACACCGGGCTGTCGTCGAAGAAGAGATCGACCTTGTCGGGCATGCCGTAAGCGAAGGGCGAGGCGCGATCGACCAAAGCCTCGACGAGCGCTCCCGGGACATAGAATTTGCTGCGCGGAGGGCGCGCCGTTTTGCCGTCGACCGTCTCGGCGACCGCATCCTCGACCGGCAGGTCCATCGCCTGCGCGAGCGCCTGCGCCGCGCCGCCCATCGCGATCAGCGAGCCGCCATCCTCGACAAAGGTTTTCAGCGCCGGGATCGTCTTATCGGGGGTCACCGTACCGAGCCAAGCGCGGTATTCCGAGGGAATTTCCTCGGGCTTCGGTTGCTTGTCGTCGCCGCGGCCGCGGAACATGCCGTCGCCGCTCGCGCGCGCGGCCTGAAGCTGGAAGGCCGCGTGCGGGAGAATGACGACGTCGAAATCCTTGCGAAGCTTTCCGGCGTCGAGCTGCTTGGGATACACGATCGTGAAGGGAAATTCATGCTGGTCGAAAATCCAGCGCATCCAGCCCGTCGGCATCAGTCCGCCATAGAGATCGACGAGCGCGATCCGCGGCCGCTTCATCGCGTCGCGCTCGCCAGTCGGCGCCGATGCCGCGCGTTCGACATTCAGCCCGAGTTCGGTCGCTGCCGCCTCGACGATGCGGGTCGCCGCCGGGCTCACGGGCACCCAGAGCGCGCCGGGTTCGGCCGCGGCGCCTGCAACGGCCACCGGCTGCGACAACCAGGAGACGGACTGCCCGGCCTTCAGCAGGCGGTTCGAAAGAATGAAGCTGTTGTTCGCGCCATGTCCGACGAGATATCCCGCCTTCCCGTCGCCGACGATCCGTCCGGGGCTAGCCGAGAGCAGAGTCGAAATGCGCTCGGATGGGACATCGAGCGGATCGAGCACGCGCTCGAAACCGACCCCCATCTGGAAGGCGGGGGTATAGCCGGTAGCATCGGCGGGCGGGATCGGCGGGCCGCCAGGATATTCGAAATTCTCCGGATAATCCTGCGGCTCGAACATATCGAGGATATGGGGGCGGTAGGCCTGCGCGGTGCGCACGAAATAGGTGCCAGCGGGCCAGGACTTGCCGTTGGCGGCGAACGGCGCGCTCGCGCGATCGACGTCGACCCCGAGCTTGATCAGCGCGTTGAGGAAGCGGATCGCGGTGGGATAGTCGCGCTGACCGGGATCGATGACATAGGCGCGCGCATCGCGGTTCGCCGGATTCTTCATCACCGCGTCGTAGAAACGGGGATCAATCGAGCTGCTGCCGCGGGTACGCGTCGCGACGGGCTTGGCGCCGGTCGCGGCGGAGGCGGCATGCATTTCGGCGATCCGCGTCGGGGTCATCGTCCAGCTGTCCACGCTGCCGCGCGCGATGGCGTTCGCGCCCATGCGATAGATGTTGAAGAGCAGCTTTTCGCGGTTCGCGGCGGCATAGCTCAGCACCGCGCGGTTGATCGTCATGCTGTATTCGAGCGACTGGCCGATATGCCATTTCTGCGGCGCGATCGGCGCCGGCTGATTGTTGCCCGGCAGCTGGCGCTCGGGGACGAGTTCGATGTCGATCGGCACCGGTTTGCCGATCGTCTCGGTAAGGATACCGATTGCATTGTGGAAATAGGAGATCGAGCGGAGGTTGCCGTTGTACCAGGTGTCGTAATGCGCGCCGTCGCGCGAGGTGCCGCCGCGCTTGCCCTCGGCGAGGAGGCGTGACTGCATCGCCGCCCCGACCTCTTCGAGGCTCGTCATCACGAGCGGATCGAAGTTGAAGTTGAACGGGTCACGGAACGGCGGAATGAAGACGACGGTGCCGGCGGGGCCAGTCTGGTGCTGGTTGAGCACGACCTGCGGGCGCCAGTCGCGAAAGAGGACGCGCGTGATATTCTGCGTCTCGGGCATCTCGGCCATGTAGAAGTCACGGTTGTTATCGTGGCCGACATAAGGGTGATAAAGTTTGGGCAGGCTTTCGAAGCCCGCCTCGCGCTTGGCCGGATCCTTGATCCGCATATACCAGTTGGCAACGAGCTCCTGCCCGTCGGGATTGTTCGCGACGAAGAGCATGATGACATTGTCTCGGATGCGCTTCGCCTCGGCGTCGTCGCTGTTCACAAGGTCGTAGACCTGCTGGATGATCGCCGAATGGGTGAGCGTCTCGCTCGCGTGGATACCGCCATCGACCCAGATCACGGCCTTGCCCTCGGCGGAGAGCGTGCGCGCCTGTTCGTCGGTCAGCCCCTCGGCGCGACCAAGCCGCTCCGAGATATCCTTATACTTATCGAGCATTGCGAGAGTTTCGGGCGAGGAAACGATAGCCATGAGCTGGCGCCGCTTTTCAACGGTCGGGCCGATATCGACGAGCTTGATCCGATCGCTGACCTCGGCGAGCCGCTTCCAGTAGGTCGCTGTCTCGCTATAGCTCGCGACATAGCGGTCTTCGCCCATGTCGTGTCCGAGCACCTCCTTCGGCGTCGGGACGGGGCCCGCGATCGCGGCGCTCGTCGTCGTCAGCCACGCGAAGGCGGCGGCGGCGGCCAGTCGTTTCATAAGTCGGGACCCTCTTGGTTGATTGTCGGCGGCCAGCGATCAAGCGCGGTGGCCTGATCGGGGGCTTTCAGTCGAAGCAGAAAGACGCGCGCGGTCTCGTAAAGCGCCAGTTCGAACCGGCCAGCGTGAGCCTCGGAAGCATCCTTCGCGCGCGCCTCCGCCAGACTGCCGGAAGGGAGAAGCGGCGTATCACTTCACCTCCGCCGGGGGCGAGGGCTTGACCAGCGGGGTCGAGACATGGCGCGGGACAACGAGCACGCCGTCCCGGATCAGCCACTGTCCATTCTTGATGACCTGCTCAACCGTCGCGAGATCGTCGAGATTCTCGTCGGGACGTCCGCCCACGATAATGATGTCTGCAAGCTTGCCGGGTTCGATGCTGCCGAGCTCGTCGCCCATGTCGAGGAGGCGGGCGTTAACGATCGTTCCCGCCTTCAGGGCGTCGGTCACCGAATAGCCACCGCGCACGAACCATTTGAGTTCGGCGATATAGCTGTTCGGAACCATCAGGCTCGCATCGCCGATCGTGTCGGTGCCGACGCCCATGATGATGCCCGCGGCCTTCATCTTCTTGAACTCGTCGAAATTGCCCTGGCTGGTCATGGTGAAGCGGCGCGAAGTCGAACCATAGAAGCCGCCGGCGCGGTCGAGCAGATTTTGGTACACCTGCAAGGTCGGCACCGCGGCGATCTTCTTCTTCGCCATCTTGGCGATCGCGGCGTCCGAGCGCGGCAGCGGATGCTCGATCATGTCGATGCCCGCGTCGACCGCCATCTCGGTGTAGATGGTCTCGCAGTCGCAGGTGACCTTGAGCCCGAGCAGATGCGCTTCCTCGATTCCAGCGCGCACCTCGTCGGGTGCAAAATGGCTCGCGATCTTGATGACGCTCGCGCCTTCCTTGAATGCCTTGCGCACCATGCCGCGCCAGGCGTCGGGACCATCGACCTCCTTCGCATAATCGGGGCCATGGCTGGGGATCACGGGCCGCTCGGTCGCGTGGCCTCCTGTCCCCGTGATGATCCAACCCGCCGCGAACACACGCGGCGCCGGGATCATGTCGGCCGCGCTCCACTGGCTGAGCAGGAACGGCGCGTTGCTGACCCCATTGAGGTCGCGCACCGAAGTGAAGCCGGATTCGAGGAAATACCGGAGATTACGCTGCCCGCGCAGCGTCCCTGCCCCTTCGCTGCCCTGCTCGTCGAACGGCGAGGCGCGGTCGGGATAGGTGACATGGGTGTGCATGTCGATGAGCCCCGGCATCACGGTCTTGCCCGCGGCATCAATGATCTTCGCGTCCGCTCCCCAGCCCGTCGCATCGGGCGGGAGCACGGCCTTGATGCGATTGCCCTGGATTACGACCGTCGCAGGGCGCACGCCGCCACTTACCGCATCGAACAGCCGCCCGCCGCGAATGACGAGCTCGGGGCCGGTCTCGGCCACGGGCTTCATGGGGATGCGGACGGGATCTTCGCTCGTCCGGGCATCGGGCCCGAGGAACGGGCGGCGGTCGTTGAGCTTGGGGACGGGCTCGCCGGCGGGCGCCTGCGCGGCGGAGGCGGCAGAAAGGGAAAGAAGAGCCGCTGCGACCGTGACCCCGAGAGAGGTCCTCGCCAGAGACGGCTGGAGGGACAGTTTCGCTTTCATGGCAGGCGGCGGCTCCTTTGAATTGAGAACGGGCCCTTATTTCGACCGGAAGGAGCCCCCTCGTTGGTTAAGACGCAGCCCGTCGGGATCACCCCACCAGGCATTTTGAGTTTATGCTATTTCTTTGCCATGGTCCCGCGGGGCCGCGCGCGCATGCGCAACGATATCACATGGCGGTTTCACCGTGGCACGCGCCCTTCAGGCACACACCCCGCGCAGGAGGCCCGTCGCGAGCGCCGCGTCAGTAGAAGCCGAGATTGTCGATTTCGCCCCAAGCGCTCGCTCCGGCATCGCGCTGAACGACGACCCCGACCTGTACGAGATCGTCGCCGCGCCAGGATGGCGCGTCGCCGCGGCCGGGCTTGGTCGCGACGAGCGCGCTGAACGGCACGCGCAGGTCGGACCAGCCTTCCTTCGCCTCAATGGGGGCAGTGAACTCGCCGGCGAGCGTGTTGACGACGACGAGATAGCGGCCGGCGCCGCGCATTTCGAGCCGGACGCCTGCAAACTTGCGCGCATCGACCGGACGCACCGAACCGCGGCTCAAGGGCACGAGAACGCCGCCCTCGGGCTTGTCCTTGAGCGACATCTGTACTGCGAAGGCAAGCGCCGAGCCGTCGCCGCCCGCATGGGTGACGCGGTTGGAGACCACCGACGAGCGCTCGACGCCGCCATCCATGTCGGTGAGGCGGAGCGTGTCGAGTGAGCTGCGCCCATCAGCGCGCTCGAAATCGTCGATCAGAGCCGCGGCGGGCACTGCAGGCAGCGTGGTGGCAAGGTTGCCCGCGGGCAGCGTGACGCCGCCGCCATGGACGAGCTTGCCGTCGACATAGACGCGGTCGACCTTCTCGACGTCGCCGATGGTTTCCCAGGGTTTGCCGTCGATCAGGACGAGATCGGCGCGCTTGCCCTTCTCGATCGTGCCGCGGTCACCTGCGATTCCAAGTGCGAGCGCGCTGTTCGACGTGCCCGCGAGCAGCGCGGCCTTCGGCGTCAGTCCGGCCGCAACGAGAAGCTCCATTTCTTGGAGCGTCGAGATGCCGTGCTTTGCGCCGCCGATGCCGGCGTCGGTCCCGACCGCGATCGTGACACCTGCGGCGTGGAGATTGCGGACATTCTCCTCGGCATAGCCGTATTTGCGGATGCGCAGCCGCGTCGCGGCATCGTCCTTGCGTCCGGGACCCATTTCGTCGGGCTTGAGCTGATAGATGGCAAGCGTAGGGGCATAGAAGGTGCCTGCCTTCTTGATCTGGGCGATCGCGTCGGCGTCGAGCACCCCGTCCTGGATGCTGTGCGCGATCACGTCGATGCCGGCGACGGCCGCGAGCTTGCCGCGCTCGACGGTCACTGTGTGGGTGAGGACGCGCTGGCCATGTTTGTGCGCCTCGTCGGCGAGCGCGGCGAGCGTCTCGACATTCATCGAGGTTTCCTCAGGTAGCTGACCGTAGCGCCAGCCGTCGGCGAACGCCTTGATATAGTCGGGACGGTAGGGCTGCAGCGCCTGCACCTCGCGGCGCGCGCTCTCGGCGGTTGCGACCCATTTGGTGGTGTTGGTGTCGCCCCAGTCGGCGCCGTGCCCGCCCGGCGTGCTCATGCGCGCGACGAAATTGACGTGCGGCGCATAAATGTCGGCAAGCCAGGCGCGGCGCGGAGCAAAGGCTTCGGGCTGCTGGTGGAAATCATTCACCGTCGTCACGCCGCTCGCGAGATAGGCGTTGGCGATCTGCGGCAGCGTGCCGGGCGAGCCAGCGGGACCCCAATGGGTATGCACATCGATGAAGCCCGGCAGCAACGCCTTGCCATCGGCGCGCACGACCTTTGCGCCCCTCGGAACCTTGACGTCGGAGCCAACGGCTTCAATCCGCCCATCGCGCAGGACGACGGTGCCGCGATAAGGATCCTTGCCGGTAGCATCGAAAATCGTTGCGCCAGTGATCGCGACGAGGCCGCCGCCCGGTTCGGCGAGCACCGACTGGCCCGCCCAGCCAAGACCGGCGGCGATCGCCGTTCCCGCTACAAGCATCTTCCGAAAACTGGCCACGCGCGTCTCCTCGATTGTCTGGATGTCCCCTGCACTGCATTGACGCAGCGGCAGCGCATATCCCCACCATGTCGTTCGGTCCGCGCCCGCCATGTCGCAACAAAAAGCGCTTGTCGACCGGATTGCCGCTGCGGAACCTCGCCGCGCCTGCGTCTCTGCTTCCTGTACGCCCCCGCCGGGGCGAAGCCGGAACGGACAGACATGAACAGAGTTTTCGCCTTCATCCTCATCTTTGCCATGATCGCCGGGATCGCAGCGGGCTGGTTTGTCAATTCGCATTACCCGGGCGCGCGCGCGGCCGAAATCGCCGAAAATCTTTCGATCCTCACCGACCTCTTCCTGCGCCTGATCAAGATGATCATCGCGCCGCTCGTCTTCGCGACGCTCGTCGCGGGGATCGCGCATATGGAGGACGCCGCCGCGATCGGCCGGGTCGGCGCGAAGACGATGGGCTGGTTTATCGGCGCCTCGATCGTCTCTCTCTCGATCGGGCTCGTCATGGTTCACCTGCTCCAGCCAGGCTCGAGCCTCGCGCTCGCGCTGCCGACAGGCGATGCGGCGGGGGTCGTCGCGACGGGCGATTTCTCGCTCAAGCAGTTTGTCACCCACCTCATTCCACAGTCGATCGTCCAGGCGATGGCCGAGAATGAGATCCTGCAGATCGTCGTCTTCTCGGTGCTCGTCGGCTCGGCGGTGGCGGCGATCGACGACAGGGCGCCCGCGGTGCTCGCGCTCGTCGAGCAGGTCGCCGCGATCATGCTCAAGGTGACGGGCTTCGTGATGAAGACCGCGCCAGTCGCGATCTTCGCCGCGCTCGCCTCGACCGTCGCAACACAGGGTCCCGGCGTACTCGTCACCTATGCCGGTTTCGTCAGCGGCTTTTACCTGTCGCTCGGCGTCCTCTGGCTCGTGCTTTTCCTCGCTGCGCTCGCGATCATCGGACCGCGCGCGCTAAGCCTCTTCCGCGGCATTCGCACTCCCGTCCTCCTCGCCTTTTCGACCGCGAGCTCCGAGGCCGCCTATCCGAAGACGATGGAAGTGCTCGAGAAGCAGGGGGTCAACCGCCGCATCGTCTCCTTCGTGCTGCCGCTCGGCTACAGCTTCAACCTCGACGGGTCGATGATGTATTGCACCTTCGCGGTGCTCTTCATCGCGCAGGCCTATGGCATCGACATGACCATCGGCCAGCAGATCACGATGCTGCTTCTGCTCATGGTGACGTCGAAGGGCATGGCCGGTGTCCCGCGTGCCTCGCTCGTCGTAATCTCGGCGACACTCGCCTATTTCAAGCTGCCCGAGGCTGGGCTGCTCCTGATCCTCGCGGTCGACCATCTGCTCGACATGGGCCGCTCGGCGACCAACGTCGTCGGCAATTCGGTCGCCGCCGCGGTCATCGACCGCTGGGAAGGCCGGCGCATGGCGCGCGAAGCCGCTGCCGGTGACCCGGCCCCCGCCGAACAACACCCCTCTCTCGTTACCAAGGAGTAATCATGTCCAAGATCGAATCCCGCCTTTCCGGCCTCGGCATCGAGCTGCCCGACGTCTGCCCGCCCGTCGCCAACTATGTCTCATCGACCCGCTCGGGAAATATCGTGCAGATCTCGGGCCAGCTGTCGACCCACGCCAATGGCGGGATCAAGGGCACGGTCGGCGACGACTGCAGCCTTGCAGACGGCATCATCGCTGCGCGGCTCTGCGCGATCAACCTCATCGCCCAGTTCAAGGCGGCGGCAGGCGGCGACCTCGATCGCGTCGCGCGCGTGCTGAGGCTCGGCGGCTATGTCCAGGCCGGCTCCGAGTTCTACGACATACCAACCGTTATGAACGGCTGCTCGGACCTGATCGTCGATGTGTTCGGCGAGGCGGGCAAACATGCACGCTCGGCGATCGGCGTTTATCGCCTGCCGTTCAACTTCGCGGTCGAGGTCGATGCCGTCATTGAGATTGTCGATTAAAACAATAGACAATCTTGCTTCGGCTGCTAAGAGCTCTCCGCGAAGAAAATTGCCGTCCAAAGCAACCGGTTGAAACTTTCTGCCACAAATCGGTGGGGAGTTCGACCGGAGTTGCGTCAACGCAGGATGAGATGGGCGCTTAACGATCCATCCGCCTGCATGGAGGACGACTTCGGGTCGACAATAAGGGGACAGTTGCATGCTTTCGATTCACACGCCGCTCCGCCGGGCCTTGCTCCTGGCATCATCGACATTGTGCCTTGCGATGGCGGGCACCGCCTTCGCCCAGGATACCACCGACGGCAGCGAAGAAACGCAGGCGCCGGACTCGGCCGCCTCCGACATCGTCGTCACCGGGAGCCGCATCGCCGGCTCGAAAATCACCGAGGCGCTGCCAGTCACCGTCGTCGGCGAAGAGCAGATCGCGGCGACCGCAGCGGTCTCGGGCGACGAACTCTTCCGCTCGATCCCGCAGATGGGCGACGTGTCGTTCAACAGCAGCAACGGCCAGACGAGCAGCAACTTCGCCCGTGGCGACATCGGTTCGGTCGACTTGCGCGGGCTCGGAGTCGGCAACACGCTCGTCCTCCTCAACGGCCGCCGCGTCGTCCAGCATCCCGGCAGCCAGGCGAGCGCATCCCTCGCGCCCGTCATTACCTACAACACCAACGCGATCCCCGTTTACGGCATCCAGCGCGTCGAAGTGCTGCGCGATGGCGCGGCGGCGATTTACGGCACCGACGCCGTCGCGGGCGTCGTCAACACCGTGCTGCGCGACAACATCAACGGCGGCAGCCTCTCGCTCCAATATGGCGGCGGCGAAGGCACGGGGCTGCGCGAGTTCAACGCCTCGGGCTATCTCGGCAAGGATCTCGGCGAGAATCGCGGCAATATCTCGATCCTGTTCAACTATACGCGGCGCACTGCGCTCACCTCGCAGGATCAGGATTTCACCGCTACCGCCGACCACCGCGCTTTCCCCGATTTCGCAGGCACGGTCTTCGCCGGTAACAATGCGCTGGACGACCGCAGCACGCTGTCGCCGTGGGGCGATTTCACGACGGGCGTGCGCGTCCGCCGGGCGGGCACGAACGTCACGACCAATGCCGGGGTCTTCTCGCTCCAGCCGACCGCCAACGGCGGCTGCTCGGCGACGCTCGCGGGCGACATCTGCATCGACGACGGCACCCGCGCGACGACTGCCGCAGACCGCAACACGCGCTGGGACGGGCAGGCCAATTATCCGATCTCGATCTCGCCGCGGCTCAACCGCATCAATCTGTTCGCGGCGGGTCATTACGACCTCAGCGACACGGTGACCGTGTTCGGCGAGGCAGGTTTCTATCAAGGCAAGACGCGCAGCGTCCAGGATAGCGTCTTCACTATCGGGTCGATCCGGATGTCGATCCCGGCGTCCAACTATTGGAACCCCTTCGGCCCGGTCACTTTTGCCAATGGCGCGGTCAATCCGAACCGCCTCGCGGGCATCGATGCCCCCGCCGCGGGCCTGCCGGTGACGATGACCAACTACCGCTTCACCGACATGGGGCCGACTGTGGTCGACGTCACCAACCGCCAGTTCCGCGCGGTGCTTGGCCTGCGCGGCGAAGCGCTGGGCTTCAACTGGGAGACTGCGGGCGTCTATTCGGAAGCGACGGTGCGCGACGTGCAGGACGGGATCAGCGCGACTTTGCTCCAGCAGAATCTCGCGCTCTCGACCCCCGACGCCTATAACCCCTTCAATGGCGGCAATCCCGTCGATCCGACCGGCATCGACACGAGCCCGAGCAACCAGGCCGCGCTCGACGCGATCCGCATCAAGAGCACGCGCCGCGGCAAGGCGACACTCGCGATGTGGGACTTCAAGGCGTCGAAAGCCGACCTCTTCGCGCTGCCCGCGGGCAATGTCGGGATGGCGATCGGCGGCGAAGTGCGGCGCGATTCGCAGCTCGACGACCGCGACGAGCGCGTCGACGGCACGATCAAATGGACCGATACAGTCACCGGTGTCGTGCAGGACAGCGACCTGTTCGGCGTCAGCCCGACCCCCGACACCAAGGGCTCGCGCACCGTCTTCGCCGCCTATGCCGAACTCGCGGTGCCGCTCATCGCCCCCGAAATGAACATTCCGCTGGTGCGCAGCCTCGAACTGCAGTTCGCGGGCCGCTACGAACATTATTCCGACTTCGGCAGCATCGCCAAGCCGAAGATCGCGGCAGCCTGGGACCTGTTCGAAGGCTGGCGCGTCCGCGGATCTTGGGCGCAGGGCTTCCGCGCCCCCAATCTCGAGCAGACCAATGCGACGGTCGTGACCCGCGGCAACAGCCGCACCGACTATATCCGCTGCGAGGCGGACCTGCGCGCCGGCCGCATCGCCACCTTCGGCAATTGCGCGCAGAGCTTCGTGACCACCGGCCGCCGTGCGGGCAATCCAGATCTCAAGCCCGAAAGTTCGTCGACCTGGACCGTCGGCACCGTGCTCCAGCCACCGATCTTCAACACCGGGCAGGTCCGCACCACCTTCACCATCGACTATTGGCAGGTGAAGCAGAAGGGCATCGTCGGCGTCTATGGCGAGGGCAACGCGCTGATCAACGACTATCTCCAGCGCCTGCAGGGTTCGACCGATCCCAATGTCGTGCGCGCTGCGCCGACCGCCGACGACATCGCGCTGTTTGCCGGTACGGGCATCGCGCCCGTCGGACAGGTTCAATATGTCGACGACATCTATCGCAATCTCGAGCCGCAGACGGTGCGCGGCATCGACTTCGGGTTCAACCTGTCGCTGCGCGACACCGGGATCGGCACCTTCGATTTCAGCGCGAACGCGGCCTATCTGCTCAAATATTCGCGCGATGCCTCGCCGGATATCCAGACGCTGCTCGATGCGCGGGCCGCCGGTCTGATCAACATCGACACGATCATTCCCGAGGGCGGCAACCTCGTTCGCCAGGATGGCCTGCCCAAATGGCGCGCCTCGTCTTCGCTGACCTGGAAAGTCGGCCAGTTCACCGCCGGCGGCTTCGTGAGCTACACAGGAAGCGTTCTCGACAATGATATTTCGGTGAACGGCGAGAATCTTCTGCTCAAGGCCTATACGACCGGAAGCCTCTATTTGCAGTATGACCTCAAGGGCGGCTTCACCGACGGGACGCAGCTACGCGTCGGCGTTCGCAACATCACCAATGCCCAGCCGCCGCTCGATTCGAGCGCCTTTGGCTATATGGGCTCGCTCTATTCGCCGAACCCGCGCTACTGGTATGCGAGCGTGAAGAAGAATTTCTGACGCATCCCCTATCGGCCGCCCCGCCCCGCGCGGGGCGGCCGATTACCGTCCTTCCCTGCTTTCCGGACAAGGTGACCCAGGCGTGACATATCTGCCCTCGGACAATAACCCTTCACCGCGTGGGCACCGCCTTGCGCGGGCCCTCCTTCTCGGCACGGGCCTTGCCCTGCTCGCCGGCTGTTCGGCAGCCGCATCGAGCGCCCGGCCGGCCGACGCGCCGCCGCCCCCCGCCGCCCCGGCAGCCGCCGTGCCCGAGCCCTTCGCGAGCACCTATGCGCCGCGCCCTTCCGCCGACACCGCGATCGTCGGCGCGTCGATCCTCACCGGCACCGGGACGCGGATCGATAATGGCACGGTGCTGATGGCAGCGGGCAAGATCGTCGCGGTCGGCGCCGACATCGCCGTCCCCGCGGGCGCACGCGTCATCGATGGGCGTGGCAAATGGGTCACGCCCGGCATCATCGACGCCCATTCACATCTCGGGGTCTTCGCGGCCCCCGGCGTCCAGGGCCACGCCGATGGCAACGAGAATATCGATCCTTATACCGCGCATGTCTGGGCCGAGCATTCGATCTGGCCGCAGGACCCGGTGTTCACGAAGGCGCGCGCCGGCGGCGTCACAAGTCTCCTCATCCTCCCCGGTTCAGCCAATCTCTTCGGCGGTCGCGGCGTCAGCGTGAAGAATGTGCCCGCGGTCACCGTCCAGCAGATGAAATTTCCCGGCGCGCCCTACACACTCAAGATGGCGTGCGGCGAGAATCCGAAAGGCCGCTACGGCAGCCGCGGTCGTGCTCCCGCCACGCGCATGGGCGAGGTCGCGGGTTTCCGCCGCGCGTGGATCGACGCCGCCGAATATGGCCGCAAGGTCGATGCTTATGAAAAAAAGCGTGCGCGCGGCGAAGCTGGCGAAGCGCCCAAA
This sequence comes from Sphingopyxis sp., assembly GCF_036675685.1. Classification (GTDB taxonomy): domain Bacteria; phylum Pseudomonadota; class Alphaproteobacteria; order Sphingomonadales; family Sphingomonadaceae; genus Sphingopyxis. The sequence continues at coordinate 55,645 of NZ_JAKFEM010000028.1, forward strand.
CGCGACCTCGGGCTCGAAACGCTGGCGGGTGTTCTCAAAGGCGACATCCTAGTTCAGAATCATTGCTACCGCGCCGACGAAATGGCGGTGATGCTCGATGTCGGCCACGAGTTCGGGTACAAGACGCGCGCCTTTCACCACGCCGTCGAGGCCTATAAGATCGCCGATCTTCTCGCCAAAGAGGATGTCTGCGTCGCGACATGGGCGACGCGCTGGGGCTTCAAGATGGAAGCCTATGATGCGATCGAGGAAAATGCCGCCATCCTGACGAAGGCCGGCGTGTGCGTCGCGATCCATTCGGACGAGCAAAGGCTGGTCCAGCGCCTCAACGTCGAAAGCGCGGTCGCCCTTGCGGCGGGGCGCCGCGCCGGGATCGACATCCCGCAGGAGGAGGCGATTAAATGGATCACCCTGAACCCCGCGAAGATGATGGGGGTAGCCGACCGCACCGGTTCGCTCGAACCGGGCAAGATGGCCGACGTGGTCTTGTGGAGCAAGAATCCGTTCAGCGTCTATGCGATCGCCGAGAAGGTTTTCATCGACGGCGCGCTGATCCTCGACACGAGCGATCCGGCGACGCGATACAGAAGCGATTTTGAAATCGGCCAACCGGTCGGGGAGGAATGAGATGCAACGACGGCTCCCAGTTTTCGCGGCTCTCGCCCTGGCCCTCGCTGCGGCCGCCCCCACGGCCGCAGCGCAGACCTTCGCCATCACCAACGCCCATATCGTAACCCCCGGTCCGGTGGGCGAAGTCGAGAATGGCACGGTCATCGTCCGCGACGGGCGCATTGCCGCGGCAGGCTCCGGGGTCGCAGTGCCCACGGGCATGCGCACCATCGACGCACGCGGCGCCATGGTCACCCCGGGGCTCATTGCGGTCAACACCGCGCTTGGGCTTCTCGAGGTGAGCTCGGTCGACGGCTCGGTCGACAACAAGACGCATAATTCGGGGATCAGCGCCTCGTTCGACGTCCAATATGGACTCAATCCCGCCTCGACGCTGATCCCGATCGCGCGGCTCGGCGGCGTCACCCACGCCGTCGTGATGCCCGACTATGACGACAGCGAGAAGGAACGCGAGCTGCCCTTCGCGGGCAAGGCGGCGCTGATCTCGCTCGGCGAAGGCGCCAATATCCTGCACCGGCCGGGCGTGGGCATGATGCTCGAACTCGGCGAGGATGGCGCCGCGCGCGTCGGGGGCTCGCGCGCCGCCGAATTCGTGCAGCTTCGCCAGATCTTCGACCTCGCGCGCCAGGCGCCGCGCGACGAATATCCATTCGAGCTCTCGCAGGCCGATATCGCGGCGCTGAAGCCCGTGCTCGCCGGCACGATGCCGCTGATCGTCGTCGTCCACCGCGCCGCTGATATCCAGCAGGTGCTGAAACTCGCGCGCGACTACAGGCTCAAGATCATCTTGAGCGGCGCCGAGGAAGCCTGGCGCGTGGCAGACGAGATTGCCGCGGCAAGGGTTCCCGTTCTCATCAACCCGACATCGAACATCCCGTCGAACTTCGACATGCTCGGGGCCTCGCTGCAAAATGCCTCGATCCTGAAGGCTGCGGGCGTCGAGATCGCGATCGGCGGCAACGACGCCGGTCATCGCGTCCGCGAGATGCGATACAATGCCGGCCTCGCGGTGTCGCGCGGCCTGCCTTACGCCGCCGGCATCGAAGCTCTCACGCTCGCGCCCGCGCGCATCTTCGGCGTCGCCGACCAGATGGGCTCGATCGCTGCAGGCAAGGCGGCCGACATCGTGATCTGGGACGGCGATCCGCTCGAGCCGCTGACCCAGCCAACCGCGATCTTCATCGCCGGCAAGGAACAACCGATGACTTCGCGCGCCACCGAGCTCGGCAAGCGCTACATGCGCTAACGGCCCGCGCCGCGCCCGTCTTGCAGGATCAGGACGGGCGCGCGGTGAGCGGCAGCGCGGTGGTGAACTTGATTTCTTCCATGGAAAAGGCCGAGCTCACGTCGGTAAGCCGGATCGAGCGGATGATGCGCCGGTAGACCGCATCATAAGCGGCCATATTCTCGACGCGCAGCTTGAGAAGATAGTCGACGTCGCCGGTCATGCGGTAGAATTCGACGACCTCGGGAATGTCGCGGATCGCCGAATTCAGCGTGTCGAGCCATGCTTCGCTATGCTCGGAGGCACGCAGGCTCACGAAGACGGTGAGATCGAGGCCAAGCGCGCTCGCGTCGAGGATCGTGACGCGCCGTGCGATCACCCCGCTTTCCTCGAGCCGCTTGATCCGCCGCCAGCAGGCATTCTGCGACATGTTCGCCTTCGCGGCGACCGCTGCGATTGACAGTGTCGCATCCTCCTGGAGTATCCCCAGTATCCGGACATCGGCATCGTCGAGCGAAACGCGCGTCATGGCTTTTCTCCTTCTAAATCCGGGACACCGGCGGCACCCGTCGCAAAAGCGGGCCGCGGGGCGACCTCCCCCTCGCCTGCTGCAAACTCGCCGGCCTCCCGGGCCGGCCCCATGCGGGCGATCGCCGTCGTCGCGGCGACATCCATCGTCACATTACCGACTGTCCGCACGAGGTCGGGGATCATCTCGACCGCGATGAGCAGCGCGAGCGGCTCGATCGGGATGCCCATCGCGACGCAGATCGGCGCGATGGAGGTCAGGAAGCTGACCTGCCCGGGCAGACTAACCGAACCGATCGTCGTGATCGCCGCGACGGCCGCGCCCGCTGCGATCGCCGATGGCGCGAGCGAAATGCCGAGCCAATGTGCGACATAGATGGCAACTGCGAGGTTCATAGCCGGACTCGTCACCCGGAAGATCGCGACGGCGACCGGCAGCGAGACGCGTGCGACCGACCGCTCGACCCCGAGTTCGGCCGACGCTTTCAGCATCGGCGGCAGCGAGGCGAGCGACGACTGGGTGCTGAGCGCCACCGCCTGTGCGGGCGCGACCGCCTTCGCGAAGGCGAGAAGACGAACGCGCCCGCCGAAGACCGCCACCGGATAGGCAAGCGCCCAGGCGGCGAGACCGGCGCTCGACACGATCACCACATAATGGGCCAGTGCGCCGATCGCCGAAGTGCCAGCGCGCGCACCGACGCCGAAGGCCAGCGCGAGGACGCCGATGGGCGCGAGCGCAAGCACCCAGCCGACGATGACCAGCACCGCGCTCGCGATCGTATCGAAGAAGGCGGTGACCGGCTCGCGTTGGGCCGCCGGCAAGCGGGCGAGCGCGATCGCGAAAATCGCGGTGAAGAGAATGAGCGGAAGCAGCGCATCGTTCGCCGCCGCCGCGACCGGGTTGGTGGGAACGATCGAGCGCAGGAAGGCCGCGATCCCCACGGTCGGTGCGTCAACCGGGGCCGAGGTCGACAGGCTCGCTGCGAGCGACCGGGCCGCCTCGGCGGGCATCGGAAACGCGCCGAGCAGCGCGGGGATGAGCACGGCAGCTATCGCTGTAGATATCCACAGGAGGGCGATAAATATGATGACCGAACGCATCGCCACGCGGTCGCCGCGCGCACTGTCGACCGTCTTCGCGATCCCGGTGATAAGGAGCGACACGACAAGCGGAACGATCGTCATCCTGAGTCCGTCGAGCCAGATCCCGCCAACGCTGTCGGCTACGGCCATGGCGTCGCCAAGCCCGCCGAGCCCAAGCCGCGTCCACCCCACACCCAGCGCCAGCCCGGCGACCAGCGCCGACAATATGAGCCAGGTTCTCGCCATGCGACCACTCCTCCTGCCTCCTCGACGCGGGAGGCCCCTTGGCTTTGACGCGGCGCGAACCGAATACCCCATCGCGTAAAGAGCAAAACTGCGAGGAAGTTTCGCGCCCCAGCCGCCATTGTTGCAAATTCAAGGCGAATCCGAGACATATGATTCGACCGAACCTGCGCCGTTCATGCAGGAGTTAGATCATTTGATCGTCTAAATCACGTATTTGTGGTTTATACATCCCAAGATTTGACGATTTTCCGGCAAAGTCGGTGATGAATTCACCCCGGCTCTCATGTCATAAAATGTCGCCATAAGGGGACGCACGATGACATTCAGCGCCTATGGGGCAGATTACGAGAATGAAAACGTCGCGGCAGACGATGCCTGGCACGCATTGGATTTCATCGCCCCGCCCGCGGAAAGGCCCCCGGTCAAGACCGCCGCACCACCAACGGCCACCGACCATCGCCCCGACCGCGTAGAAGCCTTCCTGCCGCATCTCCCCCTGCTCAAAAAATATCTCCGCCGGCGCGTCCCCGCTTCCGACCTCGACGACGTCCTACAGGATGTCCTGCTCAGCATCATCCGCCGCGCCGACGCCGCCGCGGTCGCGCATCCCAAATGCTATCTCTTCCAGGCCGCGCAGGCCGCCCTCATCGATCGCCATCGCCGCCGGACGACGCGCCGCAGCGACTGCCACTGCCAGCTCGACGAACCCGACCATCCCGTCGACGATATGTCGCCGCTGCGCATTCTCCTGGCGAAGGATGAAGTCCGCGCGGTCGAGGACACGCTCAACCAACTGCCCGAGCGCACCCAGGAGATCCTCGTCGCGATTCGCGTCGAGGGGTCGAGCCTCAAGACCCTCGCGAGCCGCTACAATATCTCGACGAGCGCGATCGAAAAGCATGTGACCAAGGCCGCCAAGGCCCTGTCGGTCGTCCGCCGCAGCGATCTTGTCGCGGCGAACCGCAACGGCACTTCGCCGCAGCGGCAGAAACTCCTCTCCAATTCCATCTGAGAAAGAAAAAATACATGACGCTTTGCAGCACGGTTCACGAGCAGACGCGGCTGATCCACGGCGACAGTCCGTGCGACGCGCTCCAGCGGACGCCGGGCCCTGTCATCCAGCGCGGATCGACCGTGCTCCTGCCAAGCTGCGAAGCGCTCTACGATGGCGGCAAGGTGACCTACGGCCGTGTCGGCCTCTCGACCCAGCGTACATTGCGCGATGCCCTGCGCGACCTTGAGAATGCCGACGAGGCGTTCATCTATCCCTCCGGTCTCACCGCGATCACCGGTACCTTGCTCGCGCTGCTGTCCGCAGGCGACGAAGTGCTCGCGTGCGACACCGTCTATAACCCGACCCGGCGCTTCCTTGCCGGTACGCTCGCGCGTTACGGCGTCACCGCACGCTATTTCGATCCCGGCGACAGCGCCGAGACGATCCGCGCGATGATCACGCCCGCAACCCGCGTGATCTTCCTCGAATCGCCGGGCTCGCTGACTTTCGAGATGCAGGACATTCCTGCGATCGCCGCGATGGCGCGGGAGGCCGGGATCATGACGGTGATCGATAACACCTGGTCGGCGGGGGTTTTGTTCAAGCCGCTCGACCATGGCGTCGACGTCAGCATCCAGTCACTCACCAAATATGTCTGCGGCCATTCGGACGTGTTCATGGGACTCGCCGCGGCCAAAGGGCACGCCGCCGACCTGCTCGCAGCGTCGAGCTACGAGACCGGCTGGGCGGTATCGCCCGACGATGCCTATATGGCGATCCGCGGCCTGCGCACGCTCCATACACGCCTCGCCCATCATGGCGCCGCGGCGCTCAAGGTCGCCCAATGGCTCGAGCACCAACCCGAAGTCCACTCGGTCATGTGCCCGGCGCTGCCGGGCGATCCCGGCCACGCGATCTGGAAGCGCGACTTCACCGGCATCTGCGGCCTCATCGGCGCGGTTCTCCACCCCACGTCCGAATTGGCGGTTGCGGCGATGGTCGAGCGGCTCGAACTTTTCGGCCTCGGCTTCAGCTGGGGCGGGTACGAGAGCCTCGCCATTCCCGTCGATCCGCAGCTCAAGGCCCGGACCCACAAGCTCACCTATCCCGGGCCCTTACTAAGATTGCACATCGGGCTCGAAAGGGTGGATGACCTCATCGCGGATTTGCGGCAAGGGCTCGACACCCTTTCGCAGGACACCGCCGCGCCGCAGCGCAAGTTGAGGGCCGCAGGATAAGCGCCGAAACCGGCGGAAAACGAAAAAACAGCAGGTTCAATCGGGGGAACATTTTACCGTGTTTAGGAGCAAGACCATGAAAACATATACGAGACTGCTGGTCGGGGCGTCCTATGTCGCCGCAGCCATGTCCACGCCCGCTTTCGCGCAGGATATCGCCGCCGACGACGCCGGCGATTCGGCATCCCAGTCCGAGATCATCGTCACCGGCACCCGCGGCCCTGGCCGCACCGTGATTTCGAGCCCGACCCCGATCGACGTGATCGGCGGCGAAGACCTCGAGAAGCTTGGCGGCGGTATGCAGCTGCGCGATGCGCTGACCCAGCTCGTGCCGTCCTTTCAGTCGACGACGGTCGGCAGCTCGTCGTTCAACAGCCTGACACGCCCCGCCGGTTTGCGCGGCCTCTCGGGCGTTCATGTGCTCGTGCTCGTCAACGGCAAGCGCCGCCACAATAGCTCGATCATCGACTTCAACTCAGGCGCGACGTCGCAAGGCGGCAACCCGGTCGATCTCGATCTCATCCCGTCGAGCGCCATCGAGCGCATCGAAGTGCTGCGCGACGGTGCCTCGGCGCAATATGGTTCCGACGCGATCGCGGGCGTGATCAACGTCATCCTGAAGACCAACGATTCGGGCGGCAAGGCGTCGATCGAGGCCGGCCAGCGCTATGGCCGCGATGGCAGCGGCAGCGACGGCGAGACGATCTCGGGCAGCGTCTCGCACGGCTTTGCGATCGGCGACGGCGGCTCATTCACCCTCTCGGTCGAAGGCAAGAAGGCGAAGGCCGCCGTCCGCAACACCGACGTCACGGGCGCGCTCTACTTCCCGCTTCCGGGCGGCGCGGCCGATCCGCGTGAACTCACGGCCAACCGCCGCACTTATCTCGGCGGTCTCCCCGACGTGAAGGACGTCAAGGTCGCGCAGACGCTCGTCCTGCCGCTCGGCAATGTCACATTTTATTCAGACGGAACGTTCGGTTATCGCGACGCGAGCGTCGGCCAGGCCGGCCGCCGACCGAACAGCAACCAGAATATCATAGAGATCTATCCTGACGGTTTCTCACCCTTCTACACGCTGAAGGAAACCGACTTCCAGTTCACCGGCGGCCTGCGCGGCGAAACTGCGGGCTGGAACATCGATCTCAGCAGCACCTATGGGCGCAACTATGCCGAGAATGGCGCAGACAATACGCTTAACGCATCGATCGGCCCGTCGAGCCCGACCGAGTTCAAGACCTTCAGTTCGGCGTTCGACCAGTGGACGAACAATCTCGACCTCACCCGGCGGGTCGAATTCGGCGGCGACACGGCACTGCAGGTCTCGCTTGGTGCTGAATATCGCTACGAATCCTATGTGACCAAGCCGCTCGACGTCGACAGCTACCGGAGCGGCGGATATTTCTATCCGACCGGACCGCTCGCCGGGCGCCCGGCGCAGGTCGGCGCGCAGGGCGCGATCGTCGTGACTCCCGAAGATGCGGCCAATATCAATCGCAACATCTGGGCGGGCTATGTCGATCTCGCGCTCGACGTCAGCCCGCGCTTCCTCGTCACCGCAGCAGGGCGCTTTGAGCACTTCGACGACAGCTCGGGCAGCGTCTTTAGCGGCAAGGTGAGCGCGCGTTATGAACTGACCGACTGGCTCGCGCTCCGCGGTGCGTTCAGCAACGGCTTTCGAGCGCCCTCGCTCGCGCAGCAGGACTTCGCGCAGACCTCAACGTCGATCAATCTTGTCGGCGGAGTCTATATCCCGGTACTCACCAAGATCGTGAAGACGAACTCGGCGGTCGCGCAGGCGCTCGGGGCGCAGCCGCTCAAACCCGAAAAGTCGAAGAACTTCAGCCTCGGCTTCACGTTGACGCCGGCGGCGGGTCTCTCGCTGTCGGTCGATGCCTATCAGATCGATCTCGACGACCGCATCACCCTCACCGGCCTGTTGTCGGGAACGGGTATCCGGAATATCCTGATCGCCAACGGCTTTTCGGGCGACCAGTCGGTGCGCTTCTTCACCAACGCCGTCGACACGCGCACGCGGGGGGTCGATGTCGTCGGCACCTATGCGTTCGACGTCGGCAGCGCCGGACGCCTGCGCACGAGCGTCGGGTTCAATTACAATGATACCGACATCAGGAAGATCGCCGCCAACCCGAGCCAACTCGCGGGCCTCGGCCTGACCCTGTTCGACCGGCGCACGCAGGGCTGGTTCACCTCGACCCCCAAGACCAAGCTCATCCTCGGCGCCAACTTCGAGTCCGGGCCCTTCACCATCAACGTGAAGGAAACCCGCTACGACAAGTTCAAGTCGCTCGACAATCTCGTTGGTGGCCTTCCCGTCAACGACCAGAGCTTCGGCGCCAAGTGGATCACCGATCTCGAAGTGTCCTATGGCGTGACCGAGAAGTTGCGGGTCGCCGCGGGCGCCTATAACATCTTCGACGTCTATCCCGACCGCACGACCATCGCCAACACCATCGGGCTCGCGCCCTATGGCGCCGGACCGTTCGGACAATATGGCGGCTACTATTATGGCCGGATCTCGCTCGATTTCTGACCTGGACCAACCACTGGAGTCCGTATCATGCGCGATGAACTGATGCGGATCCTGTCCTGGGCCGTCCTGTCGACCGGCATTGCCGGCGGCGGGGCGGCCGGGACGACCGAACCCGCCTTTACGCCGGTGCAGCCGGCGGACTTCAGCGTTCCCGGCTCGTTGTCGAACAGCTGGGCGGATTTCGACCGCGATGGCGATCTCGACCTCGCAGTGTCGATCAAGACCGGCGAGATTCGCCTCTACCGCAATGATCGCGGCATCTTCAGCAACATCGGACCCACAGTGGGTCTTCCTGTCTCCGGCGCCGAGATGCGCGGGCTGTCGTGGGGCGACTATGACGGCGATGGCTGGTTCGATCTCTATGCCGGCGCCACCAAAGCGACCGAAGCCAACCTCCTGTTTCGCAATGAGAGTGGCCGCCGCTTCGTCGCCCAAGATCTCGATCCCGTCGCGCCCGGCCGTTCGGCGCGGCAATCGAGCTGGGTCGATTATGACAATGACGGCGACCTCGATCTTTTTACGGCCGATCGCGCCGGCCCCAATGCGCTGTTTCGCCAGGATGCGGGCCGTTTCGTGCGAGTTGGCGCCGATCTGGCGGGGGACGACGCGCGGCCTACCGTCGGCGCGTGCTGGTTCGATTATGACCGCGACGGCGATCTCGACCTCTTCCTCGCCAACCAGGCCGGCGCGACTGACGCCCTGTGGCGCAATGACAGCGACCGCTTCGTCGACGTCGCTCCCGCGCTCGGCATGGACCGCCCCGGCCGTCCAGTCGAAGACGGTAGCGTCGGCTGCGCGGTCGGCGACTATGACAATGACGGCGAACTCGATCTGTTCGTCACCAGCTACGGCGTCAACATCCTCTACCGCAACAAGGGCGACGGCCGCTTCGAGGACGTCGCACCGCTCCTCGGTCTCGCCGAGGACAATCATGCCGTCGGCGCCGCATGGGGCGACTATGACAATGACGGCTGGCTCGATCTTTTCGTCACCGCCTACACCGGCAAGTCGGGCGCGCAGCAGCCCGCGAACCGCCTCTACCGCAATCTCGGCGGCAAGGGGTTCGTGAATATCCTGCCCGCCGGGTCAGCGCTCAACGTCGCCGATCATGGCGTACAGTGGATCGACTATGACCGCGACGGCGCGCTCGATCTTTCGGTAACGCGCGGATACACCGCGACCGGCGGCCATTTCCTGTTCCACAACGATCTCGGCAAAGAGGCCGCGCGACGCAGCCTCTCGGTCCGCGTGCTCGACAAGGCCGGGCGCTTCTCCCGCATGGGCGCCGAGGTTCGCCTCTACGACGCCGCCGGCAAGATCCTTGCGACGCGCCAGGTCTCGACCGGCGACGGTTATAATTCCCAGGGCACCCAGCCGTTGCATTTCGGTATCACCTCGGCGGTCCCGGTAACCGTCGAAGTGACCTACATGACCGCGGCCGGTCGCAAGACGCAACGGGCTCGCTCCGTGCGCCCAAGCAGCTATTTCAGCCGCACCCTCGCGATCATCGAGAAATAGCGACGCAACGACCACCAATGGACAGGACGTGAGCGGCTAGGTGGGCGCCGGATTTGGCCGCTTTCGGACGGGCAGCTTTCAGGTTCAAAACGGCGAGCAGCTGACGTTCGCTGGCGCGTTACCGAACGCTGTGGCGGTATTGAAGGGGAGTTACGCCATGGCAACGCCGGAACGCGGTGGTCATGTGAGCCTGACTCGAAAAGCCGCACACAAGCACAACATCGACAAGCCGATCGGCGGTATTTCTCAGCAGCGCGCTGGCGCGTTCGACCCGCCGTATCAATATGTAGGAATGGGGCGAAAGACCTACGGTTTCGTGAAAGCGGCGGGCAAAATGATAGATACTCATGCCCGCGACAGCGGCAAGCGATGCCAAGCGCAGATCCCGGTCGATATGCCCCTCGATATAGTCGACCACGCGGGCAATTCCGCGTGCAGGTAACCTGCCAAACCGCGCGGTGCCGCTTCGCTCGCCGTGGCTCGACAGCCCCCGGACCAGTGCCTCGGCCAGGATCAGCGCCCAACTGTCGAGCAGGAGGTTGGTCGGCTCGATCAGCAAAGTCGAGTGCCGAATACGCTCCATCTTCCGGTACAGCTGCGCGTCATGCACGTCGGCGGGCATGCGGATATGGTCGTGGGTCAGTTCTTTCTCGAACATCGCCGCACAGACCATGGCCATGAGATCGAACGGCAGATGGAATTGCGTGAAGCTGACGGGTTGTTCGAAGCACCATTGTGCGCCCTCGAAAGGCAGCATCGAGATGATACCCGAAGGCGCTTTGTCGCGCCACGCCGTCGCGGCGCTCGTCCTGAGAGACGCGCTCACGAAATTGGGATCGCCGACCTGGGGCGAGTCCTCTACCGTCGAATACCAATCGCTCATCTTGAGCGATGTTGCGGTGTCGGCGCCGATGGTGCGCACCGGCGCAATCAGATGGTCGGTCCAATAGACCGGGACATCGCGGGAGTAAGCGGCGCGATACGCCGAGAGGCCGGGACCGCCATCCTCGCGCGGGTCGCCGTGACCCGAGTGCTTCCAAGCCTCATCGAACCTCAACCGCCCGCCCTCCGGCTGGCGCGCCGCATTTTGCGACCCGCGGTGAACACGAACATTCCGGGGCGACCCGCTGGGAAAAATAGCAAGATTCTGAAATACGCACCAGCCACCGGGGCCGCATCTCATTGCAGACATTTTTTGCGCGCGGACCCTTTCCGTCGAGCCCCGGGGGCAACGCGTCCGTGGGCAAGCGGCGCTTACAAGGCACGGCGGGCAAGAGCAGGGAGACGGAAAATGGGCGAAGGTGCGGGACGAAGTTCGGATGGCGTCGATCGCAGGGACGCGCTGAAGACTGCGGGCGCGGTGCTCGCGGCCTCGATGACCGGCATGTCGGCGTCAGCCGACGCGCAAGGGACGCGATCGGCCGCGTCCGCCAAGCCCGACAAACTCCCCCTCGGCCTTCGCCTGCAGGGCGTGCAGCATTTTGGCCTCACGGTGCAGAATATGGAGCGTGCCTTCAGCTTCTACACCGAGGTGCTCGGCGGAACGGAGGTGATGCGCGACGGCGATTTCCAAGGGGAACGCATTCACAATACGCTTCTGACCGGCCAGGAAATCGAAGCGCGCACGCGCGGCGTCAACCCGCGCACCATGGGAATCCCCGATCTTCGCGGCGGCGCGCAAAGGCTCGACGTGCGGTTCATCCAGTTCGACAATGTCGTGATCGAGCTTCTGCAATATCGCGATGCCGACCAGCCGATGGGCGGGCCGCGTGCCTTTGCCGAGCCGCTCGATCATATGAGCCCCGCCTTTCCCCGCATGATGCACATCTGCTTCCACATCCGCGACGACGTCGATTTCAACCGCTTCATCGCCGATCTCGAAGCGGAATCGGCGCGGCGGGGGATGACACATGTCCGCGCGAACCGCGTTCTGCCCGTCACGAGCGAGGACGAACGCCGCGCTGCCCCGCTCGGCGCCAACTCCAACCCGATCACAGAAGGCAAGTCGGATGGCTGGCGGCTGATTTACTGCACGGGATCGGAAGGCGAGCAGCTTGAATTCGTGCAGGCGCTGGGTCCGGTGAAGCGCACCTTCGACGGAGCGCTCGAAGCCCGGCGTAAAATCGTCGCAGCGGCGCGCTGAGCGGAGAGCAAGCCAGGAAGGACTTGAATCATGTTACGAAAGTTTCTGTCCGGTATCACCATGGCAGCGTTGGGGGCCGCGGCATTTTCATCGGCATCGGCCGTCGCGCGTGACACCGGCGGGCTGCGTTATGCCGATGTTCCCATCGACGCATACGCGGTCGTTGCACAGGTCCGCGCCAAGGCGGGCAAGGAGGATGCGCTGCGAGCTATCACCTTACCGCTCGTCGAGAAGGTCCGCGCAGAACCGAATAATCTCCTCTATTTTCTGCAGGAGAGCCGCGAGACCCCTGGGCATTTCATCTTCTATGAAATCTTCGCGACCCAAGCCGATTTCGAAGCCCATAATCAGACGCCGCACGTGCAATCATGGTTCGCGCGTCTGCCCGAGCTGGCAGATGGCGGCGTGACTGTGACGCGCATGGCGATCCTTGGAAACATCGTGCGGCACGTTGATACGAAAGCCGCGGACTGAATCGCCGCTGCTCTCCTGAGCGGGCTACCGAATTCCGTCCAGTCGATGGAGCCCAGCAAACTTGACGTCGCGACCGCAAGCCATTCCGCCGACGGCGAACTGGTAAAAAATTAAAGCCGAAGGTGACGAGGCCCGAGGCGGACAATCTGGCTCCCCTATTGCATTAGTGGCCGCTTTCGACCGGCGGCTTTGAGGCGCAAATCCAAGATAACCGACATTCGCCGGCTTCTAGCGCGGACAATGTGAAGCGACCGAAGCAAGACGTCCAGAAATGGTAGTCGCATATCCAGAAGCAGTCGTTCACAGCGTTCGGACGGCTGCAACAATGCCCCTGTCGACGATCGGCACCAACATCGATCTTTGTAGAAGGTTCCTAGATGGGCCTCTTTTACCGATGGCGGCGCCTCGACCTCATCGGTTGGCAGCCGTTATCGATAACCTGTGCGCCGCAACGTTGGTGCTTTTCGAACAGCAGCGCTTCGATCCGTCGAAAGCGTCGCTATGGCCAGCAAGACTTCCCGCTAATTGATGCTGGTCGCCTGTGACCAGACGACCAGCCATTGTCCATCGCGACGCTCATAGACATCGGTGTGCCAATAATCATGGAGAGGGACTTTGTGGCCGCCGAAGATGACTTCCAATTGGGCGCGATATCGAATGACCGCCCCATTGGTGTATAGGCGCACAGCGATGTCGGCGGGCTCCCACGTCAGGTATCTGATTTGCCCGGACGCAATCGCACCCAGATATTCTTCCTTTGAAAGCGTGGCACCGATCGGCGTTATCAATTGAAAGTCTGGAGCATGAAGCTGTCGTGCCCGAACAATATCCGCGCTGACGAGGGCGTGCAGTCTGGTGCGTTCCGCTTCGCGAAGAAGGTCGGCGTCATTGGTCGTGCAGGCGGCGGCCGCAAAGAGTGTCATGCGTATTCTCCATTTGGAAACGAGAGATCGCTCGATCTCCGGCTAGACGGTCACTATGCGCGGGCAGAAGTGCTTGAGAGCATGGTGGATTCAGATTGCCGGTGCGCGCACCAATCCCAGGTCGATGAGGCTTTGGGCGCTCGCGCATATGGCCTCCTTCTCCGGGCGCGAGCGCCAGTTCAGGACGCGCTGGGCTTTTGCTGCACTAACACTCAGATCTTGATTGAGTTCGTGGACGATGGTTCGTGCGTCGGGGTCCGATTGCGCGATGGCCTTTACGACCTCATCGGAAATTTCGCCTGACGGAAGCCGGGCGCCGTACTCAGGAAAGCAAGCCGCAAGAATGGCCACCAATTCCTTGAGCCAGAAGAATCGCCCCCCGACAATGAAACGTTGGCTCTTCGCCGCGGGATTGGTCATCGCTCGAATATGGGCGTCTGCGACATCGCGCACATCCACAACAGAAAAGCCGAAGCGTGGAATACCCTCGAATTTTCCTGTCATCAGATGGTGGACCAGGCCGACGGACGTCCCGAAGTTCTCGCCTAGTAACGGCCCAAGGATCATGCTCGGGTTGATAACCGCCAGGTCGAGGCCAACCTTCTCCGCAAAGATCCAGGCTGCCCGCTCGGTCAGGGTCTTCGACTTGTAGTAGGGCGTCGCCCGTGGGCCTTCCGGGTCGGTCCAGTTTTCTTCGGTGAAGGGCGCCTGCCCGTCGCCATGATTGGTGGCGGCTATGGAGGAGGTGAGCACCACACGCTTGACGCCTGCGCGGTGCGCCGCGTCGAGCACCCGCAACGCACCGTCACGAGCCGTCTGGATCAACGCATCCTCATCTTCGGGAAACCCTGGAGGAAAAGGTGACGCCGTGTGAATGACGTAGCTGCATCCTTCGACAGCCGCAGTCCAGCCATCTTCGCCGTCGAGGTCGGCCTGCACAAAGCTGAGGCGCTCCAGAGCATCCTTGTGGGTATGAGCGCCAAGCTGCCTATGTACGGCATCGCTCCTGCCAATGAGGCGCAGGCTGCCTCGAACCCGATACCCTTGCTCAAGCAACTGCAAGGCGATGTGCCCGGCGAGAAACCCGCCAATGCCTGTCACCAAGACCGCTACAGTTGTGGGATCGTCTTTCGCCGTGTTCATCGAATTTCCTTGTGACCGCGTCCGGGCGGCTCCGCCAATTAGACACTTATGCAATTCACGTCTAATTGTCTTTTGACAAGGTGAACTCAGAGTGTCAATATGTCCACAAGATGCAAGCCGAGCAAAAAATAACGCAGATTCTGGACGCGGCTTTGCCCGTGTTTATACGCTTTGGCTTCCGCAAGACCTCGATGGCGGACATTGCGCGCGCTGCGGGAATCTCGCGCGCCTCGCTCTATCTGAGCTTCAACAGCAAGGAGGAGCTGTTTCGGGCCGGATCATTGCGAGCGCATACCCGGACACTGGATGAAGTGGCATCAGTGCTGGCGGGCCAGGGGAGTGCCTTAGACCGGATGGAAATGGCCATCATGGTCTTTCAGCGGGAGTTGATCGCCCCATTCGGCGGCAGCACCGACGCAGAAGAATTGTTTGCTGCCAACATGGCATTGGCCGCAGATATCACGCTCGACGCGCGGACAAAACTCTTGAGCATGCTGACGCAGACATTGATCGCCGCCGCAGAGGACAAGGAAATCGATCTTGAACCGCTGCAGGCCCCGCCCACGCAAGTGGCCAATATCGTTGTGGCTGCAATGGATGGGATCAAACACGTGCAAAAGGACGGCTCCAGCCTTGAGGACGACACAAAGCTATTCATGCGCCTCCTGCGGGCGGCCGTGACGTCGAGGACCAGCCAGTAGGCGCGTTTGCGCCCCTTCGAAGCTACGGGTATCCGCTTTTAACTGTCAAACAATCGGGGCGGTCGAGCCGACACCGGCCACGTATAGGCAATCGGATCAACGTCAATTCTGTCGGCGCTCGTCCAAAAAGAATTTTTCGCTTCTGGCCGCTTTCCGCCGGTCCGCTTTTAGATTGAATCCGGCAAGATCGGACATTTGTGGCGTTCCGAGTGAGCTTGTCCGCGAGGCGAAAGTCTATCGGGCGCCCCCGTGCGAACGAATTGCGCGCGCTATTCGGTACGCTGCGTGCGACGCGCGCGCCGCTGGATCATGAAGAACGACGACCTTCATCTCTCATCCGTGAACATCGGTACGATAGAGCATCTTTTGGCGCTGTCGTACAATTATCGGTCGGCCCGCGACGCTATCCGCGCCGTGCGACCCAGGAGAGCTCTTCCTTTCAGGAAACAGAGATCTTCATCTGACGCCCGCCCGGTTTCGATCGGGCGGGCGTCTTTTTTTGGCGCTCCGTCCAATCGCTGCTCGAACCGTTAAAATAGAGCTGACCACCGCCGACCCTTATTATGCCGCTGCGGCGGAGCTCGCGCCGGCTTTGGCCGATTGCGGTCAGACAGCTTGGAGATCTGAAATCGTGAAAGCGGACATTTCCGGATGCATGCATCCACACCGACCAGCCCATCAAGTCGGGCCTCCGCGAGGCAGTAGCGTCCAATTGACAACGAAGGACAATTTCGCCACGACCTGAAGGCATGGCTCACGGAGAAAAACGCTCGACAAGCATTGACGTCGCCAAGCTGGCTCAAGTGTCACCTAAAAGCGTATCGCGCGTCTTCAATAATGAACCGCATATTTCGCCCGCGTTGCGTAAAAAGGTGCTCCGCGCGGCCAAGGAACTAAATTATCACCCCAATGTCCTCGCACAGGGCCTGGTCCGGAGACAATCCTACCTCATCGGTTTGATCTATGAAAAGCCGAGTCCAAGCTATGTGGTCGAATTGCAGCGAGGCGCGCTCGAACGATTGCATGGCGGACGCTATCGTCTGATCGTGCTGCCCGTGGAATCGGTCATGGACCGTCCGCTCGAAGTGGTCAGCCTCGTGCGCTCCGCAGCATTGGACGGCGTCATCCTCGCACCGCCGGCGTCGGACCATCCCGACATTCTCGATGGACTTTTGGATGCGCGCATTCCCTTCGCCCGGATCGCGCCCCAGTCCAAGCTTGATGTCGGCCTGTCGACGGCAATGGACGATGTTGCAGCCGCGCGCGAGATCGCCGAGCATGTCATCGGGCTTGGGCACCGGACGATCGCGATCATCCTGGGCGATCCGGTCCACGCCGCCAGTTCCCAGCGCCTGATCGGCTATCGTCAGGCATTCGACGCCAACGGCCTGCCGCCGCTTCCCGATCTGGTCGAAACCGGCGATTTCAGTTTTGAATCGGGATATGAAGCGACCAAGCGCCTCCTGTCACGCAAGCTGCGGCCGACCGCCATATTGGCACAGAATGACGATATGGCGGTCGGTGCCATGTCGGCGGCACGCGAATTGGGATTCGATGTTCCCGCCGATCTGACCGTCGTCGGGTTCGACGATTCCGAAATCGCCCGCGTCGTGTGGCCGCGCCTCACGACGATCCGCCAACCGGTCATGGAAATGGCCAAGACCGCGACTGACATGCTGCTGCGCGAACTGGCGGGCGATGATCCCGGCGGAATGGTCATCCATGCGCATCAATTCGTCGATCGGCTGACCGCCGCACCGCCGCCGGCTTTATCATAGCCTACACCGCTTGATTGAGGTCGCGTTCGACGGGCCTCGGTGCAACATGCGTATCGGAGAAAAGGACAGCGGCCCTTCACGAGAAGAGCCGCTGCCATGTTTCGGCGGGCGCCGAAATCAGAAGTTGAATTTTACCCCGCCGTAAATCCGCCGCGAGCCCGATTCATAGCGGAAGGGCAATTCGGGGAATTGCAGGTATGTGCTGGCATTTGCCTTGGTGATGTTGATCGCCTCCGCAAAAACCTCGAAATTGTCGGTGAGTTTGTAACTGATCTGGCCATCGAGCTGGCCATAGGATTTTTGGTAGATCCCCAGATTGCGCGTCGTAGCCCCGTCGGCGAACCCGAAATTCCCGAGATATTGCTTCGAGCGCCAGCTGTACGAAGCTCGCGCGGCAAAACCATATTTCTCGAAATATATCTGGCCGTTCGCTGAATGCTTCGACACGCCCGGCAAAGGCAGCTTGTTGCTGAAATCGGTGCTGAAGTCGGTGCTTGTGTCCGAAAAGGTGTAGTTGGCGGTAAAGCCCAAGCCGAAGTCGAGGGCATATTGCGCCGCGAGTTCGAACCCTTTCACCCGGCCGCCCGATCCGTTCGCGGGCTGCGACACGGGCCCCAACCTGCCGCCGCCTTGGTCATTCACAAAAACGGCAACGGTTTCGTTGACGATGAAGCTGTCGACTTCCTTCCAGAACAGGCCGGCGGACAAAAGTCCTTGGTTGCCGAAATAATGCTCGAAGCCGAGGTCGAATTGATAGGCGCGGAACGGATCGAGCTCGGCGTTGCCGCGGCTTCCGTTGGTGAATTTGAACAGATCGTCCGCCGGGTCGCGTGTAAATTGAGTCGCAAAGCCCTGCCCCAACGAAACAAGCGGCTGGCGGGCCACGACACGCGCTGCCGAAAACCGGACTTTATCGCCTTCGCTTATGTTGAAGACCGCATTCACGCTGGGCAGAAAGTCCGTGTAGCGGCGAACGACCCTGTTCGTGGTGAAATCGCGCAGGACGCCGTTCCAGCTGTCGGTTCCCCAATAGCTGGGATCCGCGCTGGCCGGCTGGTTTTGATCGATCGTCAAGCTGGTGTTGACGATGCGAAGGCCGACGTTGAGGTGATAGGGATCGTCGAGCCCGCCCATGTCGGCCATCACATATCCCGACTTCGTCTCCTCCTTGACCCGATAGGTCTGCAAGGGGTCGGCAAAGAAAGTGAACGGCGTGTCGGGATAGAGCGACTGAATCCATTGGAGGGCGTTGGTCATCTGCGACCGGTCGGCCACAAGAACCGTATCGCCCGCAACATGGCCACCCCCTGCAAAGTTTTTGATCGCCTCGACGCGCTCGGGGTTGCTGGTCAAGGTCTGATAAGGCGTGATTAGTGCCGGCGAATTACCGAAGCGAGTGCACCCGGCAAAGGCCGCAGGCTTGTTCGCTTCGGGCAGATCGCAAATCTTGTAACCAATCGCCCCATCCTGGAAATAGCCGTAGGGCGTCCAGTTGTACGAGAAGCCGGGAACCCGGTTGGCGGCTGGAATGGCGGTCGCATCGAGTTCGCCCTTGCCGCTATAGTCGGCGAGATAGCGGCCCGAGGTGAAGTCGACCGTTCGCTGGCCATAGCGAAAGCCTGCACTCAACGTGATCGTATTTGTATCGCTGTTGTCCACGTCATAGCCAAAGTCGGCGCGGATCGAATGCCCTTTGATGTCGGACCGGTCGCCAAAGGCCCAGTGCGATTTGAAGAAGCCATAGGCCGGATTGCTGAACAGGTCTTGCGGGCTGCCCGGTGCGATGCCAAAGCTCGGGAAATCACCGTTCTTATAGGTGAAATCGAAGGTCGGCGGCGCCGCTGTATTGGGTATGAACCCCGGCTGCGGCCCCGACGTTCCCGGACCGCGCACGCCATATTCGGTGTAGCGCACGTCATTGTTCGCGACTTCGCGGCCCATCTTCGACGATGAATAGTCGGCCATGATCGATGCACGGAAGTTGGTGTCATTGTCCCAGTCGATCCCGAACTGGAGATTGTCCGACTTGATCTTCGAGACATCGACGAACGAAATGGCCTCAGCCGATTGCGCGCGCACGGTTCCGTCGGTCAGGACGCCGTTCTCGTTGATGTTGTAGCTTCCCACCAAGCCCTGCGATTCGCCCTGCCCAAACGGAAATTTGACCGAAGCCTCGCGCGTGTCGATCTTCAGATCCGAATGGAAATATTGCGCGCTGACCTCAAGCTCGTCGGTGGGCCTGAAGTTCACCCCGAGCGACGCGCCCCAACGCCGGCGATACTGGTCGCGGTCGGTGATATAGCGATATTCGGGTGCATAATAGTTGGTCGGGACGGTCGCGGTGTCGCGGCGCCCCCCGGCAAAGGCCCAGTTGCCGCGATTGTCACCGCCCAAAGCGTTGACGTGCGTGTTGGTCTGCTCATAGCTGAACGACGCGATGATCCCGAGACGATCGTTGAAATTATAGCCCAGAACCGCCGCACCCGCAGGCTTCCATCCGCCGATCTCGCTGCCCTTGCTCATCTTGAAGTTGCCGGCGACCGTCAGGCCGTCCTGTAAATCGAGCGGATTGCGGGTTTTCAAATTAACGATGCCGCCGAGACCGCCTTCGAGCAGCGAGGCATTGGGCGACTTGAAAACCTCGATGCCGCCGATCAGCTCTGACGGCACGCCCTCGAGACTGTCGTTGCGGTTATAATTTCCCTCGCCAACCTTGTAGACTTCGAGTCCGCTGACAAAGAGCTCGCCGTTCAGCAATGTCACATTCTGCTCAAGGCCGCGGATCCGGACCTTTGAACCCTGTCCATTCTCGCGATCGATCTGGATGCCGGGAAGGCGTTGCAGGGACTCGGCAACATTCTGGTCGGGGAATTTCCCGATATCCTCTGCCGTCACCGATTCGATGATCAGGTTGGAATCGCGCTTTGCGTTCAAAGCATTCTCAAGCGATGCGCGAAAACCGGTGACGACGATTTCGCTTTCCGTACCTTCGCCGGCGACCTGTTCGGACTGCGCAAATGCAGGCGAAGCGGCGAATCCCAGTGCCAAGACCGAAGTCGCAGCAAACAGCATCCCCCGGTGGCTTAAAGTCCCGCTGATCATTTCCATCCCTCCCAAACCGCATCTTGGCGTGCGGACATGAACATCTTTTTCACGCGGGGCGGACCGACTCAGCGAGACCCGACAAGCAGACTCGGAGCCGCATAACCCTGCGCTCCATTTTTGTTGCATAGTCTTGTCAACGTTGTCAAATAATGTTTGGAAATTGCCGCCATATGGACGATTATCCAATCTATTCCTGTCAAGGTTGACAGATAAATTGGATCGCAAAATGGCAAGAGCCGCGACGCACGGGAGAGGATTTTATGCCATTTAGAACAATGCTATATACTGCCGCGTTTTCGCTAACCGCTGCCTCGACCCCGCAAGCGCTGGCGTCGCAGAACGACGCCGCTTCCGTAAACCCGTCAGGCGCGGTCGATACCGGACAATGGCCAGAAGTCGCCTATCCGCGGATCGTCACGGCCGATGGCGAAGCCCATGTCCAGGCGCTGCTGGCCAGCATGTCGGTGGAACAGAAGGTCGGGCAAATTATCCAGGCCGATATCGGCAGCGTGACGCCCGAAGATGTGCGCAAATTTCATCTGGGTTCGGTGCTCAACGGCGGCAACTCGGGGCCAGGCGGCAATGATCTTGCTCCCGCGCGCGACTGGCTCGCCTTGGCCGACGCCTTTTACGCGGCATCGATGGATCACGCGCCCGGCGCGCCGGCGATTCCGGTCATGTGGGGCACCGATGCCGTGCATGGGCATAGCAATATCGTCGGCGCCACTCTGTTTCCTCACAATGTCGGGCTGGGCGCCGCGCGCGATCCCGGGTTGATCGAGCGCATCGGCCGCATAACGGCGATAGAAATTCGCGTGACGGGTCAGGAATGGACCTTTGCGCCGACGGTCACCGTCCCGCAGGATTATCGCTGGGGACGCGCCTATGAAGGATATTCATCGGACCCCGCGCTCGTTGCTTCCTACGTCGGCAGCATGATCCGCGGGTTGCAAGGACCGCCATCGACCGCGCCCATTCTTGCGGGGCCGCATGTTGCCGCAAGCACCAAGCACTTTCTCGCCGACGGCGCCACCGTGGACGGCAAGGATCAGGGCGACGCGACCGTTTCGGAGCTCGAATTGCGCCTCGTTCACGGAGCGCCCTATATTCCCGCAATGGAAAATGGCGTGGCCACCGTCATGACCAGCTTCTCGAGCTGGCAAGGCGTGAAGATTGCCGGAAACAAGGGGCTGGTCACCGACATATTGAAAGACCGGATGAACTTCGGCGGTTTTGTCGTCACCGACTGGAACGCGCACGGGCAGGTTGCGGGCTGCAGCAACGCCAGCTGTCCCGTCGCCGCCAACGCCGGGATCGACATGTTCATGGCCCCCGACAGCTGGCGCGCCCTTTACGCAAGCACGCTGGCCCAGGTGAAGGATGGCACGATTCCGATGGAACGGCTCGACGACGCCGTGGCGCGCATCTTGCGCGTCAAGCAGCGCCTGGGCCTGTTCGAGGCGGGCAAGCCATCCGCGCGCGCCTATTCGGGCCGCTACGACCTGCTCGGCGCACCAGAGCATCGGGCTGTGGCACGCGAAGCGGTTCGCAAGTCGCTCGTCCTTCTCAAAAACACCGGCGTGCTACCTCTCAAGCCGCAGGCCCATATCCTCGTCGCGGGCGACGGCGCCGACGACATCGCCCGCCAGTCAGGCGGCTGGACCTTGAGCTGGCAGGGCACGGGGCTGGACAACAGTGATTTTCCGGGGGCAACCTCGATATGGCGCGGCATTGAGCAACATGTCGCGGCAGCCGGGGGCAGCGCCGAACTCGCGCCCGACGGCCAATTTAAGCGACGACCCGATGCGGCGATCGTCGTTTTCGGCGAAACGCCTTATGCCGAATTCCAGGGCGACATCGCCTCGCTCCAACTACGCCCCGAGTTGCGCCGCCCGTTTGCGACGGTGCGCAAGCTGAAAGCCGCAGGAATCCCCGTGATTGCCGTCATGATCACCGGGCGGCCGCTTTACGTCAACGAGGCACTGAATGAGGCCGATGCCTTCGTCACCGCCTGGCTCCCGGGATCCGAGGGGACCGGCGTCGCCGACCTGCTTTTCGCCAGCAAAGTGGGCGAAAAGGCCTTCGATTTCCAAGGGCGCCTCCCGACCGCTTGGCCGGCGACGGCAAGACATGGCGGGCCAACGCTGTTTCCTTTTGGCTATGGCATGACCTACGCTGACGGCCCGCAGCCATGGCACGCGCTTTCGCAGGACAGTCAGGTCGCAGACGACGGTAGCGGCGCGGGTGTCTACTTCGACAAAGGCCTGGCGACGGCCTCTTGGTCGCTGACGGTATCGCGAACCGATGGCGGCGATCCGTTGCGCGTGACCACGGTTCCAGCCACCGGCCTGTCGGGTCGGGCAACCATCAGTGCGGCCGATCATACGGTCCAGGAAGGCGCGCGGCAGTTCGTCATTGCCGCCGGTCCCGGGGGCACAGCCATCGAGATGAACGCGCAGAATGCCGTCGACCTGTCGCGAGAGACTAACGGCGACGTCATGTTGCTCGCAACCATGCGCCTCGATGCACCGCCCTCAGCGCCTGTTTCAATGTCGGTTCGTTGCGCCGGCTCGGCTTGCGGTCGTTCGCTTCGCATGCTCGAATTTTCGACACTGGTACCCGGACAGTGGCGCGTACTGGGAGTGCCGCTGAAATGCTTCGTAGCGGCTGGCGCTGACATGACACGTATCACCGCCCCATTTCGTGTCGACACCCGTGGCAGCCTGAATATTAGCCTGTCACGGATCGCCTTAGGCAGCGGCTCGGAAGCCGACGTCGTCGCGAAATGCGCCTTGGACTGACCATATTTTGTCAATGGTCCCAATCCTTTCGGTTGCCACGTGCCGCGCCCGCTCACGGAGGTGGATAATCAATGCGAGCGTAACAACGGACAGCATCCCGGCGCATATCGATCTCCCGCGACAGCGTAATAGTCTGGCGCCGGATCTGGCCGCAAGCGGTCGGGCAGCTTCTGGAAATCGAACGGCGCAAGCAAACATCGGGACCGCATCTCGCATCCAGTGGCGATACTCTATCAGTCGATGATATCCGCGAGTCCTGATGCTAAGTCGGCACGACGTTCGGTCCGGCCGCCTCTGATTTCCAGCTTGTTCGGATAGGCTATTATGAGAATCAGCGGTTCGTTCCCTGTCTGGCGGATGCCAACGTCAGCACCTTTGTAAAGCCAGGCCGCCATGCCAGGCCCCAGCCGCCGTTCGTCGCCGTCCGAGTGGACCGCGCCGGTGCCCGACAGCACATAATAGATTTCGTCATGGTCGATCGGGTGGATCCCGATTGCCGCCCCGACGTGGAGCGCGCGCTTTCTGAATTCAAAGCTGCGCGGCGCAGGAACCGCGTCGCTGATCCGCCACGCGGTCGATTGGCCGATCTTGCCGTGCGGCGCGGGCCCTTCCTGCACCGTATCCGCTTCATCGATGACAACCATCGGCATTGGTTGATTGCCCGCGAGGATCAGGGCGAGAATGATGCTCATGGCGCGCCTTCCCAAAGAATGAGGTTATGCTCGTCCGCAGGGAGTATCTGCCTAAGCATTGGGCTGCGTCGCAACGGCTGGCGCCCGCAGCTCGCCATCGATGCGCCTCGAAAGACGCCATGGATTGCCATCCCGAAGCGCTGGTGGCAGCATTTCCTCCGGAAGATTCTGAAAGCACACCGGACGCAGGAAGCGCGCGATCGCAAGCGGCCCGACCGAGGTCGACCGGGTATCGGACGTCGCGGGGAACGGCCCGCCATGAACCATCGCATGGGTTACTTCGACCCCCGTTGGCCAGCCGTTGACCAGACGACCTACTTTGTCCGCGAGCAGCGGCGATAATGCCTGCGCGGCCTCCATGTCGCCGTCGTCCATATGGATCGTCGCGGTCAGCTGCCCTTCCATGGCGGAGACAGTGGCCGCAACCTCGGCAAGGTCGCGGCAGCGGACGACGATCGCCGCGCTCCCGAACACTTCCTCGCGGATCGATGCATCCCTGACATAGGCTTCCGCCGTCGTGTCGAACAGCGCCGGAGCGCAGCGATTGTGGCTGGCGCCGTGGATATCCGAAGCGCGTTCAACCGCGGGATTGCGATCGAGCGCTGCTACGCCTTCGCGATAAGCCTCGGCGATGCCGCTGTTCAGCATCGTGGCGGGCTCTACACCGGCCAGGGCATCGGCCGCCGCGCCGACGAATATGTCGAGCGCAGGACCGTCGACCGCGACGATCGTTCCAGGATTGGTACAAAATTGGCCGGCGCCGAGTGTAAGGGAGGAAGAAAAGGCGCCGGCCAGTTCAATACCGCGACCAGCAAGTGCGCCCGGGAGGATGATTACGGGGTTCACGCTGCTCATCTCGGCATAGACAGGGATAGGTTCTTTGCGCTTGCGCGCGATATCGACGAGGTGAAGACCGCCCCCGCGCGAACCGGTGAAGCCGACCGCCTTGATCCGCGGATCGGCGACCAGCGCCGCGCCCAGCTCGTGCGATTTGCCAGGCAGATAGGAAAACACGCCCTCGGGAAGGCCGCAGGCGGCAACCGCCTTTTGGACGGCCCGCGCGACGAGCTCGCCCGTTCCGGGATGGGCGCTGTGTCCCTTGACAACCACCGGACAGCCGGCGGCAAAGGCCGAAGCGGTGTCACCGCCCGCGACCGAAAAGGCGAGCGGGAAGTTGGACGCGCCGAAGACCGCGGCGGGCCCGACTGGCCGGTTCATCCGCCGCAACGCAGGGCGCGGCGGAACGCGTTCGGGCAGCGCGCTGTCGAGCGTCGCGTCGAGCCAGTCGCCCTGCCGCACGACCGATGCGGATAATTGCAATTGACCGATCGTCCGGCCGCGCTCGCCTTCCAGACGCGCGCGCGGCAAGCCGGTCTCCGCCATAGCGGTTTCGATCAGAACATCGCCGATCGCGGTGATGGCGTCGGCCACCGCTTCGATAAAGGCAGCACGCACGGTGGGACCGAGCGACCCGAAAGCTTCCGCAGCATCCGCAGCGAGCGCGCAGGCGTCGGCGACGTCCTGTGTGCTCGCGATACTGAACCCGGGACCGACGACAGCGCCGGTTGCCGGGTCATAGGCACGGAAACTCTCCTCGCTCCGCCGCGTCCCCTGCCCGATCAATATGCTGCCGTCGATCACCGATTGCCTCCAATTACAGGCTGTAGCGCAGGCCGAAATTGAACTGGCGGCCGCTGTGGGTGAGCACGTTCAGGCGGTTCGTCTCGTCAACAAACTGATCATTCTTCTCATCGGTCAGGTTGATCATTTCGAGGCTGAACTTCAGCCGGTCGTTCACATTGTACGAAAGCTGCGCATCGAAATTCAGCGTGCTGTTGGTGCCGTTCCACGCATTGCCCTCGGTTCCCGGGACCGCAGTCAGATATTTGGACCGGTAGGAGGCCGATCCACGGATCGAGAATTTCGAATCTTCGTAATAGAGCGTCGCGTTCGCCGCTTGTTTCGACAGGCCCACCAGCGGCGCACGGACCGAGGTGCTGCCGTTCGCGGCGGTCAGATATTCGATATTCGAGCTGACATAAGTATAGTTTGCGAGCACGCCGAAGTTCGAGAGGAAGCCGTCGAAAAAAGTAAACGGCTGCTGGATGTTGATCTCGAAGCCCTTGAGCTTGCCGCCACTCGAATTCACCGGCTGGCTGACGATGAAAACGTCGGTCGGCGATGCGGTGGTGCCGGTCAGCAGCGACGCCGGCAGGCCGAGATCGGCAAAGGGCACCGAGGTGCTGAGCGACTGAACGAAGGTCCCGATGTCCTTGTGGAAACCCGAGACGGCATAGATCGCCCCGGGGGTCGGATACCATTCGATGCCAACGTCGAGGTTCGTCGAGGCGGTCGGTTTCAGGTCGGGGTTGCCCGAGCTGAAGCTGCGGTTGCCGCCCGACACGTTAAGGTTGCCGCCCGGGGTCAGCGACGCGATGCCGGCGCGTGCCATCGTCTTGGCCGCGGCGAAGCGCACGAGCAGATTGTCGGTGACGTCGAACACGAGGTTCGCCGACGGCAGCCAGCGATTATAGGACCGGTCCGCCTCGACCAGGTTGATGGCCGCGCCCTGGCTCGCATAGCCGGTCGAGCTTTGCTTGGTATCGACATAGCGCACGCCAACATCGCCGCGCAGCGGGAAACCGGCGCCCTCGAGGTTGAATTCGGCCATGCCCCAGGCGCCGATATCCTTTTCCTCCACCGTGATGAACGAGCCGCGCGCGGTGGCATTTTCGATGCCGCCGGTCGCATAGGTCGGATTGCCCGACGCGTTGATCGCCGCGAGGAAGGACGGCAGGTCGGGGACCAGCCAGCTGGTGATCGTGCCCGACGGCAGGTCGAGGCCGCGGCCGAAACCCGAATAGACGGTGGTGAGGCTGGCCAGCTGCGCGGCGGTCAGCGGCGTGACGACGGTCTCGCCCAGCAAACGGCGGCTCTCGGTCGAGTCATAGGTGAAACGGCGCCAGTCGACGCCGGCTTTGAGCGTGAAAGCGTCGCTCGCCTCCCACGCCAGCGCGCCCTTGGCCGTCGCAAAGCTGTTGTCGACCGTTTGCGGGCGGATGCGGACTTCCGATGTGCCGTTGGTGAACGCGAAGGTCGCGGGGTTGGTGACGTCGACGCCCGGCTTGATCGTCGGGAAACGCGTCGAGAAATCATAGAAGAAGCCGTTGGTATTAGCGGCATCGATCGTGACCGTCGTCTGCACCGGGTTGCGGAACGCCGATTTCGAATAGCCGACGAGACCCGTGAATTTCAGCTTTTCGCCGAACTCCTGCTCGATGTTACCGGTGAGTTGGTGGAAGTCGGTCTTCAGCACGTCATAGCGCGACTGGGTGCGCAGATCGACGTTGTCGAACGTGCCGCTGATGATGTTGTTATTCTCGTCGACCACCCCTGAACGGATGATTGTCTGCGGCTTGCCGGTGCCCGAGCGGCTGAAGCTGATCGCCTGGAACTGGCTTTCGGCGCGGGTGCCGTCGAGGCGCGAATAGAGGCCGTCGATCGAGATCAGCGTGCTGTCCGCCGGGCGGAACTGTACCGACACTGCGGCGCCAAGACGCTTCTGGTTGATGTCGTAGCTGACGAGGCCCGGGATGCGCGGATGGAATAGCGCGGTGTCGAGATCGGTGCTGTTGTTGATCTGGGCGGCCGTATAGCCCGGCAACGTCGAGAGCGGGCTGAAACCGCCATTGAAACCGCCATGGGTCCAGCGCGTGATGTTCGCGCCTTCTTCGCGCAGGCGGCGCTCTTCATAAGCCAGCGACACGAGCACGCCGAAGGCTTCTTCGGGGTTCGAAACGGTGACCAGGCCCGAAAAGCGCGGCGTCAGCTTGCGCGCGAGATCGTTGTAGCTTCCCTGGACGGACAGCACCGCGGTCGATTTTTTGAAATCGAAGGGACGCGCGACCTGGAGATCGACCGTCGCGCCCAGAGATCCCTCCTCGACATCGGCGCTCGCGGTCTTGCGAACCGCCAGGCTGTTGAACAGGTCCGACGAGAAGATGTTGAAGTCGAAACCGCGGCCACGGTTGACGCCGCCCGAATTGTCGGTGCCGCCGCTGGTGCCGATCGCTTCCATGCCATTGATGCGGACACGCGTATATTCGGGGCCGAGGCCGCGAACCGAGATGTTGCGGCCCTCGCCATTCACGCGGCTGATCGCGACGCCCGGAATACGCTGCAGCGATTCGGCGAGGTTGAGGTCGGGGAATTCGGCGATGTCTTCGGCCTTGATCGCGTCGATCGAAGCGGTTTCGTTGCGCTTCATATTCAGCGCGCTGGTCAGGCTCTGGCGAAAGCCCGTGACGATAATTTCTTCGCCGGCACCCTCTGGGGCGGCCTCGGTAGCGTCGGCAGATTCGGCCGGCTGGGAAGCGGCAGCATCCTGCGCTTGGGCGGCGGCCGGACATACGAGCGCCACGGCTGCAGCCCCTGCAAAAAGGCCGACCTTGATGTTGCGCGGTGCGGAAGTTGCCATCGGTAATCCCCTCTCCTGCTTGCCGTCGCGCGGCAAGTCGTGCGGTTTGAATACAAAAGGGCTAACGCCAGAAGACCCCATAAGGCCAACCTCAATACGGCATGGATCATTGCCGATCGCGCACCGATTTCGCAAAACGGCGTATCCCGATCGCGATCCAGCCATGGATTGGCTGGATTGTTCCAACTTTCGGCTTGGACCGGAAAAGATGCAGTCGCTAGCGTCCTGATGACCGCAAAAGCCGCGAGCGCTTCCGGTCCACAGGAGAGGGTCATGGTCGATAACGCCGAGAAACCGACAAGAACGCGCTATTGGATCATCGCGCTAATCTTTGTCATCACCACGATCAACTATGCCGATCGCGCAACATTCTCGATTGCCGGCGAGGAGGCATCGCGCGAGCTGGCGCTGAGCCCGATCCAGACCGGCTACATCCTCTCCGCCTTCGCCTGGGCCTATGCGCTGGCGCAGATCCCGGGAGGCGCCTTGCTCGACCGTTTCGGCACCAAGAAAGTCTATGCGTCGGCGATCCTGATCTGGTCGCTGTTCACCGCGGCGCAGGGCTTCGTCGGCTTTGTGCCCGGGCTGGCCGCGGTCACCACGCTGTTTCTGCTGCGCTTCCTGGTCGGCTTGGCCGAAGCCCCGTCCTTTCCCGGCAACGCCCGCTTGGTCGCCGCCTGGTTCCCCAGCGCCGAGCGCGGGACGGCCTCGGCCATCTTCAACAGCGCGCAATATTTCGCGCTCGTCGTCTTTGCTCCGCTGATGGGCTGGCTGGTTCACGAACATGGCTGGCGTTCGGTGTTCTGGACGATGGGCGCGCTGGGTGTCGCCGCAACGCTATTGTTCATCAGCCAGATTCACGGACCCGACCGGCATCCACGCGTCAATCAGGCCGAACTCGACCATATCCGCGACGGCGGCGGCCAGATCGGGATGGAAGACCGTAGCAAGAGCGCGGCCGCCTTTTCCTGGCCTAATTTCCGGCTGTTGCTGTCGAGCCGGATGATGCTGGGCATTTATCTCGGCCAATATTGCATCAATGTGCTGACCTATTTCTTTGTGACCTGGTTCCCGATCTATCTGGTCAAGGAACGCGGCCTCAACATCATGGAGGCCGGCTTCGCAGCCGCATTGCCCGCCGCCTTCGGCTTTGCCGGCGGCCTCGCCGGCGGGGTCATTTCCGACCATATTCTCAAACGGAGCGGCAGCCTGGACAAGGCGCGCAAGACACCGCTGGTCGTCGGCATGCTGCTGGCGACAACGATCCTGGCGTGCGTCTGGGCCGAGGAGGAATGGCTGGTCATCGCGCTGATGGCGGTCGCCTTTTTCGGCAAGGGCGTCGCATCGCTCGGCTGGGCGGTCATGGCCGACGTCGCGCCCAAACAGCTCGCGGGTCTTTCGGGCGGTGTGTTCAACATGTTCGGCAATATCGCCGGCATCGTAACCCCGATCGTCGTCGGCTATATCGTCGCAGCGACCGGATCGTTCGACCTCGCGCTCGCCTTTGTCGCGGTCCACTGCCTGCTGACGATCGTCGCCTATGTGTGGATCGTCGGCCCGATCCGGCGTCTGGAACTCGTTGCATGACCGTATCGCGCCGCGCGTTTCTGACAACAAGCGGTGCAATTCTGGCCGCACCTGCGGCGTTCGCAAAGTCCCTGACGCGGCCGATCCGCATCGCCAGCCCGATGACGCCTCCCGTGTGGGCGACGTTACAGCGCCGCCTGCTCGCGGCGAATATGGCGGCCTGCGAAACGTTTTACGCCAAATATGTCGATGCGAACGACGCGCTGAAAGTCTTTGTGCGCTGGGGCGCAAACGATGGTCCCGACGATGCCGCCGAGGCGACGAACGACTGGGTGACGCTCCATGCGCTGGGCGCGCCCGACCGGCTGCTGACGCTGGCGCAGCGTTTCTGGGACGGCCATATCCGGCAATATACCGCCGCAAAGACCGTCGACGTCGCGGTCGCCCGGCAAGGCATGTATTATCGCGAATTCCCGGTCCAGATGGACTGGCAGCATAATGCCGAAGGACTAACGACGTTCAACGTCATGGGAATGAGCGCGCCGCGCGACCGGAAACTTCTGGCGCGCACCCGCCGGTTCGCCGATTTCTACACCGGCCGCGACCGCAGCGCCCCCAACTATGATCCGCGCCACCGGGTGATGCGCAGCATGATGAACGGCAGCCGCGGCCCCGCGCTACAGCCGGTGACCGCGCTCGAATGGGCCGGCGATCCGTTCGACGCCGCGCGGTTCCACCTCGAACATGGCGAGGATGATTATAGCCAGTTCCTTGCCCATTATGCCGAATATGGCGATGTCGTCGGCGACAACCCGCTGAACCTTCAGGCGACGACGCTGGGCCTCAATGCTTACGCGCTGGGCGGCGGCGAGAGGTTCCGGCGTTGGGCGCTCGACTATCTGGGCGCCTGGGCCGACCGGGCGCGGGCGAACAACGGCATTTTGCCCAGCCGCGTCGGCGCCGACGGCACAGTCGGCGCCGACTGGTGGCAGGGCGTCTATGGCTGGGGCTTTTCTCCTGTCGTGCCGCAGACCGGCGAGCGCGAAAACCGCAACCGGGTGCCGCGATCGATCACCGCTTTTTACAACGCTCTCCTCTTGTCCGGCGACCGCGACTATCTTCGCCTGTGGCGCGACATGAATGTCCGCATCAACGAACAAAGCAAGCTGGTCGGCGGCGTCATGTCGGCGCCGACGATGCACGGCGCCGACGGCTGGTATGGCTGGAAGCCTGGATCCTACCGCACCAACGGCTTCGAAATCTGGTATGCGACGCAGGAGGCGGCCGACCGCGAGGCGGCAGGCAACCACCCGTGGATCGATTTCCTCGAGGGGCAAAATCCCGACTATCCCAAACAGGCGCTGCAAGCCGACTTCGACCATGTCGCCAAACGGGTGGGCATCACCAAAGCCGATAAGACGCGGCCCGACGAGCGGCTGGCCGACTGGACGCTCGGCATCAATCCCGCCGCGGCCAAGGCGCTGATCCAGACGATGACCGGCGGCCTCCACATCGCCCGCCCGCCCTGGTCGCCGACCACCGCCCCGCAGGGCGGCGTGCCGCTCCATTGCCGGCTGCGTTACTTCGATGCCGACCGCCGCCGTGCCGGGGTGCCCGACGACGTCGCGGCGCTCGTCCACAGTCTGGGCGACACGGCGACCGAGGTAACGCTGATCAACACCGGCACCGCGCCGCGTACGTTGGTCGTCCAGGGCGGCGCCTATGCCGAACACCGGATCGATACGGTCGCATGGGACGGCGGCATCGAACGCGTCGGCGGGCGCGATTTCACGCTGCGGCTAGAACCGGGATGCGGGACGCGGATGCGACTGACGATGGCGCGCTATGCCAATCGCCCTACCCTTTCCTTCCCTTGGGATCGCTAGGATTCAGCCACCCGGCTTGATATAGGGCGCAACCGACAGTAGTTCGCGCTCGGCGGCGCGCGGATCGTTTTCGACGCGAATGTCGCGGTCGAAGATCATCGTCGCGCGCTTTTCGAGATCATAGTGCGGCCATGTGGGCAGCGATCCGCCGTTGGGGTCGCCGGTCCGCGCGAGGCGAATGAAGGCATCGGCCATCTGGCCCGCCAACGCGCGCACTTCCGGCGTGTTGCCAGTACGCGCGGCGTCAAGCTGCACATTATCGAACACCAGCCCGATATCGAGCGTGTGAAACGCGCCGAGCACGCCGCCCTCCTCGGGCGACGGAAAATCGAGCTGGTACATCCAGGTCGATGCCCCGATCCGCGCGCGCTCCTCGGCCTGGATCAGATGACCGGGCCATGATCGCGCGGCGGTTGAGGCAGCGAGCAATATCTGTCCCGGCGTGCGGCCGGGATAAAGCGCGCGATAGCGCTCGATCAGCCAGATCGGGTCGACATCCTTGACGATCTCGCGCGCCAGCCGCATCGGCAGATTGTTCCAGTCGGTGTCGCCGCGCTTCAGCGTCTCGGCGATCCACAGCCCGGTTTCGTCATGTGTGTTACCGACGATCAGCGGAATCGACGCGGCCTCGTGCGGCGCTCCAGGATAGAACGGATGGCGTTTCAGCACATGATGATCGAGCGTCGAGGTGAAACTGATCTCGCCCTTTCCTTCCAGCGGATCGGTCATCGCCATCGCCTCGACCAGCCGTTCGATCGGCAGGTCGCGCAGTTCGCCGAACGACGCCGCGCCGGCCTTTGCCATCCACGCCTTCGCCCGCTCGGTCGCATGGTTGGGGCCGGCCGCGGTGACATGCTGGCCGCTCATCGTCGCGGCGCTGTGGAACAGCGGTCGCGCCGCCTCCATCGCCATCAGCGTGACGACCTTTGCGCCGCCGCCCGACTGGCCAAAGATCATCACCCGCCTGGGATCGCCGCCAAAGCCGGCGATGTTGTCGCGCACCCATTGTAGCGCGAGGATGATGTCGAGATTGCCGACATTCCCCGATTCCGCCGGACCGCCGAGCCGCGCGAGATAGGCATAGCCGAGCGCCGCCAGCCGGTGGTTGAGCGTGACCACGACGACGTCGCCGCGCCGGACCAGATTGCCGCCGTCGTAGAGCGGATCGGACCCCGATCCATGCGCATGCGCGCCGCCGTGCAGATAGACCAGGACCGGTCGCCGCGCGCCGTCGAGCGCCGGGGTCCAGATGTTGAGGAACAGGCAGTCCTCGCTCGTCCGTTCGGTGGCCCTGGTCTGCGGCGCGGCAGCACCATAAACGGTCGCATCGGCAATGCCGCGCCAGAGCGTCGGCGCCAGCGCCGCCTGAAAGCGTCGCGGGGCGGTGTCGGCGCCGTAGCGGACGCCGCGAAAGGCCAGCACATCTTGTTCGCGTAAACCGCGCACCCGGCCATAGCGCGTTGGCGCCAGCGGGTCGCCCTTGCCGCTCGCCAGTCCCTCCACCGGCAGCAGCATCGCCGCCCCAGCCCCTGCCATCAGGTGGCGGCGGCTGATCACGCCGCCATGACCTCCATGCACAGGCGCCGCATCGGTTCGGTCGCCGGATTGGCGTTGTCGCGGCGCCATGCCATATACAGTTCGACCGGCTGTTCGGGCGTCGTCGTGAGTTCGCGAAACTGCACATCGTCGGGATGCAGCCCCATTGCCGAGCGCGGCACGACCGCCGCGGCCAGCCCGGCGCGAACCAGCCCCAGCATCGAATGGATCTGGGTCACATGCTGAATATAATGCGGCGACACCCCGGCCTCGTCGAAAAGGCGCGCGAGCAGATCGTGGAAATAGCCCGCGCCCTGACGCGAATACATGATGAGCGGCTTGTCATCGAGGTCGGCGGGAAGCAGCACCGATTGCGCCTGCCGCGGGTCGCCGAGCGGCAACGCGACGACGAGCGGCTCGCTGAGCGCGAGCACGGAATTGAATTCGCTGCGTACGACCGGCGGGCGCACGAAACCGATGTCGATCAGGCCGGTGAGCAACGCATCGGTCTGGTCGCTCGTCACCATTTCGCGCAGTTCGAGTTCGATATTGGGCAGCGTCGCGCGCGCCTGCGTCACGATGCGCGGGACAAGCGTATAACCCGATACCGCGGTGAAGCCGATGCCGACCTTCCCCGCATCGCCTTTTGCGACGCGCCGGGCCGACAGCGAGGCGCTTTCGGCGAGACGGACGATGCGCCGCGCCTCGATCAGGAACACGCGCCCGGCAGGGGTCAGCGAGACATTGCGGCTCGTCCGTTCGAGCAGCGTGACGTCGAGGATCCGCTCGAGTAGCTGGATCTGCCGGCTGAGCGGCGACTGGGTCATGTTGAGCCGCTGCGCCGCGCGGCCGAAGTGCAATTCCTCGGCAGCGGCGACGAAACAGCGGAGTTGGCTGAGTTCGAACATGGCCCAGCCTATCCCGGTCAGGCGGCCACCGAAAGGGCCTTTGGCGACGCGCGCTCGATCAGGTCGCGCAGTTCCTGTTCCTCCGCGGCGCTCATGTCGGTCAGCGGCGACCGGACCGGACCGGCGTCGCGGCCGACGATCCGGCAACCCGATTTGACGATCGATACCGCATAGCCGCGGCCGCGATTGCGCAGCGCGATGTAGGGCAGCACGAACTGGCGCAGCTGGTGCAGCACCTCAACCTGGTTACCGGCGCGCACCGCCTTGTAGAAATCGAGCGCCCAGTCGGGCATGAAGTTGAAGATCGCCGACGAATAGGTGGTGACCCCCATCGTCAGATAAGGCGTCGCATAGGTTTCGGCGGTCGGCAGCCCGCCGATATAGGTCAGGCGGTCGCCCATTCGGGCATAAATGCGGGTCATCAGTTCGATGTCGCCCACCCCGTCCTTGAAGCCGATCAGATTGGGGTTGCGGTCGCACAGCCCCGCCAGCGTCTCGTCGTCGACGATCGCATTGTCGCGGTTATAGACGATGACACCAAGTCCCGTCGCCCGGCACACCGCCTCGATATGCGCGGCGAGCCCTTCCTGCTTCGATCCGACCAGATAGGGCGGCAGCAGCAACAAACCATCGGCGCCCGCCTTTTCGGCGCCGCGCGCGATATCGACCGCAATGGCGGTGCCATAGCCGCAGCCCGAAATGACGGGCACCTTGCCCCGGCCTTCGGCCACCGCCGCACGCACCACATCGACGACTTCGCCCGGCGTAAGCGAAAAAAACTCCCCGGTTCCGCCCGCGGCGAACAGGCCGGAAAGTTCGTGATCCAGCATCCACGCGCAATGTTCGCGATAGGGCTCTTCATCGAAGGCTCCGTCCGCGTCGAAATGCGTCACGGGAAAGGAAAGCAAGCCCTCGCCCAACTTCCGCCCCATTGCTACCGGATCCATCAAGCCTCTCCTTTGCGACCAACGCATAGGGCCGCCATCCGCGGCCTTATTGATACGCGTTTTAGGTGAACCGCCTGAACCGATCCAAACCAAAGGCGCGCTTGATCGATGCGCAGATTAGCTCAGTCGATCGCGAGGCGCTGCTGATGACCGCTTTCGGGCCGCTCGACGCAAGACTGTACGCCTAGAATGAGGTGTCGCTGTGACCTCTCTTAACGGCCGGCGGCTCTACGGCCTGCGCTGGCCGATTGCGGACAGGCAGCTTTTAAGCGGAGATCAAAAAAGCGGACATATGCCGCCGACCCAAATCAAATGATAGGAACGACCACTTTTTGACATTCAATTCCCGCCCATCCAAACCTAGGAGCGGACGCCGAAGTGTTAAGCTGAGGGGACGAGACTCATGTTCGTGATGATTTCCGGGTGCTCTGGAGGAGGTAAATCTACCCTGCTCTCCGAGCTTGCACGACGTGGATACCCAGTAGTCGAAGAGCCAGCATTGCGTGTTGTCGCGGATGAGCGGCAGGGTGACGGAAGAGCCCTGCCCTGGGTCGATGCAGCGGCATTCGGTCAGCGAGCCCTCGCCATGTCCATCGCAGATCATTTAGCGTCGCGGGGGCTCACGTTCTTCGACCGCGGCGTCGTCGATGCAGGTGTCGCGATCACCGCGCAAGGTGGCAAGCCACCGAAGGACGCCTTAACGCATTACCGCTACGATCTGGTCTTCCTCGCTCCTCCTTGGCCGGAGATATACGAGGTCAACGAAGATCGCCGCCACAGCCTCGAAAAGGCTTTACGTGACTATGAGCGGGTTCGAATCGCTTACCTGCAGGCAGGATACGATCCCTTCGTACTGCCTCGCGAAACCGTGACCGCTCGTGCAGATTTCATTTTGACGAAAGTGCCATTAATCGCTCTTGATCTGGAGCCGTCGCCTCCAACTCTGCCTTGATAATGTCAGCTTCTACCATTGGCGTCCCACTAGCCGACGGACAGCTCCCACCCCCATATTGGTCATTCACACCCGACACCATCGCCATCGCGGTCAAGGTGTGATCCATAGCCCGGGTCACCTGCACGAACCGGGGCAGCTCCGGCTGCGCGTGCGTGCGAGCAATTGCGAAACGACCGACGGCCAAACGCGGTTTGCGGCTCGTCGGACACGAAATGGTGCGGAGTAGTTTCGACCGGCTCCGGGTCAGCATAAGTCCAAGCGGACTGTTGGTCGGTTTGGGCGGGGCCTATGAATGCCTGTGGCGCATCTTCAAATTCAGGCTTGGAATCATCATCGGACAGTTTGCCGATTGCAAACGCCACCAACGCAACGATCACAATTGTCCCGATGTTGCTGTTGCCCCTCTTCCCCATGAGCGCAGACTGCCATGGCAAATGCGAAGAGTCGAATCAGCGACAGTCTCTCATCGGCATTTGTGGCCCCGCCAGTACCGGTCCCATCGCTCGGCGTATCCATCACGCACCATGGCGCAGGAAATATCACCCGACTTGGGCGAATTGCAGAACGCTGCGGTGCGATTGCCGCCAGCGCTGCCGGCTGATCGGCAACGCATAGTCGGGGCCCGCCACCTTTATGTGGCCAGTGCGCAGCGTGCCGGTCGGCGTGCCTACCAGTCGGGCGAGATAATCCCGGGCCGCACGGGCGTCCACATTTGGGCAAGGGTGACCCGGTTTACACGTTCCGTCCATTTCGCGAGCGGCAATACCCGACAGGCGAATATGCGGGCCCTCTTCGCACCAGATCGGGCCGTCACCATCCCACACTGCAATAGGCGTGCAATGGAACGATTGGCCCGAAGGGACGACGATTGCAGTAATCAGGAGCGCGAGGATCATCCGCGCCTCCTAGCTCGCCGATTGGCTTTTGCACCATGTAAAACGCCCCGTCGAGGTGGGGGCTCGACGGAGCAAGGTTGCTCTCTGGATCGCTAAGAGCCCGCGCAGTTTAGAGGGGTGTCAGTGAAGATGGAGTGAATCGAGAGATCCAACCCCGAAAGCCTATAACACCTAATCTAGATATCGCTGGGATTGGCCGCTTCGGCCATTCTGATTTTGGATCGGAATTCGACGAAAGCGGCCATGGGGCGTCGGATCTGTATCCGCAAGCGTCTCAATCTGTCGATCGACGGCGCCACATTGATTGTTCACAAACAATAGCACGTCGGCAAGTGGCTGGTAGCCGTCGGTATGCATTGCACGAGAATGGAGAAAAAGAGAGCACCGCCGTCGCGCGAACTGCTAAGTAGCCGCCAGTTTCGGACGACATCACCATCGGTGAAAAGACGCCAACCGCGATCTTGGATTTGAACCTGTTAGCCTTCCGCCAACATACGCTTTCCGTTTCCTATGTCTCACCGAGCGTGGCGCAGGAATCCGACCCGATACGTCCAGGCTCGAGAAGAAGGGAGGTCGAACTGAGGTCGTCGGGTGAGTCGCGACGAGCTGAATTTCTGTCGTTTATCGATTACTAGCGCGCATATCGTTGTAATCTGTGGCGATCTTTGCCTAAGCGTGCGGCGATTGCCACCAACCCCGCGATTGAACTTGTTGAAGGACTCCCTCCGTGCCCCACGCCAAGAACTGGAGTCGGCCGATTGACCTCGGCGATCGCCGCATTCTTCGGCCCGGACCGCTTCGCTGGCTGCGCGCGCTCGGATGGATGACTGCGCTTTTCTTCCTGATCGTTCTCACAGCATATCCGCTGACCGATTTTCTGGGGCGCCAGCTCCCGGACAAGGGTGTGTGGCCGTTTCTGGTTCACAGCGCCGGCGCGATCGTCGCCATCCTCGCCTATACCATTGCCGTCTGGCTGGCTGAGGGCCGGCGTCCGACGGAACTTGCGCCGAGACCCGCGCTATTGCACTGCGCCGCCGGTCTCACCATCGGCGCTGCGGTCTTCACCGCCGTGATGACGACGATGATCGTGTTCGGACTTTATGAAGTGACATTGCAGGGCCCCGTCCCCGCGTGGCGGGCAGCCGGCTTGGCAATCGAGGCCGGAGTGATCGAGGAGATCATGGTCAGGGCCGTGGTGCTGAGGCTTTTGTGGAGAGCCTTCGGACCATGGGCTGCGTTCATCGTATCGGCAGCAGTCTTTGGCGCCAGCCATTTAGGAAACTCGGACTCATCGCTATTTGCCGCCTTCTGCATCGCCATCGAAGCCGGAGTGATGCTGGGCGCCTTCTATGCGCTGACAGGGCGGCTCTGGGTCTCGATAGGCGTCCATGCCGGCTGGAACTTCACGCAGGGCTATCTCTTTGGGGCGGCCGTGTCGGGCAATGATTATGGCCCGGCTTTGGCCAAAAGCGTCGCCCTTCAGGATGTCCCGGCCTGGCTGACCGGCGGAACATTCGGTCCCGAGGCATCCTTGCCTGGATTGCTCATCTGCGCAGCGGTTGGCTGGGCAACGGTTTGGGCGGCCTACAAGCGTGGCCGATTCACTCGGCCACAATCCGCCTCGCCGCTCAGTTCTGATCTTGAACCCTTGCCCTGAGCCCAGGCCGCATCGAGGAAGCAGCAGACGCGCGCAGCCTCATCTTGGCGGACCGTCCAACCACCCACGTTCAGAGGGAACGCGGGCGATCGCTTTGGGCGATGTTGGCAAATTCACCTGCGCAATCCGGACTACCCGTTCCGAAAGGTCCGCTGAATCCGCTTCCTACCCCTGCTCGGATTTTACTTTGCCGCCCCGCCACTCTCCGCGCAAACCGCCGGAGTTGGCCGCTTGAAGACTGTCCGCTTCCGAGCGTAAATTTGGGAAAGCAGACATCGGATCTCTGATCGTTCCAATAGCCGGAACTATCGGCGACCCTGATCCGCGGGATAAATCTGCTCGATGGAATTCTTGTCGGCCTGCCTCATCCCGAGATCATTTTGGTGTCGTGCGATAATCGAGCCGGCTTCTCGTTCCTTCACTTCCCCGGTCGGTTGGACGATCGAGATGAAGTTCGAGAAGCCGGCGCCGTTTCAGCCTTTAGAATTTCGCGGTCAGCCCCACGAAGATCATGCGGCCGAGCGGGTCATATACGCCCGGGTACGTGTTGCCATTTCCGAATGAGCTGAGCAGCCCCTGTGCGATCGCCGGAGGATCCTTGTCGAAAAGATTGTTGACCCCTGCACGCACCGTGAAGTTTTCCAGCACGTCGACCGTCCCGGCAAGGTCGAAATAGCTATATGCGTCGATCTTGCTGTTGATGACATAAGGCGTGCCTGCGAGGAATTCGTTGTCGGTATTGCTCGACAGCTTCGCGCTGCCGAAATAGCGCCAGTTGAGCGAGAGCGTCGCGTTCGACCACGGCATCTGCCAAGTCGTGCGCAACTGATGCCGCCAGCGCGGCGTCGGCTGGCCGCAGGTCGGCCCGAACAGCCCCGCGCAGTCATAAGTTCCAAGTCCCGGAAGCGGCTGGACCTGATGCTTGTCGAGATAAGTGCCGACGAGTTCGAAATTGAGCTTGCCGCCGTTGGCCAGACCCAGTGTATCGAGCCCGAAGCTGTAGCTTGCCGTGGCGTCGATACCGGCCGATTTCAGATAGCCGGTATTGAGCGTGGTCGCCGTGATATAGCCATTGGTCCCGAAGATGACGCCCGTGGCCGGATCGCGGTTGAACAGGTCGCAGAAGAACGGATTGCCCGTCTGGATGCACTGGTTGATCGTCAGGAACGGATCGACGGTGCCGATATAATTGTCGACCTTGATGTCGTAATAATCCACCGAGACCATCAGGTTGGGAATAGCCTGCGGCGTCAGGATGAAGCCCGCGGTATAGGTGTCCGCTTCTTCGGGCTTGAGCGCCGGATTGCCACCGCCCTGAGTGACGCAGGTTTCCGCAGGGCATTCGGGGATGTTGCCGTACAGCGCCTGCGTCACCCCGGTGAGCGCGCAGCGGTCGAACGATGCGATCGGCGTGGCTCCGGAACAAGGATCCTGTCCCTGCACATTGCCCAGACCGCGCGCCGCGAACAGTTCGGCTACATTGGGTGCGCGGATCGCGTGGTTGTAGCTCGCCCGGAAACGGATGTCGCGCGATGGCGCATAGTCGAGCTCGGCCTTGTAGGTGGTCGCGCCATAGCTGGTTTTCGTGCCGTCGAGGCTGTCGTTCGTATAGTCCGAATAGCGCAGGCCCAGATTGATGCTGAGCGAATGAGCGAAACGCATGTCGGAGAGGATCGGCAGTTCAAGTTCGCCGTAGACTTCCTTGACCTTGATCCGGCCCTGCGATTCCAGGGTGCCCTTTTGCTGCGCGAGCGCATCGGCCCGGAAGTCCAGCGTCTCGATACGCTGCTCGACGCCGATCGCGAACCCGAGTGCTTGCGACGCCCACGGGCTCTTGATGCCATAGGCGCCGAGTTCGCCGCTGATGCCCGCGTTGAGTACGGTGAGCTTCTGCTCGCCGCGCGTGAAGGTCGGGGCATATATATAGTCATAGACGTCGGGGTCGATTTTGCCGAAACCGAACACGTCCATCGGCACGCAGTCGGGATCGCTGCCGTCGACAACCGATTTGCAGGTTGCCACGCCGTTGACGTTGACGACCTGAAGCGCCTTCTTTGCCTTTACCGGATCGATATCGTTCTGATAGTTTTCGTTGAAGATCGAGACCGAGCGCAACGCCCCGACATCGTAGCGGATTCCCGGCGCGATCTCACCACGCACCCCGCCCTGAAAGCGATAATCGGTATGACGCAGGTCGTCGCGGCGCGGCGCACTGCCTTCGCCGGTCATGCGATAGCCGATGAACGTGTTGCGGCTGGTGTCGGTGCCCGCCGCGGCGCCGCAGAGCGCCCCGGCCTGCTGCGCGCTCATGAACGGATTGTCGCAATTGATCGAATAGACCTCACCCTGGAACAACGCCGACGGCGCGGCCTGCGAAAAGGTGTGATCGTCCATGAACATGAAGCTGCCGTAGAGTTCGGCGGCCTTGGAAAGTTCATAATGGGCAAAAGCGCCGGCCGTATAGCGGCGGTCCGACCGCTGCATATAATTGGTCGGCGCATAATTATAGCGGAAGCTGCTGTTGTACGGCACCCAAGTCTTATTGCCGTCCTTGGTGTTGTTATAAGTGACGGGCGACCCCGAAACCGGGTCGGCGAGAACGGTGAACAAGCCGAATTCATTGTTGCTCGAACCACCGCAGACAAAAGCGGTGCGGTCATTATTCGGGTCGAGTGCGCAGGCCGAATAGTCGCGCGAGCCTTGCAACACCGGATTGACGCGGCGATATCCCGCATAGGCGGTGACATTCCCGCGGCCTTCGGCAAAATTGGTGCCGACGGCGAAGTTCACGTCCAGCTTTTCGCCATCGGTAACGGATTTAGGCGCGTTCTGATAACCGTTGCTGTCTATGAGATCGCGCAGCGTCCCGTTGTTATTATTGTGCTGGTAAAAGCTGTACTGGGCATCCGCGCGGACGCCATCGAGGTTCTTGCGCAGGATGAAATTCACGACGCCCGAAATCGCGTCCGATCCGTAAACCGCCGATGCACCGCCCGTCACGACATCGACGCGCTCGACCAGCGAGGATGGGACGAAGTTCACGTTGATCGCTTGCGTCGGCAGCATGCGCTGGCCGTCGATTAGGACGAGCACACGGTTCGAACCAAGGTCGCGAAGATTGACGTTCGACGTGCCATCCGACCCGTTGGAGACATTTTCATTAGCATCGGCGGTAAATTGGGGAAGCCGGTTGAGCACCGATTCCACCGTCGTCGCGCCCTGGTACCGGAATTCCTCGTCGCTCACGACGGTCATGGGGCTGTTGCTGTCGAGGTTCGGCCGCCGGATGCGGGTACCTGTAACGACAATCGCCTCGCCTTCGTCGCTCGTCGCAGCCGGTGAGGCGTCCGCGGCACCCTGAGCCATAGCCGGCGTAACGAAAAAGATCGTTGCTAACGCGCTGGCGCTTACCCCCAGCAGATAGCGGGTGAGTGCGTCCTTTGTCATTTTAACCTCCCAAAAAGCTCTATCGGCCCTTGCCCACGGCCTCGTGAGCATGTCTGACAATTTAGAGCATGTCTGACAATTAAAAGTCAAATACATTATACGATTTTAGAAATCCGGTTGCGCCCGGGGTTTAAAATGCCGTCGAGCCACCGCAAATTGCTCCCGAACGCAAGCGAGGGATTTCGAGACAAAAATTTGTAAATACTGGATTTTCTACTGCTCTACGGCGCGTTTCCACGCGGTCATCGCATTCAATCGGTCTGCGAAAAACCGTCACGAGCTCGGCCGCTGCCTCGCTCGTCGCCGGCCAGACCCAGCGCGGCCAATACCGGTGCGGCGTTGATATAGCCGACGCCGTTCACGCCGCCGGCGAGCTTTGGTCTTCCGTCTCGATGACACCGAGGCACCGCTTTCCCGCCCTCGATCGAGGGCGGGAAAGTGGTTGCGATCAGATCGAATCGCCCTTGACCCGCAACATCACCGCTCCATGCGCAGGCACGACAAAATGCAGCTCCTCGACAGCAACCGCCGCGCCGCGCCACAGGTCGCGCGCTTCGGTCAGCCGCGCCAGATTCGCGTCGGCGGCGGTCGGCGCCATTGGGGCCGGTGCCTCTCCGCGGTTGAAGAGCGCCAGCGCGACCGACCCATCCGCCAGTTCCTTACGCCAGATCTCCAGCTTGCCGTCCTCGCGGACCGCCCGGCCCTGAACGCCCTTGGCGTCCTGATCGATCGCGATCACGTCGCGGTTCGTCAGAAGGCGCAGGGCATTTTCGGATGTCTGCCGCAGGTCGTGGCCCATGATCAGCGGTGCGGCCTGAATCGCCCACAACGTCAGATGGGTAATATATTCGTCTTCGCTCATACCGCCGTTGCCGACCTCGAGCATGTCGGGATCGTTCCACCCCCCCGGCCCGGCGTGGCCGAACTTCGGGTTACGTTCAAAACCGATGTCCGA
The DNA here is from genome assembly GCF_036675685.1 of Sphingopyxis sp. Classification (GTDB taxonomy): domain Bacteria; phylum Pseudomonadota; class Alphaproteobacteria; order Sphingomonadales; family Sphingomonadaceae; genus Sphingopyxis. The sequence goes on from NZ_JAKFEM010000028.1 coordinate 98,609, forward strand.
CATTGTTTTGTAATCGTCGGTGATATCGCCGGTGGTGCGCCACAAATGACCGCCAACCGATCGCCCCCATTCGGACACGTTGAACCGGCCATATTGGCACAGCGAATAGAGCATCGATCGCCCCGTCGCTTTCAGCGCCAGTCCCATTTCATAGTAGCTGCGCTTCACCTTGTCGGCATCGTTGTAGAACCATTCGCCCGAGCACAGATCATGCTTCAGATAGTCGAAGCCCCAATCGGCGAACGTCTGGGCATCCCTCTGGATATGGCCGTAGCTTCCTTCATAGCCGGCGCAGGTCCGCGGCCCTTGCGACGTATAAATACCGATCTTCAGCCCCTTCGAATGGACATAATCGGTCAGCGCTTTCATGTCGGGAAACTTCGCATTGGGTTGCAATACGCCGTTTGCGTCGCGCTTGCCCTGCCAACCATCGTCGATGTTGACGTAAAGATAACCGGCGTCGCGAAGGCCCGTTGCGACGAGTGTATCGGCCATTGCACGGACCGTCGTGTCGTCGATCTTGTCGCCGAACTTGTTCCAGCTTGACCAGCCCATCGGCGGCGTCGCAGCCAGCTTATCGGGTGCGATCGTACCCAGCGGCGGGAGGTCGGGGGCAAAGCGGAAGGCGCGCGCTTCCGCATCCTTCACACCGCCCCGGCGGCCGTTCTGTTCGACATGTGCGTACCAGATGTCGCCGGTCAATTTGACCCCCGACGGCGTAAACTGTGCCGTCCAGCGGCGGATGGGGTGCGCGTTGTCGTTGATGTTACGCAGGTCGAACGTCAGCGTATCGCCCTCGACCCGACCATTTTCGAAAGTCATCGGCCCATACCATTCGGTCGTTACGCTGCCGCTGATCGCCCCGGCGTCGTTCGCTACCTCGAGCATGGTAACGCCCGGATAGCTCGGCGCGTTGTCGAACAGCCAGACGCCTTCGGCCGCGGAGCGTGCCTGGGCGGGGACCTGTAACGCAAAGATCAGGCACAGCGCGACCAACAGAAATCGCATATCATTTTCCTTTGAATGGGGCGGACCGCGTGGGTCAGGCCGCAACTTTGAATTGCATTTTCAAATCGGCGAGCGTCGCTTTGATATGTTCGGTCAGCAAGCGCTCTACGGTATCGCCATCGCGCGCCATCCACGCGTCGAGCAGTTGCCGGTGTTCGATATGTGCTCGCGACCCGCGCCCCGATGGTTCGAGTTGCGCGACCACATAACGTTCCGAAAGGATCGAAAGCCGTTCGACCAACTGGGTCGTAATCGACCGGTCCGCGGCACGCACAAGCGCGGTGTGGAATTCGCGATTGCACACCGCAACGTCGGCAAGATTATCGCTGGTGGCGGCGTCCAGACGTTCGAACACACGCAGGGCCTCTGCGCGCGCGGCGTCGTCGGCGTGAACAGCGGCGAATGCTGCCGCGGCCGGTTCCAGCACCAGACGCAGGGCATAGATTTCGTCCGCCTCGGCCGTCGACATCGGCCGGACGATGTAACCGCGGTTCGGATGGCTGATCAGCAACCCTTGCTGTTCGAGCCGCGCGAGCGCCTCGCGCACCGGAATCCTGCTGACTCCCAATTCCACGGCCAGCGCATCCTGACGGATCGGTATATCGGTCGCCAGTCCCCCGACGACAATCTGTTCGCGCACGATATCGAACACGCGCTCGGACAGGGTTCGGACCACAATGTTCATTTCAAATGCTCCAGCGGGGTGGAGCGCGGGCTATCGATACACCGACCCCCGCGCTATTTGACATGAAATCCGGCCCGGCGGTCCAGACGAGCCGGATTCCCCGCAGATTCAGGCCGCTTTGGTAGTGGCGGCAGCGGGACGGGTCGCGGCCGCCTTTTCGACCATCGCGATCACCTCTGCGCGGCGCTCGCCGACCAGCGGCAGGCGCGGCGGCAGCACTCGCTCGGAGCCGCGCCCCATGACCTGTTCGGCAAGCTTGATCGACTGAACCAGGTCATGCTCGGCGTCGAGGTGAAGCAGCGGCATGAACCAGCGATAGATTTCCATGGCCCGCGCATGGTCACCACGCTCGAACGCTGCAACCAGTTCGACCGATTCCTTCGGAAATGCGTTGGTGAGGCCGGAAACCCAGCCCTGTGCACCGAGATACAGCCCCTCTAGCGCGACATCGTCGAGACCGGCGAACAGAACGTAGCGATCGCCGAACGTGTTGCGGAAATCGGTGAAACGACGCGTGTCGGGAGCCGATTCCTTGACCGCGACGATATTCTGGACATCGACCAGCGCCTCGAGCACGGCCTTGTCGATCACCGTGCGATAAGCCGGCGGATTGTTATAAAGCATGATCGGCAGCCCGGTCCGATCCGCCACGCCCTTGAAATGGGCAATCAGTTCGTGCGGCTGCGGAACATAGACCATCGGGGGCAACAGCATCAGACCGTCGGCACCCGCTTTTTCAGCAGCGGCAGCGTAGCGCGACGCGCGACGCGTGTCATATTCGGATACCCCGGTGATCACCGGCACGCGACCCGCCACCACTTCGACGATCGCCGACAAAACGGCGATCTTTTCATCATATTCGAGCGAGTTATTCTCGCCGACCGTGCCGAGCGCGATCACGCCCGTCACGCCGTCGCGAATCAGGTCGTCGACCACGCGCTGCGTGTCCGCCAGATCGATCGACAAATCTTCACGCAGCTGCGTCGTTACTGCCGGGAAAACGCCCTTCCAACCAATTGCCATGTTACATCCTGCTCTTGAACTTGCATATCGTATACTGTAGATAGTCCGACAATACAAGAAAAGGATCGTTGTGCAGATGACAATCACCTGCTGGGTCGCGGAGCCTCGGCATTCGATCGATCGGCTGTTGGCGTGAGATACCTGCTTGTCGCTGGTTGCCTGCTTCTTGCCGGCTGCGCCGAGACGCGCCCCGTCATCGGTCCGCCGCCGCCCGCGCTCGCGCTCGATCCGTTCTACACCCGATCGGTAACCGCCGCAGGCATCCCGATCAGCGCCTCCGACGCAGTGCCGGACGAAGCGCTGTTCATCGCGCGCCGGATGGTGCTGGCGATGCTCGAAAAGCGCCCCGACCTCGCGCGGTCGCTCGAGGCGGCCGGACAGCGCGTGATGATCATGAGCGTCAACGAGCAGACCACCGACGTTCCCGAACAGCGCGACTGGAAAAAGCCGGCGATCGACGATCCGCGCCTGACGCTTTGCGAACGCAAATTCTATGCGGAGCGGATCGGCAGGCTGTCCGACAGCGAATATTGGAACAAGCGCGCCCGCGGCATGGGCGGCCTTCTGACCAGCGGGGCGACCGAAAATCTTCTGGCTAGGCCGGGGACGCGATATTTTGGCGAAACCATTTTGGTCCACGAATTTTCGCACGCCATCTTCGACGCGATAGAGAGGACCGACCCTGTCTTGTTCGCGCAAGTCCAGAAAGCCTATGCAGACGCGATGTCGAAACATCTGTGGGACGGCCAATATGGCGCGACGACGGCCCATGAATATTGGGCGGAGGGAACCCAATTCTGGTTCAATTCCAACAAGCTCGCGATCATCGACGGCAAGCGCATCCTGTCCGACGCCGACCTCAGCGAACACGACCCCGCGCTCGCCGCGGCACTGAAGGCGGTTTATGGCGACCGGCATCGCTTGCCCGGCGATCCGTTCTACCGCCACCGCGCGCGCGTTCCCGACGGCCCGCCATCCCGGAGCACCGGCGAGGCTTGCTGATCGCCACTGATCGCGGGCTCAGCTTTCGCAGGGCGCAGCGGTTCCGTCCGGCTTGGCTGACGGAACCGTGGCGCGGGGCGCCAGGGCTTCCCACTCCTGCACGCCCACTCCGGCGTGGATGTCGTCATCGCCCGACGCATCGAACACGGCGCGCAAGCAGCGTGTCGTGACGGCCGGGAACTCGACCGCCTGAAACCGTCCGGGGACGGCGCCATAGCCGCTGGCGCCGCGAACGCGCTGCCACCCCTTGTCCCAATATTCGAGGTGCCACACGCGCGGCGGCGCCACACCGACGCTCGCGCCCACAGCCTGGTCCGCAAAGAACCAGATACGGCTGCCGGACAATGTCACGGGACGGCGCCAGCGATATTCGATCCACGGCTGCGCGGGGTTCTTGCCGGTCCAGCTGCCCCACATTTCGGGCGGCAGCGGATTTTCCCGCACCTTGCCGTCATTCAGCGCCCGGATCCAATATTGGACCGGAATCGGCTGGTTCGACGCCGCGGCTGTCGCGGCGCCCGCGACGTTGCGCGTCGCCGCCGCTGCTGGCATCGGCGTGCGGGTAGGCCTGACGAGCCGGATCGCCGCCGGCGACACGCTGTCGTCCCATTCGAGCCGGTCGAGTGCGACCGATCGGCGAAAATGGCCGCCGTCCTTGGCGTCGGCGGTATGATAGGCCAGATACCATTGTCCGTTGAATTCGACCGCACCGGCATGGCTGGTGGTCGATGACACGGGCTTCAACACCACACCCCGCCAGGTCCACGGCCCCATCGGCGAGCTGGCGGTGCCATAGGCCTGGCAGGCGTGATAGACGGCGGGCGTGCAAGGGCTATCTGGACCGGCATTGTTGCCGGCGTAGAGCATGTAATAAACGCCCTTCCGTTTCATAATCCACGGCGCTTCGAAGAAACCCGTCAGCCCCTTGATGACATGCTCGGGGCCTGCGGCGGTGACCATATCGCGCGCCAGTTCCATGCCGCGCAGCTGCCCGAAGGTGCCCCAGTAAATATAGGTCCGGCCATCGTCGTCGATCAATACCGTCGGGTCGATGTTCTGGATATCATTCGCTTGCGGCACCCGCTGCGAGATGATCGGCCCCGCAGGATGCGCGTCGCGCCAGGGGCCGAGCGGCGTGTCGGCGACTGCGACGCCGATGGCGAAGCGGTCTTTCGCGCCGCTGTCCTTCTCGAGCACCGAGGCATAGAAATAGAAGCGCCCGTCCCCACCCTTTACGACCTGCCCGGCATAGGCGCGGCCGGGTTCGGCCCAGGCGAATATGGAGTCGGGCCGCATGGTCGCGGGATAATGCTGCCATTGGCCCGAGGCAGGGTTCCGCGTCGCCAGCATCTGCCACTCGTTCATGATGAAGTCGTTGACGTCCGGCGCCGCTTCGTCGCGTCCGGCCAGGATATAAAGCGTATCCCCGACCACCAGCGGCGCTGGGTCGGTGGAGTAATAGCGGCCATCAGCAAGGATCGGGTTACCCGTGCTGGCGATGACCTCCGGCTCCGGCGTCTTTTGCGCCAAAGCGACCGACGACGCAGCCAGCGTCAGGCCTGCAAGGAATAGGCCCTTCCCCACTTCATTTCTCATCGGCGTAGGGGCCCTTTCCGCCGTCGGCGATCAATTGATCGACGCGACGATCGATTTCGGAAATCGGCACCGATCCGAGCGACAGCACCGCGTCATGAAAGGCTTTCAGGTCGAACTTTGGCCCCAGCCGCTGTTCGGCGCGCCGGCGTGCGTCGATGAATGCGAGCTCGCCGATATAATAGCTGAGCGCCTGTCCCGGCCATGCGATGTAACGGTCGACTTCGGTCTCGATCTCGTGCTCGGCGAGCGCGGTGTTATCGTGCAGATAGCGCTGCGCCTGCTCGCGGCTCCAACCCCTCGCATGGAGCCCGGTGTCGACCACCAGCCGCGACGCGCGCCACGCCTGATAGGACAGCATCCCGAACACCTCATAAGGCGTCTGGTACATGCCCATCTCTTCGCCCAAAGTTTCGGAATAGAGCGCCCACCCCTCGCCATACACCGACAGATAGGTATCGCGCCGAAACGCGGGCAGGTCGCTATTTTCGGCCGCGAGTGGCATCTGGAAAGCGTGGCCCGGAGCGCTTTCGTGCAATGTCAGCGCGGGCAGCGAATAGAGCGGCCGCGAGGGCAGGTTCCATGTGTTGACCAGATAGATGCCCGGCCCGCCGCGACCGCCGGTATAAAAGGGCGCGAGTTCATCGGGTACCGGCTCGATCGCAAAGCGGCTGCGCGGTAAACGTCCGAAATATTGTGCCGCCTTGCCGTCGAACCGCTTCGCGATCCACGCCGCGCGATCGAGCAGGTCCTGCGGGGTCTTCGCATAGAATTGCGGGTCGGTACGCAGGAAATGCAGAAACGCGGGTAGATCGCCCTTGAACCCGACCTCGTCCATGACGTCCTGCATTCGGGCTCGGATTTTCTTCACCTCGGCCAGCCCGATGGCATGAACCTGATCGGGGGTCAGATCACGCGTGGTGAACTCAGCGATCTTCGACTGATAATAGGCGTGGCCGTCAGGCAAATCATAAGCGGCGAGGCTTTTGCGCGCACCGGGAATATATTCGTCGCGCAGGAAGGCGAGCAGCCTTTCATGCGCCGGAACCACCGCCTCGCGGATCGCCGCCACGCCCTCGGCGGTCAAGGCGGCACGGTCCTTCGCCGGAATGCTCGCCGGCCATTGGCGGAACGGGGCGTAGAAGGGAGATGCGTCGACCGACTTCGCCTCAGTGACTTCGGCAACACCGATATCGCGCCCCTTCAGCGTGATTTGCGCAGGGGTGAAGCCGCGCCGGAGACCCGCGCGCATATTGACGATCTGCTGGTCGAAATAACGCGGCATGTCGCGCAGCATCGCGATATATTGGCGATAGTCCGCCTCGCGCTCGAACGGCGCGCGCGCGCAGCCGACGACATCACCCCAAAAGCTGGAATCGGAATTGAGCGGCTTTTCGAACTCGCGATATCGCTGCTCGTTAAGCAGCGCCGCAATCTGCTGCTTATATACGATATAGTTGACCTGCTGGGCGGGCGACAATTTGCCGCGGTCGATCGCTTCCAGCGCCTCGGCCGTCCTGGTCCAGCGTTGCAACCGTTCGGCCTGCGCAGCGGGGCCGACGTCGGGCAGCCGCCGCGGGGCGCCCTTTGCGCTATCCTCGTCCGGCGCCTGTTGCGTCTCGCGCCATTGATACTCGGCGCTGGAAAGCGCCTCGAACTGACTGTCGACGTTGGTTTCCGCCGCCTGGACATCCGTCGTCGCCGTCATTGCCATTGCCGCTGAGATTGCCAACCACGTATATTTCAAGTCATTCTCCGATCCACGCGGGTTCGCCATACTCGTCGGCGTTCACGCTCATGTCGTGGCGCTTGGCTTTGCCGTGACGAGACGGATGCCAAAGACCGGCCCCGCGGTGCTGCGATCATGCGGCACGACGCGCACCCGGACCGACGCCTTGCCCTTGGTCAGCGCCGTGGGCACGGGATATTCGACGTCGAAGAATTTGCCCGGCGCATCATGATCGAGCCGCTGGGTCGCGACCAATTGGCCATCGATCAGGATATCGAAGGCGCGCGGACGCTCGTCGCCCCAATAGCTGGCCTGCAGGATCAGCGGCCCCGGCTTCACCTTCATGTTGAATTCGAAGAAACCACCCGAGCGAGCGTCGCGTCCCTGGCGGCCGCGATAGGTGACGGGGTAGCTGATATCGCTCGTCAGATCATGGTCGCGTTCCGGCTGCATCTCGCCCAGGAACATGACATCGACCGAACGCGCCGCGACATCCTTCAGTCGCGCCTGTTCCGCATTGTAGCCCGCCTCCTCGCTTTGCCACGCCGCTTCGGTGAAGCGTTTGAAATAGATCGCGCTGCGGCGTTCATACTGGCGATAGAAGGGTACGAAGTTCAGATTGGCGGGCCGGATCACGCCGCGCGTTTCGTAAATCGCCTTGTCGGCAGCGACCGCACCGAAACCGCCGAGCAGGTCGGCACCGACGAGCGCCGGATCGGCGCGTTCCCATTTCTGCTCCTTTGATCCAAGGTCGGCGGCGAGCACCAGCGGACCGCAGAGCACCGAGACGACGCTCTCGTCCCCCGGCGTCGCTTCGATCCGCAGGTCGAGCGGCAGGGTTATCGCGACCGTATCCCCGGCCTTCCAGCGCCGCGAAACAACCGCATAGCCCCGAACGAACGCGGGCGTCACCGCTTCGCCATTGACGGTCACCTCGGCCTTGCCCGCGGCCCAGCCCGGAACGCGAAGCGCGACCTGGAACGTCCCCGAGCGGAGCTTGTCGAACCGCACCGTCGAGTTGGGCCCATAGGGATAGGTGGTATCGAGCGTCACCGCGGCCTTGCGCGCCGCCCATTCCAACGCGGCCGGGATATAGAGATTGACGTAAAAGGTCCCGTCCTCGCCTTCCCAGAAGATCGAATCGCCATGCTTGGCGTGGCTTTCCATCCCAGAACCGACGCAACACCAGAATGCATCGTCGTCGGTCGACGAATAGCCGCGATCGGTCCCCGACATCAGCGGCGTCATATAGGTAAAGCCGCCGGTGGCCGGGTTCTGGGCGGCCATGACATGATTGAGATGCGCCCGCTCATAATAGTCGAACAGGGCGCCGTCAGGCTCCCACGTCCACAAATGCCGCGTCAGCTTCAGCATATTATAGGTGTTGCAATGCTCGCACGTCGCCTCGGTGATATGTTGCGCGGTCGTGTCGGGTTCGAAGAAATACTCACGGTCGGCGTTACCGCCAATCACATAGCTGTGATGGTGAACGACGCGATCCCAGAAGAAGGAAGCCGCAGTCGCCTTTGCCGGTTCGCCTGTCAGTTCGTGGATCCGCGCAAGACCGATCAGTTTGGGAACCTGCGTATTGGCGTGGAAATTGGCGAGCTTGTCCTCGCGCGCGGCCAGTGGATCGAGAACACGCTTGTCATAGAAAAGCTCGGCCATCGCCAGCCAGCGCTTGTCGTTGGTGCGAGCGTAGAGTTCGGCGAAGCTTTCGTTGATCCCACCATATTCGCAGGCCAGAACCTCCTGCACCTGTTCCGGGGTCAGCGCGGTGAAGACGCCCTCGAAATAGCCGCCGAGCCCGGTCGCGACATCCAGCGCCTTGCGATTGTCCCACGCGCCGTGGATGTTGAGCAGGCCGGCGAACAATTTGTGGACCGTGTAAAGCGGCGCCCACGATCCATTGAGGTCGAAGCCGCCCGAACGGATATCGCCTTTTTTGATTTCGTCGAAAATCTCGATGCCGTCGACGATCGTGCCGTCCTTGCGCTTACGCCCAAGGCCGCCGAAATAGCCGTTGCCGCGCGCCGCCTGCGTTGCTGCGAGCTCATCGACGATATAGTCCGCGCGCCGGCGCATTTCGGGGTCGCCGGTCTGTTGCCAGGTCAGCACCAGCGCCGTCATATAATGGCCGAGCGTATGCCCCGCGATCGTGTCGCTTTCCCAGCCGCCATAGATCGGCGCCTTGGGTTCCATCCCCGCATAGGCGCGGAAATTATGGAGCAGGCGATCGGGGTTGAGGCGGTGGAGATAGGCGCGGTTCACCTCGACTGCCGTCGCATAATCGGACGACTTCAGACGCACGGCGCCGAGCGGAAGCGGCCGCGCCTTGCCGCGCAGGTTGGCCGGGCCGCTCGCCGCCAGCGCCCCCGGCGCATGTGCCAGAATGGCGAGTGTGCCAACGCCGAACATCAACTGCCGACGGCTGGTTTCCCGAAATGACATAATCCGCTCCTCAATATTATCGTATACAGTCATACAATATAATGACTGTCAATCTTCGAAAGGGTCCGTCCCGATCTGGCGGCAGCGCATGAAGGCGTCAGCGACGAGACGGAGCGGGGTCCGGTCCACATCGCTGCTCTCTTCACCGATAAGGCGCGCGAAACGCGCGTAAATTTCAGCATATTCGCGTTCGGGGCCGACATCGCGGGTGACACCATCGATCGCCAGCCGGGCGCCGCCCGCGCCGAGGCAGAGCGTGCCGGCGTCGGTTTCGGCGGTGATGTCCCACGTCTGCGGCCCCCGTTGGCGCCAATCGAAAACGGCGTGGACCGGGGCGCCGTCGATGCCGACCATATCGAGCTCGGCGGCGATCGGCGCAGCGCGGTTGGCCGGGATTTCCAAGCAGCCGTCGCGCAGATAGAAATGCCGCGGCAGGATGTGCGTGGCGATCGACAGCGCATTGATGCCGGGATCGAACACGCCGAAGCCGCCGGGTTCCCATATCCATTGCTGGCCCGGATGCCAGCGGCGGACGTCTTCTTTCCAGACGATATCGACGCGACGGATATCGCGTTCCGCCAGCCAGGCGCGCGCCGGCTCGACACCGGGAGCGTAACGCGAATGCCACGCAGCGAAGAGCGTCGTGCCGGCGGCTTCGGCGAGCCTCGTCAGCGCCTCGACTTCCGCCAGCGTGGCGCCCGGGGGTTTTTCCAGCAGCACATGCTTGCCCGCGCGGATCGCTTTGGCCGCGGCTTCGAAACGGGCCTGCGGGGGCTGGCACATGGCGATCGCGTCAATTGCGATCCCCGCGTTCAACAGCGCGTCCACGGTCTCGAAGACCGGAACCCCGTCGATCGTGCCGGCAAGGCTCGCCGCCGCGACCAGTTCGAATTCGTCCGACGCCGCGATGGCCGGAATATGTTGATCATGCGCGATCTTGCCGAGACCGACGATGGCGATCCGAATGACCATCTAGAGGACTTTCACTTCGGTGGCTGGCGATACTGCCCGGGCGATCGGATTACGGACCGGCAGCGTGAAGGGCGCGGCCTCGATCTCGAATATATCGCCCTCGCGCGTTTCGACCCCCTCGCTGAACGACAGCGTCGCGGTGCCGAAAAAATGAACATGCACGTCGCCCGGACGCCGGAACAGGCCATATTTGAAATGATGATGTTCGAGGTTGGCCATGCTGTGCGACATATTCGCTTCGCCCGACACAAAGGGCTTTTCCCATAAAGTCTGGCCATCGCGCACGATGCGGCTGACCCCTTCGACATGCGCCGGCAATTCGCCGACGAGCAGTTCGGGACCGAGCGCCGCGGGGCGCAGCTTCGAGTGGGCGAGCCACAGATAGTTGCCGCGCTCGGTCACATGGTCCGAAAATTCATTGGCGAGCGCATAGCCGAGACGGACGGGCGTGCCGTCGCCGGCAATCAGATAGATGCCTGCGACCTCGGGCTCTTCGCCCGCATCGAGTGCAAAATCGGGCGACGACAACGGCGCGCCCGGCGCAACGAGCGAGGATCCGTCGCCCTTGTAGAACCATTCGGGCTGCGCTCCCACGGCACCGTCGGCGGGCTTGCCGCCTTCGACCCCCATCAGGAACATCTTCATCGAATCGGTCTGATGCGCAGCGTCGTCCATCGAGCGATGCATCTTGTCGCGGCCTTCGGCCGAACCGAGGTGCGTCAGCCCGGTGCCGGTGAGCAACAGATGCGCCGGATCTTCATGGTCGATCGGCGCGAGCAATTCGACCGATGCAAGGTCGATGGGCGCCCCGTCGCCGAGCGCCGCAACAAGGGCTTCCAGGGTGGCTCCTTCGGCCAGCGCACGACGGGCGAGCGCGAGCGTGCTCGATACGCCGGGAAGCCGCGATGCCGCTGCTCCGTCGCGGATCACCGCCACGCCCCTCTCGCCGTCGGCGCCGCGAAATTGCACCAAACAAATCATACTATCCTCTCCTTATCGCATTCCGTGGTCGCCTCAGGCGAGCGTCAGCACCCCGTCGATGCGCCGCGCAACGCCATAGGGATTGTCCTGCCGCAGCGCGGTCGGCAGCAGGCGGTCGGGCAGGTTCTGGTAACAGACGGGGCGCAGGAAACGCATGATCGCCAGCGCTCCAACCGATGTGGTGCGGCTGTCGCTGGTAGCGGGAAACGGGCCACCATGGACCATCGCGTGGCATACTTCGACGCCCGTCGGCCAGCCGTTGGCCAGAATCCGCCCGGCTTTGCGCGCGAGCAACGGGATCAGCGGAGCGACCAGTTCCTCATCGGCTTCGTCGAACAGCAAGGTCGCGGTCAACTGGCCCTCAAGGCTGCCGACAAGCTGCGCGATCTCTGCCGGATCGGCGGCGCGAACGACGATCGAAGACGATCCGAATACTTCTTCGCCAAGCGCTGCATCATGCGTGAAAGCCGCTGCGTCGGCACCAAAGAGCGCCGCCTGCGCCTGATTTTCGCCATCTCCCGCAGGCCCGCGAGCAACGGTTTCGACCGCGTCATTCGCGCTCAACGCGCCAACGCCCCGCTGAAAAGCCGAATGGATCGCCGGGGTCAGCATTTGCTGCGCGGGCAACTGGCCGAGCGCCGTGGCCGCCGAGGCGACAAAGGCATCCAGATCGCTGCCGTCGAGCGCGATCACCAAGCCGGGGTTGGTACAGAATTGGCCCGCGCCCATCGTCAGCGACCCCGCATAGGCTTCGCCAAGCGCAGCGCCCCGCGCCTTTGCCGCGGCGGGAAACAGAATGACCGGGTTGATGCTCGACATTTCGGCATAGACCGGGATCGGCTCGGCACGCTCACTCGCGATGCGAACCAGCGCGAGGCCCCCGCCGCGCGATCCGGTGAAGCCGACCGCCTTGATGCGCGGATCGGCGACCAGCGCGGCGCCGAGCGCATGGGTCGTACCGGGAAGATAGGAAAACACCCCTTCGGACAAGCCGCAACGCTCCACCGCGCGGCGAATTGCGCGCGCGACCAGTTCGCCGGTTCCCGGATGCGCGGGGTGACCCTTCACGATCACCGGACAGCCCGCAGCGAGAGCCGACGCCGTGTCCCCGCCCGCGACGGAGAAGGCGAGCGGAAAATTGGACGCACCGAACACCGCGACCGGTCCCAGCGCGACGTTGCGGCGACGAAGGTCAGGCCGGGGCAGCGGCGCGCGATCGGGCATGGCGGGATCGATCGTCACATCGATCCATCCGCCTTCGCGGACGATCGACGCAAAAAGGCGGAGTTGGCCGATCGTGCGCCCACGCTCACCCTCGAGCCGCCCGCGCGGCAGGCCGCTTTCGCGCATGGCGCGTTCGATCAGTATATCCCCGATATTGGCGATCTCTTCTGCGATAGCTTCGAGGAACAGCGCCCGTGCCTCAAGCGCAGTTTCGCTGAACGCAGCAAAGGCCTGATCCGCCAGCGCGGCGGCATCGGCAACGTCGACGACGCCCGCATCGTGGAAATCCGGGCCCATGGCCTTACCGGTCGCCGGATCGATCGCGGCGAAGCTGGCCTCGCTGACGCGGTCCGCGAATCCCAGAAGGATGGCGCCTGTAATTTTCATCGTGCACTCCAATAAGTCGGACAGTATACTATTATTCCCCGATTGCAGATTGGCGGGGCAGCGTCAAGGAGAGGATGATGACAATCACGGCCGTTTCGCCCGCCGGAGCGAAGCTTGGAGAAGGCGCGTTATGGGACCCCGATCGCGAAATCCTGTGGTGGGTCGACATCAAGGCGCGCGCACTGCACGCCCATCATGTCGCGAGCGGCGCTAACCATCGGCAAGAATTACCCTTCCGGCTTACCGCGCTCGGACTGGCGCGCGGCGGGATGCTTGTCGCCAGCGGCGATCTCGGTTTCGTACGCCTTGCGGTCGCCGATGATCTTTGGGTTTCCGTCGACAAGGTCATCGCAACGATCGACGAACCCGCCAGCAATCGTTTTAACGACGGCAAGGTCGATGGCGAGGGCCGGTTCTGGGCCGGAACGATGGACGATGCCGAACAGGTAGCGCGAGGATCGCTGTATCGACTCGATCCGGGCGGAACCGTCACGACGGTCCGCAGCGGCATCATGGTGCCCAACGGACCCGCGTTCCTTGCCGATGGCACCATGCTCGTCACCGATTCGGCGGCGCAGCGGATCACCGCGGTCACGCTGGACGCAAGCGGGGCCGCCGTTGCCGAAAGGCCTTTTGCGTCCTTCATCCCCGAGCAGGGCTATCCTGACGGCATGGCGGTCGATGCCGAGGACCATGTCTGGATCGCTTTTTGGGACGGATGGTGCCTGCGCCGCCTGTCGCCCGATGGCCGGATCGTGCGAGAAATTACCCTGCCCGTTCAGCGCCCAACCTGCCCGACGTTCGGCGGCCGTGATATCGACCGTCTCTATATTACCAGCGCCACCGTCGGCCTGACTCCCGATGCGCTGGCACAGCAACCGCTCGCCGGCGCGCTGCTGTGCCTGACCGGCGAAGCGGGTCGCGGTCCGACCCGCTTCGCCGGCTGAGATGCGTCAAAGGGCGCTGGTCCCAGCGGCCCCCGGCGGCTCGACCGCTGCCGGGGCCTCGCCCGAGACGACGGGCTTGGATCCCCACAGCGCGTAGAAGAGGACATAAAGCTCGCACGCCGCGGTGAGCAGGAAGGACATCTGCAATCCATAAAGGTCGGCAAGCCAGCCCTGCACCACGACAAGCGCGCCGCCCGCGATCGCCATGATCAGCAGGCCGGATCCTTCCTCGGTCAACGGACCGAGGCCCCGGATGCCGAGCGCAAAAATGGTCGGGAACATGATCGAATGGAACAGGCCGACAAGGATCAACGACCACATAGCGACCGGGCCGTGGGCAAAGACCGTCACCAACATCACGATGAAGGCGCCGATCGAAAATGTCGCAAGCAATGTTTCGGCGCTGATCCGCTGCATGATTGCCGCGCCCGCAAAGCGTCCGATCATCATCCCGCCCCACAGGAAGGTCAGGTAGTTGCCGGCCTGTTCATGCGTCAGATTCGCGATGTCCGGCTGACTGACGAAATTGACGAACAGGTTGGCGACACCGATTTCGGCGATCAGATAGATGAAGATCGCGGGGATACCCCACACGAGATTGCGGTGCCGCCACAGCGAATGACGCTTGCGCTCTTCGCGGTCGACGCGGCTGGTCGCCGTCCCCATCGCAGGAAGCGGGAAGCGCGCAATGATGACCGCGAGCACGAGAAGCGCGGCGGCGACGAGGCCATAGGGAAGGATCACAGAATGCGCGTCGGCCAACCGCTCAGCCTGCGTCAACACGGTGCCGGCTTCGGCCGTGCCGCCCTTGGACCGGCCGAGAATCAGGTAGGCGCCGAACATCGGTGCGAGCATCGTGCCGGCCGAATTCATCGCCTGTACCAGGTTGAGGCGCGACGAGGCCGTTGCCGGATCGCCGACCACCACGACATAGGGATTGGCGGCAACCTGGAGCAAGCTGATACCGCAAGCGATGACGAACAGCATGACCAGCGTCACGCCATAGGACGGAATGCTGGCTGCGAGCATCATGCCGAGCGAGCCCACCGCCATGATCAGGAGCCCGACCACCAGCGACCGCTGGTATCCAATGCGCTCGATCAGCTTGGCGGAAGGAATCGAGGCCACGAAATAGGCGATGAACCACACCGACTCGATGAGGGTCGTCTGCGTGTAGCTGAGGTCGAACACGCTGCGCAGGTGCGGCAGCAACGTGTTGTTGATCACGGTGATAAAGCCCCACATGAAAAAGAGGCTGGCCAGTAGCGTTAGCGCCGCCGTGTAGCTCTGCGCCGGGCCGACCGTGGGGGTCCCATAGCTTATGGGGGCGCCGGATGGGGCGGGCATGAAGATTTCTCCCTTTTTTTCGCGCCGACAGCAAGCGGTCGCTTTACAATTTGTCTGACTGTATACTATCTTATGCAATCGTCAATCGGTGAGGAGAGGTCCATGTACGTCGTTAGCAGCAGGAAGACGGTGGCGAGTCTGTTTGCGACATGCACCATTATCGCCGCAATGGCCGTCGCGTCGAACGCTTATGCGACCACCGCCGAACGAACCGAACTCGGCAAATTGGCCGACGGCCGCACCGTCGAAACGATCACGCTCACCAATGACGCAGGCGTGAAGGCGCGCATCATCAGCTATGGCGCGACGCTTCAGGCGCTCGAAGCGCCGGACCGCGCGGGGGCCGTCGCGGACATCATTCTCGGCTATGACGACCTCGCCGGTTATGTCGACAAACCCAATTATTTCGGCGTCACCGTCGGCCGCTATGCCAATCGTATCGCAGGTGGCCGCTTTACGCTCGACGGCCGACCCTATCAGCTTCAGCTCAACAACGGCGCCAACTCGCTGCACGGCGGCACAGTGGGTTTCGACAAGCGCCTGTGGACGATCGCGTCGGTCAAGAGCGGCCCGACCGCCAGCGTCACCCTGACGCTGACCAGCGCGGCGGGCGACCAGGGCTACCCGGGCACGCTCGATACCAGTGTCACCTATTCGCTCGACGAGGCGGGGGCGCTGACGATTGATTTCGGCGCAAAGACCGATGCGCCGACGATCGTCAACATGACCAACCATGCGATTTTCAACCTCGCCGGCGAAGGCGGGCCACGCGGCATCCTCGATCACAAGCTGACCCTCGCGGCGCGGCGCTATACGCCGGTGAACGACGCCCTGATCCCGACGGGCGAGTTGAAGCCGGTGGCGGGCAGCGTGTTCGACTTCACCCGGGGACGGGTGATCGGGGACGGCATCCGCGACGGTCGCGATCCCCAGATCGTCGCCGGCCGCGGATATGATCATAATTTCGTGCTCGACAAGGGCGCCACCGCCCAGCCCGAACTGGCCGCCCGACTGGAAGATCCGGAATCAGGCCGCGTGCTCGAGGTGCTGACCACCGAGCCCGGCGTGCAGGTCTACACCGGCAACTTCCTCGATGGCACGCTCGTCGGCAAGCACGGGCATCTTTATCGCATGGGCGACGGCATCGCGCTCGAACCCCAGAAATTCCCCGACACGCCCAACCAGCCGGCCTTCGGATCGGCACGGGTCGATACCGGCAGGCCCTATCATCACCGCATGATCTATCGCGTCTCGACGACGCGCTGATCGCAGGAGCAGAATGTCCATGTCCAACGCCCCGGTTCCCCCGAAGCTTCGTAGCCGCGCCTGGTTCGCGAACGACGAGAATATCGACATGACGTCGCTCTATCTCGAACGCTACCTGAACTTCGGGCTCAGCCTCGAAGAGTTACGCTCGGGCAAACCGATCATCGGCATCGCGCAAACCGGATCGGACCTGTCGCCGTGCAACCGGCACCATCTGATACTCGCTGAGCGCGTGCGCGAGGGAATTCGCGAAGCCGGAGGGATCGCGCTGGAATTCCCCGTCCACCCGATTCAGGAGACGGGCAAACGCCCCACCGCCGGACTCGACCGCAATTTGGCGTATTTGGGCCTCGTCGAAGCGCTCTATGGCTATCCGCTCGACGCCGTGGTGCTGACAACGGGATGCGACAAGACGACGCCGGCCTGCCTGATGGCCGCGGCGACGGTGAACCTGCCCGCCATCGCGCTATCGGTCGGCCCGATGCTCAACGGATGGCACAAGGGAGAGCGGACTGGATCGGGCACCATCGTGTGGAAGGGCCGCCAGATGCTGGCGGCGGGCGAAATCGACGAGGAGGGCTTTATCAAGCTCGTCGCCTCGTCGGCGCCGTCGACCGGTTATTGCAACACCATGGGCACCGCGACGACGATGAACTCGCTGGCCGAGGCGCTGGGTATGATGCTCCCCGGATCGGCGGCGATTCCGGCGCCCTATCGCGATCGTCAGGAAGTCGCTTACCGCACGGGCAAGCGCATCGTCGAAATGGTCGCCGAGGACCTGAAGCCCTCGGACATCATGACGCGAGAGGCCTTCCTGAATGCGATCGTCGTCAACAGTGCGATCGGAGGATCGACCAATGCGCCGATTCATCTGGCCGCGATCGCCCGGCATATCGGCGCCGAGCTGACCATGAACGATTGGCAGGACCATGGGCACAAGATCCCGCTGCTCGTCAATTTGCAGCCCGCCGGAGAATATCTGGGCGAGGATTATTATCGCGCAGGCGGCGTGCCGGCGGTGATCGCGCAACTGATCGGCCAGGGCCTGATTCACGAAAACACAATGACGGTGAATGGTCGCACCATCGGCGAAAATTGCCGAGGCGCCGAAATCGAAGACGAAAAGGTTATTCGCCGGTTCGAACAGCCGCTGATCGAGGACGCCGGCTTCATCGTGCTCAAGGGCAATTTGTTCGATGTCGCGATCATGAAGACGAGCGTCATCAGCGACGAGTTTCGCACTCGCTATCTGTCAAACCCCGAGGACCCTGACGCCTTTGAGGGCTCGGCCATGGTGTTCGACGGGCCCGAGGATTATCATCGCCGCATCGACGACCCCGCACTCGGCATTACCGACAACACCGTGCTGTTCATGCGCGGCGCCGGTCCGATCGGATATCCCGGGGCGGCGGAAGTCGTGAACATGCGCCCGCCGGCCTATTTGATCCGCGAAGGCATCAGCGCCCTGCCCTGCATCGGCGACGGCCGCCAATCGGGCACGTCGGGTTCCCCGTCGATCCTGAACGCATCACCTGAAGCAGCGGCGGGCGGTGGCCTCGCCATCCTGCGCACCGGCGACCGGGTGCGGATCGACCTACGCAACGGAACCGCCGATATGCTGATCGACGCCGGGGAGATTGCGCAGCGCCGGCAGAATCTCGCGGATGCGGGCGGTTTCGCCTATCCAGCATCACAGACGCCGTGGCAGGAAATCCAGCGCCAGCTGGTCGGGCAGATGGACAGCGGCGCCATTCTTGAGGGCGCGGAGAAATATCAGCGCATCGCCCAGACCGCCGGACTGCCTCGCGACAATCATTGATATCGCTCCGCCAGCGCTGCAGCGCAATCAATCGACGGGATTATCGATGCGAATTCAGCTCCCCGTCTCTGTCAATCGGGCTGCAAAGAAATTTCCGTATCAATGAGAGCGAGGCGAATGAGTTCCGCCATTGCCGCGTGGGCGGCGCGCGGATCGCTCGCAGCCACCGCGTCGAACAGCGCGCGGTGATCGGGGATCGGGTCGCGTGGCAGCTCGCGCTTCCGCTGCTTGTAGATGGTGGTCCAGGCGATCGCGGCCATGATCGAGCTGGCCAGCGCAATCACGGCATCGTTCCGGCTCGCCTCAAGCATGACCATGTGGAATTGCTGGTCGGCGAGGCGTCCGGCTTCGGTCGCCAGCCCGTGATGCGCCATGGCCTCAAGCGCATCATGCATTGCCTGCACCTGCTCTTCGGTACGGCGCTCGGCTGCCAGTTCGGCGGCGTTGGGTTCGACGATCATCCGCAATTCGAACAGGTCGTGCAGAAATTTCAAGCTTGGCTCCGCCTCGAACTGCCAGGCGAGCAGGTCGGGATCGAGGAGGCTCCACTGGCGCCGCAGACTGACTCGTGTGCCGGCCTTCGGACGGCTGTCCACCAACCCCTTCGCCGACAAGGTGCGGAACGCCTCGCGCAAGGCAGAACGCGAAATGCCAATCTGTTCGGCATATTCGATTTCGCCGGGGAAAAGATGCCCCTCGGGCAGTTCGCCGGTCAGGATCTGAACAGCCAATTGCTGCGCCAGCGAGCCCCGAAGCCGCTTGCCATTGCCCTGCTGGATGAGCGCCCCCGCGCCTGGCTTAAGGGAAAAGTTCTTGATCTGTCTGTTCATAGTCACTTCTTCTAGCTCCCCGCGCATCCTGTCCAGCATCATTTTTGCGATAAAGTCCTACAATATACTGTATATTGTTTGGAAAAATGCCGCTATCCTGCCCTTCAGACGAAGCGGAGAGAAGCAATGAACCAAAATGCAGTGACAAAATGGCGCCGCGGCAAGGCGGCATTTTCGACGGCGCTGCTCGCGAGCGGGGCTATTGCGCTGGTCGCGGCGACCCCCGTGCTGGTGGCGCAAGAGCCGCCAAAACCGCAGTACAAGCCAATCGCGACGAGCGAATATCGGGTCGGCGATCTTGTCGTCGCACTGCGTGCCGACACGCAGACGCTGGCGCGGCTCTCGCCGGGGACCGAACCCGGATTCAGCTTTGTTCCCACCGCGCGCGAGGCCGAACGGGCCGGCGACGGCTATAACCATATCGGCGACCTCAACCTGCGCGTGCGGGCGTCCGGCGGCGAATGGCGCGATTTCGCGTCGGCGCACGCGCGCCGCGCCATACGCCCGTTGCCCGCTGGCGGAGCGGCGATCGCGGCTGCCGATATCACCGCGAGCATGGGCAGTGACGCGCCGTTCACCGTCGAGCGGCGGTGGTTCGACCAGAAGGGCCAGCTGGCCCTATCCTTCCGCATCGCGAACAAGTCCGATCAGCCGCTGGAAATCGGCGTGCTCGGCATGCCGATGGTCTTCGACAACATCATCACCGACCGCAATCTCGATCAGGCGCACAGCGAAGCCAGCTTCGTCGACCCCAATATCGGCCGCGACGCCGGATATCTGCAAGTGACGCGCCTGAACGGCAAGGGTCCTGCGCTGCTCGTCTTGCCGCAAAAAAACAGCCCGCTCGAAGCCTATCAGCCGCTCAAAAATCCGCGAGAAGCCGAGGTCGGCTCGATCTTTACGGACAAAAGTCAGCGCGGACAGACCTCCGAGGGTTTTTACGACTGGACCGTCCATTCGGCAGGCTATGCCGATCGCGAATGGAAAAAGGCCGGTGAGCAATGGAATGCGCCGACAAGCCGCACGCTACAGCCGGGCGAAAGCATCGACGTCGGGGTCCGCTTTGCCCAAGCGCCATCCATCCGCGCGATCGAGCCGACATTGATCGCGAACAAGCGCCCCGTCGCCGTCGGCATTCCGGGCTATGTCGTTCCGATGGATCAGCAGGCGAGCCTGTTCGTCAAGGCGCCCAGCCGCATCACATCCATCGAAAGCTATCCCGCGGGCGCGATCGAGGCGGTGCGGGCAAGCGACGCCAAGGATTGGACGCGGTTGTCGGTCCGCGGGCGGCAATGGGGCCGAGTGCGGCTGACGCTCGGCTATGCCAATGGTGAGAAGCAGACGGTCAGCTATTTCGTGACCAAGCCGCTCGAACAGACGATGGCCGATCTGGGCCGCTTTTCCACAACGCGTCAATGGTATGAAGGCAAAGACGATCCTTTCGGCCGGTCGCCAGCCATCCTGACCTATGACAATGAGGCGAAAAAGATCGTCGACGTCGAACCGCGCGCATGGATCGCGGGGATGAGCGACGAGGGCGGCGGCGGCAGCTGGGTTGCGGCGACGATGAAGCAGCTCGACAATCCCGATCCCGCCGAAGTTGCCAAGATCGAGCGATTGGTGAACGAAACCGTCGTCGGCCGCCTGCAAGTCGCCGAAGGCCCGCACGAAGGCGCGGTGAAGAAGAGCCTCTTCTACTACGATCCGGCAAAATTTCCGGGCGCCTATGGCGGGTTCGACGCCGACGACTGGAAATCCTGGACGGCCTGGAACGAAAAGGCCGCCGGGGATCTGGGCCGCGCTTATAATTACCCCCATGTCGCGATCGGGCATTGGGTCCTCTATCGCACCGCGCGCAATCACCCGAGCCTCGTCAAGCGTCACGATTGGCGCTGGTATCTGGGCAAAGCCTATCAGACGACCGTCGCGATGATGCGCGATGCCCCCTATTATGCGGAATTCGGGCTGATGGAGGGCGACGTCTTCGTCGACATATTGAAGGATCTGAAGCGCGAGGGGCTGACCGCCGAGGCGACCGAGATGGAGCGGCTGATGAAAGGCCGCGCCGACCATTGGCGCACGCTCCAATATCCCTTCGGGTCGGAAATGCCCTGGGATTCGACCGGGCAGCCCGAGGTTTATGCCTGGATGCGCTATTTCGGCTACGAACCGCAGGCCGACGTCACGCGCGAGGTCATCTTGGGCTATGACCCGACCATCCCGAGCTGGGCCTATAACGGCAACGCCCGCCGCTATTGGGATTTCCTTTATGGCGGGAAATATTCGCGGATCGAACGGCAGATCCACCATTATGGATCGACGCTCAACGCGGTGCCGCTGTTCGATGCCTTCCGGCGCAACCCCGCCGACCTTCACCTGCTGCGCGTCGCCTATGGCGGCATGATGGGGGGCATCACCAACATCGATCAGGACGGTTTTTCCTCGGCCGCCTTCCATGCCTGGCCCGACATGATGAAATGGGATCCCTATAGCGGCGATTACGGGATGGGTTTTTACGGCCATGCGATCGCGGCGGCGACCTATGTCGTCGACGACCCGACGCTCGGCTGGCTGGGCTTCGGCGGCGACGTCGGTGCGGCGAAGGGCAAGATATCGATCACGCCAAGGGACGGCGCACGCGCGCGCCTGTTCATCGCACCCGCCGGCCAGTGGATCACGATGGAAGCAGGCAAAATCGCCAGTGCGACCTACGCCCCGGCGACCGGGCGGATCGAATTGACGCTCGACCCCGCCGACGCGCACACGCCGCACGCGCGCCTGTTCGTCGAGGCCACGACCCCGACAGCGCGGCAAATGACCGTGATCGGTGCGAATACGGAACGCGGCGGCTTCACCGTCCCGCTCGGTACGAAGCCCGTCACCGTCACATTGACCCCGCGCTGATCGCCTTCGCGGCGGAAGGGAACCATTGATGGCCGACATTCGCGCAATCCAAGCGCTGTGGCTCTTCGCGCTCGCCGGGTGCAGCGGGGGTCCGGGTGTCGGCCCCGTGACCCCGCCCGCCTCGAACCCGGCAGCACCATCCGCTCGCGCCGGCGAGACTATGTGCATCGCCGGCGCTTGGTCCGTGGCGGTGACCGACCCGAACGACAAGGTCAACGGCGCGCTGCCCGTGCGTTATGAAACGACGCATTTTGCATTCCGCTGGCAGGGCGATCTCGTGCCGATGGCCGATGCCCGCACCGCCGGCGAGCATCTGGAGTTCGTCTGGGGCGAATTCATCGATCGGATCGGCTTTCCCGAACCCGATTGCCGCGATACCGAAAAGCGGAAGGCCAATATTTATGTGGCGGCAGATTATGGGCTGTCGGGCGGGGCCGACGAGCTTGGTCAGATGGGGATGTGGATCGGCCCCGGCGGCGTGCGCGATCGCTTCGGTCTCGCGCACGAATTCGCCCACGCGTTGCAGGCAAAAACCGGCGCCTATCGCGCCTCGCCCTATTCGCAATGGCTTTGGGAAAGCCACGCGAACTGGATGGCGCTTCAACTGCCCGAGTTTAGAAGCAACACCCATTGTTCGGTTCTGTCGGTCAATTATCCGCACCTCTATTACGGCTCGTCGCGGGTCCGCTACTGCAACTGGCAGTTCCTCGAATATATCAAGAACCGCTTCGGCTATCCGGCGGTCAATGCGCTGTGGTCGGACGCGCCGAAGGACATGGATGCCGAAGGGACGAGCGCCGATCCTATCGCGGTGCTGATGCGCAGCCGCGGCTGGACGCTCGCGCAGCTCAACGACGCCTTCGGCGACTGGGCGATGCGCAACGCCAGCTGGGACTATGTCAATCCCGACGGCACCGATCAGGGCGCGGTCTATCGCCGCGAATATGGCGGCTATGAGGCCCAAGCCGGCGACCGGCTGCGACGCACGACGATTCTCGATCCGATTGACCTCGACCGGCGCCGCTTTGCGGTACCCGCGGCGTGGGCGCCGCAGCGCTGGGGTTATAATATCGTCCGCCTGCACCCCGACGCCGACGCGAGCAGCGTGACCGTCACGTTCCGCGGCGTCACCCAAGACGCATCGGCGACGGCGGCGCTGCCGGGACTGGCCAATGAACCGGCGGCGATCCCCCCTCCCTCCTCCGGCTGGCGCTGGGGGATCGTGGCGGTCGGCGGATCCGGCCGCGCACGTTATTCGCCGCTTGAGCGCGGTGCCGACGGACAGGCGACGCTGCCGCTGCTGCACGGCGACCAGGGCCTCTACCTGATCGTTATGGGCGCCCCCGACAGCTTTCACCATATCGGCGCCGAGCAGCCCTATTATTCGATCTACCGCTATCCCTGGATGGCCGCATTCGAAGGCGCACTGCCCGAGGGATTCCAGCCGGGCGCTTCGGCGCCGGCATCGGGCGGTCATCGCCATCCGAACGGCGGCGGCTGGGTTGCGGCGGGTGCGACGGTGGACCCAACCGCCTATGTCGGCCCCTGGGCGCGCGTTCTGTCGGGGTCCGTACGCGACCATGCCCGCGTAGAGGATCATGCCGTCGTCGATGGCGGCCAGCTCCTCGGCAATGCCCGCGTCAGTGGCCTGTCGGTGATCCGCGGCAACACGATCGTCAAGGAGCGCGCGCGCGTCGACACCGCATTCGTCGGCCTTGGCGAGTTTGAACGGGATATCGTCCTGTCGGGCACCGCCCAGAATGTCGGCGACGTCGAACAGCGCGGCGCGTCGTTCACAAAGGGTGTCTATTATGGCTTCGTCGATCAGGCGGCGGCGGACGATCCCGCGCGCGGCGCCAGGCTGGCGGCGTCCGTCGCCGAAATCACGGCAAAGCCGGTCTATATCTGGCGGCCGTAACGGCGGCGATCTCGACCGGATCGAACGGCGCCCAACCTCTTCAAAACGGCAAATGGCCGCGACATGGACATGTCGCGGCCACTACAACCAATCGAAGACGCGCCGCGATCAGAAGCGGAAACGAACGCTGCCCTGCACGGTACGCCCAAGCGTGCGAACGCCAAGCGGCAGCAGGTTTTCCTTCCCGAAATAGCGATAGACGTCGTGTCCGAGGATATTGCCGCCCTCGAGCGAGAGCGTCATCCACTTCACCGGCGTGTAGTTGATCGCCGCGTCGAGGCGGTAGGTATCGTCATTATACCAGGAGTAGTCGGGATTCTGCGTCCAGACGAACAGGCGATAGGATGAGCGGTAATTGAGCGCGACGCGGGCGCTGAACTTTGGCGTGTCATAAAAGAGCGCCGCATTCGCCGTCCATTTCGACGTGTTGGGCGAATCGAACGCACCAGGGAATTCCTCGGGATAGGGATATTCGACCCGCGCCTTCAGGACATGGCTGGCGTTGAGGCTGATCCCGAAATTCTTCGCAAAACCGGGAAGGAAATCGAAAAAGCTCTGAACCGACCCTTCGATGCCCGCGAAGGTGCCATCACCCGCGTTGCGCAATTGCTCGACAAAGCCTGTCTCGCCTGGAAATCCGTACATGTCGAGCGGCTGGTCACCCTCGCGGCTATAATAGAAGAAGTTCGTCGCCTTCTTGTAATAGCCTGCCAGCGAAACCAGCCCGCCGCGGCCGAAATAATATTCGGCGCTGATGTCGAACGCGCGTTCGCGCTGCGCCTCCAACGCCGGATTGCCCGCAAAGATGATTTTCGGATCGGCCCGCGTTTCGGCGAAATAGAAGGGACGCGTGTCATAGAAGCTCGGGCGCTGGACATTCGTCGTGTACGACAAGCGCAGTTGCAGCTTCGGCGTAAAATGGAGCAGCGCGGTAAAGCTCGGCAGGATGTCGGTATAATTGCCGCGGCCCGGCGATTCCTCGACGATGTCCTGGAAACCGTTCGATGCGTCGCCGGGACGGAAGTTGAAGCTGTTCGAACTGCCCCATGTATTGACGTAACGCACGCCCGCCGACCCGTCGATCGGGAAGCCCAGCGCATCGAAGCCATAGTTGAGCTGGCCATAGAAGGCGAAATTATTCTCGGTCGACCGGAAGGTCTGACCGCGATCGCTCGGCGGGAATTCGCTTGAGAAACGTTCGGCGTTGCCAGGATCATATTGCTGAATATAGCCGCGTATGGCGTCGATGTTCCGGAGGGCACTGGCCCCGGGAATACGGTACCAGGTCAGGCTGTCGATACCACCGATGGTCGGTCCGGTCAGGCTGGCGTCACCGCCGCCGGGAAAATCGGTGAGCGGCGTTCGCGCCCCGCCGATGCGAGGGAAACCGTCGCGATAGCCATAATAGCGACTCGTCAGGCGGCGGTTGTAACGAAAGCCCACTTGGAGGTTGCGCAGGAAATGCGCGTCGCTGAGTCGCAGCGTCAGGTCTGCTTGCGCTGCGAATTCCTTATTCTTCGACCCGCCCCGATTGTCCTGGAAACGGTCGACGACATATGAGCTGACATCGTCAAGATCGACGCCGTTGAAGGTGATCGCCGGCACCCCGCCCTTGTACTGGTCCGACATGAAGTCGACGCTCGCCGAGGTCAGCGCGCCGGGACGCAAAATCTGTTCGACGAAATAATTGCCTTCGTTGCTCCAGTTATACTGGACGCTGGCATTGATCTGGGCGCGATCGCCGCGCCAGTGCGTCTCGAAATTGGTCGTGTAAAGGTTCGAGTGGAACGAATTGTAGAGCGAGTCGATCCCCCCGGCAATCCCGTTCGGGTTGGAGACGGTGAGCGACTTTACTGTCGTGCCGTCGGGCATGAGCACGACGTCGCTGTAGCTGCCCGCCGGCATGAAGGGCATGTCCTGCACATACAGCCGTTCGACCGAGCGCTTTTCGCGCGATCCGAGATAGCCGCCTTCCAGCACGAAATCGAGATTGTCGCTCGGCTTCCACTGGAGCACCGCGTTGATCGATGGACGCGTCACATGACCTTCCTCAAGGCCATATTGGGCGCGATAGGGGATCACCACCGTCGAACCGTCGATCGTCGTGTCGAAGGGCGATTCACTCTCGATAAAATTTTCGTCGTAGAAATTTTTGGCCCACGACGC
The DNA here is from genome assembly GCF_036675685.1 of Sphingopyxis sp. Classification (GTDB taxonomy): domain Bacteria; phylum Pseudomonadota; class Alphaproteobacteria; order Sphingomonadales; family Sphingomonadaceae; genus Sphingopyxis. Next base: position 124,861 of record NZ_JAKFEM010000028.1, read on the forward strand.
ATTGATCAGAAAGCCGATCTCTCCATCGCCTGCGTTCATCCGGTTGGCGACGAGCAGGCTGCCATAGGGGCTCGTCTTCTTGGCGATGTCGTCATACACGCCGCGCGCACTGCCCGCGATCGTCCAGCCACGATTGAGGTCCATCGGGCGGCGCAGTTCGACGTTGACGGTGCCCGCGATCCCGCCCTCGACCTGGTCCGCCGTGCGCGTCTTGTAGACGTCGACCTGCTTCAGCAGTTCGGCCGGAATGTCGGCGAGATTGAGCGAGCGACCATCGCCAAGATTGGTCTGATTGCCGTTGATCGTAGTCTGGATTTCGGAAAGGCCGCGGATCGTGACGTCCTGCCCTTGCCCACGCGCGCGGTCGATCTGCACACCGGTCACGCGCGATAGCGCGTCGGGCACATTATTGTCGGGGAGCTTGCCGACGTCTTCGGCGACCACCGAGTCGACGATCTGTTTCGACTTGCGTTTGGTGTCGTTGGCTGCCTCGACACTGCCCCGGATGCCAACGACGATGATCGTCGCATCATCGGGCGTTTCGATCTCGTCCGCAACGGCATCCGATTCCTGCGCCGCCACATCCGTCGGCAGGCACCCAATCGTCATTGCCCCAAACGCCGCCGAACACAGGATCGCCGATTTAATCCGCATAGCCCTACCCTCCCATTTTTGTTTCGATTCGTTAACTCCTACAATATATCGTATACTGTCCGTCATTAAACTGCAAGCCAGCTTGTCTGCGCGAGTACGATTCCTTTTCGACGCAGCGGACGACTGGCTTTCGGGAAGCAGGCGGGTCAGCGCAACGCGCATTCGGGATGAACTTGGTGCGTGACCGCGGCTAACAACTTACGTCCGTGGCACCGAACGGCGGCTTTCGGGCGGGCACGTCTCAAACGGCTACGACCGAGATCAGGCGCAAACCTGCCTCAACCGAACGCCCGCATGATGAGCACGACAAGCGAAGCTCCTACCGCCGCGCCGCCGCCCGCAAAATAATAGTAGCGCATCTGCTGTGCCTCTGCGCCATCGGCCTGCCGGACCAGTTCGCGGAGCTGAGCGTAAATCGTCACGACATTCTGGTGGGCCTGCTGCACGAGCCGACGGTCCTCATCCCGCGCTTGCACGCTACACCGAACCATCTCGGCGGCAAAATCCGTCGGCGTTGTTGCAAGTGCGGGCTTTCCTTCGATCTCGGTCAGACGGCGATCGAGACCGCCAAGATATTCGACGATGCGGCGAAGCTCGTCGGTATAGTCCGGCATCTTCTCTCGCGCGGCGGTCAGTCCTTCAAGTGCGGTCTGCAGGAGGGCGATTTGACCGCGCAGCGCGTTGAACGCTTCTGCGGGATCGGCGGATTGCGGAAGTATATTTTCAGCCATGGGTTCGGGTCTAGAGCGACAATCCTCTGTCGCGCGAGCGGCCGAGCCATTGCTGGAGGTCATGCGACAGCGATCCTGTCGCAGAAGGTTTCAGGCCCAGCTCGGCGCGTCGAACTCGAAGCAGCGACTCGAGCTGCGGGTCGCGTTGCAGGCTCTTCGCCATTTCGGCAAGACTGGCGCGGACCTTGTTCGATGCCCCGATGTCAGCGCCTTGCCGCAGCTTGCGATAGCGGTCCGCCTCCCTCGACCAATGCTCGACGAACGCATCGGCGCGCTGCGCGATCTCGATACGGGCGCCGCGCTGACGCTCCATCGCCTTGATCGCATCGGCGGTTCGTCCTTTCGAGGCTTCGATCACCAGGCGCTCGTCTGCCAGGAGAGCGGCACGCAGATCCGCCGCGGCGCCGGGCCGCAGTCCATTCAGTTCGCGCGCGGCATCCTGATAAGCCTTCTGCTCGTGCATGAGCGGCTCGCGGTTCGCGCGCGCGACCTCGATCAACTTGCCCGCCGCGCGCGCGAAGCGCTCGATCGCCTTGTCGATCGGCGGACGCGTAGGAGTTGGATCGAGTGCTCGAGCATCGATGCGGATGTTGCTGAAGGTCGGTCGGCGCAGTTCGGGCGGCGGCGCATTGACGCGACCGTCAAGAGCAATCGGGCGCGTCAGCTTCAGGCCATCGAAAATGCTGCGCTTGGGCGTTGCGGTTGGCGCCGTGGGCGCTACCCGATAATCGCTCGCCATATCCTTGCCGCGTTCGCGCGACGCAGCGCGGACAAGCTTGTTCTGGCTCGCAAAATCGTCGCGTCCATAGTATAAATCGACCCGCTCGCGGTGCCTGGATAGCGCGACGTAGGTCGAGTGGCTGTCTACCCCCGGTGTCGCGAGCACCTGCACCCGGTCGACGGTCATGCCTTGGGCTTTGTGAATGGTCGCGGCATAGCCGTGATCGACATGGGCATAGTCCTTCAGGTCGAACGCGACAGCGCGCCCGTCGTCGAGCATCACCGCCATGCGGAACTGGTTCGCGCTCTGGACCGTGCCGAGCGAACCATTCTTTACGCCCATGCCGCGCTCGTTCTTGAGGAACATGATGCGGTCGCCTGATGCAAAGTCGCGTGCGCCGCGTTCGGCCCCGATCCGTGTGTCAGGGCCGAGCGCGCCGCTCGCGCGCATCCGTTCGCGCGCCACCGCGTTGAGCAGGCCGACTTCATCATTGGTGTGCGTGAGGATGATCCGGCTCGCATTTGGGTGCTGCTGACGATCGCGATCCCAGGCATCGACGAGCTCGGCGCGCGTAGCTTCGCGCGTGTCGGCGGCATGAACCTGCCCGGCCTCGGCATAACGCCCGATCGCCTCGCCGGTTCGCCCGGTGGCGAGTTCGCGCGTGGCATCGCGCTGCCATTCTTCATGCTGCCGACGGATGGATGTGATCTCGACTGCGCCGTGGCGCTCGGCGGCGGCGCGGAACGCCGCGCCCGCCTCGATCGCCTGCAACTGTTCGGGATCGCCGACCAGCACCACCTTGGCGCCCTGCTTCTCCGCTTCGGTCACGACACGCTCAAGCTGACGTGTCCCGATCATACCGGCCTCGTCGATGACGAGCACATGTTTGTTGGTGAGCCGCTCACGGTCATTGGCCCATTGATGTTCGAGGCTGGCGAGCGTCCGCGAGGTGATGCCCGAGCCATGTTCCAAGCCCTCGGCGGCGATGCCCGACAGCGCGGCGCCCTGCACCTGATAGCCTGCCGCCTCCCACGCCTCACGCGCAACGCCGAGCATCGCGCTCTTGCCGGTTCCGGCATAGCCAATGACGTTGCTGACACCGCGCGCCGACGTGACATGTTCAAGCGCGCCACGCTGCTCGGTCGACAGATCGAGGCCGCGGCCGCTAGCGCGCGCTAAAGCAAGCTCGCGATACCGGTCGGCGACACCATGGTTGCGGCGCGCGTCGAGCGTCGCGGTCGTGCGTTCGAGCCGCTGCTCGGTCTCGATCATCGCGCGCGACGTGAACCGGTCTTCCCCGCGACCGTCTTTGCCCAGCTCGACCAAATCGGGCAATGTCTTCACGGCCGCCATCACCGCATCGAACTGCTCCTTGCCGTCGCTGTTCCGGTGAACGAACATGGCAAGGTCGCGGTTCGTAAAGGTCGCCTGCCGGTGCGTGATCGCGTCGAGCGCGATCGATGGATTGGCGATGATCTTCTCGCCGTTCGTTCGCGCGATCTCGATATGCTCGCCGTGCCGGTCGGCATCGAGCCCTTCGGCCGCCATGCGCGAGGCCGCGGGGCCGATCTTGTTCTGCGGTTCGAGGTCAACGCCCTGCGCTTCCAGGGTGCGATGATCGACGCGTGCGTCGATGTCGAGCGATGCCAGGCGTTCATTGACATGATCGGCCCACGCCTCGCGCCAATGGGTCAGCAGCTCGGTGCGGTTCCAGTCGCGCACCTTGGCGCCGAACTCGGCCGATCCATCCTCGCCGATGCGGATCTCGCGCATCGTCAGCATGACATGCGCGTGCGGCTTCGCAAGCCCGTCGGCGCCAATGTCCCAATGGACATTGAGGTCAGCGACCATACCGCGCGCGACGAACTCACGTTTGACGAAGTCGCGCGCGAGCGCGATCCCCTGCCCTTCGGTCATCTCGCGCGGGATCGCGAACTCGATTTCGCGGGCGAGCTGGGCATCCTTGCGGACCTCCGCCGCCTCGACATCATTCCAGAGCTTCTCGCGGTCTTGCCATTCCTCGGGCGCGCCTTCGGGCAGCAGCACTTCGCTGTGAACGACACCCGCCTTGTTCGAGAAGTCGTGGCTGCGGCCGAGGCGCTCGTCGTGCAGCCGATCGGCCGAACGATAGGCCGCAGCCGCGACCGCGCTGCTGCCGGCAGCGCGCGAAATGACTTTTGCCGAGAAATGATACAGCGCCATAGCGCCGTACCATTTACAGCAAAACGAGCACGTCGGCACGACGTATAAGCGCGCCCTCACACGATTTCATCGCGCTCGGGATCGCAACATCTCAAGGGATTTCAGCTGCTTGAACGGCGATGAGGCTCGGCATAGCTGGTTCGTCCGACCCTCACCAACGGAAGGACAGACAATGCGCAAACCCCGTGATTTCGATGCCGAACTCCAGGCGCTGACCGACAAGACCAAGGCGCTCAAGACGAAAAAACAAGGCCAGCTCGGCGAGCTGGTGATCGCAACAGGCGCCGACGCGCTGTCGATCGAGGAGCTGGCGGGCGCGCTGATCGAAGCCGCTGGATCGGACGGGGCGCGGAAGGAGGCGTGGCGCAAAAGCGGCGCAGCCTTCTTTCGCAATGACGGCGCCCGTGCTCGCAAAGGCGCTGGCCGCAACGCGAGCAGCGCATCGGCGATCCGTGCAGGCGCGGAACCGTCTTCAGGCGAAGCGGGCGCGGCATGACACGCGGGCGTGGCAGGTGAAGCGTCGCGAGCGGACGCGCCAGCTGATCGAGCTCGGCGGACTTGTCGCCAAGGCGGATCTGATAGAGCTGACGGGTGATGATCGCGCGGCCATTCTCGGGCTGCTCGTCGAGGCAGCCGCTACGCTACGCGGCGAACGACGCGAGGAACAGTTGATGTTATGGCGCCGCCGGGGGCGGCGCGCCTTCGACCCGGAAAATTGCCGATAGCATCAGACTGTCAATCGAGCGTTGCTTCGTCCTCCGAAGTGGCATCGACGCCGCTCTGGGCGGACGGCTGATCAACCGGCTTAAAGTCGACCGCACCCGATTCAGCTCCAGGAGCTTCGGCTGGCTCGGGTCCAGCCGAACAACCCGACGCGAGCAGCAGAAGTGTCGCCGCCGCCATCATCTTAAGCGTCACGCGCAGTCCCCATCATTGATGTCGGAGAGATTCCCCGTCAAAACTATTTAGCCTTGGCGCGGCCGCGCGCGGCGGGCTTGCGACCGCCGCCGCGGCCCTTGGTGCCGAGACCGATCTGCTTGGCAAGTTCGCGGCGCTTCTCGGTGTAGTTCGGCGCGGTCATCGGATATTCTTTCGGCAGATTCCATTTCGCGCGATACTCGTCGGGCGTCATGCCGAAATTGGTCATCAGATAGCGGCGCATCATCGTGAGCTTTTTGCCGTCTTCGAGGCAGACGATGTAGTCGGGCTTCACCGACGCGCGCACCGACACGGCGGGCTGCTGCGGTTCGGGTTCCGGCTCGGCGTTCGCGGAAAGACCGGCGAGCGCCTCGTGCACCGATCGGATGACCAGCGGGATATCCGATATGGCGACGCTGTTGTTGCTGACATGGGCAGCAACAATATCGGCGGTCAGCGTGACCAGCATTTCGGTATCTTCCATGGTGTCCTTTCCCTATCCCGCGTCGCGCGCGGTGTTTTCGAGTTCGGCAATGCGCTCATTGCAGATGGTTTCGACGATGGCGGCAAGTTGCTCAACGCGATCGCCAAGCCACGCGAGTTCTTCCTCGGTGATCTTATAATGCTTCGAGTAGCGCGCCTTTACATATGCGTCTTTGAGCTTTTCGAAACGGGCGCGATCGGGGCGATCTTCGCGCGGCCAAGCGTCAATCAGGCGCGGATCGATCTGCTCTGCCTGCGTCCTCAGAAAGCCGAGATTGTGAACGTGGGGCGAGTAAAACCGACAGACCAAGAGGACGCAATTATAAAGGCTCTCTACGGCTTGGTGATATTCGAAAGCCGCGTGCTTCGGTAACTCCTCGACAATTGCATATCGCGCCAACTTTTCGCGACCGCGCGCAGCTGGCAGCCATTCCTCAAAATACTCCCGCGCCATATCGAGCGCGGCATGCGGCATCATCGGCTTCGGCTCGGCCAGCTCGCTGTCATGGTCCTGATAGAGCGCGATGCCATCGCGCGCGACGTCCATGAAGAAATAGCGCCCGCCGAGCAGCCCGTTGTTCACTTCCTGCAAACTGTGAACGATGAAATTGACCGGCGTGCGAAGCGTCTTGGTCACGCCAAACTCACGGATCAGTCGGTCGTCGAGCTTCGCCCAATATTCGACGCGATCGGTAAGCCGCTTGTCGCTGACAATGATGAGCAGGTCATAGTCTGACTGATAGCCCTTGGCGGTGTGGGGTTCGTCGACCCAGCCGCCGCGCGCGTAGCTGCCGTAGAGAATGATCTTCGATATCCGCCCCTTCTTCTTCCAGCCCTGGGTGGCGAGCGCCAGCGCATCCTCGAACTCCTCGAAGATGATCTGCACGACGCGCTCTAGCTCGCGCTGTTTGTGCGGGGGAAGATGATCGATGTCGCTGCGCATGTCGGGTTCAACCTTAGAAAGGCGTTCGACCGGATGGCAAGCGCCATCCGGTCGAACCCAAATTATAGCCACGGCCAGACCAGCAATGGAAAGCGTGCGTGAAGGCAACGCGACCATATGCGAAGCGCGCGGGCAAAGTCGGCGGTGACCTGATCGACGGTGATGCCGTGCCGCGCCGCGAGTTCCTCGTAGGGCGTTTGATCGAAGCGGATCGACAGAAAGATGTCGGCCTGCAGCTTGGTCATCTTGCCGAGCGCGATCACCATCCGACGCTCGGCATCCGCAATGGTCACGGTCGAAAGATCGCGGCGCCTCATTGATCCTCTCCTGCGAACGCGAGCAGATAATCGCTCGCCTTGCTGGCCTGACTGGCGGCGCGGAAGATTGCTTTCTCATCACCGCGCAGCACCGAGAGCCACGACGCGATATAATCCGAATGCCGAACGGTCGGAGCGATACCAAGCGATGCGCAGGTAAAGGCAGCCGCCATCTCGGCGACTAGCTCTTCCTTGGCGTAGGATTCCGAGCCGAACTGGCCCTTCTGGTCGCGGTCCAACCGGCTGCCATGGCCGGTCCAATGCCCCAGCTCGTGCAGCGCGGTGCGATACCAGTTGATCGGCTCATGAAAGGCTGCCTGTGGAGGCACCTGCACAAAGTCATGACTGGGGCTGTAGAAAGCCTCGCCGCCGCTAATCTGGACCCGCGCACCGCTCGCCGCGATCAACGCGTCGGCCTCGGCGATGGTGAGCACCGGATCGGGGCTCACCATCGGCGCGATATAATCGTCGGGCAGTCCCTCGCACTGATCGACATTGAACACGATAAAGCGTTTCAGGAACGCAACCTGCCGCGCCGAGCGATCTTCGCTGCGCGCCTGTTCCTGCTCCGCCTTCGGCGTAAAGCGGTCGGCATAACAGATAACCGTGCCCTTCTCCCCGCGCCGGACATTACCGCCCGCCGCTTCGGCTTGCCGGTAGGTGAGCCAACGCTGCGAGGCGTAACCCTTGGCAACGACCTCGGCCCAAAGGATCAGCACATTGATCCCCGAATAGCGCCGGGCCGTACCGGCGTTCTGCGGCATGGTGCAGCCGCATGCGGCACTATCCCATGGCTGCACCCATGGCAGCCGCCCTTCCTCCAGCTCGGCGATGATCCGGCTCGTGACCTCGGCATAAAGGCTATGCCGTTCGACTTTCCGCTGTTTCATATCCCTTCTCCTTCCAACCGCGGCCCGGCCCGGAAGGGGCGCAGGGGGGCGGCAGGAAGGAGCCGGCAGACCCGCATCATCGGGCGGGCTGCATCCGCAGGATCGCAATGAAATGGAGAACCCGCGTAACGCGGGTTGCGGCCCGGCCGGGCGGGGCTAGAGGCGAGTGACGCCCCCCTGTGCCCCTCCCGTGCCGGGAGCCTGTCACGCCGCCGCGAAGCGGCGACCACCGGCGCACCCGAGGCGCGATCTCGACCCGCGAATCGAACAACGATCGCGCCAGAAGTGGCGCGGCAGTCCGGGCGCGACCGTCGCAGACGGTCTCACTCGCAAGATCGATCTCAATATTTTTCAGTGAATCCAAATATTTTTTGAGGCAGCGGAGCCGAGTCGTTCAGAAAGTCAACTACGGTTGTGAAGCATCCCAACGCAATCTGATGAATCCCACGACATCAAGCTTCGGGTATTCAGCAAGGCTGCCGGTCTCACGATATTGACGGCTGCCATTTCTTTCACATCATCGGTCTCGCTAGCGCCAAGGAGGAACCAGACATTCAAAAGGACATGACATGACATTCAACACGATCGATCCATTTCTTCGCCTACCTCGGGTACTGGCGTGCACCGGCCTCAGCCGTGCGACGCTGTACCGCAAAATCGCCGCCGGAACCTTCCCGCCGCAGCATAAGCTCGCCGAACGCTGCTGCGGATGGCGCGCATCCGAAGTCGATGCATGGCTCCGCAACCCGATGACCTTCACCATCGAGGACCTCGAACGCGAGGACGCCTGATCGGAGCGGCCGAAGAGCCCCGCGCCGCCAGAGCGGCGCGAGGCCTGGATGCCCACCTCAATCGGCGGGATTCCAGATGAGGGCGTAAGCGTCTTCGCTGTCCTGCCCGGCGGCGCGGCCGAGGTTGGCGTAGATGCGGCGCGGCCCGAACTCGGGGGCAGCGAGCGTCAGCGACACGAAGGGCTTGCCCGATGCCTCGCCGATACAGACCCAGCCGGCGCCGATCTCGACGCCTTCGGAATAGACCCGGTAATCGGGCTGGACGTCGCCGTTCTTCGAGGGGTTGGTGCGGATCTCGATCGCGGCGCGGATCGAGAGGGTCTTGAGCTGGCCCACGAAGCCTTTTTCGATGGTGCCGTTCACAAAGCCGATAGCTGCCATTGGTCGTCTCCTTGAATGTGCCGCGGGACCATCCCTGCGGCATGGGCGGACCAGAGACCGGCGCATGAGGCACTTCGCGAACCCGAAGGGCCGCAGCAAAGCGGAGGAGTGCGGCGGTGCGATTATTTGGAGCGCAGCGATCGCGAGTAGCCGGCGCAGCCGGCGGGGAAATAATCGCACCGCCGCACTTTCACGGGGCGCCGCGCCGGTCTAGGTCAACTCGCCCGTCGCCCGGGATGGTCCTGCAGAACAGGGGGGCGACCCCCGCGCTATTGCCCGGAACGATCAATTATCGCAATTTGAGTGAGGTGAGCGATCAGTACGGGGCTTGCCGCCGCCAGTGCGCGCTCATTTGAGGCCGCGCTCATTGTTCCCCGCCGGGACGATATTATTCCGTTTCGGGAACGCCGCCAGCACAATAGCTCCCCCACGCCTCCATCAATTTGACACGCGCGCCGGGCTGATCCTGTGTGCCAAGATAGGTTGTACGCCGATAGGCGGCCTGCACTGCGTCAGGTGTCTTGTGAGCCAGCGCCGCCTCCACCACGGCATCGGCAAAATCTTCGTTGGCTGCCCAATCGGTGAACGTTGAACGAAAACCGTGGACATGGAACGGCTCCTTCATGTCGCGCAGCACCTTTAGCAGCGTCATATCGGACATCGGCTTGCCGATCGCTCCTGGGAAAACCACGTCGACCCCAGAAAGCCGGAAGGCGCTTGCTTTCGTCAGCACAGCCAACGCCGCACCGGACAGCGGAACAACATGAGCCTTGCCCCGCTTCATATGGTCACTGGGTATCGTCCACAGCCGCCCCTCAAAATCAAACTCGTCCCACGTCGCGAGCCGGACCTCCTGGCTGCGCACGCCGGTCAGGATGAGCAGTTCGAGCGCCAGCCTGCCAAATGCCGGCTTTCGCCGCAAAGCTGCGAGGAAGGCGGGCAGCGCGCTATAGGGCATGGCCTTGCGATTCTCCCGCGACTTCACTTGGCGAGGCAATCCGCGTCCCGCTTTCAAGCTGCCATTTCCCGACGGAGCTTCGCTCGAGCGCCAGCCTTTCGCGTGAGCATAGTCCAGGACAACGCAGATCCGGTTGCGCACCTGACGCGCCGTTTCGGGAATTTCCTGCCAGATCGGTAACAGAACGTCGATGATATCGGGCGCTGTAATCCCACCAGTCGGGACATTGCCCAATTTTGGAAAGGCGTGGCTTTCGAGGCTGGCGAGCCATTGGCGCGCATAGATGGCGCTTTTCCAACCTGCGGCATTTTCTCTATGATATTGGCGCGCCGCTTCGCGAAATGTGACCTTCGCGGCAGCTTCACTCTTCCTCTCCGCCAGCACATCACGCCGGTCGATCTTGACTGCCTTGCGCAGTTCGCTGGCTTTCTGGCGAGCCTCCACGAGCGGAAGCAATTTGGCGCTGCCCAAGCCAATGTCTTGGCGCTTACCATCGCGCTGCAGACGCAGAAGCCAATAAGCCCCGCCCCGCTTGTCGACCTTCAGAAACAGCCCGTCGCCGTCCTGATAGGTGCCAGGATTCGCCAAAGCTGCCTTGATCGCCAAAGCTGTGAGCTTTTTCATAGCGTTAACCCATATTTTTACCCCCACACTTGGGAGGCCGATTCTTGAGGGTCAAAAAATTTACCCCCACATTCCCCCCACAGTTTTTGCTGAGCTGCAGTGAAACAGCATGGGATGCAGGGGATCGAACCAAGCGATAATACGCTAGGTTTTCCGCCATTTCTAGAGCTTTTGAGGGATGCCCTCGGACCGGAGGGTGGTGGACAGGGCTGGATTCGAACCAGCGTACGGGAAACCCGGGCAGATTTACAGTCTGCTGCCTTTAACCACTCGGCCACCTGTCCATGGGGTCCGCTTTGGGAAGCGGTCCAATGGCGAAACGAGGCTTGCCTGTCAATGGCAGTCGTGGGAAAGGCGCGCGCTATGAGACAAATTTCCCGTCACCGCCGTCCGCAGGGCCCAGGCCAGCGCGGCCAGGCCATCCGTTTCTGGGGCCGCCACGCCGTGCTCGCCGCGCTCGCCAACCCCGAACGCACCGTCAAGCGTATCTGGGGCACGCGCGAAGCGCTGGGTCAGCTCGACCTGCCGCCTGTCATTCCGATCTCCTACGCCGAGGTCACCGACCTCGCGCGACTCGTCGCCCGCGATGCGCCGCACCAGGGTCTGGTGATCGAGGTCGATCCGCTCGAAGGCGTCTATCTTGGCGACCTGTTGCAGCAGGAGGTCGACACCGACAGCAAGCGGCCGCTGGTCGTCCTCGACCAGGTCACCGATCCGCATAATATCGGCGCGGTGCTGCGCTCGGCCGCGGCGTTCGATGCGGCCGCGATCATCACGCAGGACCGCCACAGCCCGCCCGAAAGCGGCGTCATCGCGCGCTCGGCATCGGGCGCGCTCGAAATCGTGCCGTGGGTGCGCGTCGTCAACCTGTCGCGCGCATTGGAGGAAATCGCCGAGGCGCAATATTGGCGCATCGGCCTGATGGGCGACACCGAAACGACGCTCGGCTCGACCCTCGACGGCAGCCGCGTCGCGCTGGTACTCGGGTCCGAGGGCGACGGGATGCGTCACAATGTCATGGAACATTGCGACGTGCTGGCCAAGCTGCCGATCTCGCCGCGCATGGAAAGCCTGAATATTTCGAACGCCGCGGCGATCGCGCTTTATGCGGTGGCGACGGCTGGCAAAGGCTAAACGCAAAATCCGCATCCCCGAGCGAAGACGAGGGGCTCGTTCGAGCGGAGCGAGAACCCGACATGCCTCGACTGCGCTCGGCTTGGCCCCTCGTCTTCGCTCGGGGATGCGGTTATTTGGGCTTTGGGAGGCTCAATCCTCCGCCGCGATCCGCACCTTCAGCCCGTCGAGCGCGTCGCTGAAAGGAATCTGGCACGACAGGCGCGAACCTTCGTCGCGGTCGGTCGTCGAATCAAGCAGGTCGTTCTCGTCCTCGCTCATCGCGGGCAGCTGGTCGGTCGCGCCGGCTTCGACATGAACATGGCAGGTCGCGCACGAACAGCAACCGCCGCACAGCGCGAGCAGCTCGTCGAACCCGGCGTCGCGGATATTTTCCATCACGGTCAGGCTGGTGTCGCCCTCGATCTCATGTTCAATCCCGTCGCGCGTCACGACAATCAGCTTCGCCATGCTAGTCCCCATATCTTCTGTGTCGCTGGCCCTATGTCTCGCGTTGCGCGGCAAATCAAGCGTTGCTATTGGCTACCAAGGGAACAAAAGGAGAATATGAGATGGGCCTCAGCCAGCAGCAGCTGAACGGTGGAATCGACGCGCTGGCGGCGCTCGATCCCAATTTTGCGCGCGCGCTCGGCCATGCGGGTTATCCCGAACCGCGCATCCGCGCCCCCGGCTATACCACCCTGCTCCGCACCATCGTCGGCCAGCAGGTCAGCGTCGCCGCCGCCAACTCGATCTGGAACAAGCTTGAGGCGCAATTCGGCGAAGGCTGCCCCGCCGAGGTGATGGCGGCGGCCGAGTTCGACACGCTGCGCGCGTGCGGCCTGTCGGGCCAGAAACAGGGCTATGCCAAAAGCCTCGCGCAGCTCATCCTCGACGGCGAACTCAAATTCGACGCCCTCCCCGCCGATGACGAGGAAGCGATCGCGCTGCTCACCAAGGTCAAGGGCATCGGCCGCTGGTCGGCCGAAATCTACCTGCTCTTTGCCGAGGGCCGCCCCGACATCTGGCCCGCAGGCGACCTCGCGGTGCAGGAAGCCGTCGGCCGCATCCTACAGCTCGGCGCGCGCCCCAGCGAGAAGCAGGCGCGCGAGCTGGCGGAGGCCTGGCGCCCCCATCGCGGCGCCGCGGCGATCTTCAGCTGGCATTGCTATAATATGGATGTGATCTGAGAGGGTGAACCGCCGAACCCTCCCTCGCTTCGTCATTCCCGCGAAAGCGGGAATGACGAAAGTTTGAGTTCGCAGCGCCCCAAACAAAAAGGCCGGGTGGAGCATCCTCCACCCGGCCTTTTTGTTGATCGTCAGCCGAAGCTTATTTCTTCGCCGCGGCCTTCTTGGCCGGAGCCTTCGCTGCGGGCTTGTCTTCGGCGGCCTTCGCCGGAGCAGCCTTCTTCGCCGCAGCCGGCTTTTCCTCAGCCTTCTTCGCCGGCGCCTTCTTGGCGGGAGCTTCGGCGGCTTCTTCCTTCACGTCGGCCTTCTTGGCCGCGGGCTTCTTCGCCGCCGCCTTCTTGGCCGGCTTGTGGTCGTGATCATGATCATGGCCACAGCCCGGACCGTGGACATGGCCGCTGTCGTCGTCGGCTTCGATCGCGGCTTCGATCTCTTCGCGCGTCACGTCGCGGTCGCTGATTTCGGCCTTTTCGAACAGGAAGTCGACGACCTTGTCCTCATACAGCGGGGCGCGGAGCTGCGCGGCGGCGAGCGCGTCCTGCTGGACATATTCGACGAAGCGCTGGCGATCTTCGGGGCGGTACTGCTGTGCCGCCTGCGCGATCAGCCGCTGCATTTCCTGGTTCGACACCTGGACGCCATGCGCCTGGCCGATTTCCGACAGGAGCAGGCCGAGGCGGACGCGGCGCACCGCGATCGCGTGATAATCGTCACGGTCGTTCTCGAGCTCGGCCTTCGCCGCTTCGGGATCTTCTTCGTGGCTGACTTCATGCTCGAGCTGCTGCCAGATCTGGGCGAACTCGGCCTCGACCATCGTCGGCGGCACGTCGAAATCATGCGCCGCGGCGAGCTGGTCGAGCAGCTTGCGCTTCATATAGGTGCGCGTCAGGCCGTTATGTTCCTGCTCGACCTGATCCTTCATCAGCTCTTTCAGCTTGTCGAGGCTTTCGAGGCCGAGCGATTTCGCGAATTCGTCGTCGATCTTCGACGCCGCCGGGACCTTCACTTCCTTCACCGTGACGGCGAATTCGGCCTTGGCCGCCTTCAGATCCTCGACCGGGTAATCGTCGGGGAAGGTCACCTTGATGGTCTTGTCGTCGCCGACCTTGGCACCGATCAGCTGGTCTTCGAAGCCCGGGATCAGCTGGCCCGAACCGATTTCGACCGCCATGTCCTCGCCGGTGCCGCCGTCAAAGGCGACGCCGTCGACGCTGCCGGCGAAGTCGATGATGACCTGATCGCCAGCGGCCGCCTTCTTGGTCTTCGGTGCCTCTTCGAAGCGCTTCATCTGCGCGGCGAATTCCTCGATCTTGGCCATCACGGCCTTGTCGTCGGCGGGAACGGTCAGGCGCTCGAGCTTGAGGCCTTCGATCGACGGGGTTGCAATGTCGGGCAGGACTTCGAGCGCGACGGTCAGTTCGGCATCCTTGCCGGTTTCATAGCCGTCGGCGAGCGTCACCGCGGGCTGCAGCGCCGGGCGAAGCTTTTCCTTCGCCATCAGGTCGCGAACGCCGGCGTCGATCGCCTTGTTCAGCGCGTCGGCCGACAGCGCCGGGCCGTGCATCTTGCGGATCAGGTTCGGCGGCACCTTGCCGGGGCGGAAACCGGGCATACGCACCGTCGGGGCAATGCTCTTCACCTCGTCGTCGACGCGCGCGTCGATGTCCTTGGCGGTGATGGTCACGCGATATTCGCGCTTCAGGCCTTCGTTCAGCGTTTCGACGGTCTTCATTGCCTTGGTCTTATCCTTGCTCAAAATCTCGTATCGATGAACCCCGGCCAGATGGCGGAGTTCCCCTATCCCGGCCCCATCCCGTCAGAGCGTGCGAACTGGTGCGGGCGAAGGGACTCGAACCCCCACATCTTGCGATACTGGTACCTAAAACCAGCGCGTCTACCAATTCCGCCACGCCCGCTCAGAGCTTCGGCCGGGTGCACGGATAGGCGCGAGATGCCGCGCACGCCCGTGCGGGCCGCGCGGGGCTATAGCAGACGCGCCGCCAAGGGCAAGGGCAGAAAGCCCCAATACTCTAGGCGCATTTGGCGGACCGGAACGTGCATCGCGCCCGTTCGTTGGTTAATCCAAGGAGAGACACAATGACGAATGCTACCGACCCGCTTCCCAAGCCGAAGCCCGACACGATCGAACCGCAGGCGCCGCCCGAACGGCCGGTGCAGCCGACCCCACTCGAAGACCCCGCGGGCCAGCCCTCCGAAATCCCCGGCAGCCCCGGCGGCGGCGACATCGACGAGCCCGGCCGCGGGCCGGATGAGGTGCCGCCGCAGCAGGTATGACACGCCATCCCCCTCGTCGTCATTCCCGCGAAAGCGGGAGTGACGACGTTTAGCTTGCTAACCACTTGACCCGCCCCCGCCCCGCCCGCCACCATCGCGGCGGGGAGAGACGATATGAAAAGACTGACGGCCGCGATCGCGCTGCTTCTGGCCACCACAGCCGCCAACGCACAGGATATAGTTCAGGCCCTCATCCGCGACCATATCGCGCGCATCACGACAAGACCCGGCAGCTGGACGACCGTCTGGCAGTTCGATCAGGAGGTGCTCGCCGAAAAACGCTATATCACCCGCGCCGAGCTCGACGCCGTCGCGCCCGACCGGCCGCGGAAAATACGCTCTCCGCAGGCAGCCGCGCATCCGCGAAAGTTGCCCCATTGACCTTGAAGGGTGTCGTTCCGTCCGGATTGCTCATCGCCAGGAGCTCGAGCGCGACCACTTTTCCTGCCGGCGCATCGAAGGACAGGCGAGCATCAGCCACAGCGTGAGCAGCGCGCGCAGCATCCGCCCGCGCGCGTCAGCCGGTGCAGAAGGCGACAAAGCGCTTGATCACCTGCTTGCCGCTCGCGCTCCCCGCCATGTCCATCGTCCCGCGATCGTCGGTCATGCGCAGCCAGCCATTGGCCGCAAAGGTGCGGATGAAGGCCGATCCGCCGGCAATTTCTTCGGACGAGAAATAGGGCATCACATCCGCGTCGGTGGTCGTGCCGTTCAACCGCAGTTTCTGATCGCCCGAAACCAGCTCGATCGCCTTGAGATCTGGCGAATTGCCCGAGATGCCGGCAAAGATGCGGTTGCCACCTTCTTCGCAGGTAAAGTTCAGCGGCTGGTCGTCGGTGTCGGTGACCTCATAGGCCAGGATCGCGCTTTGCGTGCGCTCTTCGTCGCTGACGCGCATCGCCCAGTCGTACCCGTCGTTCATTGCGGGCGCGTTCGCCGCATTCGCCGCGCCGCTCAGCGCCAGCGCACCGCCAACCAAAACCAGAACCCGCTTCATCATCATCCTGTCCTTCGTCATCATTTCCGCATTGATTTCAATGCCTATGACATCGAAGCGCCTGAATTTGCTGTGAACTGGATCACTCGGCGCTGGTCAACCGAGCGCCTTCTTCAGCAGTTCGTTGACAACCTGCGGGTTCGCCTTGCCCTGCATCGCCTTCATCGTCTGCCCGACGAAGAAGCCGAACAAGGCTTCCTTGCCGCCCTTATACTGCTCGACCTTGTCGGCATTGGCGGCGAGGATCTTGGCGATCTCGGCTTCGATCGCGCCGGTGTCGCTCGTCTGTTTGAGGCCGTCGCGCTCGACGATCACCCCCGCACCGTCGCCGCTTTCGAGCATCTTTTCGAACACCGCCTTGGCGATCGTCCCCGAAATCGTGCCATCGGCGACGAGGCCGAGCAGTTCGGCGGCGTGCTCGGGCGATACCGGCGAATCCGAAATGTCGCGGCCCATGCGGTTCAATGCCCCGAACAGCTCGCTCGTCACCCAGTTCGCCGCCGCAACCGGCTTCGCGCCCGCGTCGAGCAGCGTGTCGAACCAGCGTGCCGCCTCGACCTCGGCGGTGAGCACATCGGCGTTATACGGCGAAATCCCCGCCGCCAGATAGCGCACGCGCTTGGCGTCGGGCAGTTCGGGCAAGCTTGCGCGGCATTCCGCCAGAAACGCATCGTCGAGTTCGAGCGGAAGCAGGTCGGGATCGGGGAAGTAGCGGTAGTCGTGCGCATCTTCCTTCGACCGCATCGAGCGCGTCTCGCCCCGGTCGGGATCGTAAAGCCGCGTTTCCTGCACCACCGTGCCGCCGCTTTCGATCAGTTCGACCTGGCGCTTCGCCTCGCCCTCGATCACCGCCATCACGAAGCGCACCGAATTGACATTCTTCGTCTCGGTGCGCGTCCCGAACTCATCGCCGGGCTTGCGCACGCTGACATTGACGTCGGCGCGCATCGAGCCTTCCTCCATATTGCCGTCGCACGATCCGACATAGCGCAGGATCGAGCGCAGCTTGCGCACATAGGCCCCCGCTTCGGCGGGCGAGCGCATGTCGGGGCGCGACACGATCTCCATCAGCGCGACGCCCGACCGGTTGAGGTCGACGTACGACATCGTCGGATGCTGGTCGTGCATCAGCTTGCCGGCGTCCTGCTCGACATGGATACGCTCGACCCCGATCGCCTTGTCGGCGGGGATTCCGGCCTTCTCATCGGCTGCGATCGTTAGCGAACCTTCGCCGACAAGCGGATGATAAAGCTGCGAAATCTGGTAGCCCTGCGGCAGGTCGGCATAGAAATAATTCTTGCGGTCGAAGCGCGACCAGCGGTTGATCTGCGCCTCGATCGCCATGCCGGTGCGCACCGCCTGGCGGATGCACTCGCGGTTCGGCACCGGCAGCATGCCCGGCATCGCGGCGTCGACGAGCGACACCTGCGTGTTCGGCTCGGCCCCGAACGCCGTCGCAGCGCCCGAAAACAGCTTGGCGTTGGTCGTGATCTGGGCATGGACCTCGAGGCCGATCACGACCTCCCACTCGCCGGTTTCGCCCTTGATGCGATAGTCGCTCATCTTACCACCACTTCTCGGCACGAGCATTGAAGCCCGCCCGCTCTTCAATTGCCAGACCGGCGTTGAGCACGCCCTGCTCGTCGAATGCCTTGCCGATGATCTGCAGCCCCAGCGGCAGCCCTTCGCGGTTGAGCGCCGCGGGAACCGACATCGCGGGCAATCCCGCGAGGCTCGCGGGCACCGCGAACACGTCGTTCAAATACATCGCCAGCGGATCAGCCATCTTCTCGCCCAGCCCGAACGCCGCCGACGGCGCGGTCGGCGCAAGGATCACGTCGCACACCCCGAACGCCGCCTCGAAATCGCGCGCGATCAGCGTCCGCACCTTCTGCGCCTGCGTGTAATAGGCGTCGTAAAAGCCCGCCGACAGCACATAGGTGCCGATCATGATCCGGCGCTTGACCTCGGGCCCGAAGCCGTCGGCGCGCGTCGCGGCATACATGTCCTGCAGCCCCGCACCCTGCGGCAGGTCGCGCAAGCCATAACGCACGCCGTCATAGCGCGCGAGGTTCGACGACGCCTCGGCGGGCGCGATGATATAATAGGCGGGCAGCGCGTACTTCGTGTGCGGCAGGCTGATCTCGACGACCTCGGCCCCCGCATCCTTCAGCATCGCAATGCCGGCATCCCACATCGCGTCGATGTCGGGATCGATGCCCTCAAGCCGATATTCCTTGGGAATACCGATCGCCTTGCCCTTGAGATCACTCGACAAAGCTGCTTCCCAATTGGGCACGGCCATATCGAGGCTCGTCGCATCCTTCGGATCGAAACCCGCCATATTTTCGAGCATGATCGCGCAATCCTTGACGTCGCGCGCCATCGGCCCCGCCTGATCGAGCGAGCTCGCGAACGCCACGATGCCCCAGCGCGAACAGCGGCCATAGGTCGGCTTGATCCCCGAAATGCCCGTGAACGCCGCGGGCTGGCGGATCGAGCCGCCGGTATCGGTCCCGGTCGCCGCGGGGCACAGCCGCGCCGCGATCGCGGTCGAGCTGCCGCCCGACGATCCGCCCGGCGCGAGCGCGGCATTGCCGCCATCGTTGCGCTTCCACGGGCTGATCACATTGCCGAAATAGCTCGTCTCGTTCGACGACCCCATCGCGAACTGGTCGAGGTTCAGCTTGCCCAGCATCCCCGCGCCCGCATCCCACAGCTTCGCCGACACCGTCGATTCATAACGCGGTACGAAACCTTCGAGCATATGGCTCGCTGCGGTCGTCTGCACGCCGTTCGTCGCGAACAGATCCTTCATCCCAATCGGCACGCCCGAAAGCGGCTTCAGCGTCCCCGCCGCGCGATCGGCATCGGCCGCCTTCGCTGCCGCGAGCGCATGCTCGGGCGTCTCGACGATAAACGCATTGAGCGCCTTCGCCCCCGCGACATTGGCGCTGAACGCCTCAGCCACTTCGACGGCGCTGAAATCGCCCGCGCGGTGCCCGTTGCGGATCTGCGCGACGGTCAGGTTGGTCAGTTCGGTCATCTCGTTTCTCACCGTTCCCCGGCGAAAGCCGGGGCCCAGAGCGTCAAAGCGCCCGGGTTTTTGTTTCTGGATCCCGGATCGGTCGCGGCTGTGCCGCTGTCCGGGATGATCGAATAATGTCCCATCATTCGATCACCTTGGGCACGCCAAAGAAGCCGTGCATCGCCGCCGGCGCATTCGCCAGCACATCGTCGCGGCGGCCGCCGCCGGTCAGCGGGTCGGCATCGACGACATCGTCGCGCAGCCGCAGACTGTTGGGGATCACCGCGGTCATCGGCTCGACCCCGGCCACATCGACCTCGCCGAGTTGCTCGACCCAGCCCAAGATGCCGTTCAATTCGCCTTCCATCGCGGCGGCTTCGGCATCGCTGATCGCGATGCGCGCCAGCGACGCGATTTTCCTTACTGTTGCCTGATCGATTGCCATTCTTATCGCCTTTGCGGGAGAAGCTGCGCCGCTAGCATCCCCGCCGGATCGCTTCAAGGCGCCGCTAGCGGGACTGCGCCAAAAACCCTCGTCATCGCCGCGAAAGCGGGGACCCAGCGAGCAACCGCTGCTGCTGGGTTCCCGCTTTCACGGGAATGACGACGAAATAGATATCGCGGCGCCTACTCGAAAGTCCCCGATTCCGGCACGCCATTGATCAAGATGCGGCGTTGCTGCACCGTTTCAACCGTCACCGTCGCCTTCGACAGGTCGACTTCGGGCCGCGCCGGCCGCGTATCGCGCGCCAGATCGCCTTGCACCCAGCGCCCATCCTTGTTCCGCGTCACGAAATCGAAGTTCGTCGCATCGCCCGGCTCGTTCTGCCCCAGCACCCCGATCCGGTCCTCGCCCAGCCACACCGCGACGCACGCCTTCGCGCGGCTGCACATATAGCTGCCCGAAATCCGATCGAGCGCTTCGGCGGGCAATGCCCGCTCCGCCGGGACGACGCGCAGCCGCTCGGCAAAAGGTTTGAGCAATGTCGGTCCCTCGGGGCCCGTCAAATCCCACCGATTCTTCGCCTCCAGCGCGGCCTTTGCTGCATCGGCCCGCGCCTTTTGCGGCGAACGTACCAGCTCTTTGAGCGCGGCGCGGCCGCTCGGTCCGAAATCATAAGCCATTGCCGCCCAGTCGAACTTCTCCACCGGCGTCGCCCCCGACTTCAGCCGCGCCAGCTGGTCGCGCGCCGAAATCGCGCCGAAATCGAGGATCGGCAGCGCAAGGAACAGCGCGAGCAACGCCAGTCCGATCGCGAGCTTCTGCTGCAACGGCCGCAGCATATCGTCGAAATCGCGCCGCCCCTTCACCACCGCCCACACTCCCGCGACGCCATAAGCGAGCGCGATGATCGCCGCGATCACGCCCCAGATGCGTTCGGGGGTCCAGCCATATTGGCCGATACGCAACTGCATCGAATAAAAGGCGATCCCCGCGAGCGGCAGCACCGCAACCGCGAGCACCGGCGCCGCCCAGCGCAGCATCGGATTCGTCGCGCGGTCGTCGGCGCCATTGCCGATCACCGCATTGGCGAGCAGCACCGCAAACGCCGCCGCCGCCATCATCAACGCCGCGGTCGAAAAGCCCGAATCCCAGAGCTTCTGCAGCCCCGTTCCCGCGAGCGAGAGCAGGAAGATCACCAGCGCCGCCGCGAGCACCGGCGCCAGCACCGCAAGCACGATCATTACCAGCCGCTGGAGCGTCGAAACCAATTTGTCGCGCTCGCGCAGCAGCCCGACCGCGCCGCCGAACGCCGCACCCGCGAGCATCCAGCCGAACCATTCGTCGTTGAGCAGATCCTGGATCAGGTCGATCCCGATCAGGTGGAACATCTGCCCGATCAGCACGATCAGCAGGAATGTGATCCCGACGAACGCGAGGCTCGCCGCGCCGATCACCGCATCGGTCCACGCGTGGCTGTGCAATCGCTCGTACGGCATCTGCCACAGCTTCCAGAAGCGCCAGTCGGGCGCGACGTCGCGCCGCGTCTGGAACAGCGGCGTCGCGACGAGCACCGCGAGCATCCCCGACCAGAAGGGCCATTCGACGGGGTTCCCCCGAATATTATACGCCGCGGTCTGCCACGCGATCAGCCCCAGGATCACGCCCCAACCCAGCGCAAAACCGAACGCCCAGTGCCAGCGGCGAAGCTCGACCCCCAGCACGAACACCACGGCCGCAACCGCAACCGCGGTCGCCAGCGCGCTGCGCCAATCGGGCAGCGCATCGTCGTAATGATGATCGATCAGCAGGTGAAAGCTCAGCCCCGCAACGGCGCAGATCGCCGCCATGATCCAGGGGCGCAGCGGCCAGGGCGGATCGCTGTTGTCGAGGCGCTGCGAGGTTTTGGGCGAATCGGGGGCGGAGCCGGTTGCGACTGGTTCGGTCATACATCGAACCTAACCTCTATTTTCGTCATCCTGAACTTGTTTCAGGATCCATGGCCCAAGGCCGCGAGTTAAGACCATGGATACTGAAACAGCGAGGCCATCGCCGCAGCCGGCACGACGAGTTATTTGTCGGGACGCACGCGAGCGGCTAGAGAGGCCCCAATTCCCCTCCCCCATGGAGCCCCAATGGCCCGCAAATTCGTCTATTTCATCGCCGCCATCATCATCCTGATCCTCGCCGCCGGAATCGCCTATCAGCTGTTCCCCGGCTGGATCGCGCGCGTCGCCTTCGTCCCCAGCGCCGAATTCAAGCAACAGGTCGCGGTCGCGCCGAACGCCTATGACGACCCCAAGATGTGGTTCGCGCGGCCGGGGATGGAAAACGACCCGTCGACGTGGCGCCCGATGCCCGAGGGCACCCCCGCGCCCCCGCCCGACAGCGCCGAAGCGCAGGCGGGCGACCAGCTCATCCCGCCCGCCAACGCCGCCGCCCCCGCCACGCCAAAGGGCGACGCCGCGGTCTTCTTCGTCCACCCGACCAGCTATTACAGCCGCTCGAGCTGGAACGCCCCGCTCGAGGACCGCGATTCGGACCACCGCGCCAATTTGTTCGTCCAGGGCATGGCAAGCGCCTTTGCCGACGCCGGTGAAATCTGGGCGCCGCGCTACCGCCAGGCGACGCTCGGCGCCTTCCTCGCCCAGGACCGGGTGACCGCGGGCAAGGCGATCGACGCGGCGTATCAGGACGTCGACGAAGCCTTCGACGCCTTCCTCGCCGCGATCCCCAGGAACAAGCCGATCATCCTCGCCGGCCACAGCCAGGGCGCGCTCCACCTCACCACCCTGCTCAAGAACCGCATCGCCGGCACCCCGCTCGCCAAGCGCATCGTCGCGGCCTATGTGATCGGCTGGCCCATCAGCCTCGACACCGACATCGCCGCGCTCGGCCTGCCCGCCTGCCAGACCCCCGAGCAAAAATCCTGTATCCTCGGCTGGGCGACCTTCGCCGATCCCGCCGATCCCGCGATGGTCACCACCGCCTACGACGGCACGATCGGCTTCGACGGCCGCCCGCGCGCCGAAACGCGGATGCTCTGCACCAACCCGCTCACCGGTATCCCCGATACCGCGGCGGCGCCCGCGGCCAATCTCGGCACGCTCAAACCGACCGAGGGCTTCAAGAGCGGCTCGCTGATCGCGGGCAAGATCGGCGCCAAATGCGACGACACGCGCGGCTTCCTGATGATCGGCGACGCCGGGATCGCGAAGGATTATGTCGTCGCGGGCTATGTGCTGCCCGGTAACAATTATCATGTCTACGACATCACCCTGTTCTGGGCGAACGTCCACGCCGATGCGCTGCGCCGGCTCGCGACCTATGAAGGCAAGCCGTCGCCGGTTCCGCCGCTGGCGCCGCCCCTCACGCCGCCAACCGCGCCCACTCCCCCACCTTCGTCATCCCGGACTTGATCCGGGATCCATGGCCTGACACTGCGGCGTCGGGCCATGGATGCTGAAACAAGTTCAGCATGACGAATTTAGGCGATAAAGGCGGCGCATGATCACTACCGCCGCCCCCGAATTCGCCGCCAACTTCCCAAACGGCGGCCGCCTCGCCGGGCTCGATGTCGGGACCAAGACGATCGGCGTCGCGACCTGCGACGTGAACTGGAGCTTCGCGACCCCCGACAAGACGATCAAGCGCACCAAATTCTCGGCCGATTTCGATGTCCTGAAGACCGTCCTTGCCGCGCATTCGATCGTCGGCCTCGTCGTCGGGCTCCCCCTCAACATGGACGGCACCGACAGCCCGCGCACCCAGAGCACCCGCGCCTTCGCGCGCAACCTCGCGCCGCTCGGCCTGCCACTGCTGCTTTGGGACGAGCGCTGGTCGACCGCCGCGGTCGAGCGCGCGATGATCGCCGCCGACGTCAGCCGCGCCAAACGCGCGGCACGCGTCGACAGCGCCGCCGCGGCGTTCATCCTGCAAGGCGCAATCGACGCGTTGACGCGCTGACCGCTTGCCACATCAGCCGTTCGGCTGAGCTTGTCGAAGCCTCGTCTCGAAGCACCTCACCCCAAGTCCTTCGAGACGCCATTTCGTCAAGCTCAATGGCTCCTCAGGACCCACGGGCGATTGTTGCTTCGATACTTGCGATTTTCGCAACTCCTGCGTAGACGCTCGGCTTTAATGACTAGCACAACCCTCCGACCCGCCAGCGACTATCCGCCCGGCGGCGATGCCTTTCGCCATCGCCATCTGATCGGCATCGCCCAGCTGACCCCGTGGGAGATCAGCTATGTCCTCGACGCCGCCGAACAATGGGTCGACCTGAACCGCAGCGGCGCCGCAAAGCACGATGACAGGCTCGCCGGCCTCACGATCATCAACGCCTTTTTCGAAAACTCGACGCGCACTTTGCTGTCGTTCGAAATCGCCGGAAAACGCCTCGGCGCCGACGTCGTCAACATGCACGCCGCGCAGTCGAGCGTGAAGAAGGGCGAAACGCTCATCGACACCGCGATGACGCTCAATGCGATGCGCGCCGACGCGATGGTGATCCGCCATGGCAGCTCGGGCGCGGTCCAGCTCATCGCCGACAAGGTCGACTGCCCCGTCCTCAACGCCGGCGACGGCCGCCACGAACACCCGACGCAGGCGCTGCTCGACGCGCTCACCATCCGCCGCCGCTTGGGCAAGGTCGAGGGCCTCACCATCGCCATTTGCGGCGACGTCCTCCACAGCCGCGTCGCGCGCTCGAACATCCTCGCGCTCACCTTGCTCGGCAACGAGGTGCGCGTCGTCGCGCCGCCGACGCTCACCCCGCCCGCGATCGAGCGGATGCACGTCACCACCTTCACCGACATGGACGAAGGCATCAAGGACGCCGATGTCGTGATGATGCTTCGCCTCCAGAACGAGCGCATGGACGGCGCCTATCTCCCCAGCGCGCGCGAATATCACGCGCTCTACGGCCTCACGCCCAAACGCATCGAAAATGCCAGGCCCGATGCCATCGTCATGCACCCCGGCCCGATGAACCGCGGGGTCGAAATCGACAGCAGCGTCGCCGATGATCCGCACCGCTCGACGATCACCGAGCAGGTCGAAATGGGAGTCGCCGTCCGCATGGCCTGCCTCGACATCCTGACCCGACGCAAACGGGGAGTGACGGGATGGAACTGAAGCCCCTTCACCTCGCGAACGTGCGCCTGTTGGGCGGCGATGTCGGCGGCTTGCTGGCCGTCGACGGCCGCATTGCCGAAATCGATCCGGTCGAGGTTCCGGGCAGCGCCGAGACGATCGACGCCAAAGGCCAGTGGCTCGCGCCCGGGATCATCGACCTCGGCGTTTTCGCGACCGACAAGCCCGCCTTCCACTTCGGCGGCATCACGCGCGCCGCTCTGATGCCCGACGCAGGGCCGCTCGATAACCCGGGCCTCGTCGAACGCGCCGCGAAGGGCGGCAAGCCCGACCTCTGGGTCCACCCCATCGCCGCCGCCACCAAAGGTCTCGAAGGCCGCGAGCTCGCCGAAATCGGCCTGATGCGCGGCGCGGGCGCGCGCGCCGTCGCCACCGGCCGCGCGCGCATAGCCGATGCCGGCGTGATGCGCCGCATCCTCGCTTACGCCGCCGCGCTCGGCCTCACCGTGATCGCGCACGCCGAGGACGAAGGCCTCACCGCCGGCGCGGTCGCGACCGACGGCGAGATGGCAACCCGCCTCGGCCTCGCCTCCGCCCCCGCGATCGCCGAAGCAATGGCGATCGCGCGCGACCTGATGCTCGTCGAAGAGACCGGCGCGCCGATCCATTTCCGCCAGGTCACCACCGCGCGCGGGCTCGAGCTGATCCGCGCCGCCAAGGCCAAGGGCCTGCCCGTCACCTGCGGCATCACCCCCGCGCATCTCTTCCTCTCCGACACCGCGATCGGCGATTTCCGCACCTTCGCGCGCCTGTCGCCCCCGCTGCGTTCCGAAGACGACCGCCACGCCTGCCTCGCGGGCATAGCCGACGGCACGATCGACGTACTTGCGTCGGGCCACGACCCGCGCGGCCCCGAGGACAAGCGCCTCCCCTTCGCCGAGGCGCAGCCCGGCATGGCCGGCGCCGAGACCTTGCTCGCAATGGGCCTCCAGCTTGTCCGCGACCGCCATATCGGCCCCGCCCGCCTCTTCGACCTGCTCGCCGCGAACCCGGCAAAGCTGCTCGGCGTCGACGCCGGCCGCCTCGAACCCGGAACCGAAGCCGATCTCATCCTGATCGACGAGGGCACCCCCTGGCAAGTCGACGCGAAGAAGATGGCGGCTTACGCGGGCAACACCCCCTTCGACGGCATGCCAGTCCAGGGCCGCGCTACCGCGATCTGGAAGGGTGGATTGCGGATACGGTAGGGCCGCGATCAGGCGGCCCATTCGGCCGGATCGGACTCCTCGCCGATCAGCGCCAAACCATGCGCGATCGATGTCAGCTCGCCGCCCGTGGCGATGCGCTCGGCGCCGAAACGCCGGTCGAAAAGCGCGCGGATCGCGGGGATCAGTGACGATCCGCCGGTCAGGAACACGCGGTCGATGTCCCGCGGCGCGATGCCCGCCCTCGCGAGCGCCGCATCCATCGCGGCCTCGATGCGACGCAGGTCGTCGGCGATCCACTGCTCGAAATCGGCGCGGCGCACCGCGGCATTGATCTCCACCCCATCGCCCGAGAAGTGAAATTCGGCCTGCTCGCTGCTCGACAGCGCGCGCTTGAGCCGTCCGACCGCGTCATAGAGCGGAAAGCCCTGCTCATGCTCGATCAGCGCGATCATCCGGCCGATCGGCTCCGGGTCGACCGCGTCGCGCTGCAGCCGCTGCAGTTCGCCCAGCGTCCGCCGGTTGCGCATCAGCGCGAGCCGCGACCAGTCGGCGAAGTCGGCGAAATAGCCGCCCGGAATCTCGAGCAGCTTGTCGAACGATCGGTAGCTCCCGCCCTTGCCGAGCAAAGGCAGCACCAGCCGGTCGACGATGCGGTAATCGAAGCGGTCGCCCGCGATGCCGATCCCCGACGAGGCGAGCGGGACGCAGCGGCGTGGGCTCCCCGGCGCGGCGACGCGGACGATCGAAAAGTCGGTGGTGCCGCCGCCGAAGTCGGCGACGAGGATCGTCGCGGGTTCGGTCAGCCGCGCGGCATAGCTGTGCGCGGCGCCGAGCGGCTCGTGCACATAATAGATTTCGGTACCGAAGGCCTCGAGCATCAGGTCGTAACGCTGGCGCGCGAGCGCGGCATCGGGCCGTGCGCCGGCATATTCGACCGGCCGCCCGACGATGACGCGGCGCGGGCGCGTGTCGAGCCGGCCGCCGGCGTGCGCGACCAGCCGCTGGAGGAACAGCCGCCCCATATCCTCGAACCGGTACGGCTTGTTGAAGATCAGCGCGCGCTCGAACGACGGGCTCGCGGCGACACTCTTGAACGACTGGACGAAACGGCTGTCGAGCGGCGACTGGAGATATTCGGTGATCGCCCACGGCCCCGCTTCGTGCGCGACCCCCTGCCACGCGCGCTCCTCCTCCCAGAAGCACAGCGCCGACCGGAACACCGCCCCGGTCGCCGCGTCGCCCGCAAATTCGACCAACTCGGACCCGCCCTCGCCGTCCGCCAGCGCAACAACGGTGTTGGTGGTACCGAAATCGAGGCCGAGCGCGCTCGCAGTCGCGTTGCTGGTCATGACGTGCTCCTGAAGGCTGGCCGAGGTCCACCTGGGGGGGTGCCGCGGGGGCGGGCCTATTGCATGTGCCGCATCGAGGAGCAAGACGATCTATGCGCGCGCCGGATGACGCACGCAGGGATGAGATGTCGGCTTTTGGGTGGTGAGCGGACGTCCCTCTATCGGTCGAAGGCGGTCCCAGAAACCCGCCACCCCAAAACGGAAAGAGGCGCGGTCCCCCGACCGCGCCCCTCCCCTTGTTCCGGAGAAAGCCCTTTTAGCGCGAGGCGAGCCACATCGGACTGGCCTTCGCCGCCCACTGGATGCTCTCGCTGCCGCCCATCGCGCGGATGAAGCAGGTCTGGCCGTGCGCCTTCAGCTCGTTGCACAGGCTCGACGCATCGGCGCGCGTCGCAAGGCCGTTGACCGTCAGGCGATAGAAGGTGCGGCCCTTGACCGTCGCGGCATGGCTCGACGCCGGGAAATTCGCCAGCATAGCGCTCCGCTTTTTCAAGCCGCCCCATTTTTCCTTGGCGATGCCGAGGCTGTCATAGGCGCCGAGCTGGACCGCCCAGCCGGCCGGCTTCTTGCTGTCGAACGCCTTGGGAACGATCTTGGTCGCGAGTTCGAGCGCCTGCTGCTGCATCGGACGCAGCCGTTCGCTGTTCTCGCCCGCCACGCGCGGCGCGGCGCGATAAGGGGCGGCGTCGGCCATGATGACCTCGCTCGCGGGCTTCGGCTGCGGCAGTTCGGTGACCGGCACCACGCCATCGGCGTTGCGTTCGGGCATCGGCAGTTCGACGCTGCGAATGGCGCTGCCCGCATCGGCGAGCACTGGGGCGAGCACCGGCGGCGGCGGGGCATAGGCCTCGACCGGCGCGGGGTCGGCGCTCGCCAGCTCCACGGCGGGTTCGGCCGCGGCCATCTGCGTGTCGCCAAAATTGCTGAGCGCGAGGCGAACCGGCATGCCGGCATCCTGCTGCGCCTTGGTGCCGATCAGGCTTGCGACGCGAAATTGCCCGTTCGGCTGTTCGGCCAGCTTCGACCATTCGGCCATCCGGCCCTCGAGCTTCGCGGGCGACAGATCCTGCGAAGCGAGGATGCGCGCCTGCGCCCAGCGGCCCGACAGGGCAAAGGCGAGTGCGAGATTCTGGCGCGTGCGCGCACCGGCACCGGGTGCCCGCGCGGCTTCGCTCAGGACATAGATCGCGCCTTCGCTGTCGCCCGCGAGCGCCAGCGCCAGCCCGGTATCCGAAGCCGGCACCGTATCGCGATACTTCTGGAGCAGCATCACCGCTTCGGCGTTCTTGCCCTGCGCGATCTGCGCGAGCGTCAGCGCGATGATCGTGTTGCTGTCGGCCGTACCCAGTTCCAGCGCCTCGGTCAGCGCCGCGGTGGCCGACGCGAAACGACCGTCGTTCAGATAGGCCTGACCGAGCAGCGCGCGATAGCTGCCGTCGCGCGGGCTCGCGGCGACCGCCGCTTCGGCGAGGCCGACCGCCTTGCTGACCTTGCCGGCTTCGAGCGCGACGCGCGCCTGGTCGGCCGACTTGGCGGCGACCGCGGGCTTTCCGGCGACGCGCGACGGCGCGTCGGCCATCTTGCCCATGCCGCTACATCCCGTGGCAGCGCTCAGGACAAAGCCCGAAACGGCCAGTTTCATCAGCATCTTGCGGTTCATGACTGGGTCCCCCTTGATTGCGCTTAGCGCTGCATCGTCTGGCGCGTCGGGCGTGCCGCCGGCAGGCGGCTCGCCATCGCGTCGATTTCGGGCAGCGACGACAGATATTCGTCGAGCAGGTCGGTCAGGATCACTTGCGACGACCGGTTCGTCACCGCGCTCGCCAGCCGCAGGCGCAGATGGCGTTCGGCGTCGAGCCGCAGCGTGAAGGCCGCCTTTTCGCGGGCCCGGAGCGCGCGCGGCGCCTTTTCCTTCTTCGGCGCCGGCGCGGGACGCACCATATCCTTGGGTGCTTCGGGACGCGCCTCGACCTTGCGCGCCACTGCGGCCACGCGTTCGATCAGCGATTCCTGCTGGCGGACGACCTCGGGAATTTCCGGGGCTTCGGCCTCGAATTCGTCGGCGCCATAGTCGTCGGTCAAGCCGGTCGGTTCGGGGGTCAGTTCGTGGCCCATGCTGTCGTCGACCGCATGTTCGGCCTCGACATTATGCGCCAGAACCGATCCGGTCAGCAGCGGCTTCAGGTCGACCATGTGCGCCGGTTCGCCCGACTGGTCGGGATCGACGTCATAGCCCATGTCGTTCCAGCCGAGGTCGTCATAACCACCGGGGTTGAGCGGCGCGGGGCCGCTGCCCAGCGGCTGGCGACGCATTGCGGGACGCGCGCCACCCTTGCGGGCCAGAAGTCCGGCGCTCAGCGATGCGAGGGGTTTGGGTTCGCCCATGGTTCCTGCGCTCCCCGTCACTGGCCAGCGATGCGGCGGCCGAAGCCACCACCCATCGGGCGGACCGCGCCATAATTGCCCTGCGTCGGAATCGGCGCGGCAAAGATGGTACGGCGGAAATTCTTTTCGAGCCGGTCGCTCATATAGGTCCACAGCTGGCGTATCTCTTCGGCCGATCGCCCGTTCGGATCGACCTCCATCACCGTGCGGCCGTCGATCATCGACGCGGCATAATCGGTGCGATGATGCAGCGTGATCGGGGCGACGGTGCCATGCTGCGACAGCGCGACCGCGGCCTCGCTGGTAATCTTGGCTTTCGGGGTCGCGCCGTTGACGACGAACACCAGCGGCTTGCCCGCGCGTTCGCAAAGGTCGACGGTGGCGCCGACGGCGCGCAGGTCATGCGGGCTCGGCCGGGTCGGGACGACGATCAGCTCGGCGACCGAAATCACGCTCTGGATCGCCATGGTGATCGCCGGGGGCGTGTCGATGACCGCGAGTTTGAAGCCCTGCTGGCGCAGGATTTCGAGGTCGGAGGCAAGCCGCGCAACGGTCGTTTGCGCAAAGGCCGGAAGATCGGTCTCGCGCTCGTTCCACCAGTCGGCGAGCGAGCCTTGCGGATCGATGTCGATCAGGACGACGGGCCCTGCACCGGCAAGCTGTGCCTGCACCGCCAGGTGTCCCGACAATGTCGTTTTACCCGACCCGCCCTTTTGTGAAGCCAATGCCAAAACGCGCACAGCTGTCCCCCTGATAAATCCACGAATTGGCGGTGGAATGCCATGCGGGGCGCTAAAATTGGGTTAACGATGATAAAAAGAAGGTGAACACCTTCCTCGCCATCATGGTAAACAAGCGCCTAAGATGGACTTGTCCCATAACGGATCAAATTTGGAGTCTCGCGCGTGTCGCTAACGCCGTGTTAGCCATTTCGCCCTAAGAAGCGTCCGGGGACTGCAGCGATGCAAGTCATTGGAGAATAAGATGCGTTCATTCCGCACCGCCATTTCGCTGGCCCTGCCGCTGATCGCGGCATCGATGCTGGCCGCGCCGGCGTACGCAGACGTCAAGGATGGCGTCGATGCCTGGCAAAAGGGCGACTATCAAGGCGCGGTCGCGCAGTGGCGGCCGCTCGCGCTCGCCGGCGACGCCGATGCGCAGTTCAACCTCGGCCAGGCCTACAAACTCGGCCGCGGCGTCCCCGCCGACCTTGCGCAGGCCGAAAGCTGGTATCGCCGCGCCGCGAAACAGGGGCATCTGCAGGCGGAGGATAACCTCGGCCTCATCCTCTTCACCGCGAACCGCCGCGACGAAGCGATGCCCTACATCACCCGCTCGGCCGAACGCGGCGAACCGCGCGCGCAATATGTTCTCGGCACCGCGCTCTTCAACGGCGACCTAGCAGCCCAGGACTGGCCGCGCGCCTATGCGCTGACCAAGCGCGCGAGCGACGCCGGGCTTGGCATCGCCTCGGCGCGCCTTGCCCAGCTCGACAATCTCATCCCGCTCGACCAGCGCCAGCACGGCCTTGCGATGATCCCCGAAATCGAAAAGGACGAACAGCGCGCGCGCCTCGCCGCGGTGGGCGCCGCCGCGCCGCCCCCGCCCAAACCGGCCGCCGCCTCGCCGGTGAAGGTCGCCAGCCTGCCCCCGTCGGCGCCCGGCACCCGCTATACGCCGCCGCCGGTCCTCGCGACGCCCGCTCCGCCGCCGCCCGCACCGCGCGCGTCGGTGCCGCAGCCCATCCGCAGCGTGACAGTTCCGCCTTCGCCCGCCGCCAGCGCGGCCGCCGCCGCTGCGGCCGAAGCCACCGCCAATGCTGCGGCTGCCTCAGCGACTGCACAACCGGGCACGACTTACGCGCCGCCGCCCGAAAGCGGTACCCTCGCGCGCGCGCGCGAACCGAGGAAGCCCGTCGCGGTCGAACCGCCTCCGGCCAGCCCGACACCCGTCGCGCCCAAGTCCACGCCCGTCAAAGCAGCACCGGCGCCCGTCACCGCCGCACCAGCCCCCGTCCGCGTTCACAACGGCGCGACCAGTCCCTGGCGCGCGCAGCTTGGCGCCTTCGGCGTCGAGGCGAACGCCCGCAAGCTGTGGCTCGATCTCGAAAAGAAAAATCCCGCCTTCACCAAGCGCCAGCCCTATCTGGTCAAGAACGGCAAGCTCACCCGCCTCCAGGCCGGCGGCTTCGCGAACAAGGGCGAAGCCGAAAGCTTCTGCGCAAGTGTCCGCAAGGGCGGCCAGGCTTGTCTGGTGGTCGACAAATAGGAGGCAGCCGCGCTCAATCGGTCGCGGGGCGCTCATCCTCCTCGACCGCCTGATCGCCGGCCGGCATCATGAATTTCACCGTTTCGACGCATCCCGACGCGCCCTGCGCCGAAGGAGCGACGCGGCCGCTGCGCACGATAAACGTCGCCTGCTGCCCGAAATCGGCCGACGGCTGCGCGTCCAGCACCTTCACATTGCTGACCTCGCCCCACGGCGCGATGTCGAAGGAGACGATCGCCCACCCTTCGATGCCGCGCTTGCGATAGGCAGGCGGATAATAGGTCGTCGGCCGCGTCGCCCATTCGACCTTTGCCGGGCAGACGGCGTTTGCGGGCCGCATCTGCTCCTCGGCGGGCCGCCCCGGCGCCGCAAGCTTCCCCGCGGCGCGCCAATAGGGATAGAGGCACCCGGTCCGCGCGCCGCCAGTGAAGCGTGATGCGCGCACCGCCTCGACCGCGGCCGCGTCCAGTTCGGCATTGCCCGTGCCGTGTGCGATCCGGGCATCGATCGGACGCCCTTCGGCGTCGGTGTCATAAGCGACCAGCGACCAGTCCCGCGCGCCCGGCGTCGACCTTACCTTCGAAAAATCGGGATAGGCGCGCAGCAGCGTCGACGGGCGCGGCTTGTCGCGGCAATTGCCGGGGGTGCCGAAACGGTCCCATCCTTCCTGTGGCAGCTTCTGGCCGGTGGGATGGATCGAATAGGCGACGAGATCGGCGATCGGCGCGCTTCGCAGCGGATCGAATTTCGGCGCATAGCTTATCTGGCAATTCTCGCGCTTCGCGCCCGCCGGAAAACGGCTCGCCGCCAGCGCCGGGCCGACATCCTGCCCAAAGGGCGTGGGCTCGCCATTTTCGCGCACGATCGAACGCGTCCGGCCCGTCGCATCGATTGCGAAGCGATACGACATCGCCTTGCTCCGCTGTGGGTCCAGCACCGCCATTTCGACCGCCGGGCGCCGCACCGCGGTGCCGTCAACCGCAACCCCGTCGCAGCGCATCTCGCCGGGGTTCCACGACAGCATCTGCTGCGACGCGCGCCGGCTCGGAACGACTGGCGGCGCCGGCGGCACGGTCACGACCGGCAGGAAGGAGAAAAGCAACGCCGCGTCCAACATGATCGAGCCCCCGCAATGTCGCGCCGAGACTAGCGACATTGCAGGGGCTTACAAGATTGAAAAGCAACAGGATTGAACGCTACTTCGCCCCCACCCGCTCGTCGGCGAGCCGCTTGGCGAGCAATTTGCGCGAGCGGTCGGCATAGGCGCGGCACGCCCCGGGCTTGTCGTTATAGCGGCCCGCACCGGCATTGTCGGGGTGCGCCGAGATCAGCACATTGCATTTCAGCGCGTCCATCCGCTTGTAACTCGCCTCGAAACCCTTGACGATCGCGGCGCTCGACGGCGCGGTGTAGCGGTACCCGTCGGCCGACACCGGATTGAGGCTCGATGCGAAGACGATCGCCTTGCACGCCTTCCCCTCGCCTTCACCTGCGCACGCCTGCCAGCTCCAGCTCATGCTGCCCATCGTATGCCCCGGCGTCGCATGCGCGGTGATCGCCGCCTTGCCCAGCTTCAGCACCTCGCCGTCCTTCATCACGCGCAGGCGCGTCACGGCGGGCCAGCTGCCGCCATAGGCGAGCTGGGGGTCGTCGGCGGCATGCTTGCCCGACCGCAGCCCTTCGGCGCCGCGCGCGCTCGCGACCACCGTCGCGCCGGTGTCGCGCGCCAGCGCGGCAAGCCCGCCCGCATGGTCGAAATGCGGCTCGGTGCTCAGAATAAATTTGATGTCTTTGGGATCGAACCCCAGCTTGCGGACATTGTCGAGGATCGCCGGCGCCGCCTGCGGCAATGCGCCGTCGACCAGCACCAGCCCCTCGCCCGTGTCGATCAGCGCGACGCTTAGTCCGCCAAAGCCGACGAGATAGGTCTTCCCGAAGATTTTCTCGGGCACCGCGGGCGCCAGCCATTCGGCCGAGCGCGATGTCGCGATGGGCTGGGTCAGCGGATCGACCGCCGGAATCGGCGCCCCGCTCGCAGCGGCAAACCATGCAAACAGGCTGATTGCTTCAATCATTTTCGTCTCCCTTCGACCCCGGGATGCCAATCCGGCGCGCGCTTCACAAAGCATCATTTCTCGACAGAGCCATGAAAATACCTCATGTCGAGCCATGGACCGCGCCCAGCTTCCCCTGAACGCCCTGCGCGCTTTCGAGGCGGCCGCGCGCCACCTCAATTTCACCCGCGCGGCGATCGAGCTTCACGTCAGCCAGGGTGCGGTCAGCCACCAAGTCGCACAGCTCGAACGACGCCTCGGCACCCGTCTGTTTAACCGCCTGCCGCGCGGGCTCGCTCTCACCGACGAGGGTCATGCGCTCGTCCCCGTCGTCGCCGAAGCGTTCGACCGCGTCGCCGCGACGCTCGACCAATATGCGGGCGGCCGTTTCCGCGAGGCGCTGAAGGTCGGCGTCGTCGGCACCTTCGCGACCGGCTGGCTGCTCCCGCGCCTCGACGCCTTCGCACGCGCCCATCCGTCGATCGACCTGCGTATCTCGACCAACAACAACCGCGTCGATCTCGCCGGCGAAGCGCTCGACTATGCGATCCGCTTCGGCGACGGCGCGTGGCACGGTACCCACGCCGAACCGTTGCTCGCCGCCCCGATGGCGCCGCTCTGCGCCCCCGCCATCGCCGCGCGGCTCAAATCGCCCGCCGACCTTGTCCATGAACGCCTGCTGCGCTCGTACCGCGCCGACGAATGGGCGCTGTGGTTCGGCGCCGCGGGCGTGCCCGTCCCGGTCCTCCGCGGCCCCATTTTCGACAGCTCGGCGCTGATGACCTCGGCCGCCGCCGCGGGCTTTGGCGTCGCGCTCGCGCCGCCCGCGATGTTCATCCGCGAACTGGCATCGGAACTGCTTGTCCAGCCCTTCGCGATCCCGATCGACGCCGGCCGCTATTGGCTCACCCGCCTGATGTCGCGGCCCGAAACCGAGACGATGCGGCGCTTTCGAAACTGGCTGATGGAAGAGATCGTGGCGTCGAAAACCCCATAAAATCGGCAAAACATGGCCCGCGCCGCGCCATCCCGGCCCTCAATCCCGGTTTTTGCTGCCAGTGCTAATGCTGTTAACATGGACAGGAACTGCACGGCCACGCGCTCTTGGAGCGGCGCGCGTCAAATCTGCGCCATCTCCAAATCCGTTCGTGCTGAGCTTGTCGAAGCACCGCTCTTCATTCTGCAACGTTCAAAGAAAGAACAGCCCCCTTCGACTGACTTGTCAGTCGCTCAGGGTTGAACGAGGCACGTGACTCGTTCAACGCTTCGACAAGCTCAGGGCGCACGGTTCATATTAAACGCACGATGATCTAGCTTCGCAGGATCTTCTCCATCGCCTTCCCCTTGGCGAGTTCGTCGATCAGCTTGTCGAGATATCGCAGTTCGCGCATCAGCGGCTCTTCGATATTCTCGACCCGGATGCCGCAGATCATGCCCGTGATCAGCGTCCGCGACGGGTTGAGCGCGGGCGCCGCAGCAAAGAAATCCTCGAAAGTTGTGCGCTTCGCCAGCTCAGCCTCGAGCTGCTGCTGACTATATCCCGTCAGCCAGCGAATAATCTCGTCGACCTCGGCCTTGGTGCGCCCCTTCTTCTCCGCCTTGGCGATATAGTGCGGATAAACGCTCGCGACGCTGATCGAATAGATACGATGTTTCGTCATACGATCCTCACTCATTACGCGCCACTACAAACGCTATCGCACGACGCAGGGCTGTCGATCGACTTCATCGCAGGCCGGATAGGCGAAGTTGGCATAAAAAGCGCCCACGCAAAGGATGGCGCATAGGGGCGCCAGGAACAGCCAAGGCGCCACATGAAACCAGAATAGCCAAGGCCTTCCACTGCGGCTTATCGGGACCCGCCCTGAGCTGCGAAGGAAAAAGCTGGCGGGCTGAGCATCGCCCGAGCACAAGCTTTTCCAGACCGCCAGAGACGCAATCCAAGCCGCCAAGGCCAGAACGATCGCGGCAACGATCATCACCCCAGCACCCAGCTCCGCCGCGGATAGCCCTGTGCCCAGAGCAGCGCGGTCAGGTCGTGATGCCGGATCACCGCCGCCGCCGCCTCGGCCGCCGCGGGGTGCGGATAATAGCCGATCCCCAGCCCCGCGCTCGTGATCATCGGGATGTCGTTCGCGCCGTCGCCGACCGCCAGCGTGTCGGCGAGCGGCAAGCCGTGCTTCGCCGCTTCGGCCTTCAGCGTCTCCAGTTTCGCGTCGCTGTCGACGATCGGTTCGAGCACCTTGCCGGTCAGCTTGCCACCCCGGATCTCCAGCTCGTTCGCCAGCACCTTGTCGAACCCGATCGCCTCGCCGACCGGTCCGGCAAAGGGCATGAACCCGCCCGACACCAGCACCGAATGCGCGCCATGCGCCTTCATCGTCTGCACCAGCGTCCGTGCCCCGCGCGTCAGCTTCACCCGCTCCATCCGGCAATCGACCAGCGTCGATTCGGGCATTCCCGCGAGCAATCCGACCCGCTCGATCAGCGCCGCGCGAAAATCGAGTTCGCCGCGCATCGCGCGCTCGGTGATCGCCGCGATTTCGGGCTTCAGCCCGGCATAGTCGGCGAGTTCGTCGATGCACTCGACGGTGATCATCGTCGAATCCATGTCCGCAATGATCAGCTTCTTGGTCCGGTCGCCAAGCGGCTGGACGATCGTGTCAAGTGCGCCATGATCCATCAGCGCCAGTTCCTTGCGCGCGCTGACCAGGCTGCCGTGGAAGACAATATCGGCGGCATCGCCCTCGTCCAGCCAGTGCGGCGCGCCGACATCGTGCCCCGTCGCATCGAGCCGGTCGATGGCTTCGCGCACCACCTCGCCCGTCAGCTTCCCGGCTGCTATCAGCGTCGCTACGAACATGGCTACTCCTTCTTCATCCTTCCGGCGCCAACCGTCACAGGCCAGCCCGCCTCTCGCACTTATTGCTGGCCCCACCGCCAGCGGCAAGAGTGCATTGGCGGTAATGCTCGCAAAAACGCTCGGAAACGGGATTGTCGTCAACGCCGACGCGAGCCAGGTCTATGCCGACCTCGCCATCCTCTCGGCGCGCCCATCCGAAGACGAGATGGAAGGCATCCCGCACCATCTCTTCGGCCATATCGACGGTGCCGAGGCGCACAACGCCGCGCGCTGGGCCGACGAAGCCCGCGCGGTGATCGCCGCCGCGCATGACGCCGGCGACGTCCCGATCCTCGTCGGCGGCACCGGCCTCTATCTGCGCACACTGCTTTACGGCATCGCCCCGGTGCCCGAAATCGATCCGGAGGTGCGCAGTTCGGTTCGCGCAATGGCGGTGGATGCGGCGCACCAGGCGCTGGTGAAGCTCGACCCCGACGCCGCGCACCGCCTCCACCCATCGGACACGACGCGCGTCGCTCGCGCGCTCGAAGTCATCCTCGCAACCGGTCGCCCGCTATCGCGGTGGCAACAGACGCGTGAAGGCGGGATCATCGACGACGTCGCCGTCACCCCGCTGATCCTTCTGCCCCCGCGCGACTGGCTGCGCGATCGCTGCGACCGGCGCCTCGTTCAGATGTTCGAAAATGGCGCGGTCGAAGAGGTGGAAGCGTTGCTCACGCGC
This sequence comes from Sphingopyxis sp., assembly GCF_036675685.1. GTDB lineage: Bacteria > Pseudomonadota > Alphaproteobacteria > Sphingomonadales > Sphingomonadaceae > Sphingopyxis. The sequence continues at coordinate 162,481 of NZ_JAKFEM010000028.1, forward strand.
CAGATCGATCCGCACATGCCCGCGATGCGCGCGATCGGCGTCCAGCCGATCGCACAATATCTCGCTGGCGGCATCGACCGCGCCGAGGCGCTCACCCTCGCCCAAGCGGCGACCCGCCAATATGCAAAGCGCCAATTTACGTGGTTCCGGCATCAGCCACCTTCCGGTTGGCCGACTCATTCCGAATCACTAAACATCGAATCTGTCAAGGAATTAGCAACAATATTACGTGATAGACTGTTGACAGGATAGAATCATGCACCTATTGCCCGCAACCCTGTTGCAGCGCACAAGCGCGTCCGCTGGCGTGCGTGCACAGGTTTAAGAAAGGGGTTTCGTCGTGACGGAAATGAGTGGTGCCGACATGGTGGTTCAGGCGCTGGTCGACCTCGGGGTCGATACGGTGTTCGGCTATCCGGGCGGCGCGGTCCTTCCCATCTATGACGCGCTCTACAAGCACCCGACGATCCAGCACATCCTCGTCCGCCACGAACAGGCGGCCACCCACGCGGCCGAGGGTTACGCACGCGCGACCGGCAAGCCCGGCGTCGTGCTCGTCACCTCGGGCCCCGGCGCGACCAACGCCGTCACCGGCATCACCGACGCGCTGATGGATTCGATCCCGATGGTCGTCCTGACCGGCCAGGTGTCGACCGCGCTGATCGGCACCGACGCCTTCCAGGAATGCGACACCGTCGGCATCACCCGCCACTGCACCAAGCATAATTATCTGGTGATGGACCCCGAACGCCTCGGCCCGATCATGCACGAGGCTTTCTATATCGCGACCCACGGCCGCCCCGGCCCGGTCGTGATCGACATCCCGAAGAATGTGCAGGTCGCGACCGGCAATTATGTGATCCCCAAAAAGATCGCGCACAAAAGCTATCGTCCGCAGGTCGAACCCGATGCCGACGCGATCGCCGCGGCCGTCGCGATGATCGCCGCGGCCGAGCGCCCGGTCTTCTACACCGGCGGCGGCGTGATCAACGCCGGCCCCGATGCCAGCGCCGCGCTGCGCCAGCTCGTCGCACTCACCGGCGCGCCGATCACCTCGACCTTGATGGGCCTCGGCGCCTTCCCGGCCGACGATCCGAAGTGGCTCGGCATGCTCGGCATGCACGGCACTTACGAAGCGAACATGGCAATGAACCGCGCCGACCTGATCATCGCGGTCGGCGCGCGCTTCGACGACCGCGTCACCGGCCGCCTCGACGCCTTCGCGCCCGATGCGAAGAAGATCCACATCGACATCGACCGCAGCTCGATCAACAAGATCGTTCCCGTCGACCTTGCCGTCGTCGGCGATGCCGGGCGCGCGCTCGACGCGATCATCGCGGGCTGGCAGGACGCGGGCCATGCGCCACGTGACCTTGGCGAATGGTGGCGCCGCGTCGACGGCTGGCGCGCAACGCGCTGCCTCGACTTCCCCGAGAAGAAGGAAGCCGGCGCCGAAATCATGCCGCAGCGCGCGGTCAAGGCGCTGTTCGACGCGACGCGCGGGATGGACCCGATCATCACGACCGAAGTCGGCCAGCACCAGATGTGGGCGGCGCAGCATTTCGGCTTCTCGGCCCCCAACCGCTGGCTCACCAGCGGCGGGCTCGGCACGATGGGCTACGGCTTCCCCGCCGCGGTCGGCGCGCAGATCGCCAAGCCCGACCGCCTCGTCATCTGCATCGCGGGCGAAGCCAGCCTGCAGATGAACATCCAGGAAATGGGCACGGTCGCGCAATACCGCCTGCCGGTGAAGATCTTCATCCTCAACAATGAATGGATGGGGATGGTTCGCCAGTGGCAGGAACTGACCTACGAGAGCCGCTATTCGAACAGCTATTCGGACAGCCTCCCCGATTTCGTGAAGCTCGCCGACGCCTATGGCTGGACGGGCCTGCGCATCGACACGCTCGGCGAGCTCGAGGACGGTATCAAGAAGATGATCGAGACCCCGGGTCCGGTGATCGTCGACTGCCGCGTCGCGCAACTCGCCAACTGCTTCCCGATGATCCCGTCGGGCGCCGCGCACACCGAAATGCTCCTCCAGCCGAGCGACGTCACCGGCACGATGGACGACGAAGCCAAGGCACTGGTCTAAACCTATGAAAATCAAAACCGAAGCGGGCGAGCGCCATGTGCTCGCCGTCACCGTCGATAACGAGGCGGGCATCCTCGCCAAGATTACCGGCCTCTTCTCGGCGCGCGGCTATAATATCGAAAGCCTGACCGTGGCGGACATCAGCGCCGACCACGCGCTGTCGCGCATCACCATCGTCACCTCGGGGCCGCCCGCGGTGATCGACCAGATCATCGCGCAGCTCGACCGGCTCGTCCCCGTCCACAAGGTCACCGATTTGACCGACCAGGGCGCGCATGTCGAACGCGAGATCGCGCTGGTCAAGGTCGCGGGCACCGGCGACAAGCGGATCGAGGCGCTGCGCCTCGCCGACGTCTTCCGCGCCAAGGTGGTCGACACGACGATCACCAGCTTCATCTTCGAAATCACCGGCGCCAGCGAAAAGGTCGACCGCTTCATCGCGCTCATGCGCGAATGCGGATTGGTCGAAGTCGGCCGCACCGGCGTCGTCGCCATCGCCCGCGGGCCGGAGGCGGTTTAGGAACTAGGGAACAACGTTCAACTCTCGTCACCCCGGACTTGATCCGGGGTCCATGGATGCCGGATCAAGCCCGGCATGACGAAAAACTAGCAGGGAAGAATGACATGCAAGTCTATTACGATCGCGACGCCGACCAGGATCTGATCAAGGGCAAGAAGGTCGCCGTCGTCGGCTATGGCAGCCAGGGTCACGCGCACGCGCAGAACCTGCGCGACAGCGGCGTCACCGAAGTCGCGATCGCGCTCCGCCCCGGCTCGGCGACCGCGAAAAAGGCCGAAGCCGCGGGCTTCAAGGTCCTGTCGAACAAGGAAGCCGCAGCGTGGGCCGACGTCATCATGGTCGCCGCGCCCGATGAGCATCAGGCAAAAATCTACGCCGACGACCTCGGCCCGAACATGAAGCCCGGCGCCGCGCTCGCCTTTGCGCACGGCCTCAACATCCACTTCGGCCTGATCGACGCGCGACCCGACATCGACGTCTTCATGGTCGCGCCCAAGGGCCCCGGCCACACGGTGCGCAGCGAATATCAAAAGGGCGGCGGCGTCCCCTGCCTGATCGCGGTCGCGCAGGAAGCGACCGGCAACAGCGGCAACGGCTACGCGAAAGCACTCGCCCTCTCCTACGCCTCGGCCGTCGGCGGCGGGCGCAGCGGCGTCATCGAAACCACCTTCAAGGAAGAGTGCGAAACCGACCTCTTCGGCGAACAGGCGGTGCTCTGCGGCGGCATCACCCACCTGATCCAGGCCGGGTTCGAAACGCTGGTCGAAGCGGGCTACGCCCCCGAAATGGCCTATTTCGAGTGCCTTCACGAAACCAAGCTGATCGTCGACCTCCTCTATGAAGGCGGCATCGCGAACATGCGCTATTCGATCTCGAACACCGCCGAATATGGCGACATCAAGACCGGCCCGCGCATCATCACCGAGGAAACGAAGAAGGAAATGAAGCGCGTCCTCGCCGACATCCAGTCGGGCCGCTTCGTCAAGGATTTCGTCCTCGACAACCAGGCCGGCCAGCCCGAACTGAAGGCCAGCCGCAAGGCCGCCGCGGCGCACCCGATCGAACAGGTCGGCGGCGAACTGCGCGCAATGATGCCGTGGATCGCCAAGAACCAGCTGGTCGACAAGGCGAAGAATTAGCCCCTGCCGCGCCCCTCTTCACCCGTTCGTGCTGAGGAGGGGCTGAGCCTGTCGAAGCCCCGTCTCGAAGCACCCTGGGCGCACGGTCCTTCGAGACGCCCCTTCGACGGGCTCAGGGGCTCCTCAGGACAAACAGCATTGAGCGACCGCAAAAACCCCTCCCCCTTCTTCACCGCCCACCGCAAGGATCTTGCCGCGCTGGCGGGCGAAGACCGCCTGCGCGCCCTCGCGCCACGCGCCGGCCGCGATTTCGCCTCGAACGACTATCTTGGCCTCGCCACATCCGACGCGCTGCGCGCCGCGCTCACCGCGGGCATCGAACGCGGCCTCCCCGCGGGCTCGGGCGGCTCGCGTTTGCTCCGCGGCAACCACGAAGAACATGAAGCGCTCGAAGCCCACGCCGCGCGCCATTATGGCAGCGAAGCCGCGCTCTTCTTCGCGACCGGATTTGCCGCCAACGCCGCACTGTTCGCGACGCTGCCACAGCGCGGCGACCTAATCGTCCACGACGAATATATCCACGCGAGCGCGCACGACGGCATGAAGCTCGGCCGCGCGGGCAGCATCGCCGCCGCGCATAACGATGCACAGGCGTTCGACGACATCATCACCCGCTGGCGCGCCGGCGGCGGTGCCGGGACCCCGTGGATCGCGGTCGAGAGCGTCTACAGCATGGATGGCGACCGCGCCCCGCTCGCCGATCTTGCCGCCATCGCCGATCGCCACGACGCGGTGCTCGTGGTCGACGAGGCGCACGCCACCGGCGTCTTCGGCCCCGGCGGCGCGGGACTCGCGCACGATCTTGCCGACCGCGACAATCTCATCACCCTCCACACCTGCGGCAAGGCCTTGGGCGCCGAAGGCGCGCTGCTCTGTGCCCCCGCGGTCGCCCGCGACTTCATCGTCAACCGCGGCCGCCCCTTCATCTTTTCGACCGCGCCCTCGCCGCTGATGGCGTGGCTCGTGCGCCAGGCGATCGAGATCGCCGCGAACGAGCCCGAGCGTCAGGCGCGCCTCCACGGCCTCGTCCGCCACGCCGCCGAACGCCTCGTCTCGCTCGGCATCGCCGCCAGCGGCACCCAGATCCTGCCCGTCGTTATCGGCGAGAACGACCGTACGATGCGCATCGCCGCGAACCTGCGCGAAGCAGGCTTCGACATCCGCGGAATCCGTCCGCCCACCGTGCCGCAGGGCACCGCGCGCCTCCGCATCGCGATCACGCTCAACACCGACGAAGCCGACATCGATGCGATGGCCGACGCGCTCGCCGCCGCGATGACCGCGGCGTGACCCGCTTTGTCGTCACCGGCACCGACACCGGCATCGGCAAGACGGTCTTTTCCGCCGCGCTCGCGGGCGCGCGTGGCGTCCCCTATTGGAAACCGGTGCAGGCGGGGCTGGAAGATGAAACCGACAGCGAAACCGTCGCGCGCCTTGCGGGCGTGACGGTGGTCCCCGAAGCCTATCGCCTCGCTACGCCCGCCTCGCCGCACCTCGCCGCCGACATCGACGGCGTGCGCATCGATCCGGGCCAGCTGAAGCCCCCCGCCGGCGACGTCATCATCGAGGGCGCGGGCGGCGCGCTCGTCCCGCTCACCGCCGATTTCCTCTTCGCCGACCTGTTCAACCGCTGGCAGATCCCGGTGATCGTCTGCGCGCGCACCGCACTCGGCACGATCAACCACAGCCTGCTCACGATCGAAGCCTTGCGCGCGCGCGGCGTCCCGATCCACGGCCTCGCCTTCCTCGGCGATCCCGTCCCCGACAGCGAGGCGATCATCCCGCAGATCAGCGGTGTCCGCCGGTTGGGCCGCCTGCCGATCATCGATCCGCTGACGAGCAAAAACCTTGCCGCAGCGTTCAGCGCGAACTTCGATCTATCGGATTTCTGCTAGCCACATTGTGCTCCCCGGCGGAAGCCGGGGCCCATAGCAACGTCTTGCTGGACCCCGGCTTTCGCCGGGGAGCACTGGGTTCCCGCTTTCGCGGGAATGACGAAAGTGTATGAAGCGCGCGATGAGCAGCAGCGCAAATTCCCCCGTCTGGCACCCCTTCACCCAGCACGGCCTCGGCGAACCGATCCCGCTGATCGCCCGCGGCGAAGGCGCGCGCCTCTACGCCCCCGACGGCAACCACTGGATCGACGCCATCTCCAGCTGGTGGGTCACCACCCACGGCCACGCGCACCCGCGCATCATGGCCGCGATCCGCGACCAGTCCGAAAAGCTCGACCAGCTCATCTTCGCCGGCTGGACACACGAACCCGCTGAAAGCCTCGCCGCCGAACTGATCCGCATCACCCCCGCCCCGCTCACCCGCGTCTTCTTCTCGGACTCGGGCTCGACCAGCGTCGAGGTCGCATTGAAAATGGCGCTCGGCTACTGGGCCAACATCGGCGCGCCGCGCAGCCGCATCCTCGTCCTCGAACACAGCTATCACGGTGACACGATCGGCGCGATGTCGGTCGGCGAACGCGGTGTGTTCAACAAACCCTACGAACCCCTGCTGTTCGACGTCGACACCATCCCCTTCCCCCACGAAGGCCTCGAACAGGCGACCCTCGACGCGCTCGAAGCCGCCTGCGCTGCCCAAAAAACGGGCAGCGTACCCGCCGCCTTCATCGTCGAACCGCTCATCCTCGGCGCCGGCGGCATGCTGATCTACCCCGCGTGGGTGCTCGCCGAAATGCGCAGCATCTGCGCCCGCCATGGCGTGCTCTTCATCGCCGACGAGGTGATGACCGGCTGGGGCCGCACCGGCACGCGCTTCGCGTGCGACCAGGCGGGCGTCATCCCCGACATCCTCTGCCTGTCGAAAGGCCTCACCGGCGGCGCGCTGCCGCTCGCGGTGACGCTGTGCATCGAACCGATCTTCGCCGCGCATTTCTCGGCCGACCGGGCCAAAACCTTCTATCATTCGTCGAGCTACACCGCGAACCCGATCGCCTGCGCCGCCGCCAACGCCAACCTCGAAATCTGGCGCGATGAGCCGGTGCAACAACGCATCGACATGCTCGCCGATGCGCAGGCAGCGCACCTCTCGATTCTCGCGACCGACCCGCGCGTCGCCAATCCCCGCCGCCTCGGCACCATCGCCGCGCTCGACGTCGTCGTCCCCGACGGCGGCTATCTCTCGAACCTCGCCCCGCGCCTTATCGCTTTCTATCGCGACCATGGGGTCTTGCTGCGCCCGCTCGGCAACACCATCTATGTGATGCCGCCTTATTGTATCACCGCCGACGAACTCGCCGCGGTCTGGCGCGCGATTTCAGCCTCGCTCGACCAGTCATTCGGCTGAGGTTCATCTTCGCGGCATAGACGGATCACAGGGGCTGGCGCGGAGGAATGCGATTTTGATACGGCCCACGCTCATCCTGTTCCCGCTGCTCGTCGCGCTTTCCGCGCCCGCGCTCGCGCAGGACGAGGATCTCGCGCAATCGGGCCAGCCGCCGCAACGCACCTCGGTTCTCTACACCTATGGCGACGAGCCCTGCCCCGAACCGCAGGACGACGAGATCATCGTCTGCGCGCAGCAGCCCGAATCCGAACGCTACCGCGTCCCCAAGGAACTGCGCGAAGAACTGAAGGAGGACGAGGCCGTCGGCGGCGGCAGCTGGGCCTCGGCGGTCGAAGGTTATGACAATATCGCGCGCGCCACCCGCCCGAACAGCTGTTCGCCGGTGGGCAGCTACGGTTTCACCGGCTGCACCGCCGCCGCGCTGCGCCAATGGTTCGAGGCGCGCCGCGCCCCCTGACGACGCGGGAAACGAAACGCAGGGTTTCCATGGCGCATGATTGACGGCGACGGCCTCGTTCGCCTAGCCTGAGCCTCCCCCAACAGGAGACCTCCTCATGCGCCGCATTGCTCCCTTCATCGCCCTCGCGCTCGCCGTCGTCGCGGTTCCCGTCGTTATCGCCCAAAGCCCCTCCAGCGCACCCGGCGCGCCCGACAAAACGCGCGTCACCGCTGGCACTTACGCCGCCGACGCCGGCCACACGATGGTCGTCTGGGAAGTCGATCATCTGGGCTTCAGCAAATATTCCGGCATCTTCGGCGACGTCACCGGCACGCTCGTCCTCGATCCGAAGAATCCGGCGGCGTCGAAGGTCGATGTGACGATCCCCGTCGCCAAGGTCACCACCGCCAGCGCGGGCCTCACCAGCCACCTGCTGCGCGCGGGCAAGGACGGCGGAAAGCCCGACTTCTTCGGCGCCGCGCCCGCCGACGCCAAATTCGTCTCGACCTCGGTCGTCGTCGATTCGGATGGCGACGAAGCAAAGGTCACGGGCAATTTGACGCTCAATGGGGTGACCAAGCCGGTGACCCTCGACGTCGATTTCCACGGCGCGGGCATGGGCATGACGAAGAAGGAAACCGTCGGCTTCAACGCCGAGACGACGATCAAGCGCAGCGACTTCGGCATCTCGATGGGCATTCCCTATGTCAGCGACGCGGTCGAACTCGAAATCCACGCCGCGTTCGAAAAACAATAGGCCCCACGCCAATCTGTCACACGCACCGGGTAAAACGGGGGCGGGACCTTTCGCGGGTCCCGCCCTTTTTCGCAGGAGCCGTGTGATGAGCGAACTGGTACGCGAAATTGTCGAAGTGAACGCCTTTATCGGCGGCGACGAGGAAAATCCGGTGCTGACGGTCGAGGCCGAGGGCCTGACACCCACCGCGGGCTGGAGCGAGGTCCGGCTCGAGCCGCATGTCTATATCACCCCGCCCGAGGACGGCATCCAGGATTTCGATCTCGTCGGCGACCGTCCGACGGGTTCGGCCGCCGACGCGCTGACGCCGGTCGAAGCCGCGTGGGAAGGCCCGCTCGAAGACTGGCTGATCGGCGTCCGCATCCACGCGGTCGACAATATGATCGAGGATGAGGTTTTCGAACCGTGGGACGAGGAAGACGACGAGAGCGAAGCCGCCTGAGTTCCAACTTCGTCATCCCCGCGGGGCCGAAGGCGGCGCGGGAATGACGATATGAACTTTCCCCTGCCTACGCCGGACCGCGTCATGCCTCGCGGTCCGGCGTCATTTTTTCGGTTCATCGCCCAGCCAGCCAGTGTCGCCTAGCCTCCCTCCATTCAAGGGAGGATCATCATGCGCACCCTGCTTCTCGCTCTCGCCCTCACCGCCGCCCCCGTGATGGCCCAGAACGCGGCGAACCCGAACCCCCAGATCGACTACCCCGGCTTCCAGGCGCTCACCGCTTCGGTCGCGCCAGAGCGCGCGACACGCCTCGTCGCCTTCGATCGTTTCAAGGCCGAGGCGGCGAAACCCGACGTCCTGCTCCTCGACGCCCGCTCAAAGGATGCCTTCGCGCGCGGCCATATCGACGGCGCGGTCAACCTGCCGCTCACCGATTTTACCGCGGAGAGCCTTGCCGCGGTGATCGGCGCCGACCCGAACCGCCCGATCCTCATCTATTGCAACAATAATTTCCGCAACGACGCGGCCCCGGTCCGCATGAAGGCCGCGCCGCTCGCGCTCAATATCCAGACTTTCATCAACCTCGTGGGCTATGGCTATCCCAATGTCCTCGAACTCGCCGACGTCGTCGATTTCAACGATCCGAAGGTGGGCTGGGTGAAAAACTAGCCTTCGTCATTCCCGCGAAAGCGGGAACCCAGCGAACCACCGTTGCGGGCTGGGTTCCCGCTTTCGCGGGAATGACGAAAGAGTAATAGCGGCGCAATTTTCGCATCCCCCCCTTGCCAAGCGCGACATTTTAAACCAATAGCCTCCTCATGCGCGGCAACGCCCTTCTTCTTCTGCGACTTACACGCCCTTGGGCGTGACACTGGCTGCGCGCTAGTCGCGGCCACCCGCTCAAGGGTCCGATCGACACAGACGCAACCACCCGCAGAAGAAATTTAAAAACCATGACCATGCTCCGCGACCCATCGGTCAAGTACCGATCCTTTCCGCAGGTGCCGCTCGCGAACCGCGAATGGCCATCCCGCGTCACCACCAAGGCGCCGATCTGGCTCTCGACCGACATGCGCGACGGCAACCAGGCGCTCATCGACCCGATGGATGCCGAGAAAAAGGCGCGCTTCTTCGACCTGCTCTGCCGCATCGGCCTGAAAGAGATCGAGGTCGGCTTCCCCAGCGCCGGCGCGACCGAATTCGACTTCATCTCGGGATTAGTAAAGTCCGGCCGCATCCCCGACGACGTCACCCCGCAGGTGCTGACCCAGTCGCGCGCCGACCTGATCCGCACCAGCTTCGACAGCCTCGCGGGTGCGAAAACCGCGATCGTCCACGTCTACAACGCGGTCAGCCCGGCGTGGCGGCGCATCGTCTTCGGCATGGAAATGCCCGAGATCAAACAGATCGCGATCGACGGCGCGAAGCAGCTGCGCGACAATGCCTCGCGCCTGCCCGGCACCGACTGGCGCTTCGAATATAGCCCCGAAACCTTCTCGACCGCCGAAATCGATTTCTCGATCGAGGTTTGCGCCGCAGTGATGGACGTCCTCCAGCCGACGGCCGAAAACCCGATCATCCTCAACCTCCCCGCGACGGTCGAGGCGGCGACCCCGAACATCTACGCCGACCAGATCGAATATTTTGCGAAGAATCTGCCGAACCGCGAGGCGGCGATCATCAGCCTGCACACCCACAACGACCGCGGCACCGGGGTCGCGGCGGCCGAACTCGGCCTGCTCGCCGGCGCCGACCGCGTCGAGGGCTGCCTGTTCGGCAATGGCGAGCGCACCGGCAACACCTGCCTCGTCACCATCGCGCTCAACATGTACACGCAGGGCGTCGACCCCGAACTCGACTTCTCGAACATCGACGAGGTCATCCAGACGGTCGAATATTGCAACCAGCTCCCCGTCCACCCGCGCCACCCCTATGGCGGCGAACTCGTCTACACGGCGTTTTCGGGCAGCCATCAGGACGCGATCAAGAAGGGCTTCGCCGCGCGCGAACGCCAGAATGACGAGACATGGGAAGTCCCCTACCTCCCCATCGACCCCGCCGACCTCGGCCGCAGCTATGAAGCGGTGATCCGCGTCAACAGCCAGTCGGGCAAGGGCGGCGTCGCCTGGGTGCTCGAACAGGATAAGGGGCTGAAACTCCCCAAGAAAATGCAGGCGAGCTTCAGCCATGTCGTCCAGGCGCTCGCCGACGAAACCAGCCGCGAACTCGGCGCCGAGGACATCTGGGGCGCCTTCGAACGCACCTACCTCGCCACCGAGGGCAAGCGCTTCCAGCTCGTCGACTGGTCCGAAAGCCATTCGGGCACCGACCGCATCTTCGCCGGCAAGCTCACCATCGACGGCGCCACCCGCAGCGTCAGCGGTCGCGGCAACGGCCTGATGAGCAGCGTCATCGCCGCGCTTGCGGAGTCAGGAGGCCCGATCATGGACATCGTCGACTATAGCGAGCACGCGATCGGCCAGGGCAGCAATGTGCAGGCCGCCGCATACGTGGAGTGCCGCACCGCGGACGGGAAGAGCCTGTTCGGGTGCGGGCTGGACACCGACGTCGCGACGGCGAGCGTGCGGGCGATCCTGAGCGCCGCTAACGGCGCTTGAGCCGCATGTTCACCCATCGCCTTGCGCAGCCATCGGACCTCGCCGCGCTGCGCGAGGTGATGGCACTGGCGATCGCCGAGCTGCAAAAGGGCTTCCTCGACAACGCGCAGATCGCCGCGAGCCATATGGTGATGGGCCTCGATACCCAGCTGATCGCCGACGGCACCTATTTTATTGTCGAAAGCGACGGTGGCATCGCCGGCTGCGGCGGCTGGTCGCGGCGCGCGACGCTCTACGGCGGCGACCACAGCAAGGACCTGCGCGACCCCGCGCTGCTCGATCCCGCCACCGATGCCGCGCGTATCCGCGCGATGTACACCCACCCCGCCCACGCGCGCAAAGGCGTCGGGCGGATGGTCATGGCGCTTTGCGAAGCCGCTGCGCGCGATGCGGGCTTCGCGCGCGCCGAACTGATGGCGACGCTATCGGGCGAACCGCTCTACCGCGCATGCGGCTATGCCCCGATCGAGCGGATCGAGGCGCTGGGGCCGAACGAGGTGATCGTCCCGCTTATCCGCATGGGCAAACCGCTGGCCGAGCCGCAACCCTAGTCCACCACCCAATAGTCGCTCGCCCCGCCGGGTTCATGACCGCGGCGGCAAATCACTTCGCCGTCCTTCGACAGCTCGGCCCACGCACCGATCGGCTCGCGCTCCATCATCGCCAGCGCCGCGCCGACGTCCTCGGCCTCGAACGCGACCCGCTTTTCCATCCCGAACCAGGCATCCTGGTATCGCAATATATAGGTGGCCATCGGGCGCGCGCCGCCCGGCGGATCGGCGTCTATGGGACGCGGCAGGCAGTCGCATTCGCCGCTGTCCCGGCCGTTCGGATTTTCGTGGGGGAGTTTCACTTGGGGGATGCCTTCGTTGGGGGAAGCGAAGGGGCAGTGCCGATGGCCTGTTCAGCCGTGACCGCCGCCGGGGCGAAAGGGATTGGTCTGCGATGCGTCTCCTTGCCGCGCTCTGGCCCGCGCGGGCGTACGGACGGCGCCGCGAACGGCGGCGCGGAATGTCCGAAAATATATGTATATCATTGCCATACACCCCGCCTGTGCCGCCGTGCCGTTCGACCGGCGACCATTTCGAATCGACAAACGACTTGACGTTTGCATCGCGCAATGGGGGTGCCGAAGCGTGCGATCCGCCGCCGGGGAGCCCCTCCCCGGCACCGCCTTACAATATCCTCGCCGCATCCCCATATGACAGTCATCGCGGCACGCGTTTCAGTAGGCCGCCGCGGCTGAGAGACATGCGCGCTCCCGCTTACGAGAGAGGAGCCGCGTCCCCATGAATCCTGATCCTCATGCCGATCCCCATCCCGAACCCGCACCGCTCGCCCCCGCCAAGGCGCGATCCAACAGCTTCTTTCGCCAGCGGCGCACCCCGCTCGCGCATGACGACGCACGGCGTCAGGGCGACATCAGCCAGCTCGCTTTCCTGACGATGGGCGGGCGCGATCCCGCCATCGCGTTCCTCAACACCGAGAATCCCGCGCTCGGCGGCCGCCCGCTCGCCATCGCCACCGCAAGCGCCGAAGGCTTTGAACAGGTCGCCACCGCGATCCGCGCCTGGGCGCGCGACCCGGGCTTCGAATGAGCCGCGCGATGAACCTGACGCTGCCCGAAAGCGAGGTGAAGGACATCTGTCTTTCGCAAGGGGTCAGCATCAGCGCGATCGAGCCGCTTCAGTCGGGCGGCACCCGCCTCGTCTGCACGACCGGCGCCGGCGCCGAAGAAATGCGCCTCCGGTTTCGCGGTCACCTGATCGACGGCGCGGTCACGCGCCACCGCTTCTATCGCCCACCGGGATCGCAAGGCGGATATTAGCCGCCACAGGATCTGGGCGGCAGGAGCAAGGAAACGAGACCGCGGAAGATCGCCGCGGGCGGTATCCCCGCTGGCCTAGGCGACCTCGGCCAGCGCTTGCGAAGTTGAGAAACGCTGGCGATATTCGCCCGGCGACAGGCCGATGATGCGGTGGAACAGCTTGCGGAACGCCGCGGCATCCTCATACCCGACGCTCCACGCGATCTGGTCGACGGTGCGCTTGGTGAATTCGAGCAGTTCGCGCGCCTTGCCGACGCGCAGATGCTGGACATATTCGACAGGGGTCATGCCGGTCGCCGCCTTGAAACGGCGCTGGAAGGTGCGCTCCTCCATCCCCGCCTCGCCCGCCATCTCGGGCACCGCGACCGGCCCCGCGCCGCGCGCCTGCAGCCAGTGCTGGACCCGCAATATCGCCTCGTCGCCGTGCGTCAGCCTGGGCGCGAAGCTCGCATAATTCTTCTGCTCGCGCCCGCTCGGATCGATCAGCAGGAAGCGCGCGGTTTCCATCATCACCGTCGGCCCGAGCAACCGTTCGACGATGCGGAGGCCAAGGTCGGTCCATGCCATCAGTCCGCCGGCGGTAATGATGTCGCCGTCGTCGATCACCATCCGGTCGGCCTCGAGCCGCACGTCGGGGAAGCGGGTGCGGAACTCCTCGGCAAAATACCAGTGCGTCGTCGCCGGCCGTCCGGCGAGCAGGCCGGTGGCGGCGAGCGCGAACGCGCCGCCGCAGTTCGACGCCAGCACCGTGCCCTGCGCATGGCGATCGAGCAGCCAGCGTGCATAGGGCGCAACTTCTTCGGCTTCGAGCAGCTTGTGCAGGCTACCCGGCGCGATCAAGACCGCGGGCGAATTGTCGGCGGGCTCGCCCGGATGGCTATCGAAGCAACGCGCGAAACCGCCGCCAGCCTGCAACCGCCAGTGGCTCACCCGGATCGGCGCGCGGCCATGGTCGACCGCGAAGCGCCCGGCGATGTGGAACAGGTCAGTGATGCCGTGAACCATGCCGGTCTGGCAATCGGGATAAAGCATCATCCCGACCTCGACCAGCGCGGGCGGGGCGTCCGGCACCTTCAACTTGGGCATATCGCTTCCTTTGTCGGATTTGGCCCGCATAATGTCGCGTCCGCCAATCCCGCGCAAGGCCGGAACGGCCTATTTCCAATCCATCGGGACGGACACCCCGCCCTTCGAAAATGAAAGGAAGCACGACATGACCACGGTCACCACCAAGGACGGTACGAACATCTTCTTCAAGGACTGGGGTCCGAAGGATGGACAGCCGATCGTCTTCTCGCACGGCTGGCCGCTCAGCGCCGACGCCTGGGACGCCCAGATGGTCTTCTTCGCCAATCAGGGCTTCCGCACCATCGCCCACGACCGCCGCAGCCATGGGCGTTCGGACCAGGTCTGGGAAAACAACAATATGGACCAGTACGCCGACGATCTCGCCGAACTGATCGAACAGCTCGACCTGAAAGACGTCATCCTGGTCGGCCACTCGACCGGCGGCGGCGAAGTCACCCGCTATATCGGCCGCCACGGCACGGCCCGGGTCGCGAAGGTCGCACTGATCGGCGCGGTCCCCCCGCTGATGCTCAAGACCGAAGCCAATCCGGGCGGCCTGCCGATCGACGTCTTCGACGGCATCCGCAAGGGCACCTTCGACAACCGCCCGCAGTTCTTCAAGGACCTCACGCTGCCCTTCTACGGCTACAACCGCGACGGCGCGGTGGTGTCCGAAGCGGTGCGCGACGACTTCGTGCGGCAGGGGATGAACGGCGGCCTCAAGGGCCTGCTCGACAGCATCCGTGCCTTTTCGGAAAGCGACTTCAACGAAGACCTGAAGAAGTTCGACAAGCCCACCCTCGTCCTCCACGGCGACGACGACCAGATCGTGCCGATCGGCGCCGCGGCGCTCTCGACCGTGAAGATCGTCAAGCAGGCGGTGCTCAAGGTCTATGAAGGCGGCAGCCACGGCCTCACCGTTACCGAACAGGACCGGTTCAACGCCGATCTTCTCGATTTCATCAACAGCTGATAAGGAAGAGGCGCGGGCCCCAAGAATTCTTGGGACAGCCGCGCCTCCTCACCTAATAAGGAGACGTGCCATGATCCTCGGTTTGACCATCCCGCAATTCACCGTCCTCCATGTCGCGATCAGCTTCGTCGGCATCGGCGCCGGTCTCGTCGCGCTCCCCGCCTTCGCCCGCGGCCGCATCCTGCCCCGCACGAACGGCGTCTTCCTCTGGACGACCTTGCTCACCAGCCTGACGGGCTTCCTCTTCCCCATCGTGGCTTTCACCCCGGCGCTCGGCACGGGGATCGTCTCGACGCTGGTGCTCGCGGTCGCCTTCTGGGCCTGGTACGCCCGCAAGCTCGCCGGCCGCGCCGCACCGATCTATGCCGTGACCGCAACGATGGCGCTCTGGCTCAACCTGTTCGTGCTGGTGGTGCAGTCCTTTCTGAAAGTGCCCGCGCTCAACGCGCTCGCCCCAAATGGCACCGAGCCGCCCTTTGCGGCGGCGCAGGGCGCGCTGCTGATCGTCATGATCGGTCTCGGCTATCTCGCCTTCAAGGCCAGCCGCCGCCCGATCACGGCCTGACCCTCATCCCGAAACACGACTCCAAGGGCGGCCGACGGCCGCCCTTGCCGCGTCAGGCCCATAGCGCGTTGAGCGCAATCACGATCCCCACCTCGGTAAAATTGCCGACCCCGTGCGCGACGATCGGCGCCAGCAGGCTGCGCGACCGTTCCATCAGCCAGACATAGAGGAGCCCCCAGGCAAAGGCGTAAACCTGCTGCGCCATCGCCTGATAAAAGGGATCGACGGTGAAGGATTGCCAGTGCGCGAGCCCGAACAGCAGCGCGACAATATAGGCCGCAACCGGCAGGTCGAGCGACCCGATCCGCAAGCGCCCCGGTACAAGCACCACCAGCATGCCGACGAGCAGCCCGCGAAAGATTGTCTCCTCCGCCAGGCCCGTGGTGATCATGCCCAGAAGGTAACCCGCCGAATCGAGCGGCGACTGCGAATAGCTCATGTCGGGCGCCGTCTGCGCCGCCAGCGCGGGCCAATAATCGGCGAAAAGCATCACAAGCCCCATGCCGACCCCGAGCAACAGCGCGACGCCCGCATAGCTGCGCCCCGGCGGCCAGCGCAGATGCGCATCGGCGGCAGGGAGCAGCCGCCGCATGACCAACACCGCGATCAGGCCAAGCAGCGCCTGAAAGGCGATCGCAAGAAGCAAAAAGACCGAAACATGGTCGACCCACAGCGACTCTCCGGCGCGATAAAGCGCGCGCGCCGGAATCCGGCCGAGTTCGAGCAGCCCTTCCATCAACAACGCGGCAAGCACGATCGGCCACAGGCGGAAACGAAAGTCGGAAAGCGCCACAAAGGGGCGCGGCGAAGCGGGAGAGAGGCTTGTCATGCCCACCGCCTAACCCGGCGGCGCGCTGCACTTCTTGAAGAAATGTGATGCGCGGCGGAAGACGGCTAACGACCGGAAGCGGCCCTTCCTTTCATCGTCATCCCGGACTTGATCCGGGATCCACGACGACGGCGCAGCGATGGATCCCGGATCAAGTCCGGGATGACGAAGCGGAGTAGTTTGCCGTCTGCTTCCCACCCCAAAGCCGACATTCAATCAACCGGCCGCCACCCGCCACTGCCGCGGCGGCAGCCCGGTCAACCGTGTCACCGCGCGCGTCATATGCGCCTGATCGGCGTAACCCGCCTCCACCGCGATTCCGGCAAGACTGTCGCCGCTCGCAACGATCATCCGCCACGCCCGCTTGGCCTGGCAATCGGCGCGATAGGCCACTGGCGACACACCGTAAATCTTCTCGAAACAGCGCGAGACATGTTCGCGCGACCGCTCTCGTGCCGCCGCCCATTCGCCGATCTGCGGCGGCTCTGCTTCGCGCAGCGCCATCGCGAGCTGGTCGGCGGGCTCCCCCTCGCCTTCCTCGTCCCGCGGCTCCAATTCCTCGAGCAACGCCCGCACCGCATCGATCGGGTTGCGTTCGGCGAGCCGCACCAGGTGATCGGGGTCGGCGACCCGCCCGCGAGCCGCCCATTCGCGCCCATCGAACGGCAACGGCAGGTCGAGCACCACCGTCCGCGTCGCCGAAATGCGGTCGCGGTGCGCCGAAAAAGGTCCGTGGAGCAGCACTTCGCCTGCCCGCGCGGCGATCCGCCCCGAATCGCCCGCTTCCTCATAGGCGCCGGCCAGCACCACCGTCGCATAAGGTTCGCGATGATGGTGGCGCGCGATGTCGGCCGAGGCGGGCAACAGGCTGGGCTGAAGCAACTGCATGGCCCACCTTGTCTTGCCCGGCCGCGGATCGCAACCGCCGCCGGACCAACCCTCGTCACACGTCGATGGACAGCCTAGGGGCGCCCCGATTAGAAATGCGCCATGACCGCCGCGCGGGCCATCCGCGCAAAGATGTTGAGGAGCGACCGCCATGGAAACACCCCCATTTGCCCTCCGCGCGATCGATCATGTCGTGCTTCGCGTCGTCGATCTCGACCGCATGGTCGCCTTCTATCAAGACGTTCTCGGCTGCGCCGACGAGCGCGCGCAACCCGAAATCGGACTCTATCAATTGCGCGCGGGCCGCTCGCTGATCGATCTCGTCACCATCGACGGCAAGCTTGGCGCGATGGGCGGCGCGGCGCCGGGACCCGAGGGCCGCAATGTCGACCATTTCGCGATTGCGATCGACCCGTTCGATGACCCCGCCATCCGTACCCACCTGGCCCGTCACGGCGTCGCGATCGAGCAAGCCGGCCCGCGCTATGGCGCACAAGGCGAAGGACCGTCGATCTATATCAGCGACCCGGAAGGCAATGTCGTCGAACTCAAAGGCCCCGCGTTCGACTGAACATCTTGCACCGCCTTCCGTTTACGTTAAGGTCAGTTGCAAACAGCAACCGGAGAATGATTCATGGCCCTTCCCCCGATTTTCGACCGCCTGCGCCTGCCTGTGATCGGATCGCCACTGTTCATCGTTTCGGGTCCCGAACTGGTCATCGCGCAGTGCAAGGCGGGGGTGGTCGGCAGTTTCCCGGCGCTCAACGCGCGGCCGCAATCGCTGCTCGACGAATGGCTCCACCAGATCACCGAAGAACTGGCGGCGTGGGACCGCGCCAATCCCGACCGGCTGTCGGCGCCTTACGCCGTCAATCAGATCGTCCATAAGTCGAACGACCGGCTCGAGGCGGACATCGCGACCTGCGCCAAATGGAAGGTGCCGATTACGATCACGTCGCTCGGCGCGCGCGAGGAATTGAACCAGGCGGTGCACAGCTGGGGCGGCATCACGCTCCACGACATCATCGACGACCGCTTCGCGCGCAAGGCGATCGAAAAGGGCGCCGACGGCCTGATTCCCGTCGCGGCGGGTGCGGGCGGCCACGCCGGCCGCCAGTCGCCCTTTGCGCTGGTGCAGGAAATCCGCGAATGGTTCGACGGCCCCGTCGCGCTGTCGGGTGCCATCGGCCACGGCCGCTCGGTCCTCGCCGCGCAGGCATGCGGCGCCGACCTCGCCTATATCGGCAGCGCCTTCATCGCGACCGCCGAAGCCAATGCCGAGGACAGCTACAAGAACGGCATCGTCGAGGGCCGCGCGGGCGACATCGTCTATTCGAACCTCTTCACCGGGGTGCACGGCAACTACCTGCGCCAATCGATCGTCGCCGCGGGCATGGACCCTGAAAACCTGCCCGAAGGCGATCTCAAGACGATGAACTTCGGCTCGGGCGGCAACACCAAGGTCAAGGCGTGGAAGGATATCTGGGGATCGGGCCAGGGCATCGGCCCGGTCACCGCAGTGCGCCCCGTCGCCGAATATGTCGCCGAACTCGAAGCCCAATATCTGGCGGCGCGGCGAGAGCTTGAGGCAAAGGTCAGGCTGTAACGCCGACAATTATGGCGATTGCAAGCCGGGACGCCGATGTCGGCTTTGGGGTGGGAAGCAGACGCTGAGTTAGTCAGGCTGCGATGTAGTTCGCCGCTTCCAAAGCGCATATGCAACCGAAACGGGAAATGCGACGGCGACGTATAGGATCGGCAGAACGAGGCCAAACACCATGATGGCAAGAAAATCCATCCGCCCCGAGTCTCCATGTATGTTCTCGTCATAGTCGTAAGGTATCGGCGTCGGAGTGGCCATGACGTAGCACGCAAGGCTGAGAAAAATTAAGGGGGCGAGACCTAGACGGAGAAGCCACCAGCGCGTTGAAAAACGCGCCCTGAATGCTTTGCTTAGCAACAAGCTGGACAGGATGATTAGCACAGGTGGGATTGCGATGAGCAGGACCATGACAGCTTCATATGCTGCATTACTTCGGCGAACAATCAATGTCCGCAACCGGTCGCTTGCTGCCATTTCGTCCCGAATTGCGCCGAACGGCAAAACGGGGTGGCAAGCGGTCGCTGCTCCATCCGTGCGCCTAACCTCCGTTGCAGGCTCCTGTTGGCTGCCATTCATGTGCATGACCAAGGGACTGACCCGACGGATGAACGATAACAGCAAGCGCGCGCCTGCCGCCTACAGCCGCGTAGAGAACCATCGGCGTTTTCGCCGGGACTAACACCTGTTCCCCGCCCCGGGTTCGATTAATGCCATCAGGTGTCTCGACGCATTGCTGCCCGTCCAGAATTAGCAGGGCCTCGGGTCCGTCGTGCATGTGAACCCGGGTTTGCATTCCGGATACCAACCACGTCTGCAGAAAGGTCGCGGTGTGAGGAACGGGGGAAGCAAGCTGCATTGGTCCCAGACTTGCAACATGGCGTCCGCCCTTCGGCGCCCATTGCCCCGGCGTCACCGCCATCAAGTAAATCCGGCCATAAGCGGCAATCACTTCGGCGTTCTTCCCCTTGGCCTGCGCTGCCAATTCGGAGGATGCAAACTCGTATATGTGCCAATAGACCTGTCGGTCTCCTGGTGCCGTCACGGGCTGGCTTCCCAAGATCCAGCACCCAATCTGGTCCCTGTGTTTGTCCACGGGGAGACAACGGACATCCTTCGCCGCCATAGAGGTCTCGACGGCCCAGGCTGGTTCGGCGCAGCCGCCAGTAGCCAATGCTATCATGAAGGGGCTCAGAAGCAGTGTAGAGCTATTGCGTGCCATATCTTCTCCAGTGCCGATGGAAATGTGGCTCGCTGCGCTCCTTAGCATAGTCCGGGACAGGACGCACCGTTCGGGAATGATCGCAATGGGACGACTGCTGCCACGGTCATCTTCCGGTCGTTAGCTGTCATTCTATTCCCCAGCCCCATCAACCGTCGCGGCCAAACTCGACAAGCACCGTCGACCGTGCACTTCCGCCGGCCGTCCGGGGCGACAGGTCCATCCATTCGCCCGCCCCCAGCCCACGCATCGTGCGCGCGTGGCGGATCGGACCGTTGAGCATCATGTCGAGCGCGAGCCGCGACAGGCGCCGGACCATTTCGGCAACGGTCCAGCCGTTCGGGATCCGTGCTTCCAGTTCCTGCCCCGCGAGCAGCGCCAGCCCGCGCGTCCCCATGCGCGCGCCACCCTCGATTTCATGGCGCCGGAATGCGACCAGATGCAGCACCGGCGGCATGCCACTGACGAGCATTTCGGCGATCGAAGCACGAAATTGCGGCGCGTCCGACCATAGCCGCGCCGGCGACCAGAAAATATGGCTGGCATCGAACAGGTCGATCAGCAGCACCATCATCTTGAAAAATTCGCGCATTCGCGTTGGTTGTCCGGCCGACGTGCCGGGTGCATCGCCTCGCTCGGGAATGAAGACCCAGCATTGGCCGCTTTTGCGCCAGTCACGTGGCAGGCTGGCGGCAAGCAAGCTGGTCGACGGGTGATCGGGGTCCGCCATGTCGAGTGCGGCGCCGGCGGCGCGCCCCGCCAACACCGTCACCGCCCCGAATGTCAGGCGAAAGCGTGGGGTAGCGATCCGTGCCGCGATGTCGGGATCGACCTCGCCCACACGCTCGGGCCGCAACCCCATGTGCCGCAGCGACGTTTCCAGCGCCTCGTCTGAATCGCCGTGCATCGCGGCCCCGACGATCAGGGCAAAGGGCTCCGGTGGCACCGGCAGGATCAGAGCGTCGCTATTGCCGGCATCCATAGGGCTGGTCGACCTTTGAGGGTTCGCCCTTGCATTGCAAGACTTGCTACAATGTTCAAACGCTTATTCGAAGATGTCGGGAAGTTAACCTGTCCCTAGATCGCAACCTGGCTACCCAGTTCGACGACGCGATTGGTGGGCAGGCGGAAATATTCCATCGCGCTTTCCGAATTTCGCAGCATCCACGCAAACAGTTTTTCGCGCCAGATCGGCATGCCCGGCTTGCTCGCCGCGATCAGCGTCTGGCGCGACAGGAAAAAGCTGGTTTCCAGCATCTTGAACTCGCCGCCGCAGCTCGTCACGCGCTTCAGCGCGTCGGGCACGTCGATCGGCTGCATGAAGCCATAATTCAGGATCAGCCGGTGGAATCCCTGCCCCAGATCTTCGAGCGCGCAGTGATTTTCCTCGCGCACGAACGGCACGTCGGCGACCTTGATCGTCAGCAGGATGATGCGCTGGTGCAGCACCTTGTTGTGCTTGAGGTTATGCAGCAGCGCGTGCGGCACGCCGTCCGAACTCGACGTCATGAACACCGCGGTCCCCGGCACGCGCGTCGCGCTGTTCGCCGCCGATTTGACGAAGACCGGGATCGGCATCGCGCCGTCGGCCATTTCCTGCTGCATCAGCTTGCGCCCGCGCGACCAGGTGGTGAGCATCGTGAAGATGACCAGGCCGATCGCGAGCGGCACCCAGCCGCCGTCGGGCACCTTGATCAGATTGGCGCCGAAATAGGCGATGTCGACGATGAAGAAGACTGCAAGCACCGGCAGTGCCTTCCACGCCGGCCATTTCCACAGCGTGAAGAGCACGACCGAGAGCAGGCAGGTGTCGATGAACATCGCCCCCGTCACCGCGATGCCATAGGCCGCGGCAAGGTTGCTCGACGATCCGAAGAAAAGCACGAGGATGATGACCATGATCATCAGGAACCAGTTGACCACGGGGATATAGATCTGCCCCGCCGCCGACGCGCTGGTATGCTCGACGCGCAGGCGCGGGATGAAGCCCAGCTGGATCGCCTGCTGGGTCAGCGAGAAGGCGCCCGAAATCACCGCCTGGCTGGCGATGATCGTCGCGAGGATCGCGAGGATGACGACCGGGACTTGCCACGCGTCGGGCATCATCTGGAAAAAGGGATCGGCGATCAGGTCGGCACGCGGGCCCATTTCGGCCTCGAGGACCATCGCCCCCTGCCCCATATAGTTGAGCATCAGCGCGGGAAGCACGAAAGCGAGCCAGCTGATCCCGATCGGCCCGCGCCCGAAATGCCCCATATCGGCATAAAGTGCCTCGGCCCCCGTCACCGCGAGCACCACCGCGCCGAGCGCGATAAAGGCGGTGAAGCCGTCCACATAGAAAAAGCGCAGCGCGTTCACCGGATTCAGCGTCTCCACGATGATCCCCGGATGATCGACGATATGGATGAGACCCAGGATCGCGAGCATCACGAAATAGGCAAGCATGATCGGCCCGAACAGCGCCCCGACCTTCGCCGTGCCGTGCGCCTGGATCGCGAACAGCCCGATCAGGATCGCGAGCGCGATCGGCACGATATAGGGTTCGAACCCCTTGTTGACGTAGCTCAGCCCCTCGGTCGCCGAGAGCACCGACATCGCCGGGGTGATCATGCTGTCGCCATAGAAGAGCGCGGTCGCGAACACCCCGAGCAGGATGATCGGCCACGTCCAGCGCTTCTCGCCCGACGAACGGCTGATCAGCGCGAGCAAGGCAAGACTACCCCCCTCGCCCTTGTTGTCGGCCTTCATGATCGTCAGCACATATTTGAAGGTGACGACGAGCATCATCGACCAGAAGACGAGGCTCAGCACGCCATAGATGTGCAGCCCGTCGGCCTCGATTGGATGGTGGCCGGCAAAGGTTTCGCGAAACGCGTAAAGCGGGCTGGTGCCAATGTCGCCGAACACGACGCCAACGGCGCCGACGGCGAGCTTCAGCTTGCCATCGCTATGATGTCCGTGGCCGTAATGGGCCGTTTCGGCGGCAGCAGTCGCGACGCTTGCAGCGCCGCCTGCCGCCTGTTGCGACTCAGCAGTCATTGCGGGCCTTTAGACGAGCCGGCGCCGATCGAATAGCGTCCATATCAAGATCCCGCCGGCGTCTCGGGCGGCAATTGCGGCCCCAGCGCCTGGCGCAGTTGGGCCAGCCGCATTTCAAGATCGGGCCGCCAGGGCGCATCGGCGGGGCTGCGCGCGAGCAACTGGCTCCACACCGCCTCGGCGCCTTTGAGGTCGCCGCCCTGTGCCAAAGCGAGACCCGCGAAGAAGGGCGGCGCGGGGTGCGTCGGATCGCGCTTCGCCGCCTCGTCGAACGCGAGCGCGGCCGCGGGCGACATCATGCCGCCGCCATGCGCCGCCAACGCATTGCCAAGGCCGACCCACAGGTCGACATTGTCGGGATATTTCTCCAGCCCCTTTTCCAGCGTCTTGGCGGCGAGCTCGGTCTTGCCCGTGCGCGCGAAGCCGTCGGACATGCCGAGCCACTGCGCCGCGGGACCAAAGCGTTCGGACATGCCCTGCCGCTGGTCGGTGATCGCCTCGCCAAAACCCTCGGGCTCCTCGGGCGCCGCGACGGGCTTGCCCGGCAACGACGGATGGCCCTGCAGCGCATAACCCGTGAGGCCCAGCATGATCGCAGCGCCCGCGAGCGGCCGCGCCGCAACGGGCAGCTTGCCGAGCCAGAAGATGCCGCCGATCGTCAGCGCGGCGGCGAGCATCACCCACAGCCAGATCATGCTGCCCCCTCCTCTTCGTCGCTCTCACCGCGGCGGAAGCGCCCGAAAGCCAGCCATCCGCCCAGCGCGAGAAAGAGCAGCGGCCCCAGCCATAGCAGCGCCGTAGCCCCGTCGAACGGCGGGTCATAGCTCACCCAATTGCCATAGCGCGCGACGAGCCACGCCTTGATTTTCGCCGGGCTTTCCCCGGCCGCGATCTTGCTGCGCACTTCGTGCCGCATGTCGCCCGCGAGCGGGGCGTCGCTGTCGGCGATCGACTGCCCCTGACAGACGAGGCAGCGCAGCGTCTCCATCAGCGCCTTGGCCTTCGCCTCCTGCGCCGGGTCCTTGAGTTGCTGATAGGCGTAAGGTGCCGGCGGCAGGCGATCCTGCGCCGCAACCGGTGCCGCAAACACGGCCAGCAGGCACAGCAGGACGAGCCGCAGGCTCACTTCATCGCCTCGAGCTTCGCGATGATCCCGGGCACCTGATCGGCGAGGATCACACCCTGGATCTGCTCGCGAATGATGCCCTTGCCGTCGATCAGGAAGGTTTCGGGCACACCCGATGAGCCGAGCGCGATCTGGACGCTGCTCTGCATGTCCGACCCGATGCGGTCGAAGGGGTTGCCATATTCGCGCAGGAACATCGCGACATCGTCGGGCCGGTCGCGGATCGCGATGCCGTCGATCGGCACGCCCGCGGCTTTCAGCGCCTCGAGCTGCGGCGCCTCGGCGCGGCACGGTATGCACCAGCTTGCGAACACATTGACCAGCCGCGGCCGCCCATCGGCGAGCTGGCTGCTCTTCAGCCCCTGAACCCCGACGGTCGCCGGCGGCAGGTCGAACAGCGGCATCGGTTTATCGATCCACTGCGACTGGATCAGCGTCTCGGCCGGCGTCACCAGCCGATAGACGAAAGCGCCGAAGAGCAGCCCCATGATCGCCAGCGGCACAAACAGGACCCAGCGGTTCTTCATGGTGCAAATCGCTCCTGTGCCTTGCGCGCGCGGCGCGCCCGCCAGATCGCGAGCAACTGCGCGCGGCCGAGCATCGACAACGTCGCGCCGATCGCGATCAGCGCGCCGCCCAGCCATATCCACCACACCAGCGGTTTCCACCACAGGCGTATCTGATAACGATCGGCGGTGCCGTCATCGCTCGGCACGGGCTGCCCCAGCACCGCATAGAGCTGTCCACCGGGCCGTGTCAGCAGCGCCGCTTCGTTGGTTTCGGTCGGCGCGGTGCCCATCAGGCCGGGAAAGGTGCGCGCTTCGGGGCGCATGGCGAAGCTGCTGCCCGATGATGTCGTCGCGACCAGCAGGCCCTCGATCGCGGTATAATTCGGCCCGGCGATCGGCTTGACGCCGACGAATTTCACCGAAAAATCGCCGACCTTGACGACATCGCCGGGCGCCGCAGCGACGAGCCGCTCCTTGATGAAGGCGCTTTCGGCGCCCATGCCGGCAAGGCACACGGCAACGCCGAAATGCGCGACCACCATGCCCCATGTCGGCAGCGGCGTGCGGAGAAGGTTGCGGCCCCACAAGGGCGCTAGGCTCGCGACCGCGACGACGCCCGCCACGGTCATGCCGAGCAGCGGCAGGATTCCGACCTTGCCACCGAAAATCACGAGCAGGACAAGCACCAGCGCGCCCGCGAACGCCGCGAGCGGCAGGCGCGACCAGAGCTTGCGCCCGTCGTCCTTGCGCCAACTGAGCAGCGGCCCCGTCACCATCACGAGGCAAAGCGCGAGCGCGAGCGGCCCCGCCACCTTGTTATAATAGGGCGGCCCGACCGAAATCTTCTCGCCCATCGCCTCGGCGACGATCGGATAGAGGGTGCCGAGCAGGACGAGCGCGAGGATCGTCGTGAGCAGAAGATTGTTGATCACCAGCGAGCCTTCGCGGCTCAGCAACGCGAACTTCTTGCCTTCAGCGACGCTCCCCGCGCGCAGCGCGAACAAGGTCAGCGCCCCGCCGATATAGATCGCCATCAGCGCGAGCAGGAAGGTCCCGCGTTCGGGATCGACGGCGAAGCTGTGGACGCTGGTGAGCAGTCCCGAACGGACGATGAAGGTGCCGACCATCGACATCGAAAAGCCGATCACCGCGAGCATCACCGTCCAGGCGCGCAAGGCATTTCGGGTGGCCGTCACCGCGACCGAGTGGAGCAGCGCGGCGCCCGCGAGCCATGGGATCAGCGAGACATTCTCGACCGGGTCCCAGAACCACCAGCCGCCCCAGCCAAGCTCATAATAGGCCCAGTAGCTGCCCGCGGTGATGCCGAGCGTCAGGAAAATCCAGCTTCCGAGCACCCACGGCCGCATCGCGCGGGCAAAGGCGGGGCCGATCTCGCGCGTGATGAGCGCGCCGACGGCAAAGCTGAACGCGACCGACAGCCCGACATAGCCGACGTAGAGCGTCGGCGGATGGAAGGCGAGCCCGATGTCCTGGAGCAGCGGATTGAGCCCCTGTCCGTCGGGCGGCGCGACGGGCAAGCGGTTGAACGGGTTGGACGAAAACAACAGGAAGGCAAAGAAGCCGAGGCTCAGCGCCGCCTGAGCGGCCAGCGTCGCCACCAGCGTATCCTCGCGCAGGCGCCGCTCGAAAATCGCGATCAGCGCGCCCGAGAGTGACAGGATCATCAGCCAGAGCAGCATCGACCCTTCGTGATTGCCCCACGTGCCCGCGATCTTGAAAATCATCGGCTTCAGGCTGTTGCTGTTGCGCGCGACCAGCTCGACCGACATGTCGGATCGCACGAAGAGCGCGATCAACAGGCCGAACGCCGCCGCGGTGAGCACGCCTTGCGCCACGCTCGCCGGCCGGACGAGCGCCGCCAGATCCCTGGACCCGCCGCGCAGGAACAGTGTGCCCGCGACCAGCGACAGGCACGCAAGCGCCGCCGCCATCCAGAGGAGCGCGAGGCCGAGTTCGGCGATCATGCGATCACACCATCGATAGACGAAGCACCGTCATTGCGAGGAGCCGAAGGCGACGCGGCAATCCAGAGTCGCGTAAACCGCCCTGGATTGCTTCGCTCCGCTCGCAATGACGAAACTGGAAAACCCCTCATACCCCAGCCGGCGCTTTCATATTCTTCGGCATCTCGCCCATCTGCGGCGGCATATAGCGCTCGTCATGCTTGGCGAGAATCCGGTCGGCGACAAATGTCCCATCGGCGCGCATCCGGCCGTCGGCGACCATGCCCGATTCCTCGCCGAACAGGTCGGGAACGATGCCCTTATACTCGACCGGCACCGACGCCTTGCCGTCGGTCGCGACGAAGCGGATCGTCAGGCCGTCGCTCTGGCGCTTGATGCTGCCCGCGGCGACCATGCCGCCCAGCCGCATCGGCTCGCCAACTTGCGCCTTGCCGCCTTGAATCTCCACGGGTGTACGAAAATAGGCGGCCTCGTCGCGCAGTGCGCTTGCCGCCAGCACGCCCGCACCCGCAACGCCGCACAGCGCGAACAGCGCGAGGATCAACCGCTGATGCTTCGCCTTCACTTGCGATCCTTACGCAGGGCATCGCTGCGCCGCTCGGCCTTCGTCATCGCGCGCCAGCTAAACCACAGCACCGCACCCGTCAGCGCGATCGTCAGTCCATAGGCCGCGGCGACAAACGCCCATTGCCCACTCCCGCTAATCACCCCCGTCACGCTCAAACCCCCTCGTCGTCGGCCAGCCGCCGCAGCCGTGCCGCGACGCGGTTGTCGGCGATGATCCGCCGCATCCGCATCAGCACGATGGCGCCGAATAGCAGCGAAAAACCAAGCAAGGTCAAGCCCAAAGGCCAGAGCAGCGCGCCATCGATCGACGAGCCGCGCAGGGTGATGCTCGGTCCCTGATGCAGGCTGTTCCACCATACGACGCTGCGGTTGATGATCGGAATGTTGATCGCGCCGACGAGCGCATAGACGGCGGCCCCGCGCGACAGCGACCCGCCCTGCCGCTGGCCCTCATCGCCGCTCGTCAATGCAATGAAGCCCGCATAGAGGAACAGCAGAACGAGCATCGAGGTCATCCGGCCGTCCCACTCCCACCAGGTGCCCCACGTCGGCCGGCCCCAGATCGATCCGGTGGCGAGGCAGAGTGCGGTGAAGAGCATCCCCGGCACCGCAATCGCGCGCGCGGCGATCCCCGACAGCGGATGCCGCCAGACCAGCTGCACCAGCCCGGCCACCGCCAGCGCCGTCCAGCCGCCCATGCCGAGCCACGCCGACGGGACATGGACATAAAGGATACGCGCGGTTTCGCCCTGTTTGTAATCGCCCGGGACCTGCGTCAGCCCGGCCCAGATTCCGGTCACCAACAGCAGCAGCCCGACGCCGAGCAACCATGGCGTCAGCGGCTTGGCGATCGCCAGGAAACGGGTTGGATTCGCGTAGGCGTGCATCGCGCGCCGAGCCTTAAGCGAGCCGATGCCCCGGGTCCAGCCAATTGCGGCAACCACGGCGTTGTAATAATGGTATCGATACCGCAAGGCTTGTGCAACATAATGTCACACCCTTGCACCACGATGTGACCAAATTACCACATCGCTCCTCAAAACGTAACAAAAGCGCCATCATTCGGCGATTCGCGCTGGTGATCGGACCCGTGCCGCTCAATCCTGCTTCACGGATGCTGTTGTGTCCGGAAAAACAGGGAGAACAAATCATGAGGACCGCTCCGCGCGCTTCGATCATTGCCCTTGCCACCGCGCTGGTCGCCGGCGGCGGGACCATCCCCGCCTTCGCCCAGGACGCCGATGCGGTATCCGACAGCGACAGCAGCACAATCATCGTCACCGGCACCCGCCGCACCGACCGCACCGTCGCCGACAGCACCGTGCCGATCGACGTCATCGGGAGCGAAGCGCTGCAGAACAGCGGTTCGACGGAAACCAACCGGCTACTCAACCAACTCGTCCCCTCGTTCAATTTCCCGCAGCCGTCGCTGACCGACGGCACCGATTCGCTGCGCCCCGCAACGCTGCGCGGCCTCGCACCCGACCAGGTACTCGTGCTCGTCAACGGCAAGCGCCGCCACCTGTCGTCGCTGCTCAACCTCAACGGCTCGGTCGGCCGCGGCTCGGCGGGCGTCGACATGAACACCATCCCGCCGATCGCGATCGAGCGCATCGAAGTGCTGCGCGACGGCGCCTCGTCGCAATATGGCTCGGACGCGATCGCCGGCGTGATCAACATCCAGCTCAAAAAGCGCGAAGGCGGCCGCGCCCAGATCAGCTACGGCAAATATATCACGACAATGAAGGACGTTCCCAACGTCGCGAGCGTGTCGCCGACGACCGCCCCTACCGGGGACCCCGCGATCACCTACACCGGCGCGGACCGCAAGCGCCGCGACGGCGAGACCTATACCATGGCGACCAACATCGGCTTGCCGGTCGGCGAGAGCGGCTATCTGAACTTCACCGCCGAATATAAGGATCGCTCGCCGAGCAACCGTTCGGGCCCCGATCCGCGCCGCAACTATGCCGGCACCGGCGACCCGCGCGAGGTCACCATCGACCGATTCTGGCACCGCTTCGGCGATGGCGAATCGAAGGATCTGAACTTCTTCTACAACGCCGGCATGGATGTGGGGTCGAGCTTCGAACTCTACAGCTTCGGCAGCTATGGGGTGCGCGATGGCAACGGCGCGGGTTTCTATCGCCGCGCGAACGACGCGCGCAATGCCGACTTCGCCAACGGCGGCCGGCCCTTTTATCCCGACGGCTTCCTGCCGCTGATCCTCAGCAAAATCCACGACATCGCGATCGCCGGCGGCGTCCGCGGCGAAACCGCGGGCTGGAACCTCGACCTGTCGATAAACTATGGCTCGAACCGCCTGGATTATGGCGTCGAAAACACCTTCAACACCTCGCTTGGCGGCCTCAATAGCCCGCGCAAATTCGATGCCGGCGGGCTGCGTTCGGGCCAGACCTCGGTCAATTTCGACGCAGTGCGCGACATCGATTTCGGGATCGGCGACACCTCGCTCGCGGTCGGCGGCGAATGGCGCAACGAAAATTACAAGATCGTCGCGGGCGAACTCGCAAGCTATGTCGCGGGGCCGTTCGCCTTTACCAACGGTGCGGCGCCGGGTTCGCAGGTGTTTCCGGGCTTTTCGCCGACCACCGCGATCGACAAGTCGCGCGACAGCTTCGCCGGCTATGTCGAACTCGACGCCGACATCAGCGAAATCCTCAACGTCCAGGCTGCCGGCCGTTATGAGCATTTCTCGGACTTCGGTGACACCATCAATGGCAAGCTCGCCGCGCGGCTCGAACCCGTAGAGGGCCTCGCCTTGCGCGGATCGGTCTCGACCGGCTTTCGCGCGCCCGGGATGGCGCAGCAATTCTTCTCGACCACCTCGACCAACAATGTCGGCGGCACGCTGATCGAGATCGGGACCTTCCCGGTCGCGTCGCCGATCGCCGTCGCATTGGGCGCGCAGCCGCTCGAGCCCGAGAAATCGCTCAACTTCGGCGGCGGCGTCGCCTTCAACATGATCGACGGGCTCAGCCTGACCGTCGATTACTACCGCATCAAGATCAAGGACCGCATTACCCTGACCGAAAACCTCCAGGGGGCCGACGTGGTAGCCATCCTGCAGGCGGCGGGCGTCCAGGGCACCTCGGCGCGATTCTTCATCAACGGCATCGATACCCGCACCCAGGGACTCGACATTGTCGGCAGCTATCGTGTTCCCGATTTCGGCCTCGGGACGCTACGGATCAACGTCGGCTATAATATCAACGATACCAAGATCACCGACCGCCGCGCCTTCAGCGCCTTCACCGCGCAGCGCCTGTTCGCGCGTCAGGAAAGCTTCCGCCTGACCGACGGCCAGCCAAGCAACAAGTTCAACGCGGGGCTGAGCTGGGACATCGGCGCCTTCGGCCTGACGCTGAACGCCAACCGTTACGGCAGCGTCCTGCTGCCCGACAGCGTGACGACGGTGGCGGCGAACGGGCTGCCCGTGACCGCCACCAACCCCGCGATCCGCGACGACATCCGCGTTGCAAGCGGCGACGCACCGGGCGACATCACGCTGTCGCCGAAATGGGTCGTCGACCTTGAGGTGCGCTACAAATTGCTCGACCGTGTCGAGTTCGCGGTTGGCGCGAACAATCTGCTCGACGAATATCCAGATCGCCTGCCGTTCGGGGTCGTGAACGGCGTCAACTACGGTATCAATAACGCCTTCCTGCCCTATTCGTCGCAGTCGCCCTTCGGCTTCAGCGGCCGCTTCGTCTACGGGCGCGTCGCCGTCGATTTCTGAGCGGGGAGGGTGTCCGACCGATCGGCAAGGCCGGGAGCTATGCTTCCGGCCTTGTCCATATCCAGCTGCCGGTCACCGCGGCCGCGACGATCGGCGCCATCATCCACGGCCATGGGGCAAAGACCAGCGCGAGGACGATGCTGAACGCGAAAGCGAGCGTTGCCGCGATCTTGCCCTTGCGGCTGATCGCGCCCTTCTCGCGCCAGGCGACGATATGATGGCCGAAATGCGGGTGAGCGAGCAGCCAAGCCTCGAGCCGCGGCGACGAGCGCGCAAAGCAAAAGGCGGCGAGGATCACGAACGGCACGGTCGGAAGCAGCGGCAGAAAAGCGCCGATTGCCCCCAAAGCGAGCGACAACCAGCCCGCGACGAAATAGAAATGCCGCTTCATCGTGAGCGACTTAGAGCATGATCGCGGCCGAATGAAGCGCCTTGAAATCCATTTCATCATCCCGGCGAAAGCCGGGATGATGATTAAAATAGATCATGCTGGAACTTAACCTCGCCCGATCAGCTTCTGCGCCATGCGGTCGGCCACCGCCGACGCCGGCGTGCCGCTCGCCTTGCTCTCGGCCCAGATCTCGGCAAGCCGGCCGGGGATCAGGTGGATGCGGCTCTCGACTTCCTCGCGGCTGCCCTGCCCCAGATATTCGAGCGCGACGTTGATGATGCCGCCCGCGTTGATGACATAGTCGGGGGCATAGGTGATGCCGCGATCGTGGATGCGGCGCCCGTCGGCCGCGGTCGCGAGCTGGTTGTTCGCGCCACCGGCAACGATCGGGACGCGCAGCTTCTCGATGCTCGCCTCGGTCAGGATCGCGCCCAGCGCATTGGGGCTGAGCACATCGGCCTCGATCTCCATGATCGCCGCCGAATCGGCGAGTTCGGCGCCGAGCTCGTCGGCGAGTTCCTTCGCGCGCGCCAGGTTGACGTCGGCGAGCGTCAGCTTCGCGCCTTCGGCCGCGAGCCGCCGCGCGACGCCGCCGCCGACGCTGCCGACCCCCTGGATCGCGACGCGCACATCCTTGGCGCTGTCGGTGCCGAGGCCCTGCTTGATCGCCGCCTTGATGCCCAGATAGACGCCGAGCGCGGTCAGCGGGCCGGGATCGCCGCCCGCCGCACCGCTCGCCACCGGAAGGCCGCTGACATGCTTCGTATGTTTGGCAATCTGGACCATGTCGGCGTCGGTGATGCCGACGTCCTCGGCGGTGACATAAGCGCCGCCGAGCGACTCGACCGAACGGCCGAACGCCGCGAGCAGTTCGGGGGTCTTCGCCCCGCCCTCGTCGGCGAGGATCACGCCCTTGCCGCCGCCCATCGGCAGGCCCGCCATGGCGTTTTTATAGCTCATGCCGCGCGACAGGCGCAGCGCATCGGTGATCGCCGCCGCGCGCTGAGGATAGTGCCAATAGCGCACGCCGCCCGCGCCGGGGCCAAGGTGAGTCGAATGGACGGCGATGACCGCCGTCAGCCCGCTGGCGCGATCACGGAACATATGGATATGTTCATGATCGTCGAAATCGGCGAAATCCCAGACTGCGGACATGGCTCAACCCTCACGTTAAAAAATTACGTGGAGGCGTAATAATGCAACAGCCATGACGAGTCACGCCAAAAGCCGTATGTGCGCAACGATAGAAAAAATGGGGCGACCAACGGGGCTCGAACCCGCGACCTCCGGTACCACAAACCGGCGCTCTAACCAACTGAGCTATGGTCGCCACATAAGCGAAGAGGGCGCATAAAGCGGCCTCGACAGCGCGCGGCGAATAGGCGCGCATCCCCCTGCTCGTCAAGCATTGTTCGTACGCGCTTCCCTGCTAAAAAGCGCGCCATGGCTGCGAATGAACATGTCGACATGGCGACCTCGGGCGCCGACCGCACCGCGGAACGGCTCGCGGCCGTCCCCGGCATCCGCCGCGCGCCGACGCCAAAGCTGCAGCAGTTCATGCTGCCCGGCTTTCTCGACGCCGAAACCTGCGCCGCGCTGATGGCTCAGATCGACCGCGATGTGCGGCCTTCGACCATCGCCGATCCGAACGGCGACGAGGCTTTTCGCACCAGCACGACCTGCGACCTCGATCACCGCGATCCGTTCGTGATCGCAGTCAACAACAAGCTCCACGAGCTGACGGGTATCCCCCTCCCCTACGGCGAACCACTACAGGGCCAGCGCTATGACGTGGGGCAGGAGTTCAAGGCGCACACCGATTATTTCGACCCGCACGGTGCCGATTGGGAAACCTATTGCGCGATTCCCGGCCAGCGCAGCTGGACGCTGATGATCTATCTGAACGAACCGGGCGCCGGCGGTGCGACGCGCTTCCTCGCGACCGGAAAGATGCACCAGCCCGAAACGGGCAAGCTGCTCGCGTGGAACAATGTCCACCTCGACGGCACCGCCAACGCCGACACGCTCCATCACGGGATGAAAGTGCGCAAGGGGCGCAAATATATCATCACCAAATGGTTTCGCGAACGCCCCTGGCCATGGGCCGAGGGGGAACTGGCTTGGGGGCTGCCGGAATAAAGCGGCTTAAAGATCCGTTCGTCCTGAGGAGGGGCTGAGCTTGTCGAAGCCCCATCTCGAAGGCTGCTACGCCAGCGTCCTTCGAGACGCCATTTCGACAAGCTCAATGGCTCCTCAGGACAAATGGTTCATGTAATGCCGACCCGTCGGGCCCTTACCTCACCAACCGGTACTGGAAATTCAGCGTCAGCGTGTTGCCGACCTGCCCCGGCTCGACCGGGGTTGCCTTGGCGCCGGCGTCCATCGCCATACGAACCATCGGCATCGGCGGGTTCGGGCCAAAGCTGCCGCCTTCGCTGATCGACACCAGCTCGACGCCGCGGAAACCGGCGAGGCGCGCATAATCCTGCGCCTTGGCTTCGGCCGCCTTGATCGCGGTGCCGCGCGCGCCGACGAGCTGCGCGTCGGGATCCTTCATACCGAACGACGGACCGTCGATATTGGTGCCGCCCGCCGCGACAAGTGCGTCGAGGAGCGGGCCGATGTCATCGATCTTCGACGTTCTCGCACGCACCGTGTTGCTCACCTGATAGCCCAGGAAGCGCGGCGGCTGGCCATCGCCGCGGTTGTTATAGTCGTACTGCGGCGACAGGTTGATGCCGCTCGTCTGGATGTCCTCCGCCTTGATCCCGCGCGCCTTCGCGGCGGCGATCAACTTGTCCATCGCGGTCGCATTGGCGCGCATCGCCTCGACCGCGGTCGGGGCGGTCGTCGTCACGCCGGCGCCGACGGTCGCCTGGTCGGGACGCGAGCGCACTTCTTCGCTGACCGAAAAGGTCAGGATCGGGCCCTGGGTCGTTGCTGCGGTCACGGTCGAACCTCCTTGTTGCGCGATCGCGGGTGTCGCCGCCATCAGGGCCAGTCCGGATGCCATAGCGGCGAGCATTTGCTTCGTCATTTCATTCTCCTGTGAACCGGGCTTTCGGTCATCTCTGATGTCCGCCCCGTAACGCAGACGGAGCGAACCCGTTCCCGCCTTTGTGCGCAGCGCGCTTGCATGATGCTGAACGCGCCAGTAGCGAGCCGTTCATCATGGCAGCACCGATTTTATCATATGAAGGCCTCGGCCTTGTGCAGGGCAGCGGCTGGCTGTTCCAGGACCTCGACATCTATGTCGGCGAACGCGACCGGCTCGCGCTGATCGGCCGCAACGGCGCGGGCAAAACGACCTTGCTCAAGCTGCTCGCGGGACAGATCGACGCCGACAAGGGCAAGCGCGTGATCGTTCCGGGTACCCATGTCGTCATGCTCGAACAGGAACCCGATTTCCGGCCCTTCGCGACGCTGATGGATTTTGCGATCGCCGCGCCCGATGCACCCCAAGCCTATGAGGTCGCCGCGATCGCCGACCAGCTCGGTATCGACATGTCGCGCACCGCCGCCAGCGCCTCGGGCGGCGAACGCCGTCGCGCCGCGCTCGCCCGCGCGCTCGCGCAGAACCCCGACGTGCTGCTGCTCGACGAGCCGACCAACCATCTCGACCTCGCGGCGATCGACTGGCTCGAATCCTGGCTCGCGCGCTACACCGGCGCGTTCGTCGCGATCAGCCACGATCGGACCTTCCTGACGCGCCTGACGCGCCAGACCCTGTGGCTCGACCGCGGCAGCATCCGCCGCAAGGAAATCGGCTTCGGCGGCTTCGAGGAATGGAGCGACGCCGTCGCCGCCGAAGAAGCGCGCGCCGCGCAAAGGCTCGATTCCAAGCTCCGGCTCGAGGCGCACTGGCTCGAACGCGGCGTTACCGCGCGCCGCAAACGCAATCAGGGCCGTCTCGAAAAACTCAAGGAAATGCGCGCCACGCGTGCGGCGATGATTGGCGGCCCCGGCGTCGCCAAGCTCGGCCTCGCCAACGACGACGTCCGCTCGAAATCGGTGATCGTCGCCGAGGGCGTGTCGAAAAGCTTCGGCGACCGCACGATCATCAAGAATTTCGATTTCCGCGTCCAGCGCGGCGACCGCATCGGCATCGTCGGCGCGAACGGCGCGGGCAAGTCGACCCTGCTCAAGCTTCTGACCGGCGAAATCCAGCCCGACGCAGGCAACATCACCCTCGCCCCGACACTCGACGGCATCATCATCGACCAGC
Source organism: Sphingopyxis sp. (assembly GCF_036675685.1). GTDB lineage: Bacteria > Pseudomonadota > Alphaproteobacteria > Sphingomonadales > Sphingomonadaceae > Sphingopyxis. The sequence continues at coordinate 198,363 of NZ_JAKFEM010000028.1, forward strand.
AGCGCAGCTTGATGTCGCCGGACAAAACCGTCCGCGACATCCTCGCCGACGGCGGCGACTGGGTCGAAGTGCGCGGGGTCAAAAAACATATCCAGGGCTATCTCAAGGAATTCCTGTTCGATCCCGGCGTCATGGAGGCCAGTGTCGGCGCGCTCTCGGGCGGCGAACGCTCGCGTCTCCTCCTCGCGCGCGAGTTCGCCCGCGAATCGAACCTGCTCGTGCTCGACGAGCCGACCAACGATCTCGACCTCGAAACGCTCGACCTGTTGCAGGAAGTGATCGCCGACTATGCCGGCACCGTGCTGCTCGTCAGCCACGACCGCGACTTTCTCGACCGCACCGTCACCGTCACGCTCGGCCTCGACGGATCGGGCAAGGTCGACATCGTCGCGGGCGGCTATGCCGACTGGGAAGCCAAGCGGACTAAGCCGAATAGCGTCAAGGCCAAGGCCTCCGCGGCTACGCCGCCCCCACCAACCGCGCGCAAAAAGCTGAGCTACAAGGACCAGCGCGACTATGACCTGCTGCCCGGCCGCATCGAGGAAATTGAGAAGGAAATGGCGGGCATCGAAACCGACCTTTCCGACGGCAGCCTGTTCGCGCGCGACAACGCCCGCTTCAATGCGCTCACTGCAAGGCTCGACAAGCTGCGCGACGAAAAGGCGGTGGCGGAGGATCGCTGGCTCGCGCTGGCCGAAGAGGTCGAGGCGCTCCAATAACGTCGCCCCCGCGAAGGCGGAGGCCCGCACATATTTTCGTCATCCCGGACTTGTTTTCGTCATCCCGGACTTGATCCGGGATCCATTCCAACGGCGCGTGAATGGACCCCGGATCAAGTCCGGGGTGACGATAGAGGCATGACAGCTTCGTCCAGCGCGCGAGATCACCCGGTCCCGTAAAACCGCGCCAGCCGGTCGAGCGCCAGTCCCAGCACCAGCTTGCCCGACCGCGCCGGCCATCCAAGCCCCTTCTCGGCCCCGCCAATCCCCTCGCCCGCGCAGATGACGCGCCAGCAGATGTCCGCAAGCCCCGGCCCTGCCGCGTCGAGCGCGCCGTGAAAGCGCCGGTGCGCGTCGATCCGCGCGAGCGACGCATCCGAGGCCCGCGCGCCGCCGCGGCTCTTTGCCGGCGCTGCGGCATCCCAGCGCATCGTCACCCGCGCCGACAGCCCCGCGCGCTCATAGTCGGCGCGCAGCCGTTCGCCCGCGCGCAATTGCGCTTCGGTCAGATGCCCGCGCGCCGCCAGCCAGGCGATCGGGCTTTCGGCCACATTGATAGTGACATGGCGCATCACCTGCGGCCCGGTCTTGCCGGGGTCGACCCGATCGTCGGGATGAAGGCGGGTTTCAAGGCGGCGTGCGGTCATGGCAATCTCCTGTGCGGCCGAAGACAGGCCTTGACACTGGATTATTTTGTAGGAAAGAAGAAACCGATTTGGTTATTTGAAGGTTTTGCGATGATCAACAGCATCCGCTCGGTCCGCCGCGCCAAGGGCCTGACGCTCGAAGAAGTCGGCCAACGCTGCGATCCGCCGACCACCGCGCAGACGATCGGCCGCCTCGAGACCGGGACGCGCACGCTCTCGCTCGGCTGGATGAACCGCATCGCCGCCGCGCTCGGCGTCGACGCGGCCGAACTCGTCCAGCTGCCGCAGGATACCCAGCTCACGATCACCGCGCTGCTCGGTGCCGACGGCGCACAGGCGCCGACCCGCATCGAGCAGGCACTGACTGCGCGCCCGGGCGAGGATATGGTTGCGGTGCGTGTCACCTCGTCGATCGGCGACTATCGCGCCGGCGACGAAATCTGGTGCCGCCGGATCGAGGGCGACTGGACGAGCGCGCTCAACCGCGACCTGCTCGTCCCGCGCCCCGCCGGCCGCTTCTTCTTTGCGCGCCTGCTCAACGTCGATGGCGAGAAGCTGCATCTGCTCCCGCTCGGCACCGGCCAGCGGCAACAGGTGGTCAGTAACCCGCCATGGGCGGCCGTCGCCGTTCGACTCATCCGCACGCTCTGAATTATCTCCGTTCGCCCTGAGCTTGTCGAAGGGCCGTCCTTTTCTTTTCCCAAGAGGAAGAACAGTGCTTCGACAAGCTCAGCACGAACGGATCGAGGGAAGCGAATGACTTCTCCCCTGCGTGTCCTGTCGATCGCAACTCTGTTCCCCGACGCCGCGCGTCCGAACTTCGGCCTGTTCGTCGAAAAGAGCCTGCGCGCACTCGCCGCGCAGCCGGAGGTTGAACTGACCATCGTCGCCCCGGTCGGTTTGCCCCCCTGGCCCCTTTCGCTCCACCCCCGCTACCGCGCGCTTCGCGCACTCCCTCTTCGGGAAGATTGGCTCGGCCTGACGATCCACCGTCCGCGCTTTCGCCTGATCCCGCGCATTGGCGCGCGTTTCAACCCGGCGGCGATTGCGCGCGCGGTGCTGTCCGTGACTCGCGGACAAATTTTCGACATCGTCGACGCGCAATTCTTCTATCCCGACGGTCCCGCCGCGATGCGCGTCGCAGCCGCCCTCGGACTCCCCTTCTCGGCCAAGGCGCGCGGCGCCGACATCAGCCATTTCGGCCATGATTCCGCCGCCACACCGCAACTCCTCGCCGCTGCCGACCGCGCCGCGGGCCTGCTCGCCGTATCCGAAGCGATGCGCCGCGACATGGCCGCAATCGGCATCGATCCCGCCAAGGTCGCGGTCCATTATACCGGCATCGACGCCGCGCGCTTCTCGCCCGGCAACCGCGCCGCCGCCCGCGCCGCCCTGAACCTGGGCGAAGATCCCGCAATCCTCACCGTCGGCGCACTTATCGCGCGCAAAGGGCAGGCGCTGGTGATCGAGGCGCTGGCCGCCCTGCCCGGCGTTCATTACTGGCTTGCCGGAGCGGGTGAGGAGGAAGGCCGCTACCACGCGCAGGCACAGCGTCTGGGCGTCGAAACCCGCGTCCATTTCATGGGGCCGATCGCCAACGCCGACCTGCCGCAGCTTTATCGCGCCGCCGATGTCGTCGTCATGCCATCGGCCAGCGAAGGTCTCGCCAACGCATGGGTCGAGGCGCTCGCCTGCGGCACGCCGATCGTCATCAGCGACGCCGGCGGTGCCGCCGAGCTGGTGACGTCGCCCGTTGCCGGGCGCATCATCGAGCGTACGCCCGAAGCGATTGCCGAGGCCGTGCGCGCGATCCTCGCCGCCCCGCCGTCCTCCGCCGATGTATCAAAAAGCCTCGGCGGCCGTTTCGATTGGGATCGAAACGGCCGCGAGTTGGCGGACCATCTCCGCCGCTGCGCCGGTCGTTAAACGACTGCGCCGTCATCCTTGCGCTCGACACGCTCGCCGCCGTCCATGCCCGCGGTGGTGCGCGGCACGAAGCTGTGCGGACCGACCTTCAGCCACACCAGGATCGGCGTCGACATCAGGATCGACGAATAGGTGCCGACAAAAACGCCGAGCAGGATCGCCGCGGTGAAGCTGAAGATCACGTCGGGACCAAAGATCAGCAACATGCTGAGGGCGAGCAGCACCGCAACGCTGGTCATGACCGTGCGCGACAGCGTCTCGTTGATGCTGAGGTTGAGCAGCGGCACGATTTCCATCTTGCGGTATTTTTTCAGATTCTCGCGGATGCGGTCGTAAACGACGATCGTATCGTTGAGCGAATAGCCGACGATGGTCAGCAAGGCCGCAACGCTGTTGAGGTCGAACTGCAGCTGCGTCACCGCAAAGAAGCCGAACGTCAGCGCGACTTCGTGAAAAAGGCGGCCGAGCGCGCCGACGCCGAACTGCCATTCGAAGCGGATCCAGATATAAAGCGAGATGCCCGCCATCGCGAGCGCGAGGCTTATCGCCCCGGTGCGCAGCAATTCTTCGGACACCTTGCCCGATACCGTCTCCACCGACCCCGTCTTCGCGGTCGGGAAGGCTTTTTTGATACCGGCCACCAGTTGCTGGCCGGCGCGTTCCGCCGCGGCCTTCTCGCCATCGGGCAGCGCGGTGCGGATCGACACCGCCTTGTCTGATCCGAATTGCTGGATCGTCGCTTCGCCGAGGCCGATTTCGCCGACCTTCTCGCGAATTTCGTCGATCGGCGGCATGGCCTGGGTAAATTCGACCCGGACCGACTGGCCGCCGACGAAATCGACCCCCAGGTTGAGCCCGCGCACCGCCACCAGCGCGATCGATATGACCACCAGAATGATGCTCATGGCCGAAGCCAGCTTACGCCACCTCAGAAAGTCTATATTCGTGTCGTCGGGGACGAGTTTCAGCAAGCGCATGATTTCGCTCCCTTAAATGTTGATCGTCGTCGGGCGCTTGGTGCGCAGCCAATGGGCGACGAACATGCGGGTGACGGTGACGGCGGTGAAGACGCTGGTGACGATGCCGATGGTGAGCACCACGGCGAACCCCTTGATCGGGCCCGAACCGAACCAGAACATCAGCGACGCGGCGATGACGTTGGTGACGTTGGCGTCGAAAATCGCGCGGCTCGCTTCCGAATAGCCGAGCTCGATGGCCTGAAAAACCTTTCGCCCGCGTTTCAACTCCTCGCGTATTCGCTCGTTGATCAGCACATTGGCGTCGACCGCCGCGCCGATGGTAAGCACGAAACCCGCGATCCCCGGCAGCGTCAGCGTCGCATTGAACGCCGCCATCGTCGCGATGATCAGGAAGACGTTAAAGGCGAGCGCGATACAGGCATAAACGCCGAACCGGCCATAAGCCACGAGCATCAGCGTCAGCACCGAGACCGTGGCGATGATCCCCGCGATCGCGCCCTTGCGGATCGAATCGGCCCCCAGTTCGGGAGTTACCGTGCGTTCCTCGACCACCGCCATCTTCACCGGCAGCGCGCCGGAGCGCAGCGAAATCGCCAGCGCATTGGCGCTCGCGACGCTGAAACTGCCCGAAATCTGGGCACTGCCGCCGAGGATCGGTTCGTTGATCGACGGCGCCGACAGCACCTTGCCGTCGAGCACCATCGCGAAGCGCTTGCCCACGCTCTGCGCGGTCACCTTGGCAAAGGTGCTCGACCCGCCCGAGTCGAAGCGGATCGAAACGACCGGCTGGTTGTTTTGCGGATCATAGCTTTGCTGGGCGTTGATCAGCTGTTCGCCGCTGATCATGACCTGGCGGCGGAGCACTTCGAAGCTCGCGCCATTGCCCTCGCCCTCGGCATAGGGGACGATTTCGCTGCCCACGGGGACACGGCCGGCGGCGGCTTCGGCCGGGTCGGCATTGGTGTCGACCATGCGGAATTCGAGCCGTGCGGTCTTGCCGATCAGCTCCTTCAGCGCGGTCGGGTCCTGCAAACCCGGGACCTGCACGACGACGCGGTCGTTGCCCTGGCGGATGATCGTCGGTTCGCGCGTACCGAGCGCGTTGACGCGCTTGTCGATGATGTCGCGCGCGGTATCCATCGCGTTGGCGACGGCCTGCGCCTGGCCGGCGCTGGTCGGCGTCATCACGATGCGCGTGGTGTCGACGACATCGATGCTCCAGTCGCGCTGGCCGGTCATCTGCGCGCCGCGCGTCTCGCTGAACAGCCGCTCGCGCGCTGCGTCGAGCTGCGTCTGGTCGCGGACGAGAAAACTGATCTTGCCACCCGCGGTCGACAGTTCGCCGATCGCGATGTCGTCGTCGGGACCACGCTCGCCGCGCAGCGCGGTGCGCACGGTCTTTTCCATGTTGGTCAGCTGGGTCTTGCGAAGGTCGGCGATGTCGGCCTCGAGCAAGAGGTGGCTACCACCGGCAAGGTCGAGGCCCAGGTTGACCTTTGCCTGCAGGAAGGACGGCAGGCTCTCCACCGTCTTTTCAGGCAGGAAGCTGGGGATGGAGAAGAGGATACCGAACAGCAGGATGATGCTGATGCCGATGGTCTTCCAGCGCGGGAAATCGAGCATGGTCTAAAGATCCGATAGCAAGAGCGGGGCCGCGGCGGGCGCGGGCCCCACCGCGTCAGTCGTTGGCGGGCTTGCCGCCGGGCTGCAGGACGTCGGCCAGGGTCGCCTTGACGACCTTGATCTTCACACCCTGCGCGATCTCGACGTCGGCATAATCATCGTCGACGCGCGTCACCTTGCCGACGATCCCGCCACCGGTCACGACCTGGTCGCGCGGCTTCACCGCCGCGATCTTGGCGCGATGTTCCTTCGCGCGCACCTGCTGCGGGCGGATCAGGAAGAACCAGAAAACAACGAAGATGAGCAGATAGGGGACCAGCATCAGGAAACCGGCGGTGCCGCCGCCCGATCCGGCCGCCTGGGTCAGAAGCAATTGCATCGACATGGGTGAAAAGACTTTCTGTTTGCAGCATTGCCCGTTCCCCACGGAACCGGCACGCAAATATGGCGCGGCGCCTATCACGCAGGGGCCTTGCGCGCAACCGGTCGCTGCGCCCCTCCCCCTTGGCAAGCGCCGCCGAAATGGGGTGGATGGCGCCGAGGTCAAGGGCGCTGCGTCGATCGGCGCGTCTAAAGCGCAATGGTTGGGCCATCCCCGCCCTTCGACTTTGCTCAGGAGAGCCTTGCATCGCTCGCCAACCCGCGCTAGGGGCCTCGCCTGCCCTTACGGGGGCCGGTCGGGACGTAGCGCAGCCTGGTAGCGCATCACACTGGGGGTGTGGGGGTCGGAGGTTCGAATCCTCTCGTCCCGACCAAAATTACCAGATTTTACAAGCACTTAACGGGCAGCAAAAGCTGCCCGTTTCTGTAAGCGCTCCACACATAAGCAGACCATAAGCTGCCACGCTGAATCGCCGCACTCATAGCAGCACCCCACGCCCGAAGGCGCAGGGTGCTGGCAGCGTCAAGCGGGAGAAGAACCCGTCCCCGCTGCTGGCCCCGATGTTTATGGCGGGGGTCGGTGGCCTTGACCCCGGCGCGGCGAGCAAGATGAACCCCCGCGCTAACTGAACCTGTCCTCGTCCTCTCTGCATCCTTGTCCGCCATCGCACAGTCGCAGGCGAAGCACGTCCTCTGAGAAAAATGGGCGACGGCACTTCAAGCACCGCTGCCAGCCTACTTTCCTGACCACACGCGGCGGGTTGGCATCAGCGTCGAGCACCGGCTCCCGGCGCACGCATCCGTCATACTCCCATCGCTTCGGGACAATCATGCCCTGCCAATCAACGCCCGACTTTGCCGGAAAGCTGAAAGTATCACGCGGAGCGTATGTTACCGGCGGGCGCTCAGGCTTGGCCGCTTGCGGCTGATGGTCGCGCTCGCGCCATGCTACCAGCCACGCGGGTTCACCGTCAGCGTGCATATGCGCCGCTCCATGTCCCGTCGCGCTCCCATGCTCGCAGGGCAGCAACGACCGCCACCATGTCCCGCTGATCCAGCGCCCCGCTTTGAATGCCGGGGAGCACCTCGTGCTCAACCCATGCGTCAAACGACCCGAACAGAAGCACGAACGGGGACGGTCTCGGCTTCTCCGCTTCCTCTATCCGCTTGATGCGGCGTTGAAGGGCGCGGATGCCTGCCATTGTGGTTATCGCAGTCCGAGATGGTAGCGAAGGTCAAAGGGCATGTCCGGCGCACCGGGACGAACCGCTACCGGCTCCGGCGCGACGGGTTCAGGTGCAGGCATGACCACAGGTGCAGGCACGGGAACCGCCGTGCGCCCCATCGCGGCATAGATTGCAGGCGCGGCTTCAATGAGGGCTTCGCGCTCCAACCGCGCCAATGCCGCGTCGATTGCCATTTGCTCCTGCATGGCAGCGAAGTGACGCGGTGCCAGCATGGCACGAATCTCCGCCCACTGCTCCCGTTCAATACGGCGGCGCTCCGCCAGCGAAATGTCAGCTTTCATATGTCACCTTCAATTGGCGCAGAATGTCGTAGGCGTCGGCGCGAACCCGCCAGTCATCGCAATCGCGCATCACCTCGCACATGCTCTGCACGATGCCCCGCCGCATCTCGCCGCGCTCCTGATCGGTCATGCGGGCGACCGCTTCACAGATGGGCAGGAAGCGGCTTGGCTCGCGCATGTCATCGCCGTTGAGCGGAACGACATGGATGGGATGCGCCATAACGTCCGCCATGCTGACAGCCCAATCCACCGCTGCCTGATATTCGGTGATGGGTTCGTAGCGCAGATGGCGCACCACCCGCACGCCCGCTTCGTCATACCCCAAGAGCGAGATGCGCACGAACACATCGTCGTCACCAATGGCATGGGCGTGGACGCGGTTCCGTTCGGTGTTGATGATCGTCATGCCGGTGCCCCTAGGAGTGGATTTTCAGTGCTGCCGGTCGCATCCGGCCCGTTCGCAAAAAATGTGCAAATAATTCCATTTTACGCTCGGGCATCGCGGGCCTCCTCAAGGGCGGCGATCCTCGCCTCAAGCTCCTCGGTCGCCCGAACGTCCGCCAGCGACTTGATGCTGTCGATGATGAGCCGCGCCACATCTGGCGCAAGCTGCCCCTGTGCTACACCGTCAAGGACGGCGCTCACCTGTTCGCTAATCGGCGCGCTGGTATCGAGGTCGAACTGCACCTTTTCAGCCTGCGCCTTCACCGAGGGCAGCACCTTCTGCATCACAATCGCACAAGCGTTCGTATCGCCTTCAAGCGCCTTGCCCACCAGCACCGCGACGATGTTCCGCATCTCATCGAGCATCTGCTGTGTGGCCAGCAAACGCCGATCCGGTCGCCCTGGCGGTCGTCCGCGAGGGTTGCCGCTCACCCCGTTGCCATCAGCATCCCGCCATGCGGGGTTGCCCGGTCCTCGCGGTTCGGACGAGATAGGTGGCGGGGTGGGCTTCCAGTCCGTTCCCCAAGGCGGTGCAATCTGTTCGGTCATCGGATGCCTCGGATTGTTTAGAACAAGGATCAGACGACGAACGACTTTTCAGCCGCCGCCTTTGCTGCGCGAAGTTTCTGCACTTTTGCTTGCTTCGCCCCGACCGCCTTCTCCATCTCGCCAAAGACGAGGCCGCCGCGCTCACCGAGCAGTTCAAGACCCGCCTTCGCCGCTCGCAATTGCTTGGCAGCGCGAGGGTTCGCCTTCTCGTGATGCACGCGGAGAAGCGCCGTTTGCATTTCCGGGGTCAGACCGGACAGGTAGGCAGGACCGCCAAGGCACGCGCCCACCGTTCGGTTGTCGCCAGCCTCAATCGCCTTTCGGATGAACCCCATGCGCTCGCCATCGCTCATGCCGCGCACGAACGCCCGAATCTCACCAGCCATCGCGCCAACGCCCTGCCCCTCGATGGGCTGGGACAATTCGCTCTCAAGCCCCTCAATCACGCGGGTCAGACCAGCGGTGGCGATGTCGAACCGCTTGGCTAGCTGTAGGGTCAGCTTGTCAGCAAAATCCGCCGTGTGAATGAGCGCCGCCGCTTCGTTCCATGCCGGGTTCGTTTTGCCCGCCTCACGGGCGTCATGGACCCGCCCGACTGCGATATACGCCTCGGTGAACGCGGAAACGGTCCCGGCAAGAATACTTGAAGTGTCGTCATCGTATTCCGCTATTGCCTGCACCGTCTCAGGATGAAAAGACGGGGTGACGCGGGTGTCAATTTCATCGGCCATATCGAACTACACTTTCGGCTGATAAGTTACGGTAGGCTTATGCGTAACGAAGCCGCTTTAATTCCTGCAAGCGATTATTTTGTTATTTCAATAACTTAGGTCCGTTCAGATGCCCGCGAACTGAACATAGGGTATGTGCGCGCCGACGATTTGGGCTGAACCTTCGCCATTTCGGAACAAATAAAGAACCCTTGATCGCACGCAAAATTCGAGCAAATATGTAGTTTAAGCAAAGGGGGTATGATGACAAACCGAGTTCACATCGATGCGCCTGCTGGCGTGGTCGAAATTGAAGGTGAGAAGGATTTCGTTGAGGGGCTGCTTGGCAAGCTTTTTCCTCTAATTGAGGAAGCCGGGTTTGGGAGCCGCCCCCAAGGCGGAGCCAGCATTGACACGAGCGCTGAGCCAGCGAGCGAAGCTCCCAATGAATCTGCATCCGATGTGTCAGAGGCAGCTCCAAAGAAGCGCGCCCGAAAGGCGGTTAAGCAGCCACCCGCGGGCCAATCATGCCCTTCTCGAATTCAAGTGTTAAAGGACGAAGGGTTCTTCAAAGAACATCGGTCTCCGGCCGACATCGTGTCGGCACTCAAGACCAAAGGTTGGACGCACAATCTTAATCAAGTTGGCGCCGCTACAAGCGCCATGTTCAACAAGGGAACTCTCCAGCGGACAAAAGATGGCAAGGGACCTTGGCAGTATTTCTGGGATCGTGGGTAAGCTTTGAGCCTTCCAAGTCTCAGCGCCGCGCTCAATGCAATCCCGTCTGGATTGCGAGATCCCCTCATTGAAGAGTTTGAGCAAGCCCTCGACGAATACCGCGCTGCAGATTGGGAGAAGGTTGGCCTCAAAGCGGGCAAGTTCTGCGAGATAGCATATTGCGTATGCGCGGGTCACGCGACGGGAACTTATGAGTCGTCGCCATCTAAGCCCAGCAATTTCCCACAAGCGTGCCAGAAGCTCGAACAGCACAATGGCACGAAAGGCCGTTCGCTGTGTATGCAGGTGCCTAAGCTGCTGGCGGCGCTATATGAACTTCGCAATAATAGGGCAATTGGGCATGTCTCTGCCGATGTTAGTCCTAACCACATGGACGCGGAGCTTTTCCTACGCGGTATGAAGTGGGTGATGGGCGAGCTCGTCCGCAACTATTCACAGCTCCCCCTCGCAGACTCGCACGCCATTGTTGAAGCGGTTACCGCTCGGACCTTTCATATGGTGTGGTCCAGCGGCGATATCCGCCGAGTGCTTGAACCGGCCAAAACGTCTGGTCAGAAGGTGCTCATTCTTCTTTACGCCGAGGCGAAGCCGGTCACTGTAGCTCAGCTACAAGCTTGGGTCGAATATAAGAACGGAACTGATTTCAAACGCAAAGTGCTCAAGGACCTCCATAAAAAGGCGCTCGTCCACTTTGACGAAAAAGCGGCCATCGTTCAAATTCTGCCAACTGGGCAGGCGCATGTAGAGAAATCTGGCCTGCTCGTAACGAAATAACCACACCGACAGGCAGCGCACCAAAACCAATTTTGCACTGACCACAAACCGAACAGAATTACCCCTTTGGTGGTGCGCTGCCCCTAAGGGGTATAGCTTGCAGCGCAGCTAACGCGCTGCTGCGCACCCCTGCCCCCTTGGTGCGCACCGCGCATCAAAGCGCACCAACAGCGCACCAAAACACCAAACTAGTTCGGTCGGTCGATGGGACGCAGGAACGTCCGTGCGCCACCCCTGCCTGTGGTCACCGCCTCACTGACGAGCCGCCCGTCCGTCATCAGCCGTTCGACGGCATCGCGCATCGACTGACGCGGCATCATTTTCAGTGCCTGCAACGTTCTGCCGGTATGCTTGTTACCCTTCACGAACTCGTCCCTCAAGAACTGGTCAACCTTGTCGGCATTCTGGCGCGTGATCGCGCCCGCGCCTTCTGTGGGGTCAACGGCGGCGATACGCTCGAACCCGTAGCCCCTGCGCTTGATGAAGATATCCGGCTGTGGCTGGCACCATGTCATCTTCGGTCGCGCAAGAACGAAACCACTGTCATCGGGGCCAAGCGTATCCCCCGTCGCTGATGTCCACTCGGCAGGGTCGAGGCGCTGCAACACATGCACCATGCGGGCACCGTCAGCGAGCGCGCTCCCGCCGCGTCCGCTATACTGGTCGGTCGTCTTGTCACGGGCATTGGCCTTGCCGGTGTGGTGAACATAGAGGACGGCGCATTGCACGGTGTTCACAATCCGCCGCGCCGCATCAATCATGGCCTGCTCGGCGTCGTTAATACGGCTTTCGCCCACCCCGAATGACACCATCGGGTCAACGATGAGCAGCGACGGGCAGAGCAACCCTACCTCAACGATCAGCCTGTCCAGCACCTTGCTAGGCATCACCACGTCCTTCTCAACCGTGGTCAGCTTGATTCCCTTGCCCGAGACGTCTGTGATGATGACGCTCTCGCGCACCTCCTGCACCTGCTCGTCGGTCAATCCAAGCTGGTGGCACATGTAGCGCAGGCGGGCGACCAGCGTTTCGCGGCTGTCCTCTGCTGTCAGGATGACGACTGGACCGGCGTTGCGAACTTCGTAACCGAAAAGGTCCAACCCCAGCACAATGCAGATGGCTTGAAACAAGAGCAGCGTGGTCTTGCCTGTGCCGCCGGGAGCGATGAAGACGCCCACATCGACATAAAACCACTGGTCAACGATTGGGCGCTTCCTACCCTTGGCGCTGTGCCATTCGTCACGCGAAATAGGACCGTCCAGCTTAAGCGGGTTCACCTTTTCAGAGCGGCGCTCCATCTCCTCAAAGAATGCAGTAGCCACCTTGACGATAGCTCCCTCTTGGGTGCGCTCGGTGTGGTCCGCGTGATCCGATGGCATGTCAGGCCAAAAGAACCCATGCTTGGCGAGATCAGGATCGGCCATGACGCGCCTCCCGCCGGTGGGGGTAATGGGGGATTTCGGACGCGCCCCAATCCATCGGGCCTTTTTTGGACCGAGGTGCATTTTTACCGGAAATGCGCCGGGGTTGCGGACCTACGGCGAGGCCCTGTAAATTGCGGCTGTTCACGTTGATACCTTTCGGCGGCAGGGGTAGCGCCCTGCCGCTATTCGTGACGGTCATGCTGTCCGGGCTGCGGCGGTGTAGGCGCTGGTGCTGGCGAACGTGCGCTGCTCAAGCCATGCCATGACGCGGGACCGCTGATAGCGGATGGGCGAAGAGGGATGCTCGCCCAGCTTCAGGAACGCAGGTCCCTTGCCTTTGCAGCGCCAGATTTCGAGGGTGTTCGGCTTCACGCCGAGAATTGCGGCAGTCTGCTCGTTGCTGAGCAGGTCGTCCAAATCCACTGATGCCATAGCGGCGACTCCAACAGCGCCTGCGCGCTCCGTGAGCGTCGGCAGGAAATTAAGCTGTGGTCACCAGCGCCAAAGGAACTCCCTCTGGCAGAGTGTCCGGGGGACTAAGAAAGGCGTCTCGACCTTCCCCGCATACCGGCTGCGTTTACTGGCTTCTTCCTCGTGGGCGCGCCCCATGTGGCACGGACCCCACATAGCGGGGACAAGGGGTGTTTTACGCGGCTCGCTTTAGGTCATGCAAGCGGCATTTTGCGGTGCGCTGTCCCGAACCGGGATAGGCAAATCCAGCCGAATTTTTGATCTTCAAAACCGAGGGAGGGGGTGGCGCAGATGGTCGGCCCTCTCGACCGATTTTGCCCGAACGGTGGGATTTTGGCTGGCGGGGCCGACCTTCGCTACGGGGCCTGCACAGGGGCGATCGCCGTGCTGCCGCCACTTACCCGGCGGCGCGCTGGTGCCGCCCCTGCTACCCCGGCGCAGCCGCGAAACACAGCGCATCACGCGCGCTGGGGCAGCGCTACCACGTTGCCACCGGTCGCCTTCGCCCGTGCCAGCAATGCCTCGCGCTCGATATAGTCGCCAATACGCTGTGTTGCAGGATGATGCCGCCGGAGGTCGGAGGTTTCGAGGTAGTGGCGGGCCGTGACGCCCTCGGGAACGTGGTTCGTCAGCAGCTCCAACTTGAACATTTCGATGTCGCAAGCGGAAAAGCCCACTGTGACGTATGTGCGCCTCATGTCGTGCGCGGACAGACCATCCATGCCGAGCGCCTTTTGCAGCCGCTCAAACGGTGCGCGGGTGTCAGAGACGTGCCCTGCCTTTGCGCGTGACGGAAACACGAACTTGCTGACGGGCTTGCCTAACTTCTTCGCCTCATCGGCTAGCCTCCGGCGTTGCTTGAGCAGCGCCACCGCTTGCGATGACAGGGGGAGCTGCACCTCATTGCCAGTCTTGTTGTCCTCGGCACGCAGATGCCACCAGCATTTGGAAACATCTTCATACAGGTGAACGCGATCCCACGTCAGGGCAGCGGCTTCGGTGCGGCGGGCACCCGTCAGCATGAGGAAGCGCACGAGGTCGATAGCGGCAAGGGCATCGGTGTTCTTCGGTGCCAGCCGCATTTCATCCAGCGCATACCACGCCTGTCCGACATGGTTCAGGTCGATGTGTCGCGTGCGCGGCTCAAAGGTTTTCCAATCGTCCTGCGCCATCGCTTTGACCGGGTTCACTGGGATGAGCGGCGATCCGTCTGCACGGGGGTAGCGGCGGTTGGCAAAATTAATGAGCGTTCTCAATGTGACTAGCGAGATTTGCGCCTGCCCAGGTGCTGGGCGACCGTCGATACCGCTTTCGCACATTTCCCGGTGGCGCTGGCGGCAATCCTCAATCGTAATGGACGCGATGGGCTTGTCTGCCCACTTTGCGAACACCTTGTCGATGTGCCGGTTCATTTCCGCCTTGGTGCTCTCGCGCAGTGGCTGACCGGGACGGTCAAAGTAAGCATCCGCCACTTCGCGGAGCGTAATTTTCATCGCCTCGTCCTGTTTCTTGATGGCGCGGGGGTCGCCACCCATGCGCATGGTGCGCAGGTGTTCGCGCGCCACGTCCCGCGCTTGGTCCACGGTAAAGACCCCGTAGGCACCAATGGTGATGCGCGCCTCCTTGGCGCTACCCTCGACGCGCCCCTGCACGACGAAAGTGATCTTACCCTTCGGCGTGATACGAAGCCCGAACCCTTTCACATCGGTATCCCAGTGAAAGTCATCTTTGGCAGCGGGACGCACCTTGTCCACGTATCCCTTTGTGAACTTGGCGCGCTTCGGAGTTGTGGTCATAAGAAGCCTCGTAAGCATGTCATAAGCAATGCGCGTAAAGTTACGGCAATCACCATACAGCCTGCAAGGACATTCAAAGTATTGTTTTTGCACAATTATAAAGAGGTACCAAGCGACGCAAAGCCACGTAAAGTAAGGCTCCTGAACACTGGGGGTGTGGGGGTCGGAGGTTCGAATCCTCTCGTCCCGACCAATTTTACAGAAAATCTGACAGCCCACGTCGCCGGCGCTAGCCAGCCAGCCGAATCGCGCTTACGGGCGCGGGCATGGAATTTACCGCCGAAGTCTTCGCCTTCCTGATCGCCGTCGCTTTTCTTGCTGGAACGATCGATGCCATGGCCGGCGGCGGCGGGCTCCTGACGATCCCGGCGCTGATGGCCGCAGGCGTGCCGCCGGTATCGGCGCTTGCGACCAACAAGCTGCAAAGCTCGATCGGAACCGCATCGGCGTTCCTGGCCTTCTGGCGGGGCGGCCATGTAGACCTCCGCCGCTTCGCGCTGCCGGCAGCCGGCGCCTTTGGCGGATCGGTGTTGGGCGCAACCGCGGTACAATATGTCCGCTCGGATTTCCTCGCCGCCTTCGTCCCGATGCTGCTGATCGCGATGGGGCTCTATTTCCTGCTCGCGCCGCCGATGAGCAGCGTCGATCGCCACGCGCGAGTCGGTCCGCTCGGCCTGACGCTGATCGTTTCGGCGCTCGGTTTCTACGATGGCTTCTTCGGCCCCGGCGCCGGGTCCTTCCTCACGCTGACGCTCGTCGCACTCGGCGGGCTCGGGCTCGTCCGGGCGATCGGCAACACAAAGTTCCTGAACCTCGCGACCAATATCGCCGGCCTTCTTGCCATGATGGTCGGCGGCCATGTCCTGTGGCTTCTCGGCCTGTCGATGGCGGTCGCCAACGTCGCGGGCAATCAGCTCGGCGCACAGCTTGCGATCCGCTTCGGCGGGCGCGGCGTGCGGCCGCTGCTCGTCATCATGTCCTTTGCACTGACCGCAAAACTGCTCGCCGATCCCGCCAATCCGCTGTGGGACCTGTTCTAGGGCCGCAGCACGACCTTCCCGACCACCTCGCGCCGTTCGAGCATCGCAAAACCTTGGCGCCAGTCGGCGAGGTCCAGCGTCGCATGGACATGTGGACGGATCTTTCCTTCCGCCACCAGCGTGTCGACCGCTGCGACATTCTCCACGCCGCGCGCCGGAAAGCGCCGGCCATATTCGCCCGCGCGCACGCCGACGACCGAGAAACCCTTGATCAGTGGCATGTTGGCCGAAATCTCAGGAATGCGCCCCGACGCAAAGCCCACCACCAGCAGGCGGCCGCCGAAGGCAATGCAACGCGTCGATTCGTCGAATAGATCGCCGCCGACCGGATCGAAGATCACGTCGGCGCCCGCGCCGCGCGTCAATTCCTTCACCGCCTCCCGAAACCCCGGCGCACCGTCGATCACCGCGTCGGGCGCATAAAGCCGCGCGATCGCATCGCGTTTGCCGGCGCTGCTCGCAACCGCGATCACCCGCGCGCCGAGCGCCTTGGCGAGATCGATCGCCGCCAGCCCGACCCCACCAGCCGCGCCATGCACCAGCACCCATTCGCCCGGCTCGATCCGCGCGCAGCGCACCAGCGCGACATAGGCGGTGAGATAGGCGACGGGATAGGCGGCCGCCTCTTCCCAGCTCAGCCGCTCGGGCTTCGCGCGCAACGACGTTGCCGGAACGGCGCAATATTCGGCCATCGCGCCGAAGCGGTTGCCGCCGGCCACCGCATCGCCAACCTGCCAGCCCGTAACTCCCTCGCCCAGTGCATCGACCTCACCTGCAAATTCCAGCCCCGATACGAACGGCAGCTCGGGCTTCAACTGATAATCGCCGCGCGTCATCAACAGATCGGGGAAGTTTACCGAAGCCGCGCGCACGCGCACCCGAACCTCGCCCGGTCCCGGTTCGGGGACCGGCAGATCGGCTAGCGCCGCACCGCGATGATCGGGCAGCAATTCGCGCACCTGCAACGCCCGCATGGCGAAAACCCTTTCCTACAATATTCCAATATGGTTCGTTTTACCCGTTCAACAAACCACAGGAGCGAATCATGCCACGACCCGACCCATCGGCCTGCGATGCCGACGCGCTGATCGATGCCGTCATCGACCGCGAAGGCCGATATGTAAACCACCCCGCCGACCGCGGCGGCCCGACCTGCTGGGGGATCACCGAAGCGGTCGCGCGCGCGCAGGGCTATGACGGGGCGATGCGCGAGCTGCCACGGAGCGAAGCCGCATCGATCTATCGCCGCCTCTATTGGCTGCGCCCCGGTTTCGACAAGGTCGCGCTGCGTGCCCCGAAGATCGCCGGCGAACTCTTCGATACCGGCGTCAACATGGGCACCGGAACCGCGGCGGGCTTCCTCCAGCGCGCGCTCAACGCGCTCAACCGCGCCGCGCGCGATTATCCTGATATCGGGGTCGACCGCGAGATCGGGGCGCGCACCCTGTCGGCGCTCGACGGTTTCCTGAAAGCTCGCGGCAGCGGCGGCGAGACCGTCCTCCTGCGCGCAATGGAGGCGCTGCAGGGCGAACGCTACATCGCGCTCGCCGAACGCCGCCCGAGCCAGGAGGCCTTCCTTTACGGCTGGCTCGCGGGCCGCATCGGCGACGGCTGATGCCTCACCGCGCGCCATTGGGCTGAACTTCCCTGAACTTTGAACCTTTAGGAGCATTGCCATGAGCATCATCGAAGGCCTGATCGGCCCCATCGCCAAGCTGATCGACAAGATCATCCCCGACCCCGAAGCGCGCGACCGCGCCAAGCTCGAACTCCTCAAAATGGAGGGCAGCCAGGAAATGGAAGCGATCCGCACCCGAATGACCGCAATCGTCGCCGAGGCGAGCAGCACCGACCCGTGGACCAGCCGCGCACGGCCGAGCTTTCTCTACGTCATGTATGCGCTCTTGCTCTGGGCGATCCCGATGGGCCTCATCGCCGCGGCGCGGCCCGAGATGGCCAAAGGCATTGCCGAAGGCATGAATGCCTATCTCGCGGGCATTCCGGAGTCGCTCTACGCGCTCTTCGGGACGGGTTATCTGGGGTACACCGCCGCACGGGCATGGGGGAAAGCAAAGGGCGTGGAGGGCTAGCAAAAAAACGTCGTCCCCGCGAAGGCGGGGACCGCTGGAGATGTGGCGCAAGGCCGACAGCGGTCCCCGCCTTCGCAGGGACGACGACTATTCCTCCACCACTCGCGCCAAATTCGCGAGCGAACTATTCAACCCCTCGACATGATCCTTCGCCGAAATCCCCGGCGGCACATGATGCGCGTCGATCGCGACCAGCGTGCCGCCGCTCTGCCGCGACAGATACCAGTGCATCTCCATCGTCCCCGAAAAGCGCGGGTCATCGGATACAAATTCGACCTGCCACACCACCAGCCGCCCGTCGTCGAGCGTCGGAATATAGACTTCCACGACATCGCTATCGTCATCGCTCTTGGTCTCGACATCGGCGTCGTCGAAGGTCAGCCGCATCAAAAAGCCGCCGCCCGCGCGCAGGTCGACATGCTCGAACGTCCCCGTCGCGCCCTCGGGCGGCAACCATCGCGCAAGCTTCGCCGCGCTCGAGAAGGCCGCGAAGACATCGACGAGCGGCGCGGCGATCAGCCGTTCGGCGTGATCGATGCGCCGTGTCTTCTTGGTCGGTTTCAAGCGAGCGCGGCTTTAACCGCGGCGACCGCGGCATCGGCCGCGCCGCCATCGGGACCGCCGCCCTGCGCCATGTCGGGCCGCCCACCGCCGCCCTGACCGCCGAGCGCCGCGACCGCCGCCTTGACCAGGTCGACCGCGCTGAGGCTGCCGGTCTTGTCGTCGGTCACCCCGACCGCGACCGAAGCGCGTCCGTCGTTGACCGCAACGAGCATGGCAACGCCGCTGCCGACCTGCTTCTTCAGCCCGTCGACCGTGCCGCGCAGATCCTTGGGGTCGAGCCCATCGACCACCTGCGCAAGGAACGCGGTATCGCCGACCTGTTCGACCGCCGGCCCAGCCGCCGCGCCGCCACCACCGCCCATCGCGAGTGCCTTCTTCGCATCGGCCAGCTCGCGCTCGGCCTTCTTCAGCGCTTCGGCCAGCTGCGCGACGCGCGCCGGCACATCGTCGGGCGAGGTCTTGAGCGCCGCCGCCGCCGCCTTCAGCGCCTCGTCGCGGCTATTCAGCCACAGGCGCGCGGCATCGCCGGTCAGCGCTTCGATACGCCGCACGCCCGAGGACACGGCGCTCTCGCTGATGATCTTGAACAGGGCGATGTCACCCAGCGCCCGCACATGCGTTCCGCCGCAAAGCTCCACCGAATAGCTATGATCGTCCGCCGCACCCATGCTGAGCACGCGCACCTCGTCGCCATATTTCTCGCCGAACAGCGCGAGTGCGCCCGCCGCGACGGCATCGTCGGGGGTCATCAGCCGCGTCGTCACCGCTTCATTGCCACGGATCTGCGCGTTCACTTGCGATTCGACGTCGGCGATTTCCTCGGCGCTCAACGCCTTGGGGTGCGAGAAGTCGAAGCGGAAACGGTCCTCGGCGACCAGGCTGCCCTTCTGCGTCACATGCCCGCCCAGCCGATTGCGCAGCGCCGCGTGCACAAGGTGCGTCGCGCTGTGATTGGCGCGAATGCGATCGCGCCGCGCGGCGTCGACCGTCAACTGGACCGTATCGCCGACCTTCAACGTGCCGGTCTCCAGCTTCGCCTGATGCGCATGCAGCCGCCCGAGCGGCTTGCTCGTGTCGCTGACCGACGCCTTTGCGCCTTCCAGCGTCGCGAGCGTGCCCGCGTCGCCCATCTGGCCGCCGCTCTCGCCGTAAAAAGGCGTCTGGTTGGTCAGCACGACCAGCTCGTCGCCGGCCTTCGCCTCGTCGACCGGCACGCCGTCCTTGACCAGCGCGATGATGGTGCCCTCGCCCGCGGTCGCGCCATAGCCGGTGAATTCGGTGCTGCCATTGGCTTCGGCCAGGTCGAACCAGATTTCCTCCGACGCCTTCTGCCCGCTGCCCTTCCACGCCGCGCGCGCCGCCGCTTTCTGCTGCGCCATCGCCGCGTCGAAACCGGCGCGGTCGACCGCGATGTCCTGCGTACGCAGCGCATCCTCGGTCAGGTCGTAGGGAAAGCCGAAAGTGTCGTAGAGCTTGAACGCGACATCGCCGGGCAGCGTCGCGCCCGCGCTCATCCCGACCGTCGCCTCGTCGAGCAGCCGCAGCCCCTTGTCGAGCGTCTGGCGGAACTTCGTCTCCTCGCGCTCGAGCGTCTCGGCGATCAGCGGCTGCGCGCGGATCAGCTCGGGATAGGCGGCACCCATCTCGGCGGTCAGCGACGACAGCAGCCGGTACATCAGCGGATCCTTTGCGCCGAGCAGATGCGCATGGCGCATCGCGCGGCGCATGATCCGGCGCAGCACATAACCGCGGCCTTCGTTCGACGGCAGCACGCCATCGGCGACAAGGAAGCTCGATGCGCGAAGGTGATCGGCGATCACCCGGTGGCTTGCCTGCGTCGCGCCCTCGGCCGGAACCCCAGTCAGGTCGACCGATGCGGCGATCAGCGCCTTGAAGGTATCGGTGTCGTAATTGTCGTGAACGCCCTGCAGCACCGCCGCGACACGCTCCAGCCCCATGCCGGTGTCGATGCTCGGCCGCGGTAGGTCGACGCGGTCGCCGGGGCCGCGCTGGTCGTACTGCATGAACACCAGGTTCCATATTTCGACGAAGCGGTCGCCGTCTTCCTCGGGAGATCCCGGCGGCCCGCCCCAGATATGGTCGCCATGGTCATAGAAGATTTCGCTGCACGGACCGCACGGCCCGGTGTCGCCCATCGACCAGAAATTGTCGCTCGTCGCGATGCGGATGATCCGCTCTTCGGGCAGGCCGGCGATCTTCTTCCACAGGCCGAACGCCTCGTCGTCGGTGTGATAGACGGTGACCGTCAGCTTCTCGGGCGCGAGGCCCCAAGTCTTGGTGACCAGCGTCCACGCATGGTGGATCGCCTGTTCCTTGAAATAATCGCCGAAAGAGAAATTCCCCAGCATTTCAAAGAAGGTATGGTGGCGCGCGGTGAAGCCAACATTGTCGAGGTCGTTATGCTTGCCGCCCGCGCGGACGCATTTCTGCGACGAGGCCGCGGTGCTGTACGGGCGCTTCTCCAGCCCGGTGAAGACATTCTTGAACGGCACCATGCCGGCGTTGACGAACATCAACGTCGGATCGTTGTACGGCACCAGCGGCGCCGACGGTTCGATATGGTGGCCGGTCCCCGCGAAATAGTCGAGGAACGAGCGGCGAATGTCATTGGTCGATGTCATGCGCGCGAATTAGGGATTTTGCG
>NZ_JAKFEM010000044.1:0-2186 GCF_036675685.1 Sphingopyxis sp.
GGGTGGGCATGGGCGGGCTCAGCTTCGGCAGCGAGGTCACGCAATGGGTGGCGACGGAATCGGACCTGCTCGCAGCGGCATCGGAAGCCGCGCCGTCGATCACGCCTCTCTATTACCTGATCTCCAGCCTGCAGGGAGGCCGCTTCTTCACCGGGGCATACGCCGCATGGCGAATTCGCGCCCCGGAAGCGACGCCCGCGCAATGGAAGCGGATCTCGCCCACCTTCAACATGGACAGGATCCACGTTCCGATCCTTTACCAGATGCCCGAGGAGGAGTACCTGTTCGCGCTCGACTACCTCATCCCGATGATGCGCGAGCACAAGGCCGATCTCTACATCTTCCCCGACGAGACCCACCAGAAGTTCCTGCCCAGGCACAAGGCTGCCGCGTACGAGCGCAACCTCGACTGGTTCCGTTTCTGGCTGCAGGGCTACGAGTCCGCCGATGCCGGGAAGCGCGGTCAGTACGAGCATTGGCGGGCGATGCGGGATGCATTGCGGGGTGAAGGTTCGCGCTGAAGCGCCGCTTCGGCTCAATGCTGATGGCGCACCCAGTTTTCGATCGTGCACAGCTCGAAGATGCGGTGGAACGACTGGTCGCGAGGCGGCAAGCGGCGCTCGAAAAAGCTTGCGATGCTCTCCGTGTCCAGCAGGCTCCTCGCCTGCAGTTCACCTTCGAGCAGGAAGTCCCGCATTCCCTGCTTGTTCCGGCGCCAGGCGGCACCGAGGTACGGCGCGAAGTCGCCCTTGCTCCGCCGGTGGAGGATGGCGTGCGGCAGGTCGGCGGCGAAAGCGGCCCGGGCCACGGAACGGTTCCTGCCGCCGGCGATCCACATCCACGTCGGCGTCTTCAGGCAGGCCTCGATCACGGGTTGCGACAGCAACGGCATGCGCAATTCGCGCGATGGTCCGCGGCAGATGGAATGCCGGCACAACTGGTTACCGGCGAGGTGTTCGATGCGCCGACGGTCGCCGGGCAGCGCGCGCGGCGGTGCATCCAGCCATGGGTGGCGATCGGGCGCCATGATCGGCGCCTGCGGGTCCAGGAAAGCGGTGGAGGGCGCGGCGGTCGCGGGCGGCTTCATGATTTTCGCGAGCGTCAGGCGCATCGCCTTCCACAGGGTGCACTGGTGCAAGTGGGAAAGCTCGCGAATCGCCTTGACGCCGGCGCGGATGCCGAGCTCCCTGCAGGCATCGGCCGCCGGCGCCGCGTTGCCGAGATAGCAGAAAACGGTGTCGCCGCCCCCGCCCGAGAAGTGGCTGGCCACCGCCTCCGACGCGCCGATCGCGGTCATCGCCGCGTTGACCGCGTGCTGGAGGACGCCGATGCGCGGGGACACCGACCACGGTGGGGGCGCCGCATCGTAGCGGGCGAGTCCGAAGCCGAGCTCCTCCACCCGGAGCGTGACGCCCAGCGCATCCGCCATCAGGCCAGCGTATTGCCGCTCGTCGGCACCGGGCACGGGCGTCAGCAGCGTGCAGCACGACACCTCCGCGCTGGTGTCGCGTAGGCACGCGGCAAGGATCGAGGAATCGAGGCCGCCCGAAAGCTCGAGGAGAATGGATTGGTCGATCCTGGCCCATGCGTGGACTGCGGTCCTCACGCCTTGGCGGACACGCTCCGCGGCTTCGACCGGATCGCTGAACCTTTCTCCGGCGGCGACGAAATCCCACGGGGACCAGGCCTGCCCAACGGAGGCGGTCGAGCCGTCGACATGAAGCAAGCAGCCGGGCAGGAGTTCGCGGATGCCGGAAAGCGCGGTGCGATGCGTCATCGTATGCGGATACCGCAGGCACCAGGCGATGAAGTCCCAGTCGACCTGCTTTCGATACAACCCGGCATGGATTGCGAGCGAAATATCGGATGTCGCGAAGCGCACTCCGCGCTCCACCGAATACAAGCACGCGACGCCGCCCGACGGATCCCGCAGCATCGTCATGCTCCCGGGATCGTCCGCGGCAGGCTGGAACAGGACGTAGTCGCCCCAGCAGCGCTTCAACAGGAACTCGCGGAACTTCGCCTGGTCGCCCATCTCCGGGAAACTCGCGGCGGAGCGGAAAGGCGTTCCGCCGGCATCGAAGACACGCCCCACCAGCGCGCCGCCGCCCGGCACGGGCAGGACCGGCGTGTCCGCCGATGCGAAGAGCCGGACGGCGCCCGACAGCAGGCGGGGCACCAGGCCG
>NZ_JAKFEM010000008.1:0-64786 GCF_036675685.1 Sphingopyxis sp.
CAGATGCCCGTCGCCATGATCTCGACCAGCACCTCGCCCGCCTTCGGCCCCTCAAGGTCGAGCTCGACAATCTCGAGCGGCTTCTTCGCTTCGAACGCAACGGCGGCGCGGGTCTTCATGGCAATCCTCCCTTTCATGCGTGGGCGATAATCAGCCATGTTCGCAAAGGCCTTTTTGCGAACATGGGAAATATATGTCGCTCGGGTAAGGCCGCGACGGGCGGCTTAATAGCGGGCCATCGCGCCGCATATCACGGCAGTTCGCCTCTCCAGCCGATCGACGCTTGCCCTCTCTCCTCGCCCTCAGAAAATTATAGGCAACGCATACCAAAATTTGTATGCAACACAAACAATGTTTTTGGGAGAATGGACACGCCATGTCGTCAAATCGCCATATTCTGACCCTTTCCTGCGATGACCGCCCCGGCCTGGTCGCGGGCGTCACCCGCATTCTGGCCGACAATGGCGGGAACATCGACGAATCGCAGCAGTTCAACGACGCCGAATCGCGCCGGTTCTTCATGCGCGTCGTCTTTTCGCTGGCCGAGGGCGCCGGTGCCGGACGCCTGCGCGCCGCCTTTGCCTATTTTGCCGAGGCCAATGCGCTGACCTGGACGCTCCGCGGCGCTGCCGACCGCCGCAAGGTGATGCTGATGGTGTCGAAGTTCGACCATTGCCTGGGCGACCTTCTCTATCGGCAGCGGATCGGCGAGTTGCCGATGGATGTCGTCGGCATCATCTGCAACCACCCGCGCGAGGCCCTGAAAATCTCGCTGATCGGCGACGCGCCGTTTCACCATCTGCCTGTCACCAAGGATACAAAAGCGCAGCAGGAGGCTGAGATCAAGGCGCTGGTCACCGAGACCGGAGCCGAACTGGTCGTCCTCGCGCGCTATATGCAGATCCTGTCGGACGATCTCGCCGCCTTCCTGTCGGGGCGCTGCATCAATATCCACCACAGCTTCCTGCCGGGCTTCAAGGGCGCCAAGCCCTATCATCAGGCGTTCGAGCGCGGGGTGAAGATGATCGGCGCGACCGGGCATTATGTCACCGCCGACCTCGACGAAGGGCCGATCATCCATCAGGACGTCGAGGCGATCAGCCATGCCGATTCGCCCGATGACCTGGTGCGCAAGGGCCGCGACATCGAACGCCGCGTCCTTGCCCGCGCCGTACATTATCACCTGGAGGACCGGGTGCTCCTCAACGGCGGCAAGACGGTCGTGTTCAGGGACTGACGCGCCCGGCGGCGGCGATCAGCGCCGCCGCCAGCTCGGCCGGCCGCGACAGATAGGGCGAATGGTCGGCGTCCAGCGTGACGATGTCCGCGCCCGGCACCAGTGCCTGCATCCGGCGCTGGCTGGCGATCGGGATCGTCCGGTCCGCGGTGCACTCGACATAGGTGCGCGGCAGCGACCCGAAGCGTTGCGCCGTCAGGCGCAGCGGCGCCGCGCGCGGGCCATGCGGTTCGGCGACCAGCCGCGCCATCGCCGCTGTGACGAGGTCGGGCGGCGAAAGTTGCGCGAACACTTCGCGCGCGCCGTCGGGATCGACAGCGGTCCCCGC
Organism: Sphingopyxis sp.; assembly: GCF_036675685.1. GTDB lineage: Bacteria > Pseudomonadota > Alphaproteobacteria > Sphingomonadales > Sphingomonadaceae > Sphingopyxis. The sequence continues at coordinate 1,566 of NZ_JAKFEM010000008.1, forward strand.
CCCGCCATGCACCGGCGCGATAATCGCGTCGAAGGACGGGTTCGGCCCCTCCATCGCCTTGAACATTGCGCGCGATGTGCCATCAGGCAGCATCATCGCGCAGATATAGACGAGCGCATCGATCGCGTCGGGCGCCGTTTCGGCCGCTTGGCTGACAACCAGCCCGCCGCGGCTATGCCCCGCCAGTACGACCGGGCGTTGCATCGCGCCGCGGCACAGATCTGCCACGAAATCGGCCCATCCCTGCAGCGTCACCGCGCGCAGGGCGGCTTCGTCGCCGCCCATGCCGGGCAGGTCGGGCGCGATCACATCATGGCCCGCGCCTTCGAGGATTGCGCGCACCGGATCGAAGCACCAGCCACCGTGCCACGAGCCGTGGATCAGGACGAAGGTCGCCACGTTCAGGCGCCGGGATTGGCGATGACGACCTTGCCGAACAGCTCCGGCGACGCCTGCCAGGCATAGGCGGCGTGGGCGTCGGAAAAGTCGAACTGGCGGTCGATCACCGGCTTTACCCGGTGCCGGTCGATAAAGGCGTTGAGGTCGCGCGCCATTTGCGCCGATCCGACAAAGATGCCGCGCACGCTGGCGCCCTTGACCATCAGCGGCATCGGATTGGTATCGCCGTCCAGCGACAACACCCCGATCAACGCAATCTCGCCGCCAAAGCCCACCGCCTGCATCGATTGCGCCAGCGTCCCCGGCCCGCCGACCTCGACGACATGATCGACGCCGCCGCCGGCAAGCTCGGCGGCCTTTGCGCCCCAGTTCGCTTCGGTGCGGTAGTTGATGACCTCATCGGCGCCCAGCGCTCGCAGCCGGTCCAGCTTTGCATCGTTCGACGAGGTCGCGATGACCCGCGCGCCGGCCGCCTTGGCAAGGCGCAGCGCGAGCAACGACACCCCGCCGCTGCCGATCAACAAGACGCTATCGCCGGGGTTGAGTGGCCGAAGCCCGCAGAACAGCGCATTCCAGGCGGTGACGCCTGCGCAGGGCAAAGTCGCCGCTTCCTCGAACGACAGGCTGGTGGCCAGCGGCACCACGCCGCGCGCGGGCAGAACGACATAATCGGCCAGCATGCCCTTGGCGGGCGGCGCACCCAGAGCATCGCCCGTCGCGGGGGTCGGCCGCCCGTCGAGCCAGTCCTGGAAGAAGGTGCCGGCAACGCGGTCGCCGACCGCCAGCCCATCGACCCCGGTGCCCAGCGCCTCGATCGTCCCCACGCCATCGGACAGCGGCGTGCCCGCCCTCGCGACCGGTCCGCCGAAGTAGCGGCCCCTGGGAATCAGCTGGTCACGGAAGTTCAGCGAGCAGGCCCTGACCCGAATCAACACTTCGCCCGCCCCGGGTACGGGCTTGTCGGCCGCGATCATCCCGATCTGGTCCGGTTCGGTGCAACCAGCCGGAATCTGCCAGGCGCGCATGATCGATTCTCCCTGTTAGCGGGCGTGGCCGGTGAAGGTCCGCAGCGCCGGATTGGTGTGATCGGGCATCGCCAGCGCCGCAGCCACGCCATCGCGCGCGCTCATCCGATCGCGCCATTCGACCAGCCGCGGCGCGCGCTGCGCGATGTCGAGGTCGGGGAACATGCGTTCGACCATCATGCCGCAATGCGAATAGAAATTGATGTCGGCGAGCGTGAAATCATCCCCGGCGATCCACCGTGTTTCGCCAAGCTGCTTTTCGACCTTTTCGACCGCATAGACGATCTTGTCGGTGGCGTTCGCCAGATCGGCTTCGCTGAACCCCGAACGGGCGGTCAGCCATTTCTTGCGCTGATCGGGCAAAGGGATATTTTCCAGCAGCTTTTCGAACTCGCCGCTTTCGATGTTGCGGGCAATCACGCCGACCATGCGATGCCAGCCGTGCATCGAGACATGGTTCATCACATGTTCGTCGATGAACTTGTTCCAATATCGCATCCGCGCCGCACCGACCGGATCGCGCGGTCTGAGCGGGATGTCGGGAAACACGTCCTCCAGATATTCGTTGATGACCGTGGTGTGGGTGATGATCTGCCCATCGTGGTCGAGCACCGGAACCTGGCCTTCGGGATTGATTTTCACGAACCAGTCCGAATGCTGTTCGAACTTGTGGAGATCGACATAGACGCTTTCGAATTCCAGCCCTTTTTCCTTGAGCGGGATCATCGATTTCAGCGAATTGGCAACCGGTTCGGCGTGATAATAGCGAAGGGCCATGATGTTCCTGTCCTAGGGCAAAAGGGTGCCCAGCATACCGCCGTCGACGGCGATGGACTGGGCGGTGATGTGACTGGCGGCGTCCGACAGCAGGAAGCACGCCAGCTCGGCGACCTCCTCCGGCGAACCGATGCGTCCCTGGGGCACCGACGGTCCCAGCCTGTCGCGCAGCTCTTCCGCCGTCGCGTTGCTATCGAGCGATGCCAGCATCGGCGTTTCGATGAGGCCAGGGATCACGCAGTTGACCCGAACGCCATGCGGCGCGGCCTCGGCGGCGACGGCGCGGGCCAGGCCGAGCAGGCCGTGCTTCGAGGCGACATAGGCGGCGTTGCCCGGCATGCCGCGCTCGCTGGCGAGGCTGCCGGTGACGACGATCGCGCCGGAGCGCTGCTCGACCATCGCGGGGAGCACGCGTTTCATCGCCCAGAAGACGCTGGTCAGGTTGACGCGGATCACGTCGTCGAACAGTGTATCGGGGCACGCGGCGACGGGGCCGAACGCCCCTCCGGTCCCGGCATTGGCGAACAGTCCGTGGACCGGACCAAAGATGGCCTCTGCCGCATCGAAGGCGGCAGCGAGCGCCGCCGGATCGCCGACATCGGCCGCGAAATGCACCGCCTCCCCGCCCTTCGCCCGGATGCCGGCGGTAACGTCGGCCAGCTTGTCGGCGCCGCGCGCGACGAGCGACAGCCGCGCCCCCCGGCTCGCCAGCAGCAGCGCCGTAGCGCGCCCGATGCCCGTCGACGCCCCCGTCACGGCAATATGGCGGCCGCCAAAATCCATCAGGCGAGGCCCAGCAGCCGCGCCGCATTATCCTTCATGATGCCGGGCAGAACCTCTTCCTTGAAGCCGACCTGCAGCGCGGCGTCGATCCACTTTTGCGGGTGGATCAGTGGAAAATCGCTGCCGAACAGCATTTTCTTGCGGAGCTGCGTGTTGGCATATTGGATGATCTGCGGCGCGAAATATTTCGGCGACCAGCCCGACAGGTCGATGAACACATTATCCTTGTGCAGCGCCATCGACAGGCTTTCGTCGACCCACGGCCAGCTCGGATGCGCGAGGATGATCTTCATGTCGGGAAAATCGACCGCGACATCGTCGATCAGGATCGGTTGCCCCCATTTCAGCCGTACGCCGCCGCCGCCGCGCATCCCCGTCCCCATACCCGAATGGCCGGTGTGGAAGATCGCCGGCAGACCATATTCGGCGATCACCTCATAGATCGGATAGGCCATGCGATCGGCAGGATGCGCGTCCTGCATGATGCCGTGGAACTTGAATCCCTTGACGCCGGAATTCTCGATCAGATCGCGCGCCTCGCGCGCGCCCATTTTGCCCTTGTGCGGATCGATCGACGCAAAGGCCATGCAGATGTCGCTGTTTTTCGCGGCATAGTCGGCAATCTCGTAATTGGAGACGCGCTTTGCCCCGATGCCGCTCTCGCAATCGACCGTGAACAGACAGAAGGCAATCTGCTGTTCGCGGTAGATGTCGATGATTTCGGGGATCTTCGGGCGCTCGCGCGGCGCCTTGAAATAGGCCGATGCCGCGTCGAAATATTTGCCCATCACCGGGTCTTCGGGATCGTGACAGGACACTTCGGCGTGCACATGCACGTCGATCGCCCTGATTTTGCTGAGGTCGATCATGCTGCACTCTCGATTGCCATGCCCGGCGTGCGGGCGAGTTTATGGACCAGACCATTATACAGCGTGACACCCTTGTCGGCGCTGGTCGGCATGATCCGCGGGTTCGGCGTCGCGTCGATGACGCGCTGCTGCGCCTCGATCATCAGCCGGTCTTCGGTAAAAGCCTGGTCGGCCATACCCATCAACATGTCGCGTAGCGCGGCGTCGCCCTGATCGCGCCGCGGACCCCAGCTGTAGAAATAGCGCGCCGTCCGGTCGGTCAGCGGGGTGACCGCCTGGCTGGTGAAAGTGACACCCTCGCCGGTCAGCGCCCGGTCGGGCGCGGGGGCGTTCATCCCGCACGCTGCCGCGGTGCCTTCGGGATAGACCGCGCTCGACATCAGCAGGATGCCGGGGACCATGAAATCATACCATTGCCAGACATCGGCGTTGCCCTCGCCGCGACCCGACATACGCGGCTCGCCGACGATCCAGCGTTCAAAGCGCACCCCGCGGTCGAGCGGAACGACGCGCGGACGACTGCGCGCCCAGGTCTCGCTGGCGCCGAAGCTGTTGGCATGGACAAAACTGAGATGCGAGAAATCGCACAGATTGTCACAGATCAACCGCGCTTCCGCGGCATAGTCCATTTGTCCATGACCCAAGATCCAATCGGGATCTGACAATCCCACCGCCGACGGGATCAGCGCTTCGTCGGCTGCCGCGACATCGCCCATCCACACCCAGATCCAGTCGTGGCGATCGACCACCGGATAGGATCGGACCCGTGCCTGCGCCGGAACCAGATCCTGCCCCGGTATCTCGGCGACACGGCCGTCGGGATCGAACAGCAGGCCATGGTACATGCAGCGCAGACGCTCGCCCTCGCAGCGGCCCAGCGAGAGCGGCGCCAGCCGGTGGACACAGCGATCCTCCAGCGCGACCAGCCGGCCGCTTTCGCTGCGATAAAGGACGATCGGATCGCCCAGGATCGACAGGGCAAAGGGCTGCGCCGGACCGAGGTCGCGGCTCCACCCCGCCACATACCAGGCGTCCCGGACATAAGCCATCGGCGCTCTCCTGACCCGCCCCGCCTACAACTGGATGATGACCGACTTGGTTTCCAGATAAGCCTCGACACCCTGGCGACCCTGTTCGCGGCCGATGCCCGATTCCTTGTATCCGCCGAAGGGCAGCGCAGCGTCGATCACCGCGTGGCAATTGCCCCACACGGTGCCCGATTTGATCTTCGCCGCGAGCTTGTGCATCGTCGCCACATCCCTGGTCCACACGCCGGCGCCGAGGCCGAAACAGGTATCGTTCGCGGCCTTGGCGACTTCATCGAGATCGTCGAAGCGCTGCGCGACGACGACGGGGCCGAAAATTTCCTCGCGCACCACGCTCATTTGCGGGTTCACGTCGACCAGCACCGTCGGATTGACATAATAGCCGTCCGCGCTCGGCGCATCGCCGCCCATCGCGACGCTGGCGCCGTCGCGCTTGCCCGCCTCGATATAGCCCATCACGCGGTCGAACTGTTCCTTCGACACCAACGGCCCGGCATGCGCCTGCGGATCGAGCGACGGGCGCGGGGCCCAAAAGGGCGCAGTCGCGGCGACGCCCTCGATCACCTGATCGAAGATCGAACGGTGGGCGAACAGCCGCGACCCTGCAACGCAGACCTGGCCCGAGTTGAAGAAAATCGCCCCCGCGGCACCGGGCGCGACCTGCGCGACATCGACGTCGGGCATGATGACGACGGGCGACTTGCCGCCCAGTTCGAGCGTTACATGCTTCAGCGTGTCGGTGGCGTTGCGATTGATGAGCTTGCCGATCTCGGTCGATCCGGTGAAGGCGACCTTGTCGACGTCGGGATTCTTGACCATCCGGTCGCCCGCGGTGTGGCCATTGCCGGTGATGATGTTGACGACGCCGGCGGGGAAGCCCGCCTCCGCGACCAGATCGGCCAGCCGCAGCGCGGTGAGCGGCGTCTGTTCGGCGGGCTTGAGTACCAGCGTGCAACCGGCGGCGAGCGCGGGCGCGATCTTGAGGCACGCCATCAACAGCGGGAAGTTCCACGGCACGATCTGCGCGGCGACGCCGACCGGCTCGCGCAGCGTATAGCCGAACACCGCGCCCGTCGGCATCGTGTAGGGCTGGATGACCTCGCCATTCAGTTTCGACGCCCAGCCGGCCATGAAGCGCAGCTGGCTGATCGCGCCGGGCACGTCGACCGCCGCCGCCATCCCCTTGGGCTTGCCATTGTCGATCGCCTCGATCTCGGCGAATTCGTCGGCATGGGCTTCGAGCAGGTCGGCGAGGCGGTTGATGATCCGTTCGCGCTGCATCGGCGGCAGGCCGGTCCAGCGACCGTCGTCGAACGCGGTGCGCGCCGCCGCCACCGCGCGGTCGACATCCTTGTCGGAGGCATCGACGATGCGGCAGATTTCCTTGCCTGAAGAGGGATCCTCGACCGCGATGGTCGCGTCGTGCGACGAGGTAACCCATTCGTTGTTGATGAACAGTTTCGGCGAGCGCGACAGGAAGCTTTTCGCCGCCATCGAATAGGCCGCCTGCTGATAGTTGATGGGGGTCAGGTCGTTCACTTGTCTATCCTCTCTCATGGCGTCCGGCCGATCGGCAAGGGTTCCGAATCGATGGCGATTTAGTTTGTGTCACATACAAACATATCCGTGGCCCGGACGCAAGAATTGCGAGCTCGGCGCGGCCTAGGCCAGCATCTGCGGACCGGTGTTCTTCGCCTGCTCGATCTCTGCCGCGCGGTCGCGCTTGATCGGAATGTCGCGCCCCGCCTGCACGGCGGGGCGGTCGCCGACCAGCGTCAGCCAGCGCTGCAGATGATCGAAGCCGTCGATCGTCACGCCCGACCAGTCATAGCCCGAAACCCACGGCCACAGCGCCATGTCGGCGATCGAATAGTCGCCCGCGATATATTCATGGGCCGCAAGCTGCTTGTCCATGACGCCGAACAGCCGCGTCACTTCGCGCTGGTAACGGTCGATCGCCGGCTGGATCTTTTCGGGGAAGTAGCGAAGGAAGACATTGGCCTGGCCCATCATCGGGCCCACCGCCGACATCTGGAACATCAGCCACTGGACGACGCGGCTGCGCCCCTGGACGTCGGCGGGCAGGAACTGGCCCGTTTTTTCCGCCAGATACATCAGGATCGCGCCCGATTCGAACAGGGTAAAGCCGTCGTCGTCGAGCGCCGGAATCCGCCCGTTGGGGTTGATCGCGGTGTACCAGTCGGCCTTTTGCTCGTTGGTCGCAAAGTCGATCAGCTTCCAATCATAGGGCAGCCCCATTTCCTCGAGCGCGATCGAAACCTTCCAGCCATTGGGGGTTGCGGCAGTATAGAGAGTGATACCCATATTCGGTTCCGATCCTATTTAAGGCCCAATTTCTTGTCTTCATTGGCGCGATGGATGACATAGTGGCGGATCGCCTCGATCTGCTCGCGCGACAGGACATTGGCAAAGGACACCATGCCATTGTCCTTCAGCGCGCCGTCGTGGACGACGACCGCCCAGCCCTTGGCATCGCCGAGCAGGCCGCTGCGCCGAAGGTCCGGCAACACGCCGCCGCCATAGGCGGCATCGCCGTGGCAGACGCCGCAGAAGCGGCCGTAGCCGGCACTCCCCACCGCAATCTGTGCCGGCGTGCCGGTCACCGGCGGCGGATCGAGCGGCAACTGGCTGAGCGGCGGTTCGGGCGGCAGCTTGGCCTGCCCGCCCAGCTTGTAGACCAGCAGGCGCGAAATGTTGCGCACCGGCCCCGCGACTTCCGAAAGAATGCCAGGCGACAGCGCCCACGATCCGCCCCAACCCGCGAGCACCGCGACATATTGGTCGCTGCCGATACGATAGGTAACGGGCGCCGCCATGATCCCGGTCTGGACATCGGCGGACCACAGCCGCTTGCCGGTCGCGGCATCATAGGCCGCAAACTCCTTCGCGGCATTGCCCTGGAACACAAGCCCACCAGCGGTCGCCAGCACGCCGCCGTTCCACGGCCCCTTGAACGGGACGCGCCAGCGCTCCTTCTGCGCCACCGGATCCCAAGCGACCAGCGCCCCGGTCGTCGCGGCAAGCGCGGCGGCGCGGATCTTGGGGTCAGCGGGCATCGCCCCGGCCGCGAAGTCCATTCCGGTATTGAAGCCCTGCTTCGCGCTCTTCCACCCCGCCTCGGGGATATAAGGAAAGGCGCCCTGCTGGACCGGGATATAGACGAGACCCGTTTTGGGATCGAAGGCCATCGGTTGCCAATTGTGGGCGCCGCCCGGACCGGGCATCACGACGAAGGGCTTGCCCGTCCGGTCGATCCGCGCGTCGGGATTTTCGATCGGCCGCCCCGTCTTGAGGTCGATCCCGCTCGCCCAGTTGACCGGCGCATAGTTTTTCGCCGAGATCAGCTTGCCGGTCGCACGGTCGAGCACATAGAAAAAGCCATTCTTGGGCGCTTGCATCAGCACCTTTCGCGGTTTGCCCGCGATCGTCAGGTCGGCGAGCATGATATGCTGGGTCGCGGTGAAGTCCCAGGTCTCGCCCGGCGTCGTCTGGTAATGCCAGACATATTCGCCCGTTCCGGGACGCAGCGCGACGATCGACGAGAGATAGAGATTGTCGCCGCCGCCCGGCGAGCGATAGGCCTGGTTCCACGGGCTGCCGTTGCCGACGCCGATATAAAGCAGGTCGAGTTCGGGGTCATAGGCCATGGCGTCCCAGACGGTGCCGCCGCCGCCCAGGGCCCACCATTCGCCCTTCCACGTCGCCTCGGCCGCCTTCAAATGCGGCTCGCTGTTCTTGCCCGGCGCGTCGGGCACCGTGTAGAATCGCCAAAGCTCGTCGCCGTCGTCGACATCATAGGCGGCGACATAGCCGCGCACACCCATTTCGGCGCCGCCGTTGCCGATGATGACCTTGCCGTCGATAACGCGCGGTGCGCCGGTGATCGTATAGGGCTTCGACTGGTCGACGGTGACCTTCGACCAGACCTTCTTGCCGCTGTCGCGGTCGAGCGCGACGAGGCGCCCATCGAGCGTACCGAGATAGAGACGGTTGCCCCAGGCGGCGAGCCCGCGGTTGACGACGTCGCAGCACGCCTTGACCGCCGTTTCGCCCGGCACCTTGGGATCATATTCCCAAAGCAGCTTACCGGTCTGGCCGTCATAGGCCTTCACCCGCGACCAGGCCGTGGTGATATAGATCTTGCCGTCGATGACGATCGGCGTCGCTTCCTGCCCGCGCGCGCTGTCCATGTCGGCATACCAGGCGAGCCCGAGGTCAGCCACATTGGCGGTGCCGATCTGGTCGAGCGGCGAAAAGCGCTGCTCGTCATAGGTGCGCCCATAGGACAGCCAGTTGGCGCTGTCGGCGTCCGCTTCGACCAGGCGCGCCGCATCGATGCCCCCGGCTTCACCGGCATCGCCGCCGCCCGAACAGCCGGCAAGCGCCAGCAGGCACAGAAAGGCGCCCTTGCGAAACCCGATCCTGCCCATCCGCCGTCTCTCCCCGCCCATCCCGCTAGTTCACCATCCGCGCAACGTCGCCCCAATGGGCGCGGCGCAGCAGCTTCTTGTCCATTTTCCCCGCCGCGGTGCGCGGGATGGCATCGACGAATTCGACCGATTTGGGCGCCTTGACCCCGCCGAGCCGCGCCTTGGCATGCGCGATGATGGCATCGGCGGTGACGTCCCCGGCGACGACGACGGCATGAACCTGTTCGCCCCATTTTTCGTGCGGAATGCCGAACACCGCGCACTCGCGGATCTCGGGCAATTCGGTGATCGCCGCCTCGACCTCGGCGGTGAAGACGTTGAAGCCGCCCGACACCACCATGTCCTTCTTGCGGTCGACGATATAGAGGAAACCGTCATCATCGAACTTGCCGATGTCGCCGGTGTGGTGCCAGCCGAACTGGCGGATTTCCGCTGTCGCTTCGGGCATTTCGAAATAGCTGTCGGACACCAGCACGCCGCGCACGACGATTTCGTCCGCCGCACCCGTCGGCAGCAGGCGGCCGTCGTCGTCCATGATCGCGACCTTGATCGAGCGCGTTGGCCGCCCGCAACTCGCCAGCCGCTCGGGATGGTCGCCCGCCGCAGCTGCCGCGACGATTTCGGGCGGCAGCCAGGCGACGATCATCGGACATTCGACCTGGCCATAGGACTGGCACATGCACGGCCCGAATTTCTCGACCGCGATGCGCAGCTTTTCGGGCGAACAGGGCGAGCCGACAAGGATGAAGATGCGCAGCGACGCATAATCATGGGCGTCGACCTCGGGCGAGGCCAGGCATTGGTAAAGCGCGGTCGGCGGCAGATACATATGACTGACCCGGCGCTCTTCGATCGTGCGCAATACGCGGTCGGCGTCGAAGCCCGGCAGGATCACTTGCGTCGCCCCCAGACTGAGCGTCGCGAGCGCGATCGGACCCGCGGCATGGGTGATCGGCGCCGACACCAAAGCCACAGGATCATCGGTGCGTCCGCCCATCGCATCGGCGGCGGTCTCGATCATCGTCCCCCAACCGAGATTGGTGACATTCGCACCCTTCGACGGGCCGGTGGTGCCGCCGGTCGGGAAGATACCGACGCGTTCGAACATGTTGCCGAAGGCATCGGTCGCGGGCTCGACAAAATCGTCGGCGGCGGTGTCTCCGATGAATTCGGCGAGCGACGGATCATCGCCGAAGGCCTGGTCGATGCAAACCACGCGGGTCAACGCGGGGCAGAGCGCGCGCAGCTCCGTCACTTCGCCCGCGAGGCTCGAATGATAGAAGAGCCATTCGCAGCGGACATAGTTGAGATAGGCAGCGTTGGCGTCGATGGCGTTCCGCGTGTTGACAGGCACCCAGACGCCGTTGGCGCGCCAGATTGCCAGCAAAGCGATCATTAACTGAGCACTGTTCGGCGCATAGAGCGCAACGGGCTGCTGGCTGGCAAAGCCGTTCGCCTGCAACGCCGCGGCGATCTGTTCGGTCCGCCGTTTCGTTTCGGCAAAGCTGTACGCCTCGCCACTATCCGCGTCGATCAGCGCCGCGCGTGCCGGATCGCGGTCATGCCCGCGATCGAAATAGTCTATCGCGCGCATCGCCTATCCCCAGCGGTTGATTTCGGGACCGGGCGCCCAGCTTTTCCCGGGCTCGACGACCGATGCCAGCGCCAGCGTCCGCGAGACCGAGCGGCGGGTCCGGACCCGCCACAGCCAGCCCTGCGTCCGCGGCGCCCCGCCGAATGCTTCGGGCATCAGTTCCGTCATCCCCGCCAGCCAGGCATAGGTTTCAAGATCGGCGATCGAGAAATCGTCGATCAGCCATTCGCGGTCCGCCAGCCTGGCCTCGCAGCGTTCGACCGCCTGGACCACCTTGGCGCGACTGTCGGCGAGTTTGTCGCCGGCGAAATTTCCGTGCCGCACATCGTCCCAGCGCTCGCGCAGGTCCACGCTCCCGATCGATGCCGCACGCGCGGCATAGTCCGCGTCCGGCATCGCGCCCAATGCGTCGTGAAGATAGGCCTTGCAGCCCAGATAGGCAGCGGCGGGCGCCAGCCGCTCGATGATCTGGCGGCACCACATCATCATTTCCCAGCGCGCATAGGGATCGGCGGGCCGCAGCGCGGGACCGTCGCCCACATCGTCGAGGTAGCAGGCGATGAACAGGCTGTCCGACATCGCCTCGCCATCGACAACCAGCACCGGCCCCTCGCCTTCGACGCTCATATCGACCATGATGTTGCGCGGACATTCCGTCCCATGACGCCCCAGCCGCGCGAGGTCGATACGGACCAGATCGGCAACCAACCCCTTTTCTTCGAGCATGGCGAGCACCGTCAGCGACGGGCCATTGGGTTCGCCGTGATAAAGCGTCATCGTCATGCGGCCTGCTCCTGCTCGAGGATCGCAACGCGCTTGGCGAGATCGGTCTTGCCCATCGCCCAGCAAGCCTTGGTTGCGGGACGCGCATAAATCGCCCGCAGCCAGCGCATGATATGGGGGGTCAGCGTGTCGTTGGCATGGTCGGGCTGCGACAGCGGCAGCGCGAAGGCGAGGTTGAAGCCATTGATGTCGGCCAGGCTATAGTGATCGCTCGCGAGCCATTCGCGTTCGGACAGCGCCTGTTCCAGCATTCCGATCCCCAGCGCGATGCGGCGCTGCGATTCGGCCATTTCCTCTTCGCTGAACAGGCCATAGATCGCCTTGCGCCACGCGACGCGGCGTTCGGGAAGCGGGATGCGCTCGATCGCCGCTTCGAGCACCGCGGGATCTTTCTGCCGCGCCGCCGGCCCGACGAAGATGCTCCAGCCGAACATGCTGAAACTGGGCGCCAGCCACTGGTCCATGAACTTCATCCACCAGCGGATCCGCCACTGGTCGCGCGCATCGCCCGGCATCAGCGGCGGGCCGTCGAACGCCTCGTCGACATATTCCATGATCGCGGTCGATTCGGTCAGCACGCGCCCGTCGTGGATCATCGCCGGGATCGTGCCTTGCGGATTGATCGCCAGATAATCGGGCTGGTGCTGATCGAAATTGAGCAGGTCGAGATAGTGGCTGGCAAAGGGCACGCCCTTTTCCATGAGTGCCAGCATCGGTTTGCCCGAATTGGCGTTCGGCTCCCAGTGGTAGAGCGTGACGTCGGCCATATTACGACCTCTCCCATATCCTTGTTTTGTATGTCATACATACATTTTAGAAAAAGGAACGGTCAAGCGAAAAGCCAACGGATGTTAGCGAAGCGCACGCATCGCCCGCCATCCTGCGAAGGCGGGCGATGCAAAATTCGTCCGTTTACGCCAGGACCGGGGCCCCATCGAGCAGGATGGTCTTGGTCTCGACATAGCCGAGCAGCCCCTCGGGGCCGCCTTCGCGGCCGAGACCCGACTGTTTGAAGCCGCCGAACGGTAAACCGAAGTCCATGCGCAGCCCGTTCTGCCCGACGCCGCCGGTGCGGATGCGGCGCGCGATGCGATAGGCGGCGTCGGCGTCGTGGGTCAGCACCGACCCGTTGAGGCCGTAATGGCTGTCGTTGGCGATGCGGATCGCATCCTCTTCGTCGACACAAGGAATCAGGCTGAGCACGGGTCCGAAAATTTCCTCCTGCGCGATCCGGCTGTCGTTGCCGACATTGGCGAACAGCGTCGGTTCGATGAAATAGCCGCGATTGAGGTGGCTCGGACGCCCGCCGCCGGTAACGAGGTCGGCGGAGCGCTTGCCCTCCTCGATGTACATTTCGACGCGTTCGAGCTGGCGCTTCATCGCGAGCGGGCCGAGCTGCGTTGCGGGGTCGTCGGAATAGCCGATTACCACCTGGCGCATTTCGGCGGCGATGGCGTCGGCGAGTTCGTCGTGGCGCGATTGCGGCACGATCACCCGGCTCAGCATCGCGCACACCTGTCCGCTCATCAGCGTGATCGTGCCGGTCAGCATCTTCGCCGCCGCCTCGACCGGAAAATCGTCGCGCAGGATCGCCGCCGACTTGCCGCCCAGTTCGAGCGTGCAGCGTGCAATGCGTTCGCCGCACACGCTGGCGATGCGCTTGCCCGCCACGGTCGACCCGGTAAAGCTGACCTTGTCGACGCCGGGGTTGCAGACCAGATGGTCGCTCGCCTCGCGGTGTCCGCACACGAGGTTGACCACCCCGGCGGGAACGCCCGCCGCCTCGGCCGCCTCGGCGATGATACAGGCCTCGAGCGGGGTTTCGGGCGACGGCTTCATGATGACCGTGCAACCGGTGGCGAGCGCATAAGCGACCTTGTTGAGCATGATCCCATAGGGACCGTTCCACGGCGCGATCGCCGCGACCACACCCACCGGCTCATAAGCGATAAGCGCCGTATGCACCGCGTGCGAGGGCCGTTGTTCGACGAAGGCAAAATTTTCCGCCATCGCGATGATTCCATCGAGGGTCATCGTCGATCCCGCCGACATCGGCCCCGCAAAGCTCGCCAGCCCGCCCATCTGCAAGGTCCAGGCGCGCGCAATCTCGCCGTTGCGGGCGTGCAGGTGCGACGACATCGCCTGGAGGATAGCGACGCGTTCGGCGGGTGCCATGCGGCCCCAGGGACCATGGTCGAACGCATCGCGCGCCGCCGCCACCGCGGCATCCATATCGCTCTCGTCGGCCTCGGCGACGCTGCCGATCACCTGCTCGCTGTTGGGCGAGACGAGGTCGATCATGCGCCCCGAATGGGCCGCCACCCATTCGCCACCGATCCACAGCCGGTCGGTGTGGCGAATATTGATGCCTTCGGGGCTCATGCCTGATTCTCCTTGGTCCACACCCGGCCGGTGACCGGGTTGGGATAATGATAAGGGGGAATGAAAACGTCGGGGAAGGATCCATAGGCGACCGTCTGCGGTGCGTCGGGGATCATGCCGGGCAGCGGCGTCCCCATCGGCACCCCGCCGTGGCTCCATCCTTCGTTCCAGCGGACATAATAGGTCACGAAGCAGTGCAGCCTCGCGATCTTCCAGACGCCGTCCTCGACGACATAGGCGTTTTCATAGACCGCCTCGCCGCACAATTCCTCGCGCCCGACAAAGCCGACCTCCATGATCGCGCGCCACCGCCCACGCGCCGAGGCGCCGTCGGGCGCGACGGTGACCAGCGGCTGCAACTGCATATGGTTGAACACCGTGCCCTGTTCGAGCGGCGGCAGCGCGTGCAGATAGGCACGGATGCGGTCCTGACCGCGAAACTGCCCGCGCGCCGCGATCTCGAGCGTCGCGTCGCGCGCGAACAGGTCGGCCGCCTCGTCCCACTGCGCCTTGTCGACATAGTAGCCATAGGCGGTTTGCAGCCGCTGGATGTCGCGCTCGGCCTTGAGCAGCGCCAGTTCGGCGCGCAGGTCCGCGAGTTCCGCCACGCTCATGTCAAATCGCCCAGTTCGACGATCCGCCCCTCGGCCGCCGCGCGGTTCGCCGCACGGCGCAGCCGTTCGATGTGCAACCGGCCCTCGGGCGCCGCCTCGTCGGGCAGCGCCGCCAGCGAATCGCGATAGATGGCTTCGAAATCCTCGGCGAATTCGGGATGGGTCAGCACCAGTCCGCGATTGGCGACGACCCCCGCAAGCGTTTTGCGACCAACCTCGATCGGCTCCATCCCGAGGTCGAACGCCGTGCCAAACTGCGCGAGCGCCTCGCGATCAGGGGGCGCAAAACCCGATTCGGCAAAAGCGGCGGGACGCTTCAGCGCGGAGTCCCACGCATTGGTGCGCGTCAGCCCCGGGCACATCAATGTCACGCCGATATGATGGGGCGCCAGATTGTAACGCAGCGATTCGGTCAGTCCGCGCACCGCGAACTTGCTCGCAGTGTAGAGCCCCGCCTGCGGTCCCGGGAGAAAGGCCGCCATCGACGCGACGTTGACGATATGACCGCCCTCGCCATGCGCCTTGATGTGCGGCAGGAAGGACACCAGCCCGTTGACGACGCCGCCGAAATTGACCCCCATGATCCAGTCATAATCGTCGTGGCGCGCCTCGTCGGCGGGGCCGAACACGCTGACCCCGGCATTGTTGACCAGGATATGCACCTTGCCCGCCGCGGCAGCCGCGGCGGCAAATTCCGCGCGGTCGGTGACGTCGAGCTTCACGAAGCGCGGGGTCGCGAAACCCCGCCCGGCGAACCAGGTTTCGGCCGCCGCGCGATAGTCTTTGTTGCGATAGCTGAGAATGAGTTCGCACCCGGCCTCCGCAAAGGCTTGAGCGATGCCCAGTCCGATTCCCGACACGCCGCCCGTTATGAAGGCGGTCTTGCCCCTGACGTCCATCCCGATTTCCTCTCGCCACCATCGATAACATTTGTTAGCAAAGCATACAAATTGAAACAAGCAGCCAAGCGGGAGAGTGGAAGATGACCGATGTCGAGGCGCGCCTTTCGGCGCTGGAAAATCGCGTGGCCGAGCTCGAGGATGTGGGCGCCATCCGCCGTCTGCACCATGCCTATGGCTATTATATCGACTTCAATCGCGCCGACGATGTCGCCGAACTTTTTGCCGAGGACGGCGAGGTGATATTCCTGTCCGGTATCTATCGCGGCCGCGAGGGCGTCCGCCGCCTCTATGGCACCTGGTTCAAGAACTTCTTTCTCGCCCCCGGCGAGGAAGGGCCCGCCAATGGCTTCCTGCTCGATCATTTCCAGATGCAGGATGTCGTCACTGTCGCGGCCGACCGCCAGACCGCCAAAGGCCGGTTCCGGGCGATCCTGTTCGGCGGCAGCCACGAATCGCGCGAATACAAGCCCGATGGCCTGCCGTTGCAATTTTACGAGGCCGGCATCTATGAAAACGACTATGTCCGCGAGGACGGCTGCTGGAAGATCAAGCGGCTCGACTATATGATGCAGTGGCAAGCCGATTATGAAACCGGCTGGGCGCACACCATCGCCCATCTCCAGCCGCTGATGGAATGCTGGCCCGCCAACCCCATCGGCCCCGACTCGCTGCTTCCGGAAACCATGCGGCGCGAGACCTGGCCGCACCGCCAGGATGTGCCGATGCATTTCGCGCATCCCAAATTCGGCGCGGCGCTGGCGAGTTAGAACTGCGGGTTGGCCGTCGACCTCAGGCGCGCTTTACATGGTAGGAATCGGAAGGGGTCTCCCACTCGATCAGCCGCTGATCCATCCGCGACAGCGAATCGGCAGCCCGCGCAAGTTCCTGCTCGTCGAACTCGGCGAACAGGAAGTCGGCGACCGACCCCATGCGCCGCCGCATCGACACATATTTCTTTCGTCCCGTCGCGGTCAGCCGATAGGGTTTGCGGCGGCGGTTCGCCGAATTGTCGACCAATTCGATCAGGCCCATTTCCAACAGGCTGGCCAGCGCGCGGCTGATGTTCATCGGCTGCATCACCATCATCTCGGCGAGTTCATGTCCGGCCAGTTCGCCCTCGCCGCCGAGCATGAGCACGATGCGCAATTCGGTCACGCTGACCTCTTCCGCGTCGGCAACATCGTCGCGCATTGGCCGGCCGATGCGCGTCGCGACCTTGAGCAGGCTGACCAGCAGTTCCACTAACGCATCTCTTTCCATCAACATAACCATTTGCCGCGCATTGGATTGCCATAGCCGTTTCTCGCCACCCTTGTCACGCCCGGAAATCCGGGGCCGCGGCGCGAATTACTAACATTTGATTGTGTCTTGCCATCGGCCAGCATTGTATGCTTTACTAACAAAGTTAGGGACGAAGAATCCCGACGGATAAGGATGAGGGAGGAGAGGGCCGTGTTCAAAATTTCACACCATAATTCCGTGAGGAATCGCTGTCTTGCGACCAGTGTGGCGACTTTCGCCCTGATCGCCGCGACTCCGGCGCTTGCTCAACAAGCGCCGGACGCCGCCAGCGATCAGCCGACCGACAACGAAATCGTCGTCACCGCGCAGTTCCGCGAACAACGGCTGCAGGACACGCCGCTGGCGATTACCGCCGTATCGGGGGACACGCTGGAACAGCGCAGCGCAACCAATTTGAATGCGATCGCCGATTCGGCGCCGAGCGTCGTCCTGCGTCCCGCTTCGGCGGCGTTCGGTAACTCGATCACGGCGACAATCCGCGGTTTCGGCCAGATCGATTTCAACCCCGCCTATGAACCGGGCGTTGGCCTCTATATCGACGATGTCTATTATCCGCGCCTGACCGGCGCCAATTTCGACCTGATGGATGTCGAGCGGATCGAAGTGCTGCGCGGACCGCAGGGTACGCTCACGGGCCGCAACTCCGAAGGCGGCGCGATCAAGTTCATCTCGCGCAAGCCAACCGGCGAAGGCGGCGGCTATGTCTCGGCGACCTATGGCAGCCGGAACCGCATCAACCTGCGCGCCAGCGCCGACTTCACGATAGCCAAGGATCTGTTCGCGCGCTTGTCGGGCACCTTTGCCGACCAGGGCGGCTATGTCGATGTCATCGACTATGGCTGCGCGAACCCGACGAGCGGAGTTCCGGCGCTCGGTGGCGGCTCCAAGTGCAAGCAATATGAACTGGGCGACGTGGGGTACAAGGCGCTGCGCGGCATCCTGCGCTATAATCCGTCCGATAACGTCGATGTGATGATCAGCGCCGACTACACCAAGGATCGCCACAACAATGGCGCCGAAATCCTGCTGTACGGCAGCAACACCAACCCCAACGTCAGGACGATAAACGGCCTTCCGTTCGACAGCCGCTTCGTCTGCGGAAAATTCTGCAACTACACCACGCTCGGCCAGAATGCCGCGAGCTGGGTGGCGGGCGCCATCCCGCCGTTGCAGGGCTTCCCCGTCGCCGCGACGCGCGGCCAGCAGAGTTCGGACTATGAAGGCTGGGGCGTGTCGGGCAACATCGAACTGGGACTGAGCGACAGCATCCAGCTGACCTCGATCAGCGCCTATCGCGAATGGGACAGCCAATTCAGCATCGACGGCGACCTGTCGCCGGCCAATGTCGGTTTCGGCAACAATGATCTGTCGCACTGGTTCTGGAGCCAGGAACTGCGGCTGAACGCCGAAATCAGCGAACAGTTCAACATCACGCTCGGCGGCTATTATTCGGACGAAAAGACCACCTATTATACGCTGCAGGACATTCGCTACGTCGCGGTCTCGACCCCGGGCGGTCCGCTGCCGCTGTTTCCGCTCCAGTTCATCGGCGACGATCCGGTGCGGACCAAGTCCAAGGCGCTGTTCGGAACCGCCATCTATGAGCTGACCGACGATCTGACGATCACCGCCGGCGTTCGCTATACCGAAGATTCAAAGGATTATACCTTCTTCCGCTACAATCTGGATGGTTCCACGATCAATCCGTTCCTCGACGGTATCGGTGCCGCCTATGGCGCAGGCTATCAAGGCGCGGATACGCGCGATACCGATGGCGACGGCAACACCACCGAGATTGTAACCGCACTGACCGGCCGGACCGCCAGCTTCAGCGGCAGCCGTTGGGATTACCGGGTCTCGGCCGACTATCGCTTCTCGCCCGAAGTGCTGGCCTATGCCACGGTTTCCACCGGCTACAAGGCGGGTGGCGTCGGCCCCCGCCCCTTCAACGCGGCGCAGGCCATCGGCTTTGGGCCGGAAGAATTGACGTCGTTCGAGCTCGGGCTGAAGACCGACCTGTTCGACCGTATGGTGCGGTTGAACTCGGCGGTCTTCTATAATGATTTCAAAAACGCCCAGCTGACGTTGTTGTCCTGTCCCCAGTTCGGCGGCCCCGGCCCGTGCGCGCTGCCGCAGAATGCCGGCAACGCGAAGGTCAAGGGTTTCGAGGTCGAGTTCTTCGCGACGCCGACCGAAGGCCTCCAGATCGACGCCTCGCTGTCCTACATCGACTGGAAGTGGAAATGCGTCAATCCGGCGGTCGTCGGTCTGGCTTCCGGCGCCTGTTCGAGCGATCCGGCGGTCGTCGGCCGCTTGAGCAAGAATCCGCGCGGGCTGATGAAGTGGAAGTGGAATGCCGGCATCCAGTATCGCGCCGAACTGGGTAGCGCAGGCTCGCTGACCCCGCGCTTCGATGTGTCCTTCCAGGACGGCATCGCTGGCGGGGATCTTGCTCCCGCTGCCGGTTCGCCTTCGGCGCTCTTCGGACAGGTGGGAAGCTATACGCTGGCCAACGCCCGCCTGACCTGGCGCAATGCCGACGAGGATCTGGACATCAGCCTCGAGGTCACCAACCTGTTCGACAAATATTACTTCGTGTCCAAGTTCGACCTTACCGGCGCGGGCGCGGGCGCGATCAACGGCCAGCCCGGACGGCCGCGCGAATGGGCGCTGACGGTCAAGAAGAAATTCTGACCGAAACTCTCGACAAAAGGGGGAAAGGGCGGCTTTCGGGCCGCCCTTTTTTTGCGGTTGCGCCGCCACAAATCCATTGACGCGAAACGCGTTCCCCGACACAATGATAACAAATGTTATAATTAAATGGGAGACGGCAGGTGAAACTCACCTTACCGCCGCGGGTTTCGCCCGCGCAGTTCGACGCCGCGCTGAAGGCCTATGAAGGCGTGGTCGGCAAGCAATGGGTCCTGGCGACCGACGAGGACCGCGACGCCTATTCGGACATTTACGCCCCCGGCCCCGAAAGCGAATGGCCGCCGTCGGCCGCGGTTTCCCCGGCGACCACCGAGGAAATCCAGGCCATCGTCCGGCTGGCGAACCAGCACAAGACGCCGCTGTGGCCGGTCTCGCGCGGCAAGAATCTGGGCTATGGCACCGCGGCGCCGCGGATGCCGGGCTCGATCGTCCTCGACCTCAGCCGCATGATGAAGATCCACGAGCTCAACAGCGAGTTGGGCTATTGCGTGATCGAACCCGGGGTCAGCTTTTTCGACCTCTACGAGCATATCCAGCGCGAAAAGGCACCGCTGTGGATGTCGGTGCCCGGTAACGGCTGGGGCTCGGTGCTCGGCAATGCGCTCGACCATGGCGTCGGCTATACGCCTTATGGCCAGCACGCCCGCAACCTGTGCGGGCTCGAGGTCGTGATGCCCGATGGCGAACTGCTGCGCACCGGAATGGGCGGGCTCGACGGCGGCCACAGCTGGCATGTCTTCCCGCTGAGCTATGGCCCCGACTGGACGCATATGTTCACCCAGTCGAACATGGGCGTGGTCGCGAAAGCCGGCGTGTGGTTGCAGCCCGAACCCGAAGCGTCGTTGCAACTGACCTGGGACATAGCGGAGGCCGAGGACATCGGCTGGGTGGTCGACACGATCACTCCGCTCAAAACCGCCGGTGTCATCGAACAGAATGTCTTCATCCCGTCCTGGCTCGGCAAGATCGTGCTGATGGGCCAACGCAAGGATTTTTGGGACAAGGAAGGCGCGATCCCCGAATGGCGCGTCGAGGAACTGCTCAAGGAACATAAGCTGGGATATTGGCAGGTCCAGATCCGCTTCTATGGCGACGAGCGACTCAACCGGGCCCGCGCCGACATCGTCAAACAGGCCTTCAAAAGGCATCTCGACGCAGCGCCGCGCGAGGAAAAATGGAACCGCGGCGACCCGGTCAACCAATATGACGTTACGATGGGCATCCCGTCGGCGGTCGCGCTGCAGATGGGCGACTGGGTGGGCGGACGCGGCGCCCATATGGGATTTTCACCCGTGGTGCCGGCGACCTCGAAGCATGTGCTCGGCCAGCTCAAGCGCAGCCGCAAGATCATCGCCGATCACGACGTCGATTTCTATGCCAGCTTCACGATCGGCGGACGCTACGCCACCAATATCAACATGCTGATGTACGATCGCGACAAGCCCATACAGGTCGCCAACATCCGCAAGATGTTCGACGCGCTGATCAAGGGCACGGCCGAAGCCGGCTATGGCGAATATCGCACCCATCTGGGCTGGATGGACGCGGTCAGCGCGACCTATGACTTCAACGATGGCGCGCAGCGGCGATTCAACGAAATCGTCAAGGACGCGCTCGATCCCAATGGAATCATTGCCCCGGGCAAGCAAGGCGTCTGGCCATCGGCCTATCGGGACCAGCCGCAGGGAGGCCAGCCATGAAGAAGATCGCCCTGTTGCCGCTGCTGCTCCTCGCCGCCTGCAATTCTCCCGCGGATTCGGAGAAGGGAGCGGGCGGCCCACCGCAAGGCGGCGGCCCGCCCGCTCCCCCGCCCTACCAGATGCGCGCCGAGCTTCCGGCTGGCGACCGGCTCGCGGTGCAAAGCGATGGCGAAGCGCTCTTTTCGAACCGCTGCGGCGCCTGTCATCTCGCCGGTGGGATGGGAACCAACCTGCTGACCAAGCAACGCATCGCCGCGGGCGAACCGCCACAAAGCGGCTTGCTCGCCAATCGTACCGACCTGACCGCGGACTATGTGAAATCGGTGGTCCGGATGGGCAAGGTCGCAATGCCGCCGCTTTCGCGTACCGAAGTGACCGATAGCGAACTCGATGCCATCGCAGCCTATCTTGGAAAGGCCGGCAAATGATCCTGTCGCGCCGCAATCTCCTCGCGTCGGGAGCAGCTGCGGCCACCGTGGCCGCGGTCGGTGGATTGCGTTTTGCTGCCGGCGCGCCGCCGGCGCTGGTCGTTTATGACAGCCGCCACACCGACAGCCTGGCTTTCGCCCGGAGCATCGCCGCGCCGCGCATCGACATCGCGCGCGAGGACGCCAATTTCTGGCGGGCGGTGCGCAGCGTAGAGGTCGAGGGCACCGTCGTCGGGCTGACGGGGTGGAGCGACTGGGTGCTCGTGCGCGGGATGCTCGAGGAAAAGGGCAAGCGGCTGCGACGCGAGGCGCGGGCCGGCCGCCTTTTCCAATGGACCATGGGCTGAACCGACAAGACAGCTCGCAATCTGACGGTTTCCTGCCTCTTTGCGTTGACGTGCCACGCTCGATTTTGTATGTAATACATACTAATGGAGGATGGGATGCCGGCAAGGATTATCGATGGGCGGGCGCTGGCCAAGGCGATGCGCGGCGGCTTTGCCGACCGCGTCGCGGAACTCGGCCGACACGAGGTAACACCCGGGCTTGCGGTCCTGCTGGTCGGCGAAGATCCGGCGTCGGCGGTCTATGTCGGACGCAAGATCAAGGCGTGCGCCGCGGTCGGCATCCGCTCCTTTGCCGAACATCTGCCCGCATCGGTCAGCAATGCCGAACTGCTCGGCCGTATCGTCGAACTCAACGCCGATCCGCACGTCCATGGCATATTGGTCCAGCTGCCGCTGCCGCCACACATCGACATGGACCGGGTGCTCGAGACGATCTCCGCCGAAAAGGATGTCGATGGTTTCCATCTCTATAATGTCGGCGGCCTGGTTACCGGCAGCACGGTATTTTCGCCCTGCACGCCCTATGGCGTCGTCAAGCTGCTCGAGCATGAGGGGGTCGCGATCGAAGGGCAGAATGTCGTCGTCGTCGGCGCCAGCAACATTGTCGGCAAGCCGATGGCGCTGATGCTGATGGCGCGCGATGCGACGGTGTCGATCTGTCATGCGAAGACGCGCGACCTTGCCCAATATACGATCCTCGCAGACATCCTGGTTGTCGCGGCCGGGGTGCCCAATCTGATCGTGCCTCAGATGGTCAAGCAGGGCGCAGTGGTGATCGACGTCGGCATCAACCGCCTGCCCGACGGCCGCATTACCGGCGACGTCGATTTCGACGGCGTACGCCAGAAGGCGTCTGCGATCACGCCAGTTCCCGGCGGGGTCGGTCCAATGACGGTCACGATGCTGCTCGAAAATACCATCAAGTCCGCCGAGCGGACGTCGGCGCTGGCGGCCTAGCCCGAAGTCGCATCCAGCTCCGACAAAGCGCTCAGCACGGGCGCGTCGATACCGTTCCACGCCCCGCGGGTCGCACCGTCGGGGTCCAGTACGACCCGATCTTCGTAATTGAACACCAATGTCTTGCGTTGTTGCACATCATAAACGGGCCAATCGTCGCGTGGCGCGCCGGTTTTGGCGAAAGACGCCCAATGCGCTTTCATCCGGTCGGCCAACGCCTTGCGGCGACCGGTCAATCGGCCACCGCGTGCGATCGCCGCCAGCGCGCCGCGATACGGCCAGACAAAGGCGAGTTCGAGCGCGTGGGTCGCCCCGGCGATCGGGTGGGCATAATCGAAGCGATAGACGAAGGTGTCGGCCACGGCCGCGTGACGCTCGGCAAAATGCAACGTCGGCAGGCTGAAGTTCATATCCGACGCGAGATGGCGCCGCCCCGCCTTGTCCTTGCTATAGGCCGACAAAATCCGCGCGGCCTGCTCGGGCTCGAAACTGCGCGCGACAATCGCCTCCAGCCGCTCGCGGGAGACCGGCAGGACGTCTTTTGCCACCACATCGAACAGCCATATCTCATCGCGGTTGGCGCCCGCCATGACCGGGATCGGCGGGGTCGGCGCGGCGACCGCGGCATCCAAGCTGGCCGGGACCAGGTCGCCATCGAACCAGGGCGCCGCCGGAATGGCGTCGCGCACTTTGCGGAATGCGGCGCATTGCGCGTCCATCAGGCGTTTCAGATCGCATGTCCTCAGATCCTCCACCGTTACCGTACCGTGTCCCAACTCGGCCAGATACAGGTGAGCGAGCCGCTTGCTGGTCGCTTGGTCATGGACGAGATTCAGCCCCCCGCTCTGCAGGATCGCCCCTGCGAACAGGCCGTTCGCATCCGGGCTGTGCATCAACAAACAGACCGACATCGCGCCGGCGGATTCGCCCGCGATCGTCACGCGGGCGGGATCGCCGCCAAATCGCGCGATATTGTCGCGCACCCAGCGCAGCGCCGCAATCTGGTCGCGCAGTCCGAGATTGGAGGGAATGTCGCTGCCTTCCAGCACATCGCCAAAATTGACGAAGCCCAATATGCCTAGCCGGTAGTTGATCGAAACCACCACCAGATCGTGGTGTTCGGCGAATTCGAAACCTCGGGAAGAATCGCCCGCGCCGCCGACAAAGGCGCCGCCGTGGATCCAGACCAGGACCGGTCGCAATTCGCTGCGGACCCAGGCGGGCGCCCAGACGTTCAGATGCAGGCAGTTCTCGTCGAACCCCGGCGCCTTCATCTTGGTGGCCCGCACCGATCCGCCCATATTCTGCGGGCATTGGGCTGCAAAGCGATGGCAAGGCCGGGTGCCCGGCCACGGATCGGCCGGCCGCGGCGCTTCGAAGCGGCCGGCGCGGGCATAAGGAATCCCCAGCCAGGCGCGCGCGCCATCGACAAGGCCGCCCTCGACCGTCCCCGACGATGTTTCGATCACGAAACCGGATTCACTTCGATCCACGCGCATCTTGCCCGCCGTTCACGATCTGATGGAAGTAGACGAAAGACTCGCGCATTACATGGGCAGGCTCGGGCTGGGGGAAATGGCTGAGCTTGACGATCACCGTCCGGCTTTCGGGATGCACGTAAATAAACTGTCCGGCCAGCCCGACCGCGGCATAGGCACCCGGTTCGTCATCGAGCTGCCAGAACTGGAAGCCATAGCCGCCGCGCAGCCCGAGCGCATTGTCGTCGGGAAACGGAAGCATTTTCGTCGCCTGGCGCATCCATCCCGCAGGCAGGATGCGCCGGTCACCGCGCATCCCGTCGTTCAGCATCAACAGCCCCAGCCGTCCGAAATCGCGCAGCCGCGCATTAAACCCCATCCCGGTCAGTTCACGGCCGGCACCCGGCGGGCCGTCGGCGATCCAGAAGCCGTCGCCCTCCATCCCGGCCGGCTCCCACAGGTTGGCAGTCGTGAATTCGGCGACCGGCTGCTTGGTCGCCCTTTCGAGAATCCAGCCGAGCACCGCCGTGTCGAGCGTCGCATAGTTGAACCGGCTGCCCGGCGCCGCAGCGCGGCCGATCGCCCGCGCGCGGTCGGCAAAGCGTTCCTTGTTGAGGACGATGGCATTCATATGGATCAGCGCCGCCATGCTGGGCTTGTCGCCGAAATCATAGCGTTCCTCATAATCGACGCCCGAGCGCATTTGCAGCAGTTCGCGGATCGTCACATCGCCATAGGCACCCGCCTTCAGTGCGGGCACATAGTCGCCCGCCCGGTCGTCGAGCGAGCGGATCTGCCCTTTCTCGAGCGCGATGCCGATCAGCAGCGACGTGATCGATTTCGCTATCGAAAAGGAGATGAAACGATCGGCCTCGGTTGACCGGTTGCGGTAATCTTCGAAGACGATCTTGCCATCACGGATCACCAGAAAGGCGTTCGTGTAGGTGCGTGCCGCGAAGTCGGCGTAGGTGCGGCGCTGGCCGCCGAAGACATAGCCGGGCGGCGTAAATCCCTCCCCGCGCGGCAGCTCCCACACCGGCCCGGCCCGCGACACGGGGCGCGTTTCGAACATCTGCGCCGAATTGCGGAAGGTGAAGGCATTGATGTCGGCGTCGAGCCAGTGCTGCCGCATCGTTACCACCGGATCGGGCGGTGTCGTCTCAGCCGCTGCGGGCTGACCATGTGCCGGTGCAACAAGCATCTGCCCGACGGCGAGCAGGAACAGGGCGCGGCGCATCATTGCGGCATCCGCACCACGGGCTTGATCACCCGCCCGCTTTCGCCCGCGTCGATCGCCTCGGCAATATCGGCGAAGTCGAAATATTCGACCAGCCGGTCGAAAGGAAAACGGCCCGCCCGATAATGCGCGATCAGCCGCGGGATGAATTCGGCAGGATCGGCGCTACCCTCCACCACGCCCCGGACGACGCGGCCGCCGCTCATCGCAAAGGTGGCGTCAATCTCGACAGCCTGGCCCGGCACATAGGCGCCGACCAGTGCCAGCTCGCCGCGCGGTGCCAGCGCCGGAAGCGCCGCATTGCAGACCGCGGTCAAACCGGTGGTGTCGATGATATAGTCGAAACCCGCCGGACACCCCGCCGCGGCGGCATGGTCCGCGACGCTGGCGGCGGCAGCGTCGAAGCCGTGCGTCGCGCCCAGCGTCTGCGCTATGCCGACCCGCGACAGGTTCAGGTCGAGCGCGGCGATCGTCGTCGCCCCGGCGATCGCGGCCGCCATCACTGCCGACAGCCCGACCGCGCCGACCCCGATCACCGCGACGCTGGTCCCGGGCCGGACGCGCAGCGCGTTCAGCACGGCGCCGGCGCCGGTCTGGATCCCGCATCCGAGCGGACCGAGCAGCTCAAGCGGCAGATCCTTGTCGACCTTCACCGCATTGCTGGCGGGGACCACGGCATGGGTTGCAAAGCTCGACTGGCCGAACACATGGCTGTGGATCGCCCGGCCATCGGTATCGACCAACGACGTGCTGCCGTCGGGACGCTGCCCCAGAAAGTTCAGCGGGAACCAGTTGTGGCAATAGGCCGGCTGCATGTCGTCGCAGGACACGCAGGCGCCGCAATGGGCGAAGCTGAGCACGACATGATCGCCGACATCGAGGTGCGAAACCGCGCTGCCGAGCGCCAGCACAACGCCGGCGCCCTCATGTCCCAGCACCACCGGCTGCGGCACGGGCAACAGCCCGTCGCGCATCACCATGTCGGTGTGGCAGACCCCGACCGCGCATATTGCCACCAAAATCTCATGCGGCAACGGATCGCCGATCGTCACCGGTTCGATCGATGGGTCGCCGCCGACCGTCCGCTGGACGGCGGCCATCGCAGCCATGGGCATCGGATCGCCTCCTCTTTTTGCAGGCGGCCGGGCCAGGGGATCGTGCGTCCCCTGACCCGGCCCAATCGGGATCAGAAGCTGAAACCGAGCTTCGCATACCATTCGCGCGGGCGGTTGAAGGTGCCGAAGATGCCCCCCGCCGCCAGGTTGGCGCCGCCGCTGGTATAATAGCGTTTGTCGGTCAGATTGGTCGCGCCAAGGGTCAGCGACCAATGGTCGCCCGGTTCATTGTAGGTGATCGCCGCATTGACCATGTCATAGGACGATCGCCGGGTCGCCAGCGTCCGGGCAATGTCGTTCCACAGCGCGCTACTATGCGTCCAGTCGGCGAGGAAAACCAGCGAGCCGCCGTTGCCCAGCTTTGCCTCGTACCGCGGGCTGAAGTTGAATTTGAAGTCGGGGGTCTTGGGCAGCGGCGCGCCGACGAAAATGCCCGCCTGCACCCCGGGGATCGGGCCGGCATTGACCAGCGCGGCGGTATCGAGCCGGGTGAACCGGGCGTCGATATAGCCCATCGAGGCATTGAGCGTCAGCCCGTCGACCGGCACCGCGACAACCTCCAGCTCCAGCCCCTTGATCCGCGCGTCGCCGGCGTTGTCGATCGTCGGCGAGGTGCCGATCTGGATGTTCAATTGCAGCCCGCGATAGGCGGTCGTGAACGCCGCAGCGTTGATCTGGAGGCGGCGGTCGAGCCATGTCGATTTGACCCCGACTTCCCAGGTCGTCGCCTTTTCCTCGTCGAAATCGGGCGCCAGCGCCCCCTGCGGGTTCGTCAGGCGCGTCGTCCAGCCGCCGGTCTTGTAGCCCTTCGACCAGCTGCCATAGATCATGACATCCTCGCCGGGATGGAGCTGCAGACCCAGTTTCGGCGAGAAATTGCTGAAAGATTTGCGATTGACGCCGGGCACGTAAACCTGGGTCGGCGCCGACGGATCGGGGAAGCTCAAGGCCGCGAAACAGGGCGGGCCGCCCGCGGCGACCGGCGGCGCGAGCGGAAAATCGCCAAAGGGGCGGATATTGCCGGCGGCGTCCGAACAGCCGAACAATTTATAGTTGAAGCCGTTGAGATCCTGCTGGCCGCCTTCAAACAGCTTGCGCTCCTTGGTGTAGCGAGCGCCGACGGTGATCCCGACCCATTCCACGGGGCGGAAATCGACCTGGCCGAAGAAGGCATAGTTCTTGGTGTCGAACCGGTTCGGTCCGTCAACCTGCAACAGCCCTTCGGCAAAGGACACATAGTCGTGCAGATCGCCCTTTTCCTGGAAATAATAGGCGCCGAGCACATAGTTGAGCCGGTCGTCGAGTGCTTGCCCGAGCAGCTGCAATTCCTGGCTGAACTGCCACTGGTTCTGCTCGAAGCTCAGTTCGAGCATCGACAGCGGCGATCCGTCGAGATCGCTCCCCGATTTCCAGCCGCTCTTGCGATAGCCGGTGATCGACTTGATGGTCAGGCCGCCGCTCACCTCATAGGCAAGTGTGCCCGCAAGCCCCCACGCCGTCAGCTTCGAGAAGCTCGGCCCGGTGGCATAGCTGCGGTCGGGGTCGGCGAGCAGGAAACGGTTGTCCCACGGAATGCGGTCGTTCGTCGGATCGCCATCGACGTTGACGCTGGCCAGCGGGCTCAGTCGACGGTCGGGCAGGAACTGCGTCCCGCGCACCCCGCAGAGCGCCTGCGCGCCGCGCGCTGCGATTTCCGCTCCCGTCGAGCCGATGCAGAAATTATAGAGGCCCGAAAAGAGAAAACCCGTCGCGCCGGTCGGATCGAACGCCGTCCCGGGAAGCACGAAGGATCCGGCGAAATTGCCGGGCACGTTGGCGGCGGCGACCAGCTTGGTCGCCTGCGCCGATGAATCCTGGCGCGAATAATCGCCGGTAAAGGTGACGGTAAAGGCACCGCCGTCGTCCCATTTCAGCTTGCCGCGCAAGCTGAAGCTGTTTTCGCCGCCTTCGCGCGACGCCGTTTCATAATCGGCATGGTTGAAGTTGAGGTAGGTGTCGGAGTTCGACGCAAACTGCGCGCCGGCGCCCGTATAGGGCAGCCGTTTCAGGAACCCCTGCCGATTGGTCACGGCAAAGGTGAGCGACGACGACAGCGATTCGGACAGCGGCACATCGACTGTTCCGCGCGCCTTCAGCAGGTTATAGCTGCCAGTCGTCACGTCGCCGACGAAGCGGAACTCCTTGCCGGGATCATGGGTGACGATCGAGATCGCGCCGCCGATCGTATTGCGGCCGAACAGGGTTCCCTGCGGTCCCTTCAGCACCTCGATCCGTTCGACGTCGGGCAGATCCTGGTTCGCGCCGACGGTGCGCGCCAGATAGATGCCGTCGAGATAGATGCCGACGCCCGGATCGATGTTGAACGCGAAATCGTCCGACCCGATGCCGCGGATCGTCGCCGACAGCACCGACGCCGAACCCGAAAAGGGCGTGCCGCCGTCGAGGTTGACGTTGGGAGCGAGCCCGGACAGCCCCGTGACGCTGGTGATCGCCCGTTCCTGAAGCGCATCGCCCCCGAAAGCCGAAATGGCGATCGGCACGTCCTGGACATTCTGGGAGCGCTTCTGTGCGGTCACCACGATTTCGGCAACGCCGCCCTGGCCCTCTTCGGCGGGCACCGCCTCTTGTGCGAAGGCAGGCACGGTCGCCATCGCCATCGACAGGACCGCAAGGCTTGCGCGGTGCAGGAACTGATAGGTCACAATACTCTCCCCATTTATGTCATTTATCGCGGCGACCTTAGGGTGCAGCGACGCCGGCTGGCTTTGACAAACGCGAATAAGTGTTGGACTTTTGCGCAGCCGCTCAGTGGCGCTGGCGATATTCCGTCGGCGACAGGCCGAACTGGTCGTGAAAGCGACGGGAAAAATAGGCGCTGTCGGTAAAGCCCACCGAAAAGGCGATCTGCGTCACCGACATGGCGGGTTCCATCGCCAGACGCTGCGCCGCGCGTGCCAGACGGCGCGAGGAGATATAACCCACGGTCGTCGTCCCCGCTTCCGCCACCGCCGACTGAAGCGTGCGCAACGAAACCCCGAGTTCGCTCGCCAGCGATGTCGGCGACAGGTCCGGATCGGCGAGCCGCGCTTCGACCACGCCCTTCATGCGTTCGAACAGCAGGTTCCGCGCAAAGGGCACCGATTGTTGCTGGGGATGCAAGCTGGTTGCCAACATTTCGACCAGCACCGAGGCATAGGATTGCCCCATCGATTCATCGAAGTTGGACGCCCCTTCGCGCCACAGCGACAGGAAGAAATTGTGCAGCAAGCGCGTCGTCGCCTGCTTGCCCGAAATGGTCGTAGCGATCATGTCGTCGAGATTGTCGACCCGCGATGCGAGCATCGACCGGTTCATTTCGACGACCAATATCTGATGATCGCGGCCGACGTCGAAACGATAGGAATCGTCGTCGCTGCAGAGCACCATGTCGCCGGCCTTGAGTTCGGCTACCCTCCCGCGCTGGGTTAGCTGGCATTCGCCCGAATGGAGCAAGTGTGCGACGATCTTTTGCTCGTTGGCACCGCGCCCGGCGTTGCGCCGCCGGCTGACCACCGCCGCCGCCGATTGCGGCCAGATCATCGTCATGTCGCCGAGTTGCCAGCGCGCCATCTGGGCATGAAAATGCGGCTGCAACGGATCGACGACCAGCCCGCCATAGGTTCCGTCCAGCAACTGGTTCCAAAATTCCAGGCGGTCGCCCATATCGAGCCCGCGCGTCGAAAAACGCTCGATCACCTCGCACCCTCCCTCGTCGCCCGTATCCGGGCCGCAGGTCTTCGCGCCTGCCGATGGCGTACATGGTAGTATGTGTTACATATTAATTCAAGCGGCACGGCGCTGGTCGTTCTGCGGGCCGCAAGCCTCTGTCCGCAATGGAGTTTCAGGGTTTGGCAAGGCGCGCTGTCCTGTCACAGCTCGACGCAGCCGCCATCGACATAAAGGTCGATTCCGTTGATAAAGACGGCGTCGCTGCTTGCTAGGAAGAGCGCGGCCCGCGCCACTTCCTCGGACGTCCCCATGCGCCCGATCGGCACCGCTGCCGACAGCATCGCGCGCATATCGGCGACCTCCTGTTCGGACGCCCCGCGCTTGAAGATTTCGGTATCGGTCGGCCCCGGCGAAATCATGTTGACGCGGATCCGCCGCGGCAGGAGTTCTTTCGCCAAGATGCGGGCGACCGCGCGCAGCCCGGCCTTGGCGGCAGCGTAAGCGACGTTGCCCGATAGCGCCATGACCGACCCGATCGAGCCGGTGATGACGATATTGCCGCCATCGCGCATCAAAGGCAGCGCCGCCTGGATCGCGAAAAACGCGCCGCGCAGATTGACGTCATGGATGCCGTCCCAAAATTCCTCGGTCACGTCAGGGACAGCCGCGAAGCCGCCGACCCCGGCATTGACGAACAAGATGTCCATGGCGCCGAGCCCTTCGCCTGCCGCGGCCACCGCCACGGCGCTGTCGACGACGACGCTCATGTCGCTGCACAGCGTCAGCGCACCCAGTTCGTCGGCGACCGCCTGCAGGCTGGCGGGGTTGCGGCCGGTGATCGCGAGCCGTGCGCCCTCGGCATGGAAAAGCCGCGCCGCCGCCAGTCCGATCCCGGCGCTGCCGCCGAGGATCAGCACCGTCTGCCCGTCGAAACGCATCGTCAGAACATCCCGTTTTCATTGGCGGATTTTTCGGGCACCGGCTGCACGACATCCCAATGTTCGACGACCTTGCACCCCTCGACCCGGAGGATGTCGATCACCGCGATGCCGCGATCGTCGGGCGCGAACTGGCCATGGGCGTGGACGGCAACCAGGTCGCCGTCGGCGACGATCCGCTTGATCGAATAGCGGATCGCCGGATTGCCCGCCATGAAGGGTTCCAGAAAGGCGATCGCCGCATCGCGGCCGGTCGCCGCCATCGGATTATGCTGGATATAACCCGGATCGACCCATGTTTCGAACGCCTGGCGCGGCCGCTTGTCGATATAGAGCCGGGTCATGAAGCGCGTCACCACCTCTTTGGGCGACAAGGCGCACGCCGCCTCGCCGGTCGCCGCCGCCGCCGCCGCCGCCGCCGCCGCGGGGGTCGCCATCGATGCCAGCAAGGCGCCGCACAACAGGGGTAAATATCGCATCACTGGTTCCTTGTTCAAAACATGCCGTGGGGATTCGGATTGTGCGCGGGGATTTCCTGGATCACGTCCCAATGCTCGACGATTTCGCCAGCCTCGCAGCGGAAGATGTCGACCACCGCCAGCCCGGGATCGTCCGGCCAGCGTTCGACATGGACATGGACCATCACCAGATCGCCGTCGGCCATCGTGCGGTGGATCGTCTGCCGCGCGTCGGGGCTTTCGATGCGGACCCTCGCCAGAAACGCTTTCAAGGCGTCCAGTCCCGGCTCGGCGAGCGAACTATGCTGCACATAATGCTGCGGCAAGTGCCGGTCGACCGCATCGGGGTCCATCGCGATCAGAACCTCGCGGTACATCGCGAGCACGCGATCGAGATTGGCTTGCTCTTCGGCAGCACGCACCATGGCGATCCCACTCCCCAACTCTCTTATTGTAACATTTGTTAGTTTATGCAAGATCGCGAAAAGAGCAAGAGCCGGGATGAGGGTGAGGATGGATCGCGACAATCTATATGCCGTGCTGGACGATTATCTGGCCGCCCTGTCGGCTCGCAATGCAGCGGCGGCGCCATGGGCTTCGGGAACGAAAACGTCTGAAAACAATGTGATGCTGGAGCCCGGCGATGGCCTGTGGGGTACGATAGATCGGCTGGGCGACTATCGGTTGCGCTTTGCCGATACGCGCACCGGCGAGGTCGGCTATTTCGGGATCACCCATGAAGGCCGCGAAGAATCGGGCTTTACGCTGCGCCTGAAGGTCAACGCTGCAGGCGAAATCGAGGAGGCCGAGTCGGTCGTCGTGCGCCAGTCGGACTATGGCATCAAATTCGAAAACCCCCGCTATTGGGACAAGCCGATCCTGAACGCCGACGCCGCGGTGCCGACGCCGCGCGACGCGATGATCGCGCTGTCGGATGGCTATTTTTCGACGCTGCAACAAAATGACGGGACGATCCGCACCAAGTTCCACCCCGACTGCAACCGCGTCGAAAACGGCGTGCAGACGACCCGCAACCCCGACTTCGCCAAGATCGTCCCCGTCGCCGGGCTCGGTTGCGAAGAACAGTTCCGGATGGGCAATTACCGTTACGACGACCGGCTGCGCGCGCGGCGCTATCCGCTGGTCGACGAGGAGCGCGGGCTGGTGCTCGCCTATGCCTTCATCGATCATTGCGGGCGGCTGGCCGAATATCAGCTGACCGACGGGCGCACGGTCCAGTCGCCGGTCCGCTATCCGCACAGCTTTTACATCGCCGAATTGTTCAAGATCGACGATGGCATGATCTGCCAGATCGAGGCCAATTTCATCACCGTTCCCTATCATATGAAAAGCCCATGGAATAACCAGTGATGCGCAAACTGATCCTGATCCTCGCGCTCGCGCTTGCGGGCTGTTCCTCGGCCGATCCGATTGGGGCGGCGGGCGACGACTGGACGACCCCCGGCGGCGACGTCGGCAAATCGCACCATTCGGCGCTGACCGACATCGCTGCGTCGAACGTCGGCGAGCTGGGGCTCGCATGGCAAGCCGAGCTCGGCACCAACCGAGTGCTCGAGGCGACGCCCGTCGTGGTCGACGGCGTGATGTACACCAGCGGTCCCGCCGGCCGCGCCTATGCCTTCGACGCGGCGACGGGCAAGCCGCTGTGGAGCTTCGAGCCCGAGATCGACATGCAGGTCAACCGCACCGTGTGCTGCGACATGGCGAACCGCGGCGTCGCGGTCGCGCGCGGCAAAGTGTTCGTCGCCGCGCTCGATGCCAGGCTTTATGCGCTCGATGCGAAGACCGGCCGGATCGTCTGGCAGGCCGACACCGTCGACGACAAACAGCGCGGCATCAACTCCACCGGCGCGCCCGAAGTGGCGGGCAATGTCGTGGTCATCGGCAATGGCGGCGCCGAATATGACGTGCGCGGCTATGTCAGCGCCTATGACCTCGATAGCGGCAAGCTCGCGTGGCGATTCCACACCGTTCCGCGCGACCCGAAACTGGGGCCGCAGGACCATCCCGACCTCGAGGCGGCGGTCAAGACCTGGGATCCCGACAGCCGCTGGGACATCGGCGGCGGCGGCACGCCGTGGGACGCGATCAACTATGATCCCGACACCGGCTATGTCATCGTCGGCACCGGCAACGGCGGGCCCTATCACACCGCGCGGCGCAGCCCGAAAGGTGGCGACCAATTATATCTGGCCTCGCTCGTCGCGCTCGATGCGAAGACCGGGCGGGTCAAATGGCATTACCAGCAGACGCCGGGCGACGACTGGGATTTCACTTCGACCCAGCCGATGATCCTGACGCGGATGACCATCGAAGGCGAAGAACGCCCGGTCATCCTCCACGCGCCCAAGAACGGCTTTCTCTATATTATCGATCGCCGCGACGGAAAGCTGCTGCGCGCCAATCCGATCGTCCGCACCAACTGGACCAAGGGGATCGACCCGAAAACCGGCAGGCCCATTCCCAACCCCGATGCCGCCAATTATGCGGCGGCGCCCAAGATCGTCTTTCCGGGTACGCCCGGCGCGCGCAACTGGCATCCGGGGAGCTATGATCCCGGGGCGGGCCTATATTACGCCCCGGTCCTCGACATCGGAAATCTGCTGTTCATGACGCCGGGCAAGAAGCCGCTGGCGCGCAAGATGCTGAACAATGATGCGGCGCTGATTTTCAGCCCCGACATCGAGGCCGCGCTGCCCACCCTACCCCCCGCAATCGCGACCGCGGTCAAGGCGCTGCCCGCCTATGCCGAGGTGCAGCGTCAGCCGTTCATCTCCGAACTGCGCGCGATCGACCCGCTGACCGGCAAGACGGTGTGGGCGAAACCGATGGGCGGATGGCAGGACCGCGGCGGCACTTTGTCCACCGCATCAGGTTTGCTGTTTCAGGGCAATATCGCAGGTCAGCTGCGCGTCTTCGATGCCAGGACAGGCAAGCTGCTCAGGAGCATCGAGACCGGGTCGAGCATCCTCGCCGCGCCGATGACCTATCGCGTCGGCGGGGTGCAATATGTTGCGGTGATGGCGGCGTGGGGCGGCGGCGGTTTTCCTTATGTCCCACGCTATTCGGCGGCGTATCAACGCGGCAATCTGGGCCGCATCCTGGTGTTCAAGCTTGGCGGCGGGCCGGTGCCCATCCCGCCCGCGCTGCCCCCGCTGGAGGTTGCGTCCGAAGCCCCGCCGCAGCTGCCCGGGGCGACCCCCGAAACGGTCGCGCGCGGCCGCAGCTTGTTCTTCGCCAATTGCGCGATGTGCCATGCCAATCAGCACCGGTCGATCACCCCCGACCTGCGCCGGATGCAGCCGGGCACGCATCAGGCGTTTCGCCAGATCGTACTCGAAGGATTGCTGTTGCCGAACGGCATGCCGCGCTGGGACGACCGGCTGTCGCCTGCCGACGCCGATGCGATCCACGCCTATCTGATCGACGCGCAGGCAAAGACGCGCAAGGACGAACTGGAAAAGCAGAAACGCGGCATCGCACTCGACGCGCCGAGCCTGGCGATCCTGTCGAGCTATTGAACCTCCGTCCGGGCGCCTGTCAGCGAAGGCGCGCGTCGGCGATGTCGGCGCCTTCGCGCAGCGCGGCCAGCTTTTTCCAGGTCACCGCCGGATCGATCTTGCCATAACCGGCAAAGGTACCGAAGCCGCAATCGGTCGAGGCGATCACGCGATCTTTCCCGACGATGCCGGCAAAGCGTTCGATGCGCTGTGCGATCAGTTCAGGGTGCTCGACATAGTTGGAACAGGTGTCGATCAGCCCCGGCGCCAGGCGCTTGTCGTCGGGGATGCGCGCGTCGGCCCAGATTTTCCATTCATGCTCGTGGCGCGGATTGGCCGCCTCGAACAAGATGGTCGCCGGACGCGCCGCCAGGACGATGTCGATCACGCGCTCGAGCGGAATGTCGTGATCGTGCGGTCCCTCGTAATTGCCCCAGCAGATGTGCATCCGCAGCTGTTCGGGCGGGATATTCGCGGTGGCGGCGTTCAATGCCTCGACATTGGCGGCGGCGATGCGGAGAAATTCGTCCTCGCTCGCATCCTGATATCCGGTGTGCCTCGACATGGCGAGGTCGGGGCAGTCGAGCTGCAATTGAAAACCCGCCGCCGCGATCGCTTCATATTCGGGCCGCATCGCAGCGACGAGATCGGCCAGATAGGCGTCGTGGCTCGGATAATATTGGTTGGGCTGGAACGCGGTGATGAGCCCCGGCGAGGCGGCGTTCATGAAGGCCTTGACCGGCTTGTCCGCGAGAGCTCCGCGAAACCGCCGAATATCGTCGTGACAGGGGGCAAGGTCGACCAGCTTCACCGGGCCGATGCAGGCGGCGCGAACAAATTCCTGGTCGCCCATCACCATCGCCAGCTTCTTGCGAAACTCGGGCAAGGGGGCAAGGTCGAGCGCCGGCTTGCGCGGCACATCGCCGCCGAAGCCCGACAGGCGCTCGGTCATATAGGTCGAATAGCCGACCTTGCCGAGTTCGCCGTCGCTGACGATCGACACCCCGGCCGCGATCTGCCGGTCGACCGCGGTCGCGACCGCGTCCTGAACCACCGCATCGAATTCCGCCGCGTCATAAGCGTCGCCATGATCGCGCGCGAGCAACAGCGGCACCAGTTGATCGCCGCGCGGCAGGCTGCCCACATGGGTCGTCTCGATCATCGCCGCCTCTCCTATTTTGTATGTGTCACATACAATCTCTGTTGACATTTTTTATATGCGTCACTTACAATCTATGCCACATAGTTTGGCAAGCCCGAATCTTGCCGAGAATGATATGGGAGAGCGATCGATGACCAAATCCCTCGAGGCCAGGCTGGCCGGCGCCGGCAATCTGGTCGACATGCTGCGCAATCAGCAAGTCGGCCCCAATGTCTATCCGGGCGTACCCGCAGAATTTTCGAACTGGCGCAGCGAACAGCGCGCCTGGGCGCAAAGCTGCGTGTTATTCAACCAGAGCTATCACATGGCCGAATTGATGGTCGAAGGCCCCGATGCCTTTGCCTTTCTGAACGGGCTCGGCATCAACAGCTTCAAGGGATTTGTCCCCGACCGCGCCAAGCAGTTCGTGCCGGTCAGCCACGACGGCTATGTCATCGGCGACGTTATCCTTTTCTACCTTGCCGAGAACAGGTTCAACCTCGTCGGGCGGGCACCGACGCTCAACTGGTTGATGTTCCAAGGCGAAACCGGGGGGCACGACGTCACCCTGACCTATGACGAGCGCACTGCGGCGCGCCCCGACCCCGAAAACCGCCGTCATTATCGCTATCAAGTTCAGGGGCCCAATTCGGCCAAGGTGATCGCCGATGCGACCGGCGCCCCCGCCCCCGACCTCAAATTCTTTCACATGTGCCGGATGACGATCGGCGGCAAACAGGTCCATGCGCTGCGCCACGGCATGGCCGGCCAGCCGGGCTATGAGCTGATGGGGCCGTGGGAGGACCGCGACGCCGTCCATGCCGCGCTGGTCGATGCCGGCAAGGCGCACGGCATGGCGCTGGTCGGTGGGCGCACCTATTCGTCGAACACGCTGGAATCGGGCTGGATCCCCTCCCCGCTTCCGGCCGTCTATACCGGCGAGGCGATGAAGCCCTATCGCGAATGGCTGACAGATCGCCATTACGAAGCCAATTGCTCGGTCGGCGGCAGCTTCGTCCCCGACAGCGTCGAGGGCTATTATCTGAGCCCCTGGGATCTGGGTTATGGTCCGTTCGTCAAGTTCGACCACGACTTCATCGGCCGCGCAGCGCTGGAAAAAATGGCTGCCGGACCGCACCGCAAGAAGGTGACGCTGGCACTCGACAATGCGTCGGTCACCGACGCGATCTATACCCAGTTCGAAAAGGACGGCCTGCGCGCCAAATATATGGAATTCCCCAGCGCGGTCTATTCGATGCACCCGTTCGACCGGGTCGAAGTCGATGGCAAGCTGATCGGTCTGTCGACCTGGGTCGGTTACAGCGCCAACGAAGGGCGGATGCTGACGCTGGCGATGGTCGATGAAGCCTTTGCCGAGCCCGGCACCGAGGTCGACTTCATCTGGGGCGAACCCGACGGCGGCACGACCAAGCCGACGGTCGAGCCGCATCGTCAGGTGACGATCAAGGCGATCGTGTCGCCTGCTCCCTATTCGGAGGTCGCGCGCACCGTTTACGCCGAAAGCTGGCGCACCAAAGCAGCCTGAATATTGGAAAACAAGGCGGCCAGCCGAGACGATAATGACGGCCGCCAGCATAGGGAGAGACGAAAATGACCGAACTTGCCGCCCTGGCCGCGCGCGTCGACCGGCTGGAACATGAACTGGCGATCCAGCAGGACATCCACCAGATCCGCCGGGTCCAGTACAGCTACGGCTTTTTCATCGACAAATCGCAATATAATGAGGTCGTCGATCTGTTCTCCGAAGACGGCGACGTCTGGTTTCTGGGCGGAATCTACAAGGGAAAAGCGGGGGTTCGCCGCCTCTACATCGAACGCTTCCAGACGCAGTTCACCCAGGGGCACAACGGCCCGCGCTATGGCTGGCTGCTCGATCATCCGCAGCTGCAGATGGTGATCGACGTCGCCGACGACCGCAGCACCGCCAGGGTGCGCGGCCGTTCGATGATGCAGGCGGGGCTGCACGACAGCGCCGAAGGCCAGCCGCGCGCCTGGTGGGAAGGCGGCATCTACGAGAACGACTATGTCCGCGAGGACGGCGTGTGGAAGATCAAGGCGCTGCGCTATTTCCCCTTCTGGCACGGCAGCTTCGCCGACGGCTGGCAAAAGACGCCGATCGACTTCATTCCGATGGCAACCACCTGTTTTCCGACCGATCCGCTCGGCCCCGACGAACTGATCACCCCGGCGCCGCGGCTGTGGCCCGCGACCGATGTGGTGGAATTCCGCTATCCGCACCCGGTCACCGGCGCGCCGATCGTCAGCGACAACAGCCGCGCCCGTGAAGGCTTCAAGGACTAGCGGAATATGGACCCGGTCGCCCGCATCGTGGCCGAGCGCGCCTGCGAACGGCTCGTGCTCGACTATGCCGCGTTCAACGATGCGGGCGACTGGGAAGCCGTCGCCGCCCTCTATATCGAAGACGGCCGGATGAGCCGTCCGACGGCGCCCGATGACTTCATCACCGGCCGCGAGGCCATCCTTGCCGCCTTCCGCGCGCGGCCGCCGCGCACCACGCGCCACATCTGCGCGAATATGCGCGTCACGCTCATGGGCGACGACGAAGCGCGGGTGGAAAGCCAGATTCTCCTGTTCACGGGATCCGGCCAACCGCCGCTGGTCGGCAGTTACAGCGACCTTTGCCGGGGCACCGCCGATGGGTGGCGCTTTGCCGAACGGCGCGGCAGCCTGGATTTTCCGGCATGACGGGGAGAGGATGATGATTGTATCGGCCGAACTCTTGGCGTGGATCGACTATCTGCAGCCGAGCTCACGGATCAATCGCCGCTTCTGGGCACCCGGCGCCGAACTCAACACCGGAACCTATGCGCCGCACGAGGTGGCGGTACGCAACGCCCGCCTCGCCGGTCCCTTCACGCTCGACGAACATGGCTTTGCGCTGGATAGCTTCCCCACGGCGATAACCGATTGGGAAGCGAATTACGGCGCAGACAGCCCCTATGCGCGCGAAATTTGCGCCATCGCAGCGGCGATGAGCGGTGCCGATCTGGTTGTGCCGATGGGCGGAATGACCCGCTCGTCTGGGCTGACCGGCGCGCATGTCCAGCCGCCCGCGGCGGAAGCGCATGTCGATTTCACCGAACGCTCCGCCCACAAGCTGGCCGAACGTATTTACACCGCCCGGCGGCCGGACGGTGCGGGCTATGACCGCTTCATCTGCTTCTCGATCTGGCGCGCGCTGTCGCCGCCGCCGCAGGACATGCCGCTGGCACTGTGCGACGGCCGGTCGGTGCGCGACGACGAAGGCACCCACAACACCAAGGTCGACGTTGACGAACTGCCGACCGGCGACGCGATCTTCGCCGACGTCCCCGGCGAAGAGGATATGCTGGCGGCAACCATCTTCCACTATTCGCCCGACCATCGCTGGTGGTATTTTCCCGATATGACCGTCGACGAGGTGA
This sequence comes from Sphingopyxis sp., assembly GCF_036675685.1. Taxonomy (GTDB): domain Bacteria; phylum Pseudomonadota; class Alphaproteobacteria; order Sphingomonadales; family Sphingomonadaceae; genus Sphingopyxis. The sequence goes on from NZ_JAKFEM010000008.1 coordinate 41,679, forward strand.
TCTTCATCAAATTCTACGATTCCGATCACAGTCTGGCGTGGCGGACGCCGCACACCGCGTTTCGCGATGCCAGCCGCCCCGACGCCATCGAGCGCCGCAGCATGGAATTTCGCGGTGTCGCCTTTTTCACCAGGGATTGACCGATGACCTTTTCGACGATCGACAAGCCGCATCTGGAATTCGCCTTCGAATGCCGGCTGATGTTCACCCGCGTCTTTGCGGTTCCCGGCATCCATCTTGGCGGCTTTCGTTCGGCGGTGCTCGTCGATGAAGGCAGTTTCGAAGGCCCGCGCATCCGCGGCCGGGCGATCCCCAATTCGGGCGGCGACTATGCCCATTTTCGCGACGACGATACCGCCGTCTTCGACGCGCGCTACCTGCTGGAGGTCGATGACGGCACGATCATCTATATGCAGAACAAGGGGTTTTTGTGGGGCCGCAAGCCCGACGCGATGGCGCGACTGCGCGCCTGGGCGTTCGAGGGGGGACCGCCGGTCGCGCATGAGGATTATTATCTGCGCGGCCAGCCAACTTTCGAAACCCCGAAGGGCAAGCACGACTGGCTGACCCGCCACGTGTTCGTCGGCGTCGGCGAACGCAAACCCGACGGCAATCTGCTTCGCTACTACGCCCTCACCTGACCCGCCGCCATGCGCCCCGCGCATTGGCCGGCAGCGCGCACCGCATTGTATGCGGGGCAATAATAGCGATCGTTATTAGCTATACCTTATAGCAGTTGGCGACATCCGATTTCCCACGCGCCAGCCCCCTGTCTAGCTGGGATGCTGCAACAATCGAATGAGCACCGCACCGTTTCGGCTTCGGATGCTCGTCGGCCGACAGGGAGAGAGACGATGACAAAGCAAGGCAATGCGCCCATCCGCGCCATTTTGCTGGGCACGGCTTCGGGGCTGCTGGCGCTGGCCGCGCCGGCCCAGGCGCAAGAAGCGGAAACGGAAGCGAAGGAAGCGGCCGACTCCGGCGAGATCGTGGTCACGGCACAGAAGCGCGAGCAGTCGCTGTCCGACGTCTCGCTCTCGGTTTCCGCCGTCGGCGGCGACCAGTTGGCGAACTCCCAGACGGCAGGCATCGAATCGCTTCAAAATCTGGTGCCGAGCATCAGTTTCGGCAACGACTTCAACTTCGCCAAATTGTTCATTCGCGGCATCGGCCTGTCCAGTTCGCTGCCGGGCGTCGACCCGTCGGTCGCACTGCATGTCGATGGCGCCGTTGTCTCGCTCGCCCAGGCGCAGCTCGGATCGATGTTCGACCTCGAACGGGTCGAGGTTTTGCGCGGCCCGCAGGGTACGCTCTACGGCCGCAACGCGACCGGCGGCGCGGTCAATCTGATCACCGCCAAGCCGACCGACGAGCTCGAAGCCTATGTCCGCCTCACCGTCGGCGGCGACGATCTCAACCTCGTGGGAGAAGCCGCGGTCGGCGGCCCGCTGACCGACAATATTCGCGGCCGCATCGCCTTCCGCGCCGTCAAGCGCGACGGCTATGGCATCAACGAGCTGACCGGCAACGACATCGATAATGCCAACCAGTTCTCGACGCGCGCGCATCTGGAATTTCTGCCGTCAGAAACTGTATCGATCCTGCTGACCGGCGAATATCACAGCGAGGACGATCGTTCGCTCGCAATCAAGTTTCGCGAAGTCTCCTTTCCCGGCGTGCTGACCGACGGCAACCCGGCGAATGACGGGCTGAGCGCGCTCGGCCAGCGCACCAATGCCGACGGCAGCCAGGCATCCTTTTCCAGCAATCCGCGCAATCTTCGGACCAACTTCGACCCGATCAACGATCGCAAGCAATGGGCGCTGACCGGCACGATCGCGGTCGAAGCAAGCGACGCGGTCACGCTGAAGTCGTTGACCAGCTACCGCGATTTCGAGGCGATCTTCTTTCATGATTTCGACATGTCTTCCTATGTCGGCTACCCGCTCGCGCAGACCAACGCCCTGCGGACGAGCGCCAATCATTGGCAGCCGGTGTTCCAGAAGCAATTTTCGCAGGAATTGCAGGCCAATATCGACACCGACAATTTCAACGGCGTCTTCGGCCTCTTTTACCTCGACGAGCAGATCAACGTCGAAAATCACATCGGTTTCGACGTCCTGACCAACACCGATCCGTTCCGCGTCCAGTTCGACGGCCAGCTCGACGTCAAGACATGGGCCGCCTTTGCCAATCTGACCTATAGCCTGTCGGAGCAGTTCGCGATCAAGGCCGGCGCCCGCTACAGCTGGGAAAAGCGCCGGCTGCGTAACAACAGCGGGGTTGGCACCGCGGCGACGGGCTTTGTGCTCGATCCGCTGCAATGGGACGTCAGCAAGTCGTGGGACGATTTTTCGCCGTCGCTCGGCGTCGAATTCCGGCCGTCCGACCAGTTGCTGATCTATGGCAACTGGTCGCGCGGCTTCAAGAGCGGCACGGCCGAGATCGGTTCGACGCGGCGCTTGTCGCCGACGCAGGCCGAACCCTTCGTCGACCCTGAAAAGGTCGAAGCGTTCGAAGTCGGTGCGAAATATGACGGCGACACGATCAACATCAATCTCGCGACCTTTTTCCAGCGGCTGAAGAACGGGCATTTCTCACTGACCCGCCCGATCCCCACGCCGCCCTTTTTTGTCAGCGAACTCAAAAACGCCGCGCAGTCCGAGGCCTATGGTGTCGAACTCGAACTGCTGTGGCGCATCACGCCAGCCTTCAGGCTGCAGGGTTCTGCAGCCTACCTCCATTCCGAATTCACCAACTTCTTTTCGAGGGATCCGCTCAACCCCGCGCTGTTTGGCCCGGGCGGCGCCGCAGTTCCGGATTCGGACCTGTCGGGCAACAAAACGCGCATGTCGCCCAAATGGAGCCTCAACCTCAATCCGACCTATGAAGTCGTGCTGGGCAACGGCGGCAGCCTGACCTTCGGCGGCAATTTCGCCTATCGCAGCAAGCAATATCATACCGAGTTCAATGACGATCGACTGGCACAGGACGGCTATGTGATGCTCGACGCCAATATTCTGTATGAGGCACCAGACGGCAAGTTCACAACCAACCTTTGGGTCAAGAACATCACCGACGAATTCGTTTATGCCGGCAGCTTCTCGATCTCGACCAGCCGGGCGATCGGCGGCACGCTGATGCCGCCGCGGACCTATGGTGTCACGCTGGGATACAAATTTTAGGACCGGTGGGCCCGGCCCGCTTGGGGTGTCGGGCCTACGCTTTCCGGGCGCTGCCGGCATCTGTGAACAGCGGCGCGAGGGCGCATTCCGCCCTGGTGATCTTGCCGTCGTCGATCGTGTAAAGAATGAACTGGCGCAGTTCCTGGACTTCGCCTTTCATGATCGGGAAAAACTGGTCGAGCCCCTCCGCCGCCAGCGCCGCGGCGTCGAGATCGCGATAGGCTTCGAGCCGGACGATGGCGTCGACGGCGGTCAGGGTATCGCTCGCAGCGAAATTACGCACGTTGACGCTTTCGGTCACATAGCTGTGCAGAAAGCCGTAGAATTTCTTGAGCGCCGCGCGACTGTCGATGCTGACGCCAAAAAATTCCATCCGGATCGGTTCGCGATAGAAATCCGCAACCGCGTCATAATCGCGCGCGTTGAACGCGGCGATATAGCGGTCGTAGTCAGCGCGGTTCATCGTCCGCCGCCGCGCAGCATATCGGCGTTTTCCTCGATCAACTGGCGCACGCTGCGCGGCTTGCGGCCGGTCAGCCGCTCGACATCGTCGGTACAGATGTCGAGAAAGCCCTCGCGGATCGCCCGTTCGAAACTGACCATGTCGTCGCTGTTCCACGGGAGGCCGGCGACGCTCTGGTCGTCGACGGGTTCGCGCGGGATCCCCATCGCATCGAACATCGCATACATGCCGTCGTCGTCGGTTTCGACCAGTTCGATCGAGCAGCCCAATATGTCGTTCAGCATCGCCGCAACCTCGGCGAAATTCTCGCGGTTCGGGCCGGTGATCCGATAGGCCTTGCTCTCGTGCCCCGGCGTCGTGAGCACCGCGACCGCGCTGTCGACGCAATCCTCGCGCCAGACCATCGCCTCGCGCGCGCCATTCGTGCTCGTGAGCCATGTCCCCGACGCGATAAAGCCGGGCGCCGCGTTGAGGATCATCGCATCGGCATAATGGGCATCGCGCAGCATCGTCCACGCCATGCCGCTGGCCTCGATCAGCCGTTCGGTTTCGCGGTGATCGACGGTGACGATGGCGGGATTGGTCTCATCGATATTGACGAAGCTGGTATAGGCGATGTGCCCGACCCCGGCGGCGGCGGCGGCGGCGATCGCCGCCTTGTGCTGCACGACACGCGCGCCGACGCGGGTGCCGGAGATCAGCAGCATCTTGTCCGCGCCGCGCACCGCCGCAGCCAGTGAAGCGGGCTGGTCGAAGTCGCCGAAACGAACATCGCATCCCTGCGCGGTGCGGCCGGCGAGCTTGTCGGGACTACGCGTAATCAGGATCAGGTCGGACGCGCGGCCCATCGCCACCAGCTTGTCGGTCGCCAGCCGCCCATATTGGCCCGACGCCCCGGTGATGACGATCTTGCTCATGCAGCGGCCTCCAATTGGGCGGCACTCACCCACCAGCCATGCACCTGCGGCCGCAGCCGATGCGGGATATGCACCCGCGCGACCGGCCCGGCGGCGACATTGCCGGCATCGACGATCCAGCATTCATGCGCGAAATCGTCGGGTCCGATCTGGCGATCGACGACCGCGACCAGCCAGCCCTCGCGACCCGCCTCCGCCGCCGGTACATGCACCGGCTCGTTGATGCTGTGCGCCGGGGGCAGCGCGAGCGCCTGCGGCGGACCGCCCGCGAAATCGAGCCGCAGCAGCATATTGAACATCGCCCCGACCGGTCCGCCGGCGACCGGCGGTCCACGCATTTCGGGGTTCATCGTCAGCATCCAGCCATGGTCATAGTATCGCCCCTGGCGCGCGGCGGGGATGATCGGAAAATCGCCCGGTGGCCCGATGACGGTCTCGGCCACTTCATCGGGGCCGCCCGCATAATTCACCGTCCAGCGCGCCAGCCGGCCGTTCAGTTCCCATTGCTGGAGCGCAATGCCCGATGCTTCGCGGATGAAGGGAAAGGCGTTCGAATCCGACAGGCACTGGTCGAAATGAATCTGGCCCTGCCCGTCCTCGAACGCGCCCATCATATGATAACAGGAGACCCCCTTCGGGCCCCTGAACCAGCGCAGCTCGGACACCTCACCATAACGCGGCATGACACCAAGCCAGCTATCGACATCCGGATGATGGACCCAATGGTCGCCCCCGGCCTTCAGCCGGTCGAGGTCGCAGCTAGTCGGATAGATCGGGAACAGCACGTAATTTTCGGTGATCGCAAAATCGTGCATCATCGAACAATAGGGTGCGTCGAACCACAGCTCGCGCGTCAGATTGCCGTCGCTGTCGACGATGAAATAGGCGAGCTTGGTCGATGCCAGCCCGTCGGCCTCATAACCGAACATGAACAGCTCGCCGCTTTCGGGATCGATCCGCGCATGGGCGGTGACCGTCTGCGATTTCAGCTTGCCCCCGAAATCATAGGAGCCGAGCGTCTCCAGACTGTGCGGATCGACGCGATAGGGCCGCCCGTCCTCCTTGGCGAGCAACAGCCGGCCAGCGTGCCAGATCGGTGTCGTGTTGGCGACAGTGCGGTCGAGCCCCGCGGCGCCGGGCTTGTCGGTAAAGGGATTGCGATATTTTCCGAACAGCGCTTCGCCCGCCGCGGCCTCGGCACGATGCCGCTCGGTCTCGACATAACGGATCGAGAAGCTTGCCTTGCCGTCCGCAAAGCGGATCGCCGAAATCATGCCGTCGCCCGACAGGATCGCGCCCGCATCCTCCATGAACGGCGGAAAGGCGGGATCGGGGACGGCGCGGAAAAAGCAGCCCTCGACCTCGGCCGGAACTTCGCCTTCGATCACCAGATCGGCAAGGTCATATTCTTCGCCCAGCGGTCGGTTCAAACCGACATAATTCGGATGTTGCGGGAATCCGGTCATCACCCTCTCCATTCATAACAATTGTTATCGTTCTGCCGGAAAGGAGATCGGGATGCAAGCGCCGTCAGGCGTACCAATAGGCGACCGCGCGCATCTCGATGCTCGCGCGGGGATGGCAATCGGCGGGGGCGAGCGGGTTGTCGAAGGCGACGTGCGGGACGGGATTCATGGCCTGCGAATCGCTGGTCTTGAAGATGATCGCCTCGTCGCGCGTCATCTCGGGAAACCAGTGCCAGCGGTGGGCGGGACTGGCCGCGAGCAGCCAGCTTTCAAAGCCCCATTCGGGCTTGCCCGGTTCGTCGAACAGCGCATCGGCGATCATCAGGTCGTCGGCAGCGACGCTGGTCGCGTCGCACAGCGCCAGCGGGACATCCTGCGGCGCCCCGGAAAAGCTGCGCCAGACATTATACTGGGCATAGCGGCGCAGCGACTTGCCGTCGGGGACGCTCCGCGCGGCAAGGCCCGCGGCGGTGTCCGCCGTGACATCGACATGCGCGAAGCGCGCCGGCATCGAATTGTTGAGCCGGCCCGCCTGCCGCGATTTCTCGCCAAAGCGCAGGATGCCGGGGCCCGTGACGAACACCGCGTCGGCGCCGGTCTGGCCGAGCAGCAGCTCGACAATTTCGGCGGGGTGCTGCGCGGCCACTGCGTCGCGGTCCTCGAAACTCGCAACATCGCTGCGATGCGCGACGAGGCAAAATCCTTCGCGATCGAGCGATGTCGGTGCGTCGCGGCCGCTGGAAATCATACGGTCCTGCCCGTCGATGACGACCGTGTCGCGTGCATGGTCGTTGGCGTAATAGCGCTGGCGAAAATCGGTCCGCGCGGCGTAATTGATGACCGCTTTCATGGATAATCCTCCGTGTCGATGGTTGGGCGCACGGCGTCGGGATAGCGATGCCCCGACACCGTCTGCTGGTTCACCAGCGCGTCGATTTCCGCCGCGACCTCAGCGGGGATATGCCAGTCCCGCCGGGCAAAATTTTCCTCGAGATGCGCGAGCTGCGCGGTGCCCGGAATGGCGTGGACATGATCGCCCCGCGCCCGCACCCACGCCAGACAAAGCTGCGCCGGGGTGACCGCCTGCTCTTCTGCCAACCGGTCGAAGCCATCGACCAGCCGCAAATTGCACGGCCAGTTTTCGCCGTCGAAGCGCGGCATCCTGCGCCGCAGGTCGGTTTCGGTCAGCGTCTGCGGATCGCGCAACCCACCTGCGAACACCCCGCGCGCAAGCGGTGAAAAAGCAACGAACGCGATGCCCAGCTCGCGGCACGTATCGAGCACGCCGAGTTCCGGGTTGCGGGTCCACGGCGAATATTCGGTCTGCACGGCGGCGAGCGGATGGACCGCATGCGCGGCGCGGACATGCGCCGCCGACCATTCGGATACGCCGATGCCGCCGATCTTTCCGGCAGTCACCAGATCCGCCATCGCCCCGATCATCTCGGCGACCGGCACCTTCGGGTCGAAGCGGTGGAGATAGTAAAGATCGACATGGTCGGTCTGCAGCCGCCGCAGCGAAGCGTCGATCGCCGGCCGGATCGCGTCCGGCGAACAATCGACGCCGCGGCGTGCGCCGTCGACGACGATCCCCATCTTGGTTGCGAGAAAAAATTCGTGGCGCCGACGCGCCAGCGCCTTGCCGATCAATTCCTCATTATGGCCGGCGCCATAGATATTGGCGGTGTCGAGATGGTCATGGCCAAGGTCGAGTGCCCGGTGAAGCAGCGCCATCGCGTCGGCTTCGGACGGCGGGGTGCCATAGGCCCAACTGAGCGACATGCAGCCAAGGCCGACCGACTGGACCGTCCGGCCACCCAGCGTCCGCGCGCTCACAGTGGCAACCCGACGTAATTTTCGGCAATCGCCGTCTGCGCCGCGCGCGATGAGGCGATATAGTCGAGCTCGGCCATCTGCATCTGTCGTTCGAACGGGCCGTCGTCGGGGAAGCGGTGCATAAGCTTGGTCAGCGACCAGCTGAACCGTTCGGCTTTCCACACCCGCGCCAGCGCCTTCGCCGAATAACCGCCGACGCCGTCATGGTCGCCGCGGCGAAAATGGCGGGCGAGCGCGTCGGACAGGTAGGACACGTCGGATGCGGCAAGATTGAGCCCCTTGGCGCCCGTCGGCGGCACGATATGCGCCGCATCGCCGGCGAGGAACAGGCTGCCATATCGCATCGGTTCGAACACATAAGAGCGCAGCGGCGCAATACTCTTTTCGATCGCCGGGCCGCGCGTGATGCGCGCCGCAGCGTCGGGGCCGAGACGGATCGCCAACTCGTCCCACAGCCGGTCGTCGGACCAGTCCTCGACCTTTTCGGTCAGCGGCACATCGATATAATAGCGGCTACGCGATTTCGATCGCATCGACGCGAGCGCGAAACCGCGCGCATGATTGGCGTAGATCAATTCGTCGTGGCAAGGCGGGACGTCGGCCAATATGCCCAGCCAGCCGAACGGATAGACGCGCTCATATTCGCGCGCCGCCGACGCGGGGATCGCGCGGCGCGAGGGGCCGTGATAACCGTCGCAGCCGACGATGAAGCGCGCATCGATCCGCCGTTCGCCGCCATCCCTGGTAAAGCTGATATACGGTGCGTCGCCGTCGATGGCGTGGAGCGCGACACCCTCTGCTTCATAGATGATTTCCAGCCCACGAGCGGGGGCGGCCTCCATCAGGTCGCGGGTCACTTCGGTCTGGCCATAGACGGTGACATGCTTGCCGGTGAGGCCGAAGGTGTCGATGCGGATCAATCGTTCGCCGTCGGCAAGGCAAAACCCCTCTTCGAGCAGGCCCTCGCGGCGAAGCCGCTCGTCGATCCCCAGCCGTTCGAGGAGGTCGGTCGTCGTCCGTTCGAGGACGCCGGCACGGATACGGCCGAGCACATAATCGGCCGACGCCCGTTCGACGATGACGCAATCCACCCCCTCGGCGCGCAGCAAGTGGCCGAGCAGCAGTCCGGCTGGGCCGGCACCGATAATGGCAACCTGCGTCTTCACCGATCAGAACTGTTGCTCGAGATCGTGCAGCACTTTGTAGCAGGGCAGCACCTGCGCGACCGAGCTGTTCGGTTCGCGCCCCTCGCGGATCGCGGCAATGAATTCGCGGTCCTGCAATTCGATGCCGTTCATGCTGACATCGACGTGGCTGACGTCGATCACTTCCTCCTTGCCGGTCACCAGATCGTCGTAGCGCGCGAGATAGGTGGCGGTGTCGCCGATATAGCGGAAGAAGGTGCCGAGCGGCCCGTCGTTGTTGAAGCTCAGCGACAGGGTGCAGATCGCGCCCGACGCGGCCTTCAGCTGGATCGACATGTCCATCGCGATGCCGAGATCGGGATGATGTGGCCCCTCGATCGCATTGGCCTTGACGATCGGCCCCGCCTGCCAGGCGAACAGGTCGACGGTATGCGCGGCATGGTGCCACAGCAGATGGTCGGTCCAGCTGCGCGCCTCACCCTTGGCGTTCATATTCTTGCGGCGGAAGAAATAGGTCTGGACATCCATCTGCTGGATATTGAACTCGCCCGCCACGATCCTGTTGTGGACATATTGGTGCGACGGGTTGAACCGCCGCGTATGGCCGACCATGCAGACGAGCCCGGTTTCCTGCTGTTTTGTCAGCACCGCCTCGGCATCGGCCCAGCTGTCGGCCAGCGGGATTTCGACCTGGACATGCTTGCCCGCGTCCATGCAGGCGATCGCCTGCGCCGCGTGCATCTGGGTCGGGGTGCACAGGATCACCGCATCGACATCGTCGCGCGCCAACGCATCCGCCAGTTCGGTCGAACTGTGCCGTGCGCCATATTTTGCGGCGACTGCGGCCGCCTGTTCGGCGGTGCGGCTGATGATCGAGACGATCTCCACCCCGTCGATCAGCTTCAGTCCGTCGAGATGTTTCTCGCCAAAGGCGCCGGCACCGGCAAGGGCAATCCGCATGTCATTCTCCATTATCGCGCCGGCGACCGCCGCGCCGTTCGGCTTCAGAGTTTTTCGGCGGGTTCCAGGACGATATGGCCGATCGCCGTGTTGCTGCACGGGATATGATAATGGCGATGCAGGCAGCGGGTCTTCGCTCCCAGCGCGCCGCGCATCACCAGCCACATCACCATCTCGATGCCCTCGCTGCCCGTTTCGCGCAGATATTCGATGTGCGGGATATGCCGCGCCGCGTCGCTGTCACCGACCAGCGCGTCGAGAAACCGATTGTCCCATTCGCGATTGAGCAGCCCGGCGCGCGGGCCCTGCAACTGGTGGCTCATACCCCCGGTGCCCCAGATCTGGACGTTCAGATCTTCCGGGAAACTTTCGACCGCGCGGGCGATCGCCTCACCCAGCGCCCAGCAGCGGTTGCCCGACGGCACCGGATAGGTGACGACATTGACCGCGAGCGGCACGACTTTCACCGGCCATTTGTCGGGGGTGCCGAACATCATCGACAAGGGCACGGTCAGGCCGTGATCGACGTCCATCTCGTTGATGATCGTCATGTCGAAATCATCGAGGATCAGGCTTTGTGCGATGTGCCAGGCGAGGTCGGCGTGGCCCTCGACATCGGGAACCTGTCGCGGTCCCCAACCTTCGTCGGCGGACTTGTAGCGTTCGCCGCAACCGATCGCGAAAGTCGGGATGATCTTCATGTCGAAGGCGGAGGCATGGTCGTTATAGACGAGGATCACGACATCGGGCTTGGCCGTGTTGCGCTCCCATTCGCGGGTCCATTCATAGCCCGCAAAGATCGGACCGAAATAATCGTCCCCGGTCTTCCCCTGATCGACCGCTACACCCAGCAGCGGCACATGGCTGGAGCCGACACCGGCGGTTAAACGTGCCATTTCAATCTGCTCCTTTTTTGCCGGCGGCCCGGTTGGCCTTGATCGAGCGGTTGCCTTCGACCGAACGCCCGCCCTTCAGCATCATCTCGCGATATTCGGGAAAGCTCATATCGGTCATCGTCGACACCGCCTCGGCAAAGCTCAGCCCATCGGTCGAAAAGACCTTGGCGAGGAAATAGACATTGCCGCCAAGATCGAGGCAGCGATTATAATCGCGTGCCAATATCGCGGCCTTCTGCTCGTCAGACATCGGCCATTCTTCAAGATAGGCGCGCTCATCGGCCTTCCAGCGCTCGCGATTTTCGGGCGTCATCAGGCTCATCGCGAACTGGTTCAGCCAATATCCGCGGCGCGCGCGCGCTGCAGTGAACACACGCGTGCCCGGAATATCGTCCAGTTCCGCGAGATAGTCGTGGATATTCTGCGTCACCGGCCCTGCTCCTTCAACCGCGCGTCGAGCCGCGGGAAAACCCGGCGTGCATTGCCTTCGAAAATCATGTGGCGTGCGTCGTCTTCGATATCGAGCGCATCGACATAGCGCTTGGTGTCGTCGAAATAATGGCCCGTCGTCGGATCGATACCGCGCACCGCACCGACCATTTCCGACCCGAACAGGATATTCTTGTTGTCGATGACATCGGCCAGAAGGTCGATCCCGGGCTGGTGATAGACACAGGTGTCGAAGAAGATGTTGTTCATCAGATGCGCGTCGAGCCCGGGCTTTTTCAGCATGTCGGCGAGCCCGCGGTAGCGCCCCCAATGATAGGGAACCGCACCGCCGCCGTGTGGAATGATGAAGCGCAATGTCGGGAAATCGCCGAACAGATCGCCTTCGAGCAGCTGCATGAAGGCGATGGTATCGGCGGCGATATAATAGCCGCCGGTCGCGTGCATCGCCGGATTGCAGCTGCCCGAGACATGGATCATCGCCGGGACGTCGAGCTCGACCATCTTCTCGTAAAAGGGATACCAGCTACGGTCGGTGAGCGGCGGATGGGTGAAATAGCCGCCGCCGGGATCGGGGTTGAGGTTGCAGCCGATAAAGCCCAGTTCGACGACGCAACGCTCGAGCTCGGCGATGCTCGCGCTCATATCGGCCTTGGGCGATTGCGGCAGCATGCACACCCCGGCAAAGGTTTCGGGAAACAGATCGACGACGCGCGCGATCAGATTGTTGCAGCGATACGCCCATTCGGTCGCGACGCCCTCGTCGCCGACATGCGGCGCCATCGCAGAGGCGCGCGGCGAAAAGATCGTCATGTCGGCGCCGCGTTCCTTGATCAGGCGCAGCTGGTTGGCCTCGATCGTCTCGCGGATCTCGGCGTCGGAAATCGCGGGATAGGGCGGCGGCGCGACGCCCGCCTTATATGCCGCCTTCTGCTCCTCGCGCCAGGCGTCGTGGGCCGTGGGCAGCACCGTATAATGCCCATGACAATCGATAATCATTGTCCTGCGTTCCTCACCTTCGCCAACTTGGCTTCAAGTCCTGCGGGGGGGGCGGCGATGCCAAGCCCACCAAGCTGCGCCTGACGCGCCACCGTCCCGCGCGTCATCAGCGGCTCGATACCGAGCGCCGCCAGCGTCTTGACCACTTCCGCCATCTCGGCGGCCCGCCGCCCGCCATGGACGAGCATCCGGTCGATCCGGTAGTCCGCCCCGGTCGCCCAGTCGCCCTCGAAGCTGCCCAGCACCTCGTCGGTCACACCGGCGCACTCGCAGGCGATCAGGCATTCGGCGGTCAGCGCCTCGACGCCCTTGACCATCACCGAGCGCAGCATCTTGATCGTCGAGGCGCGCCCGACATCGTCGCCTACGATCCGCAGATTGGTGAAACCGAGCGCGGCCAATACCGCCCCTCCCGTTTCGGCGTCCGGCCCCGACAGCAGCAAGGGCGTCGCCAGCCGCGACGGATTGACCGGCGCCATCACCGCCACATCGATATAGACCGCGCCCGCCGCGCCGATCGCTGCAGCCGCCGCGCGCTTGGTGCCGGGGGCGACCGAATTCATGTCGAAGAAAAAGGTGCCGGGCGCGATCAGCGCCGCAGCATCCTGCGCGACCGACAACGCGTTATCGGCGGTTACGACGCTGATGACAGAGGGCGTTCCGGCCAGCGCGTCGGCAAGCGAAGCACATCCTCGTACCGCGGCCGCGTCGAAGTCGACCGGGCGAATGTCAAAGGCGCGTGCGTCGTCCTCCCAGCCCGCCGCGCGGGCAAAGGTCGAACCAGCCTCTCCAAAGCCGATCAGGGTCAGCGTCTGCGTCATTGCCTTCATCGTGCCGACCCGGCGGCGGCGCGACCAATCGGAAGCAAGGGCATCCTATAAGTTTTAGCTAATTTTTTTGCCTATCCCGCAATCCGCGCCGCCGATTCCAGATGGCGCAGGAAGGACGCCTGCATCGCCGTCGGCCGCCACATTGCGCGGTGTGTCACGCCGATGTCGCGCACAAAGTCGGCAGGCAGTTCGGCCACGACCTCCAGCCAGCCGGCCTCCAGCTCGACCGCCACCTGATCGGGCGACAGGAGCGTCAGGAAATCGCTGTCGATCATGATCTGGCGGATCATCATGACCGAACCGCAGGCGATCGGAACCGCGGGGTGCGCGATGCCCGCCGCGTCGAAAAGCCGCGCCCATTGCGCGCGCAGCGGCGTGCCCACCTCGGGAACGATCCAGGAATATTCTGCCAGCAAGGGCAAGAGCGCCCCCCAGTCCCGGGTCGCCGCCGCTTCCAGCACCGGATGTCCGGGCCGGCCCAGAACGACCGGATGATCGCTGAACAGCGAATGCTGGTCGAGTTCGTCGCCGGGCGCCAGTGCGCGCAGCGCGCCAATCATCACATCGATCGACCCGTCGCGCAGCGGCTCGACCAGCTCGTGCCACGCGCCTTCCATTACGCTGATCCGCGCATCGGGATATTCGCGATAGAAAGCCGCAATCGCCGCTGGCAGGACGCGGGCACGCGACAATGGCATCGCGCCGATCGCGATCCGTCCCGTTTCGGCGCCCTTCAGCGCCTCGATTTCGGCGAACCCCGCCGCGAATTCGGAGCGCGCCAGACGAAAGGCACGCAGCGTCTTGCGTCCGCTGTCGGTAAAGGCAAGGCCGCGCCCCCGCCGTTCGACCATGCTGCGCCGCAGGACGAGCGCGAGATCGCCAACCGCGCGGTGCAGCGACGGCTGGGATAATCCGGTGAGCGCGGCGGCGGCGGCATAGCTGCCCGCCTCGCCCAGTGCGAGCAACGCCCGCAGCTGCGTCATCGTCACCCGATTGCTGCCGACATAGGCGAGCGCGGCATCGATGCGCGCGGACAATTGCCGCGCCGCAGCGGTCGGCTCCATCCCGTCGGGCCGCCGCTCGAACAGCGGCAGGCCGAGCAGCTTTTCGAGCCGCACCACCGCCTGGGTGATCGCCGGCTGGGTGATGCTGACCGCCTGCGCGGCCGACGAGACGCTGCCCAGTCGCGTGACGGCGGACAGCGCCCGCAGATGCCGAAGATTGAGCTGCCAGAGCATAGGAGCGATGAATTAGCATGACCTTATACCGGTTTCAAACTTCCGAATGTCTTTTGCGGGACGGGTTTCCTAGACACGTCCGATCAGCTGTCCCCGATGACGGGGCTTGCTTCGGGAGAGGCCTATGAGCGGTATCGTCGTCCAGAATATCGAACGCGCCGAAGCAGGTGTCATCGCGGCGCTCGAACGTTGCGGCGTGTCGACAGTGCACGAGGCGCAGGGGCGAACGGGGCTGCTCGCCAGCTATATGCGCCCGATCTATGCGGGTGCGCGTATTGCGGGCAGCGCGGTCACCATTTCGGCCCCGCCCGGCGACAACTGGATGGTGCATGTCGCGATCGAACAGCTGCAGGCTGGCGACATATTGGTCATCGCTCCAACCAGTCCTTGCGAGGACGGTTATTTCGGCGACCTGCTCGCGACCTCGGCGCAGGCGCGCGGCTGCAAGGGGCTGGTCATCAACGCCGGCATTCGCGACGTGCGCGACCTTACCGACATGCAGTTCCCCGTCTGGTCGAAGGCGGTGTTTGCGCAGGGGACCATCAAGGCGTCGCTGGGCTCGGTGAACGTCCCTGTCGTCTGCGCCGGCGCGCCGATCGCCGCGGGCGACGTGATCGTTGCCGATGACGACGGCGTCGTCGTCGTGCCGCGCGAAAAAGCCGCCGAGGTGGCGAAAGCTGCCGAAGCCCGCGAAGCGAACGAGGCCGACAAGCGCGCGCGCCTTGCCGCCGGCGAACTGGGTCTCGACATGTACAGGATGCGCGAGAAGCTTGCCGAAATGGGGCTTCGATATGTCTGACCGGCCCCTTCAGCAAAAGCGGGCACCGGTTTTGCGCCCGGAAGGGGCCGCGACATGACGGCCATCCGCTGCATGTGGATGCGCGGCGGAACGTCGAAGGGCGGCTATTTCCTGAAGGACGACCTGCCGGCCGATGCTGCGGCGCGCGACGCGTTGCTGCTGCGCATCATGGGCTCGCCCGACCCGGTGCAGATCGACGGCATGGGGGGCGCCGACCCGCTGACCAGCAAGGTTGCGACGATAGCCAGATCGGCGCGCGCGGGAGTCGACGTCGACTATCTTTTCCTGCAGGTTTTCGTCGACCAGGCGATTGTCAGCGACGCGCAGAATTGCGGCAATATTCTTGCCGGTGTCGGCCCTTTCTCGATCGAGCGCGGCCTCGTTGCCGCGACCGGCGACGAAACGCGCGTCACCATCTTCATGGAAAATACCGGGCAGGTTGCGGTCGCGACGGTCGCGACGCCCGGCGGGCGGGTGACCTATGACGGCACGGCGCGGATCGACGGGGTGCCCGGTGCCCACGCGCCGGTCCCGATCGAATTCCGCGACACGGCGGGGTCGTCATGCGGCGCGCTGCTGCCCACCGGGCGGGCGGTCGAGACGGTCGATGGCGTCCCCGTCACGCTGATCGACAATGGCATGCCCTGCGTCGTGATGAAGGCGACCGACGTTGGCATCACCGGCTATGAGGACCGCGAAAGCCTCGACGCCAATGCCGCGCTGAAGGCGCGGATCGAAGCGATCCGGCTCGCGGTCGGCGAACGCATGAATCTGGGCGATGTGCGCGAGAAATCGGTGCCGAAGATGATGCTTGTCGCCCCGCCGCGTCATGGCGGCGCGGTGACCGTCCGTAGCTTCATCCCGCACCGCGCCCATGCTACGATCGGCGTGCTCGGCGCCGTGAGTGTCGCGACCGCCTGCCTGATCGAGGGATCGCCGGCCGCGGAGGTCGCAGCGGTGCCACCGGGCGCGCGCAAGACGCTGTCGGTCGAACATCCGACCGGTGAGATGAGCTGCATCCTCGACCTCGATGACGATGGCGCGGTGCAATCGGCAGCGCTGCTGCGTACCGCGCGCAAACTGATGGACGGAGTGGTTTTCGGATGACTCTTCGACAGGCTCAGAGCGATCGGGAGCGGATAACAAGCTGGCACGGCAACCCGTCGAAGCCGCGCTACACTCCGCCGCCCGGCGCGATCGACGCCCACTGCCATGTCTTTGGGCCGATGGCGCAATTCCCGTTCAGCGCGAAGGCCAAATATCTGCCCGAAGATGCGGGCGCCGGAGCGCTGTTCGCGCTGCGCGACCATCTCGGTTTCGCGCGCAACGTCATCGTCCAGGCCAGCTGCCACGGCACCGACAATGCCGCGACGCTTTACGCCATTGCGGCGTCGAAGGGCCGGGCGCGCGGCGTTGCCGTGGTCGATCCCGCGATCGACGAAGCCGCGCTGCACGCGCTACACGACGGCGGCATCCGCGGCATCCGCTTCAATTTCCTGAAACGGCTGGTCGACGACGCTCCGAAAGACAGGTTCCTCGACGTCGCGCGGCGCCTTCCCGCGGGCTGGCACGTCGTCGTCTATTTCGAGGCCGGCATATTGGAGGAGCTTCGCCCCTTTCTCGACGCCATCCCGGTGCCGCTGGTCATCGACCATATGGGCCGCCCCGACGTGTCGCAGGGCCCTGACGGCCCCGACATGCGCGCCTTTCGCCGCCTGCTCGATGCGCGCGACGACATCTGGTTCAAGGCGACCTGCCCCGACCGGCTCGATGCGACGAACGATCCATGGGACGATTTCGCACGCGCGGTCCGCCCGCTGGTCGAGGATTATCCCGGCCGCGTGCTGTGGGGCACCGACTGGCCGCACCCCAACATGCAGGACAATGTTCCCGACGACGGCCATCTGGTCGACATGATCCCGCGCATCGCGGCGACCGCGGACTTGCAACGGCGGATGCTGGTCGATAATCCGATGCGCCTATATTGGGCGGACTGACCACCGATGCGACGGGAAGAAGCAAAGACCCTGATTGACGATATGGTGCGCAACGAGGGTGCCGGTCGCGACCGGCTGTTGCCGCTGCTGCACGCCGTGCAGGACGAGGCAGGATATATCGATGACGCGCTTGTCCCGGCGATCGCCGCTGCACTGAACCTCAGCCGGGCCGACGTGCATGGCGTCCTCACCTTTTACCATGACTATCGCCGCAAGCCCGCCGGGCGCCATATCGTGAAGCTATGCCGTGCCGAAAGCTGTCAGGCCCGCGGCGGCGCGGCGATGGAGGCGGCGGCCGCCGCGCGGCTGGGCGTCGCGATGGGCGAGACCCGCGGCGACGGGCAAGTGACGCTCGAACCCGTCTATTGTCTCGGCCTCTGCGCCATCGGTCCCAATGCGCTGGTGGATGGCCGCCCCGTGGCGCGCATCGACGCGGCGGCGCTCGACCGCATCGCGATCGAGGTCGCGGCATGACGCGCGTCTTCATCAGCCGCGACATGGCGTCGGTCGCGCTCGGTGCCGACGATGTCGCGCGCGATTTCGTTGACACGGGTTGCGAGGTCGTGCGCACCGGATCGCGCGGATTGTTCAGCATCGAGCCGCTGGTCGAGGTCGAAACGGCCGAAGGGCGGATCGGCTATGGCCCCGTCGCATGCGGTGATGTGACGCGGATCCTGGACGGCACGCATCCCGGCCGGCTGGGCGATGTCGGCGCGCTGCCCTTCTTCGCCGCCCAACAACGCTTCACCTTTGCCCGCTGCGGAATCGTCGATCCGCTGAGCCTTGCCGACTACGCCGCGCACGGCGGCTGGACCGGTCTCGACATCGCGCGCGCCGCCGAGCCGCAGGCGGTCGTCGATACGGTCAAGGCGAGCGGGCTACGAGGGCGCGGCGGCGCGGGCTTTCCCACGGGCATCAAATGGCAGACGGTGCTCGATGCGCCGGGCGCGCCCAAATATATCGTGTGCAACGCCGACGAGGGCGACAGCGGTACCTTTGCCGACCGGATGCTGATGGAAGGCGATCCCTATTGCCTGATCGAAGGCATGGCGATCGCCGCGCACGCGGCCGGAGCGATCCATGGTTATATCTATATCCGCAGCGAATATCCGTTCGCGATCCGGACGATGCGCGAAGCGATCGCGCTGTCCGCCGGCCGGATCGCGCCGTTCGTGCTCGAAGTGCGCGCCGGCGCCGGCGCCTATGTCTGCGGCGAGGAAACCGCGCTCCTCGACAGCATCGAGGGCAAGCGCGGACAGGTGCGCCCCAAGCCGCCGCTGCCGGCGCTTTCGGGCCTGTTCGGCAAGCCGACAGTCATCAACAATGTATTGAGCCTCGCCGCCGTGCCCTTCATCCTGGCCGAGGGCGCCGAAGCCTATGCCGATGTCGGCTTCGGTCGCTCGCGCGGAACGATGCCGATCCAGCTTGCCGGCAACGTGAAACATGGCGGCCTGTTCGAGGTCGGCTTTGGTATCACGCTCGGCGAGCTGGTGAACAACGTCGGAGGCGGCACGGCGAGCGGCCGACCGGTGCGCGCGGTGCAGGTCGGCGGCCCGCTTGGCGCTTATTTTCCGCCGTCGATGTTCGACCTGCCGTTCGATTATGAAGCTTTCACGGCTGCCGGCGGGCTGATCGGCCATGCGGGGATCACCATCTTCGACGACAGCGTCGACATGGCGCACATGGCGCGCTTCGCGATGGAATTCTGCGCGGTCGAAAGCTGTGGCAAATGTACGCCGTGCCGCATAGGATCGACGCGCGGGGTCGAGATCATGGATCGGATCATGGATGCACGAGGGGGGATATCCTCGATGCAGGAGCGCCTTGCCGGGCCACTGGGCAAGGCGCTCCACTCGCGCAGCCCCGATCGCATCGACGTCGGCATCGACGCACAGACCGCGCTGCTGCGCGATCTGTGCGACACGATGAAATATGGCTCGCTCTGCGCGCTCGGCGGATTCACGCCCTATCCGGTGCTGAGCGCGCTCGACCATTTTCCCGAAGATTTTGGCGCCCCTGCGCCGGTCGTCGAAGCAGCGGAGTAAGGACATGGGCTTCATCCGCGAAACCGACCATGGCACGCCCCCCGCGCTGGCGACGGGCCGCAATGTCACGCTGACAATCGACGGCGAGCAGGTAACGCTTCCCGAAGGCACGTCGATCATGCGCGCTGCCTCGTTGAGCGGCAGGTCGATCCCGAAGCTTTGCGCGACCGACAACCTCGAAAGCTTCGGCTCGTGCCGCCTCTGCCTTGTCGAAATCGAGGGCCGCGCCGGTTATCCCGCATCGTGCACGACCCCGATCGCCGAGGGCATGGTCGTGCGCACCCAGACCGATCGGCTGAAACAACTGCGCCGCGGGGTGATGGAGCTCTATATCTCCGATCATCCGCTCGATTGCCTGACCTGCGCCGCGAACAGCGACTGCGAACTGCAGGATCAGGCGGGCACGGTCGGACTGCGCGAGGTGCGCTACGGCTATGACGGCGCGACCAACATGGGGCAGCCCAAGGACCAGTCGAACCCCTATTTCGATTTCGATCCGTCGAAGTGCATCGCCTGTTCGCGGTGCGTGCGGGCATGCGACGAAGTTCAGGGCACCTTCGCGCTCACCATCGAGGGTATGGGGTTCAACTCGAAGGTCGCCGCGTCACAGAATGACGCCTTCCTCGCCTCGGAATGCGTTTCGTGCGGCGCGTGCGTGCAGGCCTGCCCGACGGCGAGCCTGATCGAAAAGAAAGTGGTCGAGGTCGGAACGCCCGACCGCGCCGTCGTCACGACCTGCGCCTATTGCGGCGTCGGCTGCACCTTCCGCGCCGAAATGCGCGGGCAAGAGCTGGTCCGCATGGTGCCGTGGAAGGACGGCAAGGCCAATCGCGGACACAGCTGCGTCAAGGGACGCTTCGCCTGGGGCTACGCCCAGCATCAAGACCGTATTCTGGGTCCGATGATCCGCGCGAGCGTGACCGAGCCGTGGCGCGAGGTGAGCTGGGACGAAGCGATCGCCCACACCGCGAGCGAGTTCCGCCGCATCCAGATGCAATATGGAACGCGCGCGGTCGGCGGGATTACGTCGAGCCGCTGCACCAACGAGGAGACCTTCCTCGTCCAGAAGCTGATCCGGCAGGGCTTCGGCAACAACAATGTCGATACCTGCGCGCGTGTCTGTCATTCGCCGACCGGTTACGGACTGAAGACCACGTTCGGAACCTCGGCGGGGACGCAGGATTTCGACAGCGTGATGCAGTCGGACGTCATTTTCGTCATCGGCGCCAATCCGACCGACGGGCACCCGGTGTTCGCCAGCCGGATGAAGAAGCGGCTCCGCCAGGGCGCCAAGCTGATCGTCGTCGACCCGCGCCGCATCGACCTCGTCAAATCGCCGCATGTCGAGGCCGAGCATCATCTGCCGCTGCGTCCGGGCACGAATGTCGCGGTGCTGACCGCGATGGCGCACGTCATCGTGACCGAAAAGCTTTACGACGAGGCGTTCATCCGCGCACGGTGCGATTGGGACGAGTTTCAGGACTGGGCCGATTTCGTCTCGGAGGCGGCGCGCTCGCCCGAGGCGATCGAGCCGCTGACCGGTGTGCCTGCCGGCGATCTGCGCGCTGCCGCGCGCCTCTATGCAACCGGCGGCAATGCGGCAATCTATTATGGCCTGGGCGTCACCGAGCACAGCCAGGGCAGTTCGACCGTGATGGCGATCGCCAACCTTGCCATGGCCACCGGCAATGTCGGCCGCGAGGGCGTTGGGGTGAACCCGCTGCGCGGTCAGAACAATGTTCAGGGCGCGTGCGACATGGGCAGCTTCCCGCACGAGTTTTCGGGCTATCGCCATGTGTCGGACGACGACGCACGTGCGATGTTCGAGAGCGCCTGGGGTGTAAAGCTCGACCGCGAGCCCGGCCTTCGTATTCCCAACATGCTCGACGCCGCGACCGACGGCAGCTTCAAGGGCATCTTCATCCAGGGCGAGGATATTCTCCAGTCCGACCCCAATACCCACCATGTCGCGGCGGGCCTCGCCGCGATGGAATGCGTCGTCGTGCAGGACCTTTTCCTCAACGAGACCGCCAACTACGCGCATGTCTTCCTGCCCGGCTCGACCTTCCTCGAGAAGGACGGAACCTTCACCAACGCCGAGCGCCGCATCCAGCGCGTCCGCAAGGTGATGGCGCCCTTGAACGGTTACGCCGACTGGGAGATCGTCCAGCTCGTCGCCAACGCGATGGGGCTCAACTGGAGCTATGGCCATCCGTCGGAGATTATGGACGAGATCGCCGCGCTCACCCCCACCTTCGCGGGCGTCCATTACGACCGGCTCGATGAAGAAGGCTCGCTGCAATGGCCCGCGAACGACGCGGCGCCCGATGGCACCCCGACGATGCACATCGACGGCTTCGTGCGCGGCAAGGGCAAGTTTGTCGTCACCGACTATGTGCCGACCGACGAGAAGACCGGGCCGCGCTTCCCGCTGCTCCTGACGACGGGCCGCATCCTCAGCCATTACAACGTCGGCGCGCAGACGCGGCGCACCGCGAACACCGCGTGGCACCTGGAGGATCGGTTGGAAATCCATCCCAGCGACGCCGAGAACCGCGGCATCAAGGATGGCGACTGGGTGAGCCTGCGCAGCCGCGCCGGCGAGACGACGCTGCGCGCGTTGATCACGGAACGCGTCGCGCCGGGCGTGGTCTATACCACCTTCCACCACCCCGACACGCAGGCGAATGTCATCACCACCGACTATTCGGACTGGGCCACCAACTGCCCCGAATATAAGGTGACGGCGGTGCAGGTCGGCCTGTCGAACGGCCCTTCCGACTGGCAGGAAGACTATGCCGATCATACGCGGCAGAGCCGCCGTATCGCGCCGGTCGAAGCGGCGGAATGAAGGGCGCGCCATGACCGACGAAACTGGCATGATGTCGACCGGCGAGCGCCTGATCTATATGGCGAACCAGATTGCCCGCAATCTGGCCGCGGAAGGCTCCGAGCAGGCCGCGGCGATGGTCGCCGACCATATTTGCCATTTCTGGGATCCCGAAATGCGGCGCCGCATCCTGCTGCTGGCGCAGGAGTCGCCCGATGCCCTGTCACCCATCGCGGCCGCCGCGATCGGTCGGATTGCGGCGGTTTGAGCGGCGGAGTCGTGTCGTCGCATCATACGACCTGACCATCGGTCGGTCCCCGAGTCGGCCAGCTTCGTTGCGGGGCTGAGTCGGTGGCGGCGTCAGTTCGGCGAATTCCAGACGATATATTTCTTAATCGGATCGACGCGGACGCGTTCGCATATGCCATGGATCGGGAGCATCCGGCACCGGGTGCGATCGTCGTGCTGCGCCTGTTGCGTTACAGCACAACCGGCAGATTCATCGGGTCAGGCATCGCGGAAGTGGTGTCCAAACGGCTCCAAATCTGTCGTGAGTTGTCCAAATAACTCACTTCTGGAAGCGGAAATACCGACATAGGAACAGCCTCGAAGAGCGGCGGAAAACTGCCGGAAACGCGAGGTTTTGATGGGTTTGCGACTGGTAGCGGAGGTCCGTAGCGGTCGTAACGCCGACGAAGGTAGTGCCCGCTTTTCCTACACGTTTGGCGGTTGGGCTGAGTAGAATTCGCGAAGCTCCGAACAGGTTTCAAAGCAGCCTCATTTCTGGTGGCGTAAGCCTTCCCATAGGCGAGTTCCGTCCGCCTGGGTGCCATCAAGGTCAAAGTTCGTCATGATTGCATCTTACCTCTTCCCTCTGGAACATAGCGGAAACACGATGTGCGTGAAGCACGATTATTAACCTCTGCGAACGCTTAGGGTCAGGACCCATTGATTTGCGGAGATGGCTGTGATTCAGGCGACCACGAAGGAGCCTGAATTTGAGCGATTTATTCTGGCTGACGGACGAGCAGATGGCGCGTCTTCAGCCCTATTTT
>NZ_JAKFEM010000036.1:0-62248 GCF_036675685.1 Sphingopyxis sp.
AACGACCGGTTGCAGTCATCCAACTTCTCGTCACCCCGGGCTTGACCCGGGGCCTGCCTTGTCTTTTCTCGGTTGGGAAGAAGGAAGGCGGGTCCCGGGTCAAGCCCGGGATGACGAATAAGGGCCGTCCGCTTCCCACCCCAAAGCAGGCACGCCTTCAAATAAGCCTTTCCTACATTATCCGGCTGTGCCAGCCTTCGCCCGGCTCTTTCATTTGCTGGATAAAAGCGGTCGCTGCCTGGCTTGCGGGTACGGCTACGGCGGGGCGTGCCGGACGCGTCCAGCACGCCGCGAGGTCCAAATCGGGCGATGCATAGGGCTGAACTTTCCTGAACTTTGGAATGATGACGCGGCATGCCGACCTCTTCATCCATCGTCACCCCGGACGAAAGAAGACGAGGTACGAGGCAACCACCCCAAAGCCGCCGTTGCAACGCATGTCTAAACCGCGGTGCTCTGCCGCCGGATCAGCCGCGCGGGCAGCATCCTCGGCTCGACCGGTCGGTCATCGATGCTGTCCAGCAGTGCATCGACGAGCAATGTCCCCGCGCCCTTCATATCCTGCATCACAGTGGTCAGCGTCGGCGAGGTCAGGCTGGCCGAGGGGATGTCGTCGAAACCGATGACCGCGACGTCGGCGGGCAGGCGTAGCCCGGCTTCGGCCAGCGCGCGCATCGCCCCGATCGCGATCAGGTCGCTAGCGGCGAAGATCGCGTCGAACGGCTTGCCGCCCGCGAGGAGCGACTTTGCCGCGGCGTAACCCGATTCCTCCGACGATACCGCATCGCGCTGCAACGCCGCGTCGGGCTCGGCGCCCGCGGCGCGCATCGCGCGGCAAAGCCCGGTATAGCGGTCCTGGAATTCGGGGGCATGGTCCGACGCGTCGCCGAGGAAGGCGATGTGGCGCCGCCCGATCTCGACCAGATGTTCGCCCGCCTGCTCGCCCGCGCCGACATTGTCAGATCCGACGGTCAACCCGATGCTGTCGTCGGACACCGATCCCCAGCGCACGAACTTCGTCCCCATCTCGACCAGATGCTCGAGCTTGCTGCGGTAGAGCTGATAGTCGCCATAGCCCAGGAGGATGATTCCGTCGGAGCGGTGGCTGTCCTGATAGGCGACGTGCCAGTCGTTGTGCATCTGCTGGAAACTGATGAGGAGGTCATAGCCGCGCAGCGCGCATTCGCGCGTGATCGACCCGAGCATCGACAGGAAGAAGGGGTTGATCATCGATTCGTCGGGAGTCGGATCCTCGAAAAAGAGCAGCGCGAGCGTGTGGGTCCGCTGCGAGCGCAGGCTCGAGGCGTTCTTGTCGACTGTGTAATTGAGTTCCTGCGCGATGCGCTGAATGTTGGCGCGGGTCGCGGCGCTGACCGATTTGCTGCCGCGCAGCGCGCGCGACACGGTGGGCTGCGACACGCCCGCGAGGTACGCGATGTCGAAACTCGTCGGCTTGGTCGAGGGCTGGCGCCCCATGCTGATCTCCCGGTCGCGGCGGCCTTATCGCTGGCCGCTGCTCGGCAAGAGCCTAGCGATTGGTCCGGTCGATGCCAAGAATTTGCATGGGGCCGAATCCCCAGGTTTGCGCCGCAAAAAGCGTGACATTCCGGTGACAGCGCACCCGCCTGCATAATATGCGTATACGTATACCCACTGGTCGCATCCACCGATTGGCTCCAATTGACCCTCAAGATGGGAAAACCCACGCTTCGTCGAGAGGATGCCGCGCGGCGCGATTGCCGCCCCCTTTTGCCGTCGCCTGGGTCCGACCGCCCGTCGCAGCAGGGGAGTTTTACATGACCAGATCGATCAGCCTTCGCCGTGGTGCCAGCGCCATCGCGCTCGGCTTTGCCTTGACCGCTTTCGTGCCCGGCGCCGCGATGGCGCAGGACAGCACGGCCGCTCCGGTCGCCGACGAAGCGCCGACCGATGGCGAAATCGTCGTCAGCGGCATTCGCGGCGCGATCAACAATTCGGTCCAGGCAAAGAAGGCGAACACATCGATCGTCGAGGTGGTCTCGGCCGAAGACATCGGCAAGCTGCCCGACCTGTCGATCGCCGAATCGCTGTCGCGCCTCCCGGGCCTTGCGACGCAGCGTCTCGACGGCCGCGCCAATGTCGTGTCGATCCGCGGCCTTGCCCCCGACTTCACCACGACGCTGCTCAACGGCCGCGAACAGGTGTCGGCGAGCAACAATCGCGGCGTCGAGCTCGACCAATATCCGTCCGAACTGCTCAACGGCGCCATCGTCTACAAGACCCCCGACGCGTCGCTGATCGGACAGGCGCTGGGCGGTACGATCGATATGCGGACGGTGCGTCCGCTCGCCTATGGCAAGCGCACGATCGCGGCCGGCGCACGCTTCGAAGTCAACGATCTCGGCAAGCTCAACCCCGACATTTCGAACAAGGGGTATCGCGCGAACATCTCCTATATCGACCAGAACGCCGACGGCACGCTCGGTTGGGCGATCGGCTATGCGCGCATGCAGTCGCCGACGGCCGAAGAACGGTTCAACGCCTGGGGCTATCCCGAGGCGACCGACGGAACGAACACCGCTTTCATCATCGGTGGCGCCAAGCCCTATGTGAAATCGAACGAACTGAAGCGTGACGGCGTGATGGCGGTCGTCGAATGGGAGCCGAGCGACAAGTTCCACACGACGATCGACGGCTATTGGTCGAAGTTCAAGGACGAACAGCGCCTGCGCGGCATCGAATTCCCGCTCTTCTGGGGCAATTCGACGCTCCAGCCCGGCTTCACCATCGAAGACGGTCTGGTGACGAAGGGTGTCTGGACGGGCACCGAGGCGGTGATGCGCAACGACGTCGTCCATCGCAACTCGACGATCATCGCCGGCGGCTGGAACACCCAGTTCAAGCCCAACGAGAAACTGACGTTCGAACTCGACCTTGGCTATTCGCGGATCAAGAAGACCGAGGAAAATCTCGAAATCTATCTCGGCACCGGCCGCGGTCAGGGCGTCGGCGCGCGCGAAACCGCGCTCGGGTTCGAAATGCGCCCGAACGGCGGCATCATGTTCGACCCTTCGCTCGACTATGCCGACCCCAATCTGTTCGTGATCACCGATCCGCAGGGCTGGAACAGCTGCGGCGGCGCGGTTCCCAACTGCCAGGACGGCTTCGTCAACACGCCGCGAATCAAGGATGAGCTGAAATCGCTGCGCCTGCAGGCGACCCAGGAACTCGACGGCGTGATCAGCAGCCTGCGCGTCGGCGCCAATTATTCGGACCGCGAGAAGAGCCTCGACGACCGCGGCTTCGTGCTGACCAGCAAAAATTATCCGGCCAACACCGCGGTGCCCGCCGATTATCTCTACGACCCGGTGTCGCTCGATTTCATCGGCATCCCCGGCATGGTCGCGTTCGACAGCTGGCGTTTCTACAATGACGGAAACTACACGCTCACCGACGGCGCCGGCTTTGATCCGGCCCGCGTCTTCAACGATTATACCATCCGCGAAAAGGTCCTGACCGGTTTCGTCCAGGCGAATTTCGACACCGATGCGGGGAGCACCCCCATCCGCGGCAATGTCGGCGTCCAGATCGTTCACTCGGACCAGACGGGTTCGAGCTTTTATGCGCAGGTCGTCGGCGGCGTAACCCAGTCGACGCCGGTTACCGATGGCGACACCTATACCGACATCCTGCCGAGCATGAACCTGTCGGTCGAATTTGCCGACAACACCTTCCTGCGCTTCGGCGCGGCGCGCATGCTGGCGCGCGCGCGCATGGATCAGCTCAAGCCCGGCGGCGGCGTCAATTTCGATACGTCGAAGCGCAACAACACCGACGTCAACGCTTCGCCCTGGTCGCTCGATCTGGGCAATGCGAAGCTGCGTCCGTTGATGGCCGACACGGTCGATGTCGGGGTGGAGAAATATTTCGGCCAGGGCGGTTATGTCTCGCTCGGCGGCTTCTACAAATATCTCGAAAATTACATCTATCGCCAGGTCAATCCGTTCGACTTCACCGACTTCGAGGTTCCCGACGGCGGAACGGTCGGCACGCGGGCTGGGCTCAGCAAGCAGTGGCTGAACGGCAATGCCGGGCGCGTCTACGGCGCCGAAGCCTCCTTCTCGCTGCCCTTCGCAAACTTCACCCAATCGCTCGACGGCTTCGGGGTGCTGGCCAGCGCCTCCTATACCAAGAGCCGCGTGCGCGAAGGCGGGCCCGACTCGATTTCGATGCCCGGCCTGTCGAAATGGGTCGTGAACGGAACCGCCTATTTCGAAAAGGCCGGTTTCCAGGTGCGTGCGTCGGGCCGCTATCGTTCCAAATTCCTCGCCGAGGTTTCGACCATCAGCCTTGCCCGCGACATGTTCATGGCCAAGAGCGAGTTCGTGGTCGATGCGCAGGTCGGCTATACCTTCCAGAGCGGTGCGCTCGAAGGGCTGGGCGTGCTGTTCCAGGCATCGAACCTCACGAACGAGCCTTTCGTGACCTATTACAACAATGATCCTCGCCAGATCCGCGACTATCAGAACTATGGTCGCAACTTCATGGCCGGTATCACCTACAAGTTCTGACATGACAGGTGGGCCGGCCGGAAACCCCGGCCCACTTGTTTGCGGGACTGAAGGCCCTTCGGCGGCGGGCGAGCGGCATGAGAGGAACGGACAGGGTGGGCGATAGTCGCATCACGAAGGTGGTGATCGTCGGGGGCGGAACGGCGGGCTGGATGGCTGCCGCGGCGCTGTCCCGCACGATGGAGAATCTCTCGATCCGGCTGATCGAAAGCGACGAGATCGGCACGGTCGGCGTTGGCGAGGCGACCATTCCGGCGATCCGCTTGTTCAATGCCCTGATCGGCATCGACGAGGATGAATTCATCCGCGAAACGCGCGGGACGTTCAAGCTGGGCATCCAGTTCCACGACTGGGGCCGGATCGGCGACGTCTATATGCACGCCTTCGGTCAGATCGGGCGCAGCCTCGGCATGCTGTCCTTTCCGCAATATTGGCTTCGCGGGCGAGCCGAAGGCGTCGCGGGCCGGCTCGGCGATTATTCGCTGAACGAAACCGCGGCGCACGCAAACCGCTTCGCGCGGTTACCACAGATTCCGAGCACAAGTCTTGATGGCATCGCCTATGCCTTTCATTTCGACGCCGCGCTTTATGCCGCCTATCTGCGCAAGATCGCCGAACGGGCGGGGGTCGAACGGACCGAGGGCAAGATCGCCAGCGTCCGGCGCAATGCCGAAACCGGCCATATCGAGGCCGTCGTGCTGGAAAAGGGCACGGCGATCGACGGCGAGCTCTTCATCGACTGCTCGGGCTTTCGCGCGCTGCTGATCGAGGAGGCGCTCGGAACCGGCTTCGAGGACTGGACGCACTGGCTTCCCTGCGACCGCGCGATCGCGGTGCCGAGCGAAAATGCCGGCCCGGCGCGGCCCTATACGCAGGCGATCGCGCATAAGGCCGGCTGGCAATGGCGCATTCCGCTCCAGCACCGGACCGGCAACGGCCATGTCTATTGCAGCGACTTCATCAGCGAGGATGAAGCGACCGCGGTCCTGCTCGCCAATGTCGAGGGCCGCCCGCTCGCCGAACCGCGAACGCTGCGCTTCCGGACCGGCATGCGCAGCCAAGCGTGGAACTTCAATGTCGTCGCACTGGGCCTTGCCTCGGGTTTCCTTGAGCCGCTCGAATCGACCAGCATCCACCTGATCCAGAACGGCATCGCCAAGCTGCTGTCGCATTTTCCCGATCGCGATTTCGATGCGGCCAACATCGATGCCTATAATCGCCGTATCCGCTTCGATTACGAACGCATCCGCGACTTCGTCATCCTCCACTACCACGCGAACGAGCGCACCGACTCGCCCTTCTGGATCCGCTGCCGCGAGATGGAAATTCCGGAGACGCTGGCCCAAAAAATCGACCTGTTCCGAAGCCAGGGCCAGATCGTTCGCGAAGGCGACGAGTTGTTCGTCGAAATCGGCTGGTTCCAGGTGCTGGCGGGCCAGAATATCGAACCCAAGGGCTATCATCCGATGGCCGACGCGCTGACCCGCGAGGAATTGTCGGGCTTTTTCGCCGACATCGGGACGATTGTCGCGGGCGCCGCGTCGCGCCTGCCCACCCATGAGGATTTTATCGCGCAGCATTGCGCGGCAGGAGTGCCCGCGTGAGCCTTTTCACCTCCCTCATCGCGCTGACCCTCGCGGGCGCCGCGCCTGCTGCGGTGCCGGCCGAGGATTATCGCCGGCGGCCGCCCGAGGATGAGGTCATCTATTTCGTCCTTCCCGACCGTTTCGAAAATGGCGATGCGAAGAACGACCAAGGCGGGCTGAAGGGCGGCCGGCTCCAGACCGGCTACGATCCCGCCGCCAAGGGCTTTTTCCATGGCGGCGACCTCGCGGGCCTCACCAAGCGGCTCGACTATATCGAGGGGCTGGGGACGACCGCGATCTGGTTCGCGCCGATATTCAAGAACAAGCCGGTGCAGGGGCCGAAGGGCGACGAGAGCGCGGGCTATCATGGCTACTGGGTCACCGACTTCACCCAGGTCGATCCGCATTTCGGCACCAATGCCGAGTTCAAGGCCTTCGTCGATGTGGCGCACAAGCGCGGGATGAAGGTCTATATGGACATCATCGCCAACCACACCGCCGACGTGATCCGGTACAAGGAAGGCGAGGCGGAGGGTTTCCCCTATCGCGCGATCGCCGACTATCCCTTTTCGCGGCGCGGCGGGATCGGCGGCGCGCCGATCAATCCGGGGTTCGCGGGCGACCATGTCGCCGGCGCGGAGAATTGGAAAAAGCTGACCGATCCGGGTTTCGCTTACACCCCCGTCGTCCCCAAGGGCGAGGAGACGGTAAAGGTCCCGGCCTGGCTCAACGATCCGGCCTATTACCATAATCGCGGGAACAGCAATTGGGTCGGCGAGTCGGCGCTCTATGGCGATTTTTCGGGGCTCGACGATCTCGCGACCGAGAACCCGCGCGTCGTCGACGGTTTCATCGACATCTTCGGCCGCTGGATCGACGACTTCGGTATCGACGGCTTTCGCATCGATACCGCGAAGCATGTGAATCCCGAATTCTGGCAGGCGTTCGTGCCCGCGATGCGGGCGCGCGCGAAGGCGCGCGGCATCCCCAATTTCCACATCTTCGGCGAGGTCTATATCGATGCGGTCGATCCGGGCGCGCTCGCGTGGCACACGCATGCGGCGGGGCTGCCCGCGGTGCTCGACTTCGGCTTTGCGCGCGCCGCGATCGATGCGGTCAGCGGGACGAAGGGCACCGACCAGTTTGCGAAGCTGTTCGACGGCGACCTGCTTTATAAGGGCGGCGCGGCGGCGGCGCTTCAGCTGCCGACCTTCCTCGGCAACCACGACATGGGCCGCTTCGCGATGTTCGTGAAGGCGGCGAACCCGGGGGCGAGCGAGGCCGAACTGCTTCAGCGCGTGACGCTTGGGCACAGCCTTTTGCTGACGCTGCGCGGCGTGCCGACGATCTATTATGGCGACGAGCAGGGGTTTGTGTCCGACGACAAGGACCAGCTTGCGCGCGAGGACATGTTTGCCTCGAAGGTCGCCGCCTATAACGACAACGACCTGATCGGCAGCGACGCGACGACCGCGGCCGCGAATTTCGACCCCGCGCACCCGCTCTATCGCCATATCGCGGCGCTCGCCGAAATCCGCCGCAAGACCCCCGCATTGACGCGCGGCGCGACCAAGGTCCGCGCTTTCTCCGAAAAGCCGGGCCTGCTCGCCATCTCGCGCTTCGACCCCGACACCGGGCGCGAGGTCGTGCTCGCGTACAATACGTCTGCAGCGCCGTTGTCGGCGAACATTGCCATCGATACGAAAAGCGCGGGCTTTACCGCGCTCCACGGCGATTGCCCGGCAAGTCCTGCCGCGCCGGGCAGCCTCCACCTCTCCCTCCCCGCCTTTGGCACCATCATCTGCCAGGCCAGCGAATAAGCGGAACCCAGCGTGACGACGAACCAGCCCCTCGTTCAGGACCAGACTTTGCCCGCTGCCGCCGCCAACCCATGGTGGAAGGGCGCGGTGATCTATCAGGTCTATCCGCGCAGCTTCGCCGATTCGAACGGCGACGGCATCGGCGACCTTGCCGGCATCACCGCGCGGCTCGACTATATCGCCGCGCTCGGCGTCGACGCGATCTGGCTGTCGCCCTTCTATCCCTCGCCGATGGACGATTTCGGATATGACATCGCCGATTATTGCGGGGTCGATCCGATCTTCGGATCGCTCGCCGATTTCGATGCGCTCGTCGCCCGCGCGCACGCGCTGGGGCTGAAGGTCACCACCGACCTCGTCTTCGCGCACACGTCGGACCAGCACGCGTGGTTTGCGGAGAGCCGGGCGAGCCGCGAAAATGCCAAGGCCGACTGGTATGTCTGGGCCGACGCGAAACCCGACGGGTCGCCGCCGACCAACTGGCAGTCGGTGTTCGGCGGCCCGGCGTGGACGTGGGATGCGCGGCGCGGCCAATATTTTATGCACAATTTCCTTGGCACCCAGCCGCAGCTCAATGTGCATAGCCGCGAGGTGCAGGACGCGCTGCTCGGCGTCGTGCGCTTCTGGCTCGACCGCGGCGTCGACGGGTTCCGCATCGATGCGATCAACTTCTCGATGCACGACCCCGAACTGCGCGACAATCCGCCCGCGCCGCCGTCGAACAAGGTCCGCACCCGGCCGTTCGATTTCCAGCAGAAAATCTACAACCAGTCGCACCCCGACATCGCGCTCTTCCTCGAACGCATCCGCGCGCTGACCGATGAATATCCGGGCCGCTTCACGGTGGCCGAAGTCGGCGGCGACGACGCGGTGCGCGAGATGAAGCTGTTCACCGCGGGCGAGCGCCGGCTCAACAGCGCCTATGGCTTCGATTTCCTCTATGCCGACCGCCTGACGCCGCAGCTGGTGCGCGAGGCGGCCGAACAATGGCCCGACGTGCCGGGGCTCGGCTGGCCGAGCTGGGCGTTCGAGAATCACGATGCGCCGCGCGCGGTGTCGCGCTGGACCCCCAAGGGTGTCGACAGCGCCGCCTATGCGCGGATGAAGATGGCGCTGCTCTGCGCGCTACGCGGCAATATCATCCTCTATAATGGCGAGGAGCTGGGGCTCGACCAGGTCGAGATTCCGTTCGAGCTGGTGAAGGATCCCGAAGCGCTCAAGAACTGGCCGCTGACGCTGTCGCGCGACGGCGCGCGGACGCCGCTGCCCTGGGCCGCCACCGAGGCGAACGCGGGCTTTTCCGCCGCCGATCCCTGGCTCCCGCTCGGCCCCGCGCATCGCGATCTGGCGGTCGACCGGCAGCAGGGCGACCCGCAATCGCTGCTCAACCTGACGCGCCAGCTCGTTGCATTGCGCGCCGCGCACCCTGCGCTGCGCCTCGGCCGTGACGACCGCTGGGTCGCTGAGGGTGACCTGCTCGCCTTCGACCGGATTGCCGATGGGCAGCATGTCCGCTGCCTGTTCAACCTCGGCGGCGAGCCGATCGCTATCGCGACGCACACTGCCGGCGGAACCCCATTTGTCGCGCTGAATGGCGCGGATGCGACGGCGCTGCCGCCATGCGGCGTCCTCTGGCTCAATCTTAAAGGAACAAATTGATGCGTAGCCTGATTGCCACCGTCGCCCTGCTCGCCGCCGCGGCAGCGCCCGCCATGGCGCAGGAGGCCCGCCCGTCGCAGACCGCGGCGTCGCCCGATGCCAGCATCACGCTCACCGTCTCGACCGACACCGACCAGCGGCCGACCTGGTCGCTGTCGCGCAAGGGCAAGCTGCTTATCGCGCCGTCGAAGCTGGGTTTTCTTTTGACCGACGGCATCGGCTTGCAGCGTGGTTTCGCGATCGAGGGCGCGGAAAAGGCGAGCGCCGACGGGAAATGGGAATTGCCGTGGGGCGAGCGCCGCTTCGTGCGCAATCACTACAATGAATTGCTCGTCCGCTTCCGCCAGCACGAAAGCTGGGGCGGGCATGCGATCAGCGTCCGATTCCGGCTCTTCAACGACGGCATCGGCTTTCGCTATGAATTGCCCGAGCAGGCGGGGCTGAAGACCGCGAAGATCGCCGACGAGGTCACCGAATATGACATCGTGCCCGAGGGCACCGCGTGGTGGATCACCGGTGGCGAGTGGAATCGCTACGAGCAAATCTATCAAAAAACGCCGATCGATGCGGTCGCGACCGCGCACACGCCTATCACGATGCGCCTCGACGACGGCACGCACCTCGCGTTCCACGAGGCGGCGCTGGTCGACTATTCGGGCATGTGGTTGAAGCGCGTCGAGGGGCGCAAGTTCCGCTCGACGCTGTCGCCCTCGTCGCGCGGCGCGCGGGTGATCCGCGACCTGCCGTTCAACACGCCGTGGCGAACGATCCGCATCGCCGATGATGCAGCGGGGCTGGTCGAAAGCGACCTTGAGCTCAACCTAAACGAACCGAACAAGCTCGGCGACGTGAGCTGGGTCAAGCCGATGAAATATATCGGCATCTGGTGGGGCATGATCCGCGGTCCGTGGAGCTGGGCCGAGGGGCCGCAGCATGGCGCGACCACCGAACGCACCAAGCAATATATCGACTTCGCGGCGAAGCACGGTTTCGGCGGCGTGCTCGTCGAGGGCTGGAATAAGGGCTGGAATGGCAACTGGTTCGGGCATGGCGACGAATTCAGCTTCACTGAGGCTTATCCCGATTTCGACCTGAAGGCGGTCACCGATTACGCGCGAAAGAAGGGCGTGACGCTGATCGGCCATCATGAAACCGGCGGCAATATTGCGGTTTACGAGGCGCAGCTGGACGATGCGATGAAGCTGTATGGCCAGCTTGGCGTCAAGGCCGTCAAGACGGGCTATGTCGCCGACGCCGGCGGGATCATCGCGCCCGGCGACACGCCCGGGACGACGCGCATGGAGTGGCACGACGGCCAGCGGCAGGTGCAGCACCATCTGAAGGTCGTGCAGACCGCCGCGAAGTACAAGGTCGCGGTCAACCCCCACGAGCCGGTGAAGGATACGGGCCTCCGCCGCACCTATCCCAACTGGGTCGCGCGCGAGGGCGCGCGCGGCATGGAATATAATGCCTGGAGCAACTTCGGCAGCGGCCCCGACCATGAACCGACGCTCGTCTACACCCGCATGCTGTCGGGCCCGATGGATTATACGCCGGGGGTGCTGAGCCTCGAAGGATCGAACAAGGCGCCGTTCGCCTCGACGCTCGCGAAGCAGCTCGGCCTTTATCTGGCGATCTACTCGCCGATCCAGATGGCCGCCGATTTCATCGAGAGCCTCGAGGCGCATCCGCGCGAGCTTGAGTTCATCAAACAGGTTCCCGCCGACTGGGCCGACAGTCGGCTGATCGCGGGCGAGGTCGGCGACTATGCGATCTTCGCGCGCAAGGACCGGAACAGCGCCGACTGGTATGTCGGCGGGGTCAACGACGCAACCGAACGCACGCTGACGCTGAACTTCGACTTCCTCGATGCGGGCAAGATCTACACCGCGACCGTCTATAAGGATGGCGAAGGTGCGACCTACCTCACCGACGCGCGGCACAAGATCGCGTACGAAACGGTCAAGGTGAAGAAGGGCGATACGTATAAGCTCTGGCTCGCCCCCGGCGGCGGCGCGGCGATCCGGCTGCACCCGGGGAAGTAAGGCCGAACCCCAATCCCGTCATCCCGGCCTTCGCCGGGATGACGATTGTTTCTAGACGATGGGGTTCGCCGCCCCGCCCGGCGACCAGAGCTGCGCGGCGAGCCGGTGCAGCGCGCGCGACAGGCCGCGCCGGTCGATCGTGCCGCCCAGCGAGACGCGCATCGCCTTGGGTGCATCGGCGGTCACCGCGAAGCGGTCCGACGCGACCGCCGACAGTCCGTCGAGCGCGACCGCGGCGGCGAGCCGGTCGGGCTGGCTGTCTTCGGGAAGCGGCAGCCAGAGGTGATAGCCTTGCGGATGCGCGGCATAGCGCGCCTCGCCCAGCACCGTGCGCGCCAGCTTCTGCCGCCACGCCGCCTCCTTGCGCACCGCGTCGACCAGCCGGTCGAAGCTGCCGTCGGCCAGCCACAGCGACACCATTGCGACATTGAGCGGCGGCGCCATCACCGCGCTTTCATGCTGGCACGATGCGAGCTGCATGGCCTCGGCGACGCCCGGCGCCCGGACGAAGCCGACGCGCAGCGCGGGCGAGATGATCTTGGCCACGCTCGCGATATACCAGCTGACCCCGGGCGCGAAGCTGGCGATGGCGGGAAGCGGTGCATCGGGCAGCAGGCCATAGGCGTCGTCCTCGATGATCTGGACGCCGGCGGCCTGCGCCCACGCCGCGATCTCCTGCCGCTCCTTCGCGGGTATCGTCGCGGCGGTCGGATTGTCGTTGGTCGGGACGACATAAAGCGCGCGCAGCGGCGCGGCATCATGCGCCTTTTCCAGCGCGGCGGCGGACATTTCCGCCAGCGGGACGAGCGCGATGCCGGTCCGCCGCGCAATCGCATGGAACCCCGTATAGATGAAGCGCCCGCACGCGACGCGGTCGCCGGGCTTCAGGATCGCCGCGGCGATGGCGTGCAGCGCATTTTGCCCGCCCGCGGTGACGACGACCTGTTCGGCCGCCGACGACAGGCCGGTGCGTGCGAGCAGGCCGGCGCCGGTTTCGCGGTCCGCCGCCGCACCGCCGGGGCGCTGGTAATACAGTCGCGCGAGGCCCTCGGGCTGCGCCAGCGTGCCGAGCGCCGCCGCCATCGCGTCGGGCAGCCCGGCCTCGGCGGGGATCGGCGGGTTGTTCATCGCGATGTCGCTTTGCGCCGCGGTCGCGACCTCGCCGGTCCGCGCGTCGTCGCTGACGAAGCTGCCCGCGCGCCCGCGCGCGACGATCAGCCCGCGTTGCCGCGCAAGGTCATAGGCCTTGGTGACGGTGGTGAGGTCGATCCCGAGCCGCGCGGCGAGGTCGCGCTGCGGCGGCAGACGGTCGCCGTGGCCAAGCTCGCCGCGCGCGACCGCGGCGGCGATTGCCGCGGTCACCGCCTTATATTTGGGCCCCGCGGTGGCGGCGATGTCGGGCAGCCACGCGTCAGCCGCCACGTCGTTCGTCCGCTTCGTACTTTTCGCGCGCATTCAGCTTTGCCCACAGATGTTCGGTCCCCGATTCCTGCGCCTTGTTCACATATTGCGACGCGACGAGCCAGCCCTTGATCGGCCGCAAGGGCAGCACGCATCCGATGACCATCACCGGGATCGAGAAGACCAGATGCACCCACAGCGGGGGGCTGTACATGATCTGCAGCCACACGATCACAAAGGTCAGCGGAAAGGCGACGATACATTGCGAGAAAAAGGCGGGGCCGTCGTCGGGGGCGGCGAAGCTGAAATCGAGGCCGCAATTCTCGCAGCGATCGGCCAGCTTCAGCCACGACCGGAACATAGGCCCCTCGCCGCATTCGGGGCATTTGCCATGCCAGCCGGCCCACAAAATCCACCGCAGCTTTTCGCTGCCAAGCTCAGCGCTCATCGCCTTCGACTCCAACGGACAATATACATGATACCATGCACAATCCATATTGTACTTCGGGCTGCGAATGAGAAGGATGATCTTATTCATATGATATAATTTGATAATTGAGAATTTTTGGCAATTTAGTATGGCTAAAATTGATATATGATCCATGCATAATTGCATCGTTCGGTGAAGATGTGCTGACAAAGGGGGCACGCGCCGGTAATCGGTGACCCAAGCGCCGTGGGCCGTCTCCTTCATCGTTTACGCCGCTTTTACCAGTTCCGGTGCATGACATGCCCAATGTTACCGGCTGGGGATAAATGATGGACAGCATGCGCGGACTGCTTTCGGGCAGCCACGGTCAGGATGACGCGGCGATCGATGCGCCGGTGGCCGTGGGCGTCGACGAGCGGCGGATGCAGGTGCGGGCCTATAATTACTGGGCCTCGCTGCTCGCCGACCGCGCTTATCCCTCGGTCGAGGATCTCGATCTCGACGGCGCCGATTTTGGCGCGCACTCGGTGCTGCTCGACTTCACCGCGGGAGTCGAAAATCCGGGCATCGCCTTTCTCGGCGACCGGTTGCGCGAAGAGTCGCAGATCGCCGATGACGTCCATTATATCAGCCAGATCCCCGGCCGGTCGCTGCTGTCGCGGCTGACCGATCATTATCTCCAGATCATCGCGAACCGCGCGCCGATCGGTTTCGAGGCCGAATTCGTCAACGATCGCGGCGTCACCATCATGTACCGCGGCATCCTGCTGCCCTTCTCGTCCGACGACGACACGATCGATTTCATCATGGGCGTGATCAACTGGAAGGAAGCGGTCGCCGCCGATCAGGCCGAGGAACTGCAACTGTCGGTCGAACAGGCGCTGCGCAGCGCCGCGCCGCTGACCGCGCCGGTGCCGGTATGGGCCGACGGCCCCGATTCGGAACATCTCGACGATCAGGTCGGGGGCGATGCCGCTCCCGGCTTTGCTGCGCTGGTCGATAGCGCAGGCGTACCGGTCGCGGCCGGCGCTCCGGCCGCCGCCGAACCGGAAACCGCCGAACCCGGTGACGATGCCGAGTTGGCCGACTGGTTGGCGCTTGCGCGCGAAACCGCCGAACGCGCGCTCGCCGCCGACAGCCGCAGCCGGAACGCGCTCTATCAGGCGGTCGGCAAGGCGTGGGATTTTGCGCTGGTTGCCGAGCAGCAGCCGGATGCCTTCGCCGCCTTGCTCGACGACGCCGGGCTGACGATGCAGGACCGCGCGCCGATGACGCCGGTGGTGAAGCTGGTTTTTGGCGCAACCTATGACAAGACGCGGCTTGCCGAATATGCTCTCGTGCTCAGCCATGCCAGGGACGAAGGCGTCGGCCGCGGCGAACTCGTCGCCTATCTCGATCGCTATCCGGGCGGGCTCAAGGGCTTGGTCAAGGACGCGCGTGCGCGCCGCAAGCCGGCCGACGATGCGGGTGAACGGCCCGACGAAAAGCTCGATGCGCTGCGCCGCGCGCATCCGGCGGTGATTCTCGAACATGACGCTGGCGATGCCGAGTTTGTCGTGCTGATCGCGCGCGCAATGCCCGGTGGACATATCGGCATCGTCGCCAAGGCGGCCGACGATCCAGCGCTGGTCGCGAAACTTGCGCGCAAGGCGGTTCCGATCACGCCCGGTGGTTGAGAGCGTTCACGCAACAGACAATCCCAAAATTGAAATTTTTTAACATGAGGCAGCGAACGAGGCCTTGAGCCGCGCGCGCCACAGGCGCATAGGGTGACCCAGCGAACGGGCCCCCGCCGATCGTCGGCAGGGATCCCCTCTTTGGTTCGGGATGCTGCACCTTATGCCTCAAAATACGTCCGACATGCCGGAAACGGACACGCCAACCACCTCCATCGCCAAAATTCCTCCGAAAATCGCCGCCGCCTATCTGGCCGCGCTGCGTGGCAGTGCGCTGCCGGGCGAGGGTGACGATATGGACAAGACGGCGCTCGCCGACGCGGGCCAGTTCGCCGCGCGCGCAGCGCTCGACCGCGTCCCGGAAACGCCCTCGCTGCTGCTCGAACCGATCGCCGCCGACGGGACCGACCGCCGGATGCGGCTGGCGATCGTCAACGACGACATGCCGTTCCTCGTCGATTCGACGTCGCAGGTCGTGGCGGCGCAGGGGCTCGCGGTCCACCGCATCCTCCACCCCGTCGTGCCGGTAAAACGCGATGCCAGCGGGCATCTGCAGGAAGCAGGCGAGGGGCCGGGCCGCGAGTCGGTCATCTATATGGAACTCGAACGCGGCGACGCGCGTGCGCGCCGCCGGCTGCTCGACGCGGTCGAGGCGGCGCTGCGCGACGTGCGCGCCGCGGTGCGCGACTGGCGCGCGATGCGCGCGGCGATGCTCGCCGATGCCGCGATGCGCGTCGAGGGCGAAGCCGCCGAGCTGCTGCGATGGTTCGAGGGCGGGGCGATGACCCAGCTCGGCCATGAATGGCGCACGCGCGACGGCAAGGTACAGGATTCGCTGGGGGTCAGCGAGAGTGGCGAGACCCAGCTTCTGTCGCCTGCGGCGCTCGACGCGGCCTTCGCCTGGTTCGACAAGGGCGGACAGGCGCCGCTCTTGATCAAATCGAACCGGCTTTCGGCGGTGCACCGCCGCGTGCTGCTCGACCTCGTCATCGTTCCCGAGCTGAAGGGCAAGAAGGTCGAGCGCCTGTCGATCCACGCCGGCCTGTGGACCAGCGCGGCGCTGTCGGCGCGGCCCGACAAGGTCCCGATGCTGCGCGCGCAGCTCGAGGCGCTGATGGCGAAATTCGGTTTCGACCCGACGGGCCATGCGGGCAAGGCACTCGCGCACGCGCTCACCGCGCTGCCGCACGACCTGCTCATTGCGTTCGACGCTGCTTCGCTCGAGGAACTCGTGCTCACCTCGATGTCGATCACCGACCGGCCGCGGCCGAAGCTGGTGACGGTGCGCAGCGCGCTCGGCCGCCACCTGTTCGTGTTCGTCTGGCTGCCGCGCGACGAAGTGTCGACCGGCCGCCGCATCGCGGTCGAGGCGATGCTGGTGCGCGAAGCGAAAGCCGGGGTCATCGGCTGGACGATGGTGCTCGAGGATGGCGGCGCGGCGTTGCTGCGCTACACGCTTGACCTCCGCAGCGGCGGTGTCGTCCCCGATACCGACGCGCTCAACGCGCAGCTCGAACAGATGGTCCGCGGCTGGCAGCCCGAGGTGGAGGCGGCGCTGGCCAAGCGCGGCGACCCGGGGCGCGCCGCGGCGCTCGCGGCGCGTTTCGCGCCGACCTTCCCGCCCAATTACCGCAACCTCTATAATCCCGAGGAAGCCGCGCGCGACATCCTGCGCCTGCGCGACCTCGACGCCGATAATCCGCGCAGCGTCCGGCTCGCGCGCAAGAGCCTCGACGGCGACGACCGGCTGCGGCTCAAGGTCTATAGCGCGGTCGGCCCGCTCGCGCTGTCCGACGTCGTCCCCGCGCTCGAGCATTTCGGGTTCGAGGTGCTCGAGGAAATCCCGACCGCGCTTGGCCAAAGCCGCGCACCGGGCGCCGAGGGCGACGACGAGCAGCCGATCGTGATCCACGACTTCACGCTGCGCCTTCCCGCCAACGTCGACGAGCTGGCGCTGCTTCCCTATGCCGAGGTGCTCGAAGGCGCGATCGCCGCGGTGCTCGATGGCCGCGCCGAAAATGACGCATTCAACGAGCTCGTGCTCACCAACCAGACCGATCCGCGCGCGATCGTCTGGCTGCGCGCCTGGTTCCGCTACTTGCGCCAGGGCGGATCGGCCTATGGCATGGATACGGTCGTCAGCGCGCTGCGTCACGCCCCCGCGCTCACCGCCGCGCTGATCGAGCGCTTCGCGGCTCTCCACGATCCCAAGGCGCGCGACGAGGCCCGCGCCGCGGCGCTCGAAGCCGATATTCTCGCGGGCTTTGCCGACATCAAATCGATCGACGAGGATCGCATCCTGCGCCTCTTCCACGCGGTGATCGGCGCGACGCTGCGCACCAACGCCTTCGCCCCCGCCGCCGAAGAAGCGCTGGCGTTCAAGATCGATTCGAGCCTCGTCCCCGGCCTGCCCAAGCCGCTGCCGTGGCGCGAGGTGTGGGTCTATTCGCCGCGGGTCGAAGGCATTCACCTGCGCGCCGGCCCGGTCGCGCGCGGCGGGCTCCGCTGGTCCGACCGTCGCGACGACTTCCGTACCGAAATCCTCGGGCTGATGAAGGCGCAGCGCGTGAAGAACGCCGTGATCGTGCCGACCGGCGCGAAGGGCGGCTTCTATCCCAAGGCGTTGCCCGACGTGTCGCTCGACCGCGACGCCTGGTTCGCCGAGGGCACCGAATGCTATCGCATTTTCATCCGCTCGCTTCTGTCGATCACCGACAATCTGGTGGCGGGCAAGGTCGTGCATCCCAAGGGCGTCGTGATTCACGACGGCGACGATCCCTATTTCGTCGTCGCCGCCGACAAGGGCACCGCGACCTTCTCCGACGTCGCCAACGCGCTCGCGATGGAGCGCAAATTCTGGCTCGGCGATGCGTTCGCGAGCGGCGGGTCGAACGGTTATGACCATAAGGCGATGGGCATCACCGCCAAGGGCGCGTGGCTCTCGGTCCAGCGCCACTTCGCCGAAATGGGCGTCGATGTGCAGAGCGACACGATCCGCGTCGCCGGCTGCGGCGACATGTCGGGCGACGTGTTCGGTAACGGCATGCTGCTGTCGAAGGCGATCCAGCTCGTCGCGGCGTTCGACCATCGCCACATCTTCCTCGATCCCAATCCCGATCCGGCGAAAAGCTGGAAGGAACGCGAGCGGATGTTCGCGCTGCCGCGCTCGAGCTGGGCCGATTATAGCGCCAAGCTGATCTCGAAGGGCGGCGGCATCTTCCCGCGCAGTCAGAAGAGCATTCCTTTGAGCCCCGAGGTACAAGCGCTGCTCGGCCTGTCGGTGCCGGAAATCGACCCCGGCTCGCTGATCTCGGCGATCCTCAAGGCGCCGGTCGACCTCCTCTGGTTCGGCGGCATCGGCACCTATGTGAAGGCGGCGAGCCAGAATAATGCCGAGGTCGGCGATCCTGCGAACGACGCGCTGCGCGTCGATGCCGAGGATCTGCGCGTCCGCGCGGTGGGCGAGGGCGCGAACCTTGGTGTCACGCAGGCCGCGCGCATCGCCTTTTCGGCGAAGGGCGGGCGCATCAACACCGACTTCATCGACAATAGCGCCGGCGTCGACTGCTCGGATAATGAGGTCAATATCAAGATCGCGCTCAACCGCGAGATGGCCGAAGGACGGCTGGCGCAGGCGGACCGCGACGCGCTGCTCGTCCGCATGACCGACGATGTCTCGGCGCTGGTGCTCGAGGACAACAGGCTCCAGGCGCTCGCGCTGTCGATCGCCGAAAAGGGCGGGTCGGCGGGGGTTGCCTCGCTCGTCCGGCTGATGGAGACCTTCGAAGCCTCGGGCCGTCTCGACCGCAAGGTCGAAGGGCTGGCGGCGAACGACGAACTGCTCCGCCGCGCCGCCGAAGGGCGCGGGCTGACGCGCCCCGAACTCGCGGTGCTGCTGTCGACCGCGAAGCTCGCGCTGCAGGACGCGATCGAGCATAGCGACCTGCCGGGCGATCCGGCGCTTGGCAGCGATCTTGCCGCGGCCTTCCCGGCCGAGATGCAGCGTGATTTCGCGTCGGCGATCGCCGATCACCAGCTGCGCCGCGAAATCATCGCGACCAAGATCGCCAACCGCATCATCAACCGCATGGGCATCGTCCATCCTTTCGAACTGGTCGAAGAGGAAGGCTGCGCACTCGGCGACGTCGCCGCGGCGTTCGTCGCGGTCGAACGATTGCTCGACATGCCGGCGATCTGGGAGGCGCTCGACGCGGCGAGGATCGACGAAAGCGTGCGCCTCTCGCTGTTCAGCCAGGCGTCGTCGGCAATGACCTCGCAGATGGCCGACCTGCTTCGCGTCACCCAGACGCTGTCGCAGGCGGGGCCGGTCGTCGCGCGGCTCGAACCCGGGGTCGACCGCCTGATGACGGGTGTCGACGCGCTACTCAGTCCGTCGGTCAAACATCAGTGGGACATGCTCACCCAGCAACTGCTCGATGCGGGTGCGCCCGAGGCGCTCACCGCGGCTGTCGTCCGCCTGTTCAAGACCGACGGCGCGATCGGCATCGTCGACCTGGCCGAACGGCGCGGCGACGACGAGGTCGCGGTGACCCACGCCTTCACCCATTTGGGTGAAGCGCTGGGGCTCGACTGGGCGCAGACGCTGGCGGCGCATATGAGCCCCGCCGATCCATGGGAGCGCCTGTTGGTCAACAGCCTCGCGCGCGATTTCCAGCAGATGCGCCTGACTTTCCTCGCCGGCTTGCCGAAGGGCGATCTCGATACCGCGGTGACCAAATGGCTCGCCGATCACGCGGCGCGCATCGCGCAATTCCGCGCCACGGTCGATCGCGCACGGACGATCCCGAACCCGAATGGTGCTATGCTGTCGCATATCGCGGGGCAGGCACGCGGATTGTTGGGGCGGTAAGCAACACGCCCTCCCCTTCAGGGGAGGACAGCGAGACTTGCCAGCTTGCTGGCTTAGTCGCAGCGGGTGGGGGCCCATCGTCCTTGTGCAAGGTCGAGGCCCCCCACCCCAACCCTCCCCTGAAGGGGAGGGGCTTTAGGAAAGCTCCCTCCATGCCCTTCCAGCCCCGTGTCGCGATCCTCGTCCCGGCGCCTGACTATTACGAGAAATGGCAGCCCGCCTTTGCGCGCAAGGCGGTGGCGCTGGCTGCGGCCGGGCTGATCGTCGAGCAGCGGGTGTGGAGCGATCCCGGCGATCTGTCGGGCTATGATCTGGTCCTGCCGCTCTTTGCCTGGGGTTATCAGCGCGATGTCGCTGCCTGGTACGCGCTGCTCGACCGGCTGGAGGCCGAAGCCCTGCCGGTGGCCAATCCGGTGCCGGTGCTGCGCTGGAACAGCGACAAGGCGTATCTTGCCGAACTCGGGGCGGCGGGCGTCGCGGTGGTGCCGACGGTCGAGGTCGCGATGCTCGATAACGCCGCGCTTATGGATGCCCGCGCGGCGCTCGGTGTCGAAGAAGTCGTCATCAAGCCCGCCATCTCGGGCGGCGCCGATGGCACCCACCGTATCGCGTTGGGCGCGACGATCCCTGCCGATGCGCTTGGCCAGCGCCGGTTGGTCCAGCCCCTGATGGCCGGTATTCTGACCGAAGGCGAAGTTTCGCTATTCTTCTTCGCCGGCAAACTCAGCCACGCCATCGTCAAACGCCCTGCGTCGGGCGACTTCCGCGTCCAGGAACAGTTCGGCGGGCGCGAGAGCGCGTGGGATGCGAGCGATGCGGCGCAGGCTCTCGCCGCGGCGGCGCTGGCGGTCGCTCCGGCCCTGCCGGTCTACGCACGCGTCGATATGGTCGGCGACGCGGCGGGCAGGCTGCACATCATGGAGCTCGAACTGATCGAACCATCGCTGTTCCTGCATCACGCCCCCGACAAGGGCGCGGCGTTCGGGCATGCGGTGGCTGGGGCTTTGGTTGGATAAGCGGCGATGGGCGAGCA
Source organism: Sphingopyxis sp. (assembly GCF_036675685.1). Lineage (GTDB taxonomy): Bacteria > Pseudomonadota > Alphaproteobacteria > Sphingomonadales > Sphingomonadaceae > Sphingopyxis. The sequence goes on from NZ_JAKFEM010000036.1 coordinate 21,071, forward strand.
GGTTTCAGAACGACTGGTCGAGCAGCGCATACGCAACCGCATCATGGAAGCGCTCGACATGCTTTCGGACGGTGAAGAACATGTACAGATGGTCGGTTTCAGCGACTATTTTGAGCTGTTTTACGATTGGATTCCACACGGAGAAGATGGAGGATTTCCCGATCTGTCGACGTTGACCAAAGCGGAACAAGAGGCTCTGACTGAAGTCAGACAAGTATTAGATCAGGCTTGCGACAATACGCCAAAGGACATGTCGGAGCGGGCATTCATCGCGACGGGCTGGCCGCAACGCATCCAACCGATTGCGCGCCGGGCACTCGATCTCATGTTGGAACGCGGGCGATTCGACGAGAAAGTCGAAGAAACAGAGCCTTCCAAGGCGCTCTAATTTGCGTGGCGATTCCGCCAGAGCCACTGCCTGATCGCCGAGGTCAAATTCGGCGGATCGTCCGCCTCCATTCGCTCCACATCGATGCGCGCGACGAGCGCGTTGACCGGCAAAGACTGCCGCGCTGCCTCGGCCTCCAGCGCATCCCAGAACATCGGCTCGAGACTGATCGAGGTCGGGTGGCCGGCTATGGTGACCGAGCGTTTGACCGGGGGGTGGAGCGGAGCGCTCATGTTCGTGCGCGCCATCGCCGCAGGATCCATGCCGCCGCGACCAGTTCGATCGCGCCGACAAGGAAGCCGAGGTTGAGCGGAAGGCCGAAGCCGAACAGCGCCAGCCCAGCAACCAGCAGGATCGCCCCGCCGAGCGCCCAATAGGCGATCTCACCATACATGGTGCGAAAGAGGAAATAGCGCGCGCCCACGATGGCCGCGAAGGTGGGGATCGCAAGGTCGGGCGCGCGCACCAGCAAAACCCACGCGATCAGCACGCCGACGAACAGCGGGATCGTCGCTTCGATCGCCAGCGTTCCGAGCGCCTTGCCGGTGGTCGGTTTCGGGGCTTTGAATGTGATGCGTTCGATGAGCACCGCCAGCGGGTGGATCGTCATGCCGCCGACGAACAGCGCGGCGAAGGCCGCGATGGTGCCGTGAAGCTGCCACACCGCGCCGGCGATCAGCCAGACGAGGCCCGAAACGAGGACGCCGGACGCGCCGCCGGCGTAAGCGCGGGAGAGGTCTTGCTGCGCGGCGGAGAGCGAGGGTGCGGGTTCGGTCATGCTTGGTGTGTAGCGGCTTGGTTGGCGACGGCAAAGCCGCCGCCTGCCGTCAGACGGGGCGGCGATCTTTCGGATCGCCGCCCCGCTGGCCGTGCCGATGGCTGCCGCTTCGCGGCACCGGCGCCTAACCGCGTCGTTCGCTACGCGAACGCCTTGGTTACGCGCCTGCCATCGTCAATACATATGCTGCCCGCCGTTGATGCTCATCGTCGACCCGGTCACGAACCCCGCATCCTCGCTGCACAGGAACGCCACGCCGCGTGCGATCTCGTCGGCCTGGCCCAAACGCCCGACGGGGATCTTCGCGACGATCTTTTCGAGCACCTGCGGCGGGACCGCGGCGACCATGTCGGTGTCGATATAGCCCGGCGCGATCGCGTTGACCGTCACGCCCTTCTTGGCGCCTTCCTGCGCAAGCGCCTTGGTAAAACCGTGGATGCCCGATTTGGCGGCGGCATAATTGACCTGGCCATATTGGCCGGCCTGTCCGTTGATCGACCCGATGTTGACGATGCGGCCCCAGCCGCGCTCGACCATGCCGGGGAAACAGGCCTTGGCCATGTTGAAACAGCCGCCGAGGTTGACGCGCATCACATCGTCCCAATCGTCATAGCTCATGCGGGCGAGCGTGCCGTCGCGGGTGATGCCGGCGTTGTTGACGACGATGTCGACCGGGCCGAACTCCTCGGCGATGCGCGCGCAGCTGTCGAGGCACGCCTGATGGTCGCCGACGTCCCACTTCATCGCCGTGATCCCGGTGCGCTCGGTAAATTCGCGCGCCTTTTCGTCATTGCCGCCATAGTTGGCGACGACGGTGACGCCCTGTTCCTTCAGTTTCAGGGAAATCGCCTCCCCGATGCCGCGGCTGCCGCCGGTGACGATTGCTACGCGTGCCATAAATTCACCTCTCCCACAGAGTTTATGGGATCATGATTAGGCTGCGTGGCGGGACGCCGCAAGTTGACTGTTACGTCAATCGCAAAGCTATTCAGGGGACTAGGTGGGGCTAGTTGCTCACCTGTACCCGAAGCTTCGAAAAGTCGCCGACGGCGAGGTCGGCCTTGGCGATCGTCACCACCAGATTGTCGCAGTCGCCGAAGACGCGGCTCATCAGTCCGCTGGTCGGCAGTTCGAGCAGCACGGCGTCGCGTTCCTCGTCATAGTCATGGACATAGCGGAAGGGGACGTGGCCCATCGCCGCCATTTCGCGCGCTGCGAGGCCCTGCCACCAGGGTTCGTAAAAGGCGCGCGCGGGGGCCGACAGGCTGTCCGGATTGGCGCACCAGGCGTGCTTCGCGCGGTCGAACAGGATGGTCTGGTAATCATGAACCCACAGATTGGCGTCGGCGCGGTGCGTCGTCAGCGGCAGGGTGATCGTCTCGACCAGCTCGGCGCCCGTTTCGGGGTCGACCGCGCGGATCGCCTTCGCCCAATGGATTGCATGGAGCGCCGACATCACCGCGGTCGCGTCGCTGGCCGAGAAGGCATCGCGTGCCGCGCTGTCGTGGACGATCGCGATGATTTCCTCGGCGCGCGTCCGCGCCTCGCGGTTGATCGCGGCGCGCTGCTCCATTTCGGTGACATCCTCGGCGTTCGCGCCGGCGGGCGGTGCCGCCTCGGTCTTCAGCCGGTCGAGCCGCATTTCGAGCAGCGCGATCATCGCGGTCATGCTGCCCCAGTCGAACGGATGGAAGGCGGGGTCGGCGATGTCGTAGCCGCGGTTGTAGAGCGCGCTACCGGGCTCGTTCGGATCGCCTTCGTCGCGGGGATCGGCGTCGCCGGGGCGGACGGCGACCAGGTCGATCGGCCATTCGGGAAAGGCGCGCACGGCGAACGGCGCCAGATCGCCAAAGCCGAGGCCGCCGTGCGGGCCGAACCAGCCGTCGGGATCGTTGAGCGTGAAGGGCGGCGCGACGGGGATGCCGGTATCGCGGAGGTGGAACACGCGCATTTCATAGTTCCGCCGGTGGATAAAAAAGGCGAGCGCGCCATCGCGCGGCCCCAGCCCGCCCCACAGGTCGCGCGGCAGCTCGGCACAGCTGATCTGGGCCAGGAAATCGGCGGGCTGGTCGTCGATCTTCGGCCATTCCATGCCAGCGGACAGCCGCGGACGGCCGCCGAGCCAGCTGTTCGTCGAAATCGCGTCGCGCGGCGGGATTTGGGGGACGAGGCGGAGCGTCACCGCTTTGGCGACCGATTCTTCGGGGGGATCTTCGGGGTGCTCGTCGGGGCGGTGCGCTTCCTCCTCGACCTCTGCTGCCATCGCTTCGAGCACCGCTTCGACCGCCACGGGTTCGACATCGGCGATCGGCGCGGGCTCGAATTCGGTTTCGCCCGGCTCGTCGAGCGGGGTCTTGCGGCTGATCCGCGCGAGCCGTGACGGCGCGATTTCGACATCTTCGACTTCGGATCTGGCCTTGCGCGACAGCTTCGGCATCCGGCTTTCGGCCGGCGTGCGCGATTCGCGCGGGGCTCGCGGCGCGGCGGGGGCGGGGCGCGGGCGCCGCTTCCACCACACCGCGAAGACGATCGCCAGCAAGACCAGCGTGAGCCCGGCCAGCACCAATGCTGCCGATTCGACCTGGTTCATGGCGTACCTCCAAATTCGCGCGACCACGCCTTTTCGGCGCCGTGTCGGACGAGTCTAGCGCATGGACCTAAACAGTTGGTAAGCAGGCCGGATCAGAGCCATCCCGCGAGTTCGCGCCGCACCAGTTCTTCCAGCATCGCCATGCCGGGCGCGTCGGCGTTGAGGCAGGGGAGATAGGCGAAATGCCGTCCGCCGGCGCCTTCGAACTGCTGCTTGCCGCGGATCGCCAGTTCTTCGAGCGTTTCGAGGCAGTCGGCCGAAAAGCCGGGCGCGAAAATGACGACGCTACGGCCTTCGCGGCCGAGCTGCTCGAGCCGCGCGTCGGTTGCAGGTTCCAGCCATTTGGCGCGGCCGAAACGCGACTGGAACGCGACCTCGATGGGTCGGCCCAGCGCTTTTGAGAGCAGGTGCGCGGTCGCCCGGCACTGGTCGTGATAGGGGTCGCCCAGCGCGCGCGTTCGTTCGGGCATGCCGTGGAAGCTTGCGAGCAGCACATCGGGCTTGAAATCGAGCATCGCGAGCCCCGTTTCCACCGATGCTTTCAAAGCCTCAAGATAGCTGACGTCGCCATGATAGGGCGGCAGGAAGCGTAGCGCCGGTTGCCAGCGGAGCGTCTTTAGATGCGCACCGACGGCATCAACCACCGTGGCGGTCGTCGCGGCGCAATATTGAGGATAGAGCGGCGCGACCAATATGCGCTGGCATCCAGCCGCCATGAGCGCGTCGATCGCGGGGCCGATAGCCGGCTCGCCGTACCGCATCGCATAAGCGACCTGCACCGTTTCGCCGAACGCCGCCTGCAACGCCGCGCTTTGCGCGCGCGTGATCGCGGCGAGTGGTGAGCCTTCATCAGTCCACACCTGCGCATAGGCATGCGCCGATTTTTTCGGGCGCGTGGTCAGGATGATCCCGCGCAGGATCGGCTGCCACAATATTTGCCGGATTTCGACGACGCGGCGGTCCGAGAGGAACTCGGCCAGATATTTTCGTACTGCCCCAGCATCGGGTGCATCGGGGGTGCCGAGGTTGACCAGCAGCACGCCGATCTGCGACGGCTTGTTCACAGCGAATGCGCCGGCGCTTGTCATACCGGCTGCGCCGACAGGGGGATGCGGCGGATGCGGCGGCCGGTCGCGGCGAACATCGCGTTGGCGATCGCGGGCGCGACGACGGGCACGCCGATCTCGCCCAGCCCGCCGGGTTCGCGGTCGCTATCGATAAATTCGACCAGGATTTGCGGGCATTGCGACAGATCGGGCAGGCCGAGCTGGCCGAGCTTGCGCGCGGTCGCGACGCCGCCTTCATAATCGGTCGTGGCACCGACCGCCGCGGCGAGCCCGAAGATCAGCCCGCCCTCGATCTGCTGCCGCGCGATCGTCGGATTGACCAGCCGCCCGGCGTCGACCACCGCGACCAATTGCTCGACCTGCAACCCGCGGTCGCTTTGCCGCGCGGTCGCCATCAGCGCGATATGGCTGCCGCGCATCGAATGGCACGCGAGCCCCTGCGCGGTCCCCGACAGCCCGCCCTCCCAGCCGCCAAGGCTGGTCGCGGTGAGCAGGCAGCGCGCGAGCAGCGGCGCATTGCCGAGCATCGCCATGCGATAGGACAGCGCATCGGTCCCCGCGCGCGCCGCCATCTCGTCGACGAAACATTCGCTGAAAAAGGCGGTGTAGCTGTCGGCATTGCCGCGCCAGCGCCCCGTCGGCAGGCCGATGTCGGCGGGGCAATGGTCGACGGCATGATGCGGGATCGCATAGCTGCTCGCGGCGCCATCGACCGCGGCGGCATCGGCGCGGCCCGCCGCGGCGCGCTGCGCGACGTCGGGTGGGGTGTTGTCGAAGAGGCGGTCGCGGACCTCATGGTTGGTCGGCGGCACCGCGATGCGTGTCACCAGCGCGTCGATCCCGCCCGCGGCATTGAGCGTTGCGGTCAGCTTCGCCCGCGCCGGTGCGCGCGGCGGCAGGCGCATGATTTCCTCGGCGCGCGACCAGGCGAGCTGGACCGGACGTTTGACCTGCAGCGCAATAATCGCCGCCTGCACCGCGACGCTATGGTCGAGGCAGGCGTCGAACGAGCCGCCCGCCATCATCGGAAACAGCACGACATTGCCGGGCGCCAGCCCCGTCGCGCGCGCGATGGCGTCGCGGCACTGCGCGGGCGCCTGTGTCGCGACCCAGATACGCAGCCGCGCGCCGTCGGGGGCGGCGGTGGCACAGCGTGTCTCGATCGGCGCATGCAGCGCGGGCGCAACGGCATATTCGGCGGCGATCTTTGTCCGGCCGGTCATCGCCTCGCCGACGTCGCCTTCGCTCGACATGCGATAGCCGTCGTCTTTCAGCGCCGCTTTCAGCGCCTTGTCGATCCGACCCGTCGAAATCGGTGTTCCCGACGTCTCGAAAACCGGGGCAAACCGGTCGAGCGCGCGGTTCGCCGCCCACCAGTTGCGCGCCACCGTCGCGACCCAGCGCTCGTGCGTCACGACGTGGAGCAGGCCGGGCGACGCGTGCCCCTTCTTGCGGTCGATCCCCTTGAGCCGCGTCGCGCCGAGCGGACCCTGGCGGATCGCCGCGAACACCATGTCGGGCAGGCGGATGTCGCCGGCATAATTGGCCGACCCGTCGATCTTGGCGGGCAGGTCGAGCCGCGTCAGTTCTTTGCCGTAAAGCGGGTCCGGACTGCTCGCGCGATAGACGGGTTCGGCGGGCGGTTCGAGCAGCGCCGCGGCGGCCGCGACCTCGCCAAAGCGCAGCTTCTTCTTGCCGAAGGTAACGAAACCGTCCTGCGTGTCGCATTGTTCCCAGTCGGCATCCCAGCGCTTCGCCGCCGCCATCATGAGCAGCGCGCGCGCCTGCGCCGCCGCGGCACGGCACGGCCCTTCGAACATGCGCACCGACGAGCTGTTCGCGGTGAGCATCACCGCGTGGCGCACCGCCCATTCGCGGCGCGCCCAGCTGCGCACATCGGACACGAAATCGGGAACGCCCGACCGCGGCGTGAAGACCCTGCTATCCTCGTCGACGAGCAGCGTGTTCGTATAAAGCGGGTTGATCGGCGCGGTTTCGACCGCGATCGTTCGCCAGTCGGCGCCCAGCTCGTCGGCCATGATCTGCGGCAGTAGCGTCGTGACGCCCTGCCCCATCTCGCACTGCGGGACGATCGCGCTGATATGCCCGTCGTCGCCGATCTTCAGGAAGGCGTTGAAGACATGCTCGTCGGGTGCGGCGGTCAGATTGGGCTGGTAATCGCGCGGCCAAAGGCTCCACGCGATGGCAAGCCCCCCCGCCGCGGTCGCGCCGACCAGCAGCGAACGGCGGCTGACGTGCGGCAGGCGCGATTTGTTTTCCCCCACTATGTCGCGAATGCCCGCCATGCCCGCTGCTGATAGTCAGGGCGGCGAATCGGCGCAAAGAAAATCGCGCCTTCATGGCGACCGTCGGTGGCGCCTATTTCTCCGACAACGCGAAATCGACGCGCACAGAAACCTGCGATTCGCTGACCCCCGGATTGAAGGGCGGTGCGGCCGACTGCGCCGCGACCTCGTAATTGGCGGCATCCGCAGCATAGGGCATCGGCGGCGCATTATCGCCGCCATCGCGGATCGTCAGGACGCGGTCGATCTTCAATCCCGCCGCGCCCGCATAGGCGTCGGCGCGCGCACGCGCGGCGCGATAGGCGGCGGCATAGGCCGATTTGGTCGCGGCCTCCTGGTCGGATACGCGCAAGGTCGGGCCCGACAGGACATTGGCGCCGGCCCGCGTCGTCGCGGCGACCGCCTCGCCCGCCTTGTCGACCGCGCGCATCCGAACCTCGACCTGGTTGACCGCCTCATATTTGCCCTTGTTGGCGCCCCAGTCGATGCGGTTCACCGTCAACTGGCGGGTCTGGAGGTCCTTGCCCGCGACGCCGAAGGCTTTGAGCGCCTCGGTCACCTTGGTCATCGTTTCGTTGTTGCGCTGCGTCGCCGCCTCGGCCGTCGCCGCGATCGTGCTGACCCCGGCGGTGAAGCGCGCCTCGTCGGGTTTCGTTTCGGACCGGCCGGTCGCCGATACCGACAGCAAGGTTTCGTCATGTTCGACCCCGCGTGGGTCGGGGGCCTTGTCGCTGCACGCGCCGAGCGCGAGCAGGGGAAGCAGCATAAGGGTTTGGTAGCGCATGGACTTCTCCCATCTAGGCTGTCCAGCGTATGACGGGTGGAACGGTTCCCTACCAGCCCCAGGGCGCGGGCGGCGGCGTCACCGGCTTGGCATAATCGAACGCGACGCGGAAATGCCGCCCTGCGCGGTCCAGCCCATAGGTGAAGCCGTCGGTGGTGGTTTCGACCGACCAGATATTGGTGACCGAAACGGCGCGGCCGGTCGCCTTGAACATCGCGATCGATTCGGCGTCGACAGGGAAAATCTGGCGCGTCGGCGTTCCGGCATTGGCGGTGTCGCCGCCATAAAGGGTGACCGCATCGGGCTTGCCGTCGGCGTGGCGATGATCGTGCTTGAGGCGCAGGCCCGTCGTGGTCCGGCTGATGATCCACGTCCGCGACCGGTCCCAGCCGCCATCGGGACCAAGCCCGTCGATGTGGAAGGGGATTTCGATGCGGTCGGGGGTACAATGGCGGATGTGCATCACCATCGCCTTGCCGCGCATGTCGGCATCGGCGTCCTGATCGCTCGCGAGCTTGCCGGCATAGGCCTGGCCGCAGCGCGCCGCGAGCGCGGCGAAGAAAGCCTCCTGCGGATTCGTGGCGGCGGGCGTGATTGCGCACCCCGCGAGCATCGTCGCAGCGAGCAGCGTCAGTGCAGCCTTCACCGTAGCAGGCCGAGCCGCGGGATTTCGATCTTCGGACAGCGATCCATGACCACGACCAGCCCCGCGTCCTCAGCGCGTTTCGCCGCGGCCTCGTTGATGACCCCCATCTGCATCCACACCGCCTTGGCGCCATGGACGATCGCCTCGTCGACCGCGGTGCCGGCGTCTTCGCTGTTGCGGAAGATGTCGACGAGTTCGGCGGGCGGCTCGACGTCGGCGAGCGTCGCGACGACGGGGGCGCTGTGGATGGTCTTGCCCGCGTGGCCCGGATTGACCGCGATCACGTCATGGCCTTGGGCGACGAGGAAGGCGAGGACGCCGTTCGAGGCGCGCGCGGGGTTGGGCGAGGCGCCCACCACCGCGATGCGGCGCTTTTGCCCGAGCAACTCGCGGATTTCGCTTTCGTCGTTGATCGCCATCATCGCCCCTTTCGTGTGTTCAGCCATTCGGCGACCTTCGCCGCTATCGCATGGAACGGCTCGCCCGTCGGGTCGGTTCCGGCCGCCGGCGGCACGCCGCCATCGCTGGCAAGCCGGATGCCCATCGACAGCGGCACGCGGCCGAGGAAGTCGAGACCCATCGTCTTCGCGGCGGCTTCGGCGCCGCCGCTGCCGAACGGGTCGCTGACTTCGCCGCAATGCGGACAGGCATAACCCGCCATATTTTCGACGAGGCCGATGATCGGCACCTCGGCCTGTTCGAACAGGCTGATCGCGCGCGTCGCGTCCATCAGTGCGAGGTCCTGCGGGGTCGAGACGATTATCGCGCCGGCGGGCTTGTGCCGCTGGATCATCGTCAGCTGGACGTCGCCGGTGCCGGGGGGCAGGTCGACAACGAGCGTGTCGATGTCGCCCCAGCTCGCGTCGACGAGCTGTTCGAGCGCCTTGCCCGCCATCGGGCCGCGCCATGCGATTGCTTGCCCGGGGGCGGCGATCTGTCCGGTCGACAGCATCGGCACGCCATAGGCGTTGGGCACGGGCACCAGCTTCGATCCGCGCGATTCGGGTTTCACATGTTCGCTGTCCATCAGCCGGGGCTGCGAAGGGCCATAGATGTCGGCATCGACCAGCCCGACCTTCACGCCCAGTCGCCGCAGCGCGACCGCGAGGTTGGCGGCGAGGGTCGATTTACCGACGCCGCCCTTGCCGCTGCCCACCGCGATGATCGTCATCGTCTTTTTCTCGGCGGTCATTGCGATGCGCACCTCGCGCACGCCCGCTTCGGCGAGCAGGCCGGCGCGTAGCTTGTCCTCGAGCGGCTGGCGGTCTTCGACCGCGAGCCCCGACACATCGAGCACGACGGCAAGCAGCCCCTTATCGTCGAGCAGGCGCAGGCCCGACGCTCGCCCTTCGCTCAGTTCGGCGGCGGCGGCGGTCAGGCGGGCGATGTCGGCGCTTTGTTCGGTCATGTCCGCGGCAGATAGGCATGATCCGGGCATTTGCCAGCCATTTTCGCGCGCACCCCCTGTTAATCGCGCCCGCCGCCCCTATAAAAGCAGTATGAACGACAAAATTGACGGCAGCATGGGACGCCGCAGCCCGAGGGGATTGCGGCAATTTTTCCATCAGATCAGCCAGATGGCGAACAGCCCGTGGGGCAGCGGTCCCAAGGGCGGTGACGGCGATGGCTCGGGCGACGGCAAGAAGCCCGGTCCGCGCAACCCGTGGGTAACCCCCGATCCGGCCGACCAGCGGCGCGCGCAGAAGCCGCGCGGGCCTTCGGCGCTCGACGAATTGCTGCGCAAGGGGCGCGGCGGTTTCGGTGGCGGCGGCTCGGGCGGCGGGGGCGGGTTCAACCTGCCCGAATCGGCGCGGCTCTGGAAATGGGCACCGCTCGCGATCGTCGCCCTGTGGTTGGGGCTTTCAAGCTGGGACATCATCCGCGAAGGCGAAGCCGGGGTCGTGACGACGCTCGGCAGCTATTCGCGCACCATGGCCCCCGGGTTCAATTTCAAGCTGCCCGCCCCCTTCGAACGCGTGCAGGTCGAGAATGTGCAGTCGATCCGCGAGCTCAAGATCGGCGCGACCAGCAATGAATCGCAGAATTTTGTGCTGACGCAGGACCAGAATATCATCAACCTCGGCTATGAGGTGCGCTGGCGCGTGCGCGACCCGCACCAATATCTGTTCCAGATCGCCGACCAGGAAAACACGATCCGCGAGGTCGCCGAAAGCGCGATGCGCGCGACGGTTGCCAATTATACGCTGACCGACGCAATCGGTCCGCGCCGCGCCAGCATCGAGAGCGAAGTGCGCACGCGCATGCAGCAGCTGCTCGACAAATATCGCGCCGGCGTCACCATCGAGGCGATCCAGCTCCAGCGCGCGGTGCAGCCCGAACAGGTGACCGACGCCTTCAACAAGGTGACCGCAGCGCAGCAGGAACGCGAATCGAACATCAACGAGGCCGAAGCCTATGCCAGCACCGTGCTCGAACGCGCGCGCGGCGCAGCGTCGGAGTTCGACAAGATCTACGAGCAGTACAAGCTGGCGCCCGAAGTCACAAAGCGGCGGCTTTATTATGAAACGATGGAGCAGGTATTGGCGCCGGTGGACAAGGTGATCGTCGAATCGGGCGGGGTCACACCCTATCTGCCGCTGCCCGAACTGCGCCGCCGCGCCGCCGAGGCGCCGGTGACGGTGGAGAGCGGCCGATGAGCTTCTTCGACAATCTGTTCGGCCGCCCGCTGCGGCTGATCTTCATCCTGCTCGCCGCGCTGGTCGTGCTCGCGACGACGCTGGTCATCATCCCGGAGGACAAGCAGGCGATCGTCATCCGCTATGGCCAGATCAACAGCGTGGTGAACAAATATCACGCGAACGAACGCTTCGGCAGCGCCGGCGCGGGCCTGCTCGCGCGCATTCCGTTCATTGATTCGGTGGTGTTCTTCGACAAGCGCATCCTCGGCGCGAACATGCAGAATGAAAGGGTTCTGACGACCGACCAATATCTGCTGGAGGTCGACGCCTTTGCCCGGTTCCGCATCACCGATCCGGCGCGCACCTATACGTCGATCCGCAGCGAGGAGAATCTGAAAGGCCAGCTGACCTCGATCCTCGGTTCGTCGCTGCGCAACGAACTCGGCAAGCGCAGCTTCGCCTCGCTCCTTTCGGCCGAGCGCGGCAATGTGATGACCAACATCCAGAATGCGCTCAACCGCGAGGCGCGGCGTTATGGCGCCGAAGTGATCGACGTCCGGATCAAGCGCGCCGACCTTCCGGCCGGCACCCCGCTTGACGCCGCTTTTGCGCGGATGCGCTCGGCGCGCGAGCAGGAATCGGTGTCGATCCGCGCGCTCGGGCAGAAGGAAGCGCAGATCATCCGCGGTAACGCGGACGCCGAGGCAGCGCGCATCTATGCCGAAAGCTATGGCAAGGACGCCCAATTTTATGACTTCTACCGGGCGATGCAAAGCTATCGGCAGACGTTCCTGGGCGATGCGTCGAAGGGCGCCGACAATTCGATCATCCTGTCGCCGAACAGCGATTATCTGCGCCGTTTTCGGGGCGACTGATCGACAGGACGAACATGAACGGCGCGTGCAAGCGCCGTTCATGTTCAAATACCGTTCAGCCGCTTCGCCGCAGACAGCCGCCGCCGGGGCCCAAGAGTTTTACGTAAGAGAAGAGGAATTTCGATCGTGCGTTATGTATATGGCATCACTTCGGCCTTGCTGGCGGGTGGCACCGCGCTGGCGCTGGTCACCCAATCCCCCGTCGGCGCGCAGGTCGCGCAGAATGAAAAGAGCGAAATCGCCAAGGTCGTGCCCAGATCGGGCGCGCCCGAAAGCTTCGCCGACCTCGTCGAACAGCTCCAGCCCGCGGTCGTCAACATCTCGACCAAGCAGGAAGTGACGCTCGGAGTCCGGCTCAACCCCTTTGCCGGGACGCGCGAGCCGATTACGCAGGAACAGCAGGGCGGCGGTTCGGGATTCCTGATTTCGGCCGACGGTTATATCGTCACCAACAACCATGTTATTTCGGGCGGTCCGCGCGGCGAGGCGGTGAATCAGGTCACGGTGACGCTGACCAACCAGAAGGAATATAAGGCGACGATCGTCGGCCGCGATGCGGCGTCCGACCTCGCGCTGCTCAAGATCGATGCGACCGGCCTGCCGTTCGTGAAATTCGCCGACAGCAGCACCGCGCGCGTTGGTGACTGGGTGATTGCGATCGGCAATCCGCTCGGCCTCGGCTCGACGGTGACCGCGGGCATCATCTCGGCGGTCCAGCGCAATATCGGCACGGGAACGGCCTATGACCGCTATATCCAGACCGATACCGCGATCAACCGCGGCAACTCGGGCGGCCCGCTGTTTGACCTGCACGGCAATGTCGTCGGCATCAACAATATGCTGATCTCGCCCGTCGGCGCGAACATCGGCGTCAACTTCGCCATCCCCGCCGACGCGGCGATTCCCGTAATCAACGCGCTGCGCGCCGGCGAAAAGGTCCAGCGCGGCTATCTTGGCATCGGCATCGCGCCGGTCGACGAGGATCTGGCGGCGGCGCTCGGCCTGCCCAAGGATCGCGGCGAGTTCATCCAGCGCATCGAGCCGGCGCAGGCAGGCGAAAAGGCCGGGCTGAAGCGCGGCGACGTGGTGACCAAGGTCAACGGCAAGGACGTCACGCCGCAGCAGACCTTGTCCTACATCGTCTCGAACACCAAGCCCGGCACGCGCATCCCGCTCGAGATCATTCGCGACGGCAAACCGATGACGCTCAACGTCCTGGTCGGCACGCGCCCGCCCGAGGAAGAGCTGGCCGGCAGCAATTTCGATCCCGAGGCGGAGCAGGCAGAGCCCGAGGATCCGAGCGGCGCGGCGGACAAGGCAATCCAGGAAGAGCTGGGGCTTTCGGTGCAGGTGGTGACCCCCGACATCGCGCGCGCGGTGGGCGTCGATGCCGGAACCAAGGGCCTGGTGATCGGCGCCGCGTCGGCGAACAGCGACGCGGGGCGCAAGGGCCTGCGCCGCGGCGACGTGATCCTCAGCGCTAACCGCACACCGGTCACGTCCAGCGATGCGCTCGCCAAGGCGGTCGCCGACGCCAAAAAGGCCGGACGCGATGCGGTGCTGCTCGAAATCCTGCGCCGCGGCCAGCCGTCGGCCTTTATCGCGATCCGCGTCAAAAGCTGACGCGATCTGAAAGACATGACAAGGCGGGCGCCGCGACCTTTGGGTCCGGCGCCCGTTTTTCTTTGCCAGCAAGGCAGAGCGTTCCTATTATGTTCCAAACACCACGAGTCGGGAGAGAGACGATGATCGGTTATGTGACACTGGGGACCAAGGACCTGGAAAAGGCGGCGGTCTTTTACGACGCCATCGCGGCTGAACTGGACACGCCGCGCATGATGGAATTCGACGGCTTTATTGCCTGGGGCAAGCCCGGCGGCGGGGCGGGCATCGGCCTGACCCGACCGTTCGACGGCAATGTGGCGACCGTCGGCAATGGGGTGATGGTCGCGCTGGAGGCGAAGGACAAGGAACAGGTCCAGCGGCTTTACGACATCGCGCTGGCGAACGGTGGCACCTGCGAAGGCCCTCCGGGACCGCGCGGCGAGGGATTCTACGCCGGCTATTTCCGCGACCCCGACGGCAACAAGCTCAACGCCTTCATCATGGGATGACGCTTGGCAGCGCTGCCCCTCCGCTCTAGACCCTTGAGAACAGGTTCAAGAGCGGAGGATAGCGGGTGAGCGACGGCAGCACGGCAAGCGAGATCTATATCGGCCTGGGCGGCGGCGGAGCAGCCGATGGCCCGCGCCAGTCGCTGGTATTGAAACGCGCCAACCGCCACGGGCTGATCGCCGGCGCGACCGGCACCGGCAAGACGGTGACGCTGCAGGGGCTGGCCGAGGGCTTTTCGGCGGTCGGTGTCCCGGTGTTCGTGGCGGACGTAAAGGGCGACCTTGCCGGCATGGCGATGGCGGGCAGCCCGATGTCGAAAACGCACGAGATTTTCGCCGCGCGCGCGACCGAGATTGGCGACAGCGAATGGGCGTACCGCGACAATCCGGTGATTTTCTGGGACTTGTTCGGCGAACAGGGGCACCCCGTTCGTACGACGATTTCCGAAATGGGGCCGCTGCTGCTCGCGCGGCTGATGGGTTTGAACGAGGTGCAGGAAGGCGTGCTCGCGATCGCCTTCCGGATCGCCGACGAACAGAATCTGCTCCTCCTCGACCTCGGCGACCTGCAGGCGATGCTCGCCTGGTGCGCCGAAAATGCCGACGAACTCACGACCAAATATGGCAATGTGTCAAAGGCCACGGTCGGTACGATCCAGCGGCAATTGCTGACGCTCGAAAGCCAGGGCGGCGCGAATTTCTTCGGCGAGCCCGCGCTCGACATCATGGACATGATCCGCTGCGACGAGAACGGCCGCGGCTATGTGAACATTCTCGCCGCCGACAGACTGATGGCGAGCCCGAAGCTCTATGCGACCTTCCTGCTCTGGATGCTCAGCGAGATGTTCGAGACGCTTCCCGAGGTCGGCGATCCCGACAAGCCGAAGCTCGTCTTCTTCTTCGACGAGGCGCATCTGCTGTTCGACGACGCGCCGCCCGCGCTGACCGAAAAGATCGAGCAGGTCGTGCGCCTGATCCGCTCGAAGGGTGTCGGCGTCTATTTCGTCACGCAAAATCCGATCGACGTTCCCGAAACGATCGCCGGCCAGCTCGGCAACCGCGTCCAGCACGCACTCCGCGCCTTCACCCCGCGCGACCAGAAAGCGGTGAAGGCGGCTGCCGACACCTTCCGCCCCAACCCCAAGGTCGATGTGGCTCGCGAGATCACCGAACTCAAGGTGGGTGAGGCGCTGGTGTCGCTACTGATGGCCGATGGTGCGCCGTCGCCGGTCGAACGCACGCTGATCAAGCCGCCCTGCTCGCGCGCCGGTCCTTTGGACGCCAAGGAACGCGCGATCATCAAGTCGATCTCGCCGGTCGAAGGCAAATATGACACCGCGGTTGACCGCGAAAGCGCCGAGGAGCTGCTCGCCGTCAAGGCTGAGCAGGCGCAAGCCGCCGCGATCGAGGCAAAGGCGCAGGTCGAGGCCGACAAGCTGGCCGCGATCGCTGCCAAGGAAGAGGCAAAGCAAAAGGCGGCCGAGGAACGCGAACGGCTGCGGCTCGAAAAGGCCGCGGCGCGCGAGGCGGCCAAGCCGTCGATGACCGAGAAAATGGTCCAGTCGGCTGCGCGCTCGGCGGCGACGAGCATCGGCCGCCAGGTTGCGGGCAAGCTTGGCGGCCAGCTGATGCGCGGGATATTGGGCAGCCTGTTCAAGTGAGCGAGGCCGATGCCGCGCTGATGGAGGCGAGCCTCATCGCCGTCGCCAACGCCGGCATCGACATTCGTATCCCGCTTTTCGACCGCTTCTTCGCCGCTTTTCCCGAACGCCGCGCGAGCTTCATGGTCGTCGACGCCTCGTCGCGGCGGATGACCGACGAAACACTGCAGATGATGTTCGGCCTCGCGAAGGGCGAAAGCTGGGTGTGGCCACTCGTCGCCGAACTCGTCTTCACCCACCGCGCCTATGGGCCGCTGCCGATTGCCGAATATGACGCCTTCATCGACATGACGGTCGCCGAAGTGGGCGCCGCGGCGGGCACGGCATGGAATGCCCGGGCTGCGGCTGCGTGGCAGCGCCATGCCGATGCGCTCAAGGCGATGATCCGCCGCGCGCGCGCCGAATGGGAAAGCGCGATGCCGGTCGGGACGCCGCAGCCGGCCGAGTAATAGTCCGCCCTCGTCATTCCCGCCTTCGCGGGAATGACGAAATCGGCTGTCTCCTTATTTTGCCTTCAGCCAGCTGACGATTTCGCCCTTGATGCGCGGGCGGCTGACGCTGCGCTCCCTCAGGCTGGCCAGCGTCTTGTCATAAGGTTTGCGCACATCGGCGGGCAGCGGCGCCGCGATCCGCTCAAGCTTCGCGATCATCGCGGGGTCGTTCGACGAAGCGGCGAGCCCCGCGAGGAAGCGCGCGCGCGCCGAGGCGTCGATCAGCCGGTCGACCGCGGCCTGGTTCGCCTGCGCAAAATCGACCGCCAGCTCGGCATGGCCCCGCGCGGCGGCGTCGATGATCCCGGCGCTGACCGTCTTGCCGGGCTCGTCGGTGAGCGCGAGGTCGAGCGCACGCTTGGCAAGGCCTTCGTCCTTCGTCGATCCGAGCAGGGTGTAAAAGGTGATGCGTTCGACCGCCGACTTCGACGCCTTGGCGAGCCCGCGCAACTTGGCCCATTCGGCCTCGCTCGCATTCGCTGCGACAATGCCGAGCCAGCGCGACTTCAGCGGGCCGTCGAGCGCGGCGGGGTCGCGGTCGAGCAGCGCGAAGCGCCGCCGCGCCTCGGCGAGCAGCTTGGCGTCGCCGAGTGTCCCGAGCGCTTTGAGCAGGTCCGAGCGCAAGATGCTGTCGAGCGCGGGTTCGCCGGCGCGCGCGTCGAAGCCGAGCCGCTGCATCGCCGGGCCGAGCGCCGCGGTGCCACGCGCCGCGATCTGTTTCTGCACCGCCGGCTGATCGTCGAACATGTCGTAAAGAATCGCATACCGCCCCGCGACGTCGCCGAGCAGCTTCTGATTCGCATCCTGCGGCGTCGCCGCGAGCAGGTCGAGCGCGGCGCCCATCGGCTGATAGCCGGCATAAGCGAGCGCGAAATTGTCGCCGAGCAGCCCGAGCTGGTCGATCGGGGCGAGCCCCGAGAAATTGCTGCGGAGCGTTGTCAGCGCTGCAGGCGAATAGAGGGTGCGATAATAGCCCGCCTGCCCCGCATTGATCAGCACCGCGCCGCAACCGGGCAAGGTCAGCGTGCCGGTCCCGCCCTCAATCACCTGCCGCGCGATCGCGCCATTGCCAGCGCGCGCGAGGACGGGCACTTGCCAGCGGCGGCCTGCGGCGTCGACGCCGTCCTTGCGATCGCGCGAAAATTCGCCCTGCGTCAGCGGGACGGTCGTGTTGCCGCCCGCGCAGGTCACGGCGCCGACGTGGAGCAGCGGGATGCCCGGCTGGTTGGTGAAATCATGCGCGATGGCGGTCAGCCCCTTCGCGCCCGCCGCCTCGACCGCGTTCCACAGATCGTCGGTGCGCGTGTTCGCATATTTATGCTTTTCCATATAGGCGCGCAGGCCCGCTCGCCACACATTCTCGCCGGCATAGGCTTCGAGCATCGTGATAACCGCCTCGCCCTTTTGGTAGGTGATCGCGTCGAACGCCTGGTTGGTGTCCTCGACGGTGCGGATCGTCTGGACGATCGGGTGCGTCGTCGCAAAGGCGTCGAGCCCCATCGCGCGCTCGCGGCCGTCGACGCGGTCGAGCAAAGGTTGCCAGTCGGGGTGGAAATGGTCGCTCGCCTTGGTTTCCATCCAGCTCGCGAAGCCTTCGTTAAGCCAGAGGTCGTCCCACCACGCCATGGTGACGAGATCGCCGAACCATTGGTGCGCGACCTCATGCGCCTGCGTCGTGTAAATCTGCTGGCGTGCCGCATCGCTGGTGATCTTTGGATCGTCGAGCAGGATGCGCTCGAAGGTGAAGATCGCGCCCCAATTTTCCATCGCGCCGAAGAATTGCGACTGGCCGGGCCCCGCGACATTGTCGAGCTTGGGCAGCGGATAGGGCTGGCCGAAATAGTCGCTGTAATAGCCGAGCAAGGGGCCGAGGCTGTCGAGCGCGAAGCGCGCCTGCTCGCCCGATCCCTTGGGCGACACGATGCCGACTTCGGCGCCGCTCGCGCCCTTCGCCGCGAGCCGCTCGAAATGGCCGGTCGCGAAGAAGAGGAGGTAGGAGGACATTTTGGGCGAGATCTGGAAGGTCACCGTCTTCTTGCCGCCCGCGACGGGGGTTTCGCTCGTCACGGGCATGTTGCTTACCGCCAGATCGCCCGCGGGGACGGTCGCCAAGAGGGTGAAGGTCGCCTTGTAGCTCGGCTCGTCGAAGCTCGGAACGAAGCGCCGGGCATCGGGCGCCTCGAACTGGGTGAACAGTCCGCGCACCTCGCTCCCCGTGACCTTGTCGGGATAGTCGAGCGCGAAAAGCCCGTTCGCCTGCGTGTTGATCGTACCGGTGTAGCGGGTGGTCAGGCGGTATTTGCCGGGTGCGAGCGGCGCGGGGGCGGTGAAGGTCGCGGTTTGCGCCGCGGCGTCGACCGCGACGGTCAGCGGAATCGCCTGGCCGTCGGCGCCGGTCAGGCTTGCGCTCGCGAAAACGAGGTCGAGCGCGTTCAGCGTCAGCGTCGCCGAGGGCTCGTAAAGCTCGAGGTCAATGCCCGCCTCGCCGGCAAAGCTCAGCGCCTTGGCGTCGGGCGTCACGCTGATGTCGTAATGCACCGGCCGCGCGATTCGCGGCAGCTGGCTCGGCACGCTCGAATCGAGCGGCGCGCCCGTGAGCGCCGACGCGCCGGCGGGGGCGGGGGATTCGATCCCCGGCTGCGCGGCGCAGGCAGCGAGGCCGAGCGACGAGACGGCGGCAACGAGCAAATGACGAGTCGAGCGTTTCATGATGGCGATCCCCGGTATGATTTGCGGCCCCGGCTAGGCGCATGCATCGACCCGTGCAACGCCCCCTTTCGGCAGGCCGTCGTCGAGGCTCGACAGACGGCACGCGATGGGGCAGCTTTGGTTTCATGACAAAACCTATATTGCCTGGAGAGGTAGCCGCCGCCGTCGTCGACCCCGTCGCATACGGCAATTGGGACCCGCTGCACGAGCAGCTCGCATGGGCGCGGGCGAACGCGCCGCTCGCTGTGGCGGAGAATCACGATCACGATCCCTTCTGGCTCGTGACGCGCCACGCCGACATCATGGCGATCAGCCGCGATCCGCAGCGCTTCGCGAACGGCATCCGCCCGACGGTGCTGACGAACCGCGACGGCGAGGCGTTGGCGCGTGCGGCGACCCCGAACAATGACGGGCACCTCATCCGCTCGCTGGTCCAGATGGATGCGCCCGACCATATGAAATACCGACTGCTGACGCAGAGCTGGTTCATGCCCAAGAACCTCAAGATCGTCGAAGAGCGCATTCGGCAAATTGCGCGCGAGACGGTCGACCATATGCTGGAAGCGGGCGAGACATGCGATTTCGCGCGCGACGTCGCGGCGCATTACCCGCTGCGCGTCATCATGGATATTTTGGGCGTCCCGCCCGAAGACGAGCCGCGCATGTTGATGCTGACCCAGCAATTGTTCGGCCCAACCGACCCCGAACTCAACCGCAGCCGCGAGGCGATCACCAGCGCCGAACAGGCGATCGCGATGCTGGGCCATGTCATCGCCGATTTCGAACATTATTTCGGCGCGCTGACTGCCGAGCGCCGCGCCAACCCGCGCGAGGACATCGCGACGGTGATCGCCAATGCGACGATCAATGGCGAGCAGATCCCCGACCGCGAACTGGCCGGCTATTATATGATTGTCGCGACCGCGGGGCACGACACGACGAGCGCGTCGACCGCGGGTGCGATGATGGAGCTGGCGAAGAATCCCGCACTGTTCGAGCGTTTCCGCGCCGCTGACAGCGACAAGGCGGGGCTGATCGAGGAAGCGATCCGCTGGACGACGCCGGTCCAGCATTTCATGCGCAGCGCGAAAGAAGACGTCGAAATCGGCGGCCAGACCATCCGTGGGGGCGACTGGCTGATGCTCCATTATGTATCGGGCAACCGCGACGAGGCGGTGTTCGGCGATCCCTTCACCTTCGATCCCGACCGCGAAAAGAACCAGCAGATCGCCTTCGGCTTCGGCGCGCATGTCTGCCTCGGCCAGCATCTCGCGCGCATGGAGATGCGTATCCTGATGGAGGAACTGTTGCCACGGCTCAAAAACCTCGAACTCGCGGGCGAACCGGCGCGAGTCGAATCGGTGTTCGTCGGCGGACTGAAGCGCCTGCCGATTCGGTTCGAGGCGGCCTAGCCCGGCCCGACGCGGGCGCGTCACAGCCCCTTGGACAATGGAACAAAACCCTGTCCGTCGCGTTCTACACCGGCTGCAATAGGAGTTTGCCATGATTCTCTGGAAAAAGGCTGCGATCTCGATCGCCGCAACGTCGATGATCCTTTCGCCGGTGGCCGCTTCGGCTGCGCCTGCACTGGACAGCGCCCGTGCGGTATCCGTCACCGATGGTCAGAATGAACTCGAAGGGGCGAACTGGATTCCGATGGTGCTGGCGCTCGCGATCATCGCCGGCGGCGTCTGGCTGGCGCTCGACGACGACAATGACGACGAGCCGGTAAGCCCGTAAAACCCGCCTACGCTTAAACCTTCTCGGCCGGGAAGAAGCGCGCGATCACATCGCTCGCGAGCCGCGCGGGGCGTAGCGTTTCGGCGTCGATGCAGCACCAGCTTGACTTCACCTCGGCCAGCACATCCTCGCCCCGCTTGATGATCGTTTCGTAAAAAGCGCGCGCGCCCTGTACCTTTTCGAGGATCACGGTCGCGATGACCTGGTCATCGAGGAACGCCGGGCGGCGATAGGTGATCTCGTGCTTCAGCGCGACCCACAGATGCTGCGCCACCGCCTCGGGCGGCGCGATGTGGCGCCAGTGCGACAGCACCGCGTCCTGCACCCAGCTCAGATAATGGGCGTTGTTCACATGGCCCATGAAATCGATCTGGTCGGAACCGACTTTGATGTCGTGATCGTGCGGGAGCGAGGCGGCGGTCATATCGCTGACACTAATGTCAATATTTTGTGACGGAAAGATGAATCTTCATTGTCGCGCAGAAAGGGCACCGGCCTGCCGTCACCCCCGACCGCGATACGGCGCGACGCCCTGGTCGGGGAGCCACAGATCCGCCGGCGGGGCACCCGACTGCCAGAAAACGTCGATCGGGATGCCGCCGCGCGGATACCAGTAACCGCCGATGCGGAGCCAGCGCGGCTGCATTTCGTCGAACAGGCGGCGGCCGATACCGACGGTACAATCCTCGTGGAACCCCGCATGGTTGCGGAAACTGCCGAGGAAGAGCTTCAGGCTCTTTGATTCGACGATTGTCTCGCCGGGCGCATAGTCGATCACCAGATGCGCGAAATCGGGCTGGCCGGTCACCGGGCAGAGCGAGGTGAACTCGGGCGCGGCGAAGCGCACGAGATAAAGCTCGCCGGCGCGCGGATTGGGGACATAATCGAGCCCTGCCTGCGCGGGCGAGGCAGGCAGTTCGCTGGATTGGCCGAGATGTTTCGGCATCAGTGGGGTAGGGGTAGAATCGGTCATGGAAAGGCTCTAGTGCGCAGCGCGGCCGATGTCACCGACCTCGTTGGATGGAACGGCCGGGTTCAGCGCCAATTCAGCGGCGCGGGGCCAAATCGAACAATTCGGGATCGCGAAAGAAGAATGACGGACGGGAAGAAGGGGCAGGGAAGCAAAGCGGCATCGCTGCCGTTGATGGCGCTTGCCCTGTCGATGGCGGGCGCTGTGCCGGGACAAGCGCAGGACACGGGCACGCCGACGCCCGCGCCATCCTCTACCCGTCCGCTCGATTTCCGCCTTCCCCCTGCTGACGAAGGCCGCACCCCGGGCGTTCAGGGGCCGTCGGACAACGGCTTGCCGCCCATCGCACCGGGCGAGCGGCGCGGTCCGCAGCAGCCGACACCGACGCCGGCGCCATCCCCCGCTCCGCCCCGGGTCATCCCGACGCAGCCGACCACGGCGACGCCCGCGCCGACGCCGGCGCGCCGCGACACACCGGCATCCGCCGCGTCGCGCGCCGCGCCTGCACGTGATAATACGACCTCTGCACAACCGGCTGGGCAGGACAGCGCGGCGTTGCCGCCGCTGCAGCCCGGCACCGTCGTACCGACCGATGTCGCGCCGCCCGCCGTCGATGACGTTCCAGCCGCCGCGGCGCCGGCGAGCGTGGACGCAGGCACGCCGCTCTGGGCCTGGATAGCTGCGGCGCTCGCCGCGCTCGGCGCGGGCCTCTGGTATTGGCGCCGCCGTATGGCGTTCGCGGGACCGGCCGTCGACGAGGTCGAGGAGGCGCCCCGCCCCGCGGCGCCGCCCGCCGCGCCGCGTGCCACCATCCCGCCTTCAGGGCCCGCCGCCCCGCGTCCCGCTCTGGCGCCGGTTCAGCCCGTCGTTCGCGACGAGCAGCGCCCGGCGTCGCCGCTCGTCACGCGTGCCGCTGGCGAGCAGCGCGCGCTGGTCGGCATGGCGCTCGAGGTCCGCACCATCCGCTTCGCGCCCGATCATGTCGCGGTGGGCTTTGCGCTCAACCTCGTAAACCAGGGCGCGTTGCCCGCCACCGGTCTGATGGTCCGCATCGCGCTGAACCAGGGATCGGCGATGCCAGAGGCGGTGCTTGGCCGCTTTTTCGACGGCGCGGGCGGCAGCATATTGCGCGACGACATGGCTCTCGCCGTCGGCGCCGGCGAGGAATTGTCGACCGAGGTCATGCTGCCGCGCGCCGCGATCGAGCCGCTGATGATCGGCGGAAAACCCATGCTGGTCCCCGTGATGGCGTTCGACGTGACCTATCACTGGGACGGCGAAGGCGAAGCCTTTGGCCAGAATGCAGGCAGCTTTGTCCTCGGCCGTGAGCAGGGCACGAGCGGTAGCGACAAGCTCGCGCCGCTGCCGCTCGACCGCGCGTCCTACATGGTCGACCGGCCCGGCGCGCGCGCGACCGCGATCAAGCGCAGCCAATAGCATATCTGCCGCTTTTTTGTTGCGGCGCACCATCGGCTGAGGCACAGCGCCACCGCGCTTGAAAAAGGGCAGGTGGGGGCATAGGCTGATGATCCCCAGGAAACAGAGCCACAGCAGGAGGCCGGGCGAGGGACAGGCAAAAAAGTTCCCGATCGGTCGCAACAGGAGCATGACATGGACGCCTTGGTCTCAACCGACTGGCTGGAACGCGAACTGGGGGCGTCGGACCTGCGGGTCGTCGACGCGACGAAATTCATGGCCGACGCCGGACGCGATGCGCGCGCCGAATATGAGGCGGGGCACATAACCGGCGCGGTCTTCATGGACCTCGCCGAGCTGACCGACGCGTCGAACGAGGTCGAGAATATGGCGCCGCAGGCCGAAAAATTCGCCAGCCGCATGCAGTCGCTCGGCCTCGGCGATGGCAGCCGCATCGTGCTCTATGACGACAGCCCGCTGAAAAGCGCGGCGCGCGCCTGGTGGCTGCTGAAGCTGTTCGGCGCCCACGACGTCGCGCTGCTCGACGGCGGCCTCGCGAAGTGGAAGGCCGAAGGCCGCGCGCTCGAAATGGGCAAGCAGGCGCTGCGCCACCGCCACTTCACCGTCTGGCGCGACGCCAAGGCGGTGCGCACCAAGGAACAGATGCTGGCGAACGTCGACAGCGCCGTCGAACAGGTCGTCGACGCGCGTCCGGCCGCGCGTTTCACCGGCGAAGAGCGCGATCCGCGCCCCGGCCTCGCACCCGGCCATATCCCGAGTTCGCGCAGCCTGCCGCACGGCGAGCTGTTCAATGCCGACGGCACGTGGAAGCAGGGCGATGCACTGAAGGCCGCTTTCGATGCGGCGGGGATCGACCTCGACAAGCCACTCGTCGCGACCTGCGGGACCGGCATGACCGCGACGGTCGTTGCCTTCGGCGCGCACCTGCTCGGCAAGGACGATGTCGCCGTCTATGACGGCAGCTGGGTCGAATGGGGCGCCGATCCCGCGACGCCCAAGGCGACCGGCGCGGCCTGACACCCCGGTGGCCGGCCCGACGGACAAGGATAAGGACAAACGTCGCCCTGCCACTCGCTTGGTGCAGGGTGGTCGCCGGCCCGAATGGACCGGCGACCCGCGGCTGGGCGGCGGTGTCGTCAATCCGCCGGTGTGGCGCGCCTCGACGATCCTTTACGACAATATCGCCGACCTCAAGGCGCGCGGGCATGCGACGCACGACAAGCTTTATTATGGCCGCCGCGGCACGCCGACGGTGTGGGCGCTCGCCGACGCGTTGACCGAAATGGAGCCGGGGGCGGAGGGCACCTTGCTCTATCCATCGGGGGTTGCCGCGATTTCGGCGGGGCTGCTCGCGCTGCTGTCGCCGGGCGATCATCTGCTGATGGTCGACAGCGCCTATGAACCGACGCGGTCGTTCTGCGACGGCATGCTCGCGCGCCTTGGCGTCTCGACGACCTATTATGATCCGCTGGTCGGCGCGGGGATTGCCGACCTTCTCACCCCGCAAACAAGGCTGATCTTCCTCGAATCGCCGGGCAGCCTGACCTTTGAGGTGCAGGATGTCCCCGCGATCGTCGGGGTCGCGCGGACACGCGGGGTGCTGACGATGCTCGATAATACCTGGGCGACGCCGTTGCTCTTCCCCGCGCTGGCGCAGGGCATCGATGTGACGATGATGAGCCTCACCAAATATGTCGGTGGGCATAGCGACGCGATGATGGGGTCGCTGACCGCGACCAAAGCGATCTGGCCGCGGCTTCGGCAGGCGACCTACCAGCTCGGCCTGTCGGTTTCGCCCGACGATTGCGCGCTGATGCTACGCGGTCTCCGCACGCTCGATGTCCGGATGCAACGGCACGGTGAGAATGGCCTCGCGGTCGCGCGCTGGCTGGCGGCGCGGGCCGATGTCGGCCGGGTGCTGCATCCCGCACTGCCGACCGACCCGGGCCATGCGATCTGGTCGCGCGATTTCGCGGGGACGAGCGGCTTGTTCGGTTTCACGCTGATGGGTGCCGACGATGCCGGCCGCGCGCGTTTCATCGAAGCGCTGTCGCTGTTCGGTATCGGTTTCAGCTGGGGCGGCTATGAAAGCCTTGTCGTCCCCAGCAACCCCGCGGCCATCCGCACCGCGAGAGCATGGACCGATCCCGACCCGCTGGTGCGGCTGTCGATCGGGCTCGAGGATACGGCCGACCTGATCGCCGATCTCGAGCGCGGTTTCGCGGCGATATGAATGTCCGCGGCGGTCTTCGCGAGGGGATCGACGGCACCGTCGCGGTGATGAAGGCGATCGGCCTCGACGTCGGCGCCTACCGCCTCTCGCTCTACAGCCTCTTTTCGACGATCGTCGTCGCGGTCCTGCTCTACATCGCGGTCAAGCTGGTGCTGCGCGCGATCAAATGGCTGCTCCGCCGCAACACGCATATCGACCAGACGCAGCGGCTGCTCACCGAAAAGCTGATCGCGATCGCGCTGTTCACGCTCGCGCTGCTATTCGGCATCGACCTGCTCGGCATCGACCTGACCGCGCTTGCGGTCTTCTCGGGTGCCGCGGGGCTTGCGATCGGTTTCGGCCTGCAAAAAACCGTTGGCAATCTGATTGCCGGGATCATCCTGCTCATGGACCGCTCGATCAAGCCCGGCGACATCATCGTCGTCGGCGACGGCAGCAGCATGGGCGGATCGGCGGCGGCGAACGGGGTTCCCAACGTCGGACGCGTCGCCAAGATCGGCGTGCGCGCGGTCAATGTCGTCACCCGCGACGGCAAGAAGCATCTGATCCCGAACGAGCTCTTGATGACGCAGCCGGTCGAGAATTGGAGCTACGCCAGCCCCGAGGTGCGCGTGCGGATGCGCGTGCCCGTCGGTTACGACTGCGATTTGCGACTCGCGCAGCGGCTGATGATCGAGGCGGCGACGACCAATCCGCGCATCCTGAACGAGCCCGAACCCGCGGTGTGGATCACGGCGTTCGGCGAACGCGCGGTCGAGCATGAGCTCCGCTACTGGATTTCGGACCCTGAGGCGGGGCTCGGCAACATCCAGGGCGAGGTGTTCCTCGGCATCTGGGATCGCTTCAAGGAAGCGGGAATCCGTATCCCCTATCCGCGGCAGGACGTGCATTTTGTCGGGGCGCCGGACGAGGGCAAAGAATGATCTTAATTGGTACCGTCATCCCGGCCTTCGCCGGAATGACGATCCAATGAGGAATCTGTTAAAAACCGGTTTTCTTCGCGCGCTCGATGCACTCGACGATGATGCGCTTTGCCTCGTCGACGTCACCCCAGCCGTTGAGCTTGGCCCATTTGCCGGGTTCGAGATCCTTATAATGGGTGAAGAAATGTTCGATCTGCTGGAGCACGATCGGCGGCATGTCGGTGTAGCTCGCGACATCGGCATAATAGGGAAAGGTCTTGTTGACGGGGACGCACAGCAGCTTTTCGTCGCCGCCGGCATCGTCTTCCATCATCAGCACGCCGATCGGGCGGCACTTGACCACCGCGCCCGCGACGATCGGCGAGCGCGCGACGACGAGGGCGTCGAGCGGATCGCCATCCTCGCCCAGCGTGTGCGGGACGAAACCGTAATTGGCGGGATAGCGCATCGGCGTGTGCAGGAAGCGGTCGACGAACAATGCGCCGCTCGCCTTGTCGAATTCATATTTCACCGGTTCGCCGCCGATCGGAACTTCGATCAGGACGTTGAGGCTGTCGGGCGGGCTATCACCGGCGGGGATCAGGTCGATGCGCATGGGAGAGTGGAGTCCTTCATTCTGTTCTCCGCCGAATCTTTCACAGCTGGCGGCGCGGCGCCAATAGCCGATCGAACCAGTCGGGGCCACTGGCACTTTTTTCGAGGTGCGGCCAGCGCAGCCCGCCGTGATAGTCGATCTCGATCTGGCGATAGCGCCCGCCGCGCTCGACGAGCAGCCGCACCGGCGTCTTGCCGTCGGTCGCGGCGCGAATCGCGCTTTCGAGGCGGTCCTTGCTATAGCTGGTGCCGTCGACCGCGACGATTTTCGTGCCGTTGACGATGTCGGCGCGGAACGCGGGGCCGTCCCACAGGATCGCGCCGGCGATGCCGTCCTTGTCGACGGTCAGTCCCAGCGAATGGGTGAGGTCGAGATTCTTTGCCTGCGCCATGCGGTCGCGGTCATAGACATTGGGGGCATCGCGCCACACCAGCCGGTATCCGGCGCGCTCGATCCCCGCGACGGGGGCGGCCTGTCCCGGATTCTGGAGCCTTTCGCGCAGGAAGCTCGCCCAGTCGTAAGGATGGGCGGCGTTCAGCGCGGCGACGACATCGTCGAAATCATAAGTGTTCTGGCCCCAATCGCCCTCGCGGCCGCCGAAAAAGGCGCGCGCGAAATCGTCGAGGCTTTTGGCGTTGTTCGTCGCGCCGCGGATCAGCATGTCAGCTTCGAGCCAGACGAGCGATCCTTCGTTGTAATAATCCTCGCCGCGCGACCAGCTGGCGAAGGGCTTGGGCTTGCGCGCCGCGATGACCGGGTCGAGTGTCGTATCTTCGACCGAGCGCCAGCTGCGCCCCGGCTGGGCGCTGTAATTCGCCGCGTTGGTCGCCCATTCGGCGAGCACCATATCCTTCGACTGCATCCCCGACCGGCCGGCGAGGACGAGGTCCCAGAAACTCGTCTGGCCTTCATAGACCCACAGCAGATTGTCCTGCATCGGCGTGCGATAATCGGGGGTCCATAATTTGTCGGGGCGGCGATACTTGCCGTTCCAGCTGTGCGTCAGCTCGTGCGGCAACAGCCCGCGTTCGCTGTCATTTTCGTCCCATTCGGTGAAATAGTCGGGATTGCGGCTGTTCTCGCTGCTGCGATGATGCTCGAGCCCGATGCCGCCGAGATCGTCGCTGAGCGCGAGCAGGAACTCATAGCGGTCGAAATGCCGCACGCCGAACAGCGCGACGGCTTCGGACACCAGCGCGGCGTGGCGCGCGATATGGTCGGGGGTGGCCGCCAGATATTTGGCCTCGTCGGCGACGACGTTCAGCGTGACATTCTGGCCGAGGTCCCATTTGCGATAATATTTCCCCGCGAACATCGGGCTGTCGACCAGCACCTCATAATTTGTCGGCGCAAAACTGTAGCGGTTTCCCGATACCTTCAGCCCGTCGAGCGCCGCGGCGCCGGTCCAGCCGTCGGGCAGCGTGACCTCGAGCTGCACCGGGATCGCGCGGGTGAAATAGCCCGCGGGATACAGGCTGACCTGTTCCCATTGCAGGTTCATCATCGCCGGGGTGACGACGACGCGGCCCTCGCTGGTGCGCGTCGGCGACAGGAAGTCGAAAGCGACGTCGATGCTCTTCGCGCCCGCGGGCACGTCGACATCGAAGGCATAGACGTCGGTCGGCTGGCGCGTCCAGGTCAGCGGCTTGCCGCCGGCGCTAGCCTTGAAGCCCGCCACCTCGGCGATCGCGCCGCGCGGGGCGTGCTTGCCGGGCAGCCATTCGGGGTAGAGCAACGTCAGCTTGCCCGACTTGGCGACGGGAATTGTCTGGCGAACATGAAAGATGCCGCGCGCAAAGTCGGTCGCGTCGACCTTGAGCTGCATCGTGCCCGGATAGGGCTTGTCCGCGGGCAGCGGGATGGTCAGCGGCTGGACGACCGGTTGCGGGCGGCTGTTGCCGTCTTGTGCCAACGCGGTCGGGGCATAAGCGACGGGGGCGGCGATCAGGGCCGTTGCGGCGAGCAGTGCAATTTTCATGGCGGTTTCTCTGCCGCCAAATGTCCGCAACGTCCAGCCGCCGCTCTGCAAGCGCACTTTGCCTTTCGACCAAAAAGCATTAGACGCCGCCGCCATGAGCAAGGACAAATCCGCCAAAATCCCGACGCCGCAGGCTGTGCGCGGCACCCAGGACATGCTCGGTGATTTCGCCGACCGCTTCGCGCATGTCGTCGACACGTTCGAGCGGGTGCGCCGCCTCTATGGCTACAAGCGGATCGAAGTGCCGGTGATCGAGCCGACCGCGGTGTTCGCGCGCTCGCTGGGCGAGACGACCGATGTCGTGTCGAAGGAAATGTATTCGTTCGAGGACCGCGGCGGCGAATCGATCACGCTGCGCCCCGAATTCACCGCGGGCATCGCGCGCGCCTATATCACCAACGGCTGGCAACAGTTCGCGCCGCTGAAGGTCGCGACCCACGGTCCGCTGTTCCGCTACGAGCGCCCGCAAAAGGGGCGTTATCGCCAGTTCCACCAGCTCGACGCCGAGGTGATCGGCAGCGACAGTCCGCTTGCCGACGCCGAACTGCTGGTGTTTGCCGATCAGTTGCTCAAGGAGCTGGGCATATCGGAAGGCGTGACGCTGACGCTCAACACGCTCGGCGATGCCGAGAGCCGCGACGCGTGGCGCGCGGCGCTCGTCGAGCATTTCGAAGCGCATCGCGGCGATCTGTCCGAAGACAGCCTCGCGCGGCTCGACAAGAACCCGCTCCGCATCCTCGACAGCAAGGACCCGAAAGACCGCCCGATCGCCGACAGCGCGCCCGACATCGACGCGTTCCTCACGAGCGAGGCGCAGGATTTCTTCGGCGCCGTCACCGCCGGCCTCGACGCCGCGGGCGTCGCTTGGGAGCGCAATGCGCGGCTCGTGCGCGGACTCGACTATTATCGCCACACCGCGTTTGAGTTCGTCACCGACCGCTTGGGTGCGCAAGGCACGGTGCTCGGCGGCGGACGCTATGACGGGCTGATCGAGGCGCTCGGCGGGCCGCCGACGGCGGCGGTTGGCTGGGCGGCGGGGATCGAGCGGCTGGCGATGTTGGTCGCCGACGATGTGATCGACAATCGGCTTGCCTTCGTGATCGCGGTTGAGGACGATGGCCAACTGGCACTCGCGATGAAGACGCTCGCGGCGTTACGCAATCGCGGCTTTGCGACCGAAATCGTCGCAAGCGGTTCGCCGCGCAAGCGTTTCGACAAGGCGGCGAAGATTCCTGCGCGAGCGCTGATTGCGATCGGTACGCGCGATGGCGTCTCCTACGCCAATATGCGTGGCGACGACGAGTTGACGATTGTGGCCAGCCAGACCATTCGCACGCTGGAAAATAGCTGATGTTCTATTCGTCGTCATCCCCGCGAAGGCGGGGATCCCGCTTTCGACCCTCGCGTTGCCAAGCCGCCCCCAAGCGGGATTCCCGCCTTCGCGGGAATGACGAGGTTAGGGCAATCGCATGACCAACGTTTCCGAAAGACAGATCGACGCCATCATCGAACGCCACGCCGCGTTGCAAGCGCGCATGGCGACGGGCGATATGGCGCCCGCCGATTTCGTTGCGGCGTCGAAGGAGTTCGCCGAGCTCGAACCCGTCGCGACCGCGGCGCGCGAGGTCGTGCGGCTGCGCGGTGAAATCGTCTCGCTGAACGAAATGCTCGCCGATCCCGAAATGAAGGCGATGGCGGCCGAGGAAATTGCCGCGGTCGAGGAGGCGCTGCCCGCCGCCGAGCACGATCTCGCACTCCAGCTGCTCCCCAAGGATGTCGCCGACGAACGCGCCGCGATGCTCGAAATCCGTGCCGGCACCGGCGGCGACGAGGCGGCGCTGTTCGCGGGCGACCTGCTGCGCATGTACAGCCGCTACGCCGACGGGCAGGGCTGGAAGGTCGAGGTCATCTCGGCGAACGAGGCCGAAATGGGTGGTTACAAGGAAGTCGTCGCGTCGGTGACGGGGCAGGGCGTCTTCGCCAAGCTCAAGTTCGAAAGCGGTGTGCACCGCGTCCAGCGCGTCCCCGCGACCGAAAGCCAGGGCCGCATCCACACCAGCGCCGCGACCGTCGCGGTGCTGCCCGAGGCCGAAGAGGTCGATGTCGCGATCAACGACGGCGACCTCAAGATCGATATTTACCGCGCGAGCGGCGCCGGCGGCCAGCACGTCAACACGACCGACAGCGCGATCCGCATCACCCATATCCCGACCGGCCTCGTTGTGATCCAGCAGGATCAGCGCAGCCAGCACAAGAATCGCGCGAAGGCGATGCAGGTGCTGCGCGCGCGGCTTTACGACCTCGAGCGCGAGAAGATCCACAGCGCCGAGGCGTCGGCGCGCAAGTCGATGGTCGGGTCGGGCGACCGCTCCGAACGCATCCGCACCTATAATTTCCCGCAGGGCCGCGTGACCGACCACCGTATCAACCTGACCCTCCACCGCCTGCCCGAAATATTGGAAGGCGCGATGGACGAGCTGATCGACGCGCTGATCGCCGAGGACCAGGCGCAGCGGCTGGCGGGGCTGGGTGACTGACGTCGCCTTCGCGCTGCGCGATGCGGCGCAGCGGCTCGCGGCGGTGTCCGACACCGCGCGCCTCGATGCCGAACTCTTGATGGCGCACGCACTGGGCGTCGAACGACAGGCACTGCTGCTCGACCCGGCGCGATTCGATGTGCCGGCCGCCTTTGCCGGGTTGATCGAACGGCGAATGAAGCACGAGCCCGTCGCCTATATTGTCGGCTATCGCGATTTCTGGACGATCAGGTTG
Organism: Sphingopyxis sp.; assembly: GCF_036675685.1. GTDB lineage: Bacteria > Pseudomonadota > Alphaproteobacteria > Sphingomonadales > Sphingomonadaceae > Sphingopyxis. The sequence continues at coordinate 52,767 of NZ_JAKFEM010000036.1, forward strand.
ATCGTGGGCCCCGGCATGCTGATTCCGCGGCCCGACAGCGAGACGCTGATTGAGGCGGCGATCGATCATTTCGACACCGACAGTCCGGATCGCATACTTGATCTCGGAACAGGGCCCGGCACTTTGCTCCTCGCCGCGCTGGCCCAATGGCCCGCGGCGCACGGATTGGGGATCGATGAATTGGAGAAGGCGGTCGCTTGCGCCGAGGACAATGCGAGCGACCTCGAAATGGACGAGCGTGCCCGATTTCGCGTCGGCGATTGGGCGACAGGGCTCGACGGCCAGTTCGACCTAATCCTCTGCAATCCGCCCTACATCGCGGACGATGAGGCGCTGATGCCCGACGTCGCCGACCACGAGCCGCCGGGCGCGCTGTTCGCCGGTCCCGACGGTCTCGACGACTATCGCCGCATCATCCCCGAACTGCCGCGCCTTTTGGCGCCGGGCGGCATAGCCATCCTTGAAATCGGGGCAACGCAGCATATATCGGTAAGCGGGCTCGCCGAAACAGCGGGCTTTTCGGTCGCATGCCGCCAGGATCTGGCAGGACGCGACAGGGCGCTGTTGCTAACCCGCGCCTGACGCGTCTCGCAAGAATTCGCTTGGTTTCGACCGCAAAGCGCGGTAGGGGCGGCTCACAGGCCTGATCAGGGTCCCTTTGGCGATGCAAAGCATCGATACTGGTCCGGCGGGTCTGCTTCCCACTTACGATGCTGGTGTTGGGCCGTGGGGTCCGGCGCAGGCGGTAAAGGGCAAGGACCGCGCAAGAAGCGCGGGCACGACGCGCAAATGGCGCGGTCGGCCAAAAGGGGTTGGCATAGCTTATTAGCTTATCGACAGGATGTCTCAGTTGAACATGAACAACCGGCAAAGCGGTCGCCGTCGCGGCCGCAACAACAACAGCAACAACAATAATAGCAATCGGTCGCAGTCCGGCGGACGCGGTGGCGTCGACCAGGCGAACCGCATCGACAGCCGCGCGCGCGGTAACGGTGCCCAGATGATCGAGAAATATCGCAACCTCGCGCGCGACGCGCAGCTTGCGGGCGATCGGGTCCAGACCGAATATTATCTGCAGTTTGCCGATCATTATTTCCGCGTCGTGAGCGATTTTCGCGCCCGGCAGGAAGAAAAGAACGCCCAGAACGGGCAGGAACGCAGCCACGACCGTAGCCGTGAAATTCGCGGCGTCGAAGATTTCGACGGCCATGACGACAGCGATCTCGACATGGATACCGACCGCGGCGACAGCGACAATGACGGTGAGCGCGGTGATCGGAACGACCGCAGCGACCGGAGTCAGCGCGAGTCGCGCGGCAATCGCGATACGCGCAGCGACCGCGACGACGACAATCGCGGCAATCGCCAGCCGCAGGACCGGGTGAGCCGCGATCGCGACGAGGACCGGAGCGACGCACGCGACCGTGACGACAGTGGCAATGGTGAAACCACCGGGGAAGAAGCCCCCGCGCCGCGCGCCAATCGCCGCGGCCCGCGCCGTGCCCGTCCGGTCGAAGCCGATGTTGGCGACGATGGCGGCAACGCCGGGATCGACAGCGCCGCGCTGCCGCCGGCGATCGGTCGCCCCGAACGGAGCGTCGACGTCGATACGGACGCGGCCGACGAGGCGCCGGCCGCCAAGCCGCGCCGCGCGCGCCGCACGCTCGCGACGCGCACCACCGGGGTCGAAGCCGCCGAATAGGCGCCGCGATTTCGCGCTAGCCTTTGATCGGGACATGACATAGCCTCCCCGCGGGAATATCGGCGGGGAGGTGATTATGCGCGCTTTGGCAATGGTTTGCGTGCCGGCAATGTTGGCGGGCGCATCGGCGGGCTTTCCCGCGGCCGCACAGGATGGCGCGGCCGGCAACGCCCAGGGCGATGTCGCGGTCACCATCTATAACAATGGCCAGTCGCTCGTGCAGGACGACCGCCAGCTCAGCGTCACGGGCGGGCGCAATCGCATCGAATTTCCCGACGTGTCGGCGCGTATCCGCCCCGAAACGGTGACGCTGTCGGGTCCCGGCATCGCCATCGTCGAACAGAATTTCGATTTCGACCTGCTCACTCCCGACAAGCTGATGGACAAGGCGGTCGGCCAGTCGATCACCCTCGTCCGCACCAACCCCGCGACCGGCGCCGAACGCACCGAGCGTGCCAAGGTGCTCGCCGCCAACGGCGGCATCGTGCTGCAGATCGGCGAGCGGATCGAGGTGCTGCGCGACGACGGCCTGCCCGTCCGCGCGGTGTTCGACCGCCTGCCGCCCAATTTGCGCGCCCGCCCGACGCTGTCGGTGACGGTCGATGCCGCCAATGCCGGCACGGTCCCCGCACGCCTCTCCTACCTTACCCCCAACCTCGGCTGGACCGCCGACTATGTCGCGCTGTTCGACGCGGCGAAGGGGGCGATGGATATTCAGGGCTGGGTGACGCTGACCAACAGCACCGGCACGACCTTCGCCAACGCGCGCACCTTGCTCGTCGCGGGCAATCCGGGCGGGGGCGGCGGTTTCCGCCAGATGACGGGGGCGATGGACAGCGCCGGGACCGAAAGCAACAACCGCGAACGGCTCGGCGACTATTATCTCTATCCGCTCGCGCAGCGCACGACGATCGCCAACGCGCAGCAGAAACAGGTGAGCTTCCTCGACGTGAAGGGCGCGCCCGCACAGTCGACCTATGAATATGTCAATCGTTGGCTGGGCAGCAGCAACGACCCGGTGAGCACCGCCAGCGTGCTGCGCTTTTCGACCTCGCGGCAGGGCGGGCTGGGGGACCAGCTGCCCGCCGGCACGATCCGCGTCTATATGCGCGACGCGCGCGGCGACCCGCAGTTCATCGGTGAAAACCGCATCGACCACACACCGATGGGGTCGGCGATGTCGCTGCGCACCGGCGATGCGTTCGACGTGAAGGTCCAGACGACGGTCGTCTCGCGCACGCGCAAGGGCGATTCGCGCTGGGTGACCAAGATGAAATATAGCGTCACCAACGCGCGGCCGGGGCCGGTGACGGTGCTGGTGGGGCAGGACGGGCTTTATGGCGATGTCCGCATCAGCGACGAAAGCCTGAAGGGCGAGCGCGTTTCCGCCGACCGCGTCGAATGGCAGGTGCCGGTGCCGGCGAACGGCAAGGTCGAATTGACCGCCACGTTCGACACGCGTTACTGAGCGCCGCGCGATGCGGGCCGGGCCCCTGCTGGCGTGGGTAGCGGCGCTGCTGGCGCCGCTGCCGGTGCTTGCGCAGACACCGCCGATCGTGATTTCCGCGAAGATCGACGATGCCGCGGTCACCGTCTATCGTGCGCCGTCGCGCGGCGGCGGGCCGATCGATCCGAACTGGCCGCAAGGCTTTGCCTTCATCACCGAAACCCGCACCGTGACGCTGCCCGCCGGGACGGCGGTGCTGCGATTCGAGGGCGTGGCCGAAGGGCTGCTTCCCGAAACCGCGGTGGTGAGCGGGCTGCCGGGCGGGGTGATCGAAAAGAATCGCGACGCGCGGCTGTTGTCGCCGGCGGGGCTGGTCGACGCCTATCTCAAGCGCAGCGTCAGCTTGCGGCGCACCAACCTCGCGACCGGCAAGGTCGTCGAGCAGGAGGCGGTGATCCAGGCGGGGCCGAACGGCGGCGTCATCGTCCAGACCGCGGCCGGGGTCGAGGCGCTTGCCTGCTCGGGGCTTCCCGAACGGATGCTCTACCCCCGCGTGCCCAAGGATTTGTCCGCCAAGCCGACGCTATCGGTGCTGGTCGAAAGCAAAGCGGCGCGGACGGTGAAGGTGCAATTGCTCTATCTGGCCGAGGGGTTCGACTGGGCGGCCAATTATGTCGCAGATCGCGGCGCCGACAGGAAGACGCTGGGCATGACCGGCTGGATCACCGTCGCGAACGGCGGGGTCACCAGTTTCCCGGGGGCGCAGCTCAACGTCATCGCGGGCCGGCTGAACAAGATGTACAGCCCGCCGCTGCCGCGCAGCACGCCCGGGCCGCTGATTCTCAAATGCTGGCCGATGGATATCACCAGCACGCACCCCTTGTGGGAACTGCCGCCGATCATCGAGTTCGAGCAGCGTTACGACGAAGATGCCGCGGCCGAGGTGGTTGTGACGGCGCGGCGTCGGGGCGGTTTTTCCCGTGCGATGGCGGCGCCGGTGGCCGCTCCGGCACCGCCGCCCCCGCCGCCTCCGCCGCCGGCCGAGGATCTAGGCGACCTCAAATTCTATCGCATCCCGTTTCGCGTCGACGTGTCGGCAAAGGGGCAGAAGCAGGTCGCGTTGCTGGCGAAGGACAAGGTCGCGGTCGAACAGCTTTATGCGGGCACCTTATACATCAACGGGTCGCCGCAGCCGCTGACGATGCGGCTCCGCGTCCAGAATCGCGAATCGGACGGGCTGGGGTTGGCGCTTCCCGCCGGCACTGCGGCGGTGTTCGAGAGCATCGGCGGGCAGCGCCTGCTCGTTGGCGAAGCACCGATCGGCGACAAGGCCAAGGACGAACGCGTCGATTACGACATCGGCCGGAGCCCGGCGGTGCAGTTTCGCGCGGAGATCAAGGATCGCGACGCCAAGGGCGAATTTCAGACGTGGGAGGTCCGGCTGACCAACGCGCGGCCCTTCGACGCCGAGATCGAGATGCTGATCCCCTTTGCGATCGATCCCGAGCCGGTGGATTGGGAGCGGCGCGGGACCAGCTGGGTGTGGCGCGTGCGGGTGCCCGCCAACGACAGCCTGATCCAGACTTTCCGGCAAAAGCTGAAGAACGGGTGAGCCAAGGCGCGAGTCGCGTGCGGACGGCTTGGGCGTTCGCGGTGCTGGCGCTGTGGTCTGCTTCGAATCCAGCGTGGGCGAACGACTCGCCACCGATCGTGCGGTCGGTGGCGATCGAAGATGTCGCGGTCACCGTCTATCGCGCACCGGACCGGTCGTCGGTCGGCATCGATCCCGACTGGCCCGAAGGCTTTGCTTTCATCAGCGAGACGCGCAAAATAGCCTTGCCGGCCGGGACGGCGGTCGTGCGGTTCGAGGGCGTGGCCGAAGGACTGCTGCCCGAAACCGCGGTGATCGGCGGTCTTCCGGATGGGGTGATCGAAAAGAATCGCGATGCGCGGCTTTTGTCGCCCGCGGGACTCGTCGACGCCTATCTGAAACGCCGCGTGACGCTACAGCGCACCGATCGCGCGACCGGCAAGCCCCGCCGTCAGGATGCGATCATCCAGGCCGGTCCCAACGGCGGCGTCCTGGTGCGGACCGCGGACGGCTATGAAGCGCTCGGCTGTTCGGGGCTGCCCGAACGGATGATGTACGGCGGCGTGCCGAAGGATTTGTCGGCAAAGCCGACGCTGTCGGTGCTCGTGGTCAGCGACCGGCCACGGACGGTGACGGTGCAACTGCTCTATCTGGCCGAAGGGTTCGACTGGGTGGCAAATTATGTCGCCGATCGCGGCGCCGACGGAAAAACCCTCGCGATGACGGGCTGGATCACCATTGCCAACGGCGGGGTTACCAGCTTTCCCGGCGCGCAACTCAACGTCATCGCCGGCCGGCTGGAAAAGCAGGCGAGCGCGGGAGCGCCCGAAAGCGATGCCGGGCCGCTGCGGCTCGAATGCTGGCCGATGGACATCACCAGCACGCATCCGCTCTGGACATTGCCCGACGTGATTCCGGTGCGCGGAACCCAATATGGCTATCCGGAGGAAATCAGCGACGCGATACTTGTCTTGGCCCAGCGGCGGTCCCAGCCCCTGATGGACGTGCCGATCGCCGTGTCGGTCATCAACTCGGACTATCTGGCGAAGCCGGAGGATCTCGGCGACCTCAAATATTATCGCCTGCCGTTTCGCACCGACGTCGCGGCGAAGCAGCAGAAGCAGGTGGCGCTGATCGTGCAGGATCGCGTGACCTATGAACTGCTCTATTCGGCGTTTGTCGGCATGTCGAACCCGAAGCGCTTTCGGCCGGCGGGCATCCTGATGCGGCTGTGGAATCGCAAGTCCGACGGGCTGGGCCTCGCCCTCCCCGCGGGCGAGGTCGCGATTTTCGAGGAGGTCGGCGGCCGCCGGCTGCTGGTCGGCGAAGCGTTCGCGGCGGACAGGGCGGTTGACGAGCGCATCGATTTTGAAGTCGGCGCCAGCAGCGGCGTCCTATATCGCGTCGTCGAAACAACCGACCGCGAGGCGAAGCGGCGCGATTGGGAGGTGACGATCACCAATGACCGCACCGTCGATGCAGACGTCGAACTGTCGATCCCTTTCGCGCTCGATCCCGTACCCGAGGGAGCGGAGCGGCGTGGCAGCAGCTGGTTCTGGCGCGTGTCTGTGCCCGCAAACGACCGCCTTATTCTGACCTTTCGGGAAAATATGAAGGGCGATTGATTGCCGGTCAGACGGGTGGCAGCGGGCGCGGTCTGTGATTCTCGTCGAGCGCGACGAAGGTGAACACGCCCTCGGTCACTTTCACCTCATTCTCGCCGCGATCGCGCGTCGCGATGACTTCCAGCCGGATGGCGAGCGAAGTGCGGCCGCGCCGTTCGATATGCGCGTAGATCGAGATGATGTCGCGCAGCAGGATCGGCGCGATGAATTCCATCGTCTCGATCGCGACCGTCGCGACCGCGCCCTGCGCCTCGCGCCCGGCGACGATGCCACCGGCGATGTCCATCTGGCTCAGCACCCAGCCGCCGAAGATATGGCCGTTGGCGTTGATGTCGGCGGGGCGCGGGACGACGCGCAGGATCGGGTCGCGCGGGCAGTCCGAAGAAGAAGGGGCGGGCTTATCGGTCATGGTTCATATCCGGGTCGTTTTCGAAAGGATCCTCGATCGCCTCGTCGTGGCCGCTGCCGCTCGACAGGAAGACAAGCCCCATCAAGGCGCCGCCGAGCAGGACCGACAGGCCGACGCCCGCGGCGGTGGCGATCATCATGTGGATGGTCAGCGCTTCGCCCATGGTGAAGCGCAGCCAGCCGAGCGCGCCGACGACGGCGAGCAACGACACCAGCGCCATGCCCCGCATCAGCCGGCGATAGCGTGCCCAGGCGATCTTCGACGTGTCGCTGTTATCGAGTGGGGAGCGTTTGACCATGGCGGCTTCCATGAACCAAGCGGGCGCCAAGGCCAAGCGCGAATGGAACGGCAGCCGTTTCGGCTTTGCCGCGAATCATGATAGGCTTTGTCTTCCAGAGAATCGGCATGGGAGCGGCATGGAATGACGATCGGAGCGATCCTGCACGGGCGCACGGGCCCGGTAATTTCGGCGCGAAAGGAAGACACGGTTCGCGCGGTGCTCGACCTGCTCGCACAGCACCGCATCGGCGCGGTGCCGGTGATGGAAGGCGAGGCGATCGTCGGCATTTTTTCCGAACGCGACCTTGTCCGCCTCATGTCCTCCTATGGCCCCGAGGCGCTCGACCGCCAACTCGACGAGGTGATGACGAAATCGCCCGTCACCTGCGATCCGGGGACCGCGGTCATGGGCGCGCTGTCGCAGATGACCCAGCGCCGGATCCGCCATCTGCCCGTCGTCGAAGGCGGACGACTCGTCGGATTCATATCGATCGGCGACCTCGTCAAATATCGCATCGACCGCATCGAGGCCGAAGCCGCGGCGATGCGCGACTATATAGCGTCCTGAGCGGCGACCTCGGCGGCCGGCGGCTGGCGGCGCAGTACCAGCCTTATCACCTCGGCGATCGCCTCCCGCTCGAGCAGCCAGAGCAGCGCGCCATAAAGCGCCACGCCCAGCGCCACGAGCGCCGCGAGTCGCACCGGCGCCGTGAGGCCGAGCGGCGTGATCGCCTCCGAGGCAAAGCCGACCCCGATGGCCATCACCAGCGCCGGCGCGAGTCCGGGCAGCATCGCGCGCGCAATATCCCATAGGGTCACGCCGATCAGCGGCGCCGACAGGCGCGCGGTGACGAGCAGCAATAACGGCGCCGCAACCAGCCACGCCCACGCCATGCCGATCAATCCCCATTGCGCGCCCACAAGGAAAGCGGCCGGAAAGAGAAGCGCGCCGCTCATCGCCGAGACCATCGAGATCGACGGCTTGCCGAGCGCGTTGGTGACGGGGGCGAAGAGAATCTGCACCGTCATCAGGATCAGCGCGAGCGAGATGAGCTGGATATAGGGCACCATGCCGAGCCATTTGGCGCCGAACAATGTCTCGATCATCGGCCCCGCGACGACCGCGAGCCCGCAATAGAAAGGCGCCGCGACGAGCATCAGCAGCCGCACCGTCTTGAGGAAGCTCCAGCGCACCGCGGCCATATCGCCCTTGATCCGCGAATAGGCGGGAAAGGCGACCTCGTTCAGCGGCGGCACGAACTTGGCCATGAATATCTGCGCGAGGAACAAGGCCTCGGCATAAAGGCCGAGCGCATGCGCATCGAATCGCGCGCCGGCGATGAAGATGTCCGACTGGCTCTGCACCAGCCAGAAAAGCTGGCTGAACAACACGGCCGAACCGAATCCGATGATCTGTCCGCAGCCTTTGAAGTTGAAGCTGGGCCAGACGAGAAGCCGCGCCACCAGCGTCAGCCCGATCGCGCGCGTCCAGAACATGGCGATCGGCGCATAGACAAGCGTCCACACGCCATATCCCGCGAGCGCGCAGGCGAGGGCGGTGCCCGCGCCTGCGAGCGCCGCGAGCAGATTGACGATCGCCTGGCGCCGGAAATCGAGCGCGCGGCTCATCATCACCTCGGGCAGCGCGATAAAGGGCGTCGCGAGGAACATCAGCGCCTGTACCCGAAGCAGGTCGGCGACCATCGGCTGGCCATAATAGGCCGCCGCGAACGGCGCGCCGAAGAACTGGATCGCGGCGAGCAGCGCATTGAGCAGCAGGAGCAGGCCGAACGCCTGCCGGATTCGGAACGGATCGACCGAATCGGATTGTACGAGCGCGCTCGCGAATCCCCAGCCGTTGAGGAAGGCGAGGAACGACAGAACAACCTGAGTCATAGCGAAAAGGCCATAATCCGACGGTTCGAGCAGTCGAATCACGAGCAAAGTCGAGGCCCAGGTGATGATCTGCGCGAGGATCTGGCTGCCCGAACGCCAGATTACGGCGCTGCGGACACGGCTTCCAAACGCCTCGGCGCTTTCGCCATTCGTGCCAATACCCTTGAATTCTGCGCTTTCGCTCACCATTTCGTCCTTCTGGCCTCGGGGTCTCCCGGCGTGTCGAACAACTTTTGAAACAAAATTGCAAAAAGGTTGTTGACGCGAATCGGAGAGGGGCTTAGAGGCCTGTTCACCGGACGGGGCGCGGCGGAAAACGCCACGCTCCAGCCGGTCGCCAACAGATACGGACAGATGTCCCCCGATAGCAATAGCGGGGAACGACAACTGTCCGCTGTTTCTTGTCGGTGGCTCTTTGAAATTGTGATTGTCGATGAAGGGACATGTGGGCGGCGGCCCTGGGTCTTGCAGCTTTAAGGTGCAAGGTGCTCAGGATAAAAAGCCAAGCCTGACCTACATGTCTTACACGTTTC
>NZ_JAKFEM010000034.1:0-207356 GCF_036675685.1 Sphingopyxis sp.
CTTCCACGGCCTTTCGGCCACAACGACCTCAACGTTGCGCGTCTACCAGTTCCGCCACGACCGCACATCATGATGGTCCGGACGGGTCCGGCACCAGGTAGGAGCGGGCGCCTAGCAAAGCTTATCGGTCGATGCAAGCGAGCTTCGCCGCATTTATTTTTGCAGGTGCGAGCAGGCGATGCCGAGCGTCGCTGCCGCCCACCTCCGGCCATGTCATCGAACCGACTCAAAAGAGTCACTCAAATGTCACGGCTCTGGCGTCAGACCGTCATCGAATCACCCTAGTGGCGGCGTCACCGGGGGCGAGTCAGCGCATCTCTTCTCGTTCGCGGCATGTTTTTCATCAGGGGCGCCTGCGGGCGCGTACCGGGAACGGAGATTTTCATGGCGGCTTTCGCACGCGTTCGTTTGGTCATGCTCAGCGGCGTGGCCTGTTCTATCCTCGCGGCCTGCGGCGCCGATGGTGTCGCTTCGCCGGGTGAAGGCGTGATCGTCATTCCCGCGCCGACGCCGACGCCGACCCCCACGCCGACCCCGACTCCGACGCCCACGCCGACCACCGTCACCCCGGCCGCGAACTGCCCGACCATCGCGGGCCCCGACCAGCTCGCGAACCTCGGCACCATTTCGGGCCCCGGCGGCGAATGGCGCAACTGCGGCTTCCCGACGCGCTTCACCGCGACGACGGCGATCCCGAAGGTTCCCGGCGTCATCTATTCGATTCCCGGCCGCGTCGATGTCGGCACCGACCAGGGCGCGGCGAGCACCAACAATGTCGTCACGCTGACGATCGACCCCGGCGTCACCGTGTTCGGTGCGACGGGGGTCTCCTTCCTCGCGGTCAACCGCGGCAACCGCATCGACGCGGTCGGCACCCCGACCCAGCCGATCATCTTCACCGGCCGCGGCAACGTCGTCGGTTCGGCGGGCGACCAGACCTCGCAGCTGTGGGGCGGTGTCGTCCTGCTTGGCCGCGCGCCGATCACCGATTGCCTTGCGCCGGGCGCGACGCCGGGCACCGCGGCCTGCGAACGCGACACCGAAGGCACGTCGAACGCGCTCTATGGCGGCGCGCAGCCGGCCGATAACTCGGGCCGCCTGTCCTATGTCCAGATCCGCTATTCGGGCTTTATCCTGTCGGCGGCGAGCGAGCTTCAGGGCCTGACGCCGTCGGGCGTCGGTTCGGGCACCCAGCTCGACCATATCCAGATCCACAACAGCTCGGACGACGGCATCGAAGTGTTCGGCGGCCGCGTCAACATGAAGCATCTGGTCATCACCGGCGCCGAAGACGACGGTCTCGACACCGACGTCGGTTACCAGGGTAACATCCAGTACGTCATCGGCGTGCAGCGCGAAGGCGGCGCGGTCGGCGACTCGATGATGGAAATCGACTCGAACGGCAACGAAGACGCGTCGCCGCGTCAGCGCGTCGCGATCTCGAACTTCACCTACATCCATCGCAACAACGCGGCGGGCAACGGCGTGTCGATCCTGGTGCGCGGCGGTGCCGACTATACCTTCGCCAACGGCCTGATCGTGGCGCCGGGCTTCCGCTGCCTCGGCTTCAACAGCGCGACGACGGTGCAGGCCGCGGGCGCGGCGGCTGATGAGCAGGGCCCGCCGGTGTTCCGTTCGGTGTCGATGCAGTGCAACGCTTCACCGTTCCGCGGCACGAACGGCGTGACCGATGCGCAGGTGCAGGCGATCTTCGATGGCGGCACGAACAACCGCACCGCCTATACGCCGTCGCTGACGAACCTGTTCGTCAACGGCGCGACCGAGACGGCCTTCGCGCCGTTCGATGCGAAGACGCTGAACGCCTTCTTCGACACCACCGCTTATGTCGGCGCCGTCCGCGACGCCAATGACACCTGGTATCAGGGCTGGACCTGTAACTCGACGACCGCAAACTTCGGTACGTCGAGCCGCGCCTGCAGCGCCATCCCGACGACCTGATCGCTCGCGATCCAATTTGGGGAGCGGGCACGCCTGACGGGCTGGCCCGCTCCCTTCCTACATTTTCTTGGGGACATTCCACATGACCAAGCGGCCGATTTTCGCCAGCCTGCTCCTCCTCAGCTCGGCCCTCGTTGCGCCCGCGGCGCTCGCGCAGGACGCCGCTAGCGAACCCGCCGCCGACGCGCCGGCGCCTGCCGAAGAAACGCCTGCCGAAGAAGCGGCGCCGGCGGACGAGGAAGGCGATGTTTCGATCCCCGGCGGCGCCGAACAGGAAATCGTCGTCACCGGCCGCTATACCCCCAACATCGTCCGCGCGACGCCCGAAGTGGTGTCGGTGCTGTCGTCGGCGGACATCGCGCGCACCGGCGAGGGCGATATTTCGGGTTCGCTCCAGCGCGTCACCGGCCTTTCGGTCGTCGGCGGCGGCTTCGTCTATGTCCGCGGCCTCGGCGACCGTTATTCGCTCGCCTTGCTCAACGGCTCGCCGCTGCCGAGCCCCGAACCGCTGAAGCGCGTCGTCCCGCTCGACATCTTCCCCTCGAACGTCATCGATTCGACGCTCGTCCAGAAAAGCTATTCGGTGAACTTCCCCGGCGAATTCGGCGGCGGCGTGATCAACCTCACCACCAAGTCGACCCCGCGCGAACCCTTCCTGACCTTCAGCGGCGGGATCGGCTGGGACAGCGAGACGACGAACGAGCTTGGCTATACCTATTATGGCAGCGACACCGACGGGACGGGCTTCGACGACGGCAGCCGCAACGTTCCGTCGCTTTTGAAGGCCGCGTTCGCCAGCGGCAAGCCGATCCTTGAAGGTGCTGATTTCTCCCAGGACGATCTGGAACTGATCCAGATGGAACTTCTCAACAGCGATACGACGCTGCTGCAACAGAACAACCACATCCCGGTCAACTGGTCGGCGGGCATCACCGGCGGCACGACGATCCCCATCGCCGACGGCGAGCTGGGCATCATCGCAACGGCGGGCATCAGCAACAAGTGGCGCACGCGCGACACGTTGCAACAGACGTCGCTCAACCAGGATCTGTCGGGCGATCCACAGACAAGCTACAACCGCGTCATCACCGACAATCGGATCGTCGTGAACGCCCTGCTGGGTCTCGGCCTCGAAATCGGCGAGCACAAGCTGCGCTGGACCAATCTTTTTATCCGCGACACGCTGAAGCAGGCGCGCCTCGGGCTCGGCACCGATGCGAACCAGGTCGGCCGCGACATCATGAAGCAGGACACCGCCTGGTACGAGCGGCAGCTGATCAACACGCAGTTCGTCGGCGAATTCCACTTCGACGAGCTGAAGGTCGATCTGCGCGGCGCCTATGCCAACTCGCAGCGCGAGGCGCCCTATGAGCGCGGCTTCACCTATGTCCGCACCAACCTGCCCGTCGCGCAGGATCCCACCGGCAACAAGTTCGTCAACGACCTGGGCGGCAACCGCGGCGACGCGACGATCGCCTTCTCGGATCTGAACGAGGATTTGTGGTCGGGCGGCGTCGACCTGTCGTACGAGCTTGCCCCGCAGATTACCGCGACGGTGGGTTACGCCTATACGGACACGACCCGCACGGCGGTGCGCCGCGCCTTCCAGTTCCGCGCTTCGGGTCTGCCGGTGCCGGTGACGCAGCTGCGCCCCGACTATCTGCTCTCCGACGCGTCGATCCAGCTCTATAATATCACGCTGGTCGAAACGTCGGCGCAGGACGGCACCGCCGCCTTCGACGCCGGGCTGACCACCCACGCCGGATATGCGCAGCTTCAGGCCGAGATCGTGCCGGGCATGAACGTCAATGTCGGCGTGCGCTATGAGGATGGCAAGCAGACCGTCGTGCCGATCGACCTGTTCGGCACGGGCGGAAGCGCGATCACCGCAACCAATCTCAAGAATGACTATTGGCTGCCCGCCGTTACGCTGACCTGGGAAGTGGCGCCCGATATGCAGCTGCGCCTCAACGCATCGAATACGATCGCCCGGCCGCAGTTCCGCGAACTTATCGCGCAAATCTATCAGGATCCCGAATCGAACCGTCAGTTCCGCGGCAACCCGTCGCTGACCGACAGCGAGCTGTGGAACGCCGAACTTCGCTATGAGTGGTATTTCGCCAAGGACCAGCGTCTGACCGCGGCGGGTTTCTTCAAGAAGATCGAGAACCCGATCGAGGCCTATACCTCGCTCAGCACCGATTCGATCGCCAACACCAGCTTCGCCAATGCGCCCAAGGCGTTGCTTTACGGTGGCGAGATCGAGGTTCAGAAATATTTCGCGCTCGACACGCTGTCGGAATCGGCCTTCTGGGCGAGCCGCCGCCTGGTGCTGATCGGCAACTACACCTTCACCAAGTCGGAAATTCAGGTCGGCGCGGGCGACACCACGGTGATCAATGGCGTGGTGCAGGATGCGCGCAACTTCTTCTTCGACGGTTCGCCGCTGACCGGCCAGTCGGACCATCTGGTCAATTTCCAGATCGGGCTCGAGGATCAGGACAGGCTGTCGCAGCAGACCTTGCTCATCACCTATGCCAGCCCGCGCGTCACCAGCCGCGGTCCGTCGGGCCAGCCCGACATTCGCGAAAAGCCCGGCATCTCGGTCGATTTCGTCGCGCGGCAGGGCGTCACGCTGCTGGACAAGGAAATCGAGCTGAAGTTCGAGGCGCGCAACCTGACCGGCCGCAATTACGAGGAAGTGCAGACGTCCGGGGATAACCGCATCTTCCTCAACCGGTACAAGCTCGGCCGCACCTTCTCGCTCAGCGCGTCGCTGAAGTTTTGACGTCTATATCCTCCCCGTGCCGAAGGCATGGGGAGGGGGACCGCTCGCGAGGCGAGTGGCGGAGGGGCCAGCAGCGCCAAAGACCCCTCCGTCAGTCCCTCCGGCGCTGCCACCTCCCCATCGCTTCGCGACAGGGAGGATCGCTTCGGGCGGTCTCAGCGGACTCGCCCGACCGTCAAAAAACTGTAATCTTCCGGTCAACTGATTGTCACCAATCGCCCCTAGGCGATTCGCGACGGCAACTTCAGCCTCGGGGGGACAGGGACAATTTCATGGCGACGCTGATGTCCGGATCGGCCGTTCGGCTGCCGCGCGGTTTGCCCGCCTGGTTGCGGACGGCCAAGCGCTCGCCGCGCGAGATCGCACCGCAGCTGCTCGTCGGCCTGCTCGGCGCGCTGCTCGTCTGGCAGCTCGTTCGCCTGCTGTGGACCATCCTCACCCCGCTGTCGCCGCTCGGCGCGTGGCAGCCGCAGGCGGCGGTCATTGCGTCGCCCGCCGAACGGCGCGCGCTCTTCACCAGTTTCGATCCCTTTTTCCGCAGCAACGCACAGGGCCCGGCATCGGCGACCGTCACCGCGCTCGGCCTCACGCTCTTTGGTATCAACATCAACGAAGCGACCGGCGGCGGCTCGGCGATCATCGCCGGCGAGGACGGGATACAGAACAGCTATGCCGTCGGCGACGAGATCGCACCCGGCGTGAAGCTGGTCGGGGTCGCGTTCGATCATGTGCTGCTCGACCGCGGCGGTGCGCGCGAAAGCCTGTTCCTCGACCAGAGCGGCGACGCGGCGCCCGCGAACCCGGCGACCCCGCTGCCGGCTCCCACGCCCGAAATTGGATCGCCCGCTGCGGCCAGCAGCAACGCCAGCGGCGAGATGTCGTCGGCGACGCTGAAGGCCGGTGTCGGCTTTGCGCCGCGCACCGAAAACGGCCGCGTCACGGGGCTTGTGGTCCAGCCGCAGGGCGACGGCGCGACATTCCGTGCCGCGGGACTCCGTCCGGGCGATGTCATCCGCTCGGTCAACGGCCGTCCGATCGGTTCGGCGAGCGATGCCGCCGGGCTGGCCAACCAGATTGCGCCGGGCGCCCGCCTGTCGCTCGAAGTCGAACGCGGCGCCAGCGTCGTTCCCGTCGCCATCTTCCTGTCAAAGTCTTAGAGGTTTATGCGCCTGAAACTCTCCCTGATGCTTGCCGCGGCGCTGATTTCGGCCACGCCGACCGTGGTATCTGCGCAATATACGCTCAACGTCCGCGACGCCGATATTCGTGCCTTCATCCAGGATGCGGCGCGGATCACCGGCCGCACTTTCGTCATCGACGGCCGCGTCAACGGCAAGGTGTCGGTGGTCACCGACCGCCCGCTGTCGCGTAGCGAATATTTCGAGATTTTCCTTTCGACCTTGCGCTCGAACGGCCTTGTCGCGGTGCCCGGCCCGAACGGCAGCTATCGCGTCCAGCCGATCGACGGCGCGGCGTCGCAGCCCGGCCGGATCGGCAGCGACCGCGCGGCGCAGAACCAGTTCGTCACCGAAATCATCCGCCTGCGCCACATCGACGCGGTCGCGGCGGTCGAAACGCTGCGCCCGCTGGTCAGCCCGCAAGGATCGCTGACCGCGAACCGTAACGCCAACAGCCTGGTCGTCGCCGATTTTGCCGACAATATCCGCCGCATCCGCGCGCTTGCGTCGAGCATCGACCGCGACAGCTCGACCAGCCAGATCGTGACCCTGAAAAATGCCGGCGCGCGCGAAATCGCCGCCGCCTTGCAAGCGCTCGTCCCGGCGGCGGGGGAAGGTGCGCGGGCGCCCGTCGCGATCGTGCCGATCGACAGCAGCAACGCGATTGCCCTGCGCGGCGACCAGGCGCTCGTCGCGCGCTTCGTCCAGATGGCGAACGATCTCGACGCGAAGGCGGCGGGCGGCACCGAATTGCGCGTTTATTGGCTCGAGCATGCGAATGCCGAAACGCTGCTGCCGACGATACAGCAGCTGATCGGCGGGGGCAGCGATCCCGCGCAGAAGGCGGGACTGCCGCCCGCTTCGGCGTCGTCGTCGTCGGGCGGCAATGGCGCATCGGCGTCTGCGCCCGCGGCCACCACAGCGGTTTCGACGGGCGGCGGCGGGAGCGGCAGCATTTCGACCCGCGGTCCCGCCATCGTCACGCGCTACGAAGGCGCCAACGCGATCATCGTCGCCGCCAATAGCGAAGTCCAGCGCATGCTCGGCGAACTGATCCGCCAGCTCGACAGCCGCCGGCAACAGGTGCTGGTCGAGGCGATCGTCGTCGAGATCGGCGACGATGCGGCAAAGCGGCTCGGCGTCCAGTTCCTGCTCGGCGGCAAGAATATCCCTTTCGTCGCAACGAGTTACAGCAATGCGTCGCCGAACATATTGACGCTCGGCGGGGCCTATGCCTCGACCCAGCTGCAGCAGGAAACGACCACGGTCGACGGCACCACCGTCGTCACCCAGACGTCGAGCGCGCTCGGCAACAGCCTGCAGGAAGCGGCCGCGGCATCGTTGCTCGCGGCGACCGGCGGTTTCGCCGGTTTCGCGGGCGACATCGGCAAGAACACGATCTTCGGCGCGATCATCAACGCGGTGAAGTCGGATACGACATCGAACCTGCTCGCGACCCCGCATATCGTCACGCTCGACAATCAGGCGGCGAAATTCCTGGTCGGGCAGGACGTTCCGATCACAACCGGGGAAAAGCTGGGCGACAATTTCGAAAACGCCTTCCGCACCGTCCAGCGCGAAGAGGTCGGGATCAAGCTCGAAGTGACCCCGCAGGTCAATGGCGCGGGCGAAGTGAAGATGTTCCTGCGCCAGGAAGTGTCGAGCGTTGCGGGCCCCGTCTCGTCGCGCAACAGCGACCTCATTTTGAACAAGCGCTCGTTCGAAACGGTGCTGACCGTCGACGACGGCGAAATCCTTGCGATCGGCGGCCTGCTCAACGACGACGAACGCCGGACGATCGAGCGCATCCCGCTGCTCAGCGATATTCCGCTGCTCGGTGAGCTGTTCAAGTCGCGCAGCCGCACGCGGTCGAAAACCAACCTCATGGTCTTCATTCGCCCGACGATCCTCCGTAACCGTGAGGATAACGCCGCGCTCACCGCGCGCCGCTACGGCTATATCCGCGACTTCCAGCTTCAGCGGAATCCCGACGTCGAGCCCGCGATCGACACGCTGGTGCGCGATTATCTGGGCGCCGTTCCGCCTGTCCCGACGCCGCCCACCGCCGCCGATGTGACCGTCGGGCCGGTGAACCTCCCCGCGCTGCGCGGCGCCGACGGCACGGTCGCGCCGACCGACGTGCCGCCGTCGGTGTTGAACGCGCCGGCCCCACCGCCCGAGGGAGACTTGCCGTGAGCGACGGCGAACCGACCGCTGCGCCGCCCCCGGCGCCGGTCGATATTCCCTATGGCTTTGCGCGCGCGCATGGCGTCGTGATCGCACAGGGTGAGGGCGGTGCGTGGCTCGCGACCTTGCGCGAGGGCGCCGACCCCGCGGTGCTGATCGAGGTGAAGCGCTATCTTTCGCAGCCGCTGCGCGTCGTGACCGCGAGCGTCGCCGATTTCGACCGGCTGCTGTCGGACCATTATGCCGTCGACAGCTCGGCCGCCGCGATGGCGGGCTCGCTCGACGGCAGCGACATCGACTTCAGCCTGCCGAGCGCCGAGGACCTGCTCGACAGCGCCGACGATGCCCCCGCGATCCGCCTGATCAACGCGATCATCGCCGAAGCGGTGCGGCAGGGGGTCAGCGACATCCATATCGAGCCCTATGAAAGCGGGCTCGTCGTGCGGATGCGGACCGACGGCGTGCTCCGCGAGCATCTGCGCATGCCGCCGCATGTCGCGCCCGTCGTCGTCAGCCGCATCAAGGTGATGGCGCGCCTCGACATCGCCGAACGCCGCGTGCCGCAGGACGGCCGCATCGGGCTGACGCTCGCGGGGAAAGCGGTCGACGTCCGCGTCTCGACGCTTCCCAGCCGCGCCGGCGAGCGCGTCGTGATGCGTATCCTCGACAAGGATGCGGCGGGGATCGACTTCGACGTCCTCGGCCTGACGGGCGCCGCCGACCAGATTTTGCGCGAGGCGCTCGCCGAACCCAACGGCATCATCCTCGTCACCGGCCCGACCGGGTCGGGCAAGACGACGACGCTTTATGCGGCGCTGAAGCAACTCAACGACGGCCAGCGCAATATCCTGACCGTCGAGGATCCGGTCGAATATGCCGTCGATGGCGTCGGCCAGACGCAGGTGAACAGCAAGGTCGGGCTCGATTTCGCCGCGGGCCTTCGCGCGATCCTGCGCCAGGATCCCGACGTCGTGATGGTCGGCGAAATCCGCGACCGCGAAACCGCCGACATCGCGGTACAGGCGTCGCTGACGGGGCATCTCGTGCTCTCGACGGTGCACACCAACGACGCGGTGGGAGCGATCACGCGCCTGAAAGATTTGAAGGTCGAACCCTTCCTGCTCGCCTCGACCCTCCGTGCCGTCATCGCGCAGCGGCTCGTCCGCAAGCTCTGCGACCATTGCCGCGAACCGGTGCAGGCCGACAACGGCGTCGCCGCGATGCTCGGGCTCGACATCGGGACGGTCATCTGGCGCCCGAAGGGCTGCGAGCATTGTAGCGGCAGCGGCTACAAGGGCCGCATCGGGGTGTTCGAGGCGATCAAGGTCGACGAGACCGTGCGCCGCTACATCTATAATGGCGGCGACGAGGCGATGATCACGCGCCACGCCTTTCTGAAATCGCCGACGCTCGCTTCGGCGGCGCGGACGATGGTGGCGAAGGGGCTGACGACCGCCGAAGAGGCGATCCGCATCGCGCGGCGCGAGGATGTCGATGCCTGATTATCGCTATGTGGCGATCGATCCCCAGGGCCGCGAGCGCAAGGGACGGCTGACCGCCGCCAACGACGATGCGGCGCGCGCCGACCTGGTGCGGCGGAAGTTCCATATTGTCGCGGTCGAAGCCGCGGGAACGCGTCCTTCGTCGGGGCGCTCACTCTTGGCGTTCCGCCGCGCCCGTTTGAACAGCAAGGAACTGGCGCTCTTTACCCGCCAGCTCGCGACGCTGGCCGAAGTCGCGCCGCTCGAAGAGGCGCTGCGCACGCTCACGCGCCAGAGCGAGGCCGAAAGCGCGCGGAATGTCATCGGCGACGTCCACGCCGGGCTGCTCGAAGGGCGCCGGCTTGCCGACGCGATGGCGCGCCAGCCGGGAAGTTTCCCGCCGCTCTATCGCGCGATGGTCGCGGCGGGCGAAACGACGGGCAGCCTGACGACCATCCTCGCGCGCCTCGCCGACCTGCTCGAACGCCAGGCCGAGGTGCGCGGCAAGCTGATTGCGGCGCTCGCTTACCCGATCGTACTTGCGATCGTCGCGATCGGTGTCGTTGCGGCGCTGATGATCTTCGTCGTTCCGCGCGTCGTCGAACAATTCACCGACGTCGGCCAGCAACTGCCCTTCCTGACCCGCGCGGTGATCGCGATCTCCAGCTTCGCTGCCAACTGGTGGTGGCTGATCGCGCTGCTGATCGCCGCGGCGAGCTTCGGATGGATGACCGCGATGCGCCGCCCGGCGTTCAAGGCGCGTGTCGATGCGCGCCTGCTCCGCCTGCCGCTCTTCGGCCGCCTGCTCCGCGATCTTTACGCGGCACGGTTCGCGCGCACGCTGTCGACGATGGTGTCGAGCCGCCTGCCGCTCGTCGACGGGCTCCGCTTGACCCTCCCGACGATCCGCAACGCCGCGCTCGCGGGCGCGACCGCGACGATCGTCGACCAGGTGCGCGCGGGCGGCAGCCTGTCGGCGGCGCTGCGCGACGCCGGGGTCTTTCCGCCGCTGCTCGTTTACATGACCGCCAGCGGCGAAAGCGCGGGGCGGCTCGAGCAGATGCTGGAGCGCGCCGCCGACTATCTCGAGCGCGAGTTCGACCGCTTCACGGCGGCGTCGATGGCGTTACTCGAGCCTGTCATAATTGTCGTTATGGGGTCATGCGTTGCCCTTATCATCCTCGCCATCCTGCTTCCGATCCTTCAGTTGCAGAACCTTGCAGGTCTATAATAGATGTCCCTGATGCAGCTTTTCATTCGCCTGATGCTCGACCCCGCGCGTCCGCCGGTTCACCGGCGCCGCAAGAAGGGCGAACGCGGCTTCACGCTGACCGAATTGATGGTCGTGATCTTCATCATCGGGCTGCTCGCCACCGTGGTGATGATCAACGTTCTGCCCAGCCAGGACCGCGCGATGGTGACCAAGGCGAGGGCCGATATCGCGACGCTCGAAACCGCGCTTGAACAATATCGTCTCGACAATCTGACCTATCCGGCATCGACCGACGGACTCAACGCCCTCAGCTCGCCGCCGCCCGCACTGGCACAGCCCGAACGCTATCGCCGCGGCGGCTATATCAAGAAGCTGCCCGCCGATCCGTGGGGCCGCCCCTATAATTATCAGGCGCCGGGGCCGAACGGGAAGGCGTTCGACGTCTGGTCGCTCGGTGCCGACGGTGCCCCCGGCGGGACCGACGACAATGCGGATATTCGCAGCGAAAGCTGAGACGCGCGTGCGTCGCGGGCAAGGCGGCTTTACCCTTGTCGAACTGATGGTCGTGCTCGCGATCATGGCGCTCGCCGCGACGGCCGTCGTGCTGACCATTCCCGGCGAGGAACGCACCGTGCGCAGCGAGGCCGACCGCCTCGCCGCGCGCCTCGCCGCCGCGCGCGATGTCGCGGTGATCGAGGGGCGCAGCGTTTCGGTCAACTTCGCACCCTCGGGCTATGGGTTCGAACGGCGGATTTCGGGCGAATGGCAGCCGCTGCCCGGCCGTGCGTTTGAACAACGCAACTGGCCTTCGGACGTGCGCTTCGTTGCCGGTGACGGGCAGGGCGCGGTGCGTGTGCTGTTCGATCGTGTCGGCACCAGTCCGACGCCGCAGGCGGTGGTGCTTGTCGGCGGCGACGCGCGCGAGGTCGTGCGCGTCTCGGCGACGGGGGAGGTCAGCCGTGGTCCGTGAGCGACAAACCCGTTCCCCGGCGAAAGCCGGGGTCCATGGTGTCAAACGCAGCACCGTACCGCTCTGGGCCGCGTTCGGAGTCACGTGCCTCCGAACGCCTTTCGCCGGGGCGCGATCAAGTGCCGATGATCGCGGTTTCACCCTGCTCGAAATGCTGGTGGCGCTCAGCGTGATTAGCATCGCCGCGCTGGCGCTTGTGCGCCTCGATGCCTATGCGGTGCGTACCGCCGGCGACCTCGACGAAAGCACGATGGCGGGGATCGTCGCGCAGAACCGCGCGGTCGAATTATGGACCGATCCGGCGCCGCCGACGATCGGCAACAGCGCCGTTGGCGTCGCCAATGCCGGGCGGAACTGGCGCATCGAACAGCGTGTCGCGAAAACCGCCGACGACGCGCTGCTGCGTATCGACCTGATCGTCCGCCCCGAAGCCGGGCGCGGGCAGGCGGCGCTGACGATCATCCGGCCGTCGCGATGAGGCGGCTATCTTTCATCCTGAAGTGTTCCCCGGCGAAAACCGGGGTCCTGCGCGTGCGTGCGCGACGTTGGTTTGATACACTCTGGGCCCCGGCTTTCGCCGGGGAACATCTTTCTAACCGCGAGCGCGGCTTCACCCTCGTCGAAATGCTCGTCGCGCTTTCGATCTTTGCCGTGATCGCGGCGATGGGTGTCGGCTTGCTGCGCAGCAGCGTCGATACGCAGGACGCGGTGCAGGAACGGCTGAAGGCAATGGGCGGTATCAACCGCCTTCGCGCCGTGATGGCGAACGATCTGGCCCAAGCGGTCCAGCGCCCGACGCGCGGGTCAGCGGGCGAGGCGGTGCCAGCGTTCGTCGGATCCTCGAACGGCTTTGCGTTCGTCCACGGCGGCGCGGGTTCGCTCGACGGCAGCCCGCGCCCGAATGTCGAACGCGTCGCCTATGCCCTTGTTGGGCGCGAGTGGCGGCGCGCGACGCAGCCGATGCTCGACGGCACCGCACTCGGTGCGGGCGACCGGCTGATCGGCGAGGTTGCCGGCGTCGCGGTGCGTTATCGCGACGAGAGGGGCAATTGGGGCGAGAGCTGGACGTCCGAACCCGGCGACCGCCTGCCGCGCGCGGTCGAGGTGCGAATGACACGCACGGGACGCGAGGCGCTGACGATGCTGTTCCTCACCGCGCCGACCTTGCCGCCGCCGCCGCCCGTTGCAGGGGTGCCAGCACCATGACCCCCGGCGCAAAGGATGAACGCGGCGCGGCGCTGCTCACCGTATTGCTCCTGGTCGCGGTGATGGCGGTGATCGCGGCGACCGCGCTCGACCGGCTGACGCTCGCGACCCGCATCGCGGGGAGTGCGGCGACGGTCGATCAGGGCCGCGCTTACGCCTTCGCCGCCGAACAGATTGCGCTGCGGCGCGTCGCCGACCTTGTCGGGCGCGATCCCGCCAAGCTGACGCTGGCGGGTGATTGGCTGGGGCGCGATTTTGTCCTGCCGCTGCCCGGGGGCGAGGGGCGGGCAAAGCTTGCCGACGCGAACAATTGCTTCAACCTCAACAGCCTCGTTGCCGAAACCGTGCCGGGGCGGTTCAGCCAGCGGTCGGGCTCGATGCGTCAGTTCGGTGAACTGATGACCTTGCTCGGGATCGATCCGGGGCAGGCGCAGGCGATTGCCGGCGCGGCGGCCGACTGGATCGATAGCGACAGCAATGAGGGCCCGCTGGGAGCGGAAGACAATGCCTATCGGTCGATGCCTGGCGCCTATCTGCCCGCGAACCGCAAGATGGCCGATATTAGCGAATTGCGCGCCGTGCGCGGCGTCAGCCCAAAAATCTACGCGCGCCTCAAGCCCTGGATTTGTGTGTTGCCGGTCGCCGAGCCCGTGCGGCTCAACGTCAACACGCTGGCACCCGGACAGGCGCCACTGGTGGCGATGCTGTTGCCCGGCGAAATCGGCATCGCCGATGCGCGGGCGGCGCTAGCGGCGCGGCCCGCTGGCGGCTATGGCAGCAGCGTACGATTCTGGGAGGCAGGTCCGCTCGAACGGTTCGATCCGCCGACCGACGTCGCCGAGCAGGCGGGGGTGACCAGCCGCTGGCTGACGCTGACGACGAATGTGACGATGGGGGACGGGTTTTTGACGGCAGTTTCGCTCATCGACGCCAATGGCGGGGCACCATCCGCCGGCATGGCGTCGCCCTCGATCGTCCGCCGCGACTGGGGCGAGACCGACTGAGATGCCGCGCACGCTGGTTCTCTGGCTGCCCCCCGTGGCGGTGCTTGGCGATGAGAATGCGCCCCCGCCCGCGTGGCTGCGTGTCGACGATGGCGTGATCGTCGATTCGGGGCAGGACGATGGCTGGGTCGACGCATGGGAAAAGCCGCGGGATGACGGTCCCGACGATCGGCTGATTGCGGTGGCGCCTGCCGCCGACGTGCCGCTGCGCTGGCTTCATTATCCCGACGCCGCTCCGGCGCAGGCCGCCGCTGCGGCGCGCATCGACACGCTGAAGGCCAGCCTGGGCGATGCGGCATTGCTTCATATCGTCGCGGGGCAACCGGCGGAGACGGGGCAGGCGGTTCCCGTCGCGGTGACGACGCACGCTGCGATGACCGCGTGGACCGATTGGCTGAAAGCCCGCGACCTTGCGCCTGTGGCGATCGTTCCCGCCGCCGCCGCGGTGCCGCCGCCCGAACCCGATACGCTGTGGAAGGCCGATGTAGGGGGCGAGCAGATCGTCCGCGCCGCCGATCATGCCTATGTCTCCGACCCCGAGCTCGATCCGCTGATCGCGGGTGGCCGCACAATCGCGCCGCTCGATGCCGACCGGATGCGCGAGGCGTTGCTGCTGACGCTTTCCGTCCCGCCGCTCGACCTGCTCAGCGGGGGATGGAAACCCAAGCGCAGCTGGTCGGTCGATCCCGCGATGCTGCGGCTGGCGAAGCGCCTCGCCATTGCGCTTGTTGTCGTCAGCCTGTTGATCCCGATCGTCTATGCGCTGCGGCTGACGTCCGACAGTGCCCGTGCCGATGATGCCGTCGTCGCGATGGCAAAAAAGGCCGGGGTGACCGCGACCGATGCCGCGGCGGCCGAAGCCGAACTCGACCGCCGCCTTGCGGCGGCGGGCGGCGGGCCGCTGGCTTTCTCGGTCCCGGCGTCGGCGCTTTACGATGCGATGGGCGATGTGCCCGGCGTGTCGCTCAAGACGCTGTCGCACCGCACCGACGGGACGCTGACGACGACGCTCGCCGCGCCGCGCGTCGAGGACATCAACAAGGTGCTGCTCGCGCTGCAGGCGCGCGGCTATCGCATCACCGCCCAGCCGATGGCGGGCAGCGATGGCCAGCAAATGGCGAATATCACGATCCGGGCGGTGCCATGACCGAGAGATTGCAAAACTGGTGGCTAGCCCTGTCGTTACGCGAACGCTGGCTCGTCGGTATAGCCGGCGGGCTGGCGCTGGGCGTCATCCTGTGGGGTCTCGGCCGTCCGGCCGTCGCGGCGTTCATTGATCTCGAAAGCCAGCATCGCGCCGCGATCGAGCGCGAAGGCCGGGTGGCGGCAAAGGTGCAATTGCTCGCGCAGCGTCCGGCGAGGTCGGTCGCTGCGACGGTCGATGCGGTCGCGATCGACCAATATCTCGCGCAATCGGCGGGCGAGATCGGGCTGACGCTCGACCGCAACGAGGCGCGGGGGCAGGGGCAGGCGACGATCGCCATCGCCACCGCGCGCGCGACGGTGCTGACTGACTGGCTCGCTTCGCTCGAAGGGCAGGGCTTCGTCGTCGATCAGTTGACGATCACGCCGGCCGCCGACGGCACCGTGGGCGTTACCGCCGAACTCAGGAAGGGCGGCCAATGAGCGCACGGCGACGTTGGGGTATCGCGGCGCTGCTGTTCGCGCTGATCCTCGTCATTGCGACCTTCCCGATGCGGCTCGCGCTCGCCTGGTCGGGCGCGACCGACGCGGGCGTCACCGCGCGCGAGATTCGCGGGTCGGTCTGGTCGGGCGAGCTCGTCGAGGCACGGCTCGGGGCGTTGCCGCTCGGCACGGTGCGCGCCAGCCTGTCGCCGCTCGCGCTGCTCGGCGGGGGCGTTGAACTCGCTTTTTCGCGTGCCGACGAGCGGCTCGGCGCGCTGGCCGGCCGTCTCTACGGCAGCAATCCGCGCGGCGTCGCCGATGTCAGCGGTACGACCATGATGTCGGGCGGGCTCGGCATGATCCCCGTCGACACGATCCGGTTCGAAGGTGCCACCGTGCGTTTCGATGGTGCTGGAAAATGCGCCGAGGCAGCCGGGCGGATCCAGCTCGCGGTCACCGCGCCGATCGCGGGCCTCGACCTGTCGCGCGGCCTTGCGGGTCCGCTCGCGTGCGTGAAGGGGCGCGCGCAGGCGGCGCTGGCCAGCCAGTCGGGTATGGAGCGGCTGACGCTGTCGTTCGACGGCAGCGGCGCCTATCGCGCGAACTTCGCGATCAATGTCGACCGCGACCCAGCGATGGCGGCGGCGCTCGCGGCGCTGGGTTTCAAGGCCGGGACCGGCGGGTTCGTGCTGGCGACCTCGGGCCGCTTCTGAAATGCCCATCCTCGATGCCTTGCCCTTTGGCATGGGCGTCGCTCTTGCCGCGCTGATCGGGCTGGTCCTCGGCAGCTTCATTGCGACGCTGGTACTACGCTGGCCCGAAGGACGCTCCGTGCTCGGGCGCTCCGAATGCGATGGCTGTCGGCGGCCGCTCGGCCCTCCCGATCTCATACCGTTGTTGTCGGCTTTATGGTCGCGCGGCCGCTGTCGCCGCTGCGGCGCGCGGATCGACCCTTTTCACAGCCGCGTCGAGCTGGGCGCCGCGCTGATCGGCGGCATCGCGCTCGCGCTCCTGCCCGAAACCGCCGGGTGGCTCTGGGCGCTGTTCGGCTGGCTCCTGCTGCCGCTGGCGCTGCTCGATGCCCGCCACTTCTGGCTCCCCGACCGTCTCAATGCCCTGCTCGCCATCGCCGGCCTGCTGCTTGCCGGTCCGATGCTCGGCGCCACGCTGCTCGACCGCTGGATCGGGGCGCTTGCGGGGGGATTGCTGCTCGCGCTGGTCGCCTGGGCCTATCGTCGCGCGCGGGGCGGCGACGGCATGGGCGGCGGCGATCCCAAGCTTGTCGCCGCGATCGGTGCCTGGCTCGGCTGGCAGGCGCTGCCGCTGGTGCTGCTGCTCGCGAGCCTTGGCGGGCTGCTGTGGGCGCTTGGCACCCACAGCAAAGGGGACCAGCCGCTTGCCCAGCGGCGGGTCCCCTTCGGTGTTTTTGCCTGCACCGCCGCTTTCGCCGCGGTGCCGTTCTGGCCGCTTCTTACCGGCCGATAACGACGGTCACCGCGCGGCGGTTCTGCGCCCAGGCTTCCTCGTTCGATCCCATCGCGGCGGGACGTTCCTTGCCATAGCTGATGACGTTGATCCGCGACGGGTCGACGCCGAGCGACGCGAGATAGTTTTTCGCGGCATTGGCGCGGCGTTCGCCGAGCGCGATGTTGTAATCGCGCGTGCCGCGTTCGTCGGCATGGCCTTCGAGCGTGACGCGCACCGCGGGGTTGCGCTGCAGCCACTGCGACTGGCTCTGCAGCGTCGCCTGGTCTTCGGCGTCGACATTATACTGGTCGAAACCAAAGAAGATGCGATCGCCCGACACGTTGGCGACGAAATCTTCCTGCGATCCGGGGACGACGCCGGTGCCGGTTCCGGCGCCGGTGTCGGTTCCGGTGCCTTCGGGAGCGGGGGGGAGCGTGTCAGGAGCCTTTTTCGCGCAGGCGCCAACAGCAAGCATGGTGATCGCCGCGATCATCGCGGTGCTTTTCCGTATCGTCATGTCTTCTGTCCTCTTGTTGTTGTTGGGAATTTTGTTCGAGCGGGCGAATATACCCATTCAGGACGCGCTATTGGAACCCAAATGGGGCATTTTGGTTCCGGTTTCCTCAGGGCAGAACCGGGCCCCAGCTGGGGTCCGATCCGTCCTGCGGGGTCGGCAGGCGGCGCAGGTTCACGCCGGTCAGGTCGACTTGCCACAGGCTCGATTTGCCTTCGCGTCCCGCGGTGGTGCGGAAGAACTGGATGACGCGGCCGTTCGGCGACCAGGTCGGCGCCTCGTCCTGCCAGCTGTTGGTCAGCATCCGCGTGCCGCCGCCCGAGGGCGTCATCACCCCGATACGGAACTCGCCGCCGCCCATGCGGGTGAAGGCGATCAGGTCGCCGCGCGGCGACCATTCGGGGGTGGCGGCGCGGCCGCCGCCAAAGCTGATCCGGCGCTGGTCGGACCCGTCGATGTTCATCGTATAGATTTGCTGGGCGCCCGACCGGTCGCTTTCGAACACGATCTTCCTGCCGTCGGGGGAAAAGCTGCCGCCGACATCGATGCCCGGCGTGCTGGTCAGCCGCACCGGGGTGCCGCCGTTCGCCGAGATGCGATAGATGTCAGTGTTGCCGCCGACCGCCATCGAATAGAGAATCTGGCTGCCGTCGGGCGACCAGCGCGGCGCGAAGGTCGCGTTGCTGCTTTCGGTCACCAGTTTCTGCGAGCCGTTCGCCACGTCGTAGATGAAGACGCGGACGCGGTTGTTCAAATAGCTGACATAGACGATTTTCTTGTAATCGGGCGAGAAACGCGGGCTCAGCGCGAGCGCCTGGCCGTTGGTGATGAAGCGGTGGTTGCCGCCGTCCGAATCCATGATCGCGAGGCGCTTGATGCGGTTCCCCTTGGGGCCGCTCTCGGCGATGTAGGCGACGCGGCTGTCGAAGAAGGGCGACTCGCCCGACAGGCGCGAATAGATGGCGTCGGCGCATTTATGCGCGGCGCGGCGCCAGTCGGCGGGCTGGATTTCGAACCCCTTGCGGACAAGCTCGCTGCCGAGCGCGGTGTCATAGAGATAGCATCCCACCACCAGACTGCCGTTCGAGCCGGCGTCGACAAAGCCATGGACGACATTTTCGGCGCCCCGCGCCTGCCAATCGGCAAAACGCGGCGCCTGAACCTCGGCGCGGGTGATCGCGCGAATGCCGCTGGGGCCGATGGGCTCGTACAGGCCGCTGCGCTCAAGGTCGGCGGCGATGACTTCGGCGATCTGGCGGCCGAGGCTGTCGGTGCGGAGGCCCGCTACGGATTGCACCGATGCGGTTGCCAGCGAAGGAATCGCGATGACGGTGCGGTCCTGCGACAGCGTGCCCTCGATCGTCTCGCGCGGTTCGGTTTGCGTGACGACTGGTGGTTGGATCGGAGTTTGCGCGAAGACCGGCGCCGCGGTGAGCAGCAGGGCGAGCGAGAGGCTGATCGGACGGAGGAACATTTCTCTTACCTCTTGATGAAATCGAGCGTGTAATTCTGCCAGAAGCTGTAATTTTCTTCGGGCAGATCGAAGGGGGCGGCGAGTTCGACAGCGCGTTTCGCGCACTCCTGGTGCCGCTGGACCTGGAACTTGTTGCTGTCGTTTTCGCCCGACGTCGTGACGCTGGTGAAACCCGCGAGCGCGCCCGACTGGGTCAGCCGGAACTTCACCACGGTCTTGAGCTGATCGACATCGACGCCCGAAATGCGGCAGCCATTCCAGCGCGGCGCGACCGCCGACTTGATGCTGACATCGATCGAACGGCGGACCTCGGCGGCGGTTTTCGACGCCGGTGCGCCCTTGCTCGGCGATTTGGTCAGCTCGCGGCCAATATCGTCGAGGTTACCGGTTGGGCGGCCACTCGGCTGCGCGCCCGTTTTTTTGGTCGGCGTCTTTGGCGCGGCCTTGGGCTGCGCCTTTTTTACCGCGGGCGGCTGTTTTTTCGCGGGTTCGACCTTGGGACGCGCGACTTGCTTGGGCGTCGGGGCGGGTGTTGGGCGCACGATCGGTTCGGGCAATGGCGGCGTCGGCACCGGCTCGGGCGCCGCGATGTCGGTCATATCTTCTTCGCCCAGCCGCGCGGCGGGGGGCGTTTCGCTGATCACCGGCGCGGTCGATTGCACCGCGCTTTCGGCGATCAGGTCGACTTCCATCGGCGGGTTGTCGAAACGCCGGTCGCCCGCGGTCCACTGGACCGAGAGCAGGCCGATGATGACGACATGCGCCGCCACCGCGATGGCGACGCCGCGTCCTTCATTCCCCCTCACTGCCCGTGTTTCGGCCATGATGATCAGCCTATTGCCCCGTTTCTGAACCGTCGGTGACCGCGGCTTCGGCCGCCGGTTCGCTGTCGGCTGCGCCCTCCGAACCCGTCGTCACCAGCGAAATGCGCGTCAGGCCGGCGCGGTTGAGTTCGCCCATCACGCGCATCACGCGGCCGTAATCGAGCCCCTTGTCGGCGCGCAGCATGATCTGGCGCGGCTTGTCCTGGCCGTCATTCTCGCGCGCGATCGCATCGAGCCGCGCGGGAAGCTCGGCCTCGGGCACCACCTCTTCGCCGATATAGAGCGTGTCGTCGGCATTGATCGACAGCTGCACCGGCTCCTGATCCTCGGTCTCGACAGGCTTGGCGCGGCTTTCGGGCAGATCGATCGGCACCGCGGAGGCGAGCAGGGGCGCGGTGATCATGAAGATGATCAGCAGCACCAGCATCACGTCGACGAGCGGGGTGACGTTGATCTCCGCCATCGGCGCGCGGCGGGTGCCGCGGCCGCGCCGTCCGCCGATGCCGCCCGAAGGTCCGGTCATCGCCATCAGGCTTCGACCTCGAGCTCGCGGCTGAAGGTCGCGTGCAGCCCGTCGGCGAAGCGACCGAGCCGCGATTCGAGCCGGTTCAAGCGCTGCGAAAAGGCGTTGTACGCGATGACCGCGGGGATCGCGGCGAACAGGCCGATCGCGGTCGCGAACAGCGCTTCGGCGATACCGGGGGCGACGACATCGAGGCTGCTCTTATTTTGTGCGGCAATCTCGGTGAACGCGCGCATGATGCCCCACACGGTCCCAAACAGGCCGACGAAGGGCGAGACTGAACCAATGGTCGCCAGGGTGCTAATTTTTTCGGCCAGCCGGTCGACTTCGCCCGCGACCGCGCTGTTCATCGCGATGCCGAGGCGCTCGCGCGTCCCGTCGCGGTCGATATTCTTGCTCTTGGTCGAGCGGCGCCATTCGCTGATGCCGGCGCCGAGCACCTTCGCGCTCGGCAATTCCTCGCTGCCATTTTTGTCGAAGAATTTGTCGATATTATCGGCGCGCCAGAAATCGCGCTCGAAGCGATCGGACGCGCTCATCAACTTGTTGACGCTGCGGCCATGGGTGAAAATCACCGCCCAGACATAGATCGACGCGAGCAACAGGCCGATCATCACCGCCTTCACGATGATATCGGCCTGCAGGAACAGCGCGACGGGGGACAAGGTCGCCGCGTCGGCGGCCAGCGAGATATTGTCTAGCAAGGGATATTCTCTCCATTCATGATGGCGGTAAATCGGTCGGCCCAGCCCGCGGGCTGGCGGCGCGGCCGGCCCTCGGGCGACAGAAAGGCGGCGGTCACCCGCCCGTCGGTCAAACTCTCGCCGGATAACGTGTCAGTTCCGCGAAGGATGCGCTGCGCGATAATCACGCTCGCGCCGCGCACCGCCTCGACGGTGCTGACGACGAGCAGGTCGTCGTCGAGCCGCGCGGGGCTGCGGTATTTTATGGTGAGGTCGGTGACCGCCCAGCTGCCTTCGCCGGCCTCCATCGCCGCGCGCTGATCGATGCCCGCGATGCGCAGCATGTCCGACCGCGCGCGCTCCATATAACGCAGGTAATTTGCGTGATAGACGATGCCCGACAGGTCGGTGTCCTCGAAATAGACGCGCGCCCGATAATGATGCTCAGCCCCGACGAAAGCGCCGGGGATGAAGGGGGGCGGGGCGTTTACCATTGCTTCGACCGATAGCGGCGCAACGACTCGTCGCAAACCCCTCTTGAACGGTTCGTCGCAGATCGGGGCCAGTTGGTGGAATGAAAGCGGCAGAAATCCGCCTATTTTCCTTGATCGAAAAGTCCGTCCTGCGATCCTGCGGGCGGATTGAGCCCGAGATGCTTCCACGCGCTCGCATTGAGCATGCGTCCGCGCGCGGTGCGCGCGATCAGGCCGACCTGCAGCAGATAGGGTTCGATCACATCCTCGATCGTATCGCGCGGTTCGGACAATCCCGCCGCGAGCGTCTCGACCCCGACCGGCCCGCCGCGGTAAATATCGGCGATCATCGTGAGGTAACGGCGGTCCATCGCGTCGAGCCCGAGCGCATCGACCTCGAGCCGGTTGAGCGCGGCATCGGCGGCCCTCGCATCGACGATCTTGTGGCCAGCAACCGTCGCGAAATCGCGCACGCGGCGCAGCAGCCGTCCGGCGATGCGCGGCGTCCCGCGCGACCGCTTCGCAATCTCCAGCGCCCCGTCCGACGCGATGGGGAGCGCGAGCAATCTGGCGGCGCGGGTGATGACCTGCTCGAGCTCGCCATGCGTATAGAAATGCAGCCGCACCGGGATACCGAAGCGGTCGCGCAGCGGCGTCGTGAGCAGACCTTGTCTGGTCGTCGCGCCGACGAGGGTGAATTTCGGCAGGTCGATCCGCACCGAGCGCGCCGACGGCCCTTCGCCGATCATGATGTCGAGCGCGCGGTCCTCCATCGCGGGGTAGAGGATTTCCTCGACCGCAGGCGACAGGCGGTGGATCTCGTCGATGAAGAGGACGTCGCCGTCCTCGAGATTGGTGAGCAGCGCGGCAAGGTCGCCCGCCTTCGCGATCACCGGGCCGCTGGTCGAGCGGAAGCCGACGCCGAGTTCGCGCGCGACGATCTGTGCGAGCGTCGTCTTGCCGAGCCCCGGCGGGCCATAGAAGAGCACATGGTCGAGCGCATCCGACCGCGCCTTCGCCGCCTCGATAAAAATCCGCAAATTCTCGCGCGCCGCCGCCTGCCCGACGAACTCGGCGAGCGTTTTCGGACGCAGCGCGGCGTCGGCATCCTCGGGGGTACGGATCGGGGTG
The DNA here is from genome assembly GCF_036675685.1 of Sphingopyxis sp. Taxonomy (GTDB): domain Bacteria; phylum Pseudomonadota; class Alphaproteobacteria; order Sphingomonadales; family Sphingomonadaceae; genus Sphingopyxis. The sequence goes on from NZ_JAKFEM010000034.1 coordinate 22,702, forward strand.
GTGAGGTCGGTCACGGTGTCGCGATACCTATAAATCTCGTCATGCTGAACTTGTTTCAGCATCCATGGTCCGGCCGATCGGCCCAGCACCGATTTCGAAGGCAAGATCGCGCCATTCGGGATTGTCCTTCTCGATCAAATTAATCTTCCACGGGCGATGGCAGCGCTTGAGCTGTTTCTCGCGCGCGATGGAGTCGGCCATGGTCCCGAACAGCTCGAAATGGACGAGGCGATAGGTGTGATATCTTGCTGCAAATCCCTCGGCCGTGCCGTTTCGATGTTGCCATATGCGTCGCACGAGATTCGAGGTGACGCCGATGTAAAGTGTACCGTTGCGGTATTTCGCGAGGACGTAGATGCAAGGCTGAAAAACGTCGCGCCCGGACCGTAAGCTCAGGGCCATGGATCTGAAACAAGTTCAGCATGACGAGGATTGGAGATGGAGCCTCAGTCAAGATGCTCACCAGTGTAGGCGATACGAAGCTGGCCGCAGCGACAGGCGGCGTTGTGGACGCGATCGGTCACTTGGCCGCTTTCTTGAGCGCGACACGGACCAGCGCATCAAGGCTGGCGTCTGCACCCAATTCTTCGCTCGCGGCAGCCACCGCGGCGCTCGCTTCGCCGGGTTTGAAGCCGAGGCCGGTGAGGGCGGTGACGGCGTCGGTGAGCGGGCCGGGGGCGGCCGAGAGGATCGGTCCGCTCCCCGCGATCCCGCCGAGCCCGCCTGCCTTATCCTTCAACTCATGCGTGATCCGCTGCGCGAGCTTCGGCCCAACGCCGTTCGCGCGCGCGATCATTGCGCTGTCGCCGCTCGCGAGCGCGCGTTGCAGGTCGCCGATTTCGAGCGCCGAAAGGATCGCAAGCGCGACCTTGGCGCCGACGCCCTGCACGCTGGTGAGCAGGCGGAACCAGTCGCGTTCCTCGGCCTTGGCAAAGCCGAGCAGGCGCAGGAAATCCTCGCCGACGAGCATTTCGGTGTGGATGGTGACGTCGCCGCCGACCGGGCCGAGGGCGTCGAGCGTTCGCGCCGATGCCTCGACCAGATAACCGACGCCGCCGACGTCGATCACCGCATGGCCTGCGCCGCTCGAATCCAGCCGCCCCGTCAGTTTCGCGATCATGATCCGTGCCTAGCGCGGGGAGAACGAAAAGGGAATCAATTTCCCTTCCTCGTCATGCCGGACTCGATCCGGCATCCATATCGGCACGGTTGGCATGGACCCCGGATCAAGTCCGGGGTGACGAATTATTATGATCGCGGGCGATGGTTCGCATGGCAGATCGCGACCGCCAGCGCATCCGCCGCATCGGCGCCCGTCACCTTTGCGCCGGGCAACAGCACGCGCAGCATCGCCTGCACCTGTTCCTTCGCCGCACCGCCGGTGCCGACGATCGCCTTCTTGACCAGCCGCGGCGCATATTCGCCGACGGGGAGCCCCGCGCGCGCGCAGCCGAGCAGGACGACGCCGCGCGCATGCGCGAGCTTTAGCGTCGATTGCGGATTGTCGTTGACGAAGACCTCCTCGACCGCGGCGCACTGCGGCGCGTGATCGGCGATCACCGCCGCGAGCGCGGTGTCGAGATGCGCGAGCCGGTCGGGCAGCGACGCCTTGGCGTCGGTTTTCACCTGCCCGTTGGCGATGTGGCTGATCCGGCTGCCCTCGACGTGGATGACGCCCCAGCCGGTGCAGCTGAGCGAGGGGTCGAGGCCGAGGATGATCATGGGGTCAGGCCGGGCCGACCAGCCGGTCGATCAGCGTCTGGTCGGCGTCATAGACCCAGCATTCGCGTAGCAGGTCGTCGGCGATGGTGTAGACGAGCACGCGTTCGACCTCGACCGCCGCGTCGCCCTGGCCCAGCCGCTCGCGCGCGATCACCGCGCCGCGGTGCGGTCCCGCCATGACATCGACGATTTCGAGAAGTTTCCGGCCAGTTCGCCGCGAGAAGTCCGCGAGAACCGCGAGCGCGGCCATCTTTCCGGCATGGACGCCCGACAGCGCATTGGCGCCGGCATAGTGCAGCGTGAAATCGTCGTGATAGCGCGCGACGATCGCGGCCATATCGCCCGATTGCCACGCGGCGGCATAGGCTTCGAGGACCGATCTTACCCGGTCCTCGCCGCCTGCTGCCGCAGGGTCGCTCATCCCAGTTTTTCCATCACCGCATCGGGGATTTCGTAATTGCCCCAGACGGTCTGGACGTCGTCGTCGTCGTCGAGCGTGTCGATCAGCTTGAACAAGGTCTGCGCGGTCGCCTCGTCGCCGACTTCGCTCTTCAGCGTCGGGCGCCACGCGAGCTTGACGCCCTCGGCTTCGCCCAGCTTGCTCTCGAGCGCTTTCGCGACCTCGTGCAGGCTGTCGACGCTCGTCCAGATTTCATGGCCGTCGTCGGACGATTCGACATCGTCGGCGCCGGCATCGAGCGCGGCTTCGAAGATCGTGTCGGCGTCGCCCGCCTTGTCGGGATAGCTGATCAGGCCGAGGCGGTCGAAACCGTGCGACACGCTGCCCGAAGTGCCGAGGTTGCCGCCATTTTTCGCAAAGGCGGTGCGGACGTTGGTCGCGGTGCGGTTGCGGTTGTCGGTCAGTGCCTCGACGATCAGCGACACGCCGCCGGGGCCATAGCCTTCGTAGCGGATTTCCTCGTAATTATCGCCTTCGCCGCCCGATGCCTTGTCGATCGCGCGCTGGATATTGTCTTTCGGCATCGACTGCGCCTTGGCGGCGTTGACCGCCGCACGAAGGCGGGCGTTGGCGTCGGGATCGGGCAGGCCCATCTTCGCCGCGACGGTGACTTCGCGCGCGAGCTTCGAGAAAAGCGTGCTGCGCTTTTTGTCCTGCGCACCCTTGCGGTGCATGATGTTCTTGAATTTACTATGGCCGGCCAAGCCACCCTCCATCGGTAATTTTGAAAGCTGGCGCCGCCCTAGCGCGGCTGTCCAAAAGAGACAATGCGATCAGACAACCACGGCGGTTCCCGACGCGCTGACCATCAGCATCGACCCATTTTGGCCGAGCACCTCATAGTCGAGGTCGACGCCGATCACCGCATTGCCGCCGAGGCGCGCGGCTTCGGCTTCCATCTCGGCGATCGCTTCCTTGCGCGCGCGGGCGAGGACATCCTCATATTTGCCCGAGCGGCCGCCGACGATGTCGGTGATGCTGGCGAACAGGTCGCGGAACAGGTTGGCGCCGACGATCACCTCGCCAGTGACGATGCCCAGATATTCGCGGACCGGATGGCCTTCGACATTGTTGGTGGTGGTGCTGAACATCGTCACTCTCCTTCGTTGCTTTTAGTCGATTCCGAGCGCCGACTTATACACGTCGAGGATCGCTTCCATTTCCTTGCGGTCGTGGACCGGCAGTTTGCGCAGGCGAACGATCTGGCGCATGATCTTCGGGTCGTAACCCTGCGATTTCGCTTCGTTATAGGTGTCGCGGATATCGTCGGCGATGCCCTTTTTCTCTTCTTCCAACCGCTCGATACGCTCGATGAAAAGGCGCAGTTGCTGGTCGGACACGGTGGCTTCGCTCATTTTTGACTCCGGTTGTTGGGATGATGCGGCGCGAGAATCGCGCTTGGCGCGTCCCTAATCGGCTCGGGGATTTTTGGCCATGCTTTCTTCCATCCGCGCGAGCTGTTCGGGAGTGGCGGCGGTGTGATGGCGCGCTTTCCATGCCGCGGTGGGCATGCCGTGGACGATCGTGCGCCCGGCTTCCTTGTCCATCCTGCCCGCTTCGGCGATCCAGTCGCCGAGGCAGTTGCGGCAAAAGCCCGCAAGCCCCATCAGGTCGATGTTGGCGGCGTCGCTGCGATGCTGGAGCAGGCGGACGAGGCGGCGGAAGGCCGCGGCGGCGACGGCATCGTCGAGCGTGTCGAGCGCGTCGTTCGGGGCAGGTTGGTCTTCGCTGCAGGACATGGCGGATTTCCTTCGGGTGTGGCGATGAATAGCTATACGCGGCTTGCCTTGGCCGGGGCAACGCGCCTACGCAAGCCACCCCAGCTTTTCATCGGTTCGGAGCAATTGTGGTCCAGAGTTTTACCCCCCGCCAGCGCAAGGTGCGCATCCTGGCGACCCTTGGCCCGGCCAGCGCCAATCCGGAGATGATCGCCGAATTGCACCGCGCCGGCGCCGATGCCTTTCGCGTCAATATGAGCCATGGCGACCATGCGGGGCACGCCAGGGTGATCGCCGCGATCCGTGCGCTGGAGAAGGAAACCGGCCGGCCGACGACGATCCTCGTCGACCTGCAGGGGCCGAAGCTGCGCGTCGGCACCTTCAGGGACGGTCCCGCCGAACTGGTGAAGGGCAGGAGCTTCATCCTCGACGCCGACACGGCACCGGGCGACGCGACGCGCGTCCACCTGCCGCATCCCGAACTGTTCGCGGCGCTCGAACCCGATACGCGGCTGCTGATCGACGACGGCAAGCTGGTGCTGCGTGTAAAGAGCGTGGCCCCGGGCAAGATCGAGACGGTTGTCGAGGTCGGCGGCAAGATTTCGGACCGCAAGGGCGTTAACGTCCCCGACGTCGTCGTCCCGCTCGCCGCGCTGACCGAAAAGGACCGTAAGGACCTGACCTTCGCGCTCGAACAGCATGTCGACTGGATCGCGCTGTCGTTCGTCCAGCGGCCCGAGGACGTCGCCGAGGCGCGCACGCTGATCGGCGGCAAGGCGGCGCTGCTCGTCAAGTTCGAGAAGCCGTCGGGCGTCCAGCGGATCGAGGAAATCCTCGAGCTCGCCGACGCGGCGATGGTCGCGCGCGGCGACCTGGGCGTCGAGCTGCCGCCCGAAGCGGTCCCGCCGCTGCAAAAGCGCATCGTCGCGACCGCGCGGCGTATGGGCAAGCCCGTCGTCGTCGCGACGCAGATGCTCGAATCGATGATCACCTCGCCCTCGCCGACGCGCGCCGAAGTGTCCGACGTTGCGACCGCGATCTATGACGGCGCCGATGCGATCATGCTGTCGGCCGAAACCGCCGCGGGCGCCTGGCCGGTCGAGGCGGTGACGATGATGGACTCGATCGCGCGCTCGGTCGAAAGCGACCCCGACTATTTCCGCCGTCTGCATTTCACCGAAACGCATCCCGACGCGACGACCGCCGACGCGCTGGCGGAGGCCGCGGGCAGTATCATCACCACGATCGCCGCCGATGCGATCATCTGTTTCACCGCATCGGGTTCGACCGCGCGCCGCGTGGCGCGCGAACGCCCCGACGCGCCGCTGCTCGTGTTGACGCCGAAGAAGGAAGCGGCGCGGCGCATGGGCCTCTTGTGGGGGGCGCATGCGGTGCCGACCAAGGATATTGGCAGCTTCGAAGAGATGATCGCCAAGGGCAAGCGCATGGCGCTGCGCCACGGCATCTGTAAGGCGGGCGCGAAGCTGGTGATGATGGCGGGGGTTCCGTTCGGTACGCCGGGGTCGACCAACGTGCTCCACGTCGCGACGCTGACCGGCGACGAGCTGCGCGGGTATAGCTGACCGAAACGCGAGACCGCGATCATCAATAATAATCCGTCGCCCCCGCGAAGACGGAGGGCCGCCGTCGTCATTGCCTTTCGCCGCTTTGTAAACCTCCAGCGGCCGCGTTCAGAGGCACGTGACTCTGAAACGCCCTTCGCGGGGACGACGATGTATCTCTGATTCAATTCGGCACAACAGTTACCGGCCGATTCAGAAAATTTTCGGGTTGATTCAGATCGGGACGTCCAAAAATGGTAAATGCACTTTGCACCATTGACGCCGCGCGGCATAGTTGGTGCAAGTAGCGCGTCGGACCCGCGTCGGGGGGATCCGCATCGCCAATCGGAGGTCCATTTCGCGTGTCCGCACCGTTCCGCTTTCCGCGTTTTTTTGTCACCAGCCCCGCGCCTTGCCCCTATCTGGCGGGCAAGACCGAGCGCAAGGTGTTCACCGAACTCAGCGGCAATACCGCGAACGAGCTGAACGACGCGCTCGGCCGTATCGGTTTCCGGCGCAGCCAGTCGGTCGCCTATCGTCCAAGCTGCGCCGATTGTTCGGCGTGCGTGTCGGTGCGCGTTTGCGCCAGTGAATTCACGCCCAGCAACTCGCAGAAACGCAACATGCGCCGCAACCGCGACCTCGTCGCCACGGCGTGCAAGCCGTGGGCGACCGAGGAACAATATGCACTGCTGCGCTCCTATCTCGCCTCGCGACATCCCGATGGTGGCATGGCCGACATGGACGAGCAGGATTTTGCCGACATGGTCGAACAGACCCCGGTCGACAGCTATATGATCGAATATCGCGAACCCGCGGCCGATGGCGGCAAAGGCCGTCTCGTCGGCTGCTGCCTGACCGACCGGCAGGGCGATGGCTTGTCGATGATCTACAGCTTCTTCGACGCCGCGCATCCCATGCGCGAGGGCCTCGGCACCTATATCATCGCCGACCATATCCAGCGCGCGGCGCGCGCGGGGTTGCCTTATGTCTATCTTGGCTATTGGATCGAGGGGTCGGCGCGGATGGCGTACAAGGCGCGCTTCCGGCCGCTCGAACGGCTCGGCCCCGATGGCTGGTCGCGTTTCGAGCCGACCGCTTCGGATCGTCTTGCGGCGATGTTCGAGCTCGCCTGAGCCATCTATCCTATCTATCGTCAAAAGAGGTAGAGCTGCGAACGCCTCGCAACGGCCAGAATCTCACGCCCGCCGGTTGACCTTTCCCCGCTTTCAAGGGCATAGCTTTGCACCCAGGATATAAGTCCGGGTCGCATCCATTGTGAATTCGCCGGGGGGCTGGCGAGAGGGGAAAAGGATGCCCGTGCGCGAGTTCGTCAGCATCATGGCCAGCGACAGCAAGTGCGGTTTCCGCCGTTCGGTGGCGCGCGCATGAGCGATCCGGTCAAGGTCGCGATCATCGGCTCCGGCCCCGCGGGGCTCAGCGCGGCATCGCGCGCCGCGCAGCTCGGTCTCAGCCATATCCTGCTCGAAAAGACCGACCATCTTTCGGATACGATTTTCAAATATCAAAAGGGCAAGCGCGTCCTTGCGACGCCGGAGCGGCTCGACCTGCGTTCCGATTGCCGCTTTGCCGAGGGCGCGCGCGAATATATCCTCGGCAATTGGGACGAGGACGCCGCGAACAACAAGATCAACGTGGCGTATCACGCCGACGTCGCCGAGGTGACCGGCGAAAAGGGGGCGTTCGCCATAAAGACCGCCAAGGGCGACGTCTTTCACGCCGAGAATATCGTCCTCGCGATCGGCACGCAGGGCAATCCGAACCGCATGCGCTGCGAGGGCGCCGACCTGCCGCACATCATCTACCAGGTCGATGATCCCGAGGATTTCAAGGACAAGCATATCACCGTCGTCGGATCGGGCGACGCGGGGATCGAAAATGCGCTCGGGGTCGCCGAGGAAGCGCTCGAGAACACCGTCACCATCCTGAACCGGTCGAAGGATTTCGCGCGCGCCAAGGCCAAGAATGTCGCCGACATGACCGAGGCGGGCGAGAATGGCTTCATGTCGATCCGCACCGAAACGCAGCCGAAGAAGGTCGAGCCGGGCTGGCTGACGCTCGAAACCCCGACCGGCGAGGAGCGGATCGAATGCGACGTGATCGTCGCGCGCCTCGGATCGGTGGCGCCGCGCGGTTTTGTCGAATCGATGGGGATCGAGTTCACCGGACCCGACCGCGAGGCTTTTCCCAAGCTGTCGCCGACCTTCGAGACCACGGTCCCCGGTCTCTATGTCATCGGCGCGCTCGCGGGTTATCCGCTGATCAAGCATTGCATGAACCAAGGCTATGACGTCGTCGAGTTCCTTAATGGAAACAAGGCGCTGACCCCCGCCGACGAAAAGGATCTGGCGGCGATCTTCGAAAAGCTGCCGCAGAAGAAATCGGTCAGCGAATGGCTCGAGTTCCTGCGCACGCGCATCCGTATTTTCGCCGATGTGTCGCCGCTCCAGATGCGCGAATTCATGCTCGATTCCAAGGTCGCCTTTTATTCAAAGGGCGATGTCGTGTTCGAAAAGGGCGAGCCGGGTTCGTCGCTCTTCGCGATCGCCGACGGCCATGCGATCGTCGAGGTCGGCCCCGACATCAATGTACCGATCGAGCAAGGCTCGATCTTCGGCGAGGTCGGCCTGATTTCGGGCCGCAAGCGCGGCGCGACGATCCGTGCGGGCGAGGACAGCATCTTTGTCGAAGTGTCGCGCACCGCGGCGCTCAAGCTGATGAGCTCGGTCCCGGGGGCGAAGCGTGTCATCAACCGTATTTCGCTCGAACGCCAGCTCTTGCAGATTTTCAAGGGCGGGCTGACGGTCGAGGATCTCGAGCCGATCGTCGAGGATCCGGCGATCGAGCGCGTTCCGGCGGGCAAGGTCGTACTGTCCGAGGGTGACGAGGGCGACGACGTCTATGTCATCCGCTCCGGGTCGATGGTCGTCGAAAAGGACATCGGCGGCAAACCGATCTTCCTCCGCTACCTGCCCGCCGGCAGCTTTTTCGGCGAAATGGCGGTGCTCAGCGGCGCGCCGCGCAACGCCACGGTCAAGGCGGCGGTCGCGAGCGAGGTGATCCGGCTGAAGGGCGAGGAATTCAAGGCGATGCTCGCCAAGCGGCCGCAAGTACGCGAGGCGACCGAAGCGGCGGTTGCCGAGCGCGCGGCGATGAACAGCTTCATCGAATCGCGCAAGGCGAGCTATTCGAGTGCGGTCGACCTTTATTCGGACACCGCCAGCTTCATCATGAAGGAAGGGCTGGGCGAGGCGACCGACGCGCTGCTGATCGACGAAAATCTGTGCGTCGGCTGCGACAATTGCGAAAAGGCGTGCGCCGACAGTCATGAAGGCCTGTCGCGGCTCGACCGCGAGGCGGGCAAGACCTTCGCGCACCTGCATGTGCCGACGAGCTGCCGCCACTGCGAGCATCCGCACTGCATGGCGGACTGTCCGCCGAACGTCATCCATCGTGGTCCCGATGGTGAGGTGTTCATGGAGCCGGGCTGCATCGGTTGCGGCAACTGCATGCGCAACTGCCCCTATGGCGTGATCCGCATGGAAGCCGCGCCGCCCGAGAAGCCCAGCCTGCTGCGCTGGCTGCTCACCGGTTTCGGCCCCGGCCCGGGCGAGCCGTCGCCCAAATGGACCAAGAAGCAATTGGGCGATGAAAAGCCCAAGAAAATCGCGGTCAAATGCGACATGTGCAAGGGCATCGCCGGCGGCCCCGCGTGCGTGCGCGCTTGCCCGACCGGCGCCGCGATCCGCGTTTCGCCCGAAGAATTCCTGTCGATCGCGCGGCTTCAGGAAGACGCCGACTGATGGCATCGCTCTTCCAGCGCCGCCGCACCAAGGCAACCCAGACCGAGCGCGTCCGCGAGCGGCGGCACGAGGGTTTCCTTCGCTATGCCGGTTTCCGCTGGGCCAAGATTTCGGGCGGGCTCTGCCTGCTCATCATCGTGAGTTACGCGCTGGTCGATGTCACACCGCGGCATAGTGGCGGTAGCTGGTATGGCTATACCCTCGGTGCGATCGGTGCGGGACTGATCCTCTGGCTCACCGCATTGGGCTATCGCAAGCGCAAGATGACGAACGATGCCTGGTCGCTGAAGGCGTGGACCTCGGCGCATGTCTATCTCGGGCTCAGCCTGATCGTCATCGGCACCTGGCACACCGGGTTCCAGCTCGGCTGGAACGTCCATACGCTCGCGTGGGTGCTCATGATGCTGGTGATCCTGTCGGGGCTTTATGGCGTGATCGTCTATGCGACCTTGCCCGCGGCGTTGTCGAATAACCGCGACGAAATGACGCAGATGCAGATGCTCGAGGCGATCCGCGCCTTCGACCGCCAGCTGCACAGCGCCGCGCAGCCGCTCACCCCTGCCGATACCGCCCCCGTGCTCGCGGCGCTGGGCGAAGATCCGTTCGCGGGCGGCGTCACCGCGCGGCTGAGCGGGCGCTATCCCGATTGCGCAACCGCGGCGGCGCTCCGTACGCTGTCCGCCTCGCACGGCAGCGATGTCGAGGCGCGCGAGAAGGTCGTCGGGCTGCTCAAGCAGAAACAGGCGGCGCTCGCGCGCCTGCGCCAGCATCTGCGCATCCGGGGGCTGCTCGAAATCTGGCTCTATGTACATGTGCCGCTGACCTTTGCGCTGATCGCGGCGCTGTCGGCGCACATCATCAGCGTCTTCTTCTACTGGTAAGGCGGGGAGGGGGACCATGAGCTTCATCCTGCGCCGTATTTCGACGACGAAGACCGGCAAACAGATCATTCGCGACACGCCGCTGCCCGGCGACACGATCACCCTCGGGCGCGAGGGCAGCAATGTCATCCATGTCGCCGATCTCGCGGTGAACCCGCATCATGCGACGATCAGCAGCACCGACGGCCGCCACGTCCGCGTCGCGGCGAGCGAGGGGCTTGGCTTCGATTTCAACGGCCGCTCCGTCGATGCCGCGGAGGTCGACGGCGCAGCGGGCGCCGAACTGCGCTTTGGCGGCCACCGGCTGACAATCGCGCGCGAGGGCGACAATATCATCCTGCTCGTCGAGCGGATCGACGAGCTGTCGCAATCGTCGAAGGACGTCGATGAGGCCAAGGCTTTTTCGCTGCAGGGCGTGATGCTCGGCAAGCGCATGGGGGCGTGGGCGTTCGGCCTGTTGATGCTGCTCGCCTTCCTGATCGGGCCGATCTGGGCATGGTACAGCTATAAAAATGTCAACGAGCGTCCCGACGGCTATCATGCCGACAGCGCGTGGCTGTCGGGCCCGTTGTCGAGCGCGCACGCCAGCCTGAAGAAGGATTGCCAGTCGTGTCACGTCGAGCCGTTCGTCGCGGTGACCGACAAGGCGTGCGTCGGCTGCCATACCGGCGAGCACAAGACGATGAGCATGGCGCACGCCAATGCACCGACAGCGATGCTGCTCGCCGCGCGGCATCCGCCCGGCGTCGGCGAGCGGATCCTCGATGGCTTTGCCAAGACCTTCAACAAGCCGCAGGGGCGCTGTGTCGATTGCCATACCGAGCATGAAGGCGCGGGGCCGATGCCCGCGACGCCGCAGAAATTCTGTGCCGATTGCCACGACGGCATGTCGGCGCGGCTCAAGACGGCGGGGCATCCGACGACGCTGGCCGACGCCGCCGATTTCGGCACGAGCCATCCCGAATTCCGCCCGCTCGTCCGCCCGGCGCCCGGCGCGAAACCGGTGCGCGCCGCCCCGGGCAAGGGAACGGTTGATTACAACGGCCTCAAATTCCCGCACGACATGCACCTGCAGGCGACCGGCGGGGTCGCGCGCATGGCGGCGAGCTTCCGCGGCCGCTATGATTTCGGGAAGCAGCTCGAGTGCCAGAATTGCCACCGCGTCGAGGCCGACGGGGTGCGCGTCAAGCCGGTCGAAATGGAGCGCGACTGCGCGATGTGCCACAGCCTCGCCTTCGAGACCGTCGGCGGCGTGACGCGGACGCTGCGCCATGGCGAGCCCGATCAGGTCGTTGCGGACTTGACCGCCTATTACCGCTCGACCCCTCCCGTGCGGCCGCTCCAGCTGGGCGGCATGCAGCGGCGACGCCCCGGCGCCTATGCCGAGGGGCAGGTGTATAATATCTATTTCCGCGAAGTCGCGGTGCGGCCCTCGCGCGCGCAGGATGCCGTGCGCGCGGTCTTCTCGAAGGGCGGCGCCTGTTATGACTGCCACACCATCTTTGCGCCGCAGGCAGGCAACAGCTGGCGCGTGATGGCGGTGAACCAGACGCCGCGCTTCCTGGAAAAGGGCTGGTTCGACCATGACGCGCACCGTGAGAGCGATTGTGCCGACTGCCACACCGCCGCGCCGGCATCGAAAGCGTCGACCGACCTGCTCGTCCCGGGCCTCCGCCAATGCCGCGACTGCCATGTCGGCGAGGGCGGCGCGCGGCTGGTGAAGGTCGAAACCGCGACCGAATCGCCGTGCGCGATGTGCCACGAATATCATTCGGACGGCGGCAAACCGTGGATGCCGCCGCGCCAGCGCAAGAAAAATGTGGCGGCAATTACAAATAAACCCCTTCGTGCTAGCTATGGTGTGAGCATGATCACAGGAACCGGGGGGCGGGGCCTTTATGACGTGACGTGGCGCACACCTGTCTTGCACGGGGCAAGGCGGGGCGGATAGGTTTTGGGCGGCCGGGACGAACCGGCCGGAGCAGGGGACGGATATGCTGATCGCCCAGATCACCGATATCCATATCGGGTTCGATCCGGACAATCCGGCCGAATATAACCGCAAACGCCTCGACGAGGTGCTCGACCTGCTGATCGAGGGCCCGAACCGTCCCGATCTGCTGCTTGCCACCGGCGACATCACCGACCGCGGCGACGACGACAGCTATCGCCGGCTCGTGACCGCCTTTTCGCGCTGCCCCTTTCCGGTATGGCCCAGCGTCGGCAATCACGACCTGCGCGACAATTTCCACGCACGCTTTCCGGGGTTCGACGACGGCAACGGCTTTGTCCAATATGTGATCGAGCTTCCCGAACTGCGGCTGGTGACGATCGATACGCTGGAGGAAGGCCGCCACGGCGGCGCCTTTTGCGAACAGCGCGCCGCGTGGCTCGACGCCGAACTGTCGAAGGACACGGCCAAGCCGACCTATATCGTCATGCACCACCCGCCGGTCGAAAGCGGGATCGAGTGGATGAACACGCACCCCGATGAACCCTGGGTCGCGACCTTCACCGACGTCGTGCGGCGGCACAGCCAAGTGCGGGGGCTGATCTGCGGCCATCTCCACCGCAGCGTCACCGTTGCGTGGGAGGGGCGCACCGTCGCCATCTGTTCCTCGACCGCGCCGCAGGTCTCGCTCGACCTTCGCCCGATCGACGAGAACAAGCCCGACGACCGTCCGATGATTGTCGCTGAGGATCCCGCCTATGCGCTCCACCGCTGGAACGGGCGCGAGCTGGTCAGTTTCTATGACCATGCGGGCGCACACACGATGCTCGCGAAATATGACGAGCGGTTGCAGCCGCTGGTGCGCGAGTTGAAGGCTGAGCGGCCGGGCTGAGTGCCCGTTAGCCGTTCATCGTCAAAAGTCCCTGTTGTCGGTAGCGCGACTTCGCCTCGCGCGGTTCATTCATGGGCCCTGTTTCGGGGCGCCGCATTAATTTGTTTTTTACTACAGATATTTAGACTGAATGGTCGATGGGCCACACGCATCGACCCGCTGGTGCGATAGCCGTTCGAGTGCCATGCGCCCAAAAGGGATTGAACGGAAACACATGAACCATCCCTCGAAACGATTGTTGCGACTGGATGGGCTACGCGGCGTTGCGGCTTGCATCGTCAGCCTGATATTTCATGCGCGAATCCTGTCCGGCGGACGGGAAAGCCCGCTCGACGGATTGCCGACCATGGCGTGGTTCCAGGCTTGGGGATGGTCGATGGTCGACCTGTTTTTCGTGCTTTCCGGCTTTGTCTTTGCATATCGCTACCTCGACGGCTGGCGAATGCGCGCCGGAACCACAATTTCCGGATTTGCAGGATCGCGCTTCGCTCGACTTTGGCCTTTGCATGCAATCATCCTGGTCTTCACGGTTTTCGTCACGTTCAATTTTCCGAATACGACGTGGAGCAATTCGCTGCTCTCGTTGCTGATGCTGCATGCCGTCCTGGCCGATCCAACATATACGTTGAATGGTCCCGCATGGTCGCTTTCGGTCGAGGTTTTCTGCTACGCAATCTTCTGTCTGGCTGCGATTTCCGGCGTGCGCTTTCTTAAGGCAGCGGTGGTGGTCGCCATGGTTTTCGGTGCCTATTCTATTGTTGAATTCGGAGTATGGGACGCGCTGATCGGTCGGGGTTTCCTGGGGTTTTTTGGTGGCGTCCTGTTGCGTCAATCGATGGAATTTGCCGATCGGATACCCAGCCTGGCCTTGGCGCCTCTGGCCGCTCTGCCGTTCATTATCGTTCCGGACGGGGCCTGGCTGATATTGACGATCGTCATCGCCTGGCCCGCCGCGATCCTGTTAGCGCTGCGAAGCAAGATTATGGAGGCGCGTCCATTGATTTGGTTGGGTGACCGCAGCTATGCGATCTACCTGCTTCATATTCCCATTTATATCGTGAGCTGGACTATCCTGTCCGGCGTCGGTGCGCATGCGCCGATGCAGTGGTTGATCGGTGTCTTTGCAACCTGGGCAATCATCATTTTCGTTTCCGACATCCTCTATCGCCGCATCGAAAGGCCCTGCCAAAAGGCAATTTTGGAACGATTCGGAAGTCGGGTTTCGAACGCTCCGAAGTTCGCGGCCGCTTTCGGCGGGGACTGACGGGCCTTCATACTTCAATCTTTCATCGGCGACGGGGATCAGTAACCCAGCGTCAGGTCGACGCGCGGCGCGACGGTCTTGCCCTTGTCCCAGCGATCGAGATTTTCGAGGAAGCGCTGCGCCGCGCGCACGAACATCTTGTCCTGCGCGCGCCCCGAAAGGTGCATCGTGACATGTGCGTTGTCGAGGCTCCACAGCGGGTCGTCGGCGGGCAGTGGCTCGGGGGTCGTGACATCGAGGAAAGCCGATGCGATCTGCTGACCGTCGAGCGCCGCGACGAGCGCGTCCTGATCGACGACGCTGCCGCGCGCGATGTTGATGAGCGTGGCGGTGGGCTTCATCGCGGCGAGTTCCATGGCGCCGATCATGCCGTCGGTTTCGGGGGTCGCGGGGACCGCGAGGATTATCCAGTCGAAATCGCCGAGCCGCGCGCGCCACTGGTCGGGCGTGAGCGTATTCGGCCCCGGCGAACGGCGCACCACGGTGACGTCGACCGCGAACGCCTTCAGCCGCTCCTCGATCAGCTTGCCGATCGCGCCATAGCCGAGCAGCAGCGCCTTCGACCCGAAGAGTTCGACCTTGCCGGGCGAATCCATCAGCCATTCGCGGCGTTCCTGCGCGCGGACGACGTCGCGATAGCCCTTGGCGACGGTCAACATGCCCATCACGACATATTCGGCGATGGTGATAGCGTTGATCCCGGCGCCATTGGTCACCACTGTCCCGCGTGTCCGGAGCAGGTCGAGCGGCATGCCATCGACCCCGGCGTAGATCGAGTTGAGCCATTTGAGGCCGGTCGCGGCGGTGATGACGGCCGCCATGTCTTTCTTGTCGTACATGTCGAACCATCCGATTTCGGCGGTGGGCGCCAGCTCGAGCGCCTCTTCCTTCGATGCGAAGAAGCGCGGCTCGACCCAGTCGGGCAGGCGGTTTTCGACGAGCGGGCGAATGAGGCCCGAGAGGACGGTGACGGTTTTGGTCAAATTATCTCCCCTCCCGCTTGCGGGAGGGGCCGGGGGAGGGCCTGTCCGCTTGCGAAGATTCATGTGCGGGACGGAACATGCCCTCCCCTAACCCCTCCCGCAAGCGGGAGGGGGACTCAATTGTCCAGCCGCCAGTCCCAGCCGAGCGGGTCGCCGTCCATCACCTCGACGCCGGCGGCGATGAGTTTGTCGCGGAGCACGTCGGACGCGGCGAAGTCTTTGTTGGCGCGTACTTCCTTGCGTTTGACAAGCGTCGCTTCGATTTCATCCTCGCTGATCGCTGCTGCCTTGGGGCGCACGCGTAAGTCGCTACGCTCGATGGTCAGGAGGTCGAGACCCAGCACCGCATCCATCGCGGTAAGGGCGGCGCGTTTCTGGCCGGCGTCGATTTTCTTCATCGCCGCGGCTTCTTCGAGCAGCGTAAGCGCGACCGCCGTGTTGAGATCGTCCGACATTGCCGCGTCGAACTTTGCGAGCAGCTCGGCGAGCCGGCGGTCGGTCACATCGGCCGTGTCTGCATCGCGAACGGGAGCGGCCGCCATCACCAACCGCTTCAACCGCGTCAGCGCCGCACCCAAACCCTCCCACGAAAACTCCAGCTCGCTGCGATAATGCGCCTGCAGGCACATCAGGCGATAGGCGAGCGGGTGGTAACCCTTGTCGATCAACAGCTGGATGCGCAGGAACTCGCCGCTCGATTTCGACATCTTGCCGCTGCGTTCGACGAGGAAATTATTGTGCATCCAGATGCGCGCGCCGCTGTCGGTCGAGCAGCTGTGCGCCTGGTTCTGTGCGATCTCGTTCGGATGATGGATTTCGCGGTGGTCGATGCCGCCGGTGTGGATGTCGAACGGGAAGCCGAGCAGCGCTTCGGACATCACCGAGCATTCGAGGTGCCAGCCCGGCGCGCCGCGGCCCCAGGGTGAATCCCACTCCATCTGGCGCGTCTCACCCGCAGGCGTCTTGCGCCAGATCGCGAAGTCGGCGGGATGGCGCTTGCCGTCGACGGGATCGATGCGGCTCTCGCCCTCGTCGGTGCCGTGCCGCGCGAGGCGGCCATAGTCGGCAACGCTCGCGGTGTCGAAATAGAGGCCGCCGTCGAGCTCGTAGCAATGCTTGTCGGCAATCGCCTTGGCGAACTCGATCATCTGCGGCACATAATCGGTCGCGATCGACCAGTGCGCCGGCTGTCGGATATTGAGCGCCTTCACGTCGGCCCAATAGGCCTCGGTGTAATGCTTGGCGATGTCCCAGATCGATTGGGCTTTCTCCGCCGCCGCCTTTTCCAGCTTGTCCTCGCCCGCGTCGGCGTCGTCGGTCAGATGGCCGACGTCGGTGATGTTGATGACGTGGGTGAGCCTGTATCCCTTGAACGACAGCGTGCGGCCCAGCGTGTCGGCAAAGACATAGGCGCGCATATTGCCGATATGCGGATAGTTGTAGACCGTCGGGCCGCAGCTATAGACGCGCGCCTCGCCGGGGTGGACGGGCTGGAATATTTCCAGACTGCGCGTCAGGCTGTTGAACAGCTTCAGCGGATGGGCAGGGGCGTCGGTCATGACCGCGCCCATGCCTTGCGCCGGGGCAATTCGTCAACCGAAACGCGGCCAAGGATCCTGACCCTAGTCGCCCGGCGTCGTCCACAGATCGTCGTTGCCCGCGCCGGTTACCGGATCGTCGAGCAGCGGCTCGCCGCTCAGCGGGTCGAGGTCGCGCATCGTGATCAGCGGGACCGGCAGGCTGTTGCCGTCGCCATCGTCCCCCTCGGCATCGGCCTCTTCCTCGATCACATCCTGGACCGGGAAGCTGTTTTCGAAGGTTACAGCGATGCAGGCGCCCGTGTTTGCGATGACGCAGCCGTTGAACGTCGACCGCGGATCGAAGCTGCCGGCGACCGGCGCCGCGCCGGCGATGGTCAGCAGCGGGATCGTATCGAGGCCGGTGACTTGTCCGCTCGGCCCGAGCTGGACGCCGTTGATGACGATCCGCGACGGCCCCCCGGTCCGCACGTCGAGCCCGCCCGCGCCGAAGGTCAGTCCGCGACGCTGGCCGAAATCGGTGCCGGCGCCGCTGTTCTGGACATAGAAGCCGCCGGCGACATCGGCGCGGATGCCGCGTGCAAAGAGTGCGCCTTCGTCGAGCAGGACGCCGTCATTTTCGCCGAGGCGGGTGTTGATCGCAGCGGTGGTGGCGGCAGCACCGACATCGGCGATCGCGTCCATCGTCGCGACGATGATGTCGTCCGATGCCATGTTGAGCTGTCCGCCCGGTGCATTGCCCGCGCCGGTCAACCGGACCGTGCCCTGGCCGAGGATCACTTCAAGCGCCTCGCCGGCGAACAGGTTGAGCGCGTTGGTGTCGGCGAGGCCGGTCAGCTGGACATTGCCGATGACGCGCATCTTGCCCGGCGTCTCGATCGTCAACGAACCATTGGCGCCGAGGTTCGACCCCGCCGCGCCGCCGGTGAAGGTGAAGCTGTCGACGACCACGTCGGGCGGTGCCGCCGACCCGACCGACCCGCCGCCGGCCGCGGCAACCTCGGGCGCGAGGATGCGAACATCGGTGCCAAAGACGCGCGTCAGTTCGGCGGCGTCGATGTGATAGCCGCTGCGCGTGCCGGTTCCGCCGATGAAGGTCTGGTTGTCGCTGTCGTTGTTGGTGATCGACAAGCCCTGTGTCGTCCCGGAGGTGCCGACGCGGGCGGCGGTGCCGATGGAAATGTCAGCCGATGCGAGCGAGATGTTGCGGCCGGTGACGATGCCGTCGATGAGCAGCGATCCGCGCGCCGAGGCGTCGAGGGCATTGGTCACAGTGACGTTATTGAGCGTCATAAACCCGCCATCGGCGGCCAGCGCGGCGTTGGCGGCGGTCAGCGTCCCGATGCCCAGCCGCTCGCCGTCGCTGCGCAGGTCGGCGGTGCCCGTGACGCTGCCATTCGTGACGAATAGATCACCGCCCGCCCGCACCACCGCATCGCCGACATCGGTGATGAGGTTAGTGAAGATCATGTCGCCGCCGCTGTCGATGCGGATGCTGTTCGCGCGGGCGTCGATCTCCCCGTTCGAAACCAACGAACCGGCAAGGATCGCGCCGTCGTCGCTGTTCAGCGTCGTCGTTCCGACGCTCTGGATCGCTTCGACGGCGATCCCGGTCGCGCCGTCGAGATTGACCGTGCCGCCAGCGACTCCCAGCATGTCGATCGCCGTGCCCGCGGTCAGGATGACATTGCCCTGGCCCAGCACCCGGCCGCCGCCGATCGCGTTGGCCGAATTGATCGTGACATTGCCGCTCGCGCTGATCGTCTGGAGCGCGTTGCCACCGGGCGCCGTCAACCCGGCGAGGCTGACGTCGTTGGCATTGATCGCGACATCGCGTCCGGCCTCGACCGTCCCCGTGGCGTTGACGCGCCCCGTCGAGTCGACGAGCACGTCATTGAAGCTATCGAGGCCCGCAAGCACCGTGTCGCCGCCCTGCGTGCGGATATTGCTGCCGCCCGCGGTGACGCCGAGACCGAGCGTCTCGGCCCCGGCGATGCCGATCGTCCCGCTCGCGATCGCGGCGATGTCGTCGCCCGCCGACAGCGCCGACGCATCGATCGAGCCGCCCGCCGACAGCGAGACGTCGGATCCGTTGATCGATGACACGCCTTCGCCCTGCGCGATGGTGAAGCCGTTGCCGGGCAGATAGTTCAGGAAATGCGTATCCGCGCCGGCACCCGTCGCGCGGACATTGTTCGCGGCGAGATCGCCGCCCGTGCGGATGTCGAGGTCGTCGCCTGCGCCGATGTTGGTGAGCGACGCCGTCGTTCCGGCGAGCACAAGGAAATCCTCGCCCGCAGCGGCACCCGTGATCGTCGCCGATCCGCCGGAGTTGACGCCGAACATGCGCGCGGCGGTGCTGTTCGCAAGCACGACATTGCCCGCCGCATCGACAAAGACGTTGCCCTCCGCCGTCCCGCCGCTGCTGTTCATAAAACCACCATTGGCGGTGGCCGACGCGTTGATGTTTGCACCCGAATTCAGCCGTACGTCGCCCCCCGCGACATAGGTGCCCGTCAGGTCGCCTGCCGCGACGATGGAAATATTGCCATCGACGTTGGCTTGGTTGATCCCGACGATGCCTCCGCTGCCCGTCGCAAACAGCGACGCGTCGCCGCTCACTGTACCGGTCAGCGCGATGTTGTTGCCACCCAGGTTGATGTCGTTGCCCGCGGTGATGTCGGCACCCGAAATAGCGCCGACGGCCGTCAGATCGACCGTGCTGCCGGCGTCGATCGCTTCGAACGAAATGCTGCCGGCATCGACCCGGGTGGCGAGGCCCGAGCCGATTGTCCCCGTCGTGGTCACCGCTCCCGAAGCGGTCGCCGTCAGATTGTCGAATGCGTTGATAGTGCCGCCGCCGATATTGCCCGCCGAAGCGGTCAGCGTGATATTCGACGAGTCGGCCGCCGAGGTGACGATCTGCAGGATGTTGAGGCCCGACGAGCTCGACGGGCCATAGATCAGCGCCCGGTCGTCGGATCCGGCGCCGGTCGTCGCAAGACCGTTCGCGGTGATGCCGCCGGGTGCCGTCGCGGTCAGGTCGTCGCCCGCGGTGATGCTGGCGAGGGTCGCGGTGGTGCCCGCGACGACCAGCACGTCTTCCCCGGCCGCCGCGTTGCTGACCGTCGCCGCCTGTCCCGCGCGCACGCCCAGCATCGTTGCCGCGCTGCTGTTCGTGAGCGTCGCATTGCCGTCGGCATCGGCGAAGACAAGGCCTTCGGCGGTGATGCCGTTGGGATCGACATAACCGCCCGCTGCATTGGCTTCTGCGACGATATTACCGTCGGCGGTGAGGCTGATATTGCCGCCCGCGGCGTAGCTGCCGGTGATGTCGCCGCTGGCGACGATCCCGATATTGCCATCGACGTCGGCCAGCGCGATCGCCGTATTGCCGCCCCCGGCAAAGGCAAAGAGCGAGGCCGCGCCCTGAAGCGTACCGGTCAGCGCGATGCTGTTGCCGAAGAGGTTGACGTTGCCGCCGGCCGTGATGCTGCCGCCCCTGATGCCTTCGGCGCCGTTCGCGGTGCCGGTGGCATTGAGGTCGACGGTCGTCCCCGCATTGATGCTGTTGAAGACGATCGACTGGCCACCCACCGAAACAAAGCCGCCCGCGGTCGAATTGCCCAGATCGACCGCGCCCGGCGAGGTGATCACTATGTCGCCGCCGGTGATGATCGAATTGAGCCCGGTGCGGAAACTGCCGGCGGTCGCGGTGAAGTCGTTCGCGGCTTCGGCGTGCTCGACGCTGGCCGCGCCGTTGCTGTTGATCGTGATGTCGGTTCCGCCCAGCCGGTCGACGCCGATCGTACCCGTCACGCCGGTGGTCTCAAGCGACAAGGTCGCGCCCGCGCTGACCAGGCTTCCGGGCGCGCCGCTGATGCTGTTCAGCGCGGTGGCGATCAGGCTGTCGCTTGCGCGGATCGTCGGCGCAACGCCTTCGCGGAAATCGTGCCTGACGTCGATCTGGTCGCCCGCGCCCACCGTGAGGATCCCGTCGACATCGAATATGCCGTTCGACTGGGCATAGGCGCCGACCGAGCTGTCGGTCGTCAGCGACACATCGCCCTGGCTGGCGATCGTGCCGCCGTTCATGGCGAGGAATATGCCCGCCGGCGCTACATCGGTGTCGTTGTTGGTCGGATTGGCGAAGCCCAATGCCTCGGCATCGAGGCCGGCAAAGCCGAGATTGCCTTCGGTGCTGAGCTCGATGCGGCCCGCGATGTCGCCATTGGCGGTAATGCTGGTGTTGCCGAGGGCGATTTGTCCGGGGCCGGACAGGCCATTGAGCGCCTCGATCACGACGCGTCCGCCGGCTGTGCCGCTAAAGCCGCCGTTCGCGCCGTTGATGCCGCCGCCCTGGCCGGCGCCGCCCACGCCGCTGGTGCCCGATACGCCGCTCGCGTTGATTTCGACCGACTCGCCGTTCGAGGTGATCGTGCCGCCGCCCGTGGCCAGGCGAACCGAGCCGCCGCTGCCGCCGCCGCCGTTGCCGCCGTCGCCCGCTTGTTGGCCCTCGCCGAAATTGCTGTCCGACCCCGTGCCGCCATTGCCGCCCGTGCCGGTGCTGCCGAAAACGACGCTGTCGCCCGATGCGAGGCCGAGCGATATGGTGGCGCCTTCGTTGGCGACGACTTCGATCGTCCCGCCCTGGCCATTCCCGCCGTTGCCGCCCGAGGGCGCGACGGCGACGAAGGAGCCAAAGCCAAGCCCGCCGGCGCCGCCATTGCCTCCGGTGCCGCCGTTGATGAAATTGGTCTCGACCACCGTCAGGCTGGCGCCCGGACCATCGGCGAGCATGCGCGCGGTTCCGCCGGCGCCGTTGCCGCCATTGCCGCCGGCGCCATCGCGCCCGTCGGTGCCGTTACCGCCAAGGCCAGTGGAATCGACGGTCACCGCGAGCTCGCCGGCTTCAAAGTTGGTGACGATCGCCTGCGCGACGCCGCCGAAACCGTCGCCGCCGTTACCGCCGACATTGTGGTCGCCGCCGTTGCCGCCCGTCCCGCGCGCGACGCTGTTCGCGATGCCGACGGTATCGATCGCCGTTTGCAGCGCGATGGTCGCGGTTCCGCCCTGGCCGGTGCCGCCGGTGCCACCGACCCCGACGCCGGTCGCGCCGCCGCTGCTGCTCGAGAAAAAGCTGTTGCCGCCATCGCCGCCGATGCCCGATGCGTCGGCGATCATGCTGCTCGTAGTCGTCGTCCCGCCGATGACGTTGACGGTGGCCGCGCCGCCGTTCCCCGCGCCGCCGTTGCCGGGCGTGCCGGGCAGGCCGCCAAAGCTCGACGCGTTGACGAAATCGCCGCCCGCGCCGCCGCGGCCGGCGGCGTTGGCGACGATGATGCTTGCGTCGACCACGGCCGATCCGTCGATGTTGATCGTCGCGGCGCCGCCCTGGCCGGTGCCGCCAAGGCCGCCCGGGATGATGTTCGCCGGATCATCGTCATTGCCTTGGGAGCCCTGGCCGCCGAGGCCGTTGGCGTTCGCGATGATGTCGGCCGCAGTGATCGTGCCGCCGAGCAGGTCGATCGTCGTGATGCCGCCGATGCCCGCCCCCGATTGGTCGGGCGCGACCCCGCCGAACCCATTGGCGCTGATCGTCATGTCGCCGACATTCACGTCGCCGCCCGTCTGGGTGAAGGTCGCGGTGCCGCCGGTGCCGGTGCTGCCGCCGGCCGCGTTGCCGCCAAAGCCATTGGCCGAAACGCTGATCGACGATGCGGTCAGCGTGCCGCCCTGGATGTCAAAGCGGGTGCTGCCGCCCTGGCCATTACCCGCGCTTTCGCTCGGCAGGGCGGGGTTGCTTTCGAGGTCGACCGCGGTCCGGCCGTCGGCCGAGGCGTCGAAATCGCCGAGGTCGATCGCGCTGCTGTTCAGCGCATCGGCGACCGCCTGGATCAGGATGGAGCCGCCGGTGCCGGTCGAGCCGCCCGCCCCCGGCGCGGTCGCCCCGCCGGAGGTGCCGTTCGCGATCAATGTCGCTGTCGAGCCGGCGTCGAAGCCGAGGGTGCCCCCGTTGGCGATGAAGCGGATGCCGCCGCCGGTCGCCGCGCTGCCGTTCGCGCTGACACCGGTGGTCGCGCTCGCGTCGAACTGGCTGCCGGAATCGAGCAGCGCCAGAATCTGCCCGCCGTTGGACGCGATGAGGTCGATGGTGCCGCCCTGCGCCGCGCCGCCCGCGCCAGTGACATTGACGGTGTTGGCGCTCGCGTCGATCGCATAGATGTCTGCCTGGATCGTGCCGCCATCGGCGGTGAGATCGATATTGCCGCCGGTTCCGTTGCCGGCGCTCTGCCCGATCGCCGAAGAAGAACTGCCTCCCATCGCCTGGACGATGAATTGGTTCGCCGAACTGATCGTGCCGCCCGATGCCGCATTCACGACAATGTTGCCGCCTTGGCCGGTGCCGAAATTCTCGCCCGCGACGCCCATGCCGACGGCAAACAGGCGGATGTCGCCGCTGGCCGCGATGGTCGATCCGTTGGTTGCGGCCAGCGTCACATTGTTCGCGCGCGCGGTGCCGTTCTGCCCGCTGGTGCCGCTCGGGCTTCCGGCGCCGTCGACGCGGGCCGAGGCGTTGAGCACGATGTCGGTGAACTGCGCGTTGATGCCGCCATCGGCGGTCAGCGTCGCCGCGCCGCCCAGCATGTCGCCGCCGCTTGCGTTTTCGCTGCCACTCGCATTCCCGAGGCGCGCGAGGCCTTCGATCAGGACCGACCCCAGCGAGGCGGTGGCCGTCGCGTCGGCATTGAGGATGATCTCGGCTGTGCCGCCCGTGGCGTTACCGCCGTTTTGGGTTTCGAAGGTGCCGAAGGGATTGCTGAAGCTTCCCCCGCCGCCCGCGCCCGCCTGAACAAAAGTTTGCGTCGTCGAGAGGGACGACCCGGCGCCCGACAGGTCGATGCGCGCCGTGCCGCCGATGCCGCTGCCCGATTGAACCAGGCCCGTGACGCCGAGCCCGCTGGCATTGAGCGAAAGCAGCGTCACGGGGCCGACGCTGCCGCCATTCGCCATGGTCAATATCGACGTTCCGCCCTGGCCGTCGCCGCCCATGTCGACGACGCCGTAATTGCCGCTGCCGTCGAAGAAGGGGCCGGCGCCAACGCCGGCGCTGTTGATGAAGATATTGCCAGCGGTCAGCGTGCTGCCCGCGCCCGACACCGTGATGCTGGCCGTGCCGCCGCGGCCGTCGCCGCCCGTGCCGTTCGTTCCGACGTCGGCGAGGCCATTGGCTTCGACCGTGACGCCCGACGAGCTCACGCTGCCGCCGGTGATCGTCAGGCTGGCAATGCCGCCCTGGCTGTCGCCGGTCAGCGTCTGCACGTCGCCCGAGGCCCGGATCGTGAGCGCCCCCGGCGCCGAAAGCGTGCCGCCGGTGACGTTGACCGCTGCATTGCCCGGCGTGCCATTGGCGCCGCCCGACTGCACGGTCAGCGTGCCTGTCGCGCCGCCCGATTGGCCCGCACCGATGGTCAGCCTCGCGCTGGCGTCGCCGATGAAAGTGCCGCTGCCCTCGACAAAGAACTGGCCCGACGACGACAGCGGAGGCGGCGAGGCCGGCAATGACTGCGTCGGCTGGCCGGCAAAGGCGCCGCTGGCGCGTGCATAGGTGCTGCTGCGGAACAATGTGTCGCCGGCGGTGATGTTGGCGGCCGTGGCGTTCACGGGCGTCGCGTTCACTTCACCGAGGGTGACATTATAGCCTGCCGACAGGCGTATCGCGCCGTCGGCCTCTGTTGCCGAGACGGCGTCGTCATAACCGATCGCGCCCGACACCAACATGGTCACGGCGTCATTTTTGGGGATGGCGACCATATAGATGCGGTTCTGATCGGTGTCGCCGTCCTGATGCGCGGGGCCCGTGGTGTTGCCCGTGTGGGTGATGACATTGCCGCCCTCCGCCCCGACCAGCACATTGATGTCGAAAAGCCCGCCGTTGATGCGGATGTCGGCCTGTTCGGCGGCGACATAAGCGGCCGATCCATCGACGCGGACGTTACCCGCCTGGACGACGCGCGGCGCCACCAGTGCGACATAGCTGCTGCCGGGGTTGCCGACGTTGTTCGCATTGATGGCCCCGTTGACGGCGACCGCCGACGTGCCCGCCAAGCCGCGGAAACGAATCGTGTTGCCGGGCCCCAGCAAGCCGCCGGACGTATCAATATCGTTGGCGGTGAGCACGAGGCTGCCGACGTTGATGACGCCGGTGGCACCGATCAGGATGCCGCCGGCATTATAGAACCAGATATTGCCGCCGCGCGGGCCGGTGGTCGCGCCCACAAAGCTGTTCACGGTGCCGTTGAGCGCGATTTGCCGGCTCAGCGATCCGCCGCTGCCGTCCACGAACCGATTGAGGACCGTATATTGGCCGGTGCCGATGAAATTCAGATTCTCACCGGTTGCCAGGAAGTCGATCGGATTGGTTGTCGTCGTTGACGTGTCGGTCGGCACCCAGTTGATGATGCTCTGATTGGCGCCCAGATTGACTGTCGTCGTATTCGTGCCCGAATTGTCGGTGATCGTGCTGCCGCCGCCACCGCCGGTGACAAAGCTGCCCGTTCCCGAAACCTGTGCCAGAGCCGGTCCGCCCAGCGCCAGCGCGGCCATTCCGGCGGCAATCGCACAGCTTTCGAGCAGGCGGCGCTTGCCCTTGCGGATCGATGCGGGGGTTGCCGTGGCACGCATGTCGTTTGTCCTCGATGCAAAGCTCATGGGTCAGCGCGCCCTCACGCCGAATTGTGTGGTCAGCGACACCAGCAGCCGCGGGTCGGGTTTTTGGGCCAGGAAGCCGCCGCGATTGAGCGGGACGGCCATCGTCACGTCGAGCCGCGCGACATCGCCGTAGGCGACGCGCACGCCGCCGCCCGCCGAATAGAGTTTCTGCGGATCGATGCCGTTAAAGGCCGTGTCCTCGTTCCACACCCAGGCCGCGTCGAAAAAGATGAAGGGCTGGACGGCAAAGCTTTTCGTGTTGGCGGGGACGAACGAGCCGTAGCGCGCCTCGAGCGCGACGCCGACGCCGCTGTCGCCGATCACCGTCCCCGGGTCGAAACCGCGTCCGACGGTGAAATTGCCACCCGAAAATTCTTCATAGGCCAGCAGCGGGTCGCTTGCCCATTGCGCGCGCGGCGCCGCCGACAGCGTGAACAATTTGGCGGGCCGCCATTCGGCGAGCGCATTGGCGCGAACCAGGAAAGCGTCGGGTTTGCCCTCGACGCGGGTCAGCGGCACCGCGCCCGGCAGGAAGCAGGCGGTTCCCCCCGGACCGCAATCGTCGCTCGCGCCGAGGAAATTGACGCCCTGCCTGAGTTCGAACGACGTCGCGTAGGACCAGCGCGGCTCCGACGGGCTGAAACCATTGCGGCCGGAGATCGACGCGGGATCGATCCAGCTTGCGTCGGCGCGGAGGTTGAACACGCGCAGGCGGTCGCGGTTGATCGGTACACCGCCGAGGCCGATGTCCTGGTCGATGACGTCGAGGCCGCCGCCGATCGTGATCCGCTCCGCCTGCGTCAGTGTCACCGGATAGGACGCATACAGGCTTGCGATTTGCGTCTTCGACCTGATCGGGAAGGCCGCGATGTCGGGGCGCGTCCAGGCGTAGGTGTAGCTCGCGCCGAAGCGCAGCCCTTCGCCGCCGACGCGGAATTCATGCGCCAGCTGCACGACCTGCTGCTCGTCGAAGTCGGGGGTCGAATAGAAGCTCGCGGTGGTGAGGTCGCCCATGCCGGTCAGCCCGGCAAAACGGACGCGCGCGACGCCGCCCCAGCGGCCGACGTCGCGCGAACCGAAATTCTGGGCGTTGAAGTCGAAGATGACGGGCGTGCGCGCCACGGTCACTTCGCCGACCACTTCGCCGGGCGCGGCGCCGGGGCTCAGCGTCAGCCGGGCGTCGAGGCCGGGAATGTCGCGGGCGAGCAGCAGATAGCGTTCGGCGTCGACGATGTTGAACACCGGCTGGTCGTCGAGCCGCGACAGGTAACGCTGCAGCAGGCGTTCATTGGCGCCGGCATCGCCGCGCACCTCGATGCGCGCCATGCGCGCGGCCAATATGTCGAGCCGCACGACGCCGTCGCCGATCGTCTGCGCGGGAACACGGACCGCCGCCAGATAGCCTTTCGACCGCAGCATCGTCGCGGCGCGATCGCGAATGTCGCATACCGCCGAAATCGGCAGTTCCTGCCCGACGCGGTCGGACCAACTCGGCGCGAGCATCGCGGGGTCGATCCCCTCGACGCTCGAAAACTCGACGCCGCGCAGCGTAAAGCGGATATGGGCGAATTCGGGGTTGGCGAGCGGGCAGGGCGCGCGTTCGATGCTGTCGTCGGCGGAAACGACCTGCTCGTTCGGCTGGGTCACGGGCGCCAGCGTCGGTTGCTGGATTTCCTCGCGGGTGGGGATTTGCGGTGTCGCCTGCGCCAGCGCGGCGACCGGCAGTGATGCCGCGGCCATGGCCGCCGAACAGGCCAGCGCGCTGCCAATCGCGGCCCGTTTCGGCCGTGCGATTGCAATATTTCCCAGATCCCCCGTAATCATCACCACCCCTTGTGCGAACGCCGCCGCGATCGTCGCAGCGCGCCAATTCAACCGGCTCTGCCGAAAGCCGGCAGGGCGAATTTTTCGACCCAAGGAAAGGTTCTGCCGACGGATCGGCAGCTTTTCTTCTGATAGTTACCAGATGGACCCGGTGGGTTCAATGGTCACCCGATCCTGAGTTCTGACCCTGACCTTACCTTGTTTCGGCTTCCGACACCGTATCGACCAGGCGGTTGAGCTGCGGCGAGCAGCCCTTGGTCATCAGCATGTCGACCGATCCCTCGACCGTGTCGGGCGCATTTTCGACCGGCGTGAAGCGCACCGTGACCGGGGAGCCAAGGCCGCCGCCCGACAGGCGATAGTCGACGCCATATTTGACCGGCAGCGTGTCGGTCGGCCATTTGCGGAAGTTCGCGCCGTCGACGAGCGCGACGGTCGCCTTCTTGCCGGCGCTCTCGATCTCCAGTGCGGTGTCGCCTTCCATATTCGGGCGCCACAGCATCAGCGTCGCAGGGTCGGCGACGCAGAAAGTACCGGCTTCGCGATAGTCGAGCAGCCAGAGGTTGGGCGCGCGCGCGTCGACGGGCACCGGATCGTTCGGTCCGCCACGCGTGAACCCGCCGCGCGACCGCATCGTCGGGCCCTTGGCCAGCATGCGCGTCACATTGCCACCCAGCGACTGGCTGGCCTGGATCGTCGCGCTGGCACCAAAGGTGCCGGGACCGGAAAGGGTGCGGGTCTTGCCCGCCTGCATCAGCACGACCTTGTCGCCCGCGACCAACGTCAGCTTGTCGGCGGGCTTCAGCTTGGCGCCGGTCGGATATTTGCTCGCCGAAGGCCCGGTCGAGCGAACGACCATCGATTGGGCGGCGGCGGCGGTGACGACGGCCACCGCCATGACGGCGGCAGCGGCGGTGAGGCCCAGGCGGCGCATCCGGAAGTCAGGGAAGGACATAGCTTTCTCCTTTTTCGGTATCGTTCAGGCGTTCTATCAGGAACATGATGGATGGATCCTGACCGAACTCGCCGGTCAATGCTGTGGCGCAGGTCACATAGGCGCTTTTATCGCCCGCGGCATGCGCCGCGACAAGCGCCGCGATGCGGGCCCGCTGTTCCGGATCGAGATCGGGGCGCGGGGTAAAGACGTCGACGGGCTGGGCGCGGCCGCGCAGCGTCACGCGCCCCATCGGCATCAGGTCGTCGCGGCCCGATCGCGCGGCGGCCTCGGCCGAGATCAGCACGCCCGTTTTCAGGCCCTTGTTCGCGGCCTCGAGCCTTGACGCGGTGTTCATGCTGTCGCCGAGCGCGGTGTATTGGATGCGTCCTTCGCCGCCGAAATTGCCGACGATCGCGTCGCCGACGTGCAGGCCGACGCGCGTCATGCCGAGCGGCGGTACGCCTTCGGCCAGGTCGACGCGGAACTTCTCGCCCGCTTCATACATCGCGGTCGCCGCCGCGGCCGCCCGCGGGCCGTCGTCGGGGCGGCTGAGCGGCGCCCCCCAGAAAGCGACGACGGCGTCGCCCACGAACTTGTCGATCGTCCCGCCATGCCCGAGCACGATGTCGGAGAGGCGGTCGAGATATTCGTTGAGCAGGCGCGCGACGGTTTCCGGCGTCGTTGCATGGCTGAGCTTGGTAAAGCCTTCGAGGTCGGTGAAGACGCAGAAGATGTTGCGCCGCTCGCCATGGAGCGAGAGCTGATCGGGATCGCGCATGATCTGCGCCGCGACATCGGCGGGCAGATATTTGCCGAGCGCCGACTGCGCAAAGGCGCGCTGGCGCGAGCCCACGGTGCGCGCCGCGGTCCCGACCGCGGCGTAACCGAAGAGCCAGCCGATCGCCCAGCCGAAGGTGGGCAGGGTCATGGTGTCGACGCCGCGTCCCTGCAGCCAGAAGGGAAAGGCGACAAAAAACGCCATTTGCCCGAAGAAGGCGAGCGCCACCCAGCGCGCGCGCAGGTCGATCAGGCTGGTGAGCCCGCCCGCGAGGACGATCAGGATCGCGAGCACCCACAGGGCGGGACTCGCCAGGGGCCGCGCCCAGGCCTTGTCGAGCTGCTGCGCCAGCATATGCGCATGGACCTCCAGCCCGATCATCGTTTCATGCTGGCCGGTGATCGCGTCTGGAAAGCGGCTGAGCGGCGTGTCGAACTGGTCCTTGTCGATGATGTCGCCGCCGATCAGGACATAGCGACCCTTGACCAGGTCCGAAAAGCCCGCACGCATCTCCGCATCCATCGGCATCGCAAAGCTGTCGATCGGGAGATTGGCAAAGACCGGCTCTTCCTGCCCCTCGGCCGCGCGCGCAGGCACGAGGAAGCGGATATTGCCTTGGAAATTGGCATGTGCGGGGTCGACGGGGGCGAGGGCATTCGTCATCAACGGCGGCAGATGCTTTGGCCGGTCGGGCCAGCGGCGGATCACGCTGTCGGCGTCGGTGCGGAACAGCACGCTGGTCGCTTTGGTCCTCGCGGTCGTGACGTCGGCGATATAGGATTCGAGATATTTCTGCTGTTCATAGAAGATCGTGTTCGGGTTGCTTGCCTGTTCGGCATAGGCGAGCCAGGTCGGCGTCTTCATCGCGCGCAACTGGGCTTTCAACACAGCATCGTCGGGGCGCGGCGAATCAAAGACAATATCGATGCCGATCGCCTTGGCGCCCATCTGATCGATATTACCCAGCGCATTGGCAAGGATGGTGCGGTCGAGCGGCGAGCGGATACCGGTGTTGAACAGCGTCTCGTCATTATAGGTGATCATGACGATGCGCTTGTCCTGTTCGACATGCGGCGCCATCAGCGTCGCGCGGGCGTCGTAAAGCGCTCGCTCGGCGGCATCGAGGAGCGGCATCTGCCAGCTGAATCGCGCGATCAGGACCGCGACGAGCAGGAACAGGATTGTCGCCGCCATCCGCGACGGGCCGAGCTGCATGATCAGCCGGCGCACCCGCTTGCGCAGCGGCACGGCGGCTCGCTCGCCGTCCTGCGCGGCCGCGTCCGCCGCGGGATCGATCGTTTCGGGTGCCGTCATGGGATCAGCGGGCCGCGCGGCCGGCTCCCTCCTGCGTCCGGGGCGCTGCGGCGGTGGCCGTATTGCCGTGCAGCAGCGCCTGGCCGCCGTCGCCGATGATCGCGAACCCTGCCCAATAATAGGGATGCGAGGTTTGCTTGTCGTCCATCAGCCGCATCTGCGTTCCCCACAGGGCATCGGCGACGCTCGCCCCCTCGCGCGTAGCGAAAAGCCCGCCGATCAGCCGCTTGGTCGCGTCGAAGTCGTCGGGCGCGGGCCAATGGCTCGCGATCACCGATCGGCCGCCGGCGCCGATAAAGCTGCGCACCAGCCCGTCGAGCGCATTGCCACCGCCTGACAGGCCCGCCTCGCGCGTCGCCGTGACCGACGCCGCGCCCGCGGTGTCGCACGCCGACAGGATGACAAGGTCGGCATCGATCTTGAGGTCGAAGATTTCCTGGAAGGTCAAAAGACCGTCCGAATCGCTGTCGCCGAACGAGGTGACCAGTGCGGGCCGCGCCGGGCAGGCGGGCCGCGGCGCGGTGACGAGGCCGTGTGTGGCAAAGTGGATGATGCGATAGTCATCGAGGTCGGTGCGGTTCTTCACCGCGGTATCGGTGAAGGCGCCGCCGGTCAGCAGTGTCGCGGCCTCGCGGCCCATGGCATTGCGCGCGGTGACCAGCTCGTCGGCCGAGATTGGCCGCGCCCATTGCGACACGTCCCACCGGCAATCGCCATCGACACCGCCCGCCGCCGCGCCGCGCGTGCCGAGCGAGGGCAATGTGCCGCTTACGGGCTGGTTCTGGCCGAGGCCGAAATATTGGTTCGCCGCCTTCGACGGTGCCGCCTGCCGCGCGTTGCGAAAGGCGAGCGTCGACACCGCCGTGCTCGGCCGCGTCGACCGGCCGAGCCAGGCGATCTGGCGCATGTCGAACGGATCGGCATCGGGATCGAGCAATCGCTGTTCATAGGTGGCCAGACCGGTGTCGGCAGTGATCAGCAGATTGATCGGCAGCCGCAGCATGCCGCCATCGGGTTCGAAGATCAGATGCCGGACGGCGGGCAGGCGCGTGGCAACCGGACCAAAGAGCTGACCGTAAAGCTTGTACGCCGTCGCCGCGTCGAAGGGATAGGTCACGCGGCGGCCATTTTCGACGATCGAGATGGTCGACCGCAGCGTGTCGACCGCGGTGTCGAGGCCCGATGCGCTAATGTCCGATTTCCACAGCTGTGCACCTCCCTGTTCGATCAGGATCGCATAGACGGCGTCGCCGACGACTAGCATCTTCAGATAGGCTTCGTCCGGGCGCAGCACCTGCTGCAATTCGGGAAGGTCGAGCTTGCCCGGTGCGACGACGCGATATTGCGGAAAGGCCGACAGTCCGACGACCGTTTCGGCCTGCTGGAACGCCAGATTATCGAGCTGGGTCTTGAGGTCGGCGCGCAGCGCGTTGATTTCGGGCGATACCGGCAATTGCGCGAGCCGCGCATCCTCGATCCGTGCGCGTTCGATATCGCGGTTCAGCGTCGTCGCCTGGCGGAACAGCCGCGCGCCATCGTCGCTGCCGCTCGACAATTCGCGTGCCAGAAGCGCCTGCGTGTCGGCGACGCCGGGGCGGACCTGCAACTGGCTGGCCACGAAGAAATCGCCGATCGCCGTCGGGTCGGTCGCCGCGCGGCTGGCGAGCAGGCGGTAATAGGGCGCCATCATGTTCGCCATGCCGGTGGTCGAGCGCTGCGAATTCGCGAGCGCGGTGACGACCTCGCGGTAGATACCCAGCGCCTTGTCGTCCTGCCCATGGCGGGTCAGGAAGGCGGCATAACGCGCGCGCGCCGAGGCGAGGGCGTTGGTTTCGGGATATTCGATCGCTAACGCGCCGATCGATTCGAGGAAACGCGCGTCGGCGGCGTCCTTGTCGCCCAGCGCCTCTTCGGCGAGTGCCAGCTCGCTCAGCATCTGCGAACGCAGGCGGATGATCGAGGTCACGCGGCCTTCGCGAACGGCCACCGCATCGGACAAGCCCTTGAGCTGCGCCGATTTTGCCGCCTGCGCATTGCCGCGGAGCCGTTCGACGGTGCCGAGCAAATGGACCGCCTGCGCATCGATGATCTGCGCCCGTTCGAGCGGCGCCAGCCGTTCGCGGTCCGACGCCTGGTGGATTGCGCGGGCGCTGCTGCCGCTGTTCACGCCCGCGACAATCGCCGGCGTCAGCGTCACGGCCTTGCCCTCGACGCTGACCGCGCCGGCCAGCGGGGGGACCGGCCTTTTGAGCAATTCGGCGGCGCCATCGTAATCGCGCTGGTTCAGCGCATGGATCGCGCGGAAGTTGCGGCGCAGGCGCATCTGGACCGGATCGCTGGTCGGGATCGCCTCAACCTCGGTCAGCAGGCGCTCGGCGTCAGCGAATTCGCCGAGGTTCGATTTCTGCAACGCGCGGTTGAGCGTGAATTCGGTCGGGTCGATGCCGGTCGCCGCCTCCTCGTTGAGCGTGCGACGCGACAGCGCCTCGAAGAATTCGGCGGCCTCGGCATAGTCGCCGCTATGGTTGCGGCGGTATCCCTCGGCCAACGCCTTGTCGACGTCGATCGCCCCCGCGAGGGTGCGGGCAAAGCCGTCGTTGCCGCCGACCGACGTCGTTGCGACCTTGATGACGCCCGGCACGACCTTGCGCTGGCGCACCGATTCGAGCGCGAGGTTCAGCGCGTCGCCATATGCCGCGATGCCCTCGACGCTATAGACGCTGTTGCCATCGGCTTCGATGCGGGTCTGCCATGCGACATTGCTGCCCTGGACCGTGCAGGCGCCGCCCGCGGTACAATGGATCGTCCCGGCGCGGCCCTGCTCGATCCGCGCGAGCGCGTCGGCAGGGGTGGTGCGGAGCAGTCGGACGGTGCCGACCGGCTGGCTCGCATCGCGGCAGACGATCGTCCAGGCGCGGTCGAACATGCCCTTGATCACGCCATCGCGAACGGTGGCCTGCACTTCGCAGAGCGATCCGCCCTGATCGCCGATCGAAAAACTGTCGCGGAGTGTCGGGTCGGTGCCCTGTGCCTGCGCGCTTCCGGGCGCCGCCGCCCCGGTCAGGGCAAGCGCCGCCAGAATCGACAGAAAATGCGGACGTCGCGCGGTCATCACCAATCCCCCAAACACAAGCATAGAGGCGCCAGGCCGCCATCGTTGCGGCAAGGCGCAGCCTTAATATTGCTGCGGTACGACCCATTCCCTTGGGTAAAGACCCTAAACCCTTCTCCTTAAAAAGGGAAGTGATCTGCCGCACAGGCCGCTTGCGCCGCCGGGATGCGCGACCTATCTGCAAGGGATCATTCCATTCCGGTGAGGACAAGATGAGCGGATTCGACGATCGTGAACGAGCCCATGAAGCGCAATTCGCACGCGACCAGGAAATGCAGTTCCGGATCATCGCGCGGCGCAACCGGCTGGTCGGCGAATGGGCGGCCGAACGCATGGGGCTGACCTCCGAAGAAACCGACGCCTATGCCAAGGCGGTGGTGCAGGCCGATTTCGAGGAAGCCGGCGATGAAGATGTCATCCGCAAGCTCGCGGGCGACCTGACCGCGGCGCAGGTCGAGATCAGCGATGCCGAAATCCGTGCCGCGCTGAACGACAAGGCGGTCGAGGCGCGCCGCCAGTTCATGGACAAGCAGGGCTAAGCGCCATGGGTATGCGCGAAGATGATTTGCGGGCGATGATCGTCGCGGCCTTCCCCGATGCCGAGGTTTCGATCACCGACCTTGCGGGCGATAACGACCATTATTCGGCGCATGTCGTCAGCGCCGCCTTTCGCGGGCTGACCCGCGTCGCGCAGCACAAGGCGGTCTATGCCGCGCTCGGCGGACGCATGGGCGGCGAACTTCATGCCTTGCAATTGACGACCGCCGTACCTTCATAAGGGGCATATCCCTTTTTGCGGCGCGCCGACGCCGACCGGAGACACGAAATGACCGACCCCGCCACCCACGACCGCATTGCCAAGCTGGTCGCCGACAACCCCGTGCTGCTGTTCATGAAGGGCACGCCGCTTTTCCCGCAGTGCGGCTTTTCCTCGCGTGCGATCGCGATGCTCGACCGCCTCGGTGTCGAATATGAAACCGTCGATGTGCTCCAGGATATGGAAGTCCGCCAGGGCATAAAGGAATTTTCCGACTGGCCGACGATCCCCCAGCTTTATGTGAAGGGCGAATTCGTCGGCGGATCGGACATCATGATGGAAATGTGGGAAGCCGGCGAGCTTCACACGCTGATGACCGGAATTCCGGCGCGCGCCGAGTAAACGCCTGCCGGATTCAGCAAAAAGGGCCGGCGATTCGCCGGCCCTTTTTTTGTTTTCGCGTGTCGGACTTAGCGGCAGCGCAGTTCCCCGCGATCGATTGCTCGCCCGAGAAGCGCGCCGCCGGCCGCGCCGACGATCGTGCCGACCGTGCGATCGCGTCCGCCGTCGAGTTCGCGCCCGACGAGTGCGCCAACTGCTCCGCCGATGATCAGACCGGTGGTGCCGTTGTCGCGGCGGCAATGATACTGGCCGTCGCGACTGCGCCAGATGCGGTCGTTGCTGGAAAGCCTGCGCGGTTCGTAATAGCGCCCATAGCTGTCATAGATTGCGCGATCCTTCGCGCGCTTGCCGTGGGCGGGCGCCCAAGGCGGCGGATCGGCGTGAGCGACGCCCGCGGGCATAGCGATGGCGGCGAAAAGGGCCGCAGCAATAAATCGTTTCACGTCAATGCTCCTGTATCTGAACGGCGTTTCGCATCATAAGCGGGACAATTGGAACACGCGATGAACGATAGGGTTCCCGCATCCGGCGCGGGTAGTGTGGCCGCTTTTTGAGTCCGAAGGCAGCGCTAACGACGCGAAGGGGGCGTGCGCGACCGTCGGGTCAGAAAGCGTCCGGGGGGCGGGGCCTTTCGGCCGCTCCGCCCCCCGTCTGCATCGGGGGCAAGTGGGGATTTCCCGGGTGGGGGCAGGGGGCATCAGGGACCAGACTGATGCCCCCCACCGCTCCATTGAGCGGAACACTCGGGAACATCCGATACCATTCAATTGCCGTGCCAATTTGGCGCAGGGACCGATTTCGGCAAGGGGCACTGGTTAGCGATTCCTTACCGGTGCCCGCATCTGTAAAAAAAGCCGACAGATGAACCGGTCTTATGACGGATGCGTCGCCGTTCAGATTTGTTCATCATCTATTCAGCCCACTGACTACATTTGTAGTCGCATCGCAGGAAGCGGTGCCAATCGGAGGGGTTCGCATGGCAGAACGAGCAAGCGAGTCGGAGATGCAGGTGCTGTCGGCATTGTGGGACGAAGCCCCGCAAACCGCCGCCGACCTGACCTCGCGTATCGGCAAGATCAACGGCTGGACGCAGGCGACGGTGAAGACGCTGCTCGCCCGGCTGGTCCAGAAGGGCGCGGTGACGGCCAAGGCTGATGGCCGGCGCTATCTCTATAGCCCGGCGATCGAGCGCGCCGACGCTGTCGGCGAGGAATCGCAGCGCTTCGTCGACCGCCTGTTCGGCGGCCGCGTCAGCCCGCTGATCGCGCATCTCGCCGACCGCGAGGCCCTGTCCGACATCGACATTGCCGAGATCGAGGCCTTGCTGAGGAAACTCAAGTCATGAGCGCCGCGACGCTGATGCAGCTGTGGGGCGACACGATGCTTACCACGGCGCTCCTCGTCCTGGCGGTGCTGCTGGCGCGCAAGCCCTTTGCTCGCCATTTCGGTCCACGGCTGACTTACACGCTGTGGCTGATCCCGGCATTGCGCCTCGTGCTGCCGCCGCTGCCCTTTGCCGAGCCCGTCGCCGTCCCGATCGCGGTGGCACGCGATGCCGGCGCCGTCATGCTCTTGCCGGTCGATGCCGCCATGGCCGCTTCGCCTGATGCGCCGGTCTGGTCGCTCGCCGATACCGTACCCTATCTTTTCATCTTGTGGGCGATGGGCATGGCTGCCGTCATCGTCATGGCGTTGCTGTCGCACCATCGCTTTCGCGCGGCGGTGCTTTCGGCGGCCGTCGAACTCGAGGCGATCGGCACGATCCGGCTGGTGATGACCGACGTGGTCGACGGGCCGGTTGCCTTTGGCCTGTGGCGGCGATTTGTCGCGGTGCCGCACGATTTCTTCGCCCGCTATCTGGCCGAAGAGCGCGCACTCGCGATCGATCACGAGCTGGCGCATCATCGCCACGGCGATCTGTGGGCCAATGCCGCGGCGCTCGTGCTGCTGGCGTCGCAATGGTTCAACCCTTTCGCCTGGCGCGCGATCCGCGCCTTTCGTTTCGATCAGGAAGCGGCGTGCGACGCGCGCGTGCTGACGATGGCCGACCAGGACGCGCGCGGCGCACGCACTGCCCGCTATGCGACCGCGATTGCCAAGGCCGCGGTCGGCTCGCGGCTGTCGCTCGCGGCGCCGATGGCGGTCCACGATAATCTGCAGGAGAGGCTGACGATGTTGATGCGGCAGGATATTTCAAGGAAGCGCGGTCTTTTCGGCCGGCTGCTCGTCGGCGGGGCGACGCTGGCGGTGCTGGCGACGACCGCGACGCTGGTTCCGGCGAGTATGGCAAGCGCCAGCTCGCAGCAGGGCGAACTGCCCGAACCGCCGCCGCCGCCCGAGGCTCCGCTGCCGCCCGAGGCGCCGGCCGCACCCGACGCGCCGCATGTCATGGTCGTCACCCACAGCGACGAAGATGTGACCGAAAGCGGCGCGACGTCGAAGGATGGCAAGAAACGCGAAGTGCATCGCATCGTCATCCGCCGCGATGGCGAGGGCGACGGCCACGCCTCGACGGTTATGATGGCCCCCGTCGATGGCAAGCCACCCAAGCCCCGGCGTTTCGAAATTCGTACCCCCGGTGACCTGTCGCGCGACGATGTTCTCGCGACGCTGAAGGAGCAGGGGATCGGCGGCAAGCAGGCCGAGGCGATCGCCGACAAGCTGGAGGCGAAGCGCAAGGAGCGCCTCCGCACCGTGCTGGCCCCGATGCCGCCGTTCCCCCCGATGCCACATGGTGCATGGGCGCCGGTGAGCGGCAGGGCGATGGTCGTCGGCAAATGCGGCGACGGCCACAAGCCGGCCCCGATCGTCAACCGCGACGAGAGCGACGGCAACAAGCGCAGCCGCGTCACCATGTTTGCGTGCAGCGACACCGCCGAAAGCAAGGCGGCCCGCCTGTCGGCGCTCAAGAAGGCGCGCGAAGCCTTTGTCGAGGGCGAACGCGCGCGCGGCATGTCCGAAGAGATGCGCGCCAGGGTCGCCGCCGACATCGACAAGGCGATCGCGGACATCGAGAAATCGGGCAACTAAAGCCCGACCAGCTTCGACGCCGGCTTTTACTCCCCGGTGGGGTCGGCGGCAGGGGCGGGGAAAGGGAGTGACCCATGTCGCTCCCTTTTTCACGCCTGCTCCCTTTTCCTTTGCCGAGCGCGATGCCACATGAAGGGCATGAGCGAAGAAAAGCCCTGGCCCGACAGCATCCGTGCCGGCGATTGCGAGCAGCATGAGCCGCTGGTCCGCCGCGTCCTTGCGCCCAATCCGTCGCCCTATACCTTCACCGGCACGCAGACGTGGATCGTCGGCGCGGGCGGCGATGTCGCGATAATCGACCCCGGCCCGACGGGATCGGGCATGAGCATCGGCGATCCGCCCGACGCGAACGGCACCGGCCATGTCGACGCGATCCTGCGCGCGATTGACGGTCAGCGCGTCGCGGCGATCCTCTGCACCCATACCCACCGCGACCACAGCCCCGCCGCGGCGCCACTCAGCGAAGCGACCGGCGCGCCGATCATCGGCTGCGCCCCGCTGGCGCTCCGTGACGACGGCCCGCGCGCCGATTCGGCGTTCGACCCCGACTATGCCCCCGACCGCGTGCTGACCGATGGCGAGCGTATTTCGGGGGACGGCTGGACGCTCGAGGCGGTCGCAACCCCCGGGCATACGTCGAACCATCTGTGCTTCGCGTTGCTCGAAAGCGGCGCGCTGTTCACCGGCGACCATGTCATGGCTTGGTCGACCAGCGTCGTCAGCCCGCCCGACGGTGACATGGCGGCCTATATGGCGAGCCTGTCGAAGCTCTATGATCGCGGCGACCGCGTCTATTATCCCGCGCACGGTCCCGCGGTGACCAAGCCCAGGCAGCTTGTGCGCGGCATGCTCGGTCACCGCAAACAGCGCGAGCGGCAGATTTTGCGCGAACTCGAAAAAGGGACGGCTGTGATCCCCGACATGGTGAAGCATATGTACAAGGGCCTAGATCCCCGATTGACCGGCGCCGCCGGTCGCTCGGTGCTCGCGCACCTGCTCGACCTCAAGGCGCGCGGTATCGTGCGCGCGCATGACGAAATATGGGAACTCGCCTAGATGCTCTTGCCGATCCTGATTGCCGCCGCCCAGCCTGCCGCGGCCGTACCCGATGCCGCGCCCGACCCTGTTGTGGTCTCGCTTGTCGCTGGCGAAGGCGAGGCGCAATGCCTGCCCGACCGCAGCCTTTGCCTCGAACTGCCGGGCGGCGAGGGAAATGTCGAAGCTCCGCGCCATTTGCTCGTCTCCTCGCCCGCATCGGGAGATGCCGAGAAGGTTTCGCTCGCGCTGCCCTATGGTTCGGACAAGCAGACGCTGCACCTGTGGCCGAAACTGGTCCCCGTATCGCGCACGAGCGAGGATGGCACGCGCCTTCCCCCGGAGTTCCTCGTCGGAGTGATCGAGGAAGACAGGGCGATGTATTCGGGCGGCGGGGGCTCGGGTGGACGGCTCCACCTGCTGCGCCTCGGCACAGCGCCCCATGCGATCCGGCTTGGCGACGAAGTGCTCGATGTCGTCTGGGGCAGCTCGCTGATGATCCGCGCCTGCTTCTCCGAACAGGATATGAAGGACCGGCTCGAGGCCTGCCACGACGAATATAGCTTCAAGGGCACGCTGGCCGCCGCGCCGGGCGACGGCGGCGAGCTGCCCTCGCTCACCTATCGCAGCTTCGCGACGGCCTATCCGCAAACCTCGCGGCGCACCGAAGACAATAGTAACCGGAAGCTGAAAAAGAGCGACCTCGCGCAATGGACCGATCCCGAGTGCAGCTATACCCGCACGCTCCACTACAACCCCGCGACGTCGCGGTATGAAATGGATCGTGCGGCGCCCGATTGTTCGGTTTATACAACGCCATGACCTCTTCTTCCGGGCCCCGCATCCTTTCGCGCCTCATCCTGCTAGCGGCCGCCGCCATGCTGCTGCTCGCCGTCTGGTGGGCGGTGACGGCGTGGCGCGACTGGCAACGGGGCTATGACCCCGAAACCGTCGTCGCTGCGAGCCTGCAGGGGCTTCAGGAGCAGAATGTCCTGGTGCCCTTCACCGCGCGTTATGTCGCGGTCGTGACCTCGACGCAGAGCCGGCTGGGTCTCAGCGCGAAGAAGACGCTGATCATGCCGGGCACGGTTCGATACGAAGTCGATCTCGGCAAGCTCAAGCAATCGGACCTCGACTGGGATGCCGCGACCAATGCGCTGACGGTCACACTGCCGCCGTTGCGGCTCGCGGGTCCGGAAATCGACATCGACGCGATCAGCGAGTTTCGCGACGGCGAAATCCTGCTGACGCTGACCGACGCCGAACAATCGCTCGACGCCGCCAACCGCAAGGCGGCGCAGGCCGAGCTGATCAAGCAGGCGAAAGGGCCGACGCCGATGCGGCTCGCGCAGGGCGCCGCGCGCACCGCCGTCGAGCAGAGCTTCGCCATGCCGCTGAAGGCCGCGGGGATCGATGCCAAGGTCACCGCGCGTTTCGCGAGGGATGGCACAGGCTAGGCTATATCCTCTGCCCATCATCCCGGCCTTCGCCGGGATGATGGAATCGATGAGAGACGAATGGCGAGCGCGCCGGTTCATATTCCGCTCTCATTATGCTAATCGGTTCCCCGTTCCGGCCAAGGGGGGAGAAATGGCATGGCGACGACGGCAGAGGGCGCGGTGCGCCCCGAAATTTTTTGGCAGCGGATGGCGCTCGGCCTCGCGGTCTTCATCATTTTCGGTTTCCTGCAATTTGCGCTGCGCGGCTTTGTCGATCCGGTCGCGGCGCCTTTCTGGGTGCACGCGCACGGCGCGTTGATGCTCGCCTGGCTCGGGCTGCTGGTCGTTCAGCCGACCCTTGTCACGCGCGATAATCTTGCGCTGCACCGGCGGCTCGGCTGGATCGGTGCCGGGCTGGCGACCGCCATCACCTTCCTCGGCGTTTTTACCGGCGTCGCGTCGCTGGTGCTCGGCCGTTTTCCGCCCTTTTTCTCGCCGCCCTATTTCCTCGCGCTGACGACGGTCGAATCGCTCGTCTTCGGGCTCGTTGTGATGGCGGCGATCCGGCGGCGGGCGATGACCGACTGGCACCGGCGGCTGATGATCGGGGCGACGATCGTCATCCTCGAACCTGCGCTCGGCCGCATCCTGCCGATGCCGCTGATGATCGGCTGGTCCGACATTCCGGTGGGGATCGTCCAGCTCGCCGTCGTCGGCATCGTCGCGCTGCACGATCGGCGCACGCTGGGGCGGGTGCATCCGGCTACAAAAATCATCGCGGCCGTTGTCGTGGCGACGCGCATCACCATCTATCTGTTATCGATGACGCCCCCCGTCATCGCGCTCGCGGCGCGGCTCGCCGGCGGTTGACGCCGCGTTGCCCTGCCACGGGTCGCCGTGTAGGGGGATCGTCAAGGCAAAAGCCACGATAAGGAAAAGCCATGACTGCTCCCATTCGCGAGAATCTCTCGGGCCTCGACCTGCGCGCCGAAATCGACCGGCTGCGCAAGGAACGCAACGCCGTCATCCTGGCGCATTATTACCAGAAGCCCGAGATTCAGGACCTTGCCGATTTTGTCGGCGACTCGCTCGAGCTGTCGCGCAAGGCGGCCGACACCGACGCCGATGTCATCGCCTTTTGCGGCGTCAAGTTCATGGCCGAGACCGCGAAGATCCTCAGCCCCGAAAAGATCGTGATCCTGCCCGACATGGACGCGGGATGCAGCCTCGAGGACAGCTGTCCGCCCGAACAGTTCAAACGCTTCCGCGAAAAGCACCCCGATCATATCGCGCTGACCTACATCAACTGCTCGGCGGCGGTGAAGGCGCTCAGCGACATCATCGTCACCTCGTCGAGCGCCGAAACGATCATCAGCCAGATCCCCGAGAGCCAGCCGATCATCTTCGGCCCCGACCGTCACCTCGGCGGCTATCTCAACCGCAAGTTCGGGCGCGAGATGCTGCTGTGGCCGGGCGTCTGCATCGTGCACGAGGCGTTCAGCGAGACCGAGCTCATCAAATTGAAGGCGCAGCATCCGGGCGCCCCCGTCGCGGCGCATCCCGAATGCCCGCCGCACATCGTCGATCATGCCGACTATGTCGGATCGACCAGCGGCATCCTGCAATTCGCGAAGAGTTTTCCCGGCGACACGCTGATCGTCGCGACCGAACCGCACATCATCCACCAGATGGAGCTGGCGCTGCCCGAGAAGAATTTCATCGGCGCGCCGGGGGCTGACGGCAACTGCAACTGCAACATCTGCCCCTATATGGCGCTCAACACGATGGAAAAGCTCTACATCGCGCTGCGCGACCTCCAGCCGCGGATCGAGATGGACGAGGCGTTGCGCCTCGCTGCGCGCAAGAGCCTCGACCGGATGCTCGAAATGGCATCGGGGACGATCGGCCAGGGCGACCTCGGCAAACGATAGGTTTGCCAGCGCGCCGGGGAGGCGATCGGCCCGATATGCGGGTTAAATGTTGTATTTCCAGAAAATGATATAAGTTCCGGCTCCTAAGGCGCGAGTCTCGCCCCCCGTGCGAGCGCCGAACGGCGAACCCTTGCGTCTGGGTAGGAGCATGGTCGCATGGCAGAAGATTGGCTGGCGGATGTCAGGAAATATGTCGCGGACGCCGACGAAACAGTGGTGTCGGCGATCGTCAAATATCTCGGCATCGCACTCAGAAACCGCGATTCCTCTCTTGTTTCCTTTACCGACACAAAAGAAACCGACCGCGTTCGCGAAAACTTTCTGAAAAAGAAACTGGGGCTGACCCACGACGACGCCACGCTCGACGCGGCGATCGCCGGTGTCGGTGAACAGATGAAGGGCGACCGGACCAAGAATCGCGTCACCGTCTATTATCTCCTCGCGCAGCATTTCGGCCTCCTCACCCTGTTTGGCGGCGCCGCGGGCATTGGCGCTGGTGCTGCCGGCGCTGCTGCAGCTTTGGCGGCCGCTGGCGGTTCGGATGACGATGCCGGCAAGGATGACGACGGCGCTTCGGCCGCCCCTCTCGCGGCAGCGGGCCTCGCCGGCGCGGGAGCGGCCGCGGCGGCGGCTCCATCGGTGGCCGCGGCACCTGCGGCGCCTCCGCCACCCGCTGCGCCCGTTCCGCAGACCGCCTATTCGAGCGGTGACGGCGGCGGTGACGGCGACAAGGCGAGTGGCGGCATGGGATGGCTGCCTTGGCTCCTGCCGGCATTGCTCGCGCTTGCGCTGCTTTTCTTTGGCTTGCGCTATTGCTCGAAACAGGAGGCGGCAGTCGCCCCGGCCACCGACGAAGCGGCGATCAGCGAGACGGTCACGCCCGCCGACGGCGCCGTGGCTCCGGCCGCCCCGGCGGCGGCGATCCCCGAAGGCGCGGGCGTCGTCGCGGCGGACCGCGAGGGCAAGCCGATGCTGACGATCTATTTCGACACGGGCAAATCGGTCGTGTCGAACGATCTTTCGACCGCGGCATCCTCGGTCAAGGCCTATCTCGAAAGCAACCCCGCCGCGACGCTCGCGGTTTCGGGCTATAATGATCCGACGGGCAATGCCGCGGCCAACGCCGAATTGTCGAAGAACCGGGCGCAGAGCGTGAAGGCGGCGCTCGAAACACTCGGCATCGCGGCCGACAAGGTTGTGCTGGAAAAGCCGGCCGAGGCAACGACGACGGGCACCGACAATGCGGCGGCGCGCCGGGTCGAGGTGACGGTGAAGGGCTGATCGCCCTTCGCGTACAAGAGCAAAGGGGGAAGCGGGGCCTGCGGGCCCCGCTTTTTTGCGCGCAAGGGACGCCGAGTCGCGACTCGATCGGGCGCCGGGCCAGCGCGATTCGACTCCGCCTGCGCTGATTCGGTTCGATTATTGAATCCGAAAATATTGCCGGGCTGTTACAAAAATGCTGCGCAGCATAGGCTTGTTGCTAATGCCGGACTTATCCACAAGCGCAGCGGTCCGAGAGCGGCGTTTCGATCATTTTTTGTTGGCGACCCGAAAGCTTCATGTCAGCTTCAAATCATCGGACGACAGAGACGTCGGACCGCCGGGACATCAAGGGTAGTTGCAAGACTAGCCGGAAGAGAACGGGCCGGACCAACGAGGAAATCGACCGATAGCCTGATCACGGAACGCAGCGATTCCCACGAGTTGATGTGGACCCGATCGGGTACAGGAAATGCAGTCCATCGCTTGGACAGCGACTGTTTCGGCAGACGCAAGAAGAGATGATGAAGGGCTTTCCAGGTGCGGCCGGCCCCCGAAAGGGGGCCGACCAAACCGTCGCCGGATTGTTCCGGCGTGCGCCGCAACGCATCGTTTTGCGGGCTGCTGATCGCAAGAGAAGCGGACCGGGATGGAGTGAGGCGGAGTACGTGGGGCAAAGCCGGATAGTGGGGGTTGGCAGCGATGTCGGCCCCCATTTCGCGTGCGCGGCAGGCGCCGCCCGGCGCAGCGCCGCCCCCACCCTTTCGACGGCTCCCGGCTTCGACAGCTCCCCGGCATTTATTTTTGCGCGTGTGATATTCGTCACACCACGGTCAACTGCGGCTGCTTACTCCCGATATTGCGACCCGGAGACGTTCCCGATCAGGAACCGATCCCACTTTCCCGGCCGCGCCCATCGGGGCCGGCCGGGAACCTTTCGCTTCCTTTCAGCATTGTCTGGACATCGTTGAAACGATGTCCGGGCGCGACCGGACGTTCGCATGTTCGCCGGGTATCGGCGTCTGCCCGGCCGGTTCAGGAAGGGAGAATATCATGGGTCTGATCATCACATTGATCGTCGGCGGCGTTATCGGATGGCTGGCGAGTATCGTCATGCGTACCGACGCGCAGCAAGGGATCATATTGAACGTTGTGGTCGGGATCGTCGGGGCATTCCTCGGCAATTTCCTCGGCAGCTTCTTCGGCATGGGCGCCAGTCTCGACACGTTCAGCCCGATCGGGCTGTTGTGGGCGTTCATCGGTGCGGTGGTCCTGTTGGGCCTCATCAACCTGGTACGGCGCGGCAGCGTTCGCTGAACGGCATGGCGGCGGTGCTTCATGGCACCGCCGCCATTCCGCTAGGCGATTTCAAATATTTGCGTTACCAATGTGATGCCTGCAATGTCAGGCGGCTATAACGATCGTAGGGGGTCATCTTATGACTTGGATTATCGCAATCATCATGGGCGGCATCATCGGCTGGCTGGCCAGCATCGTGATGCGCACCGACGCTCAGCAGGGCATCTTCCTCAATATCATCGTCGGCTGTATCGGATCCATCCTCGGCCGCTTCCTGTTCGGCAGCTTC
This sequence comes from Sphingopyxis sp., assembly GCF_036675685.1. GTDB lineage: Bacteria > Pseudomonadota > Alphaproteobacteria > Sphingomonadales > Sphingomonadaceae > Sphingopyxis. The sequence goes on from NZ_JAKFEM010000034.1 coordinate 67,616, forward strand.
CTGGGCGGCGGTCATCTGCGCGGCGACGCCTTTGACCCGATGACCCTGCTCACCGCCTTTATCGGTGCGGTGATCCTGCTTGGCATCGTCAACCTCGTACGGCGCGGCAGCGTTCGCTGATCGCACGCCGATCCGGCGGCCGGTCCCTCGGGGTCGGCCGTGATACAAGGGTGGCCGCCGTCAGGCGCGCCGCCCTTTTTCATGCCTGTAACCACTGGAAATCGCAGTCAGACCTGCTTATGAACGCTCCCCCGGGGCGCAGGCGGGATGGCAAAGTTTCACCTCTTGCCAGTGGTGATTTAATTAGGTAATACACCTTCAACGGGATTGGGTCCTGTCGTGCGGGCTTTTGGGGGCGGAGTGCTGTCGCGCTTGCCGCACTGGATGCCGCACAGGGCAGGGAGGGATTCTGCGTGAACTACGAGCGGAAAGTGGAATCGATGGACAGCCTGGCGGGTTCGACCCAGAGCTTTTACGAAGAGGCGGACAGCCGCCGAAACCGGACGCGGCTGATCGTCGCTTTGGTGCTGATCGCGCTGGCGCTGGCAGCGACCTGGTACGCCTTCAGCGCGAGCAAGGGCGGCGCAGCTGGCGCCGACGGCGCGGCAGCGGGCGGCGAAGGCGCGGCGAGCATCCCCAACATCACGGTCGTGATCCCCGGTCGCCAGTCGGTCCAGGCGACGATCTCCACCAACGGCACAATTGCGGCGCGGCGCGAAATGCCCGTCGGTGTCGCCGGCGAAGGCGGCCAGGTCGTGCGCGTCCTCGTCGAACCCGGCCAATGGGTCGGTGCCGGACAGCCGCTCGCGATCATCGACCGCTCGGTCCAGACGCAGCAGGCGGCGAGCCTCGCGGCCTCGATCCGCGTCGCGCAGGCTGATGCCGACCTGGCGCAAGCCGAACTCACGCGCGCCCAGGCGCTGGTTTCGCGCGGTTTCATCTCCAAGGCCGATATGGACCGCAAGCGGGCAACCCGCGACGCCGCCAATGCGCGCGTTCGCGTTGCGCAGGCGCAATATGCCGAAGCGACCGCGCGCAACAGCCGCCTCAACATCGTCGCACCCGCCGCCGGGCTGGTGCTGACGCGCCAGGTCGAGACGGGCCAGATCGTCGGCGCGGGCAGCGGCGTGCTGTTCCGCATGGCGCGTGGCGGCGAGATGGAATTGATGGCGCAGATGGCCGAGGCCGACCTGCAGCGCGTGCGCGTGGGCACCCGCGCGACGATCAGCCCGGTCGGCAGCAACCTGCAGATCGCCGGTGAGGTGTGGCAGGTGTCGCCGGTCATCAACCCCGACACGCGGCAGGGCATGGTTCGTATTGCGGTTCCGTACAGCGCGGCGCTCCGCCCCGGCGGCTTTGCCGACGCGCGGCTGGTGTCGGGCACCGAGCAAGCGCCGATGCTCCCCGAAAGCGCGGTCCAGAGCGGCCCCGAAGGCAATTTCGTGCTGATCGTCGACAACAAGAATTTGATCCAGCGCCGCACGGTCAAGGTCGGCACCGTCACCGACGACGGCGTGTCGATCGCCTCGGGGCTCACCGGCAACGAACGCGTGGTCGTGCTGGCCGGCGCCTTCCTCAACGTCGGCGACAAGGTCAAGCCGGTGGTACAGAAATCGTCGCAGTAATTCCGGATCGCATGCGCATAAGGGCGTTTGAATCATGAGCTTTCGCAACATCTCCGCCTGGTGCATCCGCAATCCGGTGCCGCCGGTCGTCATGTTCGTCCTGCTGCTGCTGGCCGGTATCGTCAGCTTCAACCGCATGGACGTGAACGACAATCCGGACATCGAATTTCCGGCGGTGCAGGTCATCGTGTCCCAGCCGGGCGCGGCGCCGACCGAGCTGGAAACGCAGGTGACGCAGCGCGTCGAGGCAGCGGTTCGCGGCGTCAGCGGTGTCGACGAAATGTCGTCCTATGTCGGTGAAGGCAACAGCCGAACGATGGTGCAGTTCGCGATCGGCACGCCGATCGACCGCGCCTATAACGACGTCAACCAGGCGGTTCAGCAGATCCGCAGCGATCTGCCCGACGGCATCCTCGAACCGCAGGTCGTGCGCGTCGACATCGCGGGCGGTCCGATCACCTATTTCGCGGTCGAAGCGTCCGACATGACGCTCGAACAACTGTCGTGGTTCGTCGACAACAGCGTCGCCAAGGAACTGCTGTCGATTCCGGGCATGAGCCAGGTTCGCCGCTCGGGCGGCGTCGATCGCGAGATCCGCGTGATCCTCGATCCCGCGCGTATGCAAAGCTATGGCCTGACCGCCAGCCAGGTGAACCAGCAGCTGCGTCAGACCAACGTCAACGCCGCGGGCGGACGCACCGAAATCGCGGGCAGCGAACAGGCGGTGCGCGTGCTAGGCAACGCCGCGAACGCGTTCGATCTGGGCGAAACGCGCCTTTCGATCGGCAACGGCCGCACCATTCGCCTGTCCGACATTGCGAAGGTGACCGACGGCTATGCCGAACAGCGCAACCTTGCGAAGATCCGCGGGCGCCAGGTGCTCAGCTTCTCGATCGAAAAGGCGAAGGGCGCGTCGGACGTCACGATCCACGACGAGACGATGAAAAAGCTCGAGGAGATCAAGAAGAACAACCCGAAGGTCGACTTCAAGATCCTCTTCACGCGCACCGAATATACAAAGGAACAATATCGCAGCTCGATGGCCGCGATGATCGAAGGCGCGATCCTCGCCGTCATCGTCGTGTTCCTGTTCTTGCGCGACTGGCGCGCGACGCTGATCAGCGCGCTGGCGATCCCATTGTCGGCGATCCCGACCTTCTGGTTCATGGACATGATGGGCTTTTCGCTGAACGGCCTGTCGCTGCTCGCGCTCAGCCTGGTGGCGGGTGTGCTCGTCGACGATGCGATCGTCGAGATCGAGAATATCGTCAGGCATATGCGGATGGGCAAGACCGCCTATCAGGCGTCGATCGACGCCGCCGACGAAATCGGCCTCGCGGTGGTCGCGACGACGATGTCGATCGTCGCGGTCTTCCTGCCCGTCGCGCTGATGCCGGGCATCTCGGGCCAGTTCTTCATCCAGTTCGGCATGACCGTCGTCTTCGCGGTGCTCGTCAGCCTCGCGGTCGCGCGCATGATCACGCCGATGATCGCCGCCTATTTCCTGTCGGCGCAGGGCGAACAGGATCATGCGTCGGGGCCGTGGGTTGACCGCTATGAACGGCTGCTTGCCTGGACGCTCGACAGCACGAAACAGCAGGCGATCAAGGCACGCTATGAAGACGTGCCGACGAAGCTCGCCTATCTCGGCGTACCGCTCGTCCTCGCCGGCCTCTATATCCTCTATTCGACCTTCTCCTTTTTCCAGCCGGTTCCAGCGGGGCAGGACGCACCCAACCCGGCGCTGCATTTCCTGCTGATTACCCCGCTGATGGCGATCGTCACCTTCCTGGCGCTCAGCTTGCTCGCGATCCTTCTCGGCGCCCTCGCTTACGCGATGGGCATGCGCCAACGGCGTTTCACCCATTGGGCGAAATTCATGGTCCAGCGCGCCTGGGCGCGCGTGTTCGACCATCGCGTGTGGATCGTCGGCATCGGTGTTGGCGCCTTTGCGCTCAGCATCATATTGTTCATGACGCTGCCGCAGCAGTTCCAGCCGACGATCAACAGCGACTACAGCCAGGTCCGCTACGAGCTGCCGCCGGGTTCGACGCTGGCACAGAGCGAGACCATCGTGCGGCAGATCGGCGAAATCCTCGACGACAACCCGGCGGTCGAAACGGCCTTTTACGACGTCAATGTCGGCGGCGGAAATGCCTTCATCACGCTGAAGAAAGACCGTGCGACAACCAGCGTCGAATGGGAGCGCAGCCTTCAGCCCAAGCTCGCGGCCATCCCCGATGCGCGCGTGACGTTCCAGAGCCAGTCGGGCGGTTTTTCGGGCCGTGACATCACGATGGTCATCGGCGGCGATAATCCGGTCGCGCTTGAAAAGCATGCGCGCCTGATCGTCGAGCAGATGGGCAAGGTGAAGGAACTGCGCTCGCCGCGGATCGAAGGCGACACGCCGCGTCCCGAAATCATCGTCAACCCGCGGATGGACCTTGCGGCCGAACTCGGCGTAACGACCGCGGCGCTCAGCCAGACGATCCGCATCGCGACGCTGGGCGACATCGATCAGAATGCGGCGAAATTCTCGCTGTCCGACCGTCAGATCCCGATCCGGGTGCTCCTGTCCGAAGATTCGCGCCGCAGCCTCGCGACGATCGAGAATCTGCCGGTGCCGACCTCGCGCGGAACCACCGTACCGCTGAAATCGGTCGCGGAGATCGGCTTTGGCGCCGGGCCCACCGAGCTGCGCCGTTACAACCAGACGCGGCGTATCGTGATCGGCGCCGACCTCGCACCGGGTCTCGTGACCGGCGACGCGCAGAAAAAGATCGATGCGCTGCCCGCGGTCAAAAATATGCCGCAGGGTATCCGCAAGGTCGTGCAGGGCGATGCCAAGTGGCAGGCCGAGCTGATCATGAACTTCGTCATCGCGGTGGTGTCGGGTCTGCTGCTCGTCTTTGCGACGCTGGTGCTGCTCTATCGCCGTTTCCTGTCGCCGCTGGTCAACATGTCGTCGTTGCTGCTCGCCCCGCTCGGCGGCCTGCTCGGCCTGCTCGTTACCGGCATGGAAATCTCGATGCCCGTCTACATCGGCCTGTTGATGCTGCTCGGCATCGTCGCCAAAAACTCGATCCTGCTCGTCGATTTCGCGATCGAGGAGATGGATCATGGCGTCAGCAAGATGGACGCGCTGCTCGATGCCGGGCGCAAGCGGGCGCAGCCGATCGTGATGACCACGGTCGCGATGGTCGCGGGCATGGTGCCGACCGCGATCTCGCTGTCGGGCGACGGCGCCTGGCGCGCCCCGATGGGGGTCGTCGTGATCGGCGGCCTGATCCTGTCGACGATGCTCACGCTGCTGATCGTCCCGGCCGGGTTCAGCCTTGCCGACAGCATCGAAAAACGGGCCGGACGCTTCTTCTCGCGCAACCTGCTGACCTACCGGAAAGGCGACGACACCAAGCCGCACGGAGAGCCTGCGCCGCAGCCCGCCGAGTGACGCGCTTGGTCCCTCCGGGGGTTGGGCGCAGCGCCGGTTGCAACTTTTGCGGTGCTTCGCCATTTGATACGCATGACGGATAGCGTTTCCACCCCGATCGAAACCGGACGCGCCCACCCCCCGCGGGTGGGCGTTGCCGTTCCGACGGGCGGGCTCAACATCCGTGTCGTCGCGACCGGAATGCTGGTGGTCATGGCGTTCGTTTTCCTCGGCGCCAAATATTTTCAGGATGTCCATCCCGCGGTCGGCTTTGTCCGTGCCTTTGCCGAAGCGGCGATGGTCGGCGGGCTCGCCGACTGGTTCGCGGTCACCGCGCTGTTCCGCCACCCGATGGGCATCCCGATCCCGCATACGGCCATCGTCCCGCGCAACAAGAACCGCATCGGCGACACGCTCGCGCGCTTCCTGCTCAACAATTTCCTGCTGCCGCGGCTGATCGCGCGCAAGATGCAGACGGTCGACGTCGCGGGCGCGGTCGGCAAATTCCTGTCGCAACCCGCCGAAGGCGGCGGGCGCCTGCGGCTCGGGGCGTCGCGCATCATCGCCGACGGCCTTGGTGCGCTCGACCAGCAGCGGCTTGGCGGGATGGTCAAATCGGCGATCGCCGACCGGCTGCGCGAACTCGATGTCGCGCCGCTGCTCGGGCAGGCGCTGCAGGCCGCGCTCGCCGAGGGTCGGCACCAGCCCTTGCTCGATGCGATGGTGAAATGGGGATCGAAGACGCTCGAGCTCAACGAGCATCTGATCCACCAGATGGTGCACGACAACAGCAATGCGATCGTGCGCTTTACCGGGCTCGACGAAAGCATCTCGAACCGTATCGTCGCGGGGCTGGGCAAGCTGCTCAGCGAAATGGCGGTCGACGAAACGCACCCCTTGCGCATCCGCGTCGAGGAAGGCCTCGCCAAGATGGCGCTCGACCTCCAACACGATCCCGAGGTGCAGGCCAAGGTTGCGAAGGTCCGCGACGAGCTGCTCGAGAACAAGGCGGTCAAGCGCTGGCTCGACGGCCTGTGGGAACAGGGCCGCAGTGCGCTGCTCAAGGCCGCGCGCAACCCCGACACGCTGCTCGCGGGCCGCATCGGCGAGCTCGTCACCCAGTTCGGCACGATGCTGGGCGAGGATGTCGCGATCAAGCGCACGCTCAATCGCTACGCCCGCCGCGCCGTCGTCGGCATGGTCGACAGCTATGGCGAGACCGCGCTCAAGCTGGTGTCCGACACGATCCGCGGTTGGGATGCCAAGACGATCACCGACCGGCTCGAAAATGCCGTCGGCGACGACCTCCAATATATCCGCATCAACGGGACGCTGGTCGGCGGGCTGGTCGGGGTGCTGATCCACACCGTGGATGTGTTGCTTTAACCACCACTCAATCGCTGGTGTCAGATCAGGCTCGCCAATCCCTCGCGAAAGCTCGGATAGCGCGGCGTCCAGCCGAGCAGCCGCTTCGCCTTGCCGTTCGCGACGCGGCGGTTCTCGGCGTAAAAAGCGCGCGCGGCGGGCGACAGGCCGGCTTCTTCCAGCGTCTGCAAAGGCGGTAACGGCGCCCCCAACATAGCGCATCCCCATTCGACCAGCCGGTTCTGGTGGCACGGCGCATCGTCGGCGAGATTGTAGACACCCGCCGGTCCCGTGAACGACGCGATCACGCCGCCTGCGATGTCGTCAACATGGACGCGGCTGAAGACCTGGTCGGGCAGATCGATGCGATGCGCCCGGCCCTCGCGGATGCGATCGAGGATCGAGCGTCCGGGGCCATAGATGCCGGGCAGGCGAAAGACGCGGACGTCGCTGCGTAGCGCCTGCCAGGCGTTGTCGGCGGCATTGCGGTCGGCGCGGCGTCCCCTGATCGGCCCGCTTTCGTCGACCCACGCACCGCCCGCGTCGCCATAAACGCCGGTCGAGGAGAGATAGCCGACCCATGCGGGGGCGAGGGCGATCGCCTCGCCATAGCGGGTCAGGACGGGATCCTCGCCTTCCACAGGCGGCACGGAGGACAGAATATGCGTTGCACTCCGCAGCGCCGCCAGCACCGCCCTCTCATCGGCAAAGGCGATGGAGTCGCCGCGCCCGTCGCGCGTTGTCCCCGCCACGTCCCAGCCGCGCGCGCGCAGGCGGGCGGCGAGGTGGCTCGCGGTGTAACCCATCCCGAAAATCAGCATCTGTCCCATCGCGCCCTTATTGCGCGCCTGCGGCCGCGCGCCTAGATCGCTTATCATGACCGACGCCTCTTCCACCCCCGCCATCCCCGTCACCATCCATCGCGGCGACTATCGCCCGCCCGAATGGCAGGTTCCCGATGTCGCGCTCGATTTCGCGCTCGGGGTCGATGAAACGCGGGTGGGCGCGACGCTTTCGGTCGAGCGCCATGCCGGCACCGCTGTGCCGCTCACGCTGCGCGGCGACGGACTGACGCCTGCGGCGGTGCGCGTCGATGGCGAAGCGTGGAACGACTGGCGCATGGATGGCGACGATCTGATCCTCGACCTCGGTGATCGGACTGCCGCGATGGTCGAGGTCGACACCGTCATCAACCCCGCGTCCAATACCCAGCTGATGGGGCTCTACGCCTCGAACAACATGCTCTGCACCCAGTGCGAGGCCGAGGGGTTCCGCCGTATCACCTTCCATCCCGACCGGCCCGATGTGCTCAGCCGGTACAAGGTTCGCATGGAAGGCGACAAGGCGACCTTCCCGATCCTGCTCTCGAACGGCAATTGCATCGAAAAGGGGGAGGGCGAGGACGGCCGGCACTGGGCGCTGTGGGAAGACCCGTGGCCGAAGCCAAGCTATCTCTTTGCGCTCGTCGCGGGCGACCTCGTCGTCAACCGCGACAGCTTCACGACGATGTCGGGGCGCGAGGTCGAACTGGGCATATGGGTCCGCGACGGCGACCTCGATCGTACCGGCCATGCGATGCAGGCGCTGAAGGACAGCATGGCGTGGGACGAGCGCGTCTATGGCCGCGAATATGACCTCGACCTGTTCAACATCGTCGCGGTCAGCGATTTCAACATGGGCGCGATGGAGAACAAAGGTCTCAACGTCTTCAACACCCGCTACATCCTCGCCGACCCCGATACCGCGACCGATGTCGACTATGACGGCGTCGAGGGCGTCGTCGCGCACGAATATTTCCACAACTGGTCGGGCAACCGCGTTACCTGCCGCGACTGGTTCCAGTTGAGCCTGAAAGAAGGCTTCACCGTCTTTCGCGACCAGAGCTTTTCGGCCGACATGGGATCGCCTCCGGTCAAGCGGATCGAAGATGTCCGTCTGCTCCGCGCCGCGCAATTCCCCGAGGATGCCGGGCCGCTCGCGCACCCGATCCGTCCCGACAGCTTCCAGGAAATCTCGAACTTCTACACCGCGACCATCTATAACAAGGGCGCCGAGATCATCCGCATGATGGCGACGCTGCTCGGTCCCGAACGCTTCCGCAAGGGCACCGACCTCTATTTCGACCGCCACGACGGCGATGCCGCGACCTGCGAGGATTTTGTCCGCGCGATCGAGGAAGGCGGCGACATCGACCTGTCGCAATTCCGCCGCTGGTACGAACAGGCGGGGACGCCGCGGCTCAAACTGTCGCTGGCCGAAGAGGATGGCCACTGGTCGCTCGACATCGTGCAGCTGGTCCCGCCGACCCCCGGCCAGCCCGACAAGCAGCCGATGATGATGCCGCTGCGCTTGGCTGCCTTTGCCATGGACGGCAGTGGCGACGCGCTCGCCGACACGCTCGTCACGGTGACCGGCGCGACCCAGCGCGTTCCGCTCGGCAAGTTCGCCGCGCGCCCGGCACTGTCGGTCAATCGCGGCTTTTCGGCGCCGATCATCGTCGACTTCGAACGCGCAGCCGGCGAACTCGCGTGGCTCGCGGCGAACGACGACGATCCGTTTGCGCGTTATGAGGCGCTCCAGCAGCTGATGCTCGACACGCTCGTCGCCGCGGTATCGGGCGAGGGGGGCGATAACCAGGCGGTGATCGACGCGATCGGCCAGACGCTGACGGGCGCCGCAAGCGACCCCGCTTTCGTCGCCGAAGCGGTGTTGCTGCCCAGCGAAGCGTTCATCGGCGACCAGATGGTTACCGTCGATCCCGACGCGATCCGCTGCGAGCGGCTCGCGCTGCAGGCGGCGATCGGTACGGCGCTCGAAAGTGAATGGCGCAAAATCCTCGCGGGTGCCGCGCCTCCCGCGACCGACTTGTCGCGCAAAGTCAAGGGCGGGCGCCGTCTGCGCGGTGTCGCGCTTGCCTATCTCGCGGCGACCGGGTTGGACGATGTCCCCGCGCTGGCCTTCCGGATATTCTCCGACGCCGACGGGATGACCGAACGGCAGGCCGCGCTTGGCACGCTCGCGCATGGCACCAGCAACGAGCGCGTCGCGGCGCTCGACATCTTCTACCAGCGCTATCGCGACAATCCGCTCGTGCTCGATAAATGGTTCCAGGTGCAGGCTTGGTCGCTGCGCCCCGATACCGTCGATGCGGTGAAGGAGCTCGCGCAGCATCCCGACTTCACGCTCGCGAACCCGAACCGGGTGCGCTCGCTCTATGGCGCGCTCACGGGGAATCAGGCGGCGTTTCATCAGGCCGATGGTGCGGGGTATAAGCTGATCGCCGATCTCGTCATCGCGCTCGACCCGAAGAACCCGCAAACCGCGGCGAAGATGATCCCGCCGCTCGGCCGCTGGAAACGCTTCGACGATGGGCGCGGCGCAATGATGCGGGCGGAACTCGAGCGTATCCTCGCGCAGCCCGGCCTGTCGCGCGATGTCACCGAGCAGGCGTCGAAAAGCCTGCTCGGCTGATCATCTCAGGTCGATGAGAAGAGCTTGGTTCCGGCGACGCCGATGACGATCAGCGCCATGAAGCCGATCTGGACCGGATTCACCTTCTCGTCGAACCAGAATATGCCGCCGATGATGACGCCGACGGCGCCCATCCCGGTCCAGATCGCATAGGCGGTCCCGGCCGAGATGCCACGCATCGCGAAGGCGAGCAGCGCCATGTTCAGGAAGCTGAGCGAGATGGGGACGATGGACGCTTGCCAGGAACCGAGCGTTGCCGCCCATTTGAGGCTGAGCGCCCAGCAGATTTCGGTAAAGACGGCAATTGCGAGGATGAACCACGCCACAGAGATTCCTTTCGAAGCGGCGGGCTCGAAAGGAAAGGACGCAGACCGGAAACCCGAAAGAGGCCGCGCAGGACCGGCCCATTAGGGCTGGCGATGCGAAATGGCAACCAACAATGCGGGCGTGCTTTTAGCCGCCGATCCAGCCGGTGACGTCGATCGCGACCTTGTTCGCTGCGCGGGTCAGCGCCTCGCCGACAGGCTTGGCCTCGACAGCGGTGCCGATCGCCTCGCGGGCTTCGAAGCGGCGCTGCGTGACCGTCTTGCCGCCCGCTGACACCAGCATCGCCTGATAGACGACGACCGCTTCGTTGGTGCGCGCATCGACGCCGAATTCCATGAGCTGCCCCGCCAGCTGCTCGCCCGGCGCGGTCAGATATTGGCCCTCGTCGAGCACGACGCGCGATGTGCGCGCCGAGACGGTCTCGGAAACCAGCCGCTGGAACAGACGCTGCGGCGCCTCGACCCATTGCGCGTCCTTTACATAGGCGACGCTGGAATCGTCCTGTTGTACCGGAATGCGTGTGGTGCGCAGCTTTTGCGGCGCCGTCGGGATCAGGATGGTCAGCGTTGCCGCTTCGGATGCAGTGCGCGCCGTGCCGGCAGACGGTGCGGCATCGGCGTCGAGTGTCAGCAGGAAGGGCGGGGTCTTGCCGCCCAATCCGATGCATGCCGACAGCGAGGCGGCGGCGATGGCGGCGAGCAGCGGTGCGCGAAGGCGGCGGAAGTTGCTGGGCATGGGGGTTTTGATCCTCATTTCTTGTAATCGGGCAGCTGGCTGCCACCAAGGACCGCGCCCGCTCCCTGCTGGTCGAGCTTGTCGGTCAGGCTCGACAGCGAGGCGGAGGTGCGGCGCAAATCGCGGATCAGCGCATTGGCTTCGGGAATCGTCGTCTCGCTGAAGGTCTTGAGCCCCGGCCGCGCATCGGAAATCGCCTGCTCGAGCGTCGCCATCGACGCGTTGGCCGATTTCAGCGTATCGCGCAGGTTCGCCATCGCGGGGTCGACATTGCGATCGATCGTACCCTGCGCCGACGCGGCGAGGTTGCCGATCTGTTCGGCGGCATTGCCCGTCTGCTGGATCGCGATGCGCGTGTCGGCGAGCGCCTTTTCGATCGCGGGGCCGTTGCGCGCGAGGATCGCAGTGCTCGCCTCGACATTGTTGAGGATGCCGCGAAGGCTCGCCTGATTTTCATCGTCCGCCAGTTCGGCGAGCCGTTCGGTCAGCGTCGACAGGCGCTGAAGCAGCTGCGGCGCGGTGTTGAGCAACTCGCCGAGCCCGCCGACACGGGTCGGGATAACGGGTTTGCCCGCGGGTCCCTTGTCGGTGATCGGCGGGGCGCCCTTGACCGCGCCATCGAGCGAGATTTGCGATACGCCGGTAAAGCCGACACCCTCGAGCGCCGCGGTCGTGCCCTGCAGCACCGGGACCTTTTCGTCGACCTCGATACGGACACGAACGAACTGCGGATCTTCGGGCCACAGCGCGATTTCGCGCACTTGGCCCGCGGGCACGCCCGAGAATTGCACCTGCGCGCCCTTGTTCAGACCGTCGACCGACTGCTTGAAAAATATGTCATATTCGCGCTTGTCGCCGCCGCTGTCGTTCGCCAGCCAGACGACGAAAAAGGCCAGCGCAGCCGTAAAGAAGAGGACGAAAGCGCCGACGAGCACATTGTTCGACCGTGTTTCCATCAGCTTTTCCTATCCTGCCGCTTTGTGGCGATATTACAGCCTGCCGCTGCGCGCCCGCGGGGTCCGTTGAAATAATCCTGTATCCACGGATGCTCGGTGGCAAGCAGTTCCGGAATCGTCCCTACCGCGATGACCTTCTTTTCGGCGAGCACCGCGACCCGGTCGCATGTAGCATAAAGCGAGTCGAGATCGTGGGTGATGAGGAAGACGGTGAGGCCCATCGTGTCGGCGAGTTCGCGGATCAACTCGTCGAACTTGGCGGCGCCGATGGGGTCGAGCCCCGCGGTCGGCTCGTCGAGGAAAAGCAGCGCGGGGTCGAGCGCCAGAGCGCGCGCCAGCCCGGCGCGCTTGACCATACCGCCCGACAGTTCGGCGGGATATTTGGGGCCGGCGTCGGGGGGCAGGCCGACCATCGCGACCTTGTAGGCGGCGATCTCGTCGAGCAGCCGCTGGTCGAGCCGCGGATAATATTCGCGCAGCGGAACCTGGATATTTTCGGCGACGCTCAGCGTCGAGAAGAGCGCGCCGCCCTGGAACATGACGCCCCAACGCCGGCGCAGGTCGCGCGATTCTTCTTCGTTCGCGATCGTGTCCAGCGTCTTGCCGTAAACCTCGATCTCGCCCGCGGTGGGTGTTTGCAGCCCGATGATCGACCGCATCAGCACCGACTTGCCGGTGCCCGACCCGCCGACGACGCCCAAAATTTCGCCCGAGCGGACGTCGAGGTTGAGGTCTTCGTGGACCACCGCGTCGCCGAACTGGTTCTTGAGGCCGCGAATGCAGATTGCCTGCTCGAACTTTTCGGGGCGGACGGCGTCGGCGGCGGCAAGCTCGTCCTTGATTTCCTGTTCGACCTCTTCGCTCATCAATTCCATCCCAGCGAAGAGAAGAAGACGGCGAACATCGCGTCGAGGACGATGACGAGGAAGATCGCGGCGACCACCGCCGATGTCGTGCGCTGCCCGACCTCTTCGGCATTCTGGCGCACCTGCATGCCTTCGTAACAACCGGTGACGCCGATCAGGATGCCGAACACCGGTGCCTTGATCAGCATGATGTAGAAATCGGTCATCGGGATGATTTCGCGCAGCCGCTGGATATAGGTGAGCGGCGGGATTTCCAGCCCGATCCAGCAAAAGGCACCGCCGCCGATGATCGCGCAGATGCTGGCATAGAAACCGAGCAGCGGCATGGTAATTGTCGACGCAGCGACGCGCGGCAACACGATCGCTTCCATCGGCGACACGCCGATGGTGCGCATCGCATCGATCTCTTCGGTCAGCTTCATCGTCCCGATCTGCGCGGCAAAGGCCGATCCCGACCGGCCGGCGACCATGATCGCGGTCATCAGCAGGCCAAGCTCGCGGATCGAGGCGCGGCCGACGAGGTTGATCGTGAACACCTCCAGCCCAAACTGGCGGAGCTGCACCGCGCCCTGCTGCGCGATGACGATGCCGATCAGGAAACTCATCAGGCCGATGATCGGCAGCGCGTCGACGCCCACCGCCTGGAACCGCGTGATCACAGCGTTCCAGCGCAGGCGCCGCCGTGCCCGAATCTGGGTGCCCAGCGCGACGATCATCGCGCCGAAAAAGCCGACGATGCCCAGCAGCTCGTGCCAGACCGCGATGCTCGCGGTGCCGACCTGCTCGAGCATACGGGCCCATGCCGGACGGCGGTCGCGGTGGACGCGATATTCGCTCTTGTCGCTGGCCAGTGCCTCCAGCAAGCGCTGCGCCTCGGGACTTGCCCCGATCACGTTCGCGCCATGTTCGTTGACGGTACGGGTGACGATCCAGGCGCCGACGGTGTCGATGCGTTCGATCGCGGAAAGGTCGAGCGATGCGATCGGGCCCAGCGCCTCGAGCCGCGCCGGCACATCGCCGAGGCGCGCGAGGGTCAAGCGGCCGGTGAAGCGCACTTCGGCGCCATTGGTGCCGTCGCTATGTTCGAAATCCGCCCTGGCCACCATCGTGCGGCGGACATTGTATTATTTGCCCCATGACGGCAAGTGAATCCATGGTCTGGCTTGGCCGCCGTGTCCGCCCGCACTATGGACAGGATATGGAAGACCCGCTCGTCACGCCGATGCCCGAATATGCGCACCGCGTCGCCATGTACGACATGGACCGGACGATAACGCGTTCAGGGACTTACAGCGGGTTTCTCATGCACGTCGCGCGGCGGCGCCAGCAATGGCGGCTGTTGTTGCTGCCGCTCGTTGGCCTTGCCGGCGCGGCCTATTCGCTGCGGCTTATCAATCGATCGCGGCTGAAGGCGATCAACCTCAGGCTGCTCGTCGGCCAGCGTTTCCGCCGCGCCGAAATCGCCCCGCTTGCCGAAAGCTATGCCGACAAGGTGGTCGCGCGCGGCCTGCATCCCGCCGCGCTGGACCAGATCGCCGCCGACCGCGAGGCGGGGTACCGGCTGCTCCTCGCGACGGCATCTTTCCACCTCTATGTCGATGCGATCGCGCGCCGGCTCGGCATCGACGATGTCCTCGCGACGCAGCTCGACGAACCCGATGGCGCCGATCATATCCATGCGCGCTTGTCTGGCGACAATTGCTATGGCGACGCGAAATTCGCGCGGATCGACGGCTGGATGGCCGACAATGCGATCACCCGCGATACCGCGCATATCCGCGCCTATTCGGATCATGTATCCGACCACCCGATGCTGCATTTCGCCGACGAGGCGGTGGCGACCACCCCCTCGCGGGGGCTCAAGCGGCTCGCGCCGCAAATGGGCTGGCAAGTCGTCGACTGGCGCGCGCCGCGGCGCTGACGCTCAAACCGCGTCCAATGCCTGCGCGAAGTCGGCGATCAAATCGTCGGCATCCTCGATCCCGATCGAAATGCGCACCAGATTGTCGGTGATGCCCATCAGCGCCTTGCGCGCGTCGGGAACCGACAGGTGCGTCATCGCCGCGGGGTGGCTCGCCAGCGTTTCGGTGCCGCCGAGGCTGACCGCGAGCTTGGCGATCTTCAGCGCGTCGAGGAAGCGGAAGCTCTCTTCCTCACCGCCCTTGATGAACAGCGAGAAGGTCGAACCGGCGCCGGTGCAGTGGCGGTCGAAAATATCCTTTTGCGAACCTTCGGGCAGGAAGCCGAGATAGCCGAGCCCGTCGACCTTCGGATGATCGCGAAGGAAGGCGCAGACCTTCTCGGCATTTTCGCCCGCGCGGCTCATGCGCAGTTCGACGGTCTCCAGGCTGCGCAGCAGCATCCACGCGGTGTGCGGGTCGCAGATCGTGCCGATCGTGTTGCGCATCATGCGAATGGGGCCGAGCCAGTGCTTCGACCCCAGCACGCCGCCCGCGACGAGGTCGCTGTGTCCGCCGGCATATTTGGTGAGGCTGTAGAGGACGACATCGGCGCCATGCGCGAGCGGTTTCGACCATAGCGGGCCGAGGAACGTGTTGTCGATTGCAATGGGAGGGCGGGCGCCCTCGGCGAAGGCGGCATCGGTCGCGGCGCGCATCGCCTGCACATCGACCAGCGCGTTGGTCGGATTCGCCGGGCTTTCGAGATAGACCATCGCGACCTTGCCGCCTTGCTCCGCCGCCATTTCCTTCGCGCGGACGAGGATCGCGTCCATCTCTTCGCGCGACGCTTCGGCCGGGAAATCGACATAAGTGGCGCCGAAGCGCGACAGGATGCGCGCGATGAGCGTCTCGGTCGCGGCATAGAGCGGGCCCGAATGGACGATGACGTCGTTCATGCTGACATGCGCGAGCAGCAGCGTGGCGATCGCCGACATGCCGCTCGAAAAGACGAGCGCGTCCTCGGCCTTTTCCCAGACGCCGAGCCGCGCTTCGAGGATTTCCTGGTTCGGGCCGTTGAAGCGCGAATAGACGAGGCCGTCGGCGCCGCCGGGGCGCTTGCCGGTGATGCCCTCGAAATGGCGCTTGCCCGCCGCGGCGCTTTCGAAAGCGAAGGTCGAGGTCAGGAAGATCGGCGGCTTCAGCGAGCCTTCGGACAGCATCGGGTCATAGCCATAGCCCATCATCAAGGTCGACGGCGACAGCGGATGGCCGCCGATTTCGGTGACGTCCTTCTTGGGCGCGCGGCGCGGCGTCGTGCCGGTGAGGTCGCTATTGTCGATGGGGGGCATGCTGAAAAGACTCCTGCGCAATATAGTTTCAAGGGTAACTAGCGCGCTTTCACGCCAAGGTCACCCCAGCATCGCGATCGCCCAGATGACTCCGATCAACAGCGGCACCCCGATCACGTCGAGTGCAAGCCCGGCCTTCAGCATCCGTGGCAGGGCGATATGATCGGTCGCCCAGGCGAGCGCGTTGGGGCCGGTGCCCGAGGGGAGCATGAAACCCCAGCTTGCCGCCATCGCGACGGGCACCGCGAGCAGGATCGGATCGACCCCGGTCGCGGCGATCAGTGCGGCGAGCACGGGCATGATGCCGCTCGCGGTCGCGACATTGCTGGCAAATTCGGTGATCAATATGGTGAGCGCGACGATGATCGCTGCAAGCGCAATCGTCGGGATGCTGCCGAGCGGCGCGAGGACGGCGCCCAGCCAGGCGGCGAGACCGCTCGCGGTGATCGACGCGGCGAGCGCGAGGCCGCCGCCGAACATCATGATGACGCCCCACGGCGCGCGGTCGGCCTCTTTCCAGACGAGGAGCGGGCGTCCGGTGCCGTCAGGCAGGATGAAAAGCAGCAGGCTGCCGGCGACCGCGATCGTGCCGTCGGTGAGGGCGCCCTTGGGCAGGAAGGGCTCGAGCCATGGCTGTGCGATCCACGCGAGCAGGACGAGCAGGAAGACGGGGACGACGCGGCGTTCGGCGGTCGACCAGATCGCTTGCTTGCCGAGCGCCGCGGCCGCGGCCTGGCCGTCGAACGGATGCGCGGCGAGCCGCTGGACGCGCGCGACGATGACCATCGCGGCGGGGGTCGCAAGCAGCACGACGGGCACACCATAGATCGCCCAGTCGAGGAAGGAGATGCGAAGGCCGAGCGTCTTTTCAATGAGGCCCGCCGCGATCGCGTTGGTCGGACTGCCGACGAGTGTGCCAAGCCCGCCGATCGATGCCGCGAAGGCGATGCCCATCATCACCGCCCCGGCAAAACCCTCGGTCTCGCCCTCGCGCACCCCGCCGGCGCGGACGACGGCGAGCGCGATCGGGATCATGATCAGCGCGGTCGAGGTGTTCGAGATGAACATGCTGAGCAGCGCGGTCGCCGTCATGAAGGCGAAGAGCAGACCCGTCGCGGTCGGCGCGGCGCGCTTGAGCAGCGCGAGCGCAAGGCGGCGATGGAGCCCGACGCGCTCGATCGCGAGGGCGAGGAAGGCGCCGCCGAGGATCAGGAACAGGATCGGCGAATAATATTCCTTGGCGATCGCATTGGCGTCCATCACCCCGAAAGCGGGAACGGTGAGGAAGGGGAGCAGCGCGGTGACGGTGAGCGGCAGCGCCTCGGTCATCCACCAGATCGCCATCAGCACGGTCAGCGCGGCAATGCGCCACGCGGTGACTTCCATGCCCGCGGGGGCGGGCAGCGCCAGCATGACGATGAAGGTCAGCAGCCCGCCGACCAACCCGAACCAGCGCGTGCGCGTCATCGCCCCCCCAATCCGATCACCGATAATTGGCGGCCATAGCTGTTCTCTTGCCTGTGGCACGCGCGGCGATAGCTGAAATAATCCTCGGCCTCGGCATAGGTGTCCTGCCCGCCGATGGCAATTCGGGTGACGCCCGCCGCGGCGATCCGCGCGGCAACATAGGCGGCGATGTCGAACATCGCATGACCGGCGCGCCCCGCGGCGAAGAAACGCTCGTTGGTTTGGTCATCGGCGACGAAGCGCTGGACGAAGCCCTCATCGACCTCATAGGACCCGCGACCGATGCACGGGCCGATTGCGACGGCGATATTGGCGCGGCTGGCGCCGAGGCTTTGCATCGCATCGAGCGTCGCGTCGGTCACCCCGGCGATTGCGCCTTTCCAGCCGGCGTGCGCCGCGCCAACGACCCCGGCGTCGTGGTCGGCGAACAGCACCGGCACACAGTCGGCGGTCAATATGCCGAGCAAGATGCGGGGGGTGCGCGTTGCGAGCGCGTCGGCTTCGGGCCGCGCGGCGAGGTCGGTGTCGCCATCGACGATCACGCAGCGGCTGCCATGCACCTGATAGAGGCCTGTGAGCGCCGCGCCGGGAAGCACGGCGTTGGTGACGCGTTGCCGGTTCTCGGCGATCAGCGCGGGATCGTCACCCGAACCGAGCCCGCAGTTGAGCGAGGCGAGCTCGCCGGTCGACACGCCGCCGCGGCGGCCGAAGAAGCCGTGCGCGATGCCCGCGAGCGGCGCGGCGCGTTCGAACGGCACGGTCACAGGTCGAGCCGGAAGATGCGATCCTCGTCGACATGGTTGCCGACGCGGAACGCGTTGCGGCCGACGTCGACAAAGCCATAGCGGCGGTAAAAGGCTTGCGCACGCGGGTTTTCGGTGAAGACCGAGAGGTAGAGGATCGATGCGCGCTCGCGCGCCCAGGCGATGCCCCAGTCGGTCAGCGCGGCGGCGATTCCGGTCCCTTTCGCGGCCTCGCCGACATAGATCTGGTGCAATTCGGTCGCGCCCTCGGCCGGCTGGCCTTCGGGCAGGTGGAAATCGATCGGTCCCATCTTGATGAACCCCGCGATCGCGCCGGCGTCGTCGTGGGCGAGCGCGATCGCCCAGGCGGGATCGGCGATCTGGGCGCGCAGCCGCTCGGGCGGGTTCCACCCCGCGAGAAACGCCGCGAGGTCGGCGGGGTCATAGATATGCCCGAAAGTGTGGGTGAAAGCCGTGCTGGCGAACAGCGTCAGTTCGCCGACATCTTCGTCGCGCGCGAGGGTGATATTCGTCATGTCGTTCCCTTTGCTCCAAAGCCTTCGGGTCGCGGCCAGCCGGCGGCGGCGGCGGCCATGACCTTGAACAATTCGCCCATCGCGTCGGCGTAGACCAGCCGGTCGCGCTGGCTGGCGAGTTCGTCGGTGCGGTCGGGGGCGGCACCAGCGAGAGCCTTCAGCCGGGCGTCGATCCCCAGCGCCTGCAGCCATGCGCCTTGGGCGACCGGGCCGGCGATGTGAACGCCGACACCCTGCGCCGCGTCGGCGAGCGCGGTGAAATCGACATGGGTGGTCAGGTCGACCTCGCCCGCATCGGCGAAGGGGTCGGCGAATTTGTGCGCCTTGACCGCTTGCAGCGTGTCGCCGGCAGCGGGGCCGCGATAGCCATAGTCAATCACCAGCATCGCGCCGCCCTGCCGCGCAAGACGGAAGGCGCAGTGCTGCATGATCGCCGCCGATGCGGGGGCGGTTTCGACGATGCTTCCCGCGATGCTGTTCCGCAACACTGCGGGAACACTGTCGTCGGCGGGAACGTCGCCCGGCACGGCGGTTAATTTTCCGGTGGCACGCCCAACCATGCGCTCGCGCCATCCGTCGGCGGTCCGGACATATTGGTGGACGGGCAGGGCATCGAAAAATTCGTTGGCCACGATGATCGCCGCGCCGTCGTCCGGCAGGTCGTCGACATCGTCATGGTGCACGGCACCGGGCAGGCGCGCCAACTGCGCGGTGCGCAGGGTCGGGCTCGTTTCGACAAGGTGCACGCCCTGCGGCGTGCAGCCGAAGCGGGCCATCGCGCGCAAGGCATCGGCGGCGAGTGTTCCCCGGCCTGGACCCAGCTCGATATAGCGAAACGCGGGACGGCCCGCGCGTTGCCACAGGTCGGCGATCCAGATGCCGACCATTTCGCCGAACATCTGGCTGATTTCGGGCGCCGTGGTGAAATCGCCCGCGGCGCCCAGCGGGTCGCGGGTTGCATAATAATGGCTGTTCGCCGCCGCCATGAAATCGGCGATCGTCATCGCCCTTGCCGCTGCAATTTCGCTTATCAACTCTTCCGGGGTCGGTGGGCGGTCACGCAACGCTGTCGGTTCCGGCCACCGGTTCGATCCGCTGGCGTCGGCCCTTCGCGGTCAGGGCGAGCCAGAAACCGATCAGCAGCATCGGCACAGTGAGCGTCTGGCCCATTGTCAGCCCCCACGACAAAGTGCCGAGCTGCACATCGGGTTCGCGCACGAACTCGACCGCGAAGCGGCTGAGGCCATAGATGATCGCCGCTATGCCGAACAGGAAGCCGGGCTTGTAGCGCGCATCGGTGCGCCAGAAGAGGAAAGCGAGGATCGCCATCATCAGCAGGCCTTCGAGCCCGGCTTCGTAGAGCTGGCTCGGGTGGCGCGGGTCCATCGTGCCGCTGCCCGGAAAAATGATCGCCCAAGGTACGTCGGTCTTGCGGCCCCACAGCTCGCCATTCACGAAATTGGCCAGGCGCCCGAAGAAGAGGCCGAAGGGCACGACGCAGGCGACATAGTCGCAGAAGCGCAGGAAACTGAGCTTTTCCTTGCGGGTCACATACCAGATCGCGACCAGCACGCCGATCACCCCGCCGTGCAGCGACATGCCGCCGTCCCACAGCTTGAAGATCGCGAGCGGCTCCTTGAGATAGGCACCGAGGTTATAGAAGAGGACGTAGCCGAGCCGGCCGCCGAGAATGATGCCGAGCATCGCATAGAAGATCATGTCGTCGGCGTGGCGCCGCGCCATCGGGGCGCCGGGCTGCGCGATCAGCTTGAGCAGATACCAGTAGCCGACGAAAATTCCGGCGAGATAGGCGAGCGCATACCAGCGGATCGGGAGGCCGAAGACGCTGAACGCGATCTCGCTATTCTCTCCCATCAGCTCGTGGAAGTTCACATATTGCGTTGCTTCGGCTAAGGTTGCAAAAAGAAACATATAGTCGCGCGGTCCTTCCCCAGGAGAGGCCTCCCCATAAGGGGTTAGGCGAGCGAGACCAAGAGGAGAGATGAAAGATGCCATCAGCGCTCGATTTGCGCCTGGAAGCCGCCTATAATCTGATCACCGGTCCGGGCGGACCGATCCAGCTCGGGTCCGTCGAACGCTTCGGCCACCAGCTTCCCTTCATCACCAACGCACCGACCAATCTGGCGGACTATGTTGCCTTTTTTGCTGCGCAGCATGGCGATGCGACCTTCCTCGTCGAAGGCGACGAGCGGCTGTCGTTCAGCCAGGTCTATGCCGCGGCGCGGCAGGTCGCGGCCGGGCTGGTCGAGGGCTATGGGGTGCGGCGCAGCGACCGCGTCGGGCTTGCGATGCGCAACGCCAGCGCGTGGTGCGTCACCTATATCGGCATCTTGATGGCGGGCGGCTGCGCCACCTTGCTCAACGGCTGGTGGCAGGGCGGCGAGCTGGCGGCGGGCATCCTCGACAGCGAAGCCAGGCTCGTCATTGCCGACGTGCAGCGCGCCGCGCGGCTCGAGGATGTCGAACATGGCGCCAAGGTCGTCACGCTTGACCTGACCCAGCCGATCGATCAGGCGATCGCCCCGATCACCGGAGCGGGCGGCAGCGCCGCCACCGCATTGCCGGTGCTGACCGGTCAGGATCTGGCGACCATCCTCTTCACCTCGGGCTCGACCGGCCAGTCGAAGGGCGCCTATTCGCGGCACGAAGCCATATGCCAGGCGATCTTCAACTATGTCACCCAGACCGCGAGCATGGTCCATCTGCTGACCGAGGATGGGCTGATGTCGGACATCCAGCCCGCGACGCTGATCTGTACCCCGCTGTTCCACGTCACCGCCGAAGTCCCGGTGTTCCTCCAGAGCTTCGCGCTGGGCCGCAAACTGGTGCTGATGCCGAAGTGGAATGCCGAGGAGGCGATGCGGCTGATCCAGGATGAGCAGGTCAATTATTTCGTCGGCGTCCCGCTGATGAGCTACGAAATCCTCATCCATCCGAACCGCAAGAATTACGACCTGTCGACGTGCAAAAGCTACGCCGGCGGCGGCGCACCGCGCCCGCCCGAACATGTGCGGCGCCTGGCGACCGAGATGGGCGAGGGCAAGCCGCTGCTCGGCTATGGCCTGACCGAAACCAACGCCATCGGATGCGGGATCATCAACGAAAATTACCTCGCCAAGCCGATGTCGACCGGCCCCGCGTCGAAGCCGCTCGTCGACCTCGCGATCCTCGACGACGATGGCAACGACCTGCCGCAGGGCAGCGTCGGCGAGGTGTGCATTCGTTCGGTGTGCAATTTTGAGGGCTATTGGAACAATGAAGCCGCGACCAAGGCGGCGTTCTTCGACAATGGCTATTTCCGCTCGGGCGACCTCGGCTATCTCGACGAGGATGGTTATCTCTTCATCGTCGACCGCAAGAAGGACATCATCATCCGCGGCGGTGAGAATATCAGCTGCCAGGAAGTCGAGGCGGCGATCTACGAACATCCCGAGGCAAATGAATGCGCGGTCTTCGGCTTGCCCGACGAGCGTCTCGGCGAGTGCGTCGGGGCCGTCGTCTGGATGAAGCCCGGCAGCAGCGTGACCGCCGAGGATCTGGTCGCCTTCCTCGGCGCGCGGCTCGCACCCTATAAGGTGCCGTGCAAGATGTGGATGTCGAACGACGCGTTGCCCAAGCTTGGCAGTGAAAAGATCGACAAGGTGAGCTTGCGCAACCAGTATCGCGAGGAATATGCGGCGGAGGTCGTCGCGTAACCGGACGAGGAGAAGGAGCGAACCGGGATCATGGCCGAGGCTGAAACTCCCGCCGCTCCCTTGCAGCCCGTCGCGCCGGTGCGCGTCTATCGTCATCGGCTGCCGGCGCGCATCTGGCACTGGGTCAATGCCGTCACCCTGCTCATCCTCCTGATGAGCGGGCTGATGATCTTCAACGCGCACCCGCGGCTCTATTGGGGCGAATATGGCGCCAATTTCGACCGTGCATGGCTGGCGATCGGGTCGACCGCGGAAACCGGTTATCTGCGCGTCGGCGAGTGGAAGATCGATACCACCGGTGTTCTCGGCCGCTGGACCAATTCCGAAGGGGTCGAAAAGACCTGGGCCTTTCCCGGCTGGGCGACGATCCCGACCAGCTACAGCCTTGCCGACGGACGGCGCTGGCACCTCTTCTTCGCCTGGGTGCTGGCGATCGGCCTGACGCTCTACATGCTATGGACCGTCGTTGCCGGCCATTTGCGCAAGGATCTCCATGTCCGCCGTGCCGAATGGTCGCCGCGCCATATCTGGCACGACATCAAGGACCACGCCCGGCTGCGCTTTCCGAAGGGCGCGGCGGCGGCGCGTTATAATGTCCTCCAGAAACTCAGCTATATCGGTGTCATCTTTGTCCTGCTGCCGCTGATGATCGCGACGGGCCTCACCATGTCGCCGGGGTTCAACGCGGCCGCGCCATGGCTGCTCGACCTGTTCGGCGGACGCCAGTCGGCGCGCTCGATCCATTTCATTGCGGCGTGGCTGCTCGTCGCCTTCTTCCTTGTCCATATCGTCATGGTTTTGCTCGCGGGGCCGGTGAACGAGATACGATCGATGGTCACCGGCTGGTTTCGCCTGCCGCCCGAAGGGAAGGAAAGCGCATGAGCGAGATTCTCATGCCGCGCCGGCAATGGATCGCGCGCGCCGGCGGATTGGTGGCAACGCTGCCGTTCCTGTCCGCGTGCGATGCGATCAACGAGGCGCCGGCGGTGCGCAAGATCCTCTCGATGGGTGAGGAGATGAACCGGGCGAGCCAACGCACGCTGATGGACCGCGATGCGCTCGCGCGCGAATTCACCCGCACCGACCTGTCGCCCTATTTCCGCCCCAACGGCACGCGCCTGCCCGCTGGCGCGGCCTATGCCGCGCATGCCGCGGCGGGCTTTACCGATTGGCGCATCAAGGTGACGGGGCTCGTCGCGCGGCCGCTCTCGCTGTCGATGGCCGACATTCGCGCGATGTCGCAGCGCACCCAGATCACGCGGCACGACTGCGTCGAGGGCTGGAGCGCGATCGGTCAGTGGACCGGCGTGCCGCTCGGCCACATCCTCGCCGCGGCGGGGGTGCGGGACAGCGCACGCTATATCGTCTTCCGCTGCGCCGACCGGCTCGGCGATGCGCTCTATTATGAAAGCTGCGACATGATCGACGCGCGGCATCCGCAGACGATCATGGCGTGGGCGCTCAACGATGCGGTGCTGCCGATCGCCAACGGCGCGCCGCTACGGCTGCGGCTCGAGCGGCAGCTCGGCTACAAGCACGCCAAATATGTCGAGGGGATCGAAGCGGTGGCAAGCCTCGAGGGGATCGGCGCAGGCAAGGGCGGCTATTGGGAGGATCGCATCGATTATGAATGGTATGCCGGCATCTGACGGCAACCATTTGGCGCGTTGACAGTTCGACCCTCACAAATGTCGATTCTGCGTCCGTTCCTCTCCCGCGTAGTCCGCCAGGGGCGATTGACCGTCGTCGCGCCCGACGGCGTCGAAGAGCATTTCGGCACGCCGTCGGCGGGGTTTCCCGAAATCACCCTCCGCTTTGCGACCCGCGCCGCGATGCGGCGTATCGTCCTCGACCCTCGGCTCGGTGCCGCCGAGTCTTTCATGGATGGCGACATGCGGATCGAGGGCGGGGACATCATGGACCTCATCGGCCTCATCCGCATGAACACGCCGTGGGATCGCGGCGCGCGGCTTAAGGACAAGACGTGGCTCGGCCGCCGCGCCGACTGGGTGAAAACGCGGCTCGGCTCGATCAACCGGCAACGCCAGTCGCGCGCCAATGTCGCGCATCATTACGACATCGGCAACGACCTCTACCGCCTCTTCCTCGACGACGACATGCAGTATAGCTGCGCCTACTGGTCGCGGCCCGGCATGACGCTGGAGGAAGCGCAGGCGGCGAAAAAGGCGCATATCGCCGCGAAGCTGGCGCTCGCGCCGGGGCAGCGTGTGCTCGACATCGGCTGCGGCTGGGGCGGCATGGCGATCACGCTCGCGAAGCTCGAGCAGGTCGAGGTGCTCGGTATCACCCTATCCGAAGAGCAATTGGCGCTCGCCCGCCAGCGCGCCGAGGCGGCGGGGGTCGCCGACCGCGTGACCTTCGAGCTCATCGACTACCGCGATCTTGCCACGCGCGAGGTCGGCCGCTTCGACCGGATCGTGTCGGTCGGCATGTTCGAACATGTTGGCACGGCGAATTTCGAAACCTTCTTTCGCGCCTGCGCCAATCTGATGACCGCCGACGCCGTGATGCTGCTCCACACGATCGGCCGTTTCGGTCGGCCGGGCGCGACCGATGCCTTCACGCGCAAATATATCTTCCCCGGCGGTTATATCCCGGCGCTCAGCGAGACGCTGGCGGCGAGCGAGAAGAGTCGGCTGATCGTCACCGATGTCGAGACGCTGCGCCTTCACTACGCCCTCACGTTGCGCGAGTGGTATGCGCGCACCCTCGCGCACGAGGCCGAGATCATCGCGATGATGGGCGACCGCTTTTTCCGGATGTGGACCTTCTACCTCGCGGGCGCGACGACGGCGTTCGAAAGCGGCGGGATGGGCAATTACCAGATCCAGTTCGCGCGTAACCGCAACGCGCTGCCGCTGACGCGCGATTATATGGCCGAGGCGGACGCACGCTATTCGGGATAATATTCGTTCATGCTGTCCCAGCTCAGCGCGACGATCTTCTCAAGCACATCCAGATCGACGTCGGCGAGCTTGCTGATATAAACGCAGGCCTTGCTGGTCTTGTGCTTGCCGAGCTTCGCGAACAAGGCGTCGGCCTCGGCCTGCCGGTTGCCGTAATTGCCCATCAGATAGAGGGTCAGCGCCGCCTTGCGCGGGCTGAATCCGGCGCGGCACATCGTTCCCGAATGGCCGCTGTCATAGGTGTAGTCGTAGCTGCCATAGCCGATGATCGACGGGCCCCACATTTTCGGGACGTCGCCGGTGACGCGTCGGTGGATGGCATCGATAATAGCGGCTTCTTCGCGCCGCTTTTCATCGGGAACGGCGGCGATGAAATCGGCGACCGACACTTCGGTCGCCTTGGTCTTGATTTCGGCTTTGGCGATGGCGCTTCTCCCGAAGCGATCATAGCGGCGCGCGGCGGATTTTCCAATCAGCCGTGCCGCCCCGCGATCTGCCCCGCGAGCATGGCGATGCGGCGGCGAAAGCTGGCCGGCGCGATCACCTCCACCCCGGCGCCGAGCGCCAGCATGTCGCGTGCGCCATGGTCGCTGTCTTCGATCCGCATCGTCATGTCGCGCCAGCCGTCGGCGCCCGGCGGCCCGGCGCCCGCGACCGCCTCGGCGCCGCGCGGCGATTGCGCGGCGAGCCGGCTGCAGCCGGCGGGCGACGCGCGGACAGCGGCAACGGTGGCGAACAATTCGGCCTCGAACCGCGCCTGTTCGGCCTGCCACCATGTCGCCAGATGGAAATCGACGGGCCATTCAAACGGCGCGACATCGACCATCGGGGTCTGGATGTTCGACATGCGAAAGACGCGAATCTTTCCGCCGCCGCGCGCCGCGAGATACCAGATGCCGGCTTTCAGCACGAGGCCGAGCGGTTCGACCGTCCAGTCGCGCGTCTCCTGCCAGCTTTCATAGCGCATCGACAGCGGATGTTGGTCGAGCACGGCGCGCGCGATCATGGGCAGATGGGGCAGGGCGTCGCCAGCGCGATACCAGTCGACCGGATCGAGGTGGAAACGCGCCGCCATGCGGTCGGCGAGCGCGCCGCCGCCGCCGGGCAGCGCGACGAGCAGCTTGTTGCGCGCCGCGCTTGCCGCTGCGCCGATTCCCAGTTCGGCGGCCGGGCCGGGCAAGCCAATCATCGCCGTCGCTTCGGCTTCGCCCGCCGACAGGCCGGTGAGCTGCGTGCGATAGCCGCCCAGCAACTGGAACCCGCCGCCCGGTCCCCGGTCGCCATAAACGGGGACACCCGCGGCGCTCAGCGCGTCGACGTCGCGATAGATGGTGCGCTCGGATACCTCGAATTCGGCCGCGAGGTCGGCCGCGGTCAGCCGTCCGCGCAGTTGCAGCAGGATCAGGATCGAGAGAAGGCGGCTCGCGCGCATTTTTTCGCTGTAGCAGAAAATAACTGACAGAAAATGTCAGGATGGGCGGCGTAGGACGGAATGGTCACCAAGGGAGCAACCCATGACCCAGATCGAACGACGCACCGTTATCGCCCTTTCCGCAGGAGTCCTTATGTCCAGCCTGATCCCGACCATCGCCGCTGCCGCCATCAACCCCGCCCCTGTCGGCAAGCCCGGCGACTTCGATTTCCTCACCGGCGAATGGCGCATCCACAATAGATTCCGCGAGGGCGAGAAGTGGATCGAATTCCCCGGCGAAGCGACCGTCGTCGGCATCCTCGGCGGCGTCGCCAGCGTCGAGGAACTGCGCATCCCCGCGCGGGGCTTTTCGGGCATGGGCCTCCGCCTGCTCGACGTCGAAAAGAAAATCTGGTCCGACCATTGGGTCAACGCCAAGTCGGGGGTTGTCGCGGTGCCGGGCCAGCTTGGGGTATTCGAGGATGGCGTCGGCACCTTCCTGTCCGAAATCGATGGCAACGGTGGGGCCGGGGCGCGTCGCGAACTCGAACGCGGGGTGTGGGACCGGATCACGCCGACCAGCCACCGCTGGTTCCAGAGCGTCTCGCGCGACGGCGGAAAGACGTGGGACGATAACTGGTTCATGGACTGGACGCGGGTCGGCTGAGGAGCCCCAAGCCGGTTGCACCTTTGGCGGCGGACTGCTAGCCGCGCCCGCGTCTTTCCTTCGCCAAGGGTGCCATCATGTCCGAGTCCTTCAAGCGCGTCGTCCTCGCCTATTCGGGAGGGCTCGACACCAGCGTCATCCTGAAATGGCTGCAGGTGACCTATGGCTGCGAAGTGGTGACCTTCACCGCCGACCTGGGGCAGGGCGAGGAACTGGAGCCGGCGCGCGCGAAAGCCGAGCTGATGGGGATCAAGCCCGAGCATATCTATATCGACGATTTGAAAGAGGAATTCGTTCGCGACTTCGTCTTCCCGATGATGCGCGCCAATGCACGATATGAGGGCGATTATCTGCTCGGCACCTCGATCGCGCGGCCGCTGATTTCCAAGCGCCTCGTCGAGATCGCCAGGGAAACCGGCGCCGACGCGGTCGCGCATGGCGCGACGGGCAAGGGCAACGACCAGGTACGCTTCGAGCTCAGCGCCTATGCGCTGAACCCCGACATCAAGGTGATCGCGCCGTGGCGCGAATGGGATCTGGCGAGCCGTACCGCGCTGATCGCCTTCGCCGAGCAGCACCAGATTCCGGTGCCCAAGGACAAGCGCGGCGAAAGCCCCTTCTCGACCGACGCCAATCTCCTCCACACCTCGTCGGAGGGCAAGGTCCTTGAAAATCCGTGGGATGAGACCCCCGACTATGTCTATTCGCGCACGGTCAATCCAGAGGATGCGCCCGACACCCCCGAATATATCACGATCGATTTCGAGCGCGGCGACGGCGTCGCGCTGAACGGGCAGGCGATGTCGCCCGCGACCTTGCTCGCGGCGCTCAACGACCTCGGCCGCACGCACGGCATCGGCCGCCTCGACCTCGTCGAAAACCGCTTCGTCGGCATGAAGTCGCGCGGCATGTACGAAACGCCGGGCGGCGAAATCTATGCCCGTGCGCATCGCGGCATCGAAAGCATCACCCTCGACCGCGGCGCGGCGCACCTCAAGGACGAGCTGATGCCGAAATATGCCGAGCTCATCTACAACGGCTTCTGGTTCGCGCCCGAGCGCGAGATGCTGCAGGCGGCGATCGACCACAGCCAGGAAAAGGTCAGCGGAACGGTGCGGCTCAAGCTCTACAAGGGCAATGCGAGCGTCGTCGGCCGCAGGTCGCCGAACAGCCTCTACAGCGAGCGTCACGTGACTTTCGAGGATGATGCCGGCGCCTATGACCAGAAGGATGCGGCGGGCTTCATCAAACTCAACGCGCTACGCCTGAAGCTGCTCGCCAAGCGTGATCGCTGAGCTGGATCCGCCGGGCGCGCGAGATTGATCCGGTTTCAGCCGAAGGAACGATCCCACGCCGCCCGATGGAAGCCAAATGAAATGAAGGGTTAGCATGGCGTCATGACCTGCGCTAAGGCGCGATCCATGACTGCGACCCGTTTTTTCTCCGACAATGCCGCGACCGTCCATCCCGTGGTGATGGATGCGCTGGCGGCCGCCAACCATGTCGATACCGCCTATGACGGCGACGCGCTCAGCCAGTCGCTCGACGCCGCCTTCTCCGACCTGTTCGAAACCGATTGCGAGGTCGTTTGGATCCCCACCGGAACGGCGGCGAACAGCATCATTCTCGCCCATTTCGTGCGGCCGTGGCAGGGCATCCTCTGTTACGAGGAAGCGCATATCGAGGTCGACGAATGCGGCGCGCCGACCTTCTATTCGGGCGGCGCCAAGCTGATGCCGTTGCCCGGCCGCGGCGCGAAGATCGATACCGAGGCATTGAAGGCCCGCATCGCCGGGATCCGGCAGGATGTGCACCAGGTCCAGCCCGCGGCGGTCAGCATCACCAATGCGACCGAATATGGGCTGTCGTGGCGCGCGCAAGAGATTGGCGAGATCAGCGAGATCGCCAAGGGCCGGGATATGAAACTACATATGGACGGCGCACGCTTCGCCAACGCCGTCGCGTTCCTCGGCTGCGCCCCCGCCGACGTGACCTGGCGCGTCGGGGTCGATGCCCTGTCCTTCGGCTTCACCAAAAATGGCGCGATGATGGCCGAAGCGATCGTCTTTTTCGGCGGTAGCGGCGGGGCCGGGGTGCGCGAACTCAAGAAACGCGGCGGGCATCTGCTCAGCAAGGGGCGCTTTGTTGCGGCGCAGATCCGCGCGATGCTGGCGAACGACCTGTGGCTCGCCAACGCGCGCGCCGCCAATGCGGGTGCGGCCAAGCTGGCGGCGGCGTGCGGCGGCCGATTGATGCACCCGGTCGAGGCGAACGAGCTGTTCGTGCGCCTGACCGCCGAGGAAGCGGCGACGCTGCGCGGAGCCGGGTTTGACTTCTACGACTGGGGCGAAGGCGCGGCGCGCATGGTCGTCAGTTGGGATCAGGATGCGGAGGCGGTCGCGCCGCTGGCGGCTGCGATCGGCGCGCTATGAGCGAGCAGCCGCTGACGCTGCTCAATCCGCGCATCCTGCTGCCCTTCATGCTGGTGACGCTGATCTGGGGTTCGACGTGGATCGTCATCACGGGCCAACTCGGCGTCGTGCCGCCCAGCTGGTCGGTGACCTATCGGTTCGCGGTCGCGGGCATCGCCATGTTCGCCTTTGCCATCATCCGGCGCGAGCGACTGTGGCCGGGCGGCCCCGCGCTTGCCTTTGCCCTGATCCTCGGCATCGCGCAGTTCGCGTTCAACTTCAACTTCGTCTACCGCGCCGAGCAGCATATCACCTCGGGCCTTGTCGCGGTGCTGTTCGCGCTGCTGATCGTCCCGAATACATTGCTTGGCCGTCTCTTCCTGAAGACCCCGCTCGAGCGGCGCTTCCTTGCCGGGGCAGGGATTGCCATCGTCGGGGTCGGCATGATGATCCTCCACGAATATTGCGCCGCGGCGCTCGGGCCGGCGGCGGTGCTGACCGGGACGGCCTTCACGCTGGCGGGCGTTACCAGCGCGTCGATCGCCAATGTCATGCAGGGAACACGCATTGCGCGGGCGCAGTCGATGACGGTGATGATCGCGTGGGCGATGCTGTTCGGCACGCTGGCCGACGGCGCCTTTGCGTGGATCACTACCGGTCAGCCGGTGATCGAGCCGACCGCGGCTTATGTGGGCGGCGTCCTCTATCTGGGCCTGATCGCGAGCGCTGTGACCTTTCCGCTCTATTTCAATATCATTCGCGCCGTCGGGCCGGGGCAGGCGGCGTGGTCGAGCGTGCTGATCCCGATCATCGCGATGGGCTTTTCGACGCTGTTCGAGGGGTATCACTGGGCAACGCTGTCGATCGCTGGCGGCGTGGTGGCGCTGATCGGGCTGGTGATTGCGGTCGCGAAACGGCCCGAGCGGCCAACGATCAGCGGCAATATGGTTTCGGTTCCGGTTCAGCGCGAGACCTAGTTGCTATCGGTGTATTGTTTTAATAAGACGGTGACATGAAACATCTCGGCAGCACCCTTCTTCTACTCGCAGCCCTTCCGGCGACGCCCGTCTTTGCGCAGACCGCGTGCCAGCCGGGCACCTATGCCGCCCCTGATAGTGACTTTGTCGTGCTGGTGCCGTCGCCAAGCGTTGCGGCGCCGGGGCTGCGCTATATGTTCCGCGACGGCCGCCGCGGCGCGACGACCGAGGCCGGTGTCCCGCTGACGTGCGGCACCGACGCGGTGACGGTGGGCGGCAAGCGTTGGGCGCGGATCGCCTTTCGCGAGACCCCCACAACCTTCGATAGCGTCGGCACGAAAATGACCGGCGTGCTGATCGAACCGCCGGGCGCATCCGATGCGAAGCGACCGCTTGTCGTCATGGTGCACGGGTCCGAACGCACCTCGCCGATCGGCGGCCTCTATGGCTATGCGATGGCGGCGCAGGGGATTTCGGTGTTCGTCTATGACAAGCGCGGCACCGGCGGGTCCGAGGGCGAATATACGCAGAATTTCGAATTGCTCGCCGAGGATGCCGCGCAGGCACTCGACCAGGCGCGAAGCATGGCGGCGGGGCGCTTCGGGCGCGCAGGCTTCTTCGGCGGCAGCCAGGGCGGCTGGGTCGCGCCGCTCGCCGCGACGCGCACCAAGGCCGATTTCGTCGCGATCGGCTTCGGCCTCGTTGCCTCGCCGATCGAGGAGGATCGCGAGCAGATGGTGTCCGAGGTCCGCGCCGCGGGGTTGGGGGGCGATGCCGTCGCGTTGGTCAATCGCCTGTCGCAGGCGACGGCGCGGTTGCTGCTGTCCGATTTTCGCGAGGGCTATGATGCACTCGATGCGGTGCGGCGCGAGATGGCGGACAAGCCGTGGGCCGCGAAGGTCGAGGGCGAATATAGCGGCGCGATCGCGCGCATGCCGAACGACGAGCTGCGCCGGATCGGCCGTGCGCGCGTCGACAATCTCGAACTGATCTGGGACTATGATGCGGTCGCGGCTTTGAAAAAGCTCGATGCGTCGCTGCTATGGGTGCTCGCGGGCGAGGATCGTGAGGCGCCGATCGAAACGACGCGCGCCGCGCTGCTCGGCCTCGCGAAGGAAGGCAAGTCGGTCGACGTCTATCTCTTTCCCCAGACCGATCATGGCATGTGGGAATTTACCACCGATGCCGATGGCGAACGCCATGTTACGCGGATTACCGACGGTTATCTGAAACTGCTCGGCGATTGGATCAAACGCGACGTGCGCGGCGCCTATGGCCATGCCGAACGCCTGACGCCCAAATCCTGACGTCTAACCCGCGCTGATCCGCTCGATGTCGGCGCCGACCGCCTGGAGCTTCTCTTCGAGCCGTTCGTAACCGCGGTCGAGGTGATAGACGCGGTTGACCTCGGTCGTGCCCTGGGCGGCGAGGCCGGCGATGATCAGGCTCATCGACGCGCGCAGGTCGGTCGCCATCACGGGCGCGCCGACCAGATGATCGACCCCGCGGACCACCGCGCTGCGGCCGCGTACGTCGATGTCGCAGCCCATGCGCGCCAGTTCGGGGACGTGCATATAGCGGTTCTCGAAAATCGTTTCGGTAAACAGCGAAGCGCCCTTGCCCAGCGTCGCCATCGCCATGAACTGCGCCTGCATGTCGGTGGCAAAGCCCGGATAGGGCGCGGTCGACAGCGTGACAGGTTCGGCGCGGCCGGACATGGCGACGCGGATGCCGCCCTTGGTTTCCTCGACCGTCGCGCCGGCTTGGCGGAGTGCCGAGAGCGTCGCCTCCATCTCGTCGGCCTTGGCACCGACCAGCTCGACGTCGCCCTCGGTAATCACCGCGGCGCAGGCGTAGCTGCCCGCCTCGATGCGGTCAGCCATCACGCGATAGGTCGCGCCGTGCAGCCGGTCGACGCCTTCGATGATCAGCGTTTCGGTGCCGATGCCGTCGATATGCGCGCCCATCGCCACGAGGCAGTTGCACAGGTCGACGATTTCGGGCTCGCGCGCCGCATTGCCGAGCACGCAGGTGCCCTTGGCGAGCACCGCGGCCATCAGGGCATTTTCGGTTGCGCCAACCGACACGACGGGGAAGGTGAATTTGCCGCCGGGAAGGCGTCCGTGACCCGGCGCGCTCGCTTTCACATAGCCCGACGCGAGCTCGATCTCGGCGCCGAACGCTTCGAGCGCTTTCAGGTGCAGGTCGATCGGGCGGTTGCCGATCGCGCAGCCGCCGGGCAGCGACACCGTCGCCTCGCCCGCGCGCGCGAGCAGCGGGCCGAGCACGAGGATCGACGCGCGCATCTTGCGCACGATGTCATAGGGCGCGACGGTCGACGTCAGCGTCGTCGTGCGCGCGGTCATCACGCGGCCGAAATCCTCGGGCCGCGAACCCTCGATCGTCGTCGAGCAGCCGAGCTGGTTGAGCAGGTGCCCGAAGCCGTCGACGTCGGCGAGGCGCGGCAGGTTGCGCAGCGTCAGCGGCTCGTCGGTGAGCAGCGCGCAAGGCAGCAGGGTGAGCGCCGCATTCTTGGCGCCGGAGATGGGGATACGGCCCTTGAGTCGCTGGCCGCCGCGAATGACGATTTGATCCATCGGCTGTCTTTAGCGGATGCGAACGCCGGTGCAAGCGGGGCTGGGCGGATGACGGTACGACGGCGTTCCTGATCGTGTGCGTCGGCCCGCTGTCGGACCCGAAAGTGATGCTGCGAAAGATCGACAGGGGCGCGCGGGTGCGCGGCGGATTCCACGCTGCCGTCGACGATTGAAGTGGTCGTCCGTCCCCCCGTTGTGGTTGGTTGACCGGGTGCCAAGCTAATCGCTCCGGCGAACTAAGGGAAAAAGCGTCCATGGTTAAGTAGTCGCTTATGGCACCCGGCTTTTGCCGTGGATTTTCAGTCCAAAATATGAAACTATTCGCGTCGATATTTGGGTTGAAAAGGGCAGCGTGCAACCGAAACGACTTTTCAAAAGGGGAGAAGGTCATGCGGAATAGGGTCGTCACGATCGTCACTACGGCTACGTTCATCGCCAGCCAGCTTGCTGTCCCGGCGATGCCACAAGCGACGACGCTGCCTTACCCGCCGCCGGGTGGACCGGTGGTCGTCCAGCCAACTCCGGGCGGCCCGCAAATCCAGCCGCCACGTCCGGGTGGACCGGAGATCGTCCAGCCTTCGCCGGGCTATGGCTATGCGGGAACGCTCCGCTGCGAATCGCGGAACAACAATATGCAGCGCTGCAATGTCCGCACCGGCAATCGCGTCGACCTGCAGCGGGTGATCGGCGGGCGCTGCTCGAAGGGGCGCGACTGGGGTTTCACCGCCACGCAAATCTGGGTGTCGGACGGCTGCCGCGCCGATTTCGCCTATGGCTATGCCAATGATGGCGGCTATCCGACGCCGCTGCCGCAGCCGGTCAATGACTATGCGGGGACGCTGCGCTGTGAATCGCGCGGCAATCGCTACGAACAGTGCAATGTTCCGACCAACAATCGCGTCGATCTGCTGTACAAGCTCGGCGGTAAATGCAACGCTGGCCGGCAATGGGGCTACACGGCCGATTATGTGTGGGCGGACAAGGGCTGCCGTGCCGAATTCGGCTATGGGTACCGGAATGTCCGGCCGCCCAAGGATAAGGACAAGGGGCCGAGCACCGGGCTGATCATCGGCGGCGTCGTCGTCGCCGGCGGGCTGCTCGCGCTGCTCCTCAGCAAGAAGAAAAAATCGCCGTCGGGCGAAGAGACGGCGGTCGAAGCGCCCGCAACCTATCCCGCAGGTCCGCCGGCGACGCTGAGTGCCAATCTGTCCGCGCTGCCAAGCGCGGCGCGGCCGTCGGTGCAAAATTGCATGAACGATGCGGCGCGCCAGATCGGGGTGACCGGCGGAACCCGGCTGTCCTATGACAAGCTGGTCTCGCTCGAACAGGGCAATGGCGGCTGGCGGATCCGGGCGTCGATGACCGCGACCTATCCCGACGGCGCACGCGCGATCGAAATGTATTGCCGCGCGACGCCGAGCGACATCATCCAGCTCGATTTCAGCTAGATAGCTGAAGCGTTTCCGATATTCCGTCACCGCGGCCAAAGCCGCGGCGACGGATTTCGAGACGGAGGCAGGGCCTGACGCGATGATGAAACATGGTGGGCCCGCTGCGGCGCTTTGGTCGCGGGCCTATCTGCTGTTGACGATGACCGCGCTTTTCTGGGCCGGAAATTCGATCGTTGGGCGCGCCGCGCGCGATCTCGTGCCGCCGGCGGCGCTGTCCTTCTGGCGCTGGACGATCGCGCTTGCGCTGCTGCTGCCGCTCGCCTGGCCGCATCTGAAGCGCGATTGGCCCGCGCTGCGGGCGAACTGGCCGATCATCATGGTCCTGGGCGCGCTGGCGATCGGTTCGTTCAACATCCTGCTTTACACCGGCCTGCAAACCACCACTGCGCTCAATTCGATGCTGATCCAGTCGGCGCAGCCGGCGCTGATCCTGATCGTCGGGGCGCTGGTAATGGGTGACGGCACGAGCCTGCGCCAGGTCGCCGGCGTGCTGATCTCGCTTGCGGGGGTGCTGATCATCATCGGGCGCGGCGACCCGCAGATGCTGATCGCGCTGCGGCTCAATATCGGCGATGCGATCATCGGCGGTGCGGTGCTGCTGTGGGCGCTTTATTCGGTGCTGCTCCGCCGCCGGCCGCCGGTCCATCCGCTCAGCTTCCTTGCGGCCTCGATCCTGGTCGGAATTGCCGTCATCGCGCCGGTTTATGCGTTGGAGCTCTGGTCGGGCAGGTTGATCGTCCCGGTGGCGGGCAGTGCGCTGGCGATCGCCTATGTGTCGGTTTTTCCGTCTTTCCTCGCCTATCTTTTCTTCAACCGCGGGGTCGATCTGATCGGTTCGGCGGCGACGGGCCAATATATGAATGTGATGCCGTTGATGGGCGCGGGACTGGCGATGCTTTTCCTCGGCGAGGTGCTGCACCTGTTCCACATCGCCGGGCTGACGCTGATCGTCGCGGGCATATTGGTCGCGGGGCGTCCGGCGCAGCCAGCGGAAACTGCGGCTTAGCGGCCGAGTGCTTCCTCGACCTGCACCAGCCGGTCCTTGCCGAAAAACATGTCTCCATCGATGAAAAAGGTCGGAATGCCGAACACGCCGCGCGCGACGGCAGCTTCGGTATTTTGGGCGAGCTTGGCCTTGATCGCGGGCTCCTGCGTCCGGGCAAGGAGCGCGGGGCCGTCGAAGCCGTTCGCCGACAGGAAGGTGGCGATCACCTCGGGGTCGTCCATCTTCAGCCCGTCCTCCCACATCGCGCGGTTCACCGCGTCGACATAATCGTCGAGATTGCCTTCGTCGTCGGCGACGATCGCGCCGCGCATGATCGTCAGCGTGTTGACCGGGAAGTGCGGATTGATGCGGAATTTGGTCAGGCGGTGGCGTTCGATGAAGCGCCGCATTTCGAGATTCTCATAGGCGAGCTTGGCCGGGGCGTCGGCATATTGGATCATTGGCGCCTTGTTGCCCGTCGCCTTGAAGATGCCGCCCAAGAGGCATGGTGTGATGACAAGGTCGGCACCGGTGCGATCGAGCAGTTCGGGAAGCGCCTTCATCGACAGATAGGCGTTGGGGCTGCCGAAATCGAAGATGAGTTCGAGGCTTTTGGTCACCATTTTTCTCCCCAGGGACGCAGGTCGAGTTCGTGAGTCCAGGCGCTTTTGGGCTGCTTGTGGAGCATCACATAATTGGCGGCGATCGCTTGCGGATTGAGGACGAGGTCCTGCGCCCTCGCATTGTCAAAATCGGGGTGCCGTTGACGGATGAAATCGGTGTCGATCGCGCCGTCGATGATCGTATGTGCGACATGAATGCCCTGCGGTCCCAGTTCGCGCGCCATCGATTGGGCGAGCATGCGGAGCGCGCCCTTGGCGCCCGAGAAGGCCGAAAAGCCCGATCCGCCGCGTAAGGACGCGGTCGCGCCGGTGAAGATGATCGTGCCGCGGCCGCGCGGGGCCATATGTTTCGCGGCCTCGCGTCCCATCAGGAAGCCGCCGAGGCAGGCCATTTCCCAGACCTTGGTGTAAACGCGCACCGTCGTCTCCACGATGGGGAAATTCACATTGGCACCGATGTTGAACACCGCAACCTCGATCGGGCCGACCTCGGCCTCGACCTGATCGAACAGGCCGATCATCGCTTCTTCTTCGCGCGCGTCGCCGGGGAATGCGCGCGCCTTGTGTCCATCGTCGCGGATCGATTGTGCGAGTGCCTCGAGCGCGTCGGCGTTGCGTGTCCGGCGGTTGACGCAGGCGGTAAGCCCTTCGGCGGCGAAGGCACGGGCGATGGCGCCGCCGGTGGCGTCTCCGGCCCCGATGATGACGGCTGCGGACATAAACGACTCTCCTCTTGCGCCTGATAGTAACTATGATAATCATAGTGACAAGGGTTAATTTCTCTCGTCATTCCCGCGAAAGCGGGAACCCAGCGAGCTACTGTTGCGGGCTGGGTTCCCGCTTTCGCGGGAATGACGAAGAAGAGGAGGTGCGGGATACATGCCAAAACGCGCGGATCTGTCGGACACTTTCTGCCCCGTCGGGCGATCGGCCGAGCTGCTCGGCGACCGCGCGGTGCTGTTGATCCTGCGCGACCTGTTCTTTGGCAACCGGCGGTTCGAGATCATCGCCGCCAATACCGGACTCGGCCCGCAACTGGTGTCGGCGCGACTCAAGCGGCTACTGGTCGAAGGCGTCGTGGAGCGACGCGCATATCAGGAACGTCCGGTCCGCCACGAGTATCGGCTGACCGCCAAGGGCAAGGATCTGTTCGACGTCCTTTACGCGATGCGCAACTGGGCCGAACGCTGGGCTTATGCGCCGGACGAGACGGGCGGTGGGCCGGCGATGCGCTATTTTCATCGAGCCTGCGGTGCCGATGTCGGAACGGCGATAGTGTGCCCCGGTTGCGGTGAGCCGCTCCGCTATGGCGATTTGAAGGGCGAGCCTTCGCCGGCGCTCAAGGCCGAGCAGGCGGCGCGGGTGGGCTAGATCAGGCCTTTTCCAGCGTGCATTGCAGCGGATGCTGGTTCTGCCGCGCGGCGTCCATCACCTGGTTCACCTTGGTCTCGGCGACCTCATAACTGAACACGCCGCACACGCCGACACCCTGCTGGTGGACGTGCAGCATGACCTGTGTCGCCTGTTCGATGTCCATGTTGAAGAAACGCTGCAGCACCATCACGACGAATTCCATCGGCGTATAATCGTCGTTGAGCAGCAGCACCTTGTACATCGACGGCTTCTTCGCCTTGGCGCGGGTGCGCGTCGCGATGCCGACGCCGGGGGTGCTGGGCGAGCCGTCGTCCTTGTCCGCCATCGCGCGGACCGGGTGGGAGGTGAAAACAGGAAGCATCATCGGCAGGAATATCGCAAGCCACGGGCGAAGCGCAAGGGGCGGGCGCGCGGATTTTAACCTCTTGTTCGCCAGCCAGGCGCCGGCGCGGGGTAGGGGGCCCCAAAAACAAGAACCGCCCGCTTCCTGAAGAAGCGAGCGGCCTTGGGGGTGTCGGCGCAGGCGGGGAGGGAGGGGGAAGGCCCGCGCCAACGGAAGTTGAAAGCCCTTAGGCGGCCTTCAGCTTCGAAGTGATAACCGAAACGCGGTTCGAGATCGGCGCGAAGCTTTCGTTCGTCAGCTTGACGACGAGTTCGCTGGTCTTCGAGGTCTGCGCAACAGCGGCGTCGAAAGCCTTCTTGCTGTTTTCGGCATAGAGCTTGAAGAAGTCGGCCGGGGTCTTGACGGCGGTGTAGCCCTTCAGCGCCGCGGTCGTGTCTTCGAAGCTCTTGCGAGCGAAGGTCACGCCTTCCTGGCCGAGCGATTCGATACCCTTGGCAGCGATCTTGCCGGCTTCGACGAGCGCTTCGACGTTTGCCTTGTTGAATTCGACGGCTTCTTCAGCAAGCTTGCTGGTCTTGGCCATGGCTTCCTTCGCCTTCTCGTTGAAGTCGGCGGTCAGGGCTTCGGTGCGGGTCTTCGCTTCGTCGGCGAACTTCTTGACGGTGTCGTTCATGGTCTTGAATCCTTTGGTGGCGGCTGCGACCGGCTTCGGTGCGGCCTTAAGGGGCTTGGATGCAATTTTCACAGTCGCCTTCTTGGGGGCGACCTTCTTGGCAACCGCCTTGGGGGCGACAGCCTTTTTCGCGGCCGGCTTGGCTTTTGCCTTCACCGTCTTGATCTTTGCGGGGGCCGGGGCGGCCTTCACTGCGGCCGGAGCGGCAGCTTCAACCGGCGCGGCGGGAGTTGCCACCGGCTTGGGCGCGGTTTCCAGCGTCGCGGCTTCGAAAGCCTTTTCGGCACTATCCATCTTGGTAGCCATCGGTTTACTCCTCTATGTTGCAGTGCACAATATAGGAGCGGCGTGACGATTTCAAGGATATTTTTGTGCAGTGCACAAAAAACTTCGATCGCCGCCTCGTTGGCCTTATATTCGCCCGATATTACCGCTGTTTGACATAGCGACCGGGGGCATCCTCGATCGCCTTTTTGGCGCCTTTTCCGGGGATGCGCGCCCCTTTTACGGGGGTTTTTGCGCTATCCTGTACCGAAATCCATTCGATCCAGTGCGGCCACCAGCTGCCCTTGGTCTCACTCGCGTTCGCAACAAAATCGTCGAGCGTCGCGGATTTGCTGTCGCCGGTCCAATATTGATATTTGCCCGCGGCGGGCGGGTTCACCACCCCCGCAATATGGCCCGAGCCCGCGAGCAGGAAGGTCTTCGGCCCCGAGAGATGATCCATCAGCCGCCAGACGCTGGCGAGCGGCGCAATATGATCTTCGCGCCCCGCCTGGATATAGGCGGGGGTCGTGATCTTCCTGAGGTCGATCGGCGTGCCTAGCACTGACAGGCTGTTCGGGATTACCATGCGATTGTCGCGGTAAAGGTCGACCAGATACTGCCGATGCCATTTCGCGGGCAGGTTCGTCGTGTCGCCGTTCCAGTAGAGGAGGTCGAAGGGCGGATAGTCATTGCCGAGCAGATAATTGCTGACGACATAATTCCAGATCAGGTCGCGTCCGCGCAAGCTGTTGAAGGTCGCCGCCATATAGCGCCCGTCGAGGAAGCCGGGTGCCGAGAGCTGCTCGAGCAGCGCGAGATAGCTGTCGTCGACGAACATCTTGAGGTCGCCGGCATGTTCGAAATCGACCTGCGCGGTGAAGAAGGTCACCGACTTCACCTTGTCGGCTTCGCCTCGTGCCGAAAGCATCGCGAGCGTCGCGGCAAGCGTGGTGCCGGCGACGCAATAGCCGATCGTGTGGACCGCAGGCACATCGAGTACCGCGCGCACCGTGTCGATCGCGTCGACCTGCGCCGCGATATAATCGTCCCAGACGACATCCTTCATCGACGCGTCGGCCGATTTCCACGACACGACGAACACGCTGAGGCCCTGCTCGACCGCCCAGGCGACGAAGCTCTTCGCCGGATTCAGATCGAGGATATAGAAGCGGTTGATC
Organism: Sphingopyxis sp.; assembly: GCF_036675685.1. Taxonomy (GTDB): domain Bacteria; phylum Pseudomonadota; class Alphaproteobacteria; order Sphingomonadales; family Sphingomonadaceae; genus Sphingopyxis. Next base: position 107,987 of record NZ_JAKFEM010000034.1, read on the forward strand.
CACGGCGGGAAGATGAGGAGGGGGACGCCAAGCACCTCTTTCGTCGTCGGTGTGTAGTGGATGAGCTGGTAGAGGTCGGTCTCGTGGATCACCTTGCCCGGCGTCGTCGCGATATTGACCCCAACCTCGAACGCGTCGGGATCGACATGGCTGAGCTGCCCGCGCGAAAGGTCGTTGAGCATGTGGCGAAGCCCCTTGAGCAGGCTTTCGCCGCGCGTCTCGACTGCGCGCTTGATGACCTCGGGATTGGTGAGCGCCAGATTGGTTGGCGCCATCGCGTCGGCCATGGCTTTCGCTGCAAATTCCATCTTCGCGCGCGCCGCGGCGTCGGGCCCTTCGAGCTGGCGCGTCGTCGCCAGCATCTGGTCGGCGAGCAGGCCATAGGTCTGGCGGATCATCGCGAACACCGGATTGGCCGTCCAGTCGGGGTCGGTGAAGCGGCGATCCTTGGCAGCTTCGGGCGGCGCGTCGGGGGCGATCGGCTGGCCGATGCTGGCGAGCGAGGTCCAGAAGGCGACGCCCTGTTCCCACATCTTCGACGACTGCTGCGTCCACATCTGCGTCGCTGGATTGTCCAGCCATTTGGCGGGATCGAACAGCGCGGCGGCGCTCGTGTTGCCGTCGTTTGCCTGGCCCAGCGCATATTCGAGCATCATCTGCTGCGCGCGGCCGATGACGCTCCCCCAATGCTGCATATCATCGGGCGACGGCATGAAGGGATTGGGCGCTTCGGTCATGTCGTTCTTGCCCGTATCGCTCATGTTTGTTCCTGCTGGTCAGTGCGGATAGAATGCCTATAACAAGCCGCGGCGCGGCTGGCGAGGAGCCGTTCGCGTGCTTTCATGATCCAACGTAAAGGAGTTGTTCTAGTTTCCCATGTCCGAAGATGAATTCTATCGCATCAAGCGCCTGCCGCCCTATGTCATCGCTGAAGTCAATGCGATGCGTGCGGCCGCCCGCGCCGCAGGCGAAGACATCATCGACCTGGGAATGGGCAATCCGGACCTGCCGCCGCCCGCGCATGTGATCGAAAAATTATGCGAAGTCGCGATGAAGCCCGACGCGCACGGCTATTCGCAGTCGAAGGGCATTCCGGGCCTCCGCCGCGCGCAGGCCAATTATTACGCGCGCCGCTTCAACGTCGAACTCGATCCCGAGAGCGAGGTTGTCGTCACGATGGGATCGAAGGAAGGGCTCGCGAGCCTCGCGACCGCGATCACTGGCCCGGGCGACGTCGTGCTCGCGCCGAACCCCAGCTATCCGATCCACACCTTCGGCTTCATCATCGCCGGCGCGACGATCCGCAGCGTGCCGACGACGCCCGACGAAGCCTATTGGCGCGCGCTCGACCGCGCGATGGCGTTCACCGTGCCGCGCCCGTCGATCCTCGTCGTCAACTATCCGTCGAACCCGACCGCCGAGACGGTTGACCTCGCCTTTTACGAACGGCTGGTCGCGTGGGCGAAGGAGAACAAGGTCTGGGTGCTTTCGGACCTTGCCTATTCGGAGCTCTATTACGACGGCAACCCGACCCCCTCGATCCTGCAGGTCCCGGGTGCGAAGGATGTCGCGGTCGAGTTCACCTCGATGTCGAAAACCTATTCGATGGCCGGATGGCGCATGGGCTTTGCGGTCGGCAACAAACGGCTGATCGCGGCGATGACGCGGGTCAAATCCTATCTCGACTATGGCGCCTTCACGCCGATCCAGGCTGCGGCTTGCGCGGCGCTCAACGGGCCGCAGGACATCGTCGCGCGCAACCGCGAACTTTACCAGAAGCGCCGCGACGTGATGGTCGAAAGCTTTGCCCGCGCCGGCTGGGACATCCCGAGCCCGAAGGCGTCGATGTTCGCCTGGGCGCCGCTGCCCCCCGCGCTCAAGGAGATGGGCAGCCTCGAGTTCTCCAAGCAACTGCTGACCCATGCCAAGGTCGCGGTCGCGCCGGGGGTCGGTTATGGCGAGGACGGCGAAGGGTTCGTCCGCATCGCGATGGTCGAGAATGAGCAGCGCATCCGCCAAGCGGCGCGCAATGTCCGCAAATTCCTGCAGCTGCACGGCGTCAATACGCCGTCGGTGGCGGCGGCCGGCGAAGGCTGATTCATGGGTCCTGACCCCGCTGGCTCGGCGATGATCGCCGAGACGATCCAGCTCTCGGTCACCCCGGTGTTCCTGCTCGTCGCCACGGGCAGCCTCCTCAACGTCCTGACGGGCCGGTTGTCGCGAGTCGTCGACCGTTCGCGGGCGCTGATGGAGCGCTGGGCCGAGACCGAGGGGCAGGAGCATGAGCGCGTCGTCGCCGAACTGCGCGCGGCCGACCGGCGGATGGACGTGATCAACAATGCGATCGCCGCCGCGGTCGCGTGCGGGATCGTCGTGTGCCTGCTCGTCGCCTTGCTGTTTGCGCAGGCGATCGCCGGGTTCAATCTGGGGCTCGCCGCGTCGTGGGCGTTCGCGATCGCGATGCTGCTGCTGCTCGCATCATTGGTGCTGTTCCTGATCGAGGTGCGGATGGCGATCCGCAACATCCATGTGCCGATGGAACTGCTCGAACTCGAAGAAATGGGCTGGAAGCGGCGGCGCGACCGCCGCTGATAGATGCGCGGCGGCGGCTGGTCGAAGCGCGCTCGCCATCCTGACGGCGAGCGGCCAGAACCGGGGCCGAAACTGGGGAGGATGCAATGCACAAATGTCGACTTTTGACGCCGCTGCTCGGTGCGGCGATGTTGTTCGCCGCACCGGCCGTTGCGGCGGCACCCGACAAGGCGGTCGCCGCCGCCGTCGCCGACAAGCAGCGGATCGCCGACAACCGCAAACAGGACGAAGGGCGTCAGCCGGCCGCGGTGCTGGAATTTGCGCAAGTGAAGCCCGGGTCGACCGTCGCCGACCTGCTCGCGGGCAATGGCTATTATAGCGAGATGCTCGCGGACCTGGTCGGCCCCAAGGGCACGGTGATCCCGATGAATTCGCCCGGGTTCCACAAGGCTGACACCTGGGCCACGCTGCTAAAAGCCCATCCGAACATGGCGCCGATGGTGCGGCCGGTGAACCAGATGGCGCTCGCGCCGAAGAGCGTCGACATGATCTTCACCCACCTCGTCTATCACGACCTGTATTGGGAAAGCGAAAAGTTCAAATTCGCGCGCGTCGATGTCGATGCGATGGTCGCCGACTGGTTTCGCGCGGTTCGCCCCGGCGGGACCGTGATCGTCGTCGACCATGTCGGCCCTGCGGGCAACACGCGCGAAGTCGTCGAAAAACTGCACCGCATCGACGCCGCGACAGTGCGCGCCGACATGGAGCGCGCGGGTTTCGTGTTCGATGGCGAGAATGAAGCGCTGCGGATCAAGGCGGACGATCACAGTAAGAATGTGTTCGACCCCGCGATCCGCGGCAAGACCGACCGGTTCATGATGCGGTTCAAAAAGCCCGTCTGACTGCGATCCTCCCCACCGCTTCGCGACAGGGAGGATCTTAAGGGGTCGCGCCCGCCCGATAGGTCGGCGTCACCCGCTTGCCGCTCGCCTGCTCATAGGCATAGCCTGCCGCGAGCACGTCGGCGTCGCGCCATTTCGCGCCGATGAAGGACACGCCGATTGGCAGCCCCTCGACCGCCCCCATCGGCACCGTGAGGTGCGGATAGCCGGCGATGGCGGGAAGCTGGCTGACGCTGGGGCCATCATAGCTATCGCCCTTGGCGAGGTCGCTGACCCACGCCGGACCGTTGGTCACGCCGACGAGCAAGTCGACGCCATGGGTTTTCAGCAGCCGGTCGATGCCCTCGGGCCCCGCGAGCCGCGCCGCTTTTTCGCGCGCCGCGATATAGGCGGGGCTGTCGAGACCGCCCTTGGTCTCGGCCAGTTCGAACAGCGACTGGTCGAACCATTTGAGCTCCTCGGGGCTCGCCTTGTTGAAGGCGATCACGTCGGCGAGCGTCCTGGGCGTGGCCGCGTTCGGCAGGCCGCCAAGATAGGCCGCCATGCCGGCCTTGAGCTCGGTCAGCAATATTTCGAGCTCGGCGGCGCCGAGGCCCTCCATGCCTTTGCGGCTGTCGGTGATTTCGACCACCGTTGCGCCGAGGTCGGTCATTTGTTTGAGCGCGGCGTCGAACAGCGCGGCGATGTCGGCGCGGTCGCCGATGCGGTCGCGCAGCACGCCGATGCGCTTGCCTTTCAGCGCCCCCGGAGAGAGCGCGGCGGCATAATCGGTCTTGCGCGCATCGGCCTCCGCCGTCGCGGGATCGGCGGGGTCGCTGCCCGCGATCACCGTCATCACCGCTGCGGCATCGCGCACGGTCAGCGTGATCGGCCCCGCCGTGTCCTGGCTATGGCTGATCGGGACAATGAAGGTGCGGCTGACGAGGCCAACGGTGGGTTTGAAGCCGACGACGCCGTTGACCCCCGCCGGGCAGGTGATCGACCCGTCGGTCTCGGTGCCGATGGTGATCGGTGCGAGCGAAGCCGCCGCGGCCGCGGCGCTGCCCGAAGACGAGCCACAGCTATTGCGATCGAGCGCATGCGGATTTTTGGTGAGCCCGCCGATCGCGCTCCAGCCGCTGGTCGAATCGTTCGAACGGATGTTCGCCCATTCGCTGAGGTTCGTCTTGCCGAGGATGACCGCCCCCGCATCGCGCAGGCGCGCAACGAGTGGCGCGTCGCGGTTCGTCACATTGTCCTTGAGTGCGAGCGAACCGGCGGTAGTCGCGAGCGGGCCCGCTGCCTCGATATTGTCTTTCAGCAATATGGGGATGCCGTGAAGCGGCCCGCGCGCCTTGCCCGCCATGCGTTCGTCATAGAGGCGTTTCCCCTCCGCGTTGAGATCGGTTTGGGACATGGTGGCGATAACGGCGTCCAGCTTCGGCCCATAGTCGTCGATCCGCCCGATCCGGTCGAGATAGACGAGCGCCATCAGCCCTTCGTAAATCTGCCCGCTCTCCATTTCGGCGCGAAGCATTGCCGCGTCCTTGCCCTCGACCTCGGGAAGCGGCGGCGGCATCGCCGCGGCGGGGGTGCTGGCAAGAAGCGCGGCGGTGGCGAGCAGCGAAGTTTTTTGCATAGGCTGCACGCTGCCAGCCGTAGCGGCAATTGCAAGAGAGGATTTTCGGCGCGCCGCAAGGGCGTTGACACCGGTCCCCCCGGTCTGCTCCCTTGGCGGCGGGAGAGATATATGACCGACAAGCCTGCCCTCGCAACGGGCATTGCCGTGCCATCGTCCGACGGCGTTTCTGCGCAGACGCGGACGATGCTGTGGATCCTGCTGATCGTCTATATCTTCAACTTCCTCGACCGGCAGATCGTCAATATCCTCGCCGAACCGATCAAGGCCGACCTCGGCTTGTCCGACACGCAGCTCGGCCTGCTCGCCGGCCCCGCTTTCGCTGTCTTCTACGCGCTGCTCGGCATCCCGATCGCGCGCTATGCCGACAAGGACGGCACGAACCGCGTGCGGCTGATCGCGCTCGCGCTCGCGATCTGGTCGGCGATGACCGCGGTGTGCGGGCTCGCGCAGAATTTCGTGCAATTGCTGTTCGCGCGCATCGGCGTCGGCGTGGGCGAGGCCGGGTGCACCCCCGCTGCGCACTCGCTGATTTCGGACAGCGTGCCCGTGGCGAAGCGATCGTCGGCGATCGCCTTCTACGGGCTCGGCGTGCCGATCGGTTCGCTGCTCGGGTTGATCATCGGCGGCATCGTCAACGATCTTTACGGCTGGCGCGTCGCGCTGATGCTGGTCGGCGCACCGGGGCTGCTGCTCGCGCTGATCGTGCTGTTCGTAATGCGGGAGCCACGGCACAGCCGGACCGCCGAAGCCGTGGCGACGGCATCGGCGGCCGTGCCATTGTCGATGCGCGAAGCGATGCGTGAGATTTTCACCTCGCGCGCCTATATCTACATATTGATCGCGGCGTCGTTCACTGCCTTCCTTGGCTATGGCAAGGGTCTGTGGACGATCAGTTTCTTCATCCGCAGCCACGGGCTATCGACGACCCAGGCAGGGCTGTCGTTGGCGGCGGTGCTCGGACTGGCTGCGGCCTTTGGAACCTGGCTGGGCGGCAAGATGGCCGACAAGTTCGGCGCGCGCGACAAGCGACATATCCTGACCTTTCCCGCCTTTGGCATGGCGATCGTCGCCCCCGTCCTGTTCCTTGGCTATTATATGGAGAACTGGATCGTCGCGATGGCGTTGCTGGTCGTGCCCAGCATCGTCAACAACGCCTATTACGGCCCGGCTTATGGCTGCGTGCAGGGGTTGGTCCAGCCGCGCGCGCGCGCCGTTGCTGCGTCGATCATGCTGTTTGGGCAGAATTTGATCGGTCTGGGGCTTGGGCCGTTCCTGTTCGGCGTGCTGTCCGACGCGCTGCAGCCGGTGGCGGGGCAGGAAAGCGTGCGCTGGGTGCTTTACGGCGCGGCGTGGCTGGGGCTGATCCCGGCCTTCTTCTTCTGGCGCGCGAGCCTCAGGCTCAAGGCCGAACTCAAGTCGGGTTAATAGGGCGGGTCGACCTTCGCTCGCTGCGCCTTGGCCGCGTCGATCCACCAGTTCAGGTCGTCGGCGAAGCGTGGGAAGGCCTTTTCGAGCCTCGCCCCGTCATCGCCCGCCGGCTTGCCGTCGGTGTCGAACGCGCGGCCGATGCGCGCGACGGGCAGGATCGAGGAGATTACCGCCATGCCCATCTCGCCCAATATGTCGCGCCAGCCCATCATTGCGCGCACCCCGGCAAAGGAACCGCCCGAGTAACAGGCGATCGCGGCGGGGCGCCAGAACCATTCCTCGAGAAAATGGTCGGTGAGGTTTTTCAGCCCCGGCTGCGGCCCCCAATTATATTCGCCGGTGACGAACAGGAAGCCATCGGCGGCGCGGATCTGGCTCGCGAGTTCCTCCATCGCGGGCGGTGCCTCGCCTTTCGGATATTCCTTGTACATGCGGTCGAGCATCGGCAGGCCGACCGCCTTGGCGTCGATCAGCTCGGCGCTGTCGCCGCGCGCCGCGATCGCATCGACGAGCCACTCGGCGAACCTGATGCCCTGCCGGTCGCGGCGATAGCTGCCATAGAAGAGGAGGATGCGGCGGGACATGATGGCTCCTGCAAAAACTTATGTTCGACGGCGTAAATCTTCCCGAACCCCCGAGCCCTTCGACTGCCCTGGCGGGCGCTCAGGATAAACTTCGGCCTTTGGCCGAAGACGAGGGGCTCGTTCGAGCGAAGCGAGAACCTCGACATCGCTGCCTCACCTTCGCTCGGCATAGTCCCTCGACTTCGCTCGGGAAAGCGGCACTTCGCTAAGGTCGTGAATTGCTAGGGGCGTATAGGGAACGGAGTGCCGTCGGGAACGACATCCCACAGCTGCTTTATCCCGGCGTCGATGAGCGCACTAGCCGCCGGCGACACGGCCGATCAGCGTACCCTTCGTACCCGACCGGTCATAGGCGAAATCGATCTGCGGCCACCGCTTCTGCCAGCGCCGCGCGACCAGGCGCTCGCCGGGTCGTGCCGCATCGTCGAGCAGGATCATGGCATCGTCGGCAAGACGCGGGAACAGCGATTCGGCAGCGCCGCGCACCAGCGGATGCAGCGCCCAGGGCGGACCGTCGATCACGAGCAGGCCGATGTCGGTCGGCAGGTCGGCGAGCTGATACCAGAGCCCCGGCCAATCGCCCGGCGGCAGGCCAAGCGGCGCGTGGCGCAGGTCGGCGGCCACGCCCTGGCTCGCCAGCCAGTGGCCGGTTTCGACCACAAATTCCTGATGCTGATCGTAACTGATCAGCCGGCCGCCGCCGAACATCGATAGGGCCTTGGCAATGACGAGGCTGCTCGCGCCGCAGCCGAGTTCGACGACGACGGAGGGGCGCAGCTCCTCGATGGCGTCGACGATGTGCGTCAGGAAGCGCGTGTCGGCCTTCCAGCTGCCGAGATGTGGCAGGGCGTCGTCGGCGAGGTCAAGCCGTTGCAGCAGCGCTGCCTTTTCCGTTTTGCGGCCGCCCCACAAGGATCGCAGGAGCCACGGCCACTGGATCGCGCCAAAGGCGATAACCTCGATCCGTTCGCGCGCCGGGCGCGGCAGGGCGTCGTACATGTCGGGACGCGCGAGGAGATGCGTCGTTTCGCGGCTTGTCATCCGCAGCCAACTAATGACGGCCTATGGCAGTTCAGTGACGATAAGCCTGCTTGCGCCCAGTCGCCGCGCTTGCGCGACGACCGGCATTCCAAAATCAATCGCTGAACGGGTCGCGAATCAGGATCGTGTCTTCGCGCTCGGGGCTGGTCGACACCAGCGCGATCGGGGTTTCGATCAGCTCCTGCACGCGCTGGATATATTTGATCGCCTGCGCGGGAAGGTCGGCATAGCTGCGCGCACCCGCGGTCGATTCGTGCCAGCCGTCCATTTCCTCGTAAATCGGCTCGACCTCGGCCTGATCGGCCGAATGCGCCGGGAAATAGTCGAGGATCTTGCCGCGGAGCCGGTATCCGGTGCAGATGCGGATGGTGTCGAAGCCGTCGAGCACGTCGAGCTTGGTCAGCGCGATGCCGGTAACGCCCGATACCGCGCAGCTCTGGCGCACCAGTACCGCGTCGAACCAGCCGCAGCGACGCTTGCGCCCGGTGACGGTGCCGAATTCATGCCCGCGCTCGCCGAGCTTTTGCCCGGTCGCATCCTCGAGCTCGGTCGGGAAGGGGCCGCTGCCGACGCGCGTCGTATAGGCCTTGGCGATACCGAGCACGAAGCCGACCGCGCCGGGCCCGAGGCCCGAACCGCTCGCCGCGGTGCCGCTGACGGTGTTCGAGCTGGTGACGAAAGGATAGGTTCCATGATCGATGTCGAGCAGCACGCCCTGCGCGCCCTCGAACAATATGCGCGCGCCGGCCTTGCGGACTTTTTTCAGGCGCTTCCAGACGGGCTGGGCATATTCGAGCACATAGTCGGCGATTTCGGTGAGGTCGGCGATCAGGCGTTCGCGATCGATCGGCGGTTCGCCGAAGCCGGCGCGCAGCGCGTCGTGGTGCGCGGTCAGGCGGTCGAGCTGCGGTTCGAGCTTGTCGAGGTGCGCCAGGTCGCAGACGCGGATCGCGCGGCGGCCGACCTTGTCCTCATAGGCGGGGCCGATGCCGCGGCCCGTGGTGCCGATCTTGCCCGCGCCCGCCGCGGTCTCGCGCAGCGCGTCGAGGTCGCGGTGAAAAGGCAGGATTAGCGCGCAATTGTCGGCGATGGCGAAATTCTCGGCGTTAATCACGACGCCTTGCCCGCGCAGCTTGGTGATCTCGTCGCGCAGCGCCCACGGGTCGAGCACGACGCCGTTGCCGATGATCGACAGCGTCCCGGTGACGATACCCGAGGGGAGCAGCGATAGCTTGTAGACCTGCTCGCCGACGACGAGCGTATGGCCGGCGTTGTGACCGCCCTGGAACCGGACCACGGCATCGGCGCGGCTGGCGAGCCAGTCGACGATCTTGCCCTTGCCCTCGTCGCCCCATTGCGACCCGATGACGGTAACATTTGCCATGATGCTGTCCTGCTGAACGGGCCCCAAAAAACAACCGGCGCTGGCCCGGCGCGGCCTTAGCGGATTTGGCCGAAGAGGCAAGCGCGCTGGGATGAATTTGCGACATTTGGCGGGCAGGCAGGTGCCGCCGGGACCCGAAGGAGATGCTGCGATGACCAATCGATACTGGATCGGAATTCTGGCGGTGACAGCGTTCGTCGCGGGCGGTGCCGACCCGACCGACGCGCGGGAGAAGATGCGCGACCGGCTACGCGAGCGCCTGGCGGAACGAATGGGCGCCGACGAAGGACCGAAGGTTCCGGGCGGCGAGACGATATCCTATGGCAGCGACCCGCTGCAGATGCTCGATATTTGGCGCGCCAAGGGAGCGAAGGGGCCGACGCCGCTGGTTGTCTTCGTCCATGGCGGCGGCTGGAAACGCGGGAGCAAGGACAATGCAACGGGGCGCTTCAAGCCCGAACATTATCCGGCCGCGGGCTATGCTTTCGCCTCGATCAACTATCGGCTGGTCCCCGACGCAACGGTCGAGCAGCAGGCGGCCGACGTGGCAAGCGCGGTGAAAGCGCTGGTGAACCGCGCCGACGGCCTTGGTATCGACCGGCGACGCGTCGTGTTGATGGGGCATAGCGCAGGTGCGCATCTGGTCGCGCTGGTCGGCACCGACGAGCGCTATCTGAAGAGCGCGGGGCTCTCTTTTGCCGACATATCGGGGGTGATCCCCATCGACGGCGCGGCTTATGACGTACCCGCGCAGATGAAGGACGGGCCGCCGATCATGCAGGCGACCTACGGCCAGGCATTCGGCACCAATCCGACCCGGCAAAAGGCGCTGTCGCCGACCGCGCACGCTATTGCGCCCAATGCGCCGCAATTCCTGTTGCTATACGTCCAGCGCGCTGACGGCGTTCGGCAGGCCGAGGCGCTCGCCGCCGCGCTGACGGCGGGCGGTAGCCGGGTCGAGAAGGGCAGCTTCCCCGGTGAGGGGCTGAAGGGTCATGCCGAGATCAACCGTCGCCTTGGCGATCCCGCCTATGCGCCGACGGCGGCGGTCGATGCCTGGCTGAAACGGGTTTTCGCACGCTGATCGATGCGATAGGGTTGGGACATGACGAACCCCGACGCCCCCTATCACGCCCATATCTATTTCGACGATTCCGAACGCGTTGCTGCGACCGGGCTGCGCAAAGATTTTGGCCGCGATCCCGCGATCCTGTTCGTCGGCGACATGACCGACGGTGCCGCCGGGCCGCATCCGATCGCGCAATATGAGGTGCATTTTCTTGCGCGCTCGAAGGATGGCGTCGTCGCGGCCATCGAGGCCACCGGACTGCGCGCGCTCGTCCATCCGCTCACCGACGACGACCTTGCCGACCACACCACCCTTGCACACTGGATCGGCGAACCCGTCGAGCTCGACGTGACCGTGCTCGATCCGCCCGGGATCAACCAGGGCATCCCGCGCTTCGGAATATCGGACTTTTAGGCTTCGACCGGCCCGTCGGGACCGAGCCACCAGCCGCACCCAAGCGCGCGCGCGTCGTCGGCTTCGGACAGTGCCGCCACCGTCTGCCAGTCATCGGCGCGCAGGCTTGCCGCGAGCGCGGCGTCGTGGCCGAGCGGCAGGAAGATGCGGCGGTCGGCATCGTCCTCAGCGCCGAGTCCTGCGTCGATCAGCGGATCGGGGTAGAGCGAGAAGCCGACGGCTGATTCTTCCTGTTCGCCCACGGGAATCGAGTAACCGCCGCCACGGCCAACCGCGTCGCCTTGCCCCGGAACGAAGATCTGGAAGCCGAACCAGCTTTGATAGGCGAAGCCATGGCGTTCGGTCGGATCGAGGGTCAGGGTGACGCGGTCCCGCACCGGCGCCGCGATGGCTTCGAGCGCGTCGATGCGGGCGGAGAGTACGCCGGTGGTGTCGAAGGCGCGAAGGTCGGCGATTGCTTGGTCGAACGGGCCCGTGGCGCGGAGTAGCGGCAGATAGGCCTGTGCGCCAAGCCGCGTCAGCGCGCCGGCATCCTTGGCGTCGAGTTCGTCGCGAAGCTGCTGGATGTTGACATCGACGGGGAGTGGCCCGGTCGCGAGCAAGTCGACGACATCGGGCAGGGTGAAATCGATCGTGACGGGGCCAATGCCCGCGGCTTCGAGCGCGTCGATCGCGACGGTGACGATCTCGCGCGCCGCGGCGACGCTGTCGCTGCCGATCAGCTCGGCGCCGACTTGCAGCATCTCGCGCGCGGGGCGGAGCTGGCTGGCGCGCAGTTTGACGACCTGCCCGGCGTAGCAGAGGCGTAGCGGACGCGGCGCGTCGGCGAGCAGCGAGGTTGCGATGCGGCCGACCTGTCGTGTGATGTCGGGGCGCAGCGCGAGCGTGCGCTGCGACACCGGATCGGTGAAGCGGAGCAGATCGCGGGTCGAGCGGTCGTCATCGCCGCCGAGCGTCTCGCGGAACTCGGCGAGCGGCGGCGAGACACGGCCATAACCATGCGCGCGCATCGCATCGACGAGCGCGCGCGTCACGCGCGACGCGGCTTCCGCCTGTTGGGGGAGGCGGTCGCGCAAGCCTTCGGGCAGCAGGGCAGGGGCCTTGGTCATGGGTGCGGCCTTAGGCGGGTGGCGGCGGGAGTTCAATATAGTCCCCCTCCCGCTTGCGGGAGGGGTTAGGGGTGGGCAGCGACGTTGCCGGACCCACCCCGCTGCGACTTAGCGAGCAAGCTCGCAAGTCTCGCTGCCCCTCCCGCAAGCGGGAGGGGACAATTCGTTTTAGAACTTCAAACCCTTCACCGTCTTCACGCCGGGAAGCTGGCAAAGCTGCCACAGCAAAGGCTCGGGCATCGGCGAGTCGAGACTGAGCAACAGCACCGCTTCGCCCCCCGCGGCGCGGCGGCCGAGGTGGAAGGTGCCGATGTTGAGCCCGGCTTCGCCGAGCGCGGTGCCGATGCGGCCGATGAAGCCCGGCGCGTCCTCGTTGACGATATAGAGCATATGGCCGTCGAGATCGGCCTCTACCTTGATCCCGAACATCTCGACGAGGCGCGGGTCGCCGTTGCTGAACAAGGTGCCCGCGACCGAGCGGTCGCCCTGTTCGGTCGCTACCGTGACGCGAACCAGCGTATGATAATCGCCGTCGCGGTCGTGGCGCACTTCGCGCACATCGAGCCCGCGCTCGCGCGCGAGATGCGGCGCGTTGACCATGTTCACGCTGTCCGAATAGCGGCGCATCAGGCCGGTGAGAACCGCCGCGGTAATCGGCTTCAGGTTGAGCTCGGCGGCGGCGCCTTCAACTTCGACCGAGATCGTCGTGAGATTGTCGTGCGCGAGCTGCCCGACGAGGCTGCCGAGCTTCTCGGCGAGGCTCATATAGGGGCGCAGCTTCGGCGCTTCCTCGGCCGACAGGCTGGGGACGTTGAGCGCGTTCGTGATGCCGCCGGTGAGGAGATAATCGCTGATCTGCTCGGCGACCTGGATTGCGACATTGACCTGCGCCTCGTCGGTCGACGCGCCGAGGTGTGGCGTGCAGATGAAGTTCGGCGCGCCGAACAGCGGATGGTCGGCCGCCGGCGGTTCCTGCACGAACACGTCGAGCGCCGCGCCCGCGACCTGGCCGCTTTCGAGCGCGTCCTTCAGCGCCGCCTCGTCGATCAGCCCGCCGCGCGCGCAATTGATGATCCGCACGCCCTTCTTCGCCTTCGCGATATTCTCCGCCGACAGGATGTTGCGCGTCTGGTCGGTCAGCGGCGTGTGCAGCGTGATGAAATCGGCCTTGGCGAGCAGCGTGTCGAGATCGGCCTTTTCGACGCCAAGCTCGATCGCGCGCTCGGGGGTGAGGAAGGGGTCGAACGCGACGACCTTCATCCGCAGCCCCAATGCGCGTTCGGCGACGATGCTGCCGATGTTGCCGCAGCCGATCAGGCCGAGCGTCTTCGAGGTCAGCTCGACCCCCATGAAGCGATTCTTTTCCCACTTGCCCTGCTGGGTCGACACGTCGGCCTCAGGGATCTGGCGCGCGAGCGCGAACATCATCGCGATCGCATGTTCGGCGGTGGTGATGCTGTTGCCGAAAGGCGTGTTCATCACGATTACGCCCTTTTTCGACGCCTCGGGAATGTCGACATTGTCGACGCCGATCCCGGCGCGGCCGACGACCTTGAGGTTCGTCGCGGCGGCGAGGACGTCGGCGGTGACCTTGGTGGCCGAACGGATCGCAAGGCCGTCATACTCGCCGATCATCGCGATCAGCTCATCCTTGGTCTTGCCGGTGATCTCGTCGACCTGGATGCCGCGTTCCTTGAAGATCGCGGCGGCTTTGGGGTCCATCTTGTCGCTGATGAGGACTTTGGGTTGGGTCATTTCGATATTCCTTTTACCTCGTCATTCCCGCGAAAGCGGGAACCCAGTGTGGGGGCAGTCCAAACACGCTCTGGGTCCCCGCTTTCGCGGGGATGACGAAAAGAGACTAGGCAGTGAGGGTCGCGTAGGCCCAGTCGAGCCACGGGCCGAGCGCTTCGGCATCGGCGGTGTCGACGGTCGCGCCGCACCAGATGCGAAGGCCCGGAGGCGCGTCGCGGTAGCCCGCGATGTCATAGGCCGCGCCTTCCTTCTCGAGCAGGCCCGCGAATTTCTTGATGAAATCCGCATCGGCGCCCGCAACCGACAGGCAGACCGAGGTCTTCGAGCGGCTGGCGGGATCGGCGGCGAGGTGGCTCAGCCAGCCGCGTTCCTCGACGATCTTGTCGAGCGCGGCGGCATTCGCATCGCTACGTGTCTTCAGCCCATCGAGGCCGCCGAGCGATTTCGCCCATTCGAGCGCGAAGATCGCATCCTCGACCGCGAGCATCGACGGGGTGTTGATCGTCTCGCCCTTGAACACGCCCTCGGCAAGCGCGCCTTTCGAGACGAGGCGGAAGACCTTCGGCAGCGGCCAGGCGGGGGTGTGACTTTCGAGCCGTTCGACTGCGCGCGGGCCGAGGATCAGCACGCCATGGCCGCCTTCGCCGCCGAGCACTTTCTGCCAGCTGAAGGTCGCGACGTCGATCCTGTCCCACGGCAGGTCGTAAGCGAATACCGCGCTGGTCGCGTCGGCGAAGGAGAGGCCCTCGCGGTCGTCGGCGATCCAGTCGCCGTTCGGAACGCGCACGCCGCTGGTCGTGCCGTTCCAGGTGAAAAGCACGTCGTTCGACCAGTCGACCTCGGTCAAATTGGGAAGCTGGCCGTAATCGGCGCGGATGACGGTCGGATCGAGCTTGAGCTGCTTCGCCGCGTCGGTGACCCAGCCCTCGCCGAAGCTCTCCCAGGCGAGCGTCGTTACCGGCTTGGCGCCGAGCATCGTCCACATCGCCATCTCGAAGGCGCCGGTGTCGGAGCCCGGGACGATGCCGATGCGGTGGGTGTCGGGCAGCTGCAGCATCTCGCGCATCAGGTCGATGCAATAGGCGAGGCGTGTCTTGCCGATCTTCGCACGATGCGAGCGGCCGAGCGATTCGGTAGCGATTTTGGAGGCATCCCATCCGGGCGGCTTTGCGCAGGGGCCGGAGGAGAAATAGGGGCGCAGAGGGCGCAATTGTGGCGTCGGCACTTCAGTCATCATAGTCTCTCCTTGCAGAGAGCTCGCGCGGCGTTGGGACCGCGTGGCCCGGCGCCGCGTTTAGGGCGCGCGCGCGGGCTGTCAAACAAATTGCACGGGCCGGGCGAAATTTTCGACGAGCCGAAGAAAAGGTATACAGCTTGTTAACCATTTCGTCGGTATTTTGACGCCATGGGGGTCCCTGCGTTCTTGAAGCTCCGGATATTGGTTGCCGCGACCGCGGCGCTGGCGCTGTCGGCCTGTTTCGGTGCACCCGAGGCGATGAAGAATGGTAACGGCAAACGCCCGAGCGCGAGCACGCAAAAACGCCCGCAAATCGCGAGCACCCCCTCCTTCACCAGCGCCGAAGCTCAGCAATGCGCCTTCGACCTCAAACAGGCGGGGGTGCGTTTTACCCCGCTCGCCAATGAGGATCATGGCGGCGGATGCACTTCGATCGATTCGGTGAAGCTGCTCGACATCGGCACCCCGGTGACGAACCTCGGCGCGATGACCTGTCCGTTGGCGCGCAACTTCGCGGCATGGGCGCAATATGCGGTGAAGCCCGCGGCGCGCAAATATTTCGGGACCGAGGTCGTGAAGATCGAGACCTTCGGCACCTATAGCTGCCGCAACATCTATGGCGGCCGGTCGGGCAGGATGTCGCAGCACGCCTATTCGAACGCGGTCGACGTGTCGGGCTTCGTCCTCGCCGATG
The DNA here is from genome assembly GCF_036675685.1 of Sphingopyxis sp. Taxonomy (GTDB): domain Bacteria; phylum Pseudomonadota; class Alphaproteobacteria; order Sphingomonadales; family Sphingomonadaceae; genus Sphingopyxis. Next base: position 123,757 of record NZ_JAKFEM010000034.1, read on the forward strand.
GGCGCCGTATCATGCTCGACGGCGGGTGGACGGGCGACCAGGCGTCGCAGGACTTCCTCCGTGCGCTGCACAAATCGGGGTGCCGCCGCTTCGGGACCGTGCTTGGCCCCGATTACAACGCGGCGCACTACAACCATTTCCATTTCGACATGAGCGGCGGCGGTTACTGCCGCTGAAACAGCCCCATCTTGGCAAAGCCATGCGAAGCGGCTAGCCGTCCGCTAATGGCAGAAGATAAACAACCCCATCGTTCGCGTTTCCACAAAGCCAAGGACGACGCGCAGTTCGCCAAGCAGGCGACAACCACCCCGCAGACCGCGAGCGCCGCTTACAAGCTGGCCTTTCAGGACAATGACTTCCTGCTGCGCGAGGATTTGCGCCCCGTTCGCTTCCAGCTCGAGCTGCTCAAGCCCGAACTGCTGCTCGACGAGGCGAAGATCGAATCGATGCTCGTCATCTATGGCTCGGCGCGTATCCCCGAGCCCGCGGAAGCCGATGCGCTCGAGGCCGCGGCGACCAATGACGTTCAGCGCAACATCGCGCGCCGCCTGAAGGAAAAGGCGAAATATTATGAGGAGGCGCGCGCACTCGCGCGGCTCGCGAGCCAGGTTCCACCCGACGAAAATGGCTGCCGCCACTTCGTCGTCTGCTCGGGCGGCGGGCCGTCGATCATGGAAGCCGCGAATCGCGGCGCCGACGACGTGGGCAAGGAATCGGTCGGGCTAAACATCGTGCTGCCGCATGAACAGGCGCCCAACCGCTTCGTCACCCCGTCCTTGAGTTTCCAGTTCCACTATTTCGCGTTGCGCAAGATGCACTTCCTGCTGCGCGCCCGCGCCGTGTGCGTCTTCCCCGGCGGTTTCGGCACGTTCGACGAAATGTTCGAACTGCTGACGCTGATCCAGACGGGCAAGATCAAGCCGATCCCGATCGTGCTGTTCGGCAAGGAATTCTGGACCCGGGTGGTCAATTTCGACGCACTGGTCGAGGAGGGCGTGGTGAGCGCGCGCGACCTCGACCTGTTCAAATTCGTCGAGACCGCGGACGAGGCATGGGCGATCATCCAGGATTTCTACGCCAACATCGAGCATCATTGATTAGCGTCCTCCCAGCGAAAGCTGGGACCGCTATCGGCCCTGCACGACGCAAGCGATCCCAGCTTTCGCTGGGATGACGGTCACTTCGACTGTTCTTCCAGATACAGGATCAGTGCCTTGCGATCGGCGGCGTCGATCACGCCGGCAAAGGCCATGCGCGTTCCCGGCACCGCCTTCATCGGCGCCTCAAGATAAGGGTCGAGCGCCGCTTCGTCCCAGACCCCGCCCTTCGCCTTCATCGCGCCCGAATAGGAAAAGCCGGCGTGCGATGCGACCGCACGGCCGACAACACCATGCAGATTGGGGCCGATGCCGTTCGATCCGCCCTTGTCGATCGTGTGGCACGCGACGCAGCGTTTGAACACCTGCTCGCCCATCGCCGCGGTCGGCTGAACGAGAGGCGCTTCGACGCCGGGTTCGCCGGTCGCCGGCGCATCGGCCGGTTTATCGCTCTTGCCGCAACCGGCGAGCGTCAGGGCGCCCGCCAGCAGGACGGGCGCGAGCCGCATTATTTCTTGGCTTCGGCCGGAGCGGGGGTCGCGGCCGCCGGGGCGCCTGCAGCCGGAGCGGCTGCGGCGCCTTCGGCCGGTGCTGCGGCAGCGCCCTCTGCCGCGGCGGCGCCGTCCGCGGGTGCGGGTGCGGCTTCAGCGGCGGGCAGCGGCAGGTTCGAACCCTGGGCGTTCAGATAGGCGATCAGGTTCGCGCGGTCTTCGGGGCTGCTGAGGCCGGCGAACGACATCTTCGTGCCCGGCGCATATTTACGCGGGCTCGTGATCCACGCGTTCATGCCTTCGAAATCCCAATTGCCCGCGACGCCCTTCAGCGCATCCGAATAAGCGAAGCCCGGGACATGGCCATGCGGCTTGCCCAGCGCGCCGAAGAGATTCGGGCCGATGCCGTTGGCGCCGCCCGAATTGATCGTGTGGCAAGCGGCGCATTTCGCGAACACCGCCTCGCCCTTCACCGGATCGGCAGTCGCGAGCAGGTTGGCGAGCGGCACCGCCGATTCGCCGCCACCGGCGCCGGCTTCGGCGTCTTCGATCGGATAACCGGGCTTTTCCGGGTTGTGGCTGGCGAACAACATGCTCGACCCGATCGTCAGGCCCAGCGCGCAAATGCCGGCGAACAGCACCCATCCGGCAATAGTGTTGTTGCGATTGTCCATGCTCTTGCAGCCCCGTTAGCTGGCGCCCGCTTGCCGGGCGCGTATTTGATTTGGACGCTCCCTTACTGGCGCGGCGACGGCGGCGCAAGGGGATGAAATGGGCGAGCGCGCCGGTTGCGTGGACAGCGTCTGGCCGCTATGCGCCGCGGCTTCGGCTTGGGAAGGCAATCATGGGCAGTTATTCGGCTTCGGCACAGCATCTGGTCGACGAAATGCGGACGGTGGCACTCGCGCAGCCCGCACGCGGGCTGGCGTTCCAGGGCGCACCGGGGGCGAACAGCGACCTCGCCGCGCGCGAATATGATGCGAACGCGCTGCCGATGCCCTGCTACGCATTCGAGGATGCGATCGAGGCGGTGCGCGAAGGCCGCGTCGACCGCGCGATCATCCCGATCGAAAACAGCCTGCACGGCCGCGTCGCCGACATCCATTTCCTGCTTCCCGAATCCGGCCTGTCGATCGTCGGCGAGCATTTCCTGCCGATCCGCTATGGCTTGATGAGCCGCGACCTCGGCCCGGTGACGCGCGCGATGAGCCACGAGCAGGCGCTCGGCCAGTGCCGTCACTGGTTGCGTGCCAACGGGATCGCACCCGTCGCGCATAGCGACACCGCGGGCGCCGCGGCGTGGGTGGCCGATAGCGACGAGGTCGGACTCGCCGCGCTGGCGCCGCCGCACGCCGCCGAACTCTATGGGCTGACGCTCCACGGCACGGGGATGGAAGACGCCGATCACAATACGACGCGCTTCGTCGTGCTCGCGCGCGAACCGCTGAACGACGTCGCGGCGATCGAGGGGCCGGTGATGACCACCTTCATCTTCGAGGTGAAGAATATTCCCGCCGCGCTCTACAAGGCGCTGGGCGGCTTTGCGACCAATGGCGTCAACATGACCAAGCTCGAAAGCTACCAGACCGGCGACAGTTTTGCCGCGACGCAATTCTACGCCGATATTGTCGGCGCACCGGGCGAGGAGCGGATCGACCGCGCGCTCGAGGAGCTGGATTTCCAGACCAAGTCGCTGCGGCTGCTAGGCACCTACGCCCAGGCGCGGGTTCGGCCTTAAATCGCCTCACCCGCCGCGACGGCGGAGCATCCGCGCGGTCGCCGACGTCTGGACGATGAACAGCGTCACAAGGATGCTGGAGACCACCAGCGCGAACAGGTCGAAAGCCGACAGCGTCGTTCCCGCCACCAGGCCGGTACCGACGATCGGCATCAGGGCGGTCATCGCCATCAGCATCAAACGCAGCTCGGTCGGGCCGCCGGCCATATAGGAGAGGCGGAATTCGCCGACGACCTTGGCCGCGATGAAGGTGTGGATCGACAGCAGGAAATAGCCGGCGACGCCCATCAGGGCGACGTCGAGGCGCATATAGGGGCTGACGCCGATCGCGCTGATCATCATCAGCGTCGCGAGCGCGTCGACGCTATGGTCGACGAAATAGCCATAGTTGGGCCGCTCGATGCCGCGCCAGCGGGCGAGGCTGCCGTCGAGCGAATCGCCGAACCAGTTGACGATATAGCCCACGAGCGAGAGGCCGAGCCATTCGCTGTCGAACCAGCTGAGCACATAGCCCGCGGCGACCAGCACCGCGCCGGCGAAGCCAAGCGCGGTCAGCTGGTCGGGCGTTACCCAGCCGGGGAGGCGTACACACAGCCAGTTGAGGAGGCGGCGCTCGCCGCGGGCGAGGATATTCTGCTGAATACGAACCGGCGCCGAAACGACGGGTTGGAACTTGCTCATGTGGACCCTTTGTTGCTGGCTGTCACAAAGGCGCCAACCAGATGTCATCGGATCGTCATAGAGAGAAAGTTGCGGCGGCGAAAGGGCAGGGCCGTCGGCGCGGCGTATCGGAGCGCCGGTCAGTCCCGCCAGGGGCCGATCTCGCCGACCTCGCCGACCGTGCGGTAACGAACCGCGTCGTCGATCCACGCAACCTCCCACATCGGCGCGGGGCGTGCCCATTCGCCGATCACGAACAGCGGTAGCTTGTTCGCGGCGACAAAGGCGAGGTCGTCGGGCGTCGGCCCGGGGACGATGGTTTCGGACCGCTGGTGCAGCCGGACGATCGCGAGCGTGCCCCGCGGCGGGGCGGGCAACGCCTGACGCGAAGGAAAGCCGATACTGGTCGCGATCACCGGGAAACCTTTGTCATCGCGCGCAATCAGCAGGATCTTGTCGGCGGTGGTATAGGGCCCGCCGACCGCACGCCCCGCGACCTTGCGCCCGGCGATCGCGGCAAACTCGCGCAGATCGGTGTCGGCAATGGGGGACGGGGGCGCAGGCACCACTGCGCCGGCCGCCGCTCCGGGGGCCGCGACAACCGGATCGGCGGCGAGCGCCGCGACGAACAACAGTGCGGAAATCAATGCGCTTCGCCCCAGCTCTTCCCGGTGCCGATCTCGACTTCGAGCGGGACCGACAGCTTGAGCGCAGGTTCGGCGGCGCCCGACATCACCGCACGAATGACCGCGCCCGCGGCTTCGGCCTTGTCTTCCGGCGCCTCGAACACGAGTTCGTCGTGCACCTGCAGCAGCATTTTAACGTCGGACAGACCCGCATCGGCCAGTGCCTTCGGCATGCGTGCCATCGCGCGTTTGATCAGGTCGGCGCTGGTGCCCTGGATCGGGGCGTTGATCGCGGCGCGCTCGCTGCCGGCACGTTCATTCTGGTTCGCCGCCTTGATCCGCGGGAACCAGGTTTTGCGGCCGAACAGCGTCTCGGTATAGCCCTTCGCCCGCGCATTCTCGAGCGTGTCGGTGATATAGTCCGAAATGCCGGGGAAGCGCTCGAAATAGCGCGCGATCAGCGCCTGTGCCTCGTCGGGGGTGACTTCGAGCCGGCCCGCGAGGCCCCAGCGCGAAATGCCGTAGAGGATCGAGAAATTGACCGTCTTCGCCTTGCCGCGCGTGTCGCGATTGACCTCGCCGAACAATTCGATCGCGGTCGCGCTGTGGATGTCCTGCCCCTGCGCAAAGGCCTCCTTGAGTTCGGGGACGTCGGCCATATGCGCCGCGAGGCGGAGCTCGATCTGGCTATAGTCGGCGGCGATCAGCATATGGTCGGGCGCTGCGATAAAGGCGTCGCGAATCTGGCGCCCGACCTCGGTGCGGATCGGGATATTCTGGAGATTCGGATCGGTCGACGACAGTCGCCCGGTCTGCGCGCCGACGAGGCTGTAGCTCGTGTGGACCCGCCCGGTCTTCGCGTTGATCTGCTGTTGCAGCGCGTCGGTATAGGTCGATTTCAATTTCGCGAGCTGGCGCCATTCGAGGATCTTGCGCGCGATCGGCACGCCGTCGCGTTCGAGGCGTTCGAGTTCGCTCTGGTCGGTCGACCAGTCGCCCGACTTGCCCTTCCGACCGCCCTTCAGCGCCATCTTTTCGAACAGGATCTGGCCGAGCTGCTTGGGGCTGCCGATCGCGAAAGGCTGTTCGGCTAAGGCGTGGATCTCGCCCTCGATACGCAGCATTTCGGTCGCGAACTCGCCCGACAGCTTCGCCAGATAGTCGCGGTCGACCATGATCCCGGCGCGCTCCATCCCCTCGACGATGGCAGCGAGCGGACGGTCGACCATTTCGTAGACGCGCGTGCCGCCCTCGATCGGCAGGCGCAGCTTGAGCAGCTTCCACAGCCTGAGGGCAACATCGGCATCCTCGGCGGCATATTCGGTCGCGCGGTCGAGTTGCACTTCGGCAAAGCTGATCTGCGATTTGCCCGTGCCGCACATTTCCTTGAAGGTCAGACAGGTGTGATCGAGGTGGAGCTTCGCCAGCTCGTCGAGCCCGTGCTGATGCTTGCCTGCGTCGAGCGCGAAGCTCATCACCAGCGTGTCGTCATAGGGCGCGATGATGACCCCATGCTGCGCGAGCACGCCGATGTCGTACTTCAGATTATGCCCCACCTTGAGCACCGCATCGTCGGCGAACAGTGCGCCGAGCCGCGCGAGCGCTTCGTTCATCGGGATCTGGTCGGGCTTTTCGGCGAACATGTCGGTGCCGCCGTGGCCAAGCGGGATGTAGCAGGCGCGGCCGGGCGCGGTCGCCATGCTGACGCCGACGAGGCGGCCGGTGACGCTGTCGAGGCTCGCCGTTTCGGTATCGACGCCGATGACATGCGCGGCGCGCGCTTCGGCGATCCAGCGGTCGAGCGCGTCGATAGTCGTGACGCATTCATACGCCGACCGATCGATGGCGGGCATCGGGGGGAGCGTCGGTGTGGACGGCCCGGTGGAGGGGGCCGCCACCGGCGCCGCGCTTGCGCGCGGGAACGTCGGTGGTCCGCCCGGCGTCGCGCCAAGGTCGAGCTTGGCCGAAAGCGAGCGGAAACCATGTTCGTCGAGGAACAGTTTGAGCGGTTCGGGCGGGATCGAACCGAGCTTCAGATCGTCGAGCGCGTCGATAAGCGGCACGTCGCGCTTCAATTCGACGAGGATGCGCGACAGCCGCGCCATATCGGCATGTTCGATCAGATTGTCGCGCAGCTTCGACGTCTTCATCGTCTCGGCGCCGGCGAGCACGCCGTCGAGGCTTTTATATTCCTGGATCAGCTTGGTCGCGGTCTTCGGCCCGACGCCGCGCACGCCGGGCACATTGTCGACGCTGTCGCCCATCAGCGCGAGGACATCGCCGACAAGGCTCGGCGTCACGCCGAACTTCTCGTCGACCGCCTCCAGCCCCATGCGGACATTCTTCATCGTGTCGAGCATGTCGACCTGCGGCGTGCCGTCGCCTTCGCGGATCAGCTGCATCAGGTCCTTGTCGGACGACACGATCGTGACGTCCCAGCCCGCGAGCACCGCGGCCTCGGTATAGCTGGCGATCAGATCGTCGGCCTCGAACCCTTCCATCTCGATGCACGGCAGCGAGAAAGCGCGCGTCGCGTCGCGGATCAGCGGGAATTGCGGGCGCAGATCCTCGGGCGGCTCGGGCCGGTTCGCCTTGTACAGGTCGTAGATGTCGTTGCGGAACGACTTGCTGCTATGGTCGAGGATGACCGCAAGATGCGTCGGCCCGTCGGCGTCGTGCAGATCCTTCGCGAGTTTCCACAACATCGTCGTGTAGCCATAGACCGCGCCGACCGGCACCCCCTTCGGGTTCGTCAGCGGCGGCAGGCGGTGATAGGCGCGGAAGATGTAGCTGGAGCCATCGACCAGATAGAGATGATTCTTCTCGGACATGGCGGGGATGTAGCAGGGGTGCGACGGCGGTGCGAGACCCCGCCGTCGCTTCCGGTCACACCGCGTCTTGGGAGCCGTTAATTACCCAGCTGCCCGCGGATCGCTCCGTCGGGATAGGCGGTCGTATGGATGTTCACATAATAGTTCGACGGATCGCGCTCGATCGCGCCCTCGGTCCATTCGGCCCGCTTCTTGCAGCCCTTCCAGCCACCTTCATTGGCCTGCGTCATCGGGAACACGACAGGTCCATTGACCCCGGCGCGGCCGCGGTGGATGTGCATGCCGGTGATATTGTCGAGGTTGCGGATGTCGTTGATGTCGTAGCAGATTTGATCGAGCTCGTCGGTGACGGTGATTTGGGCCCGCGCGTAGCCGTCGGGATCGCCGCGGCCCACTTCGTTCGCGCCCGATAGCGTGGCGTTATAGGTGTCGCCGATACGTTGGGCGACACCCTCCTCGACGGTGGCGCAACCGGCGAGCGCGATGGTAGCGAGCAACGGACCCGCCCAGATATGGCTTTTCATGACATGTCTCCCAGGGAGTAGTGGCCCGGCGGGCCATGATAACCCAACCCCTGGCAGACGGGGCGGTTCCGCCGCCCGGATTAACGCAGGCGCGGCCGCAGGTTCAGCAATAGTCGATGACCAGCTTCCCCGCCGCCGCGACCGCCGCCGCGCGCGCATCGTCGGTCGTGCCGCCCGCGACACGCGCCAGCGCGACCCCCATGCGACGGTAGGGCCGCGTGACGGGTTTGCCGAAGATGCGCGCGTCGACCGCCGTCGCGGCATCGGGCGCGGCGAGCGCGTGGGCGAGGCCGGTTATCGTAAAATCCGCCGCGTCGCGGTCAGCGAGCAGCACGGCGCTTGCGCTCGCGTCGGGCGCTTCGACGACAGGGATCGGCAGCCCAAGGATTGCGCGCGCGTGGAGGTCGAATTCGGACAGCGATTGCGAAATCAGCGTCACCATGCCGGTGTCGTGCGGCCGCGGCGAGAGTTCCGAGAAGATCACCTGATCGCCCTTCACGAAAAATTCGACCCCGAAAATGCCATGGCCGCCGAGTGCATCGACGACCTTTGTCGCCATATTTTGTGCGCTCGCGAGCGCAACGTCCGACATCGCCGCGGGCTGCCAGCTTTCGCGATAGTCACCGCGCTCCTGCCGGTGGCCGATCGGAGGGCAGAAGGCGACGCCGTCCTTGTGGCGGACGGTCAGCAGCGTGATTTCGTAATCGAAATCGATAAACGCCTCGGCGATAACGCGCAGCCGGTCGCCGCGCATGCCGGTGGCGGCATAATCCCATGCGGCGTCGACGCCCGCGGCGTCCTTGACCGTGCTCTGCCCCTTACCCGACGACGACATGACGGGCTTGACCACCAGCGGGAAACCGATGCGCGCCGCCGCGGCGGCCAGTTCCTCGCGGCTCGTCGCATATTCGAAGGTCGAAGTAGCAAGGCCAAGCTCGCTCGCCGCAAGGTCGCGAATCGCGTCGCGGTTCATCGTCAACTGCGCCGCGCGCGCCGACGGCACGACATGGAAACCTTCGGCCTCGACTTCGGCGAGGATTTCGGTGCGGATCGCCTCGACCTCGGGCACGATATGGTCGGGCCGGTGCTTCTCGATCGCGGCGCGCAGCGCATCGCCGTCGAGCATCGAGAAGACCTCGAAACTGTCGGCGACCTGCATCGCGGGCGCGTCTTCATAGCTGTCGCACGCGATGACGCGACAGCCGAGACGCTTCGCCGAGATCACGAATTCGCGGCCGAGCTCGCCCGAACCTAGGAGGAGGATGATGGCGGTGGGGGTCATGTGCGGCTCCGATTCTGCGGCGCCCTCCACACCCGATATTGCGGAAAAGCGCAACGCACGTTTGTTCAACGCATCCACGCCGCTGCCCGTTAGCCTCTTCGCGACATCAAGGGAGAAAAAGGATGGCCGCCAACGCACAAATCGAACGCCCCCTTTCCATCGAGGCCTTGTTCGACCGCTATCATGTCGGTTGGGAAACCAAGGATCCCGACCTGATCGCGTCGCTCCACAGCGAAGATACAATCTTTGCGCTCCGCGACGGGACCGAAGCTGTGAAAGGCCGCGAGAGGCTGCGCGAGCATTGCCGGCAATTGTTCGCGACCTTCGACTTCGAGCAGGAGATGGGCCGCCGCCTCTATGGTGATGGTCATTGGGTGTTCGAATGGACGATGCTGCTCTCGCTCCGCGAGCCCGGCGGCACCCCCTTCACCGCGCGCGTCGGGATGCTCGACGTCGTCACCCTGAACGGGGCGGGCGAGGTAACGCGCAAGGATGTGTATCCGAATGGGCGCGAGATGCACGCGGCGTTCGCGCGCGCCGGGATTGCACAATAGGAAGGCGGATCGATGAAAGGATCGGGGCCGGGCAAGGCTTTCCCCTCCGCCGCCTCTTGCGCGCCGTCCGCGCGGGGAGGATAGTCGCGGCGATGCCCGACCCGATCTCGCCCTTCCTGTATTCCTGCTTTCCGGTGGGTAGCCGCAAGCTTGCGGCGCATGCCAATCCCGTGACCGCGGTGCTGGTCGGGCGGTCGGGTCCCGTGCGGCTGGAGCGCGAGGGCCAGCGGGTCGAGGGCGATATATTGCTCGTCCGCCCCGGCATCGTCCACGCGGTTGCCTTTGCCGAGCGCGGCGCCGACGTCCTCTACCTCAATGGCCTTGGCTTTCCGTTCGACACACTGTTGGGGCGCGGCCTGACGGGCGCGCCCGCGTATCTGGCGCTCGACGCGATGCGCGGCGACGAATCCGCGATGGCCGAGCTGCGCGACAGACTGACCCCGGCCGCTTGCGCGCCGCCGCCTGCAGTCGCAGCCGCCGTGCAAGCGATCCACGCCGACCCGATGTGGCGGATGCCGCAGTCCGAACTGGCAAGCCGCCTCGGCATGGAGCGCACGCAAGCCTTGCGCGCCTTCAAGGCAGCGACAGGGCAAAGCTTTCGTGCGTTCAAGCTGTGGTCGGCGCTGCAATATGCGACGCAGCAGATGGCCGAGGGTGCGCTGGTCCGCACCGCGGCGATGGATGCGGGCTTTGCCGACACCGCGCATCTCTCGCGCGTGTTCCATCGCCACTTCGGGTTGACGCCCAGCGCGGCGATCGCGGGGCTTTCGGTGAACTGACGCGCGGCGTGCCTATTCAGGCCATGTGCCGGTGTCGTGATCGGGGTGCTGGTGGTTGCTCGCCTTGATCGCGCCGACGAGCGCGTGCATCGTCTCCTCGGTCGTGCCTTCTTCGCGCAAGGGAAGGCACTCGAATGTCGGCAAGCGGGCTTCGATACCGAACTGCATTTTCGGCGGGAATTGGCCGGGGTCGTCGAACGATCCGGTCGTCAGGTTGATATGCTTGCTCTCGAAATAATCGTAAAGGAGCGGCGTCCCGCAATCGCCGCAAAACCCGCGTGCCGCCTTGTCCGAACTGTTGAAGGTCGCGGGCCTGCCGCGTGTCCATGTGATTGCATCGCGCGGAACGCCGATCAGCGCGATGAAGAAATTGCCCGCCGCCTTCTGGCACATGCGGCAATGGCAGATATGCGACGTGTCGAGCACCGCGCTGACATGATAGCGCACCGCGCCGCACTGGCATCCGCCCGATGCTTCGGTTTCGATCCTGTCCATCGGCATTTGCTATCAAAGGCGACGCGCTCTCACAACATCGGTTGCAACGATGAGGTGCGCGGCGGCGCGGGGCCGCCGCGCACCGCTATGCGGGTCAGGCGCCGTAACGGTCGATCACTTCGTCGAGCGGAACATGGCCCAGGCACAGGCCGCGGCCTGCCGCGACCTCGCCGCTTTCGAGCGCGGTGGCATAGATGACGGCCGGGTCGGCCTCCAGCCGTGCGCCGAGTGCCGCGAGTTTCGGCCAGCGAGTCGGCTCGGCAACCCCGTGGAACGCCAGCCATCGCGCGACGCCGATGAACAGCGCATCGGCTAGCGTCGGCCGATCACCCGCCAGATAGGCGCTGTCGCCCACCATCGCCTCCAGTTTGTCGTGCCGTTCGATGACCGCTTCCTTGCCCCATTCGCGAAGCGCCGACTGCAGCGCGGGCCGCGGGGGAGCCATCTCGAGCGCGACCCAGAGCGGGCTGAAGGCGCCGGTGAAGCCCGTGTTGATGAATGCCATCAACTGGGTCATCCGGTCGGCTTCGGGCGACAGCGGGTCGAAGCTGATGCGCCGTTCGCTGTCGCGCGCCGCGAACCAGCGGGCGATCGCCATGGTTTCGGTCAGCACATTGCCCTGATCGGTGATCAGTGCCGGCGTCTCGTGCCGCGCGTTGATGCGGGCATAGGCGGGCTCGCGCATTTCGCCGAGCATGTCGACGCGGCACAGGCGATAGGGTTTGCCCAGCCATTCGAGGGCTGCGACGAGCCCCATGGAACTTCCCAGCGGGAAGCCATAGATAAGGATCGGTTCCAATGTATTGCTCCATCTTCTTGAGGGGGAGCTGCGCAGCGGAACCAGATATAGGGCGCGCTGCCCGCGCGTAAATTACGCACCTTTTTGTAACCATGAGGCTCCGATGAAAGATCTGGTTTCGCGCTGTCCGATCGAGGAAGTGATGCAGGTGCTGAGCGGCCGCTGGCCGACCTTGCTCATCTATTATCTCAGCGACGGGACGAAGCGGTTCAGCGACCTGCGCCGCGACAATCCGACGATCTCGCACAAGATGCTGACGCTCGAGCTGCGCAAGCTCGAGGATGCGGGGATCGTCCGGCGCACCGAGTTCGAGGGCTATCCGCGGCGCGTCGAATATGACCTGACCCCGGACGGCGAACGGCTTGTCCCGTTGATCGATGCGCTTGGCGACTGGTGGGATGCAATTGCTGTCGGCGCCGATGTCGACGAAGCTGTCGTCACTGCGACCAACGCTTGAAACCGCTTCGCAGCGGTGTCATTTGGCCTTTTGCGGGTGAAAGGTCTCGCCGCGCTTCAGCATCGCCACAAAGTCGGCAATCTTCTTCGTCCGTCCCGCCTCGGTCTTGATATTGCCGAGACGGAAGATCAGCGCGAAACGGTTCTGCGCGGTCAGCTTTTCCAGCATCGCCTTGGCCCCGGGTTCGGCATCGATTGCGGCCTGCAAGTCGTCCGGAATATCCGAACCCTTGACGCGATAGGCGCGGTCCCATCGGCCATCCGCCTTGGCGGCTTCGACCTGCTTCAGGCCATGCTCGGTCATCTTTCCTTCGGCAGTGAGGCGCGCGACATTGTCGATGTTGATCTGGCTCCAGACGCTCTTCGCTCCGCGGGGCGAATAGCGTTGCAGGAAGCTCTTCTCGTCAAAGGATTTTCGAATCCCGTCGATCCACCCCCAGCACAGCGCGGCCCAGATCGCCTGTTCGGGCGAGATCGATTGGAGGCCGGATTTGACCTTGTGGATCTTGATCCAGACTTCGCGTTCGGCGGCGTGATGTTTGGCGAGCCATTGATAGAAGCCGTCCATGTCCGCAAATTCGTGGACCTTGTCCGGGTTTACCTCGACGGCGGCCATGATCCTATTCCCACTCGATCGTCCCCGGCGGTTTCGACGTATAGTCGTAGACCACGCGGTTGATGCCCTGCACCTCGTTGATGATACGCGTCGCGCAGCGGCTGAGGAAGGCGGCGTCGAACGGGTAGATGTCGGCGGTCATGCCGTCGGTCGAGGTGACCGCGCGCAACGCGCAGACATGATCGTAGGTGCGATAATCGCCCATCACGCCGACGGTCTTGACGGGCAGCAGCACCGCGAACGCCTGCCAGATCGCATCGTAGAGCCCAGCATTGCGGATTTCTTCCAGATACACCGCGTCGGCCTTGCGCAGGATGTCGCAGCGTTCCTTCGACACTTCGCCGGGGATGCGGATCGCGAGGCCGGGGCCGGGGAAGGGATGGCGGCCGACGAAAATGTCGGGAAGGCCGAGCTCCTTGCCGAGCAGGCGGACCTCGTCCTTGAACAGCTCGCGCAGCGGCTCGACGAGCGCCATCTTCATGCGCGCGGGCAGGCCGCCGACATTGTGGTGGCTCTTGATCGTCACGCTCGGCCCGCCGGTGAACGACACGCTTTCGATGACATCGGGATAGAGCGTGCCCTGCGCGAGGAAGTCGGCGCCGCCGAGCTTCTGCGCTTCCTCGTCGAAGACGTTGATGAACTCGCCGCCGATGAACTTGCGCTTCGCCTCGGGATCGGTCACCCCGGCGAGGCCCGCCATGAAGCGCTCCTCGGCGTCGACCACCACCAGCGGGATATTATAATGATCGCGGAACAGGCGCTCGACCTGCTCGCGCTCGTTCATACGCAACAGGCCATGATCGACGAAGACACAGGTCAGCTGCTCGCCGATCGCTTCGTGGATCAGCACCGCCGCGACCGCGCTGTCGACGCCGCCTGATAGGCCGCAGAGGACGCGTTTGTCGCCAACCTGCGCGCGGATCTCGGCGATTTTGGTCGCGCGGAACTCGGCCATCGTCCAGTCGCCCGAACAACCGCAGACGTGGCGGACGAAATTGGCGATCAGTTTGGCGCCGTCGGGGGTGTGGACGACCTCGGGATGGAACTGCGTGCCATAATAGCGCCGCTCGTCATCGGCGATCAGCGCGAAGGGCGCGCCGTCGCTGATCGCGACAATCCGGAAGCCCGGCGCAAACTTGGTCACGCGGTCGCCGTGGCTCATCCACACCTGGTGGCGTTCGCCGACCTCCCACAGGCCGTCGAACAAGACGCAGGGTTCGGTGACGGTGAGGAACGCTCGGCCGAATTCGCCGTCGCGCTCGCCGTCGGCGCCGCCGGGGTCAACCTGCCCGCCAAGTTGCTGGCTCATCACCTGCTGGCCGTAGCAGATGCCGAGGACGGGGAGGCCGCTATCGAAGATCGATTGCGGCGCGCGCGGGCTGCCCGCCGCGGGGACCGACGCGGGCGAGCCCGAGAGGATCACGCCCTTCGGCTGCATTCGTTCGAGCGCGGCCTCGGCCTGCGTAAAGGGGACGATCTCGCTATAGACCCCCGCTTCGCGGACGCGGCGGGCGATGAGCTGGGTCACCTGGCTGCCGAAATCGACGATCAGGATGGATTCGGGCGGAGTGGAGGAGTCTGGAGTCGGCATGGCTGGCCGATAAGGGCGCGCGCCCATGCTGTCCAGCGGTCGTAGTGGGATACCGGTCGAACTTTTATGGTCCTGCCATATTGTTGCGACAAATTGCGACCAGATGAACCGCGGGCGCGTTTCAGTGTCATCACGCGTTAAGCCACGGCGCCCTAAGAAAAAAACCAATATAAAAATGAAGAAGGCATCTCCCCCATGAATAAATCTCGCCTGTCCTTTTCCGCGCGCGCCGTTTTGCTGGCGGCGACCGCGTCGCTCGCCTGGCCCGCGATGGCGGAAACAGGCGCGGTGTCCGAAAGCGCGGCGACGACGGCCGAACAGCCCGCCGATACGGCCCCGAGCGCTTCGGACGATCCCCAGGATGATTATGACGAGATCGACGGCGAAGAGATCGTCGTCACCGCGCCGCGGCTCGCCGGACAGCTCGACACCGAGATCAAGGCCGAGGCCGAACTCGATGAGGCGGCGATCGCGAGCTATGGCGTGTCGAACGTGTCCGAACTGCTCGACGCGCTTGCGCCGCAGACGCGCTCGGGCCGCGGGCGCGGCAGCGGTCGGCCGATCATCCTCGTCAACGGGCGCCGCGTCGGCGGTTTCGGCGAGGTGCGCAACCTGCCCCCCGAAGCCATCGCCAAGGTCGAGGTTTTCCCCGAAGAGGTCGCGCTCCAATATGGCTATTCGGCCGACGAGCGCGTCGTCAACCTCGTGCTCAAGCCCAATTTCCGCCAGATCGCGGTCGAGGCCGAGGGCGGCATTCCGACGCAGGGCGGGCTGTTCAAGAGCGAGATCCAGCCGAGCTTCCTCGCCATCGGCGACAATGGGCGCCTCAATGTCAACGCGGGTTGGGAACATGCGACGATGCTCCGCGAAAGCGAGCGGAGCCTGGGCTATGACGACCCCGCCCAGGCTGCGGAGGCCGCGGCGCGCAGCCTGCTGCCCGCGACCGACCAATATTCGATCGACGCGACGATCCAGCGCAGCCTGAACAAGGTCACCGACGCATCGATCAACGTGCGGTTCGACCAGACCGACAGCCTCTCTTTGCTCGGCCCCGGCGCTGGCGGCGTCACCGATCCACTCGAACGCGACAGCCGCAGCCAGAATCTGACCACGACCGCCAGCGTCAACGGGATGCTCGGCGACTGGCGCTGGTCGGTGTCGGGCAATTATGGCGATGCGGACCAGCGCACCTTCACCGAACGCGACACCGGCACGCGCGACCGTTTCGACAGCAGCCAGCAGAGTTTTGGCGCCAACGCCAATTTGTCGGGCACCGTGACCGAGGGCTGGGCGGGGCCGATCCGCCTGTCGATGACCGGCGGCTATTCGGGGCTGCGCTTCGACAGCCGCTCGGACCGTTCGGGCGACATCGTCACGACCGATCTCGCGCGCGACCTGCCGAGCGTGTTCGGTTCATTGACCGTGCCGCTGCTCGATCCCGAATATGAGGTCGGCAACATCGGCCGCGTCTCGCTGACGCTGAGTGGTCAGGTCCAGAACCCCAGCGATTTCGAGGCGCTCAAAAGCTGGGGCGCCAACCTCAACTGGGGCGTGACCGATAATCTGTCGCTGATCGCGAGCTTCAACAATGACGAGGCGGCGCCTGGCATCCAGCAGCTCGGTGCCGCGCCGCTGACGACCGACGGGGTCACCTATTACGACTTCTCGACCGGGCAGACGGTGCAGATCACGACGACGACGGGGGGCAACCCCTTCCTGCTCGCCGAGCAGCGCCGCGACCTCAAACTGGGGCTCAACTGGTCGCCGCCGATGGTCGAAGGGCTGAATGTCTCGATCAACTACAACCGCAACAAAAGCTATGACACCGCCAACGCATTTCCGCTGCTGACCCCCGAGATCGAGGCGGCGTTCCCCGATCGCGTGACGCGCGACGCGAACGGCGTGCTGATCGCGCTCGACCAGCGGCCGGTCAATTTCGATCGCGCCGAAAACTCGCAGATCCGCTGGGGCCTCAATTTCGGCAAGAGCTTTGGCCAACAGGAGGCCCGCGGTCCGGGCGCTGGCGGCGCGCGCGGCGAGGGTGCGGGCGCTGGTCGTCCGCGTGGGCCCGGAGCCGGTGGGCCGCGCATGGGCGGCCGCGGTGGCCGTGGCGGCGGCGGTCCGGGCGGGATGCTCGGCGGCGGTCCGCAGGGCGGGCGCTGGCAGGTGTCGCTCTACCACACCATCAAACTCACCGACAAAGTGCTGATCCGTCCGGGCGTTCCCGAGCTCGATCTGTTGAACGGGTCGGCGACCGGCAGCGGCGGCGGCAGCAACCGCCACCTCTTCGAACTCGACGGCGGGCTTTTCAACAAGGGGCTCGGCGTGCGCCTCGCCGCCAAATATGACAGCGGCAGCACCGTCACGGGCGGCACCGCAGGCGACCTCAAATTCGGCGACCTCGCGACCTTCAACCTCCGCTTCTTCGTCGATTTCAACCAGAAGCCGAAGCTGACCGAGGATTTGCCCTTCCTCAAGGGATCGCGCCTGCGCCTGTCGTTCGACAATATCTTCGACGCCCAGCGCAAGATCACCGACGCCAACGGCATCGTGCCGCTCAACTACCAGCCGGGCTATATCGACCCCTTGGGCCGCTATATCGAGCTCGAGTGGCGCAAGACGTTCTAGGCGGCGAGCCCGGCAGCGCCGATCGCGCCTTCGGGCGCCGGCTCGCTGGGGACGAAGGTCAGCGCTTTCGCGAACTGCGCGGTGCAGGACGACCAGCTATAGCGCGCACCCAGCGCCGCCGCGTCGGCGCGGTCGCATGCCAGCGCGGCGTCGATGGCGCGGTCGAGATCGCCATCGAGCGCGCCGGCGCCGTCCCTCAGGATGTCGCCGGGGCCGGGCACCGGATAGGCGGCGACGGGGGTGCCGCAGCTTAGTGCCTCAATGATAACAAGGCCGAAGGTGTCGGTCCGGCTGGGGAAGACGAAGACGTCGGCGCCCGAATAGGCCGAAGCGAGCGTTTCGCCGCCGAGTTTGCCGAGGAACAGCGCGTTCGGATGCTGGACTTTCAGTTCGGCGAGCGCGGGGCCGTCGCCGACGATGACTTTGGTGCCCGGGTGTTCGGTGGCCAGGAAAGCGCCGATATTCTTCTCGACCGCGACGCGGCCGACATAGAGCTGGATCGGGCGCGGCAGTTCGGCGAAGGCTGGATGTGGCGCGCGGTCGGGGCGGAACAGGTCGTGGTCGACGCCGCGCTCCCACATCATCGTCTGGCCAAGACCCTGCTCGGCGAGCTCGCGCGCGAGGCTGCGCGTCGCGACCATGATGTGGCGCGCCGGGCGGTGGAACCAGCGGATGAAGCGCCACACGAAAGCAGGCGACAGCGGCAATCGCGCCGCGACATATTCGGGAAAGCGCGTGTGATAGGCGGTGGTGAAGGGGAATTTGTTGCGCATGCACCAGCGCCGCGCCGCCATGCCGAGCGGGCCTTCGGTCGAGATATGGATTGCCTGCGGCGCGAACGCACGGATATGGCGCCCGACCCGGCGCCAGCCTGCCAGCGCGAGGCGGATTTCGGGATAGGAGGGGCAGGGGAACGAGCGGAAGAGGTCGGGCGAAACGATCCCGACCTCATGCCCCGCCGCGCGCAGTTCGCCGACTGTCGCCTGCAACGTGCGGACGACGCCGTTGACTTGCGGCTCCCACGCGTCGCTGACGATGAGGATCCTCATGCAGCGCGCGCCGGAGCGGGAAGGTCCAGCGGCGTCGGCGCCGCACGGCTCGCGACCTCCTCGGCCCAATGAAGGATTTCCATGCGTCCGTCATGATGCTCGACCAGCGCGGTGCAGCCTTCGACCCAGTCGCCGTCGTTATAATATTCGGTGCCCTCGATCTCGCGCATCTCGGCGCTATGGATGTGGCCGCACACCACGCCATCGACCCCGCGCGAGCGCGCGGCGTGGGCGACGACTTCTTCGTAGCGGCCGATGAACTGGACCGCGTTCTTGACCTTGTGCTTGGCGACCATCGACAGCGACCAATAGGGGAGGCCGAAGGCGCTGCGGATGCGGTTCACGACCACATTGCATTTCATCAGCGCGGTGTAGGCGGCGTCGCCGACGAAGGCGAGCCAGCGGTGCGCGAGCATCACCGCGTCGAACTCGTCGCCATGAACGACGAGCAGCTTGCGGCCGTCGGCGGTTTCGTGGATCGCCTCGCGGCGGATTTCGACGCCGCCGAAATCGAACCCGTCGAAGGGCTTGCACATCTCGTCATGGTTGCCGGGAACATAGACGACGCGTGTGCCGCGCTTGGCGCGCTTCAGCACGCGCCACACGACGTCATTATGCTCGGGCGGCCAGAAATGCCGTTTCTTGAGCCGCCAGCCGTCGATGATGTCGCCGACGAGGTACAGCGTCTCGCAATCGACATGGTCGAAGAAGTCGATCAGCATCGCGGCGTTGCACCCGCGTGTGCCGAGGTGGATGTCGCTGACCCACACCGTGCGATAGCTCCGCCGCTCGCCGATCACCCGTTCCGGAACATGCGGATCGGTGGTGAAGGGGTCGGGAAAGCGGGCGGGGATGGGCAGGGTCGAAATCGATGCCATGTCACACTCCGAAAGCAGCCTTTAGCTGCCCCCGGCCTAGACAGGAGATTTGTTACAGCGTGCGAATCAAAGCCGCGACAGTTTGAAGAAAGTTCGAAGGCGGTTGTGTGACGTTGCCTATTTGACACATGCCCGCGTTAACCACGATCCAATCAGGTTCGCCGGATCACCAGGTTCCTGATTTCGCTCATATCTTCCATCGCAAAACGCACACCCTCGCGGCCGAGCCCGCTGTCCTTCACCCCGCCATAGGGCATATTGTCGACGCGATAGCTCGACACGTCGTTGACGACGATACCGCCGACCTCGAGATGATCCCACGCCTCGAGCACCTTGTGCAGGTCGCGCGTGAAGAGGCCCGCCTGGAGGCCGAACTTGCTGTCGTTGACCTCGGCGAGCGCGGCTTCCCAGTCGGTGAATTTCGACAGGATAACGACGGGGCCAAAGGCTTCCTCGCGCACGACGTCGGTGTTGCCGGGGACGTTCTCGAGCAGCGTCGCTTCCATCATATTGCCCGCGCAGCCGCCGCCCGCGAGCAGGGTCGCGCCCGCGGCGACCGCATCGTCGATCCAGCCCTTCAGCCGCTGCGCTTCCTTGACCGAGATCATCGGGCCGATGAAGGTGTCGCGAAGTTTCGGATCGCCCGATTTCAGCGTCTTGACCTTCGCGGCGAGCAGGTCGCGGAACCGGTCGTAAATCTCCTCATGGATGATCACGCGCTGGACATGGATGCAGCTTTGCCCCGACTGATAATAGCCGCCGAAGATGATGCGCGCGAGCGCGTGGTCGAGGTCGGCATCCTTGTCGACCACCACCGCGGCATTGCCGCCGAGTTCGAGCACGACCTTCTTCTTGCCCGCCTTGGCCTTCAGTTCCCACCCGACGCCAGGCGAGCCTGTAAAGGACAGCAGCTTCAGCCGCTCGTCGGTGGTGAACAGGTCGGCGCCGTCGCGGCTCGCGGGCAGGATCGAAAAGGCGCCTTCGGGCAATATGTCGCACTCGGCGAGCACCTCGCCCATGATGATCGCGCCCAGGGGCGTCATCGACGCGGGCTTCATGACGAAGGGACAGCCGACCGCGATTGCGGGTGCGATCTTGTGCGCGGCGAGATTCAAGGGGAAGTTGAAGGGCGAGATGAAGCTGCACGGCCCGATCGGCACGCGCTTCCACATCCCCATATAGCCCTTGGCGCGCGCCGAAATGTCGAGCGGCTGGATCTCGCCATAATTGCGCACCGCTTCCTCGGCGGCGATGCGGAAGGTGTCGATCAGGCGGCTGACCTCGCCCTCGCTATCGGCGATCGGTTTACCCGCCTCGATGCACAGCGCATAGGCAAGCTCGTCGAACCGCTCCTGAAAGCGCCCGACGCAATGGGTGAGCACGTCGCGCTTCTCGAAACTCGCGAGCCGCGCCATCGGCTCGGCGGCGCGAACCGCGCCGGCGATCGCTTCGTCGATCACGTCGGGGGTCGCGAGCGCGGTGCGGAACGCGACTTCGCCGGTGAACTTGTCGATCACCTTCAGGTCGGTGTTCGGCTGCACTGCCTTATTGTTGAGGTAGAGCGGATAGACGTCTTTGAGTTTCATCATTCTACTCCCCCCTCCCGTTTGCGGGAGGGGTTGGGGGTGGGCCAGCAACGGTGCGGTATGCCCACCCCGCTGCGACTAGCGAGCAAGCTCGCAAGTCTCGCTGCCCCTCCCGCTTGCGGGAGGGGAGTTGATGTTACAGCTCCTTCGACAGCCGCTTGATGTCGTTGTTCAAAATCTGGTCATTCTCCGAATAATCGACCGGGCAATCGATCAGGTGCACCCCCGGCGTGCTGATCGTATGCGCCAGCAACTCCTTCAGATGCGCGGCGCTTTCGACGCGGTGGCCGTGCGCGCCATAGCTTTCCGCATATTTGACGAAATCGGGGTTGCCATAGGTCAGCCCCCAATCCTTGAAGCCCATGTTCGCCTGTTTCCAGCGGATCATGCCATAGCTGTTGTCGTTGAGGATCAGGACGGTGATGTTGAGGCCGAGGCGGACCGCGGTCTCCATCTCCTGGCTGTTCATCATGAAGCCGCCATCGCCGCAGATCGCCATGACCTTGCGCCCCGGATAGACCATCGCCGACATCATCGCGCTGGGCAGCCCCGCGCCCATCGTCGCAAGCGCATTGTCGAGCAGCACGGTGTTCGGCTTGCACGCGGTATAGCCGCGCGCGAACCAGATCTTGTACACGCCATTGTCGAGGCAGATGATCCCGTCGTCGGGCATCGCGTCGCGGACCGACTGGACCAGATGCGGCGGGAAGATCGGGAAGCGTTCGTCCTTCGCCAGCGGCGCGGTATGGTCGACCTCGGCCTGGCGATAGGCGAGCAGGTGGTCGAATTTCCACCCGCCGTTGGGGACGATGTCCTCCTTCATCTGCCACACGGCATTGGCGATGTCGCCGATGACCTCGATATTCGGAAAATAGACCGGATCGACCTCGGCGGTCTTGCTCGACACATGGATCACGGTCGGGCCGCCGCGCTGCATGAAGAAGGGCGGCTTTTCGATCACGTCATGGCCGAGGTTGACAATGCAGTCCGACGCCTCGACCGCGCGGTGCACAAAATCGCCCGACGACAGCGCCGCGCAACCGAGGAATTTCGGGTGCCGCTCGTCGATCACGCCCTTGCCGAGCTGCGTCGTCAGGAAGGGGATGCCGGTCTTTTCGATGAACTGCAGCAGCATCCGGCCGGTCATCGTGCGATTGGCGCCGGCGCCGATGACGAGCACGGGCGAGGTCGCCTTTTCGAGCGCCTTCACCGCCTCGCGGATCGACTTCACATCGGCGTTCGGCCGGCGCGAATGGCTGCGCTTCAAGGGCGTCGAATCGGTATGCTCGTCGGCGATGTCCTCGGGCAGTTCGATATGCACCGCGCCGGGCTTTTCTTCTTCGGCGAGGCGAAAGGCCTCGCGCACGCGGCTCGGGATATTGTCCGACGATGCCATCTGGTGCGTATATTTGGTGATCGGCCCCATCATCGCGACGACGTCGAGGATCTGGAAGCGGCCCTGCTTCGATTTCTTGATCGGCTTTTGCCCGGTGATCATCATCATCGGCATGCCGCCCAGCTGCGCATAGGCCGCGGCGGTAACGAAGTTGGTCGCGCCGGGGCCGAGCGTCGCGAGGCACACCCCGGTCTTGCCGGTGTGGCGGCCATAGGTCGCGGCCATGAACCCCGCGCCCTGTTCGTGGCGGGTCAGGATCAGCTTGATCTTCTTCGAGCGCGACAGGCTGTCGAGGAAATCGAGATTTTCCTCGCCCGGAACGCCAAAAATATATTCGACGCCTTCTTCTTCCAGGCACTCGATGAACAGGTCGGATGCTTTTTTCATGCGTAGTCGCCCCCTCAGCCACGCATCATCATGATGCGGCCCCAAGCCCGTGCCGGCGACCCCTCAGCACAAATGTCGTTGCAGCGGCTCTCGTCGTCAGGCCGCGAGTCCCTGCTGCACCGGAAGGGTTTGTAACGAGGGGTAAAGCTGTTGTCACCCTGCGCGGCGCGGGCCGTATCCGATCAGCGCCGGTCGACCCACAGATCGCGGTCGAGGCGGCCCGAAACCTCGGAGCCAGCCGGGATTTCCGCGCTGCGGCCGGTGGAAATGAACGGCAAGACCAGAAAGGCGGCGGCGGTTGCCGCGGTATCGCCGCCATCCTTCTTGCCGCGGGCTTCCAGTGTGCCACTGACGCGGAGCGGGCCGCCGGGCAGTTCGGCGTAGAGCAATTGCACGTCGAGCTTGCCGGATCTCCCGAATGCACCGCGCTTTTCGGCGCGCGTCAACTGGGCGACGACGACGGTATCGACGGGTATCACGGTCACGCCGCCGACGATCACGGGCGTCGCGACCTTCAGGTGCAAAAGGTCGCCCTTTTCATTCTTCTTCGTCGAGATGGCGTCGAGGGTGACGAGGGCGATCAGCGTGCCCGACGGTACCAGGAGGCGCGAGGCAGCGCCCGCGGCGGGTTCGTCCGGTTCGTTGCCGACGGCCGGGCACGCCAGCGCCAGCCCGATCGCGGTTAGCAGCGCGCGCGCGGCCTTCACGGGATGGCCGGCTTCGGGCGCGGAATTTCGGTGTCCTGTTCGACGAATCCGGTCATCAGCTCGCCAGCCTTGATCTTGGCATTATTGCCTTTGGCGAACAGGCCGAGCGGTCCGAGCGCGAGGATGCCGAGCGCGGTCTCGGCGCCGCCGCTCGCGCCCTTGGCGGCATTGGTGCCGCTGATCGGCACGCGATACCCATTGACATCGACATAGAGAAGCCGCGCTTCCAGTGATCCGGACTTGCCGGCATTGCCGCTCTTCTTCGCGGCGAGCACTTCGCCCCACGCGGTTGTGCCGACGGGCAGGGCAAGGGTCCCGTCGACGAAGACCGGCTTGTCGACGCGCAGCCTGAACCGGTGTCCCTGTGTGTGGGTCTTCGTCGTCACCTCCGACACCACCATGAAATGAATCGGCGTGTCGCGTTTCAGGATTAGCGGAGCAACTGCCGGTTCGGCTGCGGTCGCCGGGGCAGGCTCTATCGCCGCGCCGGTTTCGACAACCGCCCCAGATTGCGTTGTTGCCGAAAGTAAAACAGCCATCGCTGCGCCAAATATCAACGCCATTTCTTGCCCCCTCTGACCCCATGCGACGTAGGCCATGAATAGGCGAAGTTGCCAAGCCAGAATCTTGTTGACCCGGTTGAAAATGAGAGGGAATTGTCGCGGACCAACAAGGGGGAGCTGACAATGAAATCCATCAAGATGATCACCGCCATCAGCATCGCCGCCATCGCGATTTCGACGCCGGCGATGGCGAAGAAAAAGGATGGCGCCCACGTCATGGTCAATGAGGAAATGGGCGTGCCCGTCTTCCCCCATGACATCACCGACAAGCCGTACAAGATTGTCGGCGTGGTGACCGCGGGCGTGCGCAAGGCGACGATCTTCAGCAAGGAGCCGTCGCAGAAGAAAATCTATGACGAGATTTGGGAGCGCGGTGAAAAGCTGGGCGCCGACGCGGTGATCGGCGCCAAATATGGCGACAGCCATGTCACCGCGCTGAGCTGGGGCAACACAAAGGCCGGCGGCGTCGCGATCAAGTTCCTGACCGCGGAGGAGATTGCGGCCGGGACGAAGAGCGATACGCTCGAGGGTTTCGACCCCGAGGCATGGACCGGCAAGACGAAGTAGACCGGTAATCAGTCATCCCGGCCTTCGCCGGGATGACGATAGGAAAAGCCGGCGGTAAGCCGTCCGGCTTTTAGTCGATGTCGAACAACCCCGCGAGCTGCTCGACCATCGTGCCGCCCAACTGCTCGGCGTCCATGATCGTCACCGCGCGGCTATAGTAGCGCGTCACATCGTGGCCGATGCCGATCGCGCACAGCTCGACCGGCGAGCGGTTCTCGATCCATTCGATCACCTGGCGCAGATGCTGGTCGAGATAGGCACCGTGGTTGACCGACAGCGTGCTGTCGTCGACCGGCGCGCCGTCGGAAATCACCATCAGGATCCGGCGTTCCTCGGGACGGCTGATGATGCGGCTGTGCGCCCACATCAGCGCCTCGCCGTCGATATTCTCTTTCAGCAGCCCCTCGCGCATCATCAGCCCGAGCGACTTGCGCGCGCGGCGATAGGGTTCGTCGGCGGGCTTGTAGATAATGTGGCGCAGGTCGTTGAGGCGGCCGGGGTGCGCCGGGCGCCCCGCGGCGAGCCAGTCCTCGCGGCTTTGCCCGCCCTTCCACGTCCGCGTCGTGAAGCCCAATATCTCGGTCTTCACGCCGCAGCGTTCGAGCGTGCGCGCGAGGATGTCGGCGCTGATCGCGGCGATACTGATCGGCCGCCCGCGCATCGACCCCGAATTGTCGATCAGCAGTGTGACGACGGTGTCGCGAAAATCGGTATCGCGCTCGATCTTGTAGCTCAGCGAATGACCGGGCGAGACGATGACGCGCGCAAGCCGCGCGGCGTCGAGCTGGCCTTCCTCCTGATCGAAATCCCACGCGCGATTCTGCTGCGCCATCAACCGGCGCTGGAGCCGGTTGGCGAGCTTGGTCACCGCGCCCTGCAGATGCTGCATCTGCTGGTCGAGATAGGCGCGCAGTCGCGTCAGCTCATCGGCATCGCACAGCTCGGTCGCGAGGATGATCTCGTCATGTTTTTCGGTGAAGCGCAGATAGTTGAAATCGGGAATGTCGCTCGGCAGGCGATTGGGCCGGACGGGCAGCATGCCCTCGTCACCTTCGCCGCCCATTTCGGGCTCGCCGTCGGCTTCCATTTCCTGCGCGTCGGGGTCGCTGTCGCCGTCGTCGGCCTGGTCGCCCGCCATCTCGGCGCGCGCGTCGACCTGGCTCTCGCCGCTGCCGCCGTCTTCGCTGTCCTGTTCTTCCTGGCTCTCTTCGGCCTCGGACTCATCCTCCTCGCCGCCGTCTTCGGACCCCTCTTCCATCGGCTCGTCGCCATAGATGAGGTCGAGATGGCGGAGGGCAAGCTTCGCGGTCTCGGCGAACGCGGCCTGGTCGTCGAGCAGCATCGAGAGCGCGGTCAAATCGCCGCCGGCTTCCTTCGAAATCCATTCGCGCACCAGCGACAGGCCGGTTTCGGTGCCCTGCGGCGCCTGTTCGCCGGTCAGCGCCTCGCGCAGCATCAGCTCGAGCGCGCTCGACACCGGTACTTCGTCGCGGTTCTGGGCGCGCGAAATCGGGTCGCTACGCATCCGCATCGCCAGGCTGGCGGCGAGGTTGCCGCGCATCCCGTTCATATGGCGCGCGCCGAGTGCCTCGATCCGTGCGCGCTCCATCGCGTCGAAGGCGGCGGCGGCAAGCGGCTCGGCGGGGCGCGCCGCGGCGTGCAATTTCTCGCTGTGATGCTTCATGCGCAGCGCATAGCTGTCGGCAAAACCGCGCGCCTCGGCAACCTGTTCCGCCGGAAGCGTGCGCGACGGGGTCGGCACCTTGATCGCCTTGCCGATCTGCGCGGGCGCATCGGCGGTGAAGCCGACCTCGACCTCGGCATCGCGCGTCACCGCGCGCGCGACGCTCGACAGCGCGGCCTTGAAATCGTCGAGGGGAGATTGGGCAGACATCGACTCGGCTCTAACCAGCTTTGGGTGTCGAAGAAATCCCTTTCATCGTCACCCCGGACTTGATCGGGGTGACGAAAGAGAGGGTAGGCAAGGCTATAGCTAAGCTCGCTTGACCTCGCATGGGCGTGGGAGCATTCGGCATCGCATGAACTCTCCCGCACTCTCCCCCATGAAAAAGCCCTGGATCGTCATCGCCTGCGCGGCTTTCATCGTCACCCTCGCGATGGGCGTGCGCCAGAGTTTCGGTCTGTTCCTGCCGCAGATGAGCGTCGACATCGGCATCAGCCGCTCGGACTTCGGGCTCGCGATGGCGCTCCAGAACCTGCTGTTCGGCCTCGTCCAGCCCTTCGTCGGCGCGCTCGCCGACAAGCATGGCGCGGGGCGCGTCGTGCTTGCGGGCGCGCTGCTCTATGCACTCGGGCTGATCGGCGCGGCGTTCGCGACCGATGCGATCGGGCTGCATATCAGCTTCGGGCTGCTGATCGGCATGGCGCAGTCGGCGACGACCTTTGTCGTCGTACTCGGCGCGGTGGGGCGCGTGGTCAGTCCCGAAAAACGCAGCAGCGCCTTCGGTATCGTCACCGCGGGCGGATCGCTCGGTCAGTTTCTCGTCGTGCCGCTGGCGTCGATGCTGCTCGGCAATATCGGCTATCACGAGACCTTGTGGATCATGGCGGGGCTCGTCGCGCTCTGCGGTCTGCTCGCGATCGGCGTCTCCGGCCGCACCGACACGCCGGGCACGCTGCAGGCTGAAGAGCAGACCGCCCGCGATGCGCTGCGCGAAGCGGCGACCCACCGCGGCTATTGGCTGCTCAACGCCGGCTTTTTCGTCTGCGGCTTCCACATCGCCTTCATCGCGACACACCTGCCGGCCTATCTCGACGACAAGGGGCTCGGCATCGAAATCGGCGCGCAGGTGCTCGCGCTCGTCGGACTGTTCAACATTCTTGGCTCGTATGTGTTCGGCCGCGCCGGCGATTTGCTGCGCCAGAAATATGTGCTGTCGGGGCTCTATGTCGCGCGCTCGGCGGTGATCGCGCTCTTCCTCTTCCTCCCGCTCAGCCACGCGAGCGCACTGGTGTTCGCGGGCGCGATGGGCTTCCTGTGGCTCGGCACCGTGCCGCTGACCAGCGGCATCGTCGGGCGCATTTTCGGCATCCGCTATCTCTCGATGCTCTATGGCATCGTGTTTTTGAGCCACCAGCTCGGCAGCTTCTTCGGCGCATGGATGGCGGGGCTGATCTTCGATGCGACCGGCAGCTATAATATCGCGTGGGGCTTTTCGATCGCGCTCGGTCTGTTTGCGGGGCTCGTCCATTTGCCGATCGCCGACGCGCCGGTCAAACGGCTGCAACCGGCATGAAGCTCGCGCGGCAGGACTGGGTGGCGCTCGCGCTGTTCGTCCTCGTCGCGATCGGCGGCCTGTGGCTGTGGACGGGCGAGGGGCCGGTCGTCTGGCTCACCAACTTCGCGATCATGTGCGGCTTCGGCTAAACCCCACTCAGTCCTCTTCGCCGCCCAACGTCCGGCTGCAGATCAGATTGTCGTCGGGCTTGGGATTGGCCGGATCGGGGAGCAGCCGGAACACATGGGCAAGGTGCGTGGCGGTGCGTTCGGGCCGCGTTCGCTTGCCTTGAGCGACATCGATGAAATCGCGGCATGCGACCGCGCTGCGCAGAAAATTGCCGTGCCCCGTCGCACTGCGCGAAACATCGGTGGTGTCGATCACGGTCAGCCCCGGAACCGCCGTCGCATAGCAACGGACCGGCAGCCCCTTTGCCTTGAGGTCGGCCGCCTCGAACGGATTGAAGCAATAGGGCGAGCCGAGGCGTGGATAGCCGTGCAGCGCGCGCGATGCGGCAAGCGCCTTGTCGGCGTGCGAGACGTAGACGGTGATCCGCCGGTCGCGCGCGACGCGATGCGCGGACAGCACCTCTTCCTCGATATCGCGTTCAAAAGTCTCGCGATCAATATCGGGCGAGGCAAGGATCACGTTCGAAATATTGCTGCTGTTGGCGCTGCTCGAGGTGCGGTCGACATAGGAAATCGCGGGAATGACCAGCCGCGCACCGAGCGAATGCGACACGATGACGATTTCTTTCACCCACGGCCGCTCGGCGAGTGTCTTCAGGAAATCGCGGAAATTGCGGACGTCGTGATACATGTTGGTCTCATCGACAGCATAGCTCAGCAAATCGCCCTGCGACGGCCAGCTATATTCGATCACCGGCCCGGCGAAGCCCGTCATGCGCGCGATTTGCGCGGCGTCATTCGAAGTCTTTTCGAACGTCTCGCGATAGCCATGGATATAGAGCAGGACGCGCCCCTGCCTTTTGTCGGTTTCGGCCTGCAGGGCGCTCCACCAGTCGGCGGAATCCTGGAACGCCATCGGCGTACGCAATTTCTTCTTCCCGGCGACCGTGGTTTCGTGCGGGGCGGCAAAGCGGCCATAGCGGATCCTGTCGCCGCGATGGCGCAGCAGGCTGATGGGGTCGGTGCGGCAGTCGGGCAGGCGGCTCGTCGCGAAGAACAAGGGCAGCGCCGCGCCGTCGACCACCGCGCCCGGCTGCGCGGTGCAGCGCGGATCGGCGACATAGGCGGCGTGGCGCACCTTCCCATAGTCGACCGCCGCGATGCTGCAGCCCGACAGCGGCACGATGGCTAGCGCCGCCAGCAGGCACTTGGTTCGCACGGCGCGCTTCATCTTTGAAAAGCCTGACACATCGCGCGACGCTGGCAGAGGAGGGGCGGCTTTGGAAGCCCGAAAATCACGCTTCCAAAGAGTGTTGATCAAGTAATACACTTCCCCTATCCCGAATCCATCGCGGTCGGTTTGGCCCCCAAAAATGGAGAAGCTTCGTGTCGGCATTTACCGCCCTGCTGTTGACGATGACCGTAGCCGCGCCGCCCGCCTATGCTCCGGCTTTCGATCCGGGCGCGCTGAAGGACGGGGTCGCTGGAACGCCGAACGAGACGCTGGTGCTCGGATCGCCGCACCTGTCGGGATTGCCCGATGGCTTCGCCCCTGAAAATCTCGAACCTTTGCTCGCGCGGCTGGCCGCATGGAAGCCGGCGATCATCACGATCGAGGGACTGTCGGGTCCCGATTGCGAACGGCTGATCCGCTACGCGCCGCTTTATCCGGGCGCGTCCGATTATTGCCGGGACCCGAGCGCGGCGCAGAAGGTCGTGGGGCTCGATATGGTCGCCGCGACGGTCGAGGCCGACAGGCTGCTCGGTGCCTGGCCCGCAGACCCCGCGCCCGCCGCCCGCCGCCGGCTCGCGGCGCTTTTTCTCGCGGGCGGCGAACCCGCCTCGGCGCTTGTCCAATGGCTCCGGCTATCCGCAAGCGAACGGCGCGCGGGCGACGGTCTCGACGAAACGCTCGTCGCGATGCTGGGCAAGCTGACGACGCGCCGCAACGAAAATTTCCTGATCGGGTCGGCGCTCGCCGCGCGGCTGGGGCTCGAGCGCGTCCATGCCGTCGACGATCACAGCGCCGACGCGGCGACCGCCTCGCTCGACAAGGACCCTGGATACGGCGCGGCGATGCAGCGGATATGGGATAATCCGGTGGTGAAGGCGCGGCTCGCCGATGAAAAGGCAATCGAGGCGCGGCTCGACGGCGAAGGCATGCTGGCGCTCTATCGCTTCTATAACCGGCCCGCGACGACGCGCGTGGCGTATGACAGCGATTTCGGACCCGCGCTCGCCGATGCGACCCCGCAGAATTATGGACGCCGCTATGCAGGCTGGTGGGAAACGCGGAACCTGCGCATGGTCGCGAACATCCGTGCCGCGATGGCGACGCGGCCGGGCACGCGGACGCTCGCAATCGTCGGCGCCTCGCACAAGGGCTATTTCGAAGCCTATCTCGATATGATGCACGACGTCCGGCTGGTCGATGCCGAGAGCGTCTTGAAGTGACCGGTTATTTGCCGATCACACCCTCGGGCAGGTCCTCGCCGAACACGCGCTGATAATATTCGGCGACGATCATCCGCTCGGCTTCGTCGCATTTGTTGAGGAAGGTCAGGCGGAAGGCGAAGCCGAGGCTGTTGAAGATCGCGGCATTCTGCGCCCAACTGATCACCGTACGCGGCGACATCACGGTCGAGATGTCGCCGTTGATGAAGCCCTGGCGCGTCAGGTCGGCGACCTTGACCATATTGGCGACCGTTGTGTCGTCGGTGCCGGGAACCTTCGCCAGGACGATCGCGCTTTCGGTCGCGGCGGGCAGGTAATTCAGCGTGACGACGATGTTCCAGCGGTCCATCTGGCCCTGGTTGATTTGCTGGGTACCATGGTACAGTCCACTCGTGTCGCCGAGCCCGACGGTGTTGGCGGTCGAGAACAGCCGGAAATGCGGGTTCGGGCGGATGACGCGGTTCTGGTCGAGCAGAGTCAGCTTGCCCTCGGCCTCGAGCACGCGCTGGATCACGAACATCACGTCGGGGCGGCCGGCATCATATTCGTCGAAGACGAGCGCGGTCGGGGTCTGCAGCGCCCAGGGGAGCAGGCCTTCGCGGAACTCGGTGACCTGCTGCCCGTCCTTGAGCACGATCGCGTCGCGGCCGACAAGGTCGATACGGCTGATATGCGCGTCGAGGTTGACGCGGATGCACGGCCATTTGAGCCGCGCCGCGACCTGTTCGATGTGCGTCGACTTGCCGGTGCCATGATAGCCCTGCACCATCACGCGGCGATTGTGCTTGAACCCCGCGAGAATCGCGAGCGTCGTGTCGCCGTCGAAAACATAGGCGGGGTCGAGGTCGGGGACGCGCTCGTCGGCTTCGCTGAACGCGGGCACCTTCATGTCGACATCGACACCGAAAACCTCGCGCGCATCGATCTCGGTATCGGGCGCCGAAAGGAGCGTCGAGCCGTGGTGATCGGGAAGGCTGTTCGGAATATCGGTCATGATCGCGTCCATTTATGTTCGTCATGCTGAACTTGTTTCAGCATCCATGGCCCGACATCGCGGCCTTAGACCATGGACCCTGAAACAAGTTCAGGGTGACGAGGAAGAGGAATCGGCGCTGTACGGCCGACTGTCGAAGCGCGGTATCGTCATGGGTTGCGGCTTGCAACGCCTTTTCAGAGCAGCCCGAGCGCCCGCATCACCGCCGACTGGTCGTAATAGGGGCGTTCGCAGACGATCTTGTCGCTGCCCGCCGCGAATTCGAAACTCGCGGCCATACGAATGCGGAACGCCTTCCCGGTCGGCTCGATCGTGCGCAGCCCGAGCCGCAGCGGGCCGAGATGCGTGCCGGTCAGCCAGAATTCGACGAGCACCGTATCGGTTTCGGCATCGGCGGCGATCGCGATGACCTCGTTCGCCTGGTCGGGAAAGGGCTCGCGCGACGCGGAGAAATAAGACCGTACCGCCGTCTCGCCGTCAAAGATGGTGCCGGGGCCCATCAGTTCGTAGCGCGGACGCTCGAAAGTGGCGATGACGCCGTCCCAGTCGTGCGTGATTTCGAGCGCCATATGGCGGCGCACCACCTCGATCCGGGCTTCGTCGAGTTCGGTCATCGCGCGTCTCCTTATGCGAAAGCCTCTAAGCAAAGGCCTTTGTCTTGCGCAGCAACTGATAGGCCGCGACCACTTCGCCGAGCCGCGACTCGAAGCTGCGGTCGCCGCCGTTGCGGTCGGGATGATAGCGGCGGACAAGCTCGCTGTAACGCCGCCGTAGCGCCGCGCGGTCGGCGTCGGCGGGCAGGCCGAGCAACTGCATCGCGCCATGCTCTTCGCGCGTGAGGCCGGGGTTGGCCGCCTCGCGCCGCGCCTCGTCCATCCGCTGGCGAAAACGCGCGCCGAGCGCGTCGATCGGGTCCTTGAAATCGGCCCAGCGCGGCGGCAGGTCGGCGCTGCCCGCGGCGCGGAAAGCGCGGCTCTCGGTTTCCCAGCCAGCCGTCGGCGATTGCGCCGCCATGATCTGATCGGTGTTCATGCCCTCAAAGAAATTATAGCCCGCGTTGAATTCGCGGACATGGTCGAGGCACAGCCAGCGATATTGCGGCGGACCGTCGGGCGAGCGGGTCCACGACATCGGCGCGCGAAATTCGCCGCGCTCGCGGCATCCGGGCGCGGCGCAGGGTTCTTCGCGCGGGACGCGGCCATGGAATCGATTGGGGCGGGAAGCAGAAGGCAATGATCTCTTGTCCGTTTGTGCTGAGCTTGTCGAAGCACCGTATTTCCCTATTTAGGGATAAGGACGGCCCTTCGACAAGCTCAGGGCGAACGGAAATGAGGTTTCGCGATGACGAACGGACTGGTTCAGACAGAGATGGAAGGGTTGCTCACCGCCGCTTTCCCGGGAGCGAGCTTCATCCTGAGCAACGACAGCGCCAGCCATCATGGCCACACCGGCGACGACGGCAGCGGCGAATCGCATTTCAGCCTGGCTATCGAATGGGCGGGCTTTGCCGGTCTCAATCGCGTCGCGCGCCAGCGCGCAGTGAACAAGGCGCTCGGCGACCTGCCGGGCCAGCGCGTGCACGCGCTCGCGATCAAGGCGACTGCGCCGGGGGAATGACGATGCCCGACAAGGTGAACCTCGCCGACGCCTTCGCGACCTTCCACGATTACTGGAACCCGCGCGTCGCGGGCGACATCAACAATTTCCAGGTCAAGCTGGTGAAGTTCGACGGCAAGTTCGACTGGCATCATCATGAAACAGAGGACGAACTCTTCCTCGTCGTCGCTGGCCGGATGAAGATGGGCCTGCGCACCGGCGACGTGATCGTCGAACCCGGCGAGTTCATCATCGTGCCGCACGGCACCGAACATTGCCCCGAGGCGCTGGGCGGCGAATGCCAGGTGCTGCTGCTCGAACCGGGTTCGACACTCAACACCGGCAATGTCGAAACCGAAAAGACGCGTAAAACACTGGAAAGGCTCGATTGATGTTCGACATCATCACCCCCTCGACCCACGACCTCGGCGCCTTCGAAGTGCGCCGCACGCTGCCGAACAAGGCGCGGACGATGGTCGGCCCCTTCATCTTCGTCGACCAGTTCGGCCCGGCGCATTTCGACATCGGGCAGGGCATGGACGTGCGTCCGCACCCGCACATCAACCTGGCGACCGTCACCTATCTCTTCGAAGGCGCGATCGACCATCGCGACAGCCTGGGGACGCTCGCGACGATCCGCCCCGGCGCATGCAATCTGATGACCGCGGGCAGCGGGATCGTCCATTCGGAGCGCACCCCCGCGGCCGAGCGCGCGACCGGATCGGCGATCTCGGGAATGCAGACCTGGCTCGCTTTGCCCGACGGCAAGGAAGAGATCGACGCGGCGTTCGAACATGTCGCGAAGGACGATCTGCCGCTGATCGAGGACACGGGCGTGTCGGCGCGCATCATCATGGGCAGCCTGTGGGGCAAGACCTCGCCGATCACCCAGCACGCTGCGACCATCTATGCCGATATATTGATGATCGCCGGCGCGACGATCCCGATCGAGGCCGAGGCCGATGAGCGCGCGATCCTTGTCGCGCTCGGCGACGCGAGCCTCGATGGCGAGGCGCTCGATCGCTACAGCCTGTATATCCTCAAGCCCGGGCAGGCGATGACGCTGCGCGCCGACAGCGACGCGCGGGTGATGCTGCTCGGCGGCGAGGCATTCAAGACGCCGCGGCACGTGTGGTGGAATTTCGTGAGCTCGAGCCGCGACCGCATCAACCAGGCCAAGCATGACTGGAAGGAACGCAAATTCCCGCTAGTCCCCGGCGACAGCGAAGAATTCATCCCGATCCCCGAAGTGCCGAAAACGGTGAGCTACCCATGAAGGGATTTTTGCCGTTGGATATGGCGCGAATATCCGTCGTCAGCTTTCGAGCGATTGCAGGCTTTTAACTCCTTGTTACCCGGATAACTCCTCGGATGACGAAGGTCAGAAGACCGCTGTCCGCTCCCCAATCCAAAGCAGGGCATCGTCTTCAAATAAGTCTTTCCTACATTATCCGGCTGTGTCAGCCTTCATCCGGCTCTTTCATTTGGTGGATAAAGCGGTCGCTGCCCGGCTTGCCGATACAGCCACGGCGGGGCGTGCCGGGCGCGTCCAGCACGCCGCAAGGCCCCAATCGGGCGATGCACAGGGCTGACCTTTCCTGAACTTTGGAATGATTAGGCGATCCTTGCGCGACCGGATCCCGGATCCAACTCGGGATGACGAAAGAAGCCAATGGCGGATCGCCACCCCAAGGCTGACGCTTCTCGCCGCGTCGACTTTTTGCGGGATGTGCGCGGCTGGGCATGCCCACTTGCCAGTCGCTTAGATCCCCGCCAGATTGGTTTTGAAAAGAAACCAAAGGAGCGATGTCGATGATCGGCGATTTCGAACAGCAGCGCGTGACGCTTTCGACCGGGGTCGAGCTCGACGTCGTCGACATGGGACCGCGCGACGCGCCCGTCCTGATCTTCCTCCACGGCTTTCCCGAATCGCACCGCACCTGGCGCCACCAGCTGCCGCATTTTGCGGACCGCTTCCGCTGCATCGCCCCTGACCAGCGCGGTTATCGCGGCTCGTCGAAACCGCAGGACGCCGAATCCTATACCCCCGACAAGTTGATCGCCGACATCTTCGCGCTCGCCGATGCGCTGAGTGTCGGCGAATTCACGATCGTCGGCCACGACTGGGGCGGGGCGATCGCGTGGGGCGTCGCGCTCGGCGGCCAGCCGGGCGGGCTGCATCCGGCGTGGGCCGGGCGGGTTACCCGCGCGGTCATCGCAAATGCGCCGCATCCCGCAATCTTCCAGCGCCTCGTCGCCAGCAACCCCGAGCAGCGCGCGGCGAGCCAATATATCCGCACCTTCCGCGATCCCGCGAGCGATACGATCATCGAGGAGCACGGCATCGCCGGGATCCTCGCCCATGCCTTTGCCGGGCGCGTCCCGAGCGGCGGGCTCCAGCCCGCCGACGAGATCGGCCGATTGCTCAAGGATTGGGAGGATCGCGACAGCTGCCGCGCGATGATCAACTGGTATCGCGGTTCGACGATCGACGTGCCCGCGATGGACGAGCCCTATGTCGATCCGCCCGCGATGCCCTTTCCCAAGCTCAATATCCCGACGCTGGTGATATGGGCGCTCGACGATGTCGCGCTGCCGCCGTGCAATCTCGACGGCATGGAGGAACTGGTTCCGGGCGTGGCGATCGTCCAGGTGCCCGATTGCGGTCATTTCGTGCCGTGGGATGCGCCCGATGCGGTCAACGCGGCGATGGACGCGTTCCTCGCAAGAACCTGAACTCCGGTCCGTGGCTTCCGCAAAAAGGGTGGCGGGCGGCGATTAGGCCGCCCGCCTTGGGGGGGGTCTGGTCGGGCGTGTTTGGGGCACGCAAAATATTCTGGCCCACATGCGCTTTCTCCCGGCTGTCCCCGACAGCCGAAGAATTTGGAGCGGCGATTTAACCATAGAATCCGTGCAGATAGCAGGCTTTCAGATTCTCCCATACTTGCCATAGTGACAATATGGATGTGGGTGGACTCAAGGTCGCCTCGATCGTCGACCGGATCGATGGACCCTCAAGCTGGACAATCGAACGCGATGTCCATGCGCTGATCCTGTACGAGGCGGGAAGTTATCACTGGCTCGAAACCTGGCTTGACGAACGGCGAACATCGCTCGGCGATCCGCTCCCCGGCGAAATGTGGCTGGCGCCGGCCGGCCGCCGCTACCGCGGCGAAGCGAAAGGCGGCGCGGTTCGGTATGTCGAGGTGGAAATCTCGACATCGCGGTTGGTGGTTGCGCCGGACACACGGGCGCTTGCGGCGCATTATGACCTGACGCTCGCGGCGCTAGTCCGCGCCCTGCTTGCCGGCGATGCCGCGGCGGCCGATCCGCTGGTCACGATTCTCGCCAGGACGCTGGAGGGGATGGCGGGACGCCCGGTGGTGCCCCCGGTGGCCGAGCGCATCAACGACCTGATGGCATTTATCCAGACGCAACTGGAGGGATCGCTCACCGTCGAGGAGATGGCGGCGGAGGCCGGGATGTCGGTCAACAGCCTGATCGTCCATTTCACCAGCGTAACGGGTCGCACCCCGGCGCAATATATGCTGCGCCAGCGGCTGCGCCGTGCGTGCTGGTTCCTGATGAACCGCCCGCTGTCGGTCGCCGAGATCGCCTTTGCGACCGGCTTTTCGAGCCACGCGCATCTGTGCGCCATATTCCGCCGCAAACTGGGCATGTCGCCGGGCGAGTGGCGTCGTCGCCATGTCTCGGCTATCGTCCCCCCGGCTTGGGAGGAATAGTCGATGTCGCATACCGCCATGATGCTGCTTGCGGGACTCGCGCTCCTGTTCATGGTTCGCCTGACCATCCGCGATGCGGCGCGCGCAACCCGCTTGTTCCTGCTCCTCTGGCTGATCGTCTCGGTCGGCAACCTGCTCGTCGGCGTGCTTTACGCCGGTTATGGCTGGGGCGAGGAAGCGGTGATCGCGCTGGTGGTATTTGGCCTACCGGCGGCGCTCGCGCTGGGCGCCGCGCGTGTTGGCGTCAAGCCGCGCGATTAGGCACCGGTTTGCGCCCGAAGCCTTAATTCTCGGGCCGCAGCAAACAGCCGCTGGCACCCACAAAACGCGCGCTGCGCGAGGCGAGCAGCGGGACGCTGCCGGTCACCGTCTTGGTCGCCGGGTCTTCGCTCAGCGACACCATTTCCATTCCCGGCTCGAAATCGCTCTGGCAGCTTTCGAGGCTGCGTCCCTGGACGTATCGGCACGAACAGCCGACGCGTGCGGCATAGGCCGAACCGAGCTCGGCCTGCGCCTTGAACGACGGGAATTTCCAGATCGCGAAGATGGCGAACAGCACCGCCAACACCAGCAACCACGGCATGCAACCGCCCCAGCGGCTGGGCTTTTTGCGTGGCTCGGCCGGCGGCGGGGTGGGGGCGGCCGGGGGGAGAGTCTCGCCCGTTGAAGGACCCGTCGGGTTGATGCTAGTCACTGGTGCCATGATCACGAAAAAACGGCTGCTGGCAAGTGCCGCCCTCGCGATGCTCGGTGCCTGGTCGCTGACGCAGGCGGCGGGGCAGGGCAATCTGGCGCCCGCATCGCCCGCGCCCAGGCTGGGCGCTTCGCTCGACGGTGTCGCCGCGGTCGATACGCCGCAGCCGCTGCCTGCGCTGCCCGCCGCGATCCGGGCTCGCGCCGATGCGTTGTTCACCGATGCCGACGAGGTCGGCCAGACCCGCGCGCTCTATGTGCTGCGCGACGGCGAGCCGATCTACGAACGCTATGCCGCGGGTTTCGGCCCCGAATCGAAGCTGATCAGCTGGTCGATGGCGAAAAGCATCACCGCGGTGCTCACCGGCTTCCTCGTCGCCGACGGGCAATTGTCGCTGGGCGCCCCCGCGCCGGTCGAAGCCTGGCAGCGCAGCGGCGATCCGCGTGGCACGATCACGCTGCAGAGCCTCCTCCATATGACGTCGGGGCTCGAGCATGTCGAAAATGGCGATCCGGTGTGGCAGGGCGATACCGTCGCGATGCTGTTCGGCGGCGGCGCGGGCGACATGGCGGGCTTTGCCGAAGCGAAACCCGCGGCGGCGCAGCCGGGCGAGGCGTTCAACTATAGCTCGGCGACCAGCGTCATCCTCGCGGACATTCTCGCCGACACGCTGACCCCGTCGCAGAACCCCAACGCGCGCCGCGACGCAATGCGCGATTTCATCGGCGGCCGGCTGATCGAGCCGCTCGGGATGACCAGCCTGACCCCCGAGTTCGACGCGAAGGGCACGATGATCGGCGGGTCGATCATGCACGCGACCGCGCGTGACTATGCGAAGTTCGGCGAATTTCTGCGCAACCATGGCGTCGTGAACGGCCAGCGGCTGCTCCCCGAAACCTGGATGAAGTTCATGCTGACCCCGTCGGCGAACGATGCCGGCTATGGTGGGCATATCTGGCTCAACCGCAGGCGCCCGGCGGGGGTGACCCCGGCGCTCTGGCCCGACCGCGGCCCCAACGACCTGTTCGCTTGCATCGGCCATCAGGGGCAATATATCATCGTCTCGCCGTCGCAACGGCTGACGATCGTGCGGCTGGGCGTCACCAACGATGACCAGTTCCCCGCGCTGCGCCGGCATTTGGCGGATCTGACCGCGGCGCTTTGATATTTTTTCGCACGAAGCCACGAAGCCACGAAGCCACAAAGCCACAAAGCCACAAAGCCACAAAGCCACAAAGCCACAAAGCCACAAAGCCACAAAGCCACAAAGCCACAAAGCCACAAAGATTTTTTCCTTCCGCTTGCCCTTCGACAAGCTCAGCACGAACGGGTTTGAGAAACTTTGTGGCTTCGTGGCTTTGTGCGAGTCCATTCTTCAGAGCAGGAAATCACCCACCAGCGTCGTGACGCAGGTCCCGGTCAGCTCGACCTTGTCGCCGTCGAGGCGGCAGCCAACATGCCCACCGCGCTCGCTCGCCTGATAGGCTGCGAATCTGTCGCGCCCCAGCCGGCCCGCCCAATAGGGCGTGAGCACGCTGTGCGCCGATCCGGTCACCGGATCCTCGTCGATCCCCGCACCCGGCGCGAAAGCGCGGCTGACGACATCGGCGCCCGACGGATCGCCGGCGCCCGGCGCGGTCGCGATGTAGAGGATATCGCCGCCCTTCTTGAGCGCGCGCAGATCGGGTTCGAGCGCGCGGACGCTCGCTGCATCGGCGTAGACGATCAACGCGTAGCCGCCGTCATGCCACAGCGTCTCGGTGGGACTGCCGCCGAGCGCGCGGACGAAATCGGGCATCGCCTTGGGCGCGGGCGGATAGGCGGGTAGCGCCATTTTATAGCCTTCGTCGTCGCCGTTTCGCGCGACGCGCAGGATCCCGGCCTTGCGCGTGCGAAAGGTCATTTCATTCCGCCACGGCGCCGCCGACAGCAGCACATGCCCGCTCGCGAGCGTCGCATGGCCGCACAGCGCGACCTCCAGCCCCGGGGTGAACCAGCGCAGCTCATAATCGGCTTCGCCGCTCTCGTCGGGGATCAGGAAGGCCGTTTCGGCGAGATTATTCTCGGCCGCGATCGCCTGTAGCACGCCATCGCCGAGCCATTCCTCGAGCGGCATCACCGCGGCGGGATTGCCGGTGAAAGGACGATCGGCAAAGGCATCGACCTGGGTGATCGGCAGGCGGCGTGATGCGCTCATGGATAAAGCAATCCTTTCGACCAGCCGGCGCCGGTGCGCGAGAAGAGGGTGCGTTCATGCAGGCGGTGCGCGCGGTCCTGCCAGAACTCGATCGCCGAGGGCGTCACGCGCCAGCCCGACCAGCGCGGCGGGCGCGGCACGTCCTGCCCCGCAAAGCGTGCCTCCATCGCCGCAAAGCGCGCTTCGAAGGTCGCGCGGTCATCGAGCGGGCGCGACTGGTCGCTCGCCCATGCGCCGAGCTGGCTGTCGCGGCTGCGCGTCGCGAAATAGGCGTCGGCGGTGGCATCGTCGACCGGGGTCACCGCGCCTTCGATGCGGATCTGCCGCCGCAGCGACTTCCAGTGAAAGAGCAGCGCGACATGCGGGTTCACGGCCAGCTCGCCGCCCTTGCGGCTGTCGAGGTTGGTGTAGAAGATGAAACCGTCGGGGTCGTGGCCCTTCAGGAGCACCATGCGTAGCGACGGGTGGCCGTCCGCCGTCGTCGTCGCCAGCGACATCGCATTGGCGTCATTGGGCTCGCTTGCCCGCGCTTCGGCGAACCACACATCGAACAGGGCAAAGGGATCGGTCGTCATCCGCGCGGTCATAATGCGCGATAGGCCGATGGTCGAGGTCGATCGTCATCCCCGCGGAGGCCGGGATCTCAACCTCGCATAGATGCTCACCGGCGAGATCCCGGCCTTCGCCGGGATGACGGGTGGAATGTGGCTGCGCACTCGCGGAACTTGACCGTTTCGCGGCACATTACCACATGGCCCACGCAATCGGGCCTTCACGGCCAGTCACTTATCGGGTTACAGGAGCAAAATGGCCGATCCCTATTCCATCCTGGGCGTTGCGAAGAGTGCGAGCGAAGCGGAGATCAAATCCGCCTATCGCAAGCTCGCCAAGGAACTGCACCCCGACAAGAACAAGGATAATCCGAAGGCGTCGGAGAAATTCTCCGACGTCACCAAGGCATATGACATCCTGTCCGACAAGACGAAGCGCGCACAGTTCGATCGCGGCGAGATCGACGGCGAGGGCAATCCCGCGATGCCCTACGGCTATGGCGGTGGCGGCGGTTTTCGCGGCGATCAGCGCACCGGTCCCGGCGGTTTCAGTGGTTTCGGAAACGAGAGCGCCGATTTCGGCGATATTTTCGAAGGATTGTTCGGTGGCCGCGGCGGCGCCAGCGGCGGCGGTCCGTTCGGCGGCTTTGGCGGGCGTAGCGCGCCGCCGCCCAAGGGCGCCAATGTCGCCTATCGCCTCGCCGTGTCCTTCCTCGACGCCGCAACGCAGGCGCCGCAGCGGATCTCGCTCGCCGACGGCGGCACCATTGACCTGAAGCTCCCCGCCGGGGTCGAAACCGGCACCCAGATGCGCCTTGCGGGCAAGGGGCAGCCAGGCCCGGGCGGCACCGGCGACGGTATCGTGACGATCACGGTCAAGGACCATCCCTTTTTCGTACGCGAGGGCGCCAATATCCGTCTCGACCTGCCGGTGACGCTCAGCGAGGCGGTCAAGGGCGCGAAGGTCAAGGTGCCGACCGTTGACGGCCCGGTCATGCTGTCGATTCCCGCCGGCTCCTCGTCGGGCAAGGTGATGCGGCTCAAGGGCAAGGGGTTCAGCCAGAAGAGCGGCGGCCGCGGCGATCAACTCGTGCGCTTGATGGTCGACCTGCCCACCGACGACGACGCGCTGGTGACCTTGCTCAGCGAATGGACCGATCCGCGCGCGGTGCGGGCGGATCTGGGCGTATGATGCGTGGCTGAATCGAACGATCAGCGGGCAGCGGATGCGCTGGCCAAACAGGTCGCCGAGGAAGTTGGCAAAGAGTTTCTGGCGGAGGGGCATTCGCCGCATTCGCCCGAAGCGCGCGCCGAACGCGCGAAGCGGATCAAGCTCCGCGCGCGCGCGCAGGGCATCATCGATCGCGGCCGCGAAAGACTTGGTCCCGGAACGCGGGCCTTTCATATCGTCCGCCGCGTCGTCGTCGGCACCTATACCGACGGTTTCATTCACGCGGGCAATCTTGCCTATCTCGCGCTGATCGCGCTCTTTCCTTTCTTCATCCTGCTCGCCGCGGCGCTGTCGATCTTCGGCGGCAGCGTGGGCGGCGAGGCAGCGGTCGAGGCAGTGTTCTCGACGATGCCGCCGACCGTCGCGAAGGCGCTGTCGGGGCCGATCCGCGAAGTGATGACCGCGCGCACCGGCATTTTCCTGTGGCTCGGCGCGCTCGTTGCGCTGTGGACCGTCGGCAGCCTGATCGAGACGGTGCGCGACATCCTGCGCCGCGCCTATGGCACGCACTTCAACAAGGGATTCTTCCACTACCGCTTGCTGTCGATCGGTATCATCACCGGCGCGGTCGTGCTGATGCTGCTGTCGTTCAGCATGCAGGTGCTGATCGTCGGTGTCGAACAATTCGTCACCCGCGTCCTGCCCGAAAAATATCAATCGGTGGGCGTCGTCGCGATTTCGCGCGGGGTGTCGGGGCTTGGCCTGTTCCTCGCGATCTATATGCTTTTCTATAGCCTGACGCCGTCGAAATACCGGCGGCGGCAATTCCCCAAATGGCCCGGCGCGCTGTTCACCACCCTGTGGTGGATCGGCGTCACCCTCGCGCTGCCGCCGCTGCTCGCCGGCCTGCTGAGCTATGACGCAACCTACGGCAGCCTCGCGGGTGTGATGGTCGCGCTGTTCTTTTTCTACCTCGTTGGCCTCGGTATGGTAATGGGCGCCGAACTCAATGCCGCGCTCGTCGAGGTTGAGGATTTGGGCCACGACGCTATTGGGCGCATCGACGACGTAATTATCGAAAAGGCCGGAGACAAAAAATGACGGGTCTGATGAAGGGCAAGCGCGGGCTGATCATGGGCCTTGCGAACGACAAGTCGCTCGCGTGGGGCATCGCCAAGGCGCTGCACGGCGCGGGCGCCGAACTGGCGATCTCGTACCAGGGCGATGTGATGCTGAAGCGCGTGAAGCCGCTCGCCGACGAACTCGGCTGCGATTTCCTGATCGACTGCGACGTTGCCGACATGGACAATCTCGACGCGGCGTTTGCGACGCTCTCTGCGCGCTGGCCGACGATCGATTTCGTCGTCCATGCGATCGGCTTTACCAACAAGGAAGCGTTGCGCGGCCATTATGCCGATGTGACGCTCGACGACTTCCTGATGACGATGAACATCAGCGTCTACAGCTTCACCGCGGTCGCCAAACGCGCCGCATCGATGATGACCCCCTTCGATCCCGAAACGGGCAACGGCGGCGGCTCGCTGCTGACCTTGAGCTATTATGGCGCCGAGAAGGTCATCCCGCATTATAACGTCATGGGCGTCGCCAAATCGGCGCTCGAAACCAGCGTCAAATATCTCGCGAACGATTACGGCCCGCAAGGCGTGCGTGTGAATGCGATTTCGGCGGGGCCGATCAAGACGCTGGCGGCATCGGGCATCGGCGATTTCCGCCTGATCCTCAAATGGAACGAGCATAACGCGCCGCTGCGGCGCAACGTCACGATCGACGACGTCGGCGGCTCGGCGCTCTATTTGCTCAGCGATCTTTCCAGCGGCGTCACCGGCGAAACCCACCATGTCGACGCGGGTTACCACACCGTCGGCATGAAACAGGAAGACGCCCCGGACATCTCGCTTGTCTGACGACATCGGCATCCGCGTCGCTACGGCGGCGGATGCCGATGCTGTCGACATAATTATCCGGGCGGCTTTCGCCGGCACCGATTTTGGTCATCAGGGCGAAGCCGAACTGGTGCGGATGATCGATGGGGACGGGGACACGTTGGTTTCGCTCGTTGCCGAACGGGACGGCGTGATCGTCGGGCATGTGCTGTTTAGCCGAATGGACGTGGACGCCGATGGTCAGCCGTTAGCCGCCGCCGGGCTGGCGCCTGTCGCGGTTCGGCCGGGCCTGCAAGGGCAGGGTATCGGCGACGCCCTGATCCGCGCCGGACTCGACGTGCTTCGCGAGCAGGGCATCGCGATCAGCTTCGTCCTCGGCCACGAA
Organism: Sphingopyxis sp.; assembly: GCF_036675685.1. Classification (GTDB taxonomy): domain Bacteria; phylum Pseudomonadota; class Alphaproteobacteria; order Sphingomonadales; family Sphingomonadaceae; genus Sphingopyxis. Next base: position 167,113 of record NZ_JAKFEM010000034.1, read on the forward strand.
GCTTATTACCCGCGTTTCGGCTATTCGCCCGAACTCGCGGCGCGCTTCGCTTCGCCCTTTGCGGGGCCGCATTTCATGGCAATGATGCTGGACTCGGGCGCGCCTTGGCCGCTAGGCGGACGGGCAGACTATGCACCCGCATTTGGCCGTTTGGGGTAAGGCGATGAGTTTCAACAGCTTCGGACGTGTCCTTCGCTTCACGACATGGGGGGAAAGCCATGGCCCCGCGCTCGGCGCGGTCGTCGATGGCTGCCCGCCGCGGCTGTCGCTCTCCGAAGCCGACATCCAGCCCTATCTCGACAAGCGCCGCCCCGGCCAGTCGCGCCACACGACGCAGCGGCAGGAGCCCGACCAGGTGCGCATCCTGTCGGGGGTGTTTGAGGGCAAGACGACGGGCACGCCGATCAGCCTGATGATCGAGAATGTCGACCAGCGATCGAAGGATTATGGCGACATCGCGCAGGCCTATCGTCCCGGCCACGCCGATTACGCTTACGACGCGAAATATGGCATCCGCGATTATCGCGGCGGCGGCCGGTCGAGCGCACGCGAAACCGCGGCGCGCGTCGCCGCGGGCGGCGTCGCGCGGCTCGTGATCCCCGAAGTGCATATCCACGCGTGGGTCGCCGAAATCGGCGGCGATGCGATCGATCCCGCGAACTTCGATCTCGAGGAAATCGATCGCAATCCCTTTTTCTGCCCCGATCCCGCCGCGGCGCAGCGCTGGGAAGGGCTGATGGACGCCGCGCGCAAGGCGGGCAGTTCGCTCGGCGCGGTCATCGAATGCGCCGCCAGCGGCGTTCCCGCAGGCTGGGGCGCGCCGATCTATGCCAAGCTCGACAGCGACCTCGCCGCCGCGATGATGGGAATCAACGCGGTGAAAGGCGTCGAAATCGGCGCCGGCTTCACCGCCGCGCGGCTGCGCGGCGAAGAAAATGCCGACCCGATGCGCCCCGCGACCGACGGCAGCAATCGCCCCGATTTCCTTTCGAACAATGCCGGCGGTATCGCGGGCGGTATCTCGACCGGCCAGCCAGTCGTCGTCCGCGTTGCGTTCAAGCCGACCAGCTCGATCTTGACCCCCGTTCCGACGGTGAACAAGGCGGGCGAGGCGACCGACATCGTCACCAAGGGGCGCCATGACCCCTGCGTCGGCATCCGCGGCGCCCCGGTGGTCGAGGCGATGATGGCGCTCGTCCTCGCCGACCATAAACTGCTCCACCGCGCCCAGTGCGGCTAAAGGTCGCGGGCGGGCATCGGGCGATTGCCCGCGGCGCGTCGGGCTGTTACCCCCGCTTCCATAAAGACCCGCGATAGCGGGACAGGGGAGTAATTTATGGGCCATCGCCTGACTTTGTATATTTTGATCGGCATGATCCTGGGGGTCATCACCGGCTATCTGGTGCGGGTGTATGTCCCCGCCGACAGCCAGGCTTTCGAATATTGGCTCCGGAGCTTCACCTTGCTCTCGACCATCTTCCTCAACCTGATCAAGCTGGTGGTTGCGCCGCTGATTCTCGGCACGCTGGTCGCGGGTATCGCGCATATGGGCGACAGCTCGGCGCTCGGCCGCATCGGGACGCGCGCCATTGCCTGGTTTATCCTCGCGAGCCTGATTTCGATCAGCCTTGGCCTGATCATGGTCAATTTTTTCGAGCCGGGCACGGGGCTGAACCTCACGGTCGGAACGCATTCGATCGCCGAGGTAGGCGAGGTCAAGAAGCTCGATCTGTTCGAATTTATCGAGCATGTCTTCCCGAAGAATATCTTCCAGGCGATGGCGGACAACAACGTCCTCCAGATCCTCGTCTTCGCGCTGTTCGCGGGTGTCGGCCTCACCGCGATCGGCGAAAAGGGCAAGCCGCTGGTGCGCGGCGCCGAGGCGCTTGCCGAACTGATGCTCCAGATAACCGGCTATGTGATGCGTCTGGCGCCGATCGCGGTGTTCGGCGCGCTCGCGGGCGTCGTCGCCAAATATGGCCTCGGCATCCTCGCCACCTATGCCGAGCTGGTCACCGAATTCTATCTGTCGCTCTTCGTGCTGTGGGTCATCCTGCTCAGCATCGGCGCGATCTTCCTGCGTCGACGCATCTTCTCGCTGATCCGCTATATCCGTGAGCCGTTGCTGATCGCCTTCTCGACCGCCTCGTCCGAAGCCGCGATGCCCAAGCTGTTCGAACAGCTCGACCGCTTCGGCGTGCCGCGCCGTATCTCGGGTTTCGTGCTGCCGCTGGGCTACAGCTTCAACCTCGACGGATCGATGATGTACGCGAGCTTCGCGACGATCTTCATCGCGCAGGCCTATGGCATCGAGCTGTCGATCACGCAGCAGATATTGATCCTGCTGACGCTGATGGTGTCGTCGAAGGGGATCGCCGCGGTGCCGCGCGCGAGCCTCGTCGTCATCACCGCGACGCTCGCGATGTTCGACCTGCCGGTCGAGGGGGTCGCGCTGATCTTCGCGATCGACCAGTTCCTCGACATGGGCCGCACCGCGACCAACGTCGTCGGCAATGCGGTGGCGACCAGCGTCATCACCAAGTGGGAAGGCATGCTCGAAGCACCCGAACCGCCCGACCTCGAGCGGCCGCACGCCCCGGCCCATACGCCGCACCATGGAACCCGCGGGCTCGATCTTCGTGATGACATGGAGGAGGGTGAGAGCAAGCCGGCGGCCGACAACGCATAACGCGCGGCTTCCGGCCGTCCATGGGGGCGAGCAAGGGAGCTGAGCCATGGCGAAAGCGGCAACGGCCAGTGCGGCAGGCGGCGACGAATTGCGCGCCCGGCGGCTGCAATGGCGCATGCTCATCGGTTTCGTCGCAGGCTTGCTCGCCGGGCTCGCTGCCCATTATGGCGCCGCCGGGGCGCCGTGGGTCGATACGATCGTCACCTATGTTACCGGGCCGCTCGGGCAGATTTTCCTGCGCCTGCTGTTCATGCTCGTCATCCCGCTGCTGGTATCGGCGCTCATCGTCGGCGTCGCCGAAATGGGGGAGGTGCGGGCACTGAAATCGGTCGGCATCCGCACCCTGATATACACGGTCCTGGTGTCGGCGGTGTCGGTTGCGATCAGCCTGGCCCTCGTCAACCTGCTCCAGCCGGGCGCGGGGGTGGACCCCGCGCTGGCGCGCACGCTGATGGCCGAAGGCGCGGAAGGGGCAAGGGCGATCGCCGAACGCGCCGGCGAGTCCAAGACCGGCGTGGATGCGATCGTCGCGATCATCCCCAGCAATTTCTTCACCGCGATGGGCGAGAACGACGTGCTAGCCGTCATGTTCTTCGCGCTTTTCTTCGGGATCGGCCTGATGCTCGTGCAAACCCGCGAGACCAAAGCGCTGAAGACGGTGGTCGAGGGCGTGTTCGCGGTGGTGATGAAGCTGATCGGCCTCGTCATCCAGCTCGCGCCGATCGCCATCTTCTGTTTCATGTTCAACCTCGCTGCGCAGTTCGGCTGGGACCTGATCATCCGCCTGTCGGCCTATGTCGGGGTCGTGCTGCTGGCGCTGGGCTTGCAGATGTTTGTCGTTTTCCCGCTGATCCTCAGGACCTTTGCGAAAAAGTCGCCCGTCGCCTTTTTCCGCGAAACGCAGGAGGCTTTTGTCATGGCCTTCGCGACCGCCTCATCGAACGCGACGCTGCCCACCTCGCTGCGCGTCGCGTCCGACCGGCTGCGCCTGCCCGACCGGGTGGCGCGCTTCGTGCTGACGATCGGCGCGACCGCGAATCAGAATGGCACCGCGATGTTCGAAGGCGTGACGGTGCTCTTCCTCGCGCAATTCTTCGGGATCGACCTGACGCTGCAACAGCAGATCTTCGTGATGCTCGTCTGCATTTTGGGCGGCATCGGCACCGCGGGGGTGCCCGCCGGATCCTTGCCGGTGATCGCGCTGATCCTCGCATCGGTCGGGGTGCCGCCCGAGGGCATCGGCCTGATCCTGGGCGTCGACCGTTTCCTCGACATGTGCCGCACAACGCTCAACGTCATCGGCGATCTTGTCGCCGCGACGGTGGTTTCGACCGGTGTCAAGGATCAGCCGGCGACAGAGGCCGCGCCGCCGGCCTGATGCGTCAATCGGGGCGCGCGTCGTTGGCGCGGTCGCTATGGGCGCGGCCCCCTTGCGCCGGGCGCGGTTCGGGGGCGCTCCGCACCTCCGGCGCGCTGCGCACGGCCGGCGCCGACTGCGTCGCGGGTGGCTGGCGATAGGCCGGCGCGGGCCGGTCGGCCCGCGGGCCGCGGTCGGGCATCGCCGATGGTGCGGCGCGCGGGCGCGGTGTGCGGCGAATGTCCGAACCGGTGCGCGGGGTCGAAAAGACCTCGCCGGGTTCGGTTGCCGGCAGGTTGCGGATCGGCCGCGGGCGGCCGGCACTGCCGTCGCCCTGCGGTTCCGGGCGCGGGCGGACCCAGCCGGGCCCGCGATCGGGGCGCCCGGGATTTCCGGTTACCGGCGGCGTGTCCGTGCTGCCGTCGCCGGGGCGACGACCGGGCCGCGTGCCGCGCGGACCGTCATTGTCGCGATCGCCGCGGTTCCAGCCAGGGCGGCCCGGATGCCCGTCGCCGCGCCCGCCATGATGCTTCCACCAGGCGCGGCGCCCGCCCCAATAGTTCAGATACTGGCCGCGCAGCGGATAGCGGTTGCGGTAATTGTCGAACATCCACGTCCCGTATCCGGGGTAATAATAATTGTCGTACCAGCCGCCGCCAAAGCCGATCTGGACGAAGCCGCCGCCATAGTCCGACGCGTCATAGCAGTCATAGCCATAACCATCGTCATAGGCATAACCGTCATAGTCGTAATAGGCGTTGCCATAGCGCGCGGCGCAGTCGCCGCCCGAGGCGTAGCTCGACCCATAGACATCGCCATAATAGCAGCCGCCGAGCGTCGTCGTCGCGAGCGCGCCGAGTGCGACGGAAAGGGGACGCCTGAAACGCCTGAACATCAAACTCTTGGGCATCGAGCCATTCCTTCATCCGGGTCGGTGCGGACCGGCCATCATGACCCTGACGCTGCACGAGTCGAGTTGAATTTGCGGTGAATGGTGCCCTGCGCGGGAAGCGGCGTTACTTGCATCAATGTCAGTAGTGCGTTACGCATGGCCAATCGCAGGACGGACGAGGATTTTGACCCGATGAACGCGCCCACGAATATCAAATGGCCCGAGGCCCGGTTCGGCCCCGAAACGCAGCATTGGCTGCCGCGCAATCCCGACCATGTGCTCGATCATATCCCGGGCGAGGACGGCATGCCGGTGATCGGCAACACGCTCGAACAGCTCGGCGATTACCGCGGCTTCACCAATCGCATGGTCGCCAAATATGGCCGCGTCTATCGCAACAACAGCTTCGGCGGGCGCAGCGTCGCGCTCCACGGTCCCGAGGCGAACGAACTCGTCATGTTCGACCGCGAGAAGATCTTCTCGTCCGAACAGGGCTGGGGACCGGTGCTCAACCTCGTCTTCCCGCGCGGGCTGATGCTGATGGATTTCGAAAAGCACCGCGCCGACCGCAAGATATTGTCGGTCGCGTTCAAACCCGAACCGATGCGTCACTATGCCGACTCGCTGAACGAGGGCATCAAGGGCCGCATCGGCCAGTGGAGCGGAAAGACCTTCAAATTCTATCCGGCGATCAAGGAGCTGACGCTCGACCTTGCCGCGACCAGCTTCCTCGGAATCCCGTTCGGGCCCGAGGCCGACAAGGTCAACAAGGCGTTCGTCGACATGGTGCAGGCGTCGATCGGCGTCGTCCGCCGCCCGCTGCCCTTCACCGCGATGGGCCGCGGCGCGAAGGGCCGCGCCTATCTCGTCGACTATTTCGGCCGCATGGTGCCCGAACGGCGGGGCGGCGCGGGCGAGGATATTTTCAGCCAGATCTGCCGCGCGCAGGGCGATGACGGCGAATATCTCTCCGCCGAGGCGATCGTCGACCATATGAATTTCCTGATGATGGCGGCGCACGACACCATCACCAGCTCGATCACCTCGCTCGTCTGGGAACTCGCGAAGCATCCCGAATGGCAGGACAGGCTGCGCGAGGAAATGCTCGCGGTCGCGCCGGCGGGCGAGGGCGTCGGGCACAACAGCCTCGGCCAGCTCGAAATGACCGAATGGGCGTTCAAGGAAGCGCTGCGGCTCGTGCCCCCGGTGCCGAGCTTCCCGCGCCGCGCGCTCAAGGATTTCGAATATGGCGGCTATCGCATTCCGGCGGGCACCTCGGTAGGGGTCAGCCCCGCTTTTACGCATATGATGGAAGAGCATTGGCCCGAGCCGGCGAAGTTCGACCCGATGCGCTTTTCGCCCGAGGTCGCGCGCGAGCGGCACAAATATGCCTGGGTGCCGTTCGGTGGCGGCGCGCACATGTGCCTGGGGCTGCATTTCGCTTACATGCAGGCGAAGATCTTTTTCCACCATGTCATCACGACACACCGCATCGTCGTCGCCGATAATTATGAGCCCCAGTGGCAGGTGCTGCCGATCCCGCGCCCGAAGGACGGGCTGACGGTGAGCTTCGTTCCACTCGGCTAGGGTCTGGACCCTAGGGCTTTGGCGGTCTTGCCAGTCGGGTAGAAACCGCTGGAAATATGGATTTGTGAGCGTTATCAATTTTTCCTGATCAGGGGTCGGGACCTTGCAAGGTTCGACGAGTCGCAGTGGGAGAGGCATGATGACGGATTTCTGGGGCGAGCTCCTGCGCGCTGTTGGCGACATCATCGGTGCTCATGGCCCCGCGACGACCACCGCGCGAAGCTATACGCCGACCGACTACAGCATCCATTTCTTCCTGCAGGTCGCGGTGATCCTGCTCGTCTGCCGTATCGTCGGCTGGGTGGCGAAAAAATATCTCGGCCAGCCGCAGGTGGTGGGCGAAATGATCGCTGGCGTGCTGCTCGGCCCGTCGCTGCTCGGCCTCTTCTTCCCCGATCTGCAGGCAGCGCTCTTCCCGAAGGAGACGCGCAACATCCTCTATGTTTGCGCGCAGCTCGGGGTCGGGCTCTACATGTTCCTCATCGGCACCACGCTGCGGCTCGACCATTTCCAGTCCAAGGCGAAGAGCGCGGCCGGCGTATCGGCGGCGGGCATCATCGCGCCATTCCTCCTCGCGGTGCTGATCACCCCCTTCCTGCTCGACATCCCCGGGCTGTTCACAGCCGGCCTGAGCCAGAGCAGCGCGACGCTGTTCATGGGCGCGTGCATCGCGCTGACGGCATTTCCGATGCTCGCGCGGATCATCAACGAACGCGGCCTTGCCGATACATCGCTCGGCACCCTCACCCTGACCGCGGGCGCGTTCGACGACGCGGTGTCGTGGTGCGTGCTCGCGATCGTGCTCGCCACCTTCGGTGGCGGACCGGGAATCGCGCTGCTCGCGTTGGTCGGTGGCCTCGGCTTCGCGCTCTTCATGATCTTCGCGGGACGTCCGCTGCTCGCGCCGCTCGGCCGCATGGTCGAGGCGAAGGGCGAGATGACCTCGACGATGTTCTCGATCATCCTGATGCTCTTTGCGCTGTCGGCCTTCGCGATGGACGCCGCCGGCATCCACGCGGTGTTTGGCGGATTCCTTCTTGGCGTCTGCATGCCGCGCGGCAAGCTGACCGAGGAGATCAAGCGCAAGGTCGAGCCGATCACGATCCTGCTGGTGCCGATCTTCTTCACCTATTCGGGCCTCAATACGCGGCTCGACACCGTGAACAGCCTCGAGCTGCTCGCGCTTGCGCTTGCCATTCTTGCGGTTTCGATCGCGGCCAAGTTCGGTGCTTGCTGGCTCGCCGCGCGGCTGGCGGGTGAGGATAATCGCACCGCGCTCGGCATCGGTGCGCTGATGAATGCGCGCGGGTTGATGGAGCTCATCATCATCAATATCGGGCTGCAAAAGGGGATCATCGGCCCCACGCTCTTTTCGATCATGGTGCTGATGGCGATCGTCACCACGGTGATGGCCGGGCCATTGTTCGAGGTCGTCTATGGCCGCAAGGCGCGCGCGGCGGGCGAGCTGGGGGCGCTCGGGACCGAGGGAGCGGCGAACAGCCCTGCCGGAGTCGAAAGCGCTTTGGCGCGGCGCCCCTCCTGACCGCCGTCCTGACCATTGTGTCGCGGCGCCGGGCACCCCACTAAGGAGGGGTGAAAAGCCTTCGTCCCTATCTGATCTGGTTCGGCGTCGCGGTGCTGCTGGCCTTCGGCGCGATCCGCGGGATGCAGTGGGTGCGCGACCATCCCGAACATATCCCGACCGCGCGCTTTGAATTCGCGCACCCGCAAGGCTGGGCGACGCACCGCAAGCTGACGGGGTTCGTCGACGATGACGCCGCCTGCTTCGCCGCTTTCGACCGCGCCGGGGCCGGCTATCTGCGCCGGCCGGTGGTCGGCGATGGGATGTGCCGCGCAAGCCAGCGGATGATCCTGACCGGCAACAGTTTCGTGCCGACGATGCGGCCGGCAAACGCCGGGCCGGGCTGCGCGGTGACCGCCGCGATGGCGCTGTGGAACCGCGATGTCGTGCAGCCGCTCGCTGAGAAGCATTTCGGGCAAAAGGTCGTCGCGCTTGAAAATCTCGGCAGCTACAACTGCCGCAAGATCGCGGGGCGCCAGGCGCAAAGCGAGCATTCGACCGCCAACGCGATCGACATTTCGGCCTTCATCCTCGCCGACGGCACGCGCATCTCGCTGGTCAACGACTGGGACGATGCCGACGTCCGCCGGGACTTTCTGCGCGAGGTCCGCGACGGATCGTGCGGCCTGTTCGGCACGGTGCTGTCGCCCGACTATAACCGCGCGCACGCCGACCATTTCCACCTCGACATGGCGGTGCGGACGGTGGGTTGGTCGGCCTGCCGCTAGGTCTTGCGGCCACCGGTGCCGGGAACGAGCATCGGCGTCGTTTCGCGATAGGCGAGATAATCGGCGCCGAAGGTATCGACCAGATTGCGCTCCTCGAGCTGGATTGCGATCAGCATATAGGCCGACATGCCGAGCGCGAGCAGCAGGTGCCCCGCGGTCATCGCGGGCGTTGCCCAGAAGGCGAGGAAGAAACCGGCATAGAGCGGATGGCGGACCAGCTTGTAGAAGAAGGGCTGGTGCAGCACCGGCTTCGCATCGGTCCGCGCCCGCCACGCGAACCACGCCTGCTGCAGCCCGAACAGCTCGAAATGATTGATCAGGAAGGTGCTGACGAGCACGATCGCCCAGCCAAGTCCGAACAGCCCCCACAATATTGCCGCGCCGGCCGAATTCTCCACCGTCCACACCGGCGCCGTCATCGGATGCCAGCCGAGGAACAGGAGGACGAGCACGAGGTTCGTCATCATCACGAAGGTAGCGCGCTCGATCGGCTGTGGCACGAGCCGCGTCCATACCGCCTTGAACGCGGGCCGCGCCATCACGCTATGCTGCAATCCGAACAGCGCGATCAGCGCCAGATTGACCGGCAGCGCGACCGCGAGCATCGACTCCGGCCCGCGATCGACGGTCAGCGGGGCGCCGGGCAGATTGCCGACGAAGGCGATAAGATACAGAAATACCGCGAGGAAAATCGCATAAGCGATCGCGGCGTAAAGCAGGTAGAAAATGCGCGTCATGGCAAACCTCCCCCGATGCGGGGATCATACCATATTTCGCGCGGAAAAGCGCCTTAGACGGTAAAGCTCTCGCCGCAGCCGCACGCGCCCTTGGCGTTCGGGTTCTCGAACACGAAGCCCGCGGCGAAATCATCCTCGACCCAGTCCATCACGCTGCCGATCAGATAGAGCACCGACGCGCCGTCGATGTAGAAGACGCCGCCGGGGGTCTCGATCTTCTCGTCGAACCTCTCTTCGCTCGTCACATAGTCGACTGAATAGGCAAGCCCCGAGCAGCCGCGGCGCGGGGTCGACAGCTTGACGCCGATTGCGCCCTCGGGCGCGGCCGCCATCAGCGCGGCGACGCGCGCCTCGGCATTCGGGGTCAGCGTCACCGCGGCGGGGCGGGTGCGGGTCTTGGTTTCGGTCATCACAACATTCCCAGTTCGAGCCGCGCTTCGTCGCTCATATTCTGCGGCGACCACGGCGGATCCCAGACGAGATTGACTTCGGCATCGCCGACCCCGGGGACCGCGCCGACGCGCAGTTCGACCTCGGCGGGCATCGACTCCGCAACCGGGCAGTGCGGCGTGGTCAGCGTCATCGTCACGACGACATGGCCCTCGTCGATCTCGACATTATAGATCAGCCCAAGGTCGTAGATGTTCACCGGAATCTCCGGATCGAAAATATCCTTCAGCGCATTGATCACGGCTTCGTACAAATCGCCGCCGACCGCGTGCGGATCGACCGCCGCGGGTTTGGCCGCGAGGAACCCTTCCAGATAGTCGCGCTTGCGCTCCAGCTTCTCGGGCGCCGTCTCGGCATCCGCGACGCGCGCCTTCGGCGGGGCCTCGACGCTTTCCACTTCCTCGACCTTGATCATGCGGTCCTCGCTCATCCGAAAATCCTTTCGACGCGCGACAGGCTCTCGATCAGCGCCGCCACATCGTCGTCATTGCTGTACACACCGAAACTCGCGCGCGCGGTCGCGGGTACACCCAGATGCTCCATCAGCGGTTGTGCGCAATGGTGCCCGGCGCGGATCGCGACCCCGCTTTCATCCAAGATAGTGGCGATGTCGTGCGGATGAACCCCCGCCATCGAAAAGCTTACGATTCCGGCGCTGTTTTCGGGACCGAACAAGGTGATGCTGTTCCGCCGCGCCAGCGCCTCGCGCAAGGAGCCGACCAGCGCGACCTCATGCGCGTGGATCGCATCGATGCCGATCGCCTCGACATAATCGACCGCCGCCGCGAGCCCGATCGCCTCGATAATCGCGGGCGTGCCCGCCTCGAAACGCGTCGGGGCGGGGGCATAGGTCGTCTTTTCGAAGGTCACGCGGTCGATCATCGACCCGCCGCCCTGCCACGGCGGCAGCGTGTCGAGCTTGTTGCTCCACAGCACGCCGATGCCGGTCGGGCCGTAAAGCTTGTGGCCCGAGAAGACATAATAGTCGCAGCCGAGTGCTGCGACATCGACGGGCAGCCGCGGCACGGCCTGGCAGCCGTCGATCAGCAGCTCGGCACCGACGCGATGCGCGAGTTCCGCCGCGCGCGCGACGTCGAGCGGGCTGCCGAGCACGTTCGACACATGCGCAAAGGCGACCATATTGTGTTCGGGGGTGAGCAGCTTCTCGGCGGCATCGAGGTCGATGCGCCCGTCGGCGGTCAGCGGGCAGACATCGACCTGCCAGCCGGCAAGCTGCCACGGCACGATATTGCTGTGATGCTCGAGCACCGACAGCAGCACGCGGCCCTTCCTGGGGTGCGAATAGGCGACAAGGTTGATCGCCTCGGTCGCGCCGCGCACGAACGCCACCTGCTCCTCGCGCGCGCCGATAAACGCCGCGATCCGCCGCCGCGCCGTTTCATAAGCGAGCGTCATATCGGCCGAGCGGGCATAGACGCCGCGATGCACCGTCGCATAGTCGCGGCCCATCGCATTTACCGTCGCATCGATCACCGCCTGCGGCTTCTGCGCGGTCGCGGCGGTGTCGAGATAATGCCAGCCGGGGGTGAGCCCGGGGAAGTCGGCCCTGATGTCCCCCTCCCGCAGGCGGGAGGGGTTGGGGGAGGGCATGTCGGTGGCTGTCGCGACGCTCACACCAATTCCCCCAGCTTCGCCAACGCCAGTTCCTGCAACTGCGCCGCATCCTCGGCGCCATCGAACACGCCCGCGACGAACGCCTGCAACATCAGCTTCTTTGCTTCGCCCGGCGGAAGCCCGCGCGACTGGAGATAATAGAGCCCCATCGGATCGAGTTCGCCGATGGCGCAGCCATGCGCGCATTTCACATCGTCGGCGAAGATTTCGAGCTCGGGCTTGGCGTTGGCGGTCGCGCTGCGCTCGAGCAGCATCGCCTTCACATCCTGCGCGCTGTCGGTCTGCTGCGCATCGCGCGCCACCGCGACCTTGCCGAGATAGGTGCCGGTCGCGGTGCCGCCGAGCACCGATCGCACGACCTGCCGCGACGTCGCGCCGGGTTCGGCATGGGTGACGGTGGTGATGATCTCGAGATTCTGTTCCCCGCCACCGATCTGCGCCGCGCCAAGGGTGAAGTCCGCGCCCTCGTGCAGCGTGACCGCGAGTTCGATGCGGCCATAGGCGCCGCCGATGTTCAGCACATGCAGCGAAGCGACAGCGCCCTTGCCGAGCGACATCTCGATCTGATGAATGCCGCCAACATCCTGCACAATCGCGCGTTTGAAATCGCCGCCCGCGGGCACGATGATGCTCTCGGGCGCTGGTAGCGGCCACGCCGCTGTGACCGCGTCGATGTCGCTATAACGCCATGCTTCGTCGCGGCGCGAGGGGAGGGTGGCGGTCGTCAAGCGGCGATCTCCCACACTTCGTCACCCCGGACTTGATCCGGGGTCCATGCGGTCATGGATGCCGGATCAAGTCCGGCATGACGATGGAAAACAGGGTGCGCGAAAATCATCACGCCGCGATCTCCGCATAGCCATGCGCCTCAAGCTCGCGCGCCAGCTCGGGCCCACCCGACTTCACGATCCGCCCGGCCGCAAGGACATGGACGAAATCGGGCTGCACATAGTCGAGCAACCGCTGGTAATGCGTAATCAGCAGCACCGCCTTGTCGGGCCGCCGCATAATGCTGTTAATCCCGTCGCCGACGGTACGCAGCGCGTCGATGTCGAGGCCGCTGTCGGTCTCGTCGAGGATCGCGAGCCTGGGGTCGATGATCCCCATCTGCACCATCTCGTTGCGCTTCTTCTCGCCGCCCGAAAAGCCGACGTTCACAGGGCGCTTGAGCATGTCCATGTCCATCTTGAGCAGCCCCGCCTTCTCGCGCGCGAGCTTCAGGAAATCGCCGCCCGACAGCGGCTCCAACCCGCGCGCCTTGCGCTGGGCGTTCAGGCTTTCGCGCAGGAACTGGACGTTCGACACGCCGGGGATTTCGACCGGATACTGGAAGCCGAGGAACAGGCCGGCAGCGGCGCGCTCGTGCGGCTCCATGTCGAGCAGATCCTGTCCGTCGAACGTGGCCGATCCCTCGGTGACCTCATAGCCGGGCCGTCCGCCGAGCACATAGGACAGCGTCGACTTGCCTGCACCATTGGGCCCCATGATCGCATGGATTTCGCCCGCATTGATCGCGAGCGACAGCCCCTTCAGGATCGGCTTGTCGGCAACGGTGGCGTGGAGGTTTTCGATCTTAAGCATTAGAATCTTTCCGCAAGCGAAGCGCTGAGGCCGACTACGAGCATGAGTGTGATGAACAAGAACGGCCCCGCCATGAAAAACCAAACTACCCAGAAGCGGACGGGCGTTTCAGCGCGGACCGGTGGCCAGGTTTTGCCATTCGCTTTTCGGCGCCAAGACCAGAATCTGCCCTTAATCGCCACTTGAACGAACATGTAGGTAACAATGACCCATCCAATGAGGAGGGCGACTGTCCAAGCATAGCCGAAAATATTGGAAAGCAGCGTCACCCAACACTCCCCTCAAGGCTGATTCCGAGCAACTTCTGCGCCTCGACCGCAAACTCCATCGGCAGCTGCTGCAGCACTTCCTTGGCGAAACCGTTGACGATCAGCGCCACCGCCTCTTCCTGCCCCAGTCCACGCTGCATCGCGTAGAAAAGCTGATCGTCGCTGATCTTGCTCGTCGTCGCTTCATGCTCGACCTGCGCCGAGGGATTGCGGATTTCGATGTACGGCACGGTGTGCGCGCCGCTGAGCGACCCCAAAAGCAGGCTGTCGCACTGGGTGAAGTTCCGCACGCCTTCGGCGTTCGGCGCGACCCGCACCAATCCGCGATAGGTGTTGTTCGACTTGCCCGCGCTGATCCCCTTGCTGACGATGGTCGAGCGCGTGCGCTTGCCATTGTGGATCATCTTGGTGCCGGTGTCGGCCTGCTGGTAATTGTTGGTCACCGCGACCGAATAGAATTCGCCGACGCTGTCGTCGCCGTTCAGCACGCAGCTCGGATATTTCCACGTGATCGCGCTGCCGGTTTCGACCTGCGTCCACGACACCTTGCTGCGCTTGCCCTGGCACAGCGCGCGCTTGGTCACGAAATTATAGATGCCGCCGAGGCCCTCGGCATTGCCGGGATACCAGTTCTGCACCGTCGAATATTTGATCTCGGCATCGTCGAGCGCGACGAGTTCGACCACCGCGGCATGGAGCTGGTTCTCGTCGCGCATCGGCGCGGTGCAGCCTTCAAGGTAGGAGACATACGCCCCCTTGTCGGCGATGATCAAAGTCCGCTCGAACTGCCCCGTATTCTCGGCATTGATGCGGAAATAGGTGCTGAGCTCCATCGGGCAGCGCACGCCTTCGGGAACGTAAACGAACGTCCCGTCCGAAAAGACCGCGCAATTGAGCGTCGCGAAATAATTGTCGTGCATCGGCACGACCTTGCCGAGCCACTTCTTCACCAGCTCGGGATATTCGCGGATCGCCTCACTGATCGAGAGGAAGATCACCCCCGCGCGCTTCAGCTCCTCGCGGAAGGTCGTCGCGACGCTGACGCTGTCGAACACCGCGTCGACCGCGACCTTGCGCGCGCCCTCGACGCCCGCGAGCACCTTCTGCTCCTCGATCGGGATGCCCAGCTTCTTGTAGACTTCGAGAATCTCGGGATCGACCTCATCGAGGCTGCCGAGCTTGGGCTTCGGCTTCGGCGCCGCATAATAATAGGCGTCCTGATAATCGATCGGCGGCACATTGAGCTTCGCCCAGTCGGGCGTCTCCATCGTCAGCCAATGGCGAAACGCCTTCAGCCGCCAGTCGAGCATCCATTCGGGCTCGTTCTTCTTCGCCGAGATGAAGCGGACCGTACCCTCGGTCAGCCCTTTGGGCGCGAAGTCGGTCTCGATGGTCGAGGACCAGCCATGCTCATAATCGGCGGCCTTCGCCGCGGCGTCGTGCGCGGCCTGGTCTTTCACGGGAAGTTCGGTGTTGTCGGTCATATCTATCTCGTCGCCCCCGCGAAGGCGGGGGCCGCAGGGGGGTTTACGCCATCGCCGCTGTGCAAACCGACAGCGGCCCCCGCCTTCGCGGGGGCGACGGAAAGGCTCGCCAAACTGATCTCGGCCAGCGCCCCGCGCACCGCGCCGTTCACGACGCCCCAATGCGGCTGCACCTTGCAGCTGCCCTCAAGCGAGCAATCGTGCCGCCCTTCGGCGACGCAGCTGGTCAGCGCGATCGGTCCTTCGACCGCTTCGATAATATCGGCAACACTGATCGCCGCCGCGGGCCGTGCAAGCCGCACCCCGCCGCCGCTGCCGCGCGAGGCGACGAGCAGCCCGGCGCGCGCGAGCTGGCTCACCAGCTTCTGCGCGGTCGGTCCCGGAATCCCCGTCTGCTCGGCCAGCATGCCGGCATGAATCGGAACCGATCCGCACTGGCGGGCGGCGGCGCTCATCAGCACCACGGCATAATCGGCAAGGTTGGACAGGCGCATTGTTCTTTTCCGTCGCAGTTGCGAACGATTCTTAAGTGGAGTAAATCGTTCCACTTATATAGGGAAAGCTTTTGCGCGGTGCAACCAACGGGCGCTACGCGGCGCCCAAGAAAAAAAGGCACCCATCCGGCCGAAGCCAAATGAGTGCCAAGATGAAGGTCTCAAGTCCTCGTCAGAGGATGAGCTCTTCTGGGTCGCAAGGGGGGATTATGCCGACGCGATGATTCGCGATTGGACGAAAACGCCAAAACGACGGGACAGGTAATTTTTGATCGTTAACACGGCGCCGGGCGCAAGATCGCCGGGGTTTGCCGGGTTGGAAATCCGAAGGTTTGTCGCGTCAGGTCTCGGAAACGAGCGGGCTGACCTTGCCGGCGAGCTGCTTGCGGCCCTTGGTCGTCGCCTCGGTATAGCTTGTCGGCTTGCTCAGTTGGCCGGGTGTGGCGCCAGCGAAGCGCTTGATTTCGCGGATCAGATGCGACTGGTCGTAAAAGGCATCGCCAAGCTGCGCCGAATCGAGCCCTTCGCCGCGCGCCAGTGCCGATGCGGCGCGGACAGCGCGATATTTGCGCGCCAGCATCCGCGGCGACAGGCCGTAATAATGCTTCGTCATGCGCTCGACCGACCGGATCGACATGCCCGTGGCCTCGACCAGCGCGGGAACCTGCGGCGAGGCCGAGGCGGTCAGCCACTGATCGACGGTGCGGATGAACCACAAAGGCGCGGGTTCGTTTCGCGTCAGCACTTCGCGCGCGAAATTATTGCCGATCACCAGCCGCGCCTCGACGTCAGGGGCATTTTCCAGCGCCGCCGCGACCTCGTCGATCCACGGCCCGAACAGGTCCGCCGCGTCCATCGCCCGGTCGGTGAGTTTTTCGGCGTCGTCGCCCATCAGCGCCGCCCAACCCGCGGGCAGCATGCCGAATCCGAACATGCGGGTCGGGCAATTGCTGATCGCGCGGACCCGGCCGCTGGTCGGCCCGACGATATTGGCTTTGCAAACGACGGAGCGGTGGCCGTCGGCGAAGACATATTCGCCATCGGCGGCGGTCACGAAACGGAATTGCGGGCGGTCGGCGCGCTCATATTCGTCAAAGCGCGGCATGTTGACGCGCGCGAAATAGAAACTGGACACCATGTCCGCCAGATCGGGATCGGGCGGAAAATAGTGCAGTTCGAACGGCGCCGCGCCGTCCACGCCCGCGGGCGAGGAAGTAATATCCGACATGACAGACCCAGACCTTGGCAGCCGTGACCCGGCTGCCTTGTTTTATCTGGGACAAATCATTTGCGTTTCGCGCCCGCGCGTCAAGCGGCAATCGTCAACTTCCTTCACCCTTTCTGCGCGGCGATCCATCCGTCGACGCGCCGTTCGAGGATGTCGAGCGGCACCGGGCCCGATTCGAGCACCACATCGTGGAAGCTACGGAAGTCGAATTTGTCGCCGAGCGCCGCCTGCGCGCGGCCGCGCAGTTCCATGATCTTGAGCTTGCCGATCAGATAGGCGGTCGCCTGCCCCGGATAGACGATATAACGCTCGATCGCCTTTTCGATGTCGCCGTCGGGGTTGGGGGTGTTGGTCTTGAGATACTGCATCGCCTGCTCGCGGGTCCAGCGCTTGTCGTGGATCCCGGTGTCGACGACCAGCCGGCACGCGCGCCACAACTCCATGCCGAGCCGCCCGAAATCGCTGTAGGGATCGGTATAGAAGCCCATGTCCTTGGCGAGTTCCTCGGTATAGAGGCCCCAGCCCTCGGTATAGGCGGTGAAGCCGCCGAAACGGCGGAACGGCGGCAGGCCGGTCAGCTCGGTCTGCACCGCGCGCTGCAGATGATGGCCGGGAACGCCCTCATGATAGGCGAGCGCCTCGAGCTCGGTCTTCGACATGTCCTTGAGGTCATAGAGGTTCACATAATAGGTGCCGGGGCGCGACCCGTCGGGCGAGGGCGAGGAGTAAAAGGCCTTGCCCGCCGACTTTTCGCGGAACGCCTCGACCGCCTTCACCTGCAGCGCCGCCTTGGGCAGCGTGTTGAAAAAGGCGGGCAGGCGCGCCTCCATCGCCTTCACCTTGGCGTCGACGTCGGCGAGATAGGCCTCGCGCGTCGTGTAAAAATATTGCGGGCTGGTGCGCAGATGCGCGAAAAATTGTTGCAGCGTGCCCTTGAAACCGACCTGCGCCATGATCTTCTTCATCTCGCCGTGGATGCGCGCGACTTCGGACAGGCCGAGGTCGTGAATCTGCGCTGCGGTCATGTCGGTCGTCGTATAATTGGCGAGCAGCGCCTCGTAATAGGCCTTGCCGTCGGGCAGGCGCCAGATGCCGTCCTGCGTCGGCGCGCTCGCCTGCTGGCGCTTCATCTCGGTGAGCAGCCGGCCATAGGCCGGGGCCGCGCTTTCGCTCCACGCCGTCTTTGCCGCGCCGATCAGCCGCGCTTTCTCGGCCGGGTCGATGGCGAGCTTGCCGACCTTGGCGGTAAGATCCTCGACCACCGCATTGTCCGGCCCTTGCAGATTGCCGATGTCGGAAACCAGATAGGCATAGACCCATTTCGGCGGCTGGACGCCGTTCGCGGCGCGCTCGGCGGACTGTTTGGACAGCGCGTCGAGGATCGGGCCCAGCCCGCGGATGCGCGCGATGTAGGCTTCGGCCTCGGCGACATCGGCGACGCGGTGGATGTTGATCAGGAAGGCGGGCATCTGGCTCTGCGCGCCGTTCATCTGGTCGAAGAGATAGCCGTGCTTGCGGAACGGAAACAGCCGTTCGGCGCGCGCCGCCTGCGCGTTGAACAGCTCGAACGACAGCGCATCGTCGGCGGGCATCGCCTTGGGATCGAAGCTGCCTTGCATCGCTTCGGCCGTGGCCTGCCGCAGCTTGTGGTTCGCCACCGCGGTCTCGTCCGAAACATCGTCCCAGCGGCCATAATCGCCGTCGCGAATGCCGCGATATGCCTTGCCCTGCGGGCTCAGCGACAGCTGCGCGGCGTCATAATTGTCGAAGAATTGCGCAAGGTTCGCTCCAGCCGGTGCCACATCGGGCGCGGGCGCGGGCGCGGGCGCGGGCGCGGCGGTGGCCGGCGCTTCTTGCACTGCAGCCGGCGCACAGCCCACCACAGCGAGCAGGGCGAGGCCCGTGGACAGGCGAGCGATAATTTTAAGATGCGACACGAATTTCTCCCGGTTTTTCCGATGCGCACGGGGCTTGCCATAGCGTCATCGTGCGCGCAATGGCGGGCCCCATGTCGCTCTTCGCTTCGCTCACCGACGCCGCTTATGCGCTCGTCCGCCCGATCGTCCACGCCACCGATGGCGAGGCGGCGCATAATCTGACAATCAGCGCGCTCGAACCGTTGCCGCGCGCACGCCACGCGCTGACCAGCCCCGTTCTGGCGATCGAGCTGGCCGGTATCCGCTTTCCGAACCCCGTTGGTCTCGCGCCCGGTTTCGACAAGGACGCGCGCGTCGCCCATGTGATGCCGCGCTTCGGCTTCGGCTTTGTCGAGGTGGGCACGCTGACCCCGCTGCCGCAGGAGGGCAACCCGCGCCCGCGGCTGTTCCGGCTGGTCGAGGATGAAGCGGTGATCAACCGCATGGGGTTCAACAATGGCGGGCAGGCGGCCGCAGCCGAGCGCATTCGATGCCTGCGCCGCTATGGCCTGCCGGTCCCGCTCGGCATCAATATCGGCGCGAACAAGGACAGCGCCGACCGCATCGCCGATTATGCCAAGGGCACCGCGGCGATGGCGCTGCTCGCCGATTATCTCACCGTCAACATCAGTTCGCCGAACACGCCTGGCCTCCGCGCGCTCCAGGACAAGGGCGCGCTCGAGGCGCTGCTCGACGGCGTCGCGGCGGCGCAGCCTGCGGGCGCGGCAAAACCGGTCTTCCTGAAGGTTGCGCCCGACCTCGAGCCCGCCGACATCGACGACATCGTCACGGTGGCGATCGACAAGGGGCTCGCCGCGGTGATCGTGTCGAACACGACGATCATACGCCCCGCGCTCGCCTCACGCCATGCCGGCGAAGCGGGCGGCCTCTCGGGTGCGCCGCTCGCCGATCTGGCGCTCCAGCGCGTCAAGGATTTCCGCGCCGCCAGCGGGGGCAAGGTTCCGCTGATCGCAGCCGGCGGGATCGCGTCGGCCGAACAGGCGTGGGACCGCATCCGCGCGGGCGCAACGCTGGTCCAGATTTATTCGGCGATGGTCTATGCGGGCCCCGGCCTTGCGGCACGGATCGCGCACGGGCTGGAAAAACTCGCGGCGCGGGATGGTTTTGCGCGCGTGTCGGATGCGGTGGGGACGGGGAAATAGAATAGCCCCTCCCGCTTGCGGGAGGGGCAGCGAGACTTGCGAGCTTGCTCGCTAGTCGTAGCGGGGTGGGCGGATGCGCCGTCGCTGTCCACCCAGTGTTAGGTCGATCACCCCCGGCTGATCGAGGATGTGCTGGGGGCACATCCGACCTGTCACTCCACCTCCCGCAAGCGGGAGGGGGACAAGACTTGCGTTGACCCGAGGCGCACGCCAAAGTCGCGCGCATGTTGAAAAGATTCATCCCGCTCGCCGCCCTCGTCACCCTCACTCTGCCGTCGCTCGCCGCGGCGCAGGGCGTGACCTCCTCCGCCGATTCACGCGCTACCGAGGCGGGGCGCGAGATTTTGCATCAGGGTGGGACCGCCGCCGACGCCGCGGTCGCGATGGTTGCGGTGCTGACGTTGGTCGAACCGCAGTCGAGCGGCATCGGCGGCGGCGGCTTCATGGTCTATCACAAGGCCGACGACGGCAGCATCTCGACGATCGACGGCCGCGAAATGGCGCCCGCCGCGGCAAAGCCCGAACGGTTCCTCGGCTCCGACGGCAAACCGCGCGGCTATATGGATGTGATCCCGGGCGGGCTGTCGGTGGGCGTCCCCGGCAATATGCGCCTGATGGAAATGGCGCACAAGAAATGGGGCAAGCTCGAATGGAAGGCGCTGTTCCAGCCGGCGATCAAACTCGCCGAAGAGGGTTATGAAGTCACGCCGGTGCTCTACAACTGGCTCGTCCAGTTCGAGCCGCTGTGGAAGGATTTCCCCGCTGCGCGCGCGATCTATTATGTGGGCGGCAAACCCGCACCGGTTGGCACGCGGCTCAAGAACCCCGCCTATGCCGCCGTGCTGCGCGACATCGCCGCGCGTGGTCCGGGTGCCTTCTACACCGGCGCCAATGCGCGCGCGATCAGTGACGCAGTCGCGAAATCACAGCGCAACGCGGCCCAGCTCACCGTCCAGGACATCGCCGCCTACAAGGCGAAGGAGCGCCCCGCGGTCTGTACGACCTATCGCATCTACAAGGTGTGCGGCATGGGCCCGCCCTCGTCGGGCGCGACCACCGTCTTCGGCATCCTCGGCATGCTCGAGGGGTGGGACATGAAGACGATGGGCAAGGACAATCCGATGAGCTGGCACTTGCTCTCGGAAGCGATGCAGCTCTCCTACGCCGACCGCGCCGCCTACCTCGGCGACGGCGATTTCGTCGACGTGCCGGTGAAGGGCCTGCTCGACAAGGCCTATCTCGCCGAGCGCCGCCAGCTCATCTCGCCCTTTGGCGCCGCGGGACGCTACGATCCCGGCACCCCTCCGGGCGCCAAGCCGCGCGCGGCCGCGCCGCCGGTGCGCGAACAGGGAACGACCCATTTCGCGGTGGCCGATGCGGCGGGCAATGTCGTGTCGATGACCTCGACCGTCGAAAGCATCTTCGGCAGCCATCTGATCGCCAACGGCTATTTCCTCAACAACGAGCTCACCGATTTCGACCTCGCGCCGACGCAGGACGGGGTGCCGACCGCGAACCGCGTCGAGGCGGGCAAGCGTCCCTTGTCCTCGATGTCGCCGACGATCGTCTATGGCCCCGACGGCAAGGTCGTGCTCGCGGTGGGTTCGGCGGGCGGCAAGCGTATCATCATGCATGTCACCAAGACGCTGATCGGCGTGCTCGATTGGGGGCTCGACGCAAAGGCGGCGATGGAACTTCCCAACCTCTATTTCGGCGAAAAAGGTGTGATCATCGAGAACAACGACGCCGGCAAGGCGATTGCCGCGAAGATGAAACCCTTTGGCTACAGCATCACCCCGACCAGCCTCGGTTCGAAACTCAACGCGGTCGAACGCGTCGGTGAGGGCTGGCGCGGCGCCGCCGATCCGCGCGGCCCCGGCACATCGGCAGTGGATGGCGCGCCGCCGCAGGGCTAGGGTCCGTACTCAATTACCGCGCCGTCGAGGTTTGAAGCAAAATGGCTCAGTGCGAAGAGAGAAGGCGCCGGAATATGTCGATATTTCAAGACTTCTCGACGAAGCAATGGGCCATTTTGATCAAATCCCTTCGCTGTAATTGAGTACAGACCCTGATGCGGCCAATAACGATAAGAAAAAACAACGACACTCCCTGGAGAGAGGCAGAATGAAGCTGGCAAACCCCCATCTCGACCATTTTTCGAGTCTGGTCGCGATGTTCTTCGACCGTGCGGGGCGCGGTGGCGAAGATCCCTTCCTGTGGCGCAAGGCCGACCGCGCGTGGCAGCCGCTGAGCTGGCGGCAGGTCGCGAACCAGGTCTCGGCGCTCGCGCATGGCCTGCGCGAACTGGGACTGAAGGAAGGCGACCGCGTCGTGCTGGTCAGCGAGAACCGCCCCGAATGGTGCATCGCCGACCTTGGCATCATGGCCGCGGGGTGCATCACCGTCCCGACCTATACGACCAACACCGAACGCGACCACCAGCACATCCTCGACAACAGCGGCGCCAAGGCGGTGATCGTGTCGACCGCGAAGCTCGCGCGCGCACTGATGCCCGCGGTGATGCGCTCCGACGCGCATATCGTCATCAGCATGGAGAGCCTGCGCGTCGGCCAGCAGGGCGATGTCGCGATCCACGATTGGGCGCCGCTCGTCACGGGCGGCGAGGCGTATCTCGAAGAAACCAAGGCGCGCGGTGACGCGATGACGCGCGAGGATACCGCCTGCCTCATCTACACCAGCGGCACCGGCGGCGCACCGCGCGGGGTGATGCAGCATCATGGCGCGATCCTGCACAATGCCGCCGGCGCGGCCGAGGTGCTCGTCAATGATTTCGGCATCGGCGACGAGGAGGTGTTCCTGTCGTTCCTGCCATTGAGCCACGCCTATGAGCATTCGGGGGGGCAGTTCCTGCCGATCATGGTCGGCGCGCAAATCTATTATAGCGAGGGCCTCGAAAAGCTCGTTTCGAACATCGAGGAGACGCGTCCGACGATCATGGTCGTCGTGCCGCGGCTGTTCGAGGTGATCCGCGCGCGGATGATCAAATCGGTCGAAAAGCAGGGCAAGCTCGCGAACTGGATGCTGAACCAGGCGCTGCGCGTCGGCGAAAAGGATTATGAGCGCCGCTTGGGCGTGCTCGACCGGCCGGTCGACATCATCCTCGACAGATTGTTCCGGCCCAAGATCCAGAAACGCTTCGGCGGCCGGATGAAGGCGCTGGTGTCGGGCGGCGCGCCGCTCAATCCCGAAATCGGGGTGTTCTTCCACTCGATCGGGCTGACCTTGCTGCAGGGCTATGGCCAGACCGAAGCGGGACCCGTCATCAGCTGCAACCGCCCGAGCGCGGGGATCAAGATGGACACCGTCGGCCCGCCGCTGATGAACACCGAGGTGCGCATCGCCGACGACGGCGAGATACTGGTGCGCGGCGAACTCGTGATGAAGGGCTATTGGCGCAACAAGGCCGAGACTGCGCGCGTGCTGGTGCCAAATCCGGCGGAGCCGGAAAAAGGCGCATGGCTGCACACGGGCGACATCGGCCATATCGACGACAAGGGCCGCATCGTGATCACCGACCGCAAGAAGGATTTGATCGTCAACGACAAGGGCGACAATGTCTCGCCGCAGCGCGTCGAGGGCATGCTGACGCTCCAGCCCGAAATATTGCAGGCGATGGTCTATGGCGACAAGCGCCCGCACCTTGTCGGCATCCTCGCCCCCGACCCCGAATGGATGGCCGAATGGGCCGAGGCCGAGGGACTGCCCAAGGATCTCGAGCGGCTGCGCGAGCATGAGAAGTTCCGCGCCGCGATCCGCGCGGCGGTCGATCGCGTCAACGGCCAGCTGTCGGTGATCGAAAAGGTCCGCAAGTTCGACTTCGCCGACGAAGCCTTCACGATCGAGAATGAACAGATGACGCCGTCGATGAAGATCCGGCGCCATGTGCTGAAGCAGGTTTATGAGGACAAGATCGCGGCCTTGTATAAGGCATAACCGTCGCACCCGCGAAGGCGGGGGCCGCTGCCGGTCCACGCGGCGCTCTCGGTGTTGTCACGACTACGGCCCCGGCCCTCGCGGGGGCGACGCTTTGCAATAGCAGGCGGGGGTGCGACCCGAAGAGCTCGGCGCAAACCGGACCCCGCCTGCGACTGAACCTTGGCTCAGCCTTGGTCCCCCGCCGGTTTGCGATAGGGGACGAATTCACCGAAAACACATGTCGGTCCGCGAATGCCGCTCGACCGGTCGACCAGATGGAAGAAATCGCCCTCGCAGGTCGATGATCCGAACTGCCGCACGACCATGATGTCGCTATCGCGCGCAAGGCCGGGGCAGCTGCCCTTGAGGTCGTTGCGATAAACCAGATTGCCGCCTGACCGATAAAGCAGGATGCTGTCCGACACGCGGATCGTGTCGTTGCTGCGATAATTGGGCAGGCAGCGGACCGGCGCGCCGGGCACCTTGCCGGCGAGCTGCTTGTCGAGCCGCTCGGCCTGTTTCGGGGTGAGGGCGGCCGCGCCGGGCTCGCCGGAGCCCGCGGGTGCGCAGCTTGCGATCAGCGGCGCGGTCGCTGTCATCAGCGCCGCGGCACATATCGGCTTGAGCTTCGCCATGGGGATCTCCTTTGGAATGGACAGGAATATTGGTTGCAAAATGAACGATCGCTGAAGGACGGGGCATCAGGCGGCGTCCTTGAGCGCGCGGATGCGGCCGAGTTCGGCGGCGGTCGGTGCGCGCAAAAAAGGGTTGGTCGCGCGCTCTTCGCCAATGCTTGTCGGCACGGTGGCTTCGCCCGCCGCGCGCGCGGCCTCGACCGCCGCCAGTCGTGCGGCGAGCGCGCTATTGTCAGGATCGACCGTCACCGCGAAGCGCGCGTTCGACAGCGTATATTCGTGCGCGCAATACACGCGCGTCGCATCGTCGAGCGTGCCGAGCTTCTGCATGTTGGCGAACATCTGTTCGGCGGTGCCCTCGAACAATCGGCCGCAGCCCATCGCGAACATCGTGTCGCCGACGAAGATCGCGGCTTCGTTCGCGAAATGATAGGCGATGTGGCCGGCGGTGTGCGCGGGCACGTCCCAGACGTCGGCGACATGCGCGCCGAGTTGGACCTTGTCGCCGCCCTTTACCTGCACATCGAGCGTGGGGATGCGCGGATATTCTGCCGCGGGGCCGGTGACCGTGCAGCCCCCCCACGCTTTGGCGGCTTCCTTGATCGCCGCATTGCCGCCGGTGTGGTCGGGGTGCCAGTGGGTGTTCCAGATGTCGGTGATCGTCCAGCCGCGCTCCGCCGCCGCTTCCAGCACCGGGTCGGCGACCGCAGGATCGACGACCATCGTCGCCCTGCTTTCGGGATCATGGACCAGCCAGACATAATTGTCGTTGAGAACGGGGATACGGACTATGTCCAGCGCAGCCATGATATGTCCTTTCCAGCGTCTCGCCCCTCAAAGACGGAGCGGGCGGCGGCCAGCCTTGATCCGCCCGTTCACGTCGCGATGGCGTCATAGCCTTTGCTATTGAACTCGATCAGGCAGAATCCGTTGCCGAACGGGTCGGCGAACATCGCCTGTCTGCCATAGGGAAGATCCAATGTCTCGCCCTCCTGCATCGCGCCCGCGGCCAGCGCATGCGCCACCGCGCTATCGAGGTCGGCGACCGAAAAATCGGGATGCACCGGCGTCCAGTGCCGGTTGTAGCGGCGAAAGTCGCCGCCTTCGAGGCCGATCGTCGATCCGGCACGCTTTTCGATCAGGTAGATCGGCGCCTCGCAACCGGCCAGCTCGACGATGCCGTCGCCCATACGCCGGCCGGGCGTCAATCCCAATGCCATCGTATAGAAGCGCTCACCAGCGGCAAGGTCGGGCACGTCGATGTTGATCAACAGGCCCGGCATCGCACTTTACCAGCTGCCGGTGTTGGGCATCGATGCCCAGGGTTCGGCGGGATCGAGATAGCCGTCCTGCAGCAGCTCGACCGAAATGCCGTCGGGTGAGCGGACAAAGGCCATATGGCCGTCGCGCGGCGGGCGGTTGATCGTCACCCCGGCGTCCATCAGCCGCTGGCACGTCGCGTAAATATCGTCGACGCGGTACGCGAGGTGGCCGAAGTTGCGGCCGCCCGAATATGCCTCGGCCGCGCTGCCGTCGGCGGGCGGCCAGTTATAGGTCAGCTCGACCTCGGCGACGTCGCCCTGTCCGGGCGCGGCGAGGAAGATCAGCGTATAGCGACCCTTTTCGTCGTCGAAGCGGCGCGTTTCTTCCAGCCCGATCAGCTTGAAGAAGGTGACGGTCGCGTCGGGGTCGGTGACGCGGATCATGGTGTGAAGATATTTGGTCATCCGCCCATATTAGGCGCGAAGCGCGCGGCCTTCAAACGCTTCGAACAGGAATAGCAATTCTTGTGGTACCGGCGACGGCGCGCCCTGCGCCTCGGCGACATGGACGCTGACTTCCAGCCCCGTCGCGCGCAAATCATCCTTGCCCGCGCCGTGCAGCTCGAACAGAAAGGTCATCGAGCTGTTGCCGACGCGCGAGCAGCGCACGCAGATGTCGATTTCCTCGTCGAGCAGGATCGGCACCTTGTAATCGACCTCGGCGCGCGCGACGTGGAACTCGGGGCTCTCATGATGCGGCCAGCGATCATAGACCCCCGCCGCGCGCCAATATTCGGTAATGCCGATGTCGAAATATTCGAGGTAGCGGCTGTTGAACACGACCGCCTGCGCGTCGATCTCGGCATAGCGGACGCGCTTGGTGAGGTGGAAACGAAAGTCGCTGCGGGCCATGTTTCTTCCTTGGATTATCGGGTCGCGAGCCGCGCGACCGTGTCGATCAAAAGCGCGATGTCGGTGTCGCGCGACAGGCGGTGGTCGCCGCCCTTGACGAGCGTGACCTGCACATCGGCGCTGACGAGGGCGGCCGACAGGCGCAGGGTGATCTCGGGCGGCACATCGCCATCCTCCTGCCCATGGAGCAGGCGGATGGGGCAGGTGAGGGGAATGTCGCTATCGAGCAGCCGATTCGCCTCGCCCGACTGGAAAAAACCGCGTGTCGTCATATAGGGCTGGTCGCTGTACGGTGTTTCCTCGATCAGCGCGCCCTCGGCGAGGATGATCGCCTTCTCGGCGTCGCTGAAACCCCAGTCGGTAAAATCGGGCGCTGCGGCGATGCCGACGAGACCCGCGACGCGCCCCGGCCCGTCGCGCTGCACGAGCGCGAGCGCGGTGAGCAGCATCAGCCAGCCGCCCATCGACGATCCGACGATGATAACTGGCCCCTCGGCTTTCGCATCGATCAGGTCGAGCACATCGCCGCGCCAGTCGAGCAGACTCTGGTCGGCGAACAACCCGTCCGACAGGCCGCATCCGGCATAGTCGAGGAGCAGGCAGGCATGACCCTCGGCCGCGGCCCAGTCGAACAGCGCGGTCGCCTTGCCCCCCGCCATGTCGGACATATAGCCGGGCAGGAAAACGATCGTCGGGCCAGTGCCCGCAGTGTGACGATAGGCGAGCCGCGGGCGGCCCGAACGGTCGAGATAATCGGGGGCGGCGTCCACCGGGCTCAGATGACCCAGTCGATCGTGCTCATCTGCATCACGGCCTGCCCCTTGGCGCGCCGCTGTTCGACCATGATGTGGTTGAGGCGCTTGATCGTGTCGCTGCCGGTGGTGATGCACCAGCCGGGAACGACGGCATGGACCAGCGCGCAAAGGCCGCCATAGATCATCGTCACGCCGAATTTCGACGCGACGCCGAAATGCTCGATGTAATTTTCATCGACGCTCTTGGGGTGGTCGACGAACAGGCGATTGAACGACTTG
This sequence comes from Sphingopyxis sp., assembly GCF_036675685.1. GTDB lineage: Bacteria > Pseudomonadota > Alphaproteobacteria > Sphingomonadales > Sphingomonadaceae > Sphingopyxis. Next base: position 194,684 of record NZ_JAKFEM010000034.1, read on the forward strand.
AGCATGGGGGACGGCTCCTTTCCGGCTGCCGCCGCCCTAGCCGGAGAGGCCGTCACCGGCAAGGGCAGCGCGCCGGTTCGGGCCGATTATGCGTCCCTGAGGAAAATCGCCTCGATCGGCAGGCCGAACAGGTCGGCGATGCGAAAGGCGAGGGGAAGCGAAGGGTCGTATTTGCCGGTCTCGATTGCATTGACCGACTGGCGCGATACCTCGAGCCGTTCGGCAAGGTCGCCCTGGCTCCAGTCGCGCTCGGCGCGCAGGACCTTCAGGCGATTCCTCATGCGCCTGCTTTCGTTTCGCCCATGGTCATCCAGTTAACCAGTGAGCCAACCGCCAGCCCGAGGCACCAGACAGGAAAGACAAAGAAGAGCGGTACGCGCGGTATGTCGGTGAAAAGCTCCAAAATGCCCCACCCGCTGGCGAGCGCAAGCGTCAGGCCAGTCGCCACCAAAGCTTTGCGCACTTCCAGCAGCCGGACATATTCGTCGGCGAGTTCGGCAAGATAGCTTCCCATCGCCCAGATAAAGCCGGTGACCGCCAAGGCGGGAACCAGTGCCACTACGACCGTCATCGGGGTGGCGGCAGCGTCGTCGGGGATGATCGCGCTCGCGGCGAACACGGCGAGACCATAAGCGATCGAGAGCGGAATCATGCGCCCGATATAGCGGCGCTGCGCGGGATTCATCGTCATTGGTCAAGCTCCTTTGTAAATTAGTCAAGGAACATTGACATATGAATTAAGAATTGTCAAGGTAAGTTTACACAATGACAAGGGTGCCACGCTATTCCTCGTCATTCCCGCCTTCGCGGGCATCGACATTATAACTCGCTGGAATTAGCCATTTGAACCATTGAGGCGCTGGCTGGCGGCTTGGTGCCCGAAACGGGGCGTTCGATCTGCATCAGGCGCGCCCCAATCTACTATTCATACCTTGCCAAGGCGCCGCCCCGGGAGGCCAGGCGAAGTGGGGCATGGCGTTTTCGGGTGTCCCAACGAATTTTGTCATTTCCACTAAACTTTCCGGAAAACCGTCGGAATGGCTCGGAGAGGGATGTTTGAGTCTCGGCCAGATCGGCTGGTATCTCCTCGCCAAATTTTGCTGGGGTATATCGCCGATGGTATCGATTTTTGTAGGTTCGGGCGCCGGCTTTGCGCGGGGTTCAGGTGCGACGCTGAGCGGTGCGGGGATACTCGGATCGGGTGTTCAGGGGCGAGGCGGCGAAACGGTGTCGGTCAATGCGGCGACGGGGAACCTGCTGATATCGCAGCAGGACGAATTCCTCCTCGGGCGCGGTCCAGATGCGGCGATCCAGCGAACCTACAACAGCCTTGCGGAGGTAAGCGACTGCGACAACGGCGATCAATGGCAATTTTCGACCACCCGCAGGGTCTTCGGGCTAACGGGGACGCTGAACACGGCGGGCAGCACGATCCGAAGGCAGGGCGGCGACGGATCGGTCGTGACCTACAGCTGGAACGCCGCCCAGTCGGCTTATGTGGCGACCGACGGTGACGGCGCGCACGACCGGCTCGTCAAGTCGGGCGCGACCTGGGTATGGACCGACGGATCGAGCCGGGTGACCGAAACCTATGAGGCGTCGGCCGGCGACGCGTCGGTGCTCCGGATCAAGGCGCTCGCTGACACCGACGGTAATGCGCTCGATTATCGCTACGTCGCGGGCACCGACAAGCTCGAGATCATCACCACCGCCAATCACAACAATGTGAACCCGGCGACGGGCATCTCCGAGGTCAGCTCAATCTACTACAGCTGGTCCGGGAATAACATCGCCTCGATCGTCACCACATACACCGACTATGGGAGCAGCAGCACCGAAGCGGACAATATCAACAAGCAGCTGACGCGCACACGCTACGTCTATGACGGGCTGAACCGGCTTACGCAGGTGACGGTTGACCTGAGCCCGACCGACAACAGCATCGCCGACGGCAAAACCTATGTCACCACTTACACCTATGACGGCTCCAGCCGCCGCGTCGCTACCATCACCCAGACCGATGGATCGAGCCTTGCCATCGCCTACGACAGCGCGGGACGCGTCGCCACGCTCACCCAGACCGTGGCGGCGGGCGGCACCCGCGTTACCAGCCTCGCCTATGGTGCCAACTATACCAGCGTCACCGGACCCGACGGTCAGGTCACGCGGCTCGACTATATGGGGGGCAGCCTGGTGCCCCAATCGATCCTCGAATGGGACAGCGATCCCGCCTATGTCACCAAGGAGGCGGCGGGTTCGATCGGCGGCGAGGTCGCCGGAAAATTTACGTCGGCGGTGGGGGCCGACTGGTCGGGCGTATACAAAGGCGTCGGCGCGGTCGCGGCTGGCGACACGCTGACCTTTGGCATCAGCCTTCAGGCCGTCGCGGGCTCGGCGACCGAACAATCGCTGGGCCTCTATAGCTCGGCGACCGACTGGGGCACGGGCGGCAGCACCGCTCGCATCGTGTCGGGGCCCGGCCAGCTGGTCCAGTATATGGGGGGGCTTTGGAAAGTCACCGGCCTCTCGGCAACCCAGGAAACGCGGATCGAGATCACGCGCACCTTCGCGCAGGCCGAAACCGCCGCGGCCTATTTCTACGTCGACCACCCGGGCGTTTATCGCGACGGACAACAATTGATCGCCGGCGGTGCGTGGGTGACCAAGAACAGCACGCCTGACGGTGCCTTTCATCAACTGACCAAGATCACCGCGCCGCCGGCCCATGCAGGTGCGACCGCGCCGACGCTGCAGTTCGGCTATGACACCGCAGGCAATCTGACGAGCGCCACCGATGCAGCGGGCAAGGTGACCGGCTACACTTATGACGCAAACGGCAATCTGCTCACCAGCACCGATCCGAACGGCAATGTCGTCACACGCGCTTATGGTGCGAAGAACGAACTTTTGACCGAGACGCGCACCGGTTCGGACGCGAGCGGCGCGGCGGTCGCGCATACGACACGCTATGTTTACGACAGCGAAAATCACCTGCGATACGAGATCCGCGCCGACGGGCGCGTCGCGCAATATAGCTATCACGCGACGGGCGAGCTCTATTCGGTCACCGAATATCCGGAGCACGACTATCCGGTCGGGTCGGCTGCGCCCAGCGAGGCGACGATGGATGCCTGGCACAATGCCATCGCCGACAAGCAGAGCCTTCGGTTCAGCTATATGGTCTATGACGCGCGCGGCAACATGACCGACAAGGTCAACCTGGGTTATATGACGCCCGGCGGCGGCACCGATTCGTCGCAAGGCTATTCGCATAGCTTCTCGACATATGATCAGGCGGGTCGCCTGCTAAGCCGCCATACGGCGCCGCAGAACGGCGAGACATTCGTGTACGACGGCCTCGGCCGCCTCGTCGCCTCGACCGATATGGCGGGTGGTACAACGACGATCGTCTTCAACGACACGGCGCTGACAACGACGATCACGACGGCGTCGGGGCAAACGACCGTCAACAGCTATAATAAGGCCGGGGATCTCGTCGGGACGACGCAGAGCGGCAGTTACGATCCGTATCGATCCGTCAGCCATCTTTATGACAAGAATGGCCGTCTGCGCCGCACGATCGATTCGACAGGCGTGAGGAGCTACCATCTTTACGACAAGATCGGACGGACGGTCGCCGACGTAAATTCATACGGCGACATCATCGAATATCGCTACGATGCCGTGGGACGCGTTGCGGCGACGATACGCTATGGGAATGTTCTGACAGCGGGGCAGCTTGCGACGCTCGACGATCCGAACGCGGCGGCCGAGATGAGCGATATTCGTCCAGCCACGGCGCCGGGGTACGACATCTGGAACTGGGCGATCTACGACGATAGCGGGCGCTTGATCCAAAGTATCGCCGGCGATGGCAGCGTGTCGGCATTCGCTTATGACGCGTCAGATCGTCTGGTGAAGACGACCCGCTATTACAACAAACTGACATCCGGGCAGCTGGCGGCGTTCAAGGTGGCGGCACCGACGGGGCTTGTCCTGCCGGCATCCGACACGCGCGATACGGTGAGCCGCAGCTTCTACGACCGCGACGGCCTGCTGATCGGCGCCCTCGACGGCGAGGGCTATCTGACCGAGATCGTCTATGACAAAGCCGGGCAGAAGGTCGAGGAGATCGCATATGCGGCAAAAACCTCGTCGGCCCATTGGGCGGCGGGAAACTTTGACGAACTTCGTTCGACCGCCGCGCCGAGCTCCGGCGCGAACCGCCGGGCGCACTATGTCTATGACGGGCAGGGTCTGCTGCGCTTCGCCATCGACAATGCCGGCTATGTCACCGAATATGTCTATGAAAGCGAGGTCGAATGGGGCGCGATCGGCCATGTGCGCTCGACGATCCGCCATGCGGTCGCGATTGCGACGGGGGACTTCACCTATGACAATGTGAAGGCGCAGGTCGGCGCTAACGCATCGCACGCATCGAACCGGACGAACTGGTCGGTCTATGATGCCGCCGGCCGCCTCGCCTATGCGGTCGATGCCGATGGCGCGGTCACCGGTTTCAGCTACGACGTCATGGGCAATGTCATCACGACGGTGGCCTTTGCAGCAAAATTCGCCGCCGCATCGTTGCCGGCCGAAGCGCAAATGAATGGTTGGCGCGACGCCAATATCGGCGCCGCCGCCAACCGTATCACCCGCAACTGGTACACAGCCTCCGGGGACCTGCGCTTTACCGTCGATGCCGAAGGCTATGTTCGCCGGTTCGATTATGACGCCGAGGGACGCGTCACGCGCGAAGTAACCTGGGCCAACAAGATCGCTGCGGGGGGTGGGGCCACGATCGCCCAGATCGACGGCCTCGCCAACGCCTCCGGTGGCTGGACCGACGTTCAATATACCTATGACCTCGCCGGACGGCGCAACAGCGTATACGACGGCGAAGGCAATCGCACCGTCTATCTTTGGTATGGCAACGGCGAACGCTGCACGGTCATCGAAGGCTATGACACCGCGGATCGCACCAATTGGGTTTATGGATTCGATGGCTCGGGCCGGACGGTGTCCGAATATGTCGGCTATGGCGAACCAGAGCAAGCGGTCACTTCCAACGAGTATGACGGTCTCGGCAATCTTCTGAGCGTAACCGACCCGCGCGGGAAGGTGACGAGCTATACCTATGACGAGCGCGGGCTGCTGCTCACGAAGACCGACGCTGCGGGCGGGATCACATCCTACGAATATAATGCGTTCGGTGAAGTGGTGAAGACGACTGATCCCCGGGGCGGCGTCACCTACACCTATTATGACGAGCTCGGCCGCGTGACGAAAGTGCGCGACGCCGAGGATTATGTGACCGAGACGACGCACACGGCGTTCGGCGAGATCGCGACGGTCACGCGGCACTACAGCCGGACCACAAGTGCTGTCAGCACGACGACACCGCCCAGCGTGACGGCGCATGCGCAGGACGCGACGACGAGCTTCGAATATGACAAGCGCGGGCTCGTTACGAAAACCACCGACGCCGAGGGCTTCTTCGAAACCTACGGCTATGACGCCTTCGGCAACCGGACGAGCGTGGCCGTGAAATCGAAGGACGGCAACAAGGTCGCTGGCGGGACAACCACCTATGCCTATGACCGGCGGGGGCTCCTCATTCGCGAGACGCTGCCCGTCACATCATATGACAATAACGGCAATGCTCTGCTGTCGAGCGTCACCGGCGGCTATGACGTCTCGACGACCTATACCTATGATGCGCGCGGCAACCGCGAGCAGATGATCGAGGCAGCCGGCCTCCCCGAAGCACGCACCACAACCTACGAGTATGACAAGAGTGACCGGCTGACCAAGACAACCTTCCCTATCGTCGATGTCTTCCTCGCCGGTCCCGATTTTTCGGGGCAGGTGACGCCGCACGAAGATTATACCTATGATGCGCGCGGCAATATGACGAGCCGCACCGACGCGGCGGGGGCGAAGACCGTCTATTTCTACGACGATCTCGACCGGGTGGTCGTCACGATCGATGCGATAGGAACCTATACGAAGAATATCTATGATGCGAACGGCAACGTCACGTCGACGCGCATCTATGGAGCGGTGGTTGCCGTTCCGGCCGACGGCGGCGCGAAGGAGGAGGCGCCGGCGGAGCCGGCCGGCGAATCGCGCACCACGAACTTCACCTACGACAATCTCAATCGCCTGCTGATGAGCAGCGTTGCTGGGGTGAACAGTTATGTGACCGGCGGCACCGACTACGCATTGCAGGCCACCAGCCTGTACGCGGCCTATGAATATGACGCCAGCGGCAACGTCATCAAGACGACCGACGCCAACGGCAAGGCCAGCTTCAGCTATTACGACAAGCTCGGCCGCAAAACGGCCGCTGTCGATGTTGGCGGCTATCTCACGACATGGACCTATTATGCAGAGGGTAACGTCGATGAAGAGCGGCGTTATGCGACACGTTTCAACGGCACACCAGCCACTTCGGCGCCACCCAGCGTATCGACGAGCGCGGCCGACCGCGTGAGCCGATATGGCTACGACCGCAATGGCAACCGCACGATAGAATTGCGTTTCGACGTGCTCGTGCACGATGGCTCGGGTGCGACGACGACGCTTCCCTATGCAGCGATCTACTACGCCTATAACGGGCTCGGCCAGGTGGTCACCAAATGGGAGGCGACCAGCGACCGGACCGACTATTATTATGATTTCGGCGGGCGCCTGATACTCGAAACGCGCCCGGCCTATGTCGACCACGCCGGCAATTCGGTTTCGCCTATCGTCGACTATTACTACAACGGCCTCGATGATCTCTCACGCACGCGCCAGCGCGGTGCCGGCGATGCGGCCGAACGTATAACGCGCTATTCTTATGGAGCCGGGGGACGCCTGACGATCGTGTACGGCGCCGATGGCACCAATCGCTATTATGCCTATGACGCGGTGGGGCGCCAGACGCGCGAGCAGGTGACGAGCTACACGGCCGACGGCGCCCTCAACTATAAAAATTACTTTACCGATTACGACGTGCTGGGACGCGTGACGCGCAAGACCAGCGGCACCCATTATCCCGCCACCGGCTGGCAATGGGATCATAATAATTTCACGACCTACAACGCTTATGGCGAGGTCGCGACGACGACGGTCAACGGCGCGACGAGCGGCGAGAACCGCTACGATGCGGGCGGCCGGCTGATCGCGACGACGTCGGGCGACGGGGTGTGGAAGCACTTCGGCTATGACGCGAACGGCAACCAGACGATCGCGATTACAAGCGCGGGGGCGAGCCTTGCGGGTCTGACCTTTGCGCAGGCTTTGGCGCTGGTTGGTCAGGAGAATGTCAACGCGACCTATACGATGGTCGACGCGCGCGGGCAGGCGACGAGCGTCACCGAGGAGCAGCGGCGGCTGAGCGGGTCGACGGTCCAGAACCTGACCTCGAGCCGCAGCTACAACGCGTTCGGCGATGTGGTGAGCGAGACCGATGCCGCGGGCGCGGCCACAAGCTACGCGTACAACAATATCGGCCGGATGATCCGCTCCGAAGGCCCGACGGTCGAGATCACGCTCGAGAATGGCGCGAAGCAGTGGGTGAAGCCCGCACAGGACTTTTACTACGACGCAAGCGGGCGCCTCGTCGCGACACGCGACGCGAACGGCAGCTATGCCGCCGGCGGCACCAGCGGCAATGGAACGAGCAAGGCCGCGAACAGCGGCAACCTCACGCGCCTCGCGCTGCTCGCGGGCACCGGCTATGGCGGCAGCGAGGCGCTGGTCACACAGCAGACCGCGGCCGACGGCGGAGTGAGGCAAACGAAGTATGACGTGCACGGCGACGCACGGACGCTAATCGACGAGATCGGGCGCACGACCACGCAGCTGTTCGACGGCATGGGCCGCGTGACGCAGGTCACCCACGCCAGCGGGCTCACCGACTATTATGCCTATGACGGGCTCGGCCAGCGCATCAAGCATTGGAACAGCTTCCTCGGCAGCGGCGAGGTCGAGACCACCGATTACGACACCCAAGGCCGCGTCATCAAGACCCGCGCCTTCGGCGGCGACATCACGAACACCAGCTACGCATGGGACGGCAGCATCGCCGCTTCGGGCATGGGCGTGACCACCGGCGGATGGGTAACGACGACCAGCACCGATGCCGACCGCGCTTCGACGGGCGACGCGATTTACGCCTCGATTCAAAAGGTCGATATCTTCGGCCGCGCGACGGCGCGTACCGACAAGGGCGGGCAGGTCACCAGCTATGGCTATGACGCCGCCGGGCGGATGATCAGCGAGACGAGCATCCTCGCGTCGACCCCGCTGAAGAACAGCGCCTACAGCTATTATAACAGCGGCAAGATCAGCCAGGTGATCGCGGGCGACGCGCCGGCACCGAACACCGACTGGTCGCGCAAGGTCGCGGCCTATGAATATGACGCGCTGGGCCAGCTGAAGCGCGACTATCTGGCGGTCGAACAGGGCAATTACAGCGAGGGCTATTGGGTTCCTCCCGAAAACCCGCCGGGGCCGCCCTATGAGCTGCCCGAGCCCGGCGGCGAAGGCTGGACCTGGGTTCCCGAAAGCTATTATGTCACAACGTCGCAGCTTGCCGACGGCCGCGCCGATTACGATACGCTGGGCCGGATCACGCGCTACCGCGATGTGTCGCAGCACGGGGGCGCCGACAATGTCGACAAAAGCTGGACCTATGACGCGACCGGCAATGTCCGGTCGATTGCGACCGCCTATCGCCCGCTGCAGGCGAACGGCGCACCGGCGACGACGATATCGAACCAGAGCTATTGGTATCGTTATGACAGCCTGAACCGGGTCGTGACGACCAAGGGCGAGTTTACGGGCGTGGCGGGATCGGGCACGATCACGCGCGGCGCCGCGGGCACCGACCTCGGCTATAACGCGGCCAGCGAGCGGATGACCGCGCAGACCGGATCGGGCGCGCAGGAGGTCTACAGCTATAACGCCGCCGGGCTGGTCACCAACGTCGCGATCGGCGGGGTGACGCGCGCGTCGACGAGCTATGACCTGCTGGGCCAGGTGACCGCCTACACCGAATATGACGCCTCAGCGCAGCTGACGCATTATCGCCATTCGATCGTGTATGACGCACGGGGCCTGGTGCTGGCGGAGAAGGCGCAGACGAAGCAGGGCGGCGATTGGCTCTACAGCCACAGCGCGAACTACTACAGCGCGACCGGCACGGGGAGCGCGCCTGCGGCGATCTCCTCGGCGGGGGCGGTGGGCGCATCCACGGGCAGCCTGCTCCACTTCTCCGAAACCAAATATTGGAAGAACGGCAGCGCGTCGCCGGTCTATGGCGGTCCGGGCAGCTACTCGACCGCAGACCTCGACTATGCCGACAGCTATCAGACGCAGGTCTATGCGTGGCAGGGCGGCGCGGTGCAGGCAAGCGTGCAGCTCACCAACCGCGACGGCAGCAGCACGTCGACGTACAGCTACGACCGCGACGGGGCTCTGCATGGCGTCGACATCACCGGCGGCACGCGGCCGCGCGACATTGTCTATGCGACCGACCTTGCCGGCCAGATCCTCGGCCGCGGCGAATATGACACCAACTATGCGCAGAATGACCCGCACAGCCGGACCTGGATGTTCGGCGGGCGCCAGATGGGCATGGTGAGCAACGACGGCACCGGCAATGTCGACTATGCGACCTCGATCGCCGACCGCAATACCACACCCGGCACCGGGGCGTTCCGGAACGGCGCGACGAGCGGCAGCCTCTACGCCGACTTCGACGCGAACTTCACCGCATTGAACGGTGGCGCCGCGGGCGGCGGCGGATCGAGCTACACCGCGGCCAGCGGCGACACGCTGCAGGGCATCGCCGCGGCGATCTGGGGCGATGCCAACCTCTGGTACAAGCTCGCCGAGGCCAACGGCCTGCCGGGCGGCGCCAGCCTCAGCGCCGGCCAGACCCTGACCATCCCCGGCGGTGTGATGGGCACCCACCATAGCGCCGACACGTTCAAACCCTACGACCCCGCCGAGGCCATCGGCAATACCAGCCCCAATACCCCCAAACCGCCCAGGCAGGGCAAAAACTGCGGCGCGTTCGGGATGATCCTGATCGCCGTCATCGCGATCGCGGTGGCGACCATCGCGACCGCGGGGGCGGCGTCGTTGGCGACGGGCGCCACCTTCGGAAACTCGTTGGGCGCAGTCCTTGGCGGTAGCTTGGCCAGTCTGAGCGGTGCCAGCGGCGTGGCTCTCGGTGCAACGGGGGCCGTTGCGGCGGGTGTCGCCGGTGCAGTTGCCGGATCGGTCGTCAGCCAAGGCTTTGGCGTGGCAACCGGCATCCAGGACAAGTTCAGCTGGAAAGGCGTGGCGCTGGCCGGCATCAGCGCGCTTGTCGGGGGAGCCGCCGGCGCCCGGTTCGGCGGCGGCGGCTGGGCCGGCGCCGCCGCCCGAGCCGGGGCAAGCAGTGCGATCACGCAGGGTATTGGTGTGGCGACGGGCCTCCAGAGCAAGTTCGACTTCGCGGGTGTCGCGGCGGCGGCTGTTGGCGGCGGCGTGGGCCATGAGGTCGGCGCGCGCATCGGTGGCTCGGATATGGCCAACTTCACCGCGTCGATCTCGGCTGGCGCCATCGCCAACGCTGCAACACGCAGCGCCATCGACGGCAACAGCTTCGGCGACAACCTCCTCGCTGCTCTCCCCGATGTTATGGCACAGATCGCCATGCGCGCGCTGGGCACCGCATTCGATGGGGTGTCGAGCAAGCCGCAAGCCGGCGGCGGGGGAGGAAGTGGTGGCCGCCCGAGCACCGAAGGCGGCCGGTTCGCACGCATGCGAGCCGATATGTCCGGCAACAATCCCTATTCGCAACTGATACCCGTGAACAGCCTCCACCAATCAGCATCCAACTGGTCGCGCCTGTGGGGGCCGCAGAATATTGTCTCCAAAGCCCTAAACTGGGTGACGGCGACGGTAGGCGGCATCAGCGAAAGCGTTCGCGAAATCGTCGTCAATGGCAGCAGGAGCATAAGCCCTGTTGGCGTCGGGCTGGACATGACCGCCCTGATGCTCCGGATCAATCAGAGCGCCCCGGCGGGGCGAACAGCGCCAAGCTATGACCGAGTCGGGTTGACCCGGTACGCGGCGTCCATGTTCAGTGATTTGGCTGGCGCGCAGATTGCCGGTTGGCGGCAGGATTATGCAGGGTTCAGCCGTTCGGGCAGCGTCGGTTTGACGCGTGGGCAGCATCTGCAACTGGATATTGCAGCGGGAGCCGGTTTTAAGGCGCTCGAGATAGCAAGCAGTCTTCCCGGGATGGCGGCTGATCCTGGCGGCACCCTGAAATCAGCGGCTCAGACAGTGACTGGATATGCAGCGGCGGGGGTGGATGCCCTTCTTTTGCCCGGCAGCAAAGGCAGTCGCATCATCCAGCAGAAGATCGACGGCGTGCAAGCGATGGATGCGACCGACTGGGGGATGGCTCTCGGTGGGTTCGGCATGGAAGTGTTCGGCGGCGGCGCTGTGCTCAAGACCCTTAGAGGTGGGACATCCGTCGCCGGCACAGAAGGGGCTACCGTTCAATCATTCAGTCGTAGTCGCATTAAGCAGGGATTCGAAGATCATCATATCGTAAGTGACACCAATCGACTTACGATGAATCACGAGCTTCTTGACCTCGCCGGCTACAATTTGCAGTCACGATCCAACAAGATTTTTCTTCCTAGAACCGCTGAGTTGCATCCAGCAAGATCGATTCACAACGGACGGCACCTCAACTCGGTCAGCCAGAATCTGGCAGAGCAGATGAATGAGATCGTGGATTTCGGGCGGAATCAGGGTTGGCACCAAGCACAGTATCGGCAAGCAATGGACGCGATGGTTGCGCAGGAGCGAGCTTTCCTGAGATCAGGCGAACGAGCGCTTAACAAGCATGCGAGATAGTTTAGATGACGGAGTACTCAATGCCCCTTTTATGGCGAATTCCGGATGATTACCCCCAAGAGCAGATCGGTCGCTACGACCGAGACCGCGGACCAGATCGGTTTGTCTTTTTGAAAGGGTGCCGACTTTCGGAACCGTTCGAAATAAGGCCGAAGATCCAATTTGACTGCAAGAAGGATGATCTTTGCAGGAACGACTGCATATGGCCAGATGCCTTAGTTCCGATCGTTAATGACAGAATGAGAGATTTTTTGAACTCGAGAGTTTCCGATCAAGTCCAGTTCTTTGATGTTGATATTTCCGCTAATGATGGTAACGTTTATGGATATTACATACTTAACTTAACAAATGTCTTTGACGTGATTGATATTGATTCTTCAAAATACAATTTTATTCCCGGTACTAAAAAGGTCATGTCATTTTCTTCATTGCGAGTGTACGATAGCGGCATAGACGATATCGGTGTTGGGCGCGATAAAATTTATCTGTCATATCTTTTTGTAGGCAGCGGCTTGGCGAAAGATCTCAAGATCGCCGAATTCCGGGGTGTATCTTTAATTGAGCCTAGTTCAGTTATTTAGAAATCCTTCGAATTACGAATTAAATTACGAAATTACGGTGACAGGTGCAATAACCCCTAGGGTCAGGACTCATTGATCAGAGCCAGAAGATGACGGTTGCGGCGAGAGCCACGGCAGAGAAGAAGGCCTTCGGGCACCGATCGTAGCGCGTCGCGACGCGTCTCCAGTCCTTCAGGCGG
>NZ_JAKFEM010000004.1:0-202985 GCF_036675685.1 Sphingopyxis sp.
AAGCTTTGCTAGGCGCCCGCTCCTACCTGGTGCCGGACCCGTCCGGACCATCATGATGTGCGGTCGTGGCGGAACTGGTAGACGCGCAACGTTGAGGTCGTTGTGGCCGAAAGGCCGTGGAAGTTCGAGTCTTCTCGACCGCACCATTCATCCCAGTCGCTGGATGCAAACAAATATCCCCAGGCATCGGCCTGGGGAGTGTTCGAGGTCGCGCCGAACGAAGCGTCAGGAAAGCACGGGGCCGCTGGTGACCGCGATGCGGCGGCGAAGCAGGAACAGCCCCGCCGCCAGGATCGCGGTCGGCACCAGCATCAGCGTGAAGGCGGTCCGGCCGTCGAGATTGGCGAAGACCGCCCCGGTGATGACCGACCCGGTCGTGCCCCCCAGCGCCGAAAAGACGACCACCAGCCCCATCAGCGGCGGGTGGTTGCGCCTGGGCATCGCGCTCAGCATCACCGAGATGATCGTCGGATAGACCGGCGCCAGCGCGATGCCGATGAGCGGGAACAGGAAGGCCGCGGCGGGCGCGTCGGCCCAATTGTGGATGACACCCGGCGGCACGCCCTCGGCCATCGGCAGCACGAGGATGATCAGCGCCGCGAGGACGGCGAGGCAGGTGTTGAGCACCGGATACCAGTCGAACCGCGCCATCACCGCGCCCGCACCGAAACGCCCGATCGCCAGCGACGCCGCGAACAGGCTCGCCGCCTGTACGCTCATCTGGTGCGGCAAATGCAGCACCTCGTTGTTGAAGGTCGGCAACCAGGTCGCGATCCCCTGTTCGATCAGCACGAACACAAAGGCGCAAAAGACGAAGACGAGAACGAGCGGCAGCGCGGCGAGGCGCAGCATGGCGATAAAGGGCGGCCCTTCGGCCGCGCTGCCTTCATCCCCGATATGCGCCGGGGTTTCGTCGACCCGCGCGGTGAGCAGCAGGACCAGCGCGAGCGCACACACCGCCGCAAGCACCCAATAAGCGTTCAACCAACGCAGGCCCGTCGGATCGATGAAAGCGCTGAACACCCAATAGGATGAGAGCACGCCGACCATGAACATGCCCTCGATCAGGCTGGTCAGGCTGGCATGCCGGCGCGCGTCGGCGGTGACGAGGCCGATCATCGAATAGACGACAACCTTGGCGACCGCGAATGCCGCGCCGACCATCGCGAAATGCAGCCGCGCGGCGTTGAAGCTGCCGATCAACGGCATCACGAGGCAGGCAAGGACCGCAAGCGCGAGCGCGGCGAGCAGCGAATTGCGGAGGCCGAGCCTGGGCAAATAGCTCGCCGTCGCGAAAGACACGATCGCGATGGTGATGTCCTTGAACCCTTCGAGCGTGCTCGCCTCGGGCTTGGTCACGTCAAAGCTGGAAATCGACTGGAGGATCACCGTCCCGACGCTGTTGAGCAGCATCGCAAAGGCGACATAGGTCAGGATCAGCGCGGCGATCAGTCGGGTGCGGGCCATCAGCTGTCCTTGTATTGGAAGAAGGGGTGGCCGCGAAGAGGCCGCGGCCACCCAGGGAGGGATGTCTCCTAGAATTTATAGGCCGCGCTGAAGCGGAACGACCGGCCGAGGATCGGCCGCGCGTTGACGACCTCGCCCCCCGTCTGCCCCAGCGCGCGCGGATCGCCCTCGGTCAGCCCGACCTTGTCGGTCAGATTGTCGGCGGTGACCGCGAACTGCAGCGCGTCGTTGACGTCGACGGTCACGCCCGCATCGATCTTGAAATAATGCGGCAGCGACTGGGTGTTCGCGGTGTCGGAGAAGCGGTCGCCGATGTAGCTGAAGGTCGAATAGAGCGAGACCTTGCTGCTCTCGCCGAATTCGATGTCGTACGACGGTGTCACGCGCCACTGCCACTTCGGCTGGCGTTGCACGCGGTTGCCGCTGAGGTCGATCGTCCCGCCGCCCGCGAAGAAATCGCGGTATTTCGCATCGAGCCATGTGCCCGAAAAAGCGATGGCGAAATTGTCGATCGGACGCAGCTGTCCTTCGAGCTCGATCCCCGTGCTGCGCGCGCCGCCAATGTCGGCAACCGGCGCGCCATTCTGGATGACCGTCGTCACCAGCCCCTTGAACTTGGTATGGAACAGCGTGGCATAGAGCGACACAAGGTCGGTGCGCAGCTTCACCCCGCCTTCGAAATTGTCGACGCGCGGCGACACAAAGACCCCGTCGCGCAGATTGTCGAAGAAGGGGTTGGTGTTGCCGCGATTGTAACGGGCATAGACGCCGACCGACGACGAGACATCATAGTTGATGCCTGCGGTCCACGACCAGGCGCCCTTCTTGTACGCGATGTTGCGGAAGGTGCCGTTCAGCACCGCGGTGCCGTTGTTGTAGAGCGTGTTCGGATTGCCGTCGGTATCGACCCCGAAATTGTTATTTTCCAGCGTCCCTGTCGCCTTGTAATTCTGGTAACGGAGACCAGCGTCAAAGCGCAGTTCGGGCGTAATCTGGAACTCGTCGACCGCATAAAAGGCGTATTCGCGGCCGTCATAGGCGGCGTTGACGTTGAAGAAGCTGCCCTGGGTAAAGCCATTGTTCGTCGCAACCTGGCCGTTCGCGAGGACGAGATTCAGCACGCGCGCATTATTTTCTGCGGTCAGCAGCCGGACGTTACCGAGGCTCCATTGGTCGTTCGATGAAAAGTCCGAATAATAGGCGCCGACGGTGAACTTGTTGTTCCCGCTTTCCCATTCGACCGCGAGGTCGTTGGTAAAATCCTCGATCTGCTTGCGGACGATCCAGGTTCCGGCGCGGATCACCTGCTGGGTCCCGGCCACCGCCTGCCCGCCGTTGACATAGGTCAGGCTGCCAATCGTGCTCCCGAGCGATGCGGCATAGGCGTTGGCGGTCGTCGCCGTGCCGGCGGGGACGAGGCCGGTCGTGTCGGCATCGCCCTTGAGGTAGCTGGCGCGGTAACGCAGGCTGAGCCCGTCGCCGATCTCGTAATCGATATTGGTGCCGAGGTTGATCAGCTTCGCGCCGCGACCGTCGGCAAGGTCGGCACGCGTCCCATCGGGCAGCGTGCTGCGCCGTGTTTCGGGACCCGCGAGCACACCGGTGCCGGGATCGATATTGCCGAACTGGCGAACCTTGTTGCCGTCGCGGATCACTGGGATCGGCAGCAGCCACTGGCCGCGATCGTTGAGGTAGCGCGCAAAGACAAGGACCGAGCCCTTGCCGAAATCGTGACGGATATTGGCGGTAATCTGGCCACCCTTTTCGGCGGTGAAGCGCGGATCGCGAATGCCATTGCCTTGCGAATAATAGCCGCCGACCATGAAGCTGGTGCTCTCGCCGAGCGGGCCCGACAGCAACGCGTCGCCGCGCAGGTCTCCATAGTCGGTGACGCTGGCCTTCACGAGGCCTTCGAAATCGCGCCCGCCTTCCTTCTGGACGAAGTTGACCGTCAGGCCCGGCTGGCCGTTGCCGAACAGCGCGCCGGTGCCGCCGCGCACGGCCTCGACGCGGTCGATCGTCTCGTCGATGCGGATCAGCTGGGTGTTCTCGAGGAAGGACAAGGTCGGCGGGGAAAAGAAGGGCACGCCCTGCACCGTCAGCGTGACGAATTCGGCGTCGCCGCCCGAGGGATAGCCGCGCACGAAGATGTTGGCGCCATTCTGGCCGCCCGAGCTTTCGGCCGACACCCCCGGGATGACCTTGAACAGGTCGGCGGTGCTATTCGGCGCGGCGCGATCGATCGCGTCCGAATTGATGCTGGTGATCGCGAACGCCGCGTCCTGGCGGTTGATCCCGCCGCCGGCGGTGCCGGTGACGACGATTTCCTCGTTCGCCGCCGCATCGTCGGCCGGGGGCGCTTCCTGGGCTTGGGCGGTCATCGGCAGCGCGAAGAGCGCGATCGACGACAGCAGATAGGTCCGCTTCAACATGAGATTTCCTCCACTTTTCCTGATCTGGTTGAAAGGCGCGCGCCCGGTGCCGATTCCCGTTCTGACGACAGGATCTGGCCGACCGAAAGATCGCCGATGGCGGGGACGTGCAGGTCGGCATCGGGCAGCGCCTCTTCTGACCCGATGCCAATGGCCACCATGCCCGCCGCATGGATGGCAGTTATTCCGGCCCGCGCATCCTCGATACCGATGCAATGCCCGGGGGCGAGGCCCATGCCGGCGGCACAGGCGAGAAAGATGTCGGGCGCGGGCTTTGCGTGTGCGACCGCGCCGGCGTCGGCGATGAAATCGAACGCGTCGGATATGCCAAGCAGGCGAACGACGGTGCCCGCGTTGCGGCTGGCCGACGCCAGCCCGATTTTCAGCCCGGCGGCGCGCAAGTCCGCGAACAATCTGGTGACCCCGGGGAACAGGTTCGCGGGCGAATAATCGGCGAGCCGCTCGACATAGGCGGCATTCTTCTCGGCGAGCATCGCATCGAAGGTCGCCGCGTCGACATCGGTGCCCGCACCGGCGAGGATCAGCCGCAGCGACGCCGCGCGGTCGACGCCCTTCAGCCGATGATTGGCTTCGCGGTCGAAAGACAGGCCATGCCGGTCGGCGAGCGCTTGCCACGCGAGATAATGATCCTCGGCGGTGTCGGTGAGCACGCCGTCGAGGTCGAAGATGACGCCCTTTACCGACGGGCGCGGCATCACCGCCGCGTCGGCGCCGATGCGCAGCGGCCGGCCATGGTCGACGATGTCGACCGGATCGCCCGACAGGAGTCCATAGGTGCAGCCCGCCTGATCGACACGCAGTTCGATCACGCTGCCCCGCCAGCAAAGGCGGAAGCGGTAGCCGGTCCATTCGGGCGGAATGGCAGGGTTGAACGATGGCACCGCGCCATCGAGTGCCAGCCCGCCCCAGCCCTGCGCCAGCACCAGCCAGCTTCCCGCGAGTGCCGCCATATGGAGGCCGTGCGAGGTGTTGCCGTGCCGGTCCTCCAGATCGACGAACGCGCATTCGCGGTGATAGTCGATCGCCTTTTCGGCCTGCCCGAGCCGCGCCGCCATCGTCGCGAAGGCGACCGACGACAGCGTCGAATCATGCGCCGTCACCTGCTCATAATAAGCGAAATTCCGCTCCTGCAGCGCGCGCGGCATCGGCGTCAGGTCCATTGCCATCGCCTGCACGACATTGCCCTGCTTGGCTATCTGGTGGCGGAACAGGATCATCGGATGGAGGCCCATCAGCAGTGGCCCGCGCTCGCCGAGCGGTTTCAGGTCGGGCAACCGCGGACGACCGAGAAAGGCGTCGTCCTGCGGATTGACCCGCGCCGCGGCGTCGACCGGCAGCCACATCGCGTCCGCCGCCTTCCGCCAGTCCGCAATCTCGGCCGCTTCGAGACCGAGCTTGGCCGTGAGCGCGGCATAATCCGCTGCCGCCTCACCGCGCAGCCAGTCGGCGGTGTCGGCGGCAAAGGCGAGATGATGTTTGGCGATCGCGTTGGTGTAGAAATCATTGTCGACCAGCGCCGAATATTCGTCGGGGCCGGTGACGCCATGGATGCAGAAGGCGCCGCCGCGCCGGTCGTCGAAGGCGCCGATTTCCAGCCACATGCGCGCCGTCTCGAACAGCATCTCGGCACAGTGCGCACGAAACACCTGATCGCCCGTCGCCGCGACATAGAGCTGAACGCCGTGCGCGATGTCCCCATTGATATGATATTGCGCCGACCCCGTCGGATAATGCGACGAGCATTCGGCGCCCGCGATCGTCCGCCACGGATACAGCGCGCCGCGCTTATGGCCCATCGCCGCGGCGTGTGCGCGCGCCTGATCGAGTTTCCCGGCGCGATAGGCGAGCAGGTTGCGCGCCTTTTCGGGCGCCTGCAGCGCGAGGACGGGAAGCATGAACGCCTCCGCATCCCAGAAATAATGCCCCTCATAGCCCTCGCCCGACAGCCCCTTGGCGGCGATGCTGTGCGAGGCGCTGCGGCTCGCCGACTGGTGCAGCTGGAACAGGTTGAACCGCAGCGCCTGCGTGAGCGGCTCATCGCCGTCGATACCGAAGGCGACGCGGTCCCACAGCTGCTCGACCGCCGTGCGCTGTCCATCGGCGATGGCGTCGAAGGGCTGCATCGGCTGGTCGAGGGTGGCGGGACCACCGCGCGCGCAAGCCAGGGCAACGACGCGATCGATACCGAGCGCCTCGCCCGCATCGAGGTGACGGCGCACGATATGCCCGGCGTGAACCGTCGCGACTTGCGCGCCGGGGCTGGCAACATGCTGGCGATAGGCGAGCTCGACGACATCCTGGCCGAAGCGGGTGACGTCGGGGGTGTCGCCGGGCAGCACCGGCAACACCGCCCAGCTCGATTGCAGGCGGCCCGAGATGCGCGGATCGTCGGCGTCGGCGTCGGCGGCGCCATCGCTCTCGGCCTCCGTGCCGTAGGTCAGCCAGGCCTGGACGCTCGCCGAAAAATCGACCGGCGTGACCGCGATCCGCGACGCGACGCACGCCGCGACGCCCAGCGGCACAATGCGCCGCACCTCGATGTCGAGCAGCCTGCCGCTCTCCAGCCGCCAGCGCGAGCGGCGAAGCAGTTGGCCGCTTTGCAGGTCAAGCTCACTGCGGTTTTCGACCAGTTCGGTCTGCGAGAAATCGATTGGTGTTCCGTCGATATGCAGCCGCAGTAGGACCGGGCTCGGGCATTTGATGCGCGTATCGGTCGCGGTCGCGTAACCCGGAAAGCTCTCATGATAGCTGATCGGCCGCGTGACGAAAGCATCGGGCAAATAGCAGGCGGGCGCCGCCGCCAGTTCGTCGGCGGCACCTTCGACCCCGACCAGCCCGTTGGCGAGCGCGAAAAGCGCGCGCGCCTGATCGCCGGTCGCCGACGCGCCGTGACGGACGAGCCGCATCGAATCCGGACCTGTTTCGGTTATTGCCACCGTCATCCTCACCCACGGCGCGCATGCTCGGGCTGCGCGCTCTCGGATCGTGGTTTCCCGCAAAATGGTATCGATGTCAAGGTATCGATACCATTTTGCGATTCACATCGCGCTACGCGGCACTTTCGTCAACTTCCGCTAACTGTCGCGGATGATCAACGTGACAGGCATGGCGCGCGACGCGACCGCTTTTCCGGCCACCTTGTCGAGCACCTTTTGCGCAAGCAACTCGCCCCCGATGCCCCAATCCTGCCGGATGCTCGTCAGCCGGGGCGAAAAGAGCGCCGCGCCGGGCGAGTCGTCGAAGCCGACAACCGACACATCGTCGGGCACCTTGTACCCGCGCGCCTGCAGCGCCTCGATCGCACCCATCGCGATCGCATCGCTGGCGGCAAAAATGCCGTCGAAGCCGAGGCTTTCTCCATCGAGCAGCGGCGCCACCGCTTCGCGCCCCGCCGCAACGGTGAAGGTGCAGGCAATATTGCCGGCAGTCGCCGCACCCGATCCTGCGAGCCCCGCCTCGAAGCCGATCAACCGGTCCTCAGCCTCGCCGTGCCCGGCATCGCCAAGGAACAGGAGCCGGCGCCGGCCGCACCCGAGAAGATATTCGGCAGCGAGCCGTCCGCCTTCGTTATTGTCGCTGCCGACAACGATCCGTTCGGGCGGGCCATGTTCGGCGCCCCAGACCACATAAGGAAGCCCGGTCGCCTCGATCACCGCAGCGGCATCGTCGTGCACCCCCTGCCCCAACAGGATCACGCCGTCGGCCGAGGGCGGCGCTTCGGAGAAGAGGTCGATGGTGGTCAGCACCATATTCTGCCCCGCCGCGGTCAGCTCCTGCAATATCCCGCCGAGCAGCAGCAACGGATAAGGCTCGCTCATCAGGCGCTCGTGCGACGGCGTCATTTCGATAACCACCGCGATCGTCCGCGTGCGCTGTTGTCGCAGGTTGCGCGCCGACACGTTGAGCCGATAGCCCATACGTTCGGCGGTTTCGCGGATCAGTGTCCGGGTGCTTTCCTTGACGGTCGACTGGTTCGACAGCGCACGCGACACGGTGATCTTTGCAATGCCAAGCTCGTTCGCGATATCCGCCATCGTCGGGCGCGCGCCGCCGCCGCCATTGGAACCGGAGCCATTTTCCATGTCCGCCCCTTACCGTGCGGCGTCCCGGTTTCACAAGCGGCTAAGCACATCAGTTGGTCCAATAGATATAGTCCTGCCCATCTTTCCACGGCGCGTTGAGCGGCACGTCGATCCGCACCGGCCCTTCGACCAACCCGGGCCAGATCGGCTTTGCCATACCCTTGTCCTGCGCCTCGATCATCGCGCGGAGCGCCGCGACACGCTGCGGATCGCGCGCGGCGAGATCGTGGCGCTCGGTCGGATCGGCGGCGAGATTGTAGAGCCGCGCCTTTTCGGGGCGCTTCGTCACCTGCAGCTTCCAGTCGCCCGCGCGCACCGCACGATAATCGCCCGAGCGCCAGAACAGCGCCGGCCGCTTGGCGGGACCGGCGAGGATATTCTCGCTGTCGATCCGCCGGTCGGCGGGCAGGTCCGCCCCGGCCGCGGCGGCGATGGTCGAGAAGATGTCGAGATGGCCGGTCATATCGGCGCGCTGCGAGCCCGGCGCGATCTGGCCCGGCCAGCGCATGAACAGCGGGGTGCGGATCCCGCCTTCGAAGAAGGTCGCTTTCCAGCCGCGATACGGCGCATTGAGATTGTCGATGCCAGCGTACCAGGCGCCGCCATTGTCGCTGGTGAAGATGACGAGCGTATTGTCGTCGACCCCAACTTCTTTCAGCTTCGCCATCACATCGCCGATACGGCGGTCGAGCTGCGCGATCATCGCGCCATAGACGCGGGTCTTATGGTCCTCGATCTGCGACAGCCTGTCATAGTCCGCGCGTTTCGCCTGCAGCGGCGTGTGCGGCGCGTTAAAGGCAAGATACATAAAGAAAGGCCGATTGCGGTTCGCCTCGATCGCCTGCATCGCCTCCTCGGCGAAATAGTCGGTCATATGGCCGCGCGGGTGAAAGCGTTTGCTGCCGTTGAAGGTCACCGCGTGGCGCAGGTTCGCCCACAGGAAGCGGTCGATCGCATCCCACGGCAGCTTGGCATTGACGACGTCGGGGGCATCTTCGGGCATGAACATCGCCGCGCCGCCGAGCACCGCAAGGCTTTCGTCGAAGCCTTGGTTCTGGGGCTGCAGCGCCGGCGCCTCGCCGAGATGCCATTTGCCGATATGCAGCGTATGATAGCCCGCCGCCTTCACCGCCTCGGCAATCGTCACTTCCTTTGCCGGCACCCCCATGTCGGGATAGGCGGGGATGTCGTCGGTGATCAGGTCGCGGTGGAATATCGGCTTGAGCGGTCCAAGCGCGCCGCCATGCGCAAGATTTTCGGCGAACTCGACCGGAACCGCCGTAAATTCAAAGCCGAAACGCGTCGGATAGCGCCCTGTCATCATCGCCGCGCGCGAGGGTGAACAGGTGGCATTGGCGGCATAGGCGGTAGTGAAATTGACGCCCTCGCGCGCGAGCGCATCGATGTTCCGCGTCTTGACGATCCCGCCCGCGACCCCGCCGCCATTCAGGCTGATGTCGTTATAGCCAAGGTCGTCGGCGACGATCAGGATGATATTGGGCGGCCGCTTGCCCCCAGGCGGACTGGCTGGCGCCGTGGCCGGTCCCCGTTGCCATGCGATCGCGCGGTTCGGCTGCACCGGGTCATCCCAGTCCTGGAGGATGCCGGGAAGCCGATATTCATTCGCCCGAAACGCCCAATAGCCGCCGGCCGCGAGCAGGGTCGCAAGGCCCAGGGCGATCCATCGCTTCTTCATCGCCCCACCCGCTTTCGTTGCTTTGAATATTATGACACTATATGTGTCACTATATTGATTGCCGCGCAAGGTCGTTCGGGAAGAGCCATTGACCCCGGCGCCAAGCTGGGCCAGCGGAGAGGATATGACGACGGGGGTTCGGAAATCGTCGCCGCCGAAAGGCGATGCGAAGCGGGTCGACGGCCGGCGCGAACGCGGCCGGTCGAGCCACAAGCGCATCGTCGAGGCGATGATGGAACTGATCATCGGCGGCGACCTCGCGCCGAGCGCGGCGCGCGTCGCCGAGGAAGCCGGCATTGGGCTGCGCACCGTCTTCCGCCATTTCGACGACATGGACTCGCTCTATGCCGAGATCACGGCGACGATCACCGAGCGCGTAATGCCGATCGCCATGGCGCCCTATCCCGATCAGGACTGGCGCGCCAATGTCCGCGATCTGGTGCGGCGGCGCGTGCGGGTGTTCGAGACGACGCTGCCCTTTCGCCTCGCAGCGAATATCAAGCGCTACCAGTCGCCCTTCCTGATGGGCCAATATGGCAAGGTGGTGATGCTCGAACGCGAGCTGATACTCCGCCTGCTCCCCGGCGATGTCCTGACCGACCGGATCAATGTCGAGGCGCTGTGCGCCGCGCTCTCGTTTCAGACCTGGCGCACGCTGCGGCACGACCAGGGCCTGTCCGCCGAAGAAGCGGGCACGGTGATGATGCACATGGTCGATACCCTGCTGGCGACCCTTGTCCCGATGGGTTCAACGGCGCCGGCGACGCAGGCCCCAGACAAAAGCTGACAGCAGCAGGACGATCGCGCCGGCCCACAGGCCGAGGCGGATCAGCCGCGGCTTGCCCTGTTGTTCAAAGGCATAGCGGTTGATCTGGTCATCGGCGATGTAGCCCGGCGGCATGTCGAGCACGCCGTTGGCTTTTGCATAGGCGGCATAGTCGGCGCGCATCGCGGCGAAGCGGCCCGGCATCGCCGCCGCCAGATCGCGCGTCTCGCCCGGGTCATTCCGAAGGTCGAAAAGCCGCCACTTGCCGTCGCCGGTCGGCGGCAGGTTGCGCACCAGCTTGTAATCGCCGCGGAACAATGCGGCGTTGCCCGACAGTTCGTAACCGGACGGCGTGTCGCCATGCACGCTGCCGCCCGTCCCCGCAAGCATCGGGACGAGGCTGCGCCCGGTAACGGGCTCGACCGCCTTGCCCTGCCAGTCGCCGCGGTGGAGCGGCACCCCGGCAAGCTCGGTGAGCGTCGGCAGAATATCGGTAACCTGCGCGAACCCGTCGCTGATCCCTCCGGCGCGAATCTTCGGGTTGCCAGGCCAGGCGATGATCAGCGGCACGCGAAGCCCGCCCTCGGCGGCGCTGAACTTGTAACCCGACAATGGCGACGAGGCCGCGCTCGCCCAGCCCGGACCGATCGCCGAAAAACTGCCGCGCCGGCCGATGTTGGCGGTCGACAGGTCATATTCCATGTCGAGGTACAGCCGGTTGCGCATGCTGTGGAACGGGTCCGTCGGTTCGGCGCCATTGTCCGAAAGGAAGACGAAGATCGTGTTGTCATAGTCGCCCGTCGCCTTCAGATGCGCGACGAGACGGCCGACCTCACGGTCCATCGCGGTCGCCATCCCGCCATAGGCCTGCATCACGCGCACCGCAGCGGCGCGCTCTTCGGCACCCAGCTTTTTCCAGTCGGGCGTCGTCGGCATCGTCACCATCGGAACCCCGGCGGGAACGACGCCGAGCGCCGCCGCGCGCTTCGCCCGCGCCTCGCGCAGCGCGGTCCAGCCGTCCTTGTACATCGCCGAATAGCGTGCGATGTCGCTATCGGGCGCCTGCACCGGAATATGGTTCGCGAGGAAGTTGACCGAGGCGAGGAAGGGTTTGCCGCTTTTGCGGTCTGCCTCGATATAGTCGATCATCCGCTGCACGACGAAATGCGAGCTGTAATAATCCCTGGGCAGCGTCGCGGGCTTGCCGTTTTCGGTCCAGGCGGCGGTGTCGTACATGCCCTCGATCGGGCGCTGCTCGAAATTGTCGGCGCCGGCATCGGCGAGGCTGAAGGCGCGGTCGTATCCGCGCGCGTGCGGCAGGCGCTCGCTATCGCTGCCGAGGTGCCATTTGCCGGTGAGATAGGTGCGGTAACCCGACGCCTTCAAAAGCTGCGCGATCGTCACGACGCGGTGGTTCATCACCGTGTCGTATCCGGGCTTGCCGCGATGCGCGTCGGGGATCGTCTCGGGCATGTTGCCGAGGCCGTTCCGGTGATTCATCACCCCCGTCTGCAGCATCGCGCGCGTCGGCGAGCAGGATCCCGCGACATGGAAGTTGGAAAAGCGCATGCCGGCGTGCGCGAGCGCGTCGATATTCGGGGTCGCAAACTCGGCGCCAAAGGCGCCGACATCCGAAAAGCCCCAGTCGTCGGCGAGCAGGATGACGATGTTGGGATGGCGCGGCGGCGCGGCGGGCTGCTGCGCCTGCAAGGGCGCCGTCACCGGCAGGACACCAAGAGCGATGATGGCAGCACGCCGGAACCGGCCCACGCGACCCGGCACCATGGTGGTCCTCACGCGCACTGCCATCACTCCCTTCCCCCTCGGGATAACGGCACTTACTATGTCAATATATTAGGGAGTCAATATGGTCCGGCGATAAGGGGCTGGGTGCTCACAGCGACTGCCCGTCGTCGACGGTGATCACGCTGCCCGTCACCCCGATCGACGCGTCGGACGCGAGGAAGAGCAAGGGTGCATGGAGGTCGGTCGCGGGGCGCATCCGCTGGCGCGGGAAACTTTTGACCATCTGCGCCCCCGCATCGCTTTCGAACAGCGCGGCGGTCATTTCGGATTCAAAATAGCCCGGCTGGATGATGTTCACATTGATCCCGCGCCGCGCCCATTCGCGCGCGAGGCTGCGCCCCAGATGGCGCACCGCCGCCTTGGTCGCGCCATAGACCGAGGTCGCGGGAAAAATCTTTTCGGCGGTGATCGACCCGATCAGGATGATACGTCCGTGCTGCTTTTCGCGGCTGCCCGCGGCATCGAGCCGTTTCGCGCCCTCGGTCGCGGTCAGGAACACGCCGCGAATATTGGCGGCGAGCAACCCGTCGACGTCGGCGACCGACAGGCTCATCGCCATCTTCTCGGTCGCGACGCCGGCGTTGGCGACGATCGTGTCGACGGTGCCGAACGCCGCCTCGGCCGCGTCATAGGCGGCGATGGTCGACGCTTCGTCGGTAACGTCCATACTGACGGCAACCGCCTGCCCGCCCGCGGCCTCGATCGCCGCAACCTGCTCGGCCAGCTTGTCGGCGCGCCGCGCCGCCAGCACGACTTTCGCCCCCGCCGCCGCGAGCGCCTTGGCAAAACCCGCGCCCAGTCCCGAGGACGCACCGGTCACCAGCGCCACGCGCCCCGAAAGATCGAACCTGGGTTGCTCCGCCATCAACATTCCTTTCCTTAGCTTGCTTTGCATTGGCCCCGATTGACGTTTACGTCAATCGGGCGGCGCTGCACGGAAAACGGCGACAAAGGGGTTGACGTGCAAGATTTGTTCCCCTAATGTTCCTGTTGTGCACAACAAACCTCATCCCCCGTCGCGGCCGCCGAGCGTGGCGGGCGGGGGATAAAGGTCTCCCCTCGCATCGGCTCATGCCCATCGCAGGACGTAACGGCCGTCGGCCGCGCCGTAATCTTTGGCTCCCCACATGAATCTTCGGAAAACATTGATCGTCGCGGCAAACGGCGTCAGACATGGTGCCCGATCTGGCGGAAAAATGAGGGGGTCCCATGTCATCATCGTTCGACATCGCCGGCGCCCGGACCTAGCCAATGCACGGCGTCGAAGCCTTCGAGCTTGTCCTCGGGCTGTTGGCATTGGTCGTTGGGCTGTACTGGCTGGCGCTGAAGCTGCGGCTGCCAACCGCCACAGCGCTCCTTGTCGGCGGCGGCGCGCTCGCCTTCATTCCGGGGCTACCGGCGATTTCGCTCGATCCCGAACTCGCGCTGGTCCTGTTCCTGCCGCCGCTGTTGATGGACGGCGCCTATTTCACTGCGCTCGGCCGTTTTCGACGTCACCTCCCCGGCATCCTGTCGCTTGCGGTGGGCGCCGTGGTGTTCACCACGCTCGCCGTCGGGGTGGTGACGCACTGGATCGTCCCCGAACTGCCGTGGGCGGCTTGCTTCGCGCTCGGCGCGATCGTCTCGCCGCCCGACGCCGTCGCCGCCCGCGCGGTGCTGAAAGGCGTGCACCTGCCGCGCCGGCTTGCCGCGCTGCTCGAGGGCGAAAGCCTGCTCAATGACGCAACCGGCCTGATCCTCTTCCGCTTTGCCGTCGCCGCGACCTTGAGCGGGGTTTTCCATACCGGCGAAGCGATCCGGAGTTTCGCAGTGGTTGCGATTGGGGGCGTGATCGTCGGCCTGGCCGCCGCTGCGTTCTGGATCTTTGTCGCCCGACGTCTGAAAGACCGGATTCTGATCGTCATCGCGACGGTTTCGCTCTGCTGGGCCGCCTATAT
This sequence comes from Sphingopyxis sp., assembly GCF_036675685.1. Lineage (GTDB taxonomy): Bacteria > Pseudomonadota > Alphaproteobacteria > Sphingomonadales > Sphingomonadaceae > Sphingopyxis. The sequence continues at coordinate 14,208 of NZ_JAKFEM010000004.1, forward strand.
TGCCGGCGAAGCCGTACATGTTTCAGGCGTGATCGCGACCGTGTCCGCCGGACTGGTTCTCGGCTGGTATCAGCATGTGATCCTGTCGGCCGACGTCCGTATCCTCGGCAGTTCGGTCTGGCAGATCATGGTGTTCGTCCTCGAAGCGCTTGTTTTCATCCTGATCGGATTTTCGCTGCGCGGCGCCATCGAAAGAATTGGCGGGATCGAAGCCGTTCCCGCTTCGATGCTTTACACCGTGCTTGCCGTTGTGCTCACCGTCGCCGTCACCCGTTTCGTCTGCGTTTTCGGATCGGAGGCCCTTCTCGAAATCGCCCGAAAGGCGGGGGTAAAACGCGCGCGCCCATTGGGTTGGCGGCAGGCGACGGTGCTGAGCTGGGCAGGGATGCGCGGCGTCGTTACACTGGCGGTCCCGCTGACCCTGCCCGTCGACATGCCCGGCCGCGACCTGATGCTGATCTGCGCCTTCGCGGTCATCTTCGTGACCGTCGTGGCACAGGGGTCCAGCCTTGGCTTGCTCGTTCGCAAGGTTCGGCCGGTCGACGAAGACCCGCCCGCAAAAATGGCGATGCCCGCGGCCGAGGCCGCAATGGCGCGCGCCCGGATGGGGGTCATCGAAGCACTGGCCTATGACGAGGACGGGACGCTTATCCATCCGCAGATGCTCGAGGAACATCGAAAGCGAATGCGGTTCATGGAGCGTTATGAGAAGGACGCCAGCGCCGCCATGGAGAATTTGCGTCCGCATTTCGACGTGCTGCTCAAGGCGATTGCGGCCGGCCGCGAGGAGCTGATCCGGATTCATCGCGCCGGGCTGATCGAGGACGAGGTCCTCCACGAACTGGAACGCGACCTCGATATCGAAGAAATGGCGATGATCTTTCAACGCGGCGACTAGATCAGCCGGCGCGTCATGATCCCGCTTTTGCAGGATCATGACGGCGTTTCCGGAACGGTCAGAAGCGATAACCGATCGTGCCCATGACGTTGCGCGGGGCGCCCATGAAGCAGTCGCCGCGGTCGAGGCACGAGGCGTAGTAGATATTATTGAACAGGTTGGTCGCGTTGACCGCAAAGCGCCACTTGTCCCACGTGATTTCGGCCAAGGCATCGACGGTCGTGTTGCTCGGCGTGACAATCGTCCAGGTCGGCCCCGCCGAACTGCGCTTGCCGGTATAGACGACCCCCGCGCCGAGGCGCAGCTGCGCACCTTCGGCAAGCCCGAAGCTTTTCGTCGTCCAGGCCGAGGCGGTGTGCCGCGGCATATAGATGAAATACGGGCTGTCGTTGGATGTGAGCTTGTTATAGCCATAGTTCAGGAGCAGCTCGAAATTGCCCGGCAACGTGCGGCTTGCTTCGACCTCGATGCCCTTGGTGGTGAGCTTACCCGACTGGAGGCGGACGCCCGGGGTCGGACCATCGATCGGGCGACCCGATTCCTTGATGTGGAAAGCCGTGACGGTCACCAGCGTACCCGCATCGGGCTGCCATTTGACGCCGGCTTCATATTGGGTGCCGGTCTGCGGCTTCAGCCGCACAATGTCGGTTACGGCCGGCGCGATCGGCAGGAAGCTTTCGGTGTAGCTGAAGAAGGGTGAGAAGCCGGCGCCGAGTTCGCCGATAATGCCCGCGCGGAAAGTCGTGGCCTTGTCGGTCGCCCTGGTGCCATTGGCATAGTCTGACTTTACCCGATCGCGGCGCGCACCGAGGACGACCGAGACGCGATCCCAGAAGCGGATCTGGTCCTGTACGTAGAAGCCCAGCTGTTTCTGTACGTCGGTGGAGAAATCAGCGCTGATGACCGGGATCGTCAACGCGTCATAGTCGATGTCGTAGAGGTCGATCACCTCAAAACCGAAGCCACCGCGCTTGCGCACCTTGTTCCAGCTATAATCGACACCGGCGAGCAATACGTGTTCGACCGCAGCGCCGGTGTTGAACTTGAACTGGATATTATTGTCGGTCGAAAAGACGTTCGTCCGGGCGATGCTCCCGTCGCTGTAGAGGCCGATCATGCGCCCCGCCGGGTCGAGATACGGATTGGTCGGGTTCGAATAGCTGTCGGTGTAATGGGTGAAATAGGCGAGGTCGCTGTCGATGTAGCGCGCCTTGGCGCTCAACTGGATCGCGTCGCCGAAACGGTGGGTGATGCTGCCGCCACCCTGGAGCAGGCGGCCGTCATAGCGGTCCCAGCCGGGCTTGCCAACGAAGAGGAAGGGATCGAGCTGGTCCGGATTGTTCGGATTGTCGCGGAGCGTCCCGACGATCGGCAGGAACTGCGGCGTCGAACCGCCGTCATCTTCCTGATAGAGGCCGGTGAGGACGATGTTCGTGTCGGGGGTCGGCTGCCACCGGAGCGATGGCGCGAACATTACGCGGTCGTCGACGACATGTTGGACATAAGTGCCCGCGTCGCGGACGCGGCCGACCGCGCGGATCGCGAAGCTGTCGGACAGCGCGAGGTTGACGTCGCCCAGCACTTCCTTGCGATCATAGCTGCCGTAAACGAGGTCGAGCTCGCCGCGCGTCTCGAAATCGGGGGTCTTCGACACGAGGTTGACGATACCGCCGATCGAACCCTGGCCGAAGAGCACCGATGCCGGGCCGCGCACGACCTCGACGCGCGAGAAATTATACGGGTCCGACGTGGTGCTGGCATAATAGCTGAAGATGTCGCGCATGCCGTCGCGGAACTGGAGCGCGTCGATGCCGCGGATGACGAAGCTGTCGACGCGGCTGTCGCGGCCATAGGGGTTGGCGGTGACGCCAGCGGTGTAGCGAACCGTGTCGCTGATGTTGATCGCCCCCTGCGAAAGATACTGGTCGTCGGTGACGATCGTGATCGGCTGCGGGGTTTCGATGAGCGGGGTTTCGGTCTTCGTGCCGGCGAAGGTCTCGTTGCGCGCCGCGGTGACGAGAATGGTCGCATCGTCGCGATCATTTGCAGAGCTGGCGTCCGCGGCCTCGTCGGCCCGGGCGATGGTGGCCGGAAAAGCGATGGCCGCGGCACCGCACAATGCGATCGTTCGGACGAAATTCATGACACTCCCCTTTTTGCGAATCAATCTCAATACTCCCGGCGGTTAGAGATATTGAAACTCAGTCGCAAGAAAGAATGCGAAAAATCGCGGCGATGCGGGTCGATCGCCGCGATATTCGTTCATGACGCGAGAATGGGCGGGCTATCCTATGCGATCAGCAGGACGAACGCCGCGGCGCCAAGCAGGCCGCCACCTGCCGCAAGCCACGGCAGCGCACGTGGACGGCAGTATAATGCGAGCACGACGAGCGCGGCGGCGGCGGCGAGCAGGCCAATCCATTCCACCAGCGCGAAACGCCAATTGGGTGTCGCGAGCGCCACCGTCAGCGACAGCAAGACCCCCACCCAGCCGAGGCCGCGCAGCCAGCGCGGATTGGTCGCCAAACCTACGTCGCGCGCATGACGCTGCATCGACAGGCCGATCAGCGACAGGCCGCCAAAGGCCAGCGGCAGGACAGCGACGGCGTTCATGCCGGCACCACCCGGCCGCGGCGGCGCGGCGACGCCGCGGCCGGGCGCGAACCCGCCTTGCGCGCGATCCCCGCGGCAAGCGCCGCGAGCGCGAACAGCGTCAGGTCGAAGCCTGCGAACAGCCAGTCGCGGCCGAGCAGTGCGGTCCAGAGACCGCGCCCGGTCAGCGCGAAGGACAGGATCGGCAGCATCGCTGCGCCCAGTGCCAGAACGGCAAATGTCTCGCGCCACGCCCGCGCCGGCGAACGCAGCATCGCGAAGAGGAGCACCGCGCCCCACGTCCAGAAAAAGGCGCTTACCTCGGCCTCGGCGCGGCCCGGCATCGGGGCGGGCAGGATACGGTTGGCATAAAAGAAAGCCAGTATCGCCATCGGAAAGCCCGCCACCGTCCCGACATTCAGCCGCGCGGCGAACCAGGGCCCCACCCCCCGCGCCTGCGGCCGCGATTCGATCCAGAGGACGAGCCCGGTGGCGATCGTCGCCGCGAGCGCCAGTCCGCAGAGGAAATAGAGCCAGCGGCTGACCTCGGGCGCGAAACGGCCCATGTGAAGGCCGTAGAGGACATCATGCGCCTGCCGCGCCGGCCGCGCTTCGGTGTAGAGATTGAGGAGCCGGCCGGTCGCGCCATCGAAAGTCGCGGTCCTGGCCGAATAGGCAAGCTGGTCGCCGTCATGATTGCTGGCCGTGACGATCGCATGGGCATCGCCCGGGTTCGCGATGCTGACGCGCCCGACCCGGTCGCCCTCGAACCGCCGCTGTGCATCGGCGAGCATCGGCCCGATCGGCGCCAGCGGCACCGGCCGACCCGCGGCCTCGCGGCTCACGAGCCCCGGCGCGGCTTCGGCAAAGGCGGTTTCCAGATCGTCGCCATAATTGGCGGTCGTGCCCCAGGGCATGACAAGGGTCAGCAGCGTGACGATGCCGGTGACGGTGATCATCAGGTGAAAGGGCAGCGCCAGCACGCCGAGGACATTATGCGCGTCGAGCCAGCTGCGTTTGCCCTTGCCCGCGCGAAAGGTGAAGAAGTCCTTGAAGATCCGCTTGTGGATCACGATCCCGCTGATGATCGCGATCAGCATCATCATCGCCGCGGCCACGGCGAGGAAGCGGCCCCAAGGATAGGGCAGCTGCAGCTCGAAATGAAAGCGATAGAGGAATTCGCCGCCCAGCGTCGCGCGCGCGGCGTCGGGGCTGCCGCTGACGGGGTCGAGCGCGATGTCGCGATAGCCGAGCGGCGCAGCGGCATCGTCGAACACGGCTTGTGTCGTCAGGGTCCGGCCATCGGGCGCGGTCAGATACCAGCCGGCGGCTTTCGGGTGATGCGTGCCGAGCCAGCCGACGGCGGCTTCGATCGCCTCGGCGGGCGGGGCGCTCTTCGCGATTTCGGGTCGCATCCAGCCGCTGATCTCCGAACGGAAGACGGTCGCCGTGCCGCTGAGCGCGATCGCGAACAGCAACCACCCCAGGATCAATCCCGACCAGCTGTGCAGCCCGGCCATCGACTGGCGAAAGCCCTGCTTCATCCGGGTTGGCCGACCAGCGCCGCGATGGCGCCGCACAGCGCGACGAGCCCCAATATGCCGGCCGCCGCATGCCACAGTCGCGGCGCGCCATAGGCCCAGATCGCAGCGGCGGGCATCGCGAGGATGGCGACGAGCGACGCCGTAATCGTCGCTTCGGCCCGCGACATCGGCAGCGCGCGCGCGAGCAGGAAAGCCAGCGCGACCGCCAACGCGTAGCCGCCGGCCGACGCGAGCAGCAGGCGGACGGTTGCCCGGACAAGTGGGATAGCGCGCAAGAACGGGCCGATGTTCATCCCGCCCCTCTATTCCCTACTGCGACTTATTTGCAATAAACAAAACAGGACGGAAGTGATTTTTTGCCCGTGGCGGGAGCAATTTATCGGCGTCTTCTCTCCCAATGCTTTGCGGATCATATCGATTGCAGACCCTCAGACGGCGGTCGGCTTTGGGGTGGAGAGCGGCAAAGCGGCACGCTTGCGAATCACTTGCAAATGCGAGTTAATCTCATTAATGGCGCCCCACCAAAGCCAAACCATCAAAAAATGAGGGAAAATGATGCGCCGTTCATTTCGTTTGCTGCTGACAGGCTCGGCATGGCTCTGCGTGCCGGCCTTGGCGCATGCGCAGCAAGACGCGCAGCCGGCGGCATCGGATGACCAGACGGGCGACGCGATCGTCGTCACCGGCTATGGCCGGACCGACCAGCCCACCGCCGCGACAGGGCTTCCCCTCTCGCCGATCGAAACCCCGCAGACGATCAGCGTCATCACGCGGCAACAGATCGACGACCAGGGCTTTGTGTCGATTAACGATGCGCTCGACTTTACCGTCGGCATTTCCAAGAAAGACATCGACCGCGGGCGCAGCGCGATCGCCGCGCGCGGTTTCGACGTCCAGAATTTCCAGCTCGACGGCGCGCCTTTCGAGAATGGCAATGTCGGCTTTGGCGAAACAAGCGCCGTCCTCTACGAACGCGTCGACCTCGTCCGCGGCGCCGCGGGGCTGATGCAGGGCGCCGGCGATCCGTCGGCGGTCGTGAACCTGATCCGCAAGCACGCGACCGAGCGAGAATTCGCCGGCAATGTCAGCCTCGAGGCCGGATCGTGGGACCGCTTCGCCGCGACCCTCGATGTCCAGTCGCCGCTCAACAGCGCCGGCACCGTGCGCGCCCGCGCCGTCGCCCACGCCTATACGCAGGACGGCTTCGTCGACCTCGAAGAAAAGAAGGGCGTGGTCCTCTATGGCGTGATCGACGCCGACCTTGGCGACCGCACGAAATTGTCGTTCGGCGCAAGCTATCAGCGCGACGAGCGCGACGGGGTCATGTGGGCACAGCTTCCCTATTGGTTCAGCGACGGCACGCGCACCGACTGGCCGCGTTCGAAAACCACGGGCACCGATTGGGGGCACTGGAACACCACCGAAATTTCAGCCTTTGCCACGCTGTCGCACGAACTGGACAATGGCTGGCAGATTCGCGGCGACGTCGGCTATCACAAGGGGCTCGAAAATTCGAAGCTGCTGTGGCTCGACGGCCTGCCCGACCCGGTAACCGGCGCGGGCGTCAACACCTCGGGCTATTGGTACAAGGCCGAACCCGAACAATGGCATGGCAGCGTCCAGGCCAATGGGTCCTTCACCCTGCTCGGCGGCCAGCACGACCTCGCCTTCGGCGCCATGGCGAGCTATCTCAAAGGCGGCTGGACCAATCGCGACCCCGTCGCGATCGATCCGATCGCCGATTTCAACAACTGGAACGGCGAACTCGCAGAGCCCGAATGGGGCGATCGTTATATACTGTCCGGGATGGGCAACACGACCCAGGCGGCGGTTTACGGATCGACGCGGGTCAGCTTGTTCGATGGGCTGAAGCTCATCGGCGGCGCGCGGCTGAGCTATTACAAGCGCAACGAGGAGGACGGTGCCTACAGCGACGCGTACCGGCTGACCTATAATGATGTGATCACGCCCTATGCCGGGCTGATCTATAACATCACCGGCAACCTGTCGGTCTACGCCAGCTATACCAACATCTTCAAACCGCAGGGCAATCTTCGCGACAGGCAGAACCGCCTGCTCGACCCGCTCGAGGGCAACAGCTATGAGGCGGGCGTGAAGGCGCTGCTGCTCGATGGCCAGCTGCTTGCGACCGCCGCGGCCTACCGGATCGAGCAGGATAATCTTGCGGTTCCCGACGGGCTTATCCCCGGCACCACGCTTCAGGCCTATCGCGGCGCGAAAGGCACCGTCGCCAAGGGCTATGAACTCGAAATCGTCGGCAAGATCACCCCGCAATGGGACGTCAGCGCCGGCTGGAGCGACTATAGCGCGAAGGATGCCGACGGCGCCCATGTGCTCAGCAACCAGCCGCGCCGGGCGTTCAACTTCTCGACCAAATATGCCTTTACCGGCAGCCTCGACGGGCTGAGCCTCGGCGGTGCCTTCAAATGGGAAAGCCGGCCGCCGGTGACCGCGGTGAACCCCGGTACGAACGAGGGGCAGCGCATCGGCCAACCCGCCTACGCCATCGCCAACATCATGGCGCGCTACGCGTTGAACGATGCGTTGTCGCTGCAGGTCAATATCGACAATCTCTTCGACAAACGCTTCTTCAGCGGCAACGTCTGGTTTCCCGGCTTCGTTTATGGAGAGCCGCGAAACGGGCGGGTAACGCTGAAATACGCGTTCTGACGAATTCGGCCTGTATCGGCCATCGGATCAGCGCCTCGCCGGGGGCACTGACGATGCGTCCTTTGTCCAGGACGCGAGATAGCTTTTGCGCGCGACCAGGCTGCGCTCAAGCGCCGTCGTGCTCGCCGCAGCGCCGTGCATCGCAAGCATCCGTTCGACTTTCCAGCCGAGTTCTCCGACGCGCGTCATCACTAGCCCGGCATCCGCGCCGGTCAGCGGCGTATCGGGCGCAGGCACATCCCAGAGGTCGGCGACCAGCATCGTCGCAGTGCCGGGGAAATAGGCCATGAGCAGCTGGCTGCTATGGTCGCCCGGACCGACATCGGCGATTTCGACACGCTGTTTCCCGTCGTCGAACACGTGCCGCCCCTCGATCAGCCTGACCGTGACCGGCTTCGGCGCCTTCGCATAATCGTCCGGCCGGATCGTCGGCCGGCTGGCAAGGGCGCGCTCGATTTCAGCCTTGGCGTCCGATGCCGCCCAGATCTCGCTCGCCGCGCTGGCGGCGTAGCGCATTCCGCCGATATGATCGAAATGATGGTGCGTCGCGACCACCTTGATCGGCTTGGCGGGCTCGACCGAGCGGATGAGATCGAAGACCTGCCGGGCATAGCCTTCATCGCGCGGCGCCTCGACAAGCAACACATAGTCGGCGAAGACCGCGAACATCACATTATACTCGCCGTGGACTTCGTAGACGCCGCCGCCTCGCGGCACGAGTACCGGCGTATCCGGTCCCTCGGCCACCGCGATGCGCGATTCGGGCGGGGCAAGGTCGCGCGGCGCAAGGTCGGCGTCGAAACGGATCGACGTCAGGACATAATCCCGTGCGGCCCGATCGTTGCGTTTCGAGACCGTGCGGTAGGGGAGGACAAGCGCCCCCGCCCTGCGATAATCCGAAAAGGTCGCGCTCAGCGTCGAATCGCCGAGCACCGAATGGTCCGATACCGCCTCGCTGCGCAAGAGCAGGTGCGTGGCCGCATCGAAGGAGAGCAAGATACGCGTTCCTTGCGGATCGACGAACGAGATGACTTCGACCCTCGTCCCGTCGAGCGTCGAGTGTCCGCTATATTCGAGCGTCGATGCCTGGCGTAGCGCGGCCTTGAGCAAGCCTTCGGGATAGAGCCGGACTTCCCGGCTGAATCGGGCGCGCGCGGCGCCGGCCGAAACCGGCGCATGGAAGGGAGTTTCGGCACGCATCCAGCGCAGCGTGAAACTATTGTCGGCGGTGACGACCTCGGTGAAAGCATCGACTTCGCCCGGGATCGGTTCGTCGCGGTGGCGGATCCAGAGACGGCTGCCGGCATAATCCAGCGCGCTCGTCATGATGCCTTGCGAATAGACCGGCAGTTTCCCGACCTCATACTCGCCGTTCCACGCGGCGCGCGCCTGACCCGGGTCCATCCGTTTGACCGTCATTATCCGCGTCACGGTGTTGACCCTCGCGAGCGCCTCGACCCCGCCGATCGCATCGACCCCGGCATCGAGCAGCTTTCGTGCCTTGCGATAGGATTCCAGCGCGAAATTTTCCGGAGCGCGTATGTTTGATTGGGCCTGCAACGGCGTGGGTGATCCGCCCGAAACCGCGATCGAAATCAAAAGGGCCGGTAAGAAAGACGATCGCATGCGTGACTCCTTGTTCAAATGCGCCCGGGTTTTCGGGCGTTGAGGGCCGGTTCAGAGGTCCGCCGACAGCTGGAGGCTCATCCGGCGCGAACTGTTGAGGAAGAAGCTGTTGCTGCCCGAGACGCGCAGCGTCCGCTCGTCGGTGATGTCCTGGAAATTCAGACGCGCCGCGACGGGCACCTTGCCAATCTTCCAGCGATAGCGTGCGCCCAGGTCGATCGTGGTCACCGCGGGCACGTGGAGCTGTTTGCCACCGAGTTCGGCATAGGTCTTCGTGCTGGCGATCGTGTCGCCGGTGTGCGCGACCGTCATCTGGAGCGACAGACCCTCGACGAACGGCACCGCATAGTCGAGGTCGAGCCGCGCGTTGATCGGTGTCGAGTTCAAGGGACGCGGGCCGGTGCGGCCAAGCGTCACCGCCTCGCCGATCACCTTGGGATCATAATAGATGAGCCCGCCGACAACGCGCAGGCCTTTGACCGGCTGCGCGACGATCGAAAGCTCCGCACCGCGGTTCCGGCGTTCGCCGAGCACGGTATAGACGTTCGCCGCATCGGTCGCGAAATTGGGGCGCGTCGTTTCGAAGATGCCCGCAACGATCCGCGTATCGCCGAACGACAGGCGGATGCCGGCGTCCCATTGCCGCGTCTTGGACGCGGGAGGCGCATCGTCGCGATTGGCGGCGCTCTGCGGCGGTGCCGCGGTCTCCTCGAGCCCGACACTGTGCCCGATATAGGTTGTGAGCCAGTCGAGCGGCTTGAGCGCGAGCGAGACGCTGTAGAGCAGCTCGTCGGCATTGGTCCGGCCCGATGCGCCGTCGCGCGTGACCGTTTGGCGATAATGCGTCGTCTGGACGCCGGCATTGAGCTCGGCGAAGCGGCGCCAGCGGCCGATATAGGCAAAGCCGGCCGACCATTGCTTGACCGTATTGAGCGTGGTCGGTTGGAATAGGAAGTCGGGCTCGGCCGCCGGATTCGGAACCCCGACCTGCGCCGGCCCCAGCAACACCGAGGCACCGCCCCCCTGCTCGATCGCCTTGTCCCGGCCGCGCAACGACAGCGCGAACTCGTGCGCGAAGCTCTCGGTCTTGGGCGACCAGGCCAGCCGCGCCTCGCCCGAGGTCCAGCGCCCCGGCAATTCGGGCTCGGAGATGATGACATTGCGCGCGCTGCCATCGCGCTGCACGTCGAGGAAGAGGTCGATATACGTGCGATAGCGCGTCGAGTGCGTTTCGAAGGCGCCGACGCTCAGCCGCCAGTCGGTCGCAAGATCGAAATGACCGATCGCGCCATAGTGATGCGTGCGCTGGAGTCGATCGGCCCAGCTTTGCCCCTTGAAACGCCCGGGCTTGAAATCGGGCGGCAAAAACGGGCCCGGCGTGACCATCAGCGAGCCGCTGGCGCCGCCATATTCCGAGAAGGTGTAGAATGTGGTCACCGACCCGCCGTTGAACCTGACCCTCGGGATCAGCGCGGCGGTGAATTCATGCGTGACACGCCCATCCGAATATTCGTTGCTGGTGTATCCTGCGCCCGCCTCCAGGTTCAGCTTGCCCGGCACGATCGGGATTTGCGCGTCGACCTCGACGTAAGCGCCGCCGTAATAGGGCCGGCCGGCAACGACACTTGCAACGAATTCGTCGCCCGCGGGTCGCAGCCGGTAATCCACAATTCCCGATGGCGCGGGGAACGGATAGCTGAGCGCGGCGAGCCCGACGCGGATCGTCGACCCCGACACCAGCCGCGTGGTCAGCGCGATGTTGACCGTGTCGACATACATCCCCTCGATTCGTCGATTACCGGCGGTGATCGGGCTGAAGCCGCGCACATTGTCGGTCGCGTAGACGCCGATCCGCTCGTCGCCGACGGTGACGCCGAACGCATCCGATGCGACCGCTACGGCATTTTCGCCGGCGCGCTGCGCCAAGGCCGGTGTCGCATCGAAGACAGCCAACGCGGCCGCGCCGGCAAGGCAGCTGCGCACCCGGCGCGATTTGAGACTGTGCATTGGCTTCCTCGCTGCTCGCTCGCCGGGTGCATGGGCGCCCCGATCGATGCAGCGAGGTTTGGCGCGCCGTGGGCCAGGTCGGCCAGTGAGCATCGTCACGGCCGCGATCCATGACACGCGTCATGTGACAGCGTGGGCGAGCCGCGCTAAACTGCGCGCGATATGGAGCCAGTCACGCACGCCCACGATCACGCTTCGCCGAGCACCGCGCTCGTCCGGGTCGGCTGCGCCCTGCTCATCGCCGCGGCGGTGCTGAAAGCCATCTACAGCGGCTTCTTCGAGCAGCACATGCTGACCGGGACATCCTATTGGCCGGTCAAGATGGCCATCGGCTTCACCGTCCTGATCGCCGCTTATGTGCTAGCGGCGCGCGTCGAGCCCGGCAGCCGTCGACATTGGGCGTTGCTCGTGATCCAGAGCGCGGCGGCGATGGGCATGATCTGGATATATCCCAGCTTTATCGTGACCGTCCTGATGGTCGTCATCGCCTGGCAGATCGCATGGGCGGCGTCATTGCGGACGGCGCTGATCGCGGTTGGGGCACAGTCGGCCGTGCTCGCGCTGCTGAATTGCGTGCCGTCGCCGGACATGATGAACTGGCTGGTGCTGGTCACAACCTTCGGCTTCGAGTTCTTCGCGGTCAGCGCCGCGCATCTCGCGCGCGGCGAAGCCGCTGCCAGGGCCAGCCTCGCAAGGGCCAATGACGAGCTTCGCGCCACGCATGCGCTGCTGACCGAAAGCGCGCGGATGGCCGAACGCCTGCGCATCTCACGCGATCTCCACGACGCGCTGGGCCACAATCTCACCAGCCTCGCGATCCACCTCGACGTCGCCAGCCGCACAACCGAGGGCACGGCCGCGACGCATCTGGGGCATGCCCGCGATCTGGCCGGGGGATTGCTCGACGAGGTACGCGCGGCCGTCAACGCGATCCGTATCCAGCCTGTGGACCTGCGCGCGACCTTGCTTTCGCTCACCGAAAGCGTCGTCGGGCTCAAGGTGCGGCTGGTGTTTCCCGACAATTTGTTCGCGCTCGACGCGCCGCGCGCCGACACCATCCTGCGCTGCGTGCAGGAACTGATCACCAACGCGCTCCGCCATGCCGACGCGAAAGAGCTGGTGATCGAGCTTCGCCAGGCCGACGACGGCGCGCTCGTCATCACCGGCAGCGACGACGGCCGCGGGGGCGCGGCCATCGAGGGTGCCGGCCTCGGCGGCATGCGCGAGCGCTTCGAGCTGCTGGGCGGCAAGCTTTCGATCGCCGCTGCGCCCGGCCGCGGCTTCACCGTCAGCGGCCAGATCCCGGCGTTCGGGGCGCTGGCATGATCCGCGTCTGCCTGGCCGACGACCAGGCGCTCATGCGCAGCGGGCTTCGTGCCCTGCTCGCGCTGTTCGAGGGGATCGAGGTCATCGCCGAGGCCGAGGACGGCGAAGCGGCGATCGACGCCGTTCTTCGATGCAAGCCCGATGTGCTGTTGCTCGACGTCCGCATGCCCAAGCTCCACGGCGTGCAGGTCGTGAGCGCGCTTGCCGCGCGCGGCGCGCTGCCGCCGACATTGCTCCTCACCACCTTCGAGGACGATGCCGCGCTGGTCGGCGGCATCCGCGCAGGCGCGCGCGGATTCCTGCTCAAGGGCGTGACCGCCGAAACCCTGGTCGAGGCGATCAGGGCGGTCGCGGCCGGCGGGACCTTCCTCTATGCGCCGTTGGCGACGGGTCCTGCGCAACCCGCGACTAGCACCGGCTGGCGGCAGGACGTCTTCGACACGCCCGAGGCCCTGACCTCGCGCGAACGCGACGTGCTCAAGCTGCTGACGAGCGGCATTTCCAATCCCCAGATCGCCGCCGCGCTCAACCTTGGCGAGGGCACGGTGCGGAACCACGTCTCCAACATCTTTTCCAAGCTCGGGGTCACCGACCGCACCAAGGCGGTATTGATCGCGCTCCAGAATCATTTGGTGTGACGGCAGCGGGGCTGCGCGCTTGCAAGACAAGCCGAGATACACCGGCTGGCTGGGGCGGCAGGATTCGAACCTGCGAATGGCGGCATCAAAAGCCGCTGCCTTACCACTTGGCGACGCCCCAACGGGCCGGTGCGAGCGCGTCTATAGCGCCTGACGGCCGCTTGGCAAGCTAACGGGTCAGAGCCGCGTCACCCAGCCGTGAACATCCTCGGCGCGGCCGCGCTGGATGTCGACGAGCTTGTCCTTCAGCGTCGTCGTGATCTGTCCGGGGCCACCCGCGCCGATAGTGAAACTGTCCTGCCCACGCGTCACCTTGCCCACCGGGGTCACCACCGCGGCGGTGCCGCAGGCGAAGCTTTCGGTCAGGCGGCCGCTTTGCGCATCGGCCTGCCACTGGTCGATCGCATAGGGTTCCTCGCGCACCGTCAGCCCGGCGGCGCGCGCCAGCGTGATGATCGCATCGCGCGTGATGCCGGGCAGGATCGTGCCGGTGAGCGGCGGGGTGACGATGCTGCCGTCGTCGAACACGAAGAACATGTTCATGCCGCCCAGTTCCTCGATCCAGCGATGTTCGGCGGCGTCGAGGAAAACGACCTGGTCGTGCCCCTTGGCGATCGCCTCGCGCTGCGCGACGAGGCTGGAGGCGTAATTGCCGCCGCATTTGGCGGCGCCCGTGCCGCCGGGCGCGGCGCGGGTATAGTCTTCCGACACCCAGAGCGAGATCGCGGGCGCTCCCGACTTGAAATAATTGCCGACCGGCGAGGTGATGACGAGGAACTGATACTCGGCCGCGGGCTTGACGCCGAGGAACACTTCGCTCGCGAACATGAAGGGGCGCAGATACAGCGCACCGCCATCGACCGGCGGGAACCAGCCGGCGTCGGCGGCGACGGCTTCCTTCACCGCCGCGATGAACAGCTCCTCGGGCAGTTCGGCCATCGCCATGCGGCGCGCGCTCGCGTTGAAGCGCGCCGCATTCGCCTCGACCCGGAACAGCGCCATCGACCCGTCGTCGAGGCGATACGCCTTCAGCCCTTCGAAGATTTCCTGCGCATAATGGAGCACCGCGGTCGCCGGATCGAGCGTCAGCGGCCCGCGCGGCATCACCTGCGCGTCGTGCCAGCCCTTCCCTTCGGTATAGCGGATCGACACCATATGATCGGTGAAGACGCGCCCGAACACCGGATCCGCAATCGCCGCCGCCCGTACATCGTCCGCAATCGGATTGGGGTGCGGCAGATGGGCAAAAGCGGGAGCGGACATGCAAAAATCCCTGTGGCTTGGGGGTCTATGGTGCGCGCCTCTTGCCAAAGACGGGCGCGGCGCGCAACGGTAGCGACTATGCCGGATGAAAATTTTCTTTCACAAGTGCCCGCTGCCTCAGCCCTTTTCTTGCGCGAAGACGAAGTTCGCCGCGGTATCGAATTTCTGTTTTTCGCCCATGCTTCGCTGTGGCGGGCGATCGACGCACGGCTCGCCGAAAATGACATCGGCCGCGCGCATTATCGCGCGCTCTATTTTATGGCGCGGCAGCCGGGCCTCACGATCTCGGACCTGCTCGCACTGCTCGGCATCACCAAGCAGTCGCTCGGGCGCGTGGTGAAAGAGCTGGAGGCGCGCGACCTCCTCACAACGCGGCCGGGCAACCGCGACCGGCGCCAGAAGGAGCTGCGCCTGACCGACGGCGGCCGTGCGCTCGAGGCCGCGATCTTCACCCTGCTGCGCGATACGATGAGCCGCGCTTATACCCACACGGGGCAACAGGCGGTGACGGGGTTCTGGCACGTCAACGAAGCGCTGATTCCTGCACGCGATCGCGCGCGGATCGCGGCGCTGGGCCGCGATCCCAGCTAATCAGGCGCCCTCGCCGCGCGCGATGTCGGCGAGCTCGCGCCCGCGATCGCGCGCCGCGCGCAGCACATTGGTCAGGAGCGCGGCGAGCTGGCCGTCGCTGTCGAGCACATCGAGCCCCGCCTGCGTAGTGCCGCCCTTGCTCGCAACCTGCGCGATCAGCACGCCGGGCTTTTCGCCGCTGTCGGCAAGCAGCGCGGTTGCGCCGCCAAAGGTCGCGGTCGCCAGCGCCAGTGCGTCCTCCGGCGACAGGCCGAGCCGTTCGCCTGCCGCCGCATAGGATTCGATCAGCCGAAAGACGAAGGCGGGGCCGCTGCCGGTAAAGGCGGTGACGAGATCCATCGTCGAATCGTCGTCGAGCGTCACGGTGTGGCCGAGCGGATCGAGCAGCGCATCGATCGCGGCGGCGTCGGCCCTGCCCAGCGTCGCCACGGCGGTCACGCCGGCGCCGATGCGCGCGGCAAGGTTGGGGAGGATGCGGACCTGCGCCCCGGCATCGGGGAAGCGCGCGGCGAGGTCGGCGAGCGAAACGCCCGCGAGGATCGACAGCAGATGGACGTCGCCGGTCGCCAGCGGCGCGAGAATGTCCGCCACCTCGCTCAGTTGCTGCGGCTTCATGCCGAGCATGATCCAGTCGGCGCTGCCGCCCGCGGCCTGCCATTCGCCGAGCGACGCGTGCGGGACAATGCCTTCGCGCGGCGCGGCAAAGGGATCGACGATCGCCACCGAAGCCGGGTCAAGTCCCGCCGCCAGCCAGCGATCGAGCATCGCACCCGCCATATTGCCGCAGCCGACCAGCAGGATTCGGCCGGGAAAGTTCCGCAAAGCGTTCGTCATAACAATTTCTTTTCGTTCCTTAGCGGCAACTGCTCTCGAGACCTGACAACAGGTCGAGGCAGCGGCCGTCGATCTTGCCCGCATCGACGGGCAGGCTGATCAGCGAAGCCAGTGTCGGCAAAATATCCACGGTCATCACGGCATTGGGCTGTTCGAAGCCGGCGAGCCCCTTGCGCCAGAAGAGGATCGGCACGCGCCGGTCATAATCCCACACCGACCCGTGCGTCGCGACATAGCCGAGTCCCGATTCGGGGATCGGGGTAACGCGCGGCTTCAGCACGACGATGAAATCGCCCGAGCGTGCCGGGCTATAAGAGGCGCGCAGCTTGTCGAGCAGGCTCCAGGTGTCGGGCGCCTGCTTCGAGATCGGTCGGCTCACGAGTTCCTCGGCGGTAACGACCGCTTCGACCTGCGGGTGCGCGCGATAGCGGGCAACGAACTCGGCCATCGCCGCCTTGCGCTGCGCGGGGGTCAGCGCCTTCGACAGATACATGTCGCCGAACGGGCCGTCGGCATAGAGCAGGGGCTGCGGCAGGCCGAGCTTTTCGGCGACCGCCTTGCCCATCGCTTCGCCGTCGAGCGCCTTGTCGACGCGTTCGGCGGCAGGCCAGGCATTCTGGCGGTTGCGTTCGGGCATATCGTGGCCGCCATGATCGGCGGTGAGCGCGACGGCGTAATCGATGCCCGTCGCGTCGAGCCGCGCGAAAAAGTCGCCCAGCTCGCGATCGAGCCCGGCCATCTGGAGGCACATCTCGCTGCCTTCGGTGCCGGCGCCATGGCCGACATAATCGGTCGCCGACAGGCCGACGATCAAAAGGTCGGTCCCGCTGCCTTCGCCCATCTTGCGCACCTGGCGGAGCGCAGCGGCGGTCGCGAGCACCGCGCCATCGGCCTCGGGCGAGGCCATGAAGCGGCGGAAGTCGCCGCCCTCGCGCGCGAGGCGGCCGGTGCCGACCGAGCCGCCCTTGTCGCCGATCGGGATCGCAATGTCGTGCGCGGTGCAATCGGCGGGCAAAGCCAGACCGGGGCGTGGCTGGGCAATCGCGGCGGCGATCGCGGCGCTCGCCTGCGTCGCGGTCGGCGACAATGTGGTGCCGCGATAGCTGGTGAGGCCGGTGGGGGCGAGCCACATCAGTTCGTCGGCCTGATGCCCGCCCATCATGATCGCAGCGCGGTCCTTGCCCGCGACCGACACGACCTGCGCCTTCGGATCGCGCGCCTTCATCAGGTCGCCGAGCGTCGGGACGAGCAGATGCTTGACCGACGGGGCATATTTGCCGCTGCCCGACGTGGCGCCGGCGACGCTTTCGTCCTCGGCGCAATAGATGCGCTTGTCCTCGCGCCCCACCGACAGGTCGAAATAATTATTCGCGATGATGCCCGTGCGCGCGGGATGGCTGCCGGTCAGGATCGTCGAATGGCCGGGGCAGGTTTCGGTCGCGCCATGCGCCTGATAGCCCGACGGGAAAACCACACCCGAAGCGAGGCGCGCGAGCCCGCCGGTGAAATGTCCGCGATATTCGGCGAACAGGTCGGCGGAAAACTGGTCGACCGCGACCATCACGATCAGCTTCGGCGGCGGCGTCGCGGCTGTCACCTTCTGGACCGGGGGCGTCGAATCCTGCGCGAGGCTGGCACCGGTGCCAGCGAGGCAGATGACGGCGGCAAGGGCGGTGGTCAGATATTTCAGCTTCACGGGCGGCTCTCCGTCAGGGGGTATCAGCGCGGGCTGTCCTCTCGACGAAAGCCGCCTATATGGCAAGCCTCGAACGACGGACGGATACAGGACGGGCATGGATCGCGGCAGGGACGCTTTTGTGACAAGTGCGTGGCGGATGATTGTTGCGATGCTGGCGCTTGCCCTGCTCGCGCTCGCCCCGGCACGCGGCCAATCGACGCACATCCAGCCCAAGCTGATCGCCGAATCGGCCGTGCCAGCGCCCGGCGGCAGGGCGACGCTCGCGCTGACGATGACGCCCGAAAAGACGTGGCACGGCTATTGGGCCAATGGCGGCGACGCGGGTTTCGGCCTGTCGGTCGAATGGAATGCACCCGAGGGCGTGACAGTCGCGCCCTTCCGTTACCCTGTCCCCGACGCGCTGATCCTCTTCGGCATGATGAACCATGTCTATGAGCATCCTTACGTGCTGCTCGCCGATGTCCGCATCGACAAGAGTGTCGCACCCGGCACCGACCTGACGCTGTCGGGCGTCGCCAACTGGCTCGCCTGCACCGACAAGGTATGCGTCCCCGAAAAGGCAGTGATTTCGGTCGCGCTCAAGGCGGGCGACGGGGCGATCCCGGCAGCGTCGCGCGCGCGCTTCGACGGCTGGCGCGCCCTGCTGCCGCAACCGCTCGACCGCAATGGCACATGGGAACGGCGCGGCAACATGGTGCGCGTCGCCGTTCCCCTCCCCGCCAGCACCGCGCTCGACGCCCCGCACCTGTTCGTCGAGACGCAGAACCTCGTCGATTATGCCGCGCCGCAATCCTTCAGCCGCAATGGTGACCAGATCATCGTCGAGACGCGCACCAAGGGCGAAGCCGCGGGACCTATCGCGGCGCTGCTGAAGCTCGGCGGCGGGCGCGGGCTTTCGGTGCGGCTCGAACCCGGAGATGTCCCCGCAGCGGGCAAGACGATCGCCGGGCGGGAGAATGGCATCGACCTGAGCCTGTTCTGGACCGCGCTCGGCGGCGCGATCCTCGGCGGGCTGATCCTCAACCTGATGCCGTGCGTCTTCCCGATCCTGAGCCTCAAGGCGCTGAGCCTCGCGCGCTCGGGTGGCAATGCGCGCTCAGCAAAAGTCGAGGCGCTTGCCTATACGGCGGGCGCGGTCGTCACCGCGCTGCTGCTCGGCGGCGCGCTGCTTGCGCTGCGCGCGGCGGGCGAACAGGTCGGTTGGGCGTTCCAGTTGCAACATCCCGCGAGTGTGCTGGTCCTGCTAGTCCTCGCGCTGGCCATCACGTTGAATCTCCTGGGCATCTATGAGCTACCCTCTTTGGGTGGCGGACAGGCTCTCGCGACGAAGGAGGGCGCCGCCGGCGGCTTCTGGACAGGCGCCCTTGCCGCCTTCGTCGCGACGCCGTGCAGCGGCCCGCTACTCGGAGCCGCGCTCGGTGCGACACTGGTGCTACCCGCTTGGGCGGCGCTGCCGATCTTCGGCGGGTTGGGACTGGGGCTTGCCCTGCCCTTTCTCGCCATCGGGTTCCTCCCGGCGCTACGCAATCGCTTGCCCAAACCGGGTCCATGGATGGCGACATTCCGCAAATGGATGGCCCTGCCAATGGCGCTCACCACGCTGGCACTGGCGTGGCTGTTTGTCCGGCAGGCGGATGATTGGGGCTGGTCTTCGCTCGGCACCTTCATCGTCCTGTGGGCGCTGATGCTCGCCTGCCTCGGCCATTGGCAAAAGGGCCCGGATCGCGGTCGAGCGGGCTACCTCCTCCTCGTCCTTCCACTGCTTTTGACCGCCGCCTTCGCCTACGAGCTGGCGTCGGAGCGGCCGAACACGGTTGCGGGCGCGGTGCGATCGAATGATTTCTCCCCCGAAGCCCTCACCAAAGCCCGCGCCACCGGCAAGCCCGTCTTCGTCTATTTTACCGCCGACTGGTGCTTGTCGTGCAAGGCGAACGAGGCGGGGGCAATCAATCGCGAGGCGGTGCAGAAGGCGTTCGACAAGGCGGGCGTCGTCACCCTCGTCGGCGACTGGACCAATGGCGACCCGGTCATCACCCGCACGCTCGCCGAGCACGGCCGCAACAGCGTGCCGCTCTATCTGTGGTACGCTCCCGGCACGGCGCGGCCCGAAATCCTGCCGCAGATTCTGACCCCCGGCCTGCTCGCCGACAAGGCGAAGCTGTGATGCCCAAACAGCGCGCCGATCAGCTGCTCGTCGACCGCGGCCTCGCCGAAAGCCGGACCCGCGCGCAGGCGCTGATCCTCGCCGGGCTCGCCTTCGTCGGCGACCGCAAGATCGACAAGGCGGGGCAGCAGGTCGCCGAGGATGCCGAGATCAGCGTCAAGGGCCGCGACCATCCGTGGGTGTCGCGCGGCGGGATCAAGCTCGACCATGCGCTGGCGCACCTCGGCTGGAATGTAGCGGGCGCGGTAGCAATCGACGTCGGATCGTCGACCGGCGGCTTCACAGACGTGATGCTCAGCCGCGGCGTCGTGCGGGTCTATGCCGTGGACTCGGGCACCAACCAGCTCGCGTGGAAACTGCGGCAGGACGAGCGTGTCATCGTCCACGAACAAACGAGCGCGCGCATCCTGACCGCGGCGCACATTCCCGAACCCATCGACCTGATCGTCTGCGACGCAAGCTTTATCGCGCTGTCGAAGGTGCTGCCGGTGCCGATGACTTTCGCCAAGGAGGGTGCACGCATGGTGGCGCTCATCAAGCCGCAGTTCGAGGCTGAACGGCACGAGGTCGGCAAGAAAGGCGTCATCCGCGACGCCGCGGTCCATGCACGCGTCTGCGCCGAAGTGCGCGACTGGATCGAGGGCGAGGGCTGGGCCGTGCTCGACCTCGTCGAAAGCCCGATCACCGGCCCCGAGGGCAATGTCGAATTCCTGATCGCTGCGACGAAGCGAGCCGCTTGACGCTGGACGCGCCAGCCGCAACACCTTGACCCCGCAGAATCGGGGGAACCACAGCGCATGAGCGAGATTGCTACCCAAGGCCAACTTCGCATGTCCTATTTGCGCTGGGCGCTCGTCACTGTCCCGGCGATCGTCTTGCTCGGCAGCCTGTCGGGCCTTTTGTCGAACGGCGGATACGGCAATCGCTGGTTCGACGCGCTCGACCTGCCCGCCATCACGCCCGCGGACTGGGTGTTCGCGACCGTCTGGCCGCTCCTCTACATCTGCCTCGGCCTTGCGCTCGCGATGATCCTCCACGCGCGCGGCGCCAAGGGGCGCGGTTTCGCGCTGCTGCTCTTTTTCGTCCAGCTGATCGCCAATTTCGCCTGGTCGCCGCTTTTCTTCGGCCAGCACCAGGTCACGACCGCGCTCTATCTCATCATTTTCATCCTGATGATCACCGTCGCGACCACCTTTGCCTTTGCGCCGATCCGCAGGGCGGCGGCGTGGCTGCTTGTGCCCTATATGGCGTGGCTGACCTTCGCCGCGATCCTCAATTTCCAGATCGACGAGCGCAATCCCGACGCCGAAACCCTTGTCCCGGCCGCCGCCAGCACCCAGATAGGGTGACGGCAAGGGAAGCACACGCCGAAGGAATATGACATGCAGAGCGAAAACCGCATTTTCGACGATCTGGCCAAGATGGTGAACGGCATCGCCGGAACCGTCGCGGGCGCCGGCCGCGAAGCCGAAGCCGCGATGCGCGAACGCGCCAAGGAATGGGTCGGCCGCATGGATTTCGTCAGCCGCGAGGAATTCGAGGCGGTGAAGCAAATGGCCGCCAAGGCGCGCGCCGAAGCCGAAGCGCTGAAGGCGCGGCTCGACAAGCTGGAAAGCGCGGCGAAGCCCGCAGCGGCCCCCAAGGCAGCGGCGGCGCCGAAGGCCGCGGCAAAGCCTGCCGCCGCGAAACCGGCCGCCAAGCCCGCGGCGCGTAAGCCCAAGGCCTGATGATGGCGTCGCCCCTGCGAAGGCAGGGGCCGCTGGCAACCTTGCGCAATGCCTCTTGCGGCCCCCGCCTTCGCGGGGGCGACAGCGTTTGCTGGACTCGCCAGCATGGATCGAACCCGCTAAAGGCGCGCGCATGAGTGAAGATATCTACGACGACGAAGACGGCCAGGAAGCCGCACCGATGGAGATGCTGGCGTCCTATTTCGCCGCGCACGACTGGCCGCACGAAATGGTCGGCGAGGACGAGATCGTCGCGACCGCGCAGGGCAGCTGGACGACCTACGAGCTCCGCGCCGTATGGCGCGCCGACGACGGCGTCATCCAGTTGCTCGCCTTTCCCGACATCCGCGTCGTCGAGGACAAGCGCGCCGCCGCGCACGAGGCGCTCGCGCTGATCAACGAGCAATTGTGGCTCGGCCATTTCGAGCTGTGGTCGAACAGCGGCACGATCCTGTTCCGCCATGGCATGCTGCTCGGCGCCGACGCCTCGCTGCCGCTCGACCTCACCGAAACGCTGGTCGAGAGCGCGATCGACGAGTGCGAGCGCTTCTACCCGGTGTTCCAGTTCGTGTTGTGGGGCGGCAAATCGCCCGCCGAAGCGCTCGCCGCATCGCTCATCGAAACGCGCGGCGAGGCGTAAGTCTCCCTTTCCCGCTTGTCCTGAGGAGCCATTGAGCTTGTCGAAATGGCGTCTCGAAGGATCGTTGCGTACGCGTCCTTCGAGACGAGCCTTCGCCGAGGCTCAGTCCCTCCTCAGAACTAACGGAGTTGATGAATCGTTCAGCGCTTCTCGAACCGCACCAATCCCGGTCCCAGCTCGTTCGGCCCGATCGCCAGCGCTTCGCCGCTCCAATCGGCGACGAACACCGATTTGCGGCCAATATCCTGCGGAATGCTCGCGCGATTGCCCTCGATAACCAAACCGCGCGATGGATTGTCGCGTGCCTCGGCCGCGACCGCGATCAG
The DNA here is from genome assembly GCF_036675685.1 of Sphingopyxis sp. Taxonomy (GTDB): domain Bacteria; phylum Pseudomonadota; class Alphaproteobacteria; order Sphingomonadales; family Sphingomonadaceae; genus Sphingopyxis. The sequence continues at coordinate 36,774 of NZ_JAKFEM010000004.1, forward strand.
CGCCGAATGATTTTCCTTGTCGCGCCCTTGCACGAGCAGATTGTTCACGACGCGGCCGGTCGAACCCGCCGGCAGGTCGATCATATAATTGGTCGCCTTCCCCTGCGTGTCGTCGAAGCTGTTGTCGTTGATGTCGACACGCGCGGCGCGCGTCTTCAGATAATGTCCCCCATTGCCCTTTTCGAAGCGCGTACGCGTGACCGCAACCCGGCCATAAGCGCCGGTATAGACACTATGCGCGCAGCTGAGCCCCCGGTCGCAACGCCCGAGGCGCGAGAAGGTCGAACGGTCGATCGTCAGCGTCGCGGCTGGATCATCCGCGGTCAGGATGCCTTCCTCGCTGCCCCGAAACAGGCTGTTCACGACGTCTAGGTCGCTCTTTTCAAGCCGGATACCCGCGCCATTGCCGTCGGGCACGCGCATATTCTGGAATACCAGCCCGTCGACGCGCGCGCCGGCGCCGCGCAGCACCAGCGCCGCCTTGCCCTCGCACGCCACGCCATCGAAGATCGCGCGGCCGGGCTCGACCGCGACGAAGGTGATGCGGCCTGCGGTCTGCACCGCGCAGTCGCGGTGATAGCCGGGAGCAACGCGGATCGTGCCCTCGCCCTCGCCGATCGCGTCGACGGCATCCTGAAGGCGTCCGAAACTGCGGCCCGATTCGGCGACAACATAGGGTCCGGAACCCGGCTGCGCGGGCAGCGGCACCGGCGCGAGGAGGAGCGGCAGGGCGAGGAGCGGCAGCATAGGCCGGCGGAGCAGCATCTGGAACATCGCCGCTTTATAGCAACTTCGGCGGCGGCAGTCGTTCGCTAAGCTGGTTAACCGCTCCCCTGTCCCCTTATCGGACGTCGCCGCAGCGAGATATTAAACCATCGTCACCCCGGACTGGATCCGGGGTCCATCTTCGACCGCAGCGTCCATGGACCCCGGATCCAGTCCGGGGTGACGAGATTTTGGTCAATCCAGATTGGGCCGCAGCCAGCGCGTCGCGGTTTCGATGTCGACGCCGCGCCTTGCCGCATAATCCGCGAGCTGGTCCGGACCCACTCGCGCGACCCCGAAATAGCTCGCGTCGGGATGCCCGAAATAGAAGCCCGACACCGCCGCCGTCGGCAGCATCGCGAAACTCTCGGTCAGGATCGCGCCCGAATTCGTTCCCGCGTCGAGCAGCTCGAACAGGATCGGCTTCAGGCTGTGATCGGGGCACGCGGGGTAGCCTGGCGCCGGCCGAATACCGCGATATTCTTCCTTGACGATCGCCTCGGGCGTCAGTTGCTCGCCCGGAGCATAACCCCACAGGTCGGTGCGGACATGCGCGTGGAGGCGCTCGGCAAAAGCCTCGGCAAAGCGGTCGGCGAGCGCCTTCAGCAAGATGTCGCTATAATCGTCATACGCCGCCTTGAAGCGCGCGAGGTGCGGCTCGATGCCATGGATCGCGACCGAAAAGCCGCCGATCCAGTCGCCGTCGTCGCTGACGAAATCGGCGAGGCACATGTTCGGACGGCCCTCGCGCTTGGCGATCTGCTGCCGCAGGAAGGGGATGCGGACATGCTCATCCTCCAGATGCAGAATGACATCGTCACCCTCGCGCCGGCACGGCCACAGCCCCGCTACCCCGCGCGCGGTCAGCCAGCCTTCGCCGACGATCTTGTCGAGCATCGCGCGCGCATCGGCGTACAAGCTCGACGCGCTTTCGCCCACGACCGGATCGGTCAGAATCGCGGGATAATTGCCCGCCAGTTCCCACGCGCGGAAGAAAGGCGTCCAGTCGATCCATTCGACCAGTTCGGCGAGATCCCAATTGTCGAAGACATGCACGCCGGGGTTCTCGGGCGGAAACGGGCGGATATGCTCGTCGATCGCGAAGCCGTTGGCGCGCGCATCCTCGATCGGGATCAGCGCGCTCTGCCCCTTGTTCGCACGAACGTCGCGGACATGCTCATAATCGTCCTTGAACCCCTTCACATAGGCATCGCGCCCGGTGTCGCTGACCAGCGCGGTCGCGACGCCAACCGCGCGGCTCGCGTCGAGGACGTGGAGCACGGGCCCCTTGTACGCCACATCGATGCGCAGCGCGGTGTGCACCTTCGACGTCGTCGCGCCGCCGATCAGCAGCGGCATCGTCATCCCCGCGCGCTGCATTTCCTCGGCCACCGTGACCATCTCGTCGAGCGACGGGGTGATCAGCCCCGAGAGGCCGATCATGTCGGCGTCATTCTCGTTCGCCGCCTCGAGGATCTTCGACCAGGGCACCATGACGCCCAGGTCGACGATCTCGAACCCGTTACATTGCAGCACGACGCCGACGATATTCTTGCCGATGTCATGGACGTCGCCCTTCACGGTCGCCATCACGACCTTGCCCTTGCCCTTCGCGCCCGGCTCCTTCGCCGCTTCGATGAAGGGCAGCAGATGCGCGACCGCCTTCTTCATCACGCGCGCCGATTTGACGACCTGCGGCAGGAACATCTTTCCCGACCCGAACAGGTCGCCAACGACGTTCATCCCGTCCATCAGCGGTCCCTCGATCACCTCGATCGGCCGCGGCATCAACAGCCGCATTTCCTCGGTATCGTCGACGACATAGGCGTCGATGCCCTTCACCAGCGCATGTTCGAGCCGCTTGGCGACCTCCCAGCCGCGCCATTCCTCGGCGGCCTTTTCCTGCGCGGCACTGGTGCCCTTATAGCGTTCGGCGAGCGCGATCAGCCGTTCGGTCGGGCTTTCGGCCTCACCCTCGACCTTGCGGTTGAGCACGACATCTTCGCACGCTTGGCGGAGTTCGGGGTCGATTGTATCATAGACGTCGAGCTGCCCCGCGTTGACGATCGCCATGTCGAGCCCGGCGGGGATCGCATAATAGAGGAACACACTGTGCATCGCGCGGCGCACGACCTCGTTGCCGCGAAAACCGAACGACAGGTTCGACAATCCGCCCGAGAAATGGACGTGCGGGCAGCGGACGCGGATGACTTTCACCGCTTCGATGAAATCGACGGCGTAATTGTCATGCTCTTCCAGCCCCGTCGCGATCGCAAAGACATTGGGATCGAAGATGATGTCTTCGGGCGGAAAGCCGATGCCGGTGAGCAGCTTGTAGGCGCGCTCGCAAATCTCGATCTTGCGTTCCATCGTGTCGGCCTGCCCGACCTCGTCGAACGCCATCACGACGACCGCCGCGCCATAGGCCATGCATTTCTTCGCATGTTCGAGGAAAGGTTCCTCGCCCTCCTTCATGCTGATCGAATTGACGATCGGCTTGCCGGGCACGCATTTCAGCCCCGCCTCGATGACGCTCCATTTCGAACTGTCGATCATCACCGGCACGCGCGCGATGTCGGGCTCGGCGGCGATGAGTTTCAAAAAGGTCGTCATCGCATATTCGGCGTCGAGCAGGCCCTCGTCCATGTTGACGTCGATGACCTGCGCGCCATTCTCGACCTGCTGGCGCGCGACCTCGACCGCCGCCGCATAATCGTCAGCGAGGATCAGCTTCTTGAACGCCGCCGATCCGGTAACGTTGGTGCGTTCGCCGATATTGACGAAATTGGCGGAGGAGGCGGTGGTCATCTTGTCTCTTCTTCTCCCCTCCCGCTTGCGGGAGGGGTCGGGGGAGGTCTGTCTCAATTCTCGGGCGGTGCGGGAGGCAACAAGCCCTCCCCTAGTCCCCTCCCGCAAGCGGGAGAGGGACTAGGCCGCCATCGTAAACGGCTCGAGCCCCGCAAGCCGCGTCCGCACCGGCACATCGGGAATATGCCGCGGCGCGAGCCCCGCGACCGCCTGCGCCATCGCCGCGATATGCGCCGGCGTCGAACCGCAGCAGCCGCCGAGGATATTGACCTGGCCATGCTCGGCCCATTCGCGGACCAGCCCCGCGGTGGTGTCGGGCATCTCGTCATATTCGCCGAGTTCGTTGGGCAGGCCGGCGTTCGGGTAGACCATCACCAGCGCGTCGGCGAGATCGGAGAGCACGCGGACGTGCGGGCGAAGCTGCGCCGCTCCGAACGAGCAGTTGAGCCCGATCGTCAGCGGCCGCGCATGACGCACCGCATACCAGAAGGCCTCGACGGTATGCCCCGACAGGTTGCGCCCCGACAGGTCGGTCAGCGTCATCGAGATCATCAGCGGCAGTTCGCGCCCCACCTTCGCCTCGGCCTCGAGCGTCGCGGCGATGCCCGCCTTGGCGTTGAGCGTGTCGAAGATCGTCTCGATCAGGATGAAGTCGGCTCCGCCCTCGGCCAAGGCCACGACCTGACCCAGATAGACATTCTTCAATTCGTCGAAATCGATCTCGCGATAACCGGGATTGTTGACGTCGGGCGACAGCGACAATGTCTTGTTCGTCGGCCCGACCGCGCCCGCGACGAAACGCCGCCGCCCGTCGAGGGCCTCATATTTGTCGGCCGCCTCGCGCCCCAGCCGTGCGCTTTCATGATTGATGTCGGCGACCAGATGCTCGGCGCCATAATCGGCCTGGCTGATGGTGTTGGCGCTGAAGGTATTCGTCGACACGATGTCCGACCCGGCTGCCAGATAAGCCTCGCCGATCGCGGTCACGACGTCGGGACGCGTCAGCGCGAGGATGTCGTTGTTGCCCTTCTGGTCGTGCGACAGGCCGAGATTGCCCGCATAGTCAGCCTCGACGAGCTTGCGATCCTGGATCTGGGTGCCCCAACCGCCGTCGGTGAGCAGGATGCGCTCCTTGGCAGCCGCCTGCAGGGCTTCGCGTGCGCTCGTGGTCGAATTGGCGGTCATGCGGCTTTCTCCGTCGCTGGGGCCGCCGCCGGGCGCAAGCCGAGCAGGTGGCAGATGGCGTAGCTGAGCTCCGCCCGGTTGAGCGTGTAGAAGTGGAAATCGCGAACCCCGCCCGCATAGAGCCGACGGCACATTTCCGCCGCGATCGTCGCCGCAACCAGCTGGCGCGCCGCGGGCAGGTCGTCGAGCCCTTCGAACAGCGAAATCATCCAGCCCGGGATCGCGGTGCCGCACATGTCGGCCATGCGCCGCGTCTGCGACACGTTCGATACGGGCAGGATACCAGGCACGATCGGCGCGTCGATCCCCGCCGCCGCCGCCGCATCGCGGAAACGCAGAAAGCTGTCGGGCGAGAAAAAGAACTGCGTAATCGCGCGCGTCGCCCCGGCGTCGAGCTTGCGCTTGAGGTTATCGAGGTCGGATTCGGCGCAGTCGGCGTCGGGATGCACTTCGGGATAGGCCGCGACCGAAATATCAAACGGCGCGATGGCCTTCAGCCCCGCGACCAGTTCGATCGCATTCGCATAGCCATCGGGATGCGGACGATAGGGCGCGCCGCCGGGCACGTCGCCGCGCAGCGCGACGATATGCCGCACACCGGCCTCCCAATAAGCCTGCGCCACCTCGTCGATCTCCGCGCGCGACGCCTCGACGCAGGTCAGGTGCGCCGCGGGCGGAACGCGGCTTTCGGCGGCGATGCGCGCGACGGTCGCGTGGGTGCGCTCGCGCGTCGATCCGCCGGCGCCATAGGTGACCGAAACAAAGCGCGGCCCGAGCGGTTCGAGCGTGCGGAACGTATCCCACAGCTGCGCTTCCATCTTCTCGGTCTTGGGCGGGAAGAATTCGAAGCTGACGCCGATGTCGCCTTCAAGATTGGCAAAGAGCGGCGAGGCCGCGGCGCGGCGTGCCTCCGCCAGCGAGTTCAAGTTCGACGTCATGCCGCAAGCCTTTTACTTTGCCCATCACCGGTGACAGGGGTTTGATCTTCATCGCTGCGGCGGCGGCCGAGCCATAGCTTCACGGCCAGCTCCCCGCCTTCCAGCGTCTGCGTGGTTTCGAGCAGGAGCCCCGCCGACGCGAACCAGCCGCGGATCTGCGCGTCCGAAAAACCGAGGCGCGCGTGCGCCGCGAGGTTGCGCAATTCTTCATCCTCGTGCGGTGCAAAGTCGACGACGAGCAGGTGTCCGCCGCCGCGCAGCACGCGGCTCGCCTCGGCAATCACCCGGTCGGGTTCGTGCGCGAAGTGGAGCGCCTGGTGGATGACGATGCTGTCGATGCTGGCATCGGCGACCGGCAGATCGAGGAAATCGCCCTGCACCAGGTCGACCGGAACCGCCTGCCCCGCCAGTTTGGCACGCGCGATGCGCAGCATTTCGGGACTGCGGTCGAGCGCGGTGATCCGGCGCACGGTCGGCGCGAAAATTTCGGCCATCCGACCGGTGCCCGTGCCGATGTCGAGCAGATGACCGAGCCGGCGATTGTGCATCATCGCCAGCATCGCCGCCTCGACCTCACTCTCGGCGACATGGCGCGAGCGGATCGCGTCCCACTCGGCGGCATGTTCGGCAAAATAGCGTTCGGCAACCGCGGCGCGTTCGTCGCGCACCGCGGTCAGCCGCCGCGCGTCATGCGCGATGACCAGCGCCTCGCGCGCCGAAAAGGGCCACTTCTCGGCCTGTCCGATAATGTCGGCGATCGGTCCGCTTTCGGCAATCCGCAGGAAAACCCAGCTCCCTTCGCGCCGCCGTTCGACGATTCCGGCCTCGACGAGGATGCGCACATGGCGCGACACGCGCGGCTGGCTCTGGTCGAGCACCACCGCAAGTTCGCCGATCGCCAGTTCCATCTCGCGCAAAAGCGCGACGACTCGCAATCGCGTCGGGTCCGCCAAGGCGCGAAAAATGTCGATCAACTCGCTCATGGATTGACATATAAAGCTTTCTTTATATCTGGTCAACCGAGCATGGCGCCGCTATTTCTGCGGCGCACGACGGGAGTGGGTCGGAATTGCGACAAAAGACCTGCGTTCTCGCAAAAAGGACGTTGCACCCCTTTTGGCGAGGGGTTAATTCTGCGCGCGATTGGCAATTTTCGGGATCGATCTGTTCCTGTGCCGATCGATCAGTTCCATCCGAGAGGGGTATTCCCAAATGAAGAAATCGATCACTCTGTCGCTCGTCCTCGCCGCCTCGCTGGGCCTCGCTGCCTGCGCCGAAAAGGCTGCCGACGACGCGGCTGCGACGACCGAAGACGCAGCTGCGACCGTCGAAGGCGCTGCTGACGGCGCGATGGAAGCCGCCGAAGGCGCTGCCGACGCGACTGCCGCTGCTGCTGGCGAAGCCGGTGCCGCTGCCGACGCCGCGGCCGACGCCGCTGCTACGGGCGACGCCGCAAAGGCTGCCGACAAGGCGACCGAAGCTGCCGGCGCTGCCAAGGAAGCTGCCGACGCCGCCAAGGGCGCGATGGAAGAAGCCAAGAAGTAAGCTTCTTTCCGGCCTCAGGCCGAAGGAACGCTGAAGATATTGGGGGGTCGCCGGTTTGCCGGCGGCCCCTTTCCTTTTGGATCAGGCGCCGTGTAGCCCAGTTGCCAAGCCCCTGATCCGTCGTTAACTCTCAATCCCTATGGCCGGCCGCCCGGTCATTGCATTCGAAAGGAATAATCCATGCGCAAGATCATCATCGCCTCGATAGCCGCCGCGGCTTTCAGCCTCGCCGCCTGCTCGGAAAAGGCCAAGGACGAAACCTCGGAAGCCGCCGGTGCCGTCGCTGACGACGCCGCCGCCGCGGGCGATGCGGTTGCCGAAGGCGCTGCCGATGCTGCGGACGCGACTGCCGCTGCCGCCGACGACGCCGCTGCCGCGACCGCCGCTGCCGCCGACAAGGCCGGCAATGCCGTCGAAGGCACGGTGAACGCCGCCGGCGAAGCCGCCGACAAGGCCGGCGACAAGATCGCCGAAGAAACCAAGAAGGCCGAAGCCAACGACAAGAAGTAAGTCGTCGGCACGCCTTCGGGCTGATATTGAGGGGCTCCATCCATATCGGATGGGGCCCTTTTTCGTGGAAACCTATGCTATGGCAAATCTCCGGATGGCGAGCGTCGCGCTCACCGTGCTGGCCCTGACCGCGGGGTGCAGCCGAACCGACAACGAGCCCGGCCCCGGCGGCGTGACCGTCAGCGAGGCGAAAGCGCTCGACGATGCCGCCGAAATGCTCGAAAGCCGCGACAGCGCCCCACCCGCCGAGGCTGGCAAGCCGCCCGGCGATGCAGCGAAGGCCGACAAATAGCGCCTTCCCCTGCGCACCCGGCAGCGTTAGACTGAAACCGCCTCGCAACTGGCGCTGAAGATGGAGTCCCATCGGGAAGCGGGGCCGGCCGACACGCCGATATGAGCCGCGCGCCTGGGTGATCCACCGCCAGCGCAAGGACATCCGCATGACCGACATGCCCGCCACCACGATCGTCTTCCTGCTCTTTCCCGGCATCACCCAGCTCGACTTTACCGCCCCCGCGCAGGCATTGAGCCGCATACCCGGTGCGATACTGGCCGGTGCCGCCGCCAGCCTCGGTCCGATCGCAACCGACAGCGGCTTTTCAATTCTGCCGACGCATGATTTCGAGGGCTGCCCGCAAGCCGACATCCTTTGCGTGCCGGGCGGGCACGGCGTTGCCGACGCGCTGGGCGATGCTGCGACGATCGATTTCATCGCGCGGCAGGCCGCGGGGGCGCAGTGGGTGACGAGCGTGTGCACCGGCGCCTTCCTGCTCGGCCGCGCGGGATTGCTCGCGGGCAAGCGCGCGACGACGCACTGGGCCTATGTCCATTTGCTGCCGCTGGTTGGTGCCGAGCCCGTAAACGCCCGCGTCGTCGAGCACGGCAACGTCGTCACCAGCGGCGGGGTGACGTCGGGGCTCGATTTCGCGCTGACGCTGATCGCGCGGCTGCGGGGCGATGCGGTGGCGCAGGCGATCCAGCTCGCGATCGAATATGATCCTGCCCCGCCCTTCATCGGCGGTCACCCCGACCGCGCGCCCGCAGCGGTCACCGCGGGATTGAAGGCGCGCGTCTATGACGCCGCGGCGGCGCGAATGGAGCAAGCCCTCACCGGCTAGCGACAATCGGCGAGCGTGATCTCGTACAGTTTGGGCCAATATTTGCCGGTGACGAAGAGGCGCTTCTTCGTCGCGTCCCACGCGATGCCGTTGAGCACGCTGTCGCTCCCCGAAGCGCCGGCCGCCTCCTTCAGCCCCGAAAGGTCGACCCAGGATTTGATATTGCCGCTCGCGGGGTCGATCCGCACGATCATGTCGGTCATCCAGACATTGGCCCAGATTTCGCCGTCGATCGTCTCAAGCTCGTTGACCATCGGCAACGGCCGGCTGCCGAAGCGTACGGTGACGCGCTTTTGCTCTTTCATCGTCGCGGGGTCGAGGAAACGGAGCTCCGGGGTGCCGTCGCTCAGCACCAGGCTGTCGCCGACCATGGTCAGCCCCCAGCCTTCGCCTTCATAGCGGAAGGTGCCGACGCGCTTCAGGTCCTTGATCTGCCAGCGATGGCCGACGCCGCCCTGCCAGGTGACGCCGATGATCTGGTCCTGCCAGCGTGTGATGCCTTCGCCGAACTGATCGGACGGCAGCTTGGTCTGGGCGACCGCCTTGCCGGTCTGAAGGTCGAGCCGGGCGATCCGCGAGCGGCCATACTGGCCGGTGCCTTCATAAAGATGGCCATCGTCCCAGAAGAGCCCCTGGGTGAAGCTGGTTGCATCGTGCGGAAACGTCTGAACGATATGATAACCGCAGCGTTCGATCGGCGGCGGCGCGGGGTCCGCAAGCAGGGCGAGAGCAAGAACCAACATCATCGCCGCCCTAGCTATGCCGCATCGCCTTAACTGGCAATGTCCCGCCTCCCCTATTTCGTCACGCCGGACTTGATCCGGCATCCATGAGCGCGATTGCCGCGATGGACCCCGGATCAAGTCCGGGGTGACGAGTGGACCAAAAAAGGGGCCGGAGGATTTCTCCCCCGGCCCCGTTTCTCAGCTGGTGCCGAACGGTCGGACTTTAGAAGTCCATGCCGCCCATGCCGCCCATGCCGCCGCCGCCCATGGGCATGGCGGGCTTGTCGTCGGGCGATTCGGCGATGCCGGCTTCGGTGGTGATCAGCAGGCCGGCGACCGAGGCCGCATCCTGCAACGCGACGCGCACGACCTTGGTCGGGTCGATGACACCCGCCTTGACGAGGTCTTCATAGACGTCGGTCGAGGCGTTGAAGCCGAAGTTGCTGTCCTTCTGGTCGAACAGCTTGCCGGCGACGACACCGCCGTCGAAGCCCGCGTTTTCGGCGATCTGGCGAACCGGAGCCTGCAGCGCGCGACGGATGATGTCGATGCCGCGGGTCTGGTCTTCGTTGATGCCCGACAGGCCTTCGAGCGCCTTGGTGGCATAGAGCAGCGCCGTACCGCCGCCGGGGACAATGCCTTCTTCGACCGCAGCGCGGGTCGCGTGGAGGGCGTCGTCGACGCGATCCTTGCGTTCCTTCACTTCGACTTCCGACGCGCCGCCGACCTTGATGACCGCAACGCCGCCGGCGAGCTTCGCCAGACGTTCCTGCAGCTTTTCCTTGTCATAGTCGCTGGTCGTCGTTTCGATCTGCGCACGGATCTGTTCGACGCGGCCCTTGATCGTGTCGGCATCGCCGGCACCGTCGACGATCGTGGTGTTATCCTTGTCGATGGTGACGCGCTTGGCCTGGCCCAGCATGTTCAGCGTGACGGTTTCCAGCTTGATGCCCAGGTCTTCGCTAATCATCTCGCCGTTGGTCAGGATCGCGATGTCCTGCAGCATCGCCTTGCGGCGATCGCCGAAGCCCGGTGCCTTGACCGCTGCGACCTTCAGGCCGCCGCGCAGACGGTTGACCACCAGCGTCGCGAGCGCTTCGCCTTCGATGTCTTCGGCGATGATGAGGAGCGGACGGCCCGACTGCACCACGGCTTCGAGGATCGGCAGCATCGACTGGAGGTTCGACAGCTTCTTTTCGAAGATCAGGATGTACGGATCGGTGAGCTCGACGAGCATCTTTTCCGGGTTGGTGATGAAATAGGGGCTCAGGTAACCGCGGTCGAACTGCATGCCTTCGACGACGTCGAGCTCGAAATCGAGGCCCTTGGCTTCCTCGACGGTGATCACGCCTTCCTTGCCGACCTTGTCCATCGCCTGGGCGATCTTCTCGCCGACTTCGGTGTCGCCGTTAGCCGAAATGATGCCGACCTGCGCGATTTCGGCGGTGCCCGAAACCGGCTTCGACTGCGCCTTGATCGTTTCCACGACCTTGGTAACCGCAATATCGATGCCGCGCTTCAGGTCCATCGGGTTCATGCCGGCGGCAACCGACTTCATGCCTTCGCGGACGATCGCCTGCGCCAGGACGGTCGCGGTGGTCGTGCCGTCGCCGGCGAGGTCGTTGGTCTTCGAAGCGACTTCGCGGACCATCTGCGCGCCCATATTCTCGAACTTGTCCTTGAGTTCGATTTCCTTGGCGACGGTGACGCCGTCCTTGGTGATGCGGGGGGCGCCGAAGCTCTTGTCGATGACGACGTTGCGGCCCTTGGGGCCCAGCGTGACCTTCACCGCGTCGGCGAGGATGTCGACACCGCGCATGATGCGCTCACGCGCGTCGCGCGAAAATTTGACGTCTTTAGCAGCCATGTGCTTATTCCTTTCAAAGGCGCAGAAAACTGCGCAGCTTCATTCTGAAATCGCGCCCAAGCGGACGCGCGGACTGGTTCAGGCGATGACGCCCAGAATGTCCGATTCCTTCATGATCAGCAGCTCTTCGCCGTCGACCTTGACCTCGGTGCCCGACCATTTGCCGAACAGGATACGGTCGCCCGACTTGACGTCGAGGGGAGTGATCTTGCCATCATCGGCGCGCGCGCCGGTGCCGACGGCGACGACTTCGCCTTCCTGCGGCTTTTCCTTGGCGGTGTCGGGGATGATGATGCCGCCAGCCGTCTTTTCTTCGGCTTCGATACGGCGGACGAGCACGCGGTCGTGCAGCGGACGAAATTGCATGGATATCTCTCCAGAAGTGCAATGGATGTCGATTTAGCACTCACAGGGTGCGAGTGCTAACAGTTGGCCATATGGGTGGGAGTCCGATAGGCGTCAAGCGCCCCGGCAAGATTTTTGCGTCAGGCCGGGAGAAGGCCGAGACGGCCGCGCATCCGCCACCGGAGCAGCAGCAGCGCGGCGACGACGATCAGCCCGACCGCCAGCCCGATCCACACACCGACTCCCTGAAGCGGAGTCCAGAAGCCGAGGTAAATGGCGGTGCCATAGCCCGCGATCCAGTAGCCACAGATCGCGATGATCATCGGGGTGCGCGTGTCCTGCAGTCCGCGCAGCACCCCGGCGGCAACCGCCTGCGCGCCGTCGAACAGCTGGAAGGCGGCGGCGACGACGAGGAACTGCATGGCAAAGCCGACGAGCGCCGCGTTGCGTGCCGCATCGACATCGACATAGATCGACAGGACGAGCGACGGGAACAGCCACATGATGAGCGCAGTGAACGCCATGAAGCCGATGCCGAGCACGAGCGACGCCTGCCCCGCATGCGCAATGCCGCGATGGCTGCGTGCACCATAGGCAAGCCCGACGCGGATCGTCGCCGCCTGCGCCACCCCGAACGGGATCTGGAAAGCGAGCGCGGCGACCTGGAGCGCGATCGTATGCCCGGCCAACTCGGTTTCGCCGATCCGCCCCATCAGGAAAGCGGCGCCGGTGAATAGCCCCGCCTCGGCCAAAATGGTCAGGCTGATCGGCGTGCCGATGCGCAGCATATCGAAGAAGCGCGACCATTCGGTCCGCCACCAGTTTCCGAACAGATGATAGCGCCGGAGGCGCCGGTCGCTCTGGATGACGACGACATAGGCGATGAGCATCAGAAAGCTGGTCATCACGCTCGAGATCGCCGAGCCGTGCAGGCCGAGCGCGGGCATGCCGAGGTTGCCGAACACCAGCACCCAGTTGCCGAGCGCGTTGACGAAAAGCGCCCCGAAGGTGATCGCGGTCGCGATCGTCGCGCGCCCGAGCGCCGAGACGAAGATGCGCAGCACCGCCGCCGCGATCATCGGGAACATCCCCCACATCAGGATCAGCAGGAAGCCGGCGGCGCGCGCGGAGGTTTCCGCCGGTTGCCCGGTCGCGAGCATGATCGGCCCGCCCGCGGCGCAGATGCCCATGAACAGGAGCGAAACCAGCGCGCTGAGCCACAGCGCCATGCGCACGGTGCGCCGAACCTCGCGCACGGCATGCTTGCGGCGCCCGAGTTCGGCAGCGATCAGCGGCGCCGACGCGCCGATCAGCCCGCTGCCTGTCCAGAGCAGCAGGCCGAAAATCGCTACGCCGAGCGACGAGGCCGCGAGCGCCGCGTCACCAAGCCGCGCGACGAAAATCACGTCGATCGCATGCACCATCATCTGCAGCAGGTTCGCGGCCGCCAGCGGCACGGCAAGCGCGAGCGTCGCCCGGAATTCCTTGCGAAGACTCTGCGGCGTTTCCGCGGTCAAAGGGGCAGCCTGCTGCAGCATAGCCGGCCCGGATAGGCGCGGCGAAGCTACGCTTCAATCCCGCGCGTCGGTCATTCCGCTTTTCGGATCAAGGGGGTGGCAATTTGGCAACAGCTGCCGATACGTGCGCGTCAACGCAGCGTGATTTCGACCGACGAGCCCGCCCTGCCCGAGGTGCGGCGAGCGATATTTCGCGACGCGACGCCCCGCGCCTCCAGATAATTTTGCACGACCGCGGTCATCCGGTCGTTCGGTCCGACGATTTCGACCCTGCCGCCGCAATCGCGCGCGACCTTGCCCAGCATGTCGAGCATGGTGCGCGAATCGGGCGTGATCGCCGCCATCGCGCTGTCGAAAGCGATTGGATAAGGTCCCGTATTGCAAGCCGCCGAGCCCAATTCCTTAGGAACGAACGCCTCGGTGATGTCCGAAACGACCGCCGGGGGCGGGCCTGACGGCATCTCGGCCTCCGACGACGCCGACGCGCCGCTATCAACCGGCGCGCCCACCGGCTGTCCGGACCAATAAGCCGACGCCGCCCAGATCAACAGCGCGACGCCGATCGCGGCGAGTGCGATCAAGCGGTGGCGACGCACGAACGCGCCGACATGGCCGAGCCGGTCCGGGGCGACGTCGGTCGCCGCCGGCGTCGTTTCCGGACGGTCGGCGATGGGCAAAGGCGTGGCTTCGGCTTTGGCGCCCGCAAGGGCCGCCAGGCGTTCGCGCGCCCTGCCTGCCAGCGGATCGCCCGCGTTGCCCGCGATCCAGCCGCGCCACTGGCCTGCATCGGCCGACTGTTCGCAGCGCAGATAATCGCCGAGCCCGGGCCGTCCGACAAGGCGGCCGATCCGCGCCACGATTTGCCGCCAGCCCTCACCCGACAGAAAATCGGGACGGTCGAACAGGTCGACCGCCTGTACCGAGGCGAATTCGAGCGGCGGCAGGCAATCGTCGAGCCGCGCCGCAACCAGCCTTTCGCTCTGCCGCCCGGTCCGCGCCTCGGCGCGGATCCAGTCGCTGTCGGCGGCCAGCTCGGACCAGAGAACGAGCACCGCCTTGGCGCGGCGTACCTCGCGCTCGATCTCGCGGTCGAAATCGGTGCCGGGTTCGATATGCGCGTCGAACCACACCGACAGCTTCAGGTCGACGAGCGCGTTATAGATCGCAACGCAGCGCGCGCGCTCCTCGCGCTTGTAGCTGATGAAGACGTCGGTCATCTCTTGCCTGAACGCACAGGTTTAACCCTGGCTCCAAAGCATCGTCATCTCAACCGCGAACGCGATGAAGGTCAGCGTCAGCCCGATGACGAACAGGCGGTATGCATAAGCGAGATAGCGATATTTGCGCCGCGCGAGCACGACGCCGTTCTGATAGGTATCGCGCAGCATCATTTCGTAGAGATCTTCCTCGGTGCGCAGCCGCGCCTTTACCGCGGCAATGAACTCATCCTCGTCCATCTGTTCGAAGCGGCCGAAGAACAGGATGTTGCTGTGATCCTTGCCGTCCTTGTAGACGACCGGCGGCGCCTTGCCGACGCGCGGCAGCACCGCCGACACCGCGAGCAGCGCCGACAGGAAGGAAAAGGTCGCGAGGATGGTGAGCGGCATCGCGAGCGCGCCCGCCCCCGACCGCGCCTGGCCGATCGCGAGGGTGAAGACAACGAAGGTCGCGCCCATCAGGATCGACGCCTTTTGATCGGCCATCTGCGACAATTGCATCGTGATCTGCTGGCTGGTGCGCACCAGATGCACCGCGTTCGGCGGGAAGGAAATTCGCGGCCGCTCCGGCGATGTCGTTGATTCTGCGCTGTCCATGCTGCCCTGCCCCTGCCGGCGACCCGGTCACAGGGATGACATGAAGTGCCAGGGTCGGCAAGATGCTGCCCTGTTCCCGCCGCATTCGCTTGCCAATCGGGCGACAGCGCGGCATTCCCGCGCGCAACTACATTCCTTTATGGGACGCACCAAATGAGCACCGCCCTGCGCGACCAGATTTTCGGCCTGATCGGGCCTTTCAACAAGAAAGGCGTCGAACTGACCGACGCGACCACCTTTGCCGGCGACCTCGAGTGGGACAGCCTGACGGTGATGGACTTCGTCGCCGAGGTCGAGGACACGTTCGACATCATCATCAGCATGAACATGCAGGCCGAGATCGAAACCGTCGGCCAATTGGTCGCCGCGGTCGAGAAACTGCAGGGATAGTTTAAACTTCCGTTCGCCCTGAGGAGCCATTGAGCTTGTCGAAATGGCATCTCGAAGGGCCCTTCGAGACGGGTCTTCGCCAAGGCTCAGCCCCTCCTCAGGGCGAACGGATGTTGGGATAGAAAAATGACCGACCTCTTTTCGAAATTCGACCCGCTGATCCAGCAGCGCGAGGATCTGCTCGCGACCGGGGTCACCGATCCGTTCAGCCTCGTGATGGAAAAGGTGATCTCGCCGACCGTCGCGGTCTGCAACGGGCGCGAGACGATCCTGCTCGGCACCTATAATTATATGGGCATGACCTTCGACGAGGACGTCATTGCCGCGGGCAAGGACGCGCTCGACAAGTTCGGCAGCGGCACCACCGGCAGCCGCGTCCTCAACGGCACCTACCAGGGCCACAAGGAGTGCGAGGACGCGCTCAAGGAATTTTACGCCATGGATCATGCCATGGTATTCTCGACCGGATACCAGGCGAACCTCGGCATTATCTCCACCATCGCCGGCAAGGGCGACTATGTCATCCTCGACATCGACAGCCACGCATCGATCTATGACGGATGCGCGATGGGCAACGCCGAAATCGTGGCCTTCCGCCACAATGACGTCGAAGCGCTCGAAAAGCGGCTGAAGCGCCTGCCCCCCGAGGCGGGCAAGCTCGTCGTGCTCGAGGGCGTCTATTCGATGCTTGGTGACATTGCCCCACTGAAAGAGATGATCCGCGTTTCCAAGGAAAACGGCGCGATGGTGCTGGTCGACGAAGCGCATTCGATGGGCTTCATCGGCGAACATGGCCGCGGCGTCGCCGAAGCGCAGGGCGTGATCGACGATGTCGATTTCATCATCGGCACCTTCAGCAAGAGCGTCGGTACCGTCGGCGGCTTCTGCGTGTCGAACCATCCGAAGTTCGAGATCCTGCGGCTCGTCTGCCGCCCTTACGTCTTCACCGCCTCGCTGCCGCCGAGCGTCGTCGCGACCGCGGCAACGAGCATCCGCAAGCTGATGCACGGGTCGAACAAGCGCGCGCATCTGTGGGAAAATTCGAAGACGCTGCACAAGGGATTGCGCGATCTCGGCTTCACGCTCGGCACCGAAGAGCCGCAGTCGGCGATCATCGCGGTGATCATGCCCGATCTCGAAAAGGGCGCGATGATGTGGGAAGCGCTGCTCGAGGAAGGGCTGTACGTCAACCTCGCGCGCCCGCCCGCGACGCCGGCGGGAATGACGCTGCTGCGCTGTTCGCTGTGCGCCGAACATTCGATCGAGCAGGTCGGCGAAATCCTCGGCCGTTTCGAGCGCGCGGGTCAGCGCGTCGGCATTATCGGCTGAGCCGAGCCAGTCCACCGACCACCGGATTCCTTTTCACGGCGAGTTGAAGCCGCGCCCGGGCGGTGGGGGCTTCGGTGCTTTGCGGCGCCGCGCTTGTCCGGTAAGACGTGCGCGTGTTCGAGAGGGATGGCGATACGGAAACCGAAAGCAGGCGGGAGCGGATACGCTTCTGGCTGACTATCGGCATGGCGACGGTGCTGACGGGTGTCGTCGCGGCGCTCGTCCTGCTGCTTGCGCGCGCCAACGACAATTACGACCGCTCGCTCGGCTGGCAAACACAGAGCATGGAGGTCATCTCGCAGACGCGCTCGCTCGACGCCGCGCTGGCGCGCGCCGAGGCCGCGCTCGGGCGCTTTGCCGTCGGCCTGCAGAAAGAAGATGGGCGGGTCTTCGAGCAGCAATGGGGGATCGCACGCCAATATCTCGCCCTGCTGAAACGCAACGTCCGCGACAACAGCGCGCAGGCCGAACTCGTCGACGAGCTGACGACCGAAATGGACCGTCGCGGCAGCCAGCTTGGCGATGCGGCGCTGAGCGCCAATTACAACCAGACCGTCGCCGCCATTTCCAAATATCATGCCGCGGGCCATGACGCCGGCCTCGGCCGCATCGACAAGCTGCTGACCCGGATCATCGGCAACGAACGCACCCTGCTGCGCGAACGCAACCGGGTCGCCGCATCCGACCGCGCGAGCCTGAACCAGGCCTTGTTGCTGTTCTCGCTGCTTGGCGCGGCAGCGGCGGTGCTGGCGATCGGCGCCACCTTCTCGCTCGTTCGCGCCGAAGCCGAACGCCGCGTCGCGCGGCTCGACCAGGCGGCCGAAAGCGACCGCGCGATGCAGCTGAAGGAGGCGGTCGACGCCCGCACCGCCGAGCTGGCAGACGCCAATATCGCGCTGCGCAACGAGATGACCGAGCGCGAAGCTGCCGAGGCGCAGCTCCGCCAGGCACAGAAGATGGAGGCGGTCGGCCAGCTGACGGGCGGCATCGCGCATGATTTCAACAATATGCTCGCTGTCGTCGTCGGCGGGCTCGAACTTGCGCAGCGCTGGCTGCCGGGCACCCCCGAAAAGGCGCAGCGCCACCTCACCAACGCGCTCGACGGCGCCAACCGTGCCGCCGATCTGACGCGGCGACTGTTGACCTTTGCCCGGTCGGAACCCGCGCGTCCCGAAATCACCGTCGTCGACGAGTGCATCGCGAGCTTTGCCGAGTTGATCGAGCGGACGATCGGCGACCGGATCGCGCTGACCCTCGACCTGCAGGCCGAAGGCCTCGCCTGCTGGCTCGACCGGCAACAGTTCGAAAATGCGCTGCTCAACCTCGCCGTGAACGCGCGCGATGCGATGAACGGTCATGGATCGCTGACGATCCAGACCATCGATGACGGCGAAGACAAAGCCCTCGCCGTGCAGGTGATCGATACCGGGTGCGGGATGTCGCCCGAGGTGCTCGAACGCGTCTTCGATCCCTTTTACACGACAAAGCCCGCGGGCCAGGGAACGGGTCTTGGTATGAGCCAGGTCTTCGCGTTCTGCCGCCAGTCGGGCGGCGAGGTGCAGGTTTCGTCGACCGAGGGCGAAGGCACGAGCGTCGCGATGCTGCTGCCCGTGGCGAAGCCTGGGCTCGACGCGGCGACCGAGACGGCTCCCGGCGATGTCGACGGCCCCGCTTCCCCCGCCGACGCGCTGAGCATCCTCGTCGTCGAGGACGACGAACGCGTCCTCGCCGCGACGGTGGACGCGGTCAGCGAACTTGGCCACACGGTGGTCGCATGCGGCAACCCGCTCGAGGCCGAAGCGCTGGTCGAGGGGCGAATAGCGGAGGGGGGGAGCGGTTTCGACCTGATCCTTTCCGACGTACTGATGCCCGATCTCACCGGCCCCGAGATGGTCGCGCAGCTGAAACAGCGCTGGCCCGAACTGTCGGTGCTGTTCGTGACGGGTTATGCCGGCGATGCGGGCGAGGTCGCAGCCTTTGGCGACCATGACGTGCTGCGCAAACCCTTCACCCTCACCGCGCTCGACCAGGCGATCCGGCGGTGCGGCGACACGCGGCCGACCGAAGGCCAGCGGCTGGCCAGCTAGTTTAGCGGATCGCGCCACTCTTCATCAGGCGCGGCACCAGCGTCAGCGCAGCAATGAGCGGCCAGCGGCGCTGCCACGGTTTGATCTCGATCTTCGTTCCCGCGTGGCGGTTGATCTTCCACGCCAGATAATCGATCCCGCCGGCGTAGGTCAGGCTGGCCTTGGCGAGCCGCACGATGCTGAGCGCCTTGCCCTCCAGCCGCCGCCGCGCCCAGCCGCCGCTACGCGCGCCGGTCGGGATCGCGGCCATCGCCGGGATGCTGAAACGCGCATAGCGTTCGGCGTCGGAATCGACGACCGACTGCGCCCGGTTGGTCCGCTCGGCGCGCAGTTCGACCGAGTAAGTGAGCGCGAAGGCGCGCCGCCACCAGTCGAGCGGCGCCTCGCCATCGACGGGTCCTGCGGCGGCGAGCAACGCCGGGGCCGCGCGCGCAACCGCTGCCACCGCACGGCTCTTTGCCGTATCATCGACCGCCCAGACCAGCCGCGACGGCTGGGCAAAGCGCGCCCACACCGACACGTTGCGCGTCTCCGCGCCGTTCAGGCGGTGAAAATCGGCCTCGCTCAGCACCGCATATTTGGCGATCAGCCCGTCGTGCTGGAACGGAAAGACATTCGGCGGAATCAACCGGTTCGCGACCGCCATCCAGCGTTTGGGATAGGCATCGCCATAATCGGACACGATCAGGTAGAAATCGAGCATCAGCCCGTCGAGCTGCGTTTCGCGCAGGCAGCTGCCATAGAAAAGCACCGCGCGCGCTGTCCCGGGATATTGCGCGGCGATCGCCTGCGCCATCGCAGCGGCGCGCGGGTCGACGGGGATCGACAGTTCGGCGCGGACCAGATCGATCAGGTCGGACACGCGCGGGCGCTCAGGCGGCGAGGCGCAGGAACGGAACCGGCTGCGTCGAGGTCAGGATGATCGGCATGCCGTGCTTGGCCTGGAAGATTTCGCCGTCGAGGATGACGTTCGAGCGGTCGCCCTCGATGCGGATTTCGTCGCCCTGCTGGAAATGCACCCCGTCGAGCTGGTTCTGCCCCAGCGTGCCGCGCCACGTCGCGCCGAGCATACGGACCAGCGCACCCATGCCACGTTCGACCGCGAGCAATTTCATCTGCCCGCTCTCGCCCGCGCTGTCGTTGGTGCGGATGCTGAGCAACAGCTTTTCCAGCGTCGTCACGATCAGCAGCGAAAACTTGCCCTTGAACTCGCCCTGACGGATCAGCGACACCGTCATCGCTTCGGGCTTGGGAGGCAAGCGCCCGCCGCCGAGGCCGAACATCATGGCAAACAGGCCAAGGATCGCCGCCAGAAAGTGCGAAATCCCGTTCGGCAGGCCGAGCGGGTAGATGCGGTTGCGGCAGTAAAGCATCACATCGGCGAGATAGGCGCCGCCGAGGAACATGCCGAGCACCGGCCGCGCTTCGCCGCCGCTGTCGAGCGAGATCAGCTGGCGCTGGATCACATGATCCTCCAGCCGGCCGGTTTCAACGAGGTCGATCACCCGCTGCAGCGCCTTGATCGGATCGCCTTCGGCGCCGAGGTCGAGCGCGATCAAATTGGTCTTGCCATTGGGAAGCACCGCGACCGGCGGCGGCGAACCGCCGAAATGACCGCCCGAATAAAGTTCGGTGAGCGCGGCCTGCACCGTGCCGTCGCCGCCATTGATGACGACGATGCGCGGGCCGACCATCGCCATGGTGCGAATGGCCTCGCCGATCTGGTCGACGTCCTCGACTTCATAATGAAAAATGTCGGGGTGCGCGGCGCAATATTCGCGAACCCGCGGCAACAACGCGCGGTTGCCCGTCGAATGCGGATTGGAAAGGAGCGCAACGCTGGCCATATATCCCCTTATCCGACCGGGTCGAAAGACAGGCCGTTGACGTAATTCAGCACGACCGGCACGCGCTTCGTGGCGCCGCCGACCGCGAAACTGACCTGCGCCAGCTTGGGCTTCCGCTTGAAGATGAAATCGCTGACCTTCATGTCGGGATTGCCCGACAGTCCGGCGCCGTCGCTGCGGTCCGACTTGCCATTGCCGTTGATGTCGTGACGCACCGAAATGACATAGCTGCCCTGCTGCTTCACGGGCACGCAGACCGACATGGTGCCGGCGCGCGACACGGGTACATCGACCCGTTCGATCCATTTGCGCTTTTCCAGGTAGCTGCCGTTCGCGTTGTAAATCTGGACGCGCAGCGTTCCGGTGCGCGCCTTGAAACCGCGCACATCGACCTGGACCGCGGTGGCGTTGCTGTTGCACAGGGCGGCGCTCGGGCCCAGCGCAGCACCCTGCGCCGCGACGGGCGCGATCAGCGCTCCGGCGGCACCGGCGGCGAGTATCCCGGCAAGAAACATTTTCGACATGACCTCAATACCTCCAGAGGTTATAGCCACGCCAGCAAACGCACGAAGCGCATGCTGACACGGGTCCCTGTCGCCCATGAATCGGCATATCGGAACCATTTGCGGCCAAATCATGGTGATGGGGCGACGAAAGATTGAATAAGCTGCCTGCCATCGACCGCTACATCGCGCGGCTCATCTTCTTTCCCATGCTGGGTACGCTCGTCCTGTCGGCGATGCTGCTCGTGCTGGAGAAGATGCTGCGCCTGTTCGACTTCGTCGCCACCGAAGGCGGACCAGTCAGCGTCGTGTGGCGCATGCTCGCCAATTTGATCCCCGAATATCTCTCGCTCGGCATCCCGATCGGGTTGATGCTGGGGATTTTGCTGGCTTTCCGAAAGCTTGCGACGTCGAGCGAACTCGACGTGCTCAAGGGCGTGGGCATGAGCTTCGGGCGGCTGATGCGCGTGCCCTATGCCTATGCCATCGCGCTGGCGCTGCTCAATCTGGCCATCGTCGGCTTCATCCAGCCCTATGCCCGCTATGCCTATGAAGGATTGCAGTTCGAACTGCGTTCGGGCGCGCTCGGCGCGTCGATCAAGGTCGGCGAATTCACCAAATTGGGCGACCGCATGACGCTGCGGATCGAGGAAAGCTATAACGAGGGGCGGTCCTTGCGCGGCATATTCGTGCGCGGCGAAAACAAGGACGGCCAGCGCGTGTCGGCGACCGCGGCGCGCGGCCAGTTCCTCGCCACCGACGATCCCGACACGATCATCCTACGGCTGACGCAGGGCGTGTTGATCCATGAATCGCCCAAATTCGCGGTGCCGCGCGTCCTGACCTTCGACAATCACGACCTGCCCATCCCGCTGCCCAAGATCGAGGCGTTCCGTACCCGCGGCGGCGCTGATCGCGAAATGACGATTCCCGAGCTGTTCGTCGCCGGCAAGGATCAGCGCCAGTCGGTGCAGACCCGGCTCGAATCGCGCGCGAATTTCCACTTCCGCATCGTCGAGGTGATGTCGATGTTTCTGATCCCGCTGATCGCGATCGCGCTCGCCATCCCGCCGAAACGGTCGACCTCGTCGCTCGGCGTCTTCCTGTCGATCGTGCTCCTCGTCACCCAGCACAAGATCAACCAATATGCCGAGGATATGGGGGCGCGCGGGGTCATCGACCCGCTGATCGCGCTGTGGGTTCCCTTCCTGCTGTTCGCCGCACTGGCGATCTGGATGTATTACACCGTTGCGCATGTCCCCGGCGGCCAGCCGATCGGCGCGCTCGAGCGTGTGGCGGCGAAGGCGGCGCAGAAGATTCGCGGGATGCTCACGATGTTCCAGCGCAAGCCACGGACGACCTGATGCACCAGCTCCATTTCTTCCCGTCGCGCACGATGGCGCTCTATGTCGGCCGCCTCTTCCTCGTCCGCTCCTTCTCGATCCTCTTCGCGCTGGTGCTGATCCTGCAAACGCTCGACCTCTTGGGCGAGAGCGGCAAGATCCTCGCCGTCGCGGGCAACGGCGATTCGGATGTCTGGCGCTATGTCGGCATGCGACTGCCGCAGATCGTCGAGACCTTCCTGCCCTTTTCGGTGCTGCTCGGGACGATCCTGACGCTGATCACGCTCAACCAGAATAGCGAGGTCGTCGCGATGAAGGCGTCGGGCATGTCGGCGCATCAGGTGCTCGCGCCCTTGTTCCTCGCCGCGCTGCTCGTCGCGGGGATCAGCTTTGCGTTCAACGAACGCATCGTCACCCGCTCGACCGCCGCGCTCAGCGCATGGCAAAAGGTCGAGTACAGACAAGTCCCCAGGGACAGCGGGGTGCGCAGCAATATCTGGGTCCGCGACGGCGACAATCTGATCAACGCCGAAACCGTCGAAACCGGAGGGCCGGCGATCGTCCTGCGCGGCGTCACCGTCTATGAACGGACGGGCGGCGTGCTGTCGTCGATGCTGAAGGCGGCGAGAGCGCGCGCGGTCGACGGCGGCTGGGAACTGACCGATGCCACACGCTTCCTGCGCCGGTCGGGCACGATCGAAACGCTCGGCACGATCGTCGCGGCGAAGGGCGTGCGCCCCGACCAGTTCACGCTGGCGCAGGTCGACGGCGACGAACTGCCGTTCCTCGAGCTCAAATCGGCGATCGCCGACCTCGAGGCCGCGGGGCGGCCCGTCGACGCGCTGAAGGGCGTACTGTGGCACAAGATTTCGGGGCCGCTGTCGGCGATATTGATGCCGCTGCTCGGTGCGGTCGCGGCCTTTGGTCTTGCGCGCTCGGGCAAGCTGTTCGTCCGCGCGATCCTCGGCATGGCATTGGGCTTCGCCTATTTCGTCGCCGACAATTTCGCGCTCGCGATGGGCGACCTCGGCGCCTATTCGCCCTTCCTCGCGGCGTGGGGGCCATTCATCCTGTTCGCGCTGATCGGCGAAATGATTTTGATCCGGACCGAGGAATAGAGAGCTCGCCGTTCAGACAGTAAGGCCGCTCACGACCGGAAGCTGCCCTTCCTTTCATCGTCATCCCGGACTTGATCCGGGGTCCATCGCTGCGCCGTCGTCGTGGATCCCGGATCAAGTCCGGGATGACGAAGGCAGGAAACGACCGATTGCAGTCACCAACTTCTCGTCATCCCGGGCTTGACCCGGGACCCGCCTTCCTTCTTCCCAACCGAGAAAAGACAAGGCGGGCCCCGGGTCAAGCCCGGGGTGACGAATAAGGGCCGTCCGCTCCCCACCCCAAAGCAGTCATCCGCTGGGGCTGGGGCAGCCGGCTATTGTCGATTCAGACCGCAGCCCCGCCCCGCGCCGAGCCCGCCACCAACCGCACGACCAAGCCCGGCAGCCCGGCATAATTCGCGCCATGATATTGCGAATCCGCGGGCAGCGTATCCTTCAGCCGGCGATGCGCCTCGGCGAGCGAATGATAGGGAACGCCCGGCAGCAGGTGATGCAGCGCATGATAGCGCAGCCCGACCGGCGCCCAGAGTTCGGGCAGCAGCCCCGGCGGCGGCACATTGACGCTGTCGAGGAACTGCGCGGTCACGGTCAGCACCTCGCCGTCATTTTCCCACAGATGCGCGACGAGGGTGCGGATCTGGTTGAGCACGACGGTCGCCGACGCGATCGCGCCAAAAATGAGGAGCGCGCGCAGCGGCACCCAGCCGAAGGTGCCGGCCGCGATCAGCAGCGTCGACCACGCCCATGCGCCGCCTTCCTGCCACGCCCATTGGCGGCGGAACTCGCCCTCGGGCGCGCGGCGGCGGAACAGCGGGTTGATGATCAGCCCCGAATAACGCTCCATCACGATCCGGCGCAGCGGCGGGATCAGGAACGACAGCGGGGTGAGCACCGCATAGCGGAAGAGCAAGGCGAGCGGCGCGAAGGCGGCCGCGACGACGAACAGCGGCACCGTCCACGGCTTCATCAGCGCGAGCGGCAGATATTCGGGATCCTCGACCGTGCCATATTTGGTGCGGTTGTGGTGCAGGCTGTGGATGCCCTCGTACATGAACGACGGGATCAGCAGCGGCACGCCGACAAGGATATTCCACCACAGCCGGAAGCCGGGCAGCGCGTTCTTGCGGATATGGGTGATCTCGTGGATGAAGCTGCCCGCGCGGTAAAGCGCGAGCACCGCGACTAGCGCCGCGACGAGCGCCCACGCGGTCGACGGCGCAAAAATCGCGCCCGCGACGCCGGCATAGCCGACGAAAGCCGAGGCGAGAAAGTCGGTCCAATAGATGCGCGGGCTGGGCGCGGTGAGATCGCGCGTCAATTCCGACGCCGCGCGGATCATCGCCATATCGTCCGCGATCGCGGATTTCGGGGCCGGCGCCGCCGACGGGGTCGACTGCCGGTCGACAAGAGTGTTCATCGCTAACATATCCGGCTCTTCATCATGATTTCGTGGCAGCAAAATGGCCAAATGCGGGTCGCCAGTGCCACAGCTATGCCCTAATGCGTCGCCAAACATATAGGACGCATCATTCAGGAAACCACCTATGGCCGCACATTCGGAAGGTCCGATCACCATCCACCCCGTCAAAACCAAGGCCGACAAGCGCGAATTTGTCGAGCTGGCCTTTCGCCTCAACCGCGGCGATCCGGCGTGGGTGCCGCCGCTGAAGGGCGAGGTTTACAATCTGCTCACCCCCGGCAAGAATCCATGGTTCGAGCATGGCAAGGCGCAGCTGTTTCTCGCGCGCCGGAACGGCCGCACCGTCGGGCGCATCTCGGCGCATATCGACGATCTCGCGCTCGCCCAGCCGGTCGAACAGGGAATGGGGCCGGGAACGGGCAATTGGGGGCTGCTCGAGGCCGAAGATGAGGAAACCACCCGCGCGCTGCTCGCCGCCGCCGAGGATTGGCTGCGCGGCCAGGGCATGCACCGCTCGCTCGGCCCGCTGTCGATTTCGGTCTGGGACGAACCCGGGCTGCTGATCGAGGGATTCGACAACCGGCCGACGGTGATGATGGGGCACAACAGCCCACTCTATCGCGCCTGGGTCGAGGGCACCGGCTATCGCCCGATCAAACAGCTGATCAATTATGACGTTTATGTCGCCGAGGGTTTCTCGCCGCTGGTCGAGCGCATCGTCGCGGCGGGCGAGAAGAATGCGCGCATTCGCGTGCGCAAGGTCGACAAACGCAAATTCGACGCCGAGGCCGCGCTCATCATGGGGCTGCTGAACGACGCATGGTCCGACAATTGGGGTTTTGTCCCGCTGACCGACAGCGAGATCGCCTTTGTCGGCAAGAAGCTGAAAACCCTCGTCTTCGAGGATCTGGTCCGCGTCGCCGAGCTCGACGGCGAGCCGGTCGCGTTCATCATCGTACTGCCGAATATCAACGAGCTGCTGATCGACATGGACGGGTCGCTGCTCCCCTTCAATTGGGCGCGGCTGCTCTGGTGGCTGCGCAAGCCGAAAAGCCGCACGCTGCGCGTTCCGCTGATGGGGGTCGCCAAGAAGCTGCAGAACAGCCGCATGGCGAGCCAGCTCGCCTTCATGATGATCGAGTTCATCCGCCGCGACGCGGTGCGCGACTATGGCACCGAGCGCGGCGATATCGGCTGGGTGCTCGACGACAACCAGGGAATGAACGCCGTCGCCGACGCGATCGATGCAAAGGTCAACCGCGTCTATCAAATCTATGACAAGCCGCTGAGCTAGGAAGCCACCCCGATGCTCAAGGTCATCGCCCAGGACTTCATCAAGCCCGACGCCGTCGAAATCGTCCTGCCGCTCTATCGCGAACTGGTCGAGAAGACCCGGCAGGAGCCGCTGTGCATCGCCTATGACCTGTTCGAAGATCGGAAGGATCCGGGCCATTTCATCTTTATCGAGGAATGGCCCGACCGGGCGGCGCTCGATACCCACTGCCAGACCGAGCATTTCACGCGGTTGGTGCCGCTGATCAACGCGCATCAGCGGCAGGACGCGACTGTCATTCTGATGGATGCGGTCGCCGGCACCACGGCCATTGCGCCCCTGACGAGCCGCTGAACCGAGACAAAACACAGGCGCGCGGGATCCGCTGGGACAGCTTTGCGACAAATCGCCCGCATCGTGCGTTCCAGTCTGGAAAGGTATGGACATGGCGACACAATATCTTGCCGCCAACCGCTTCGGCCTCGGACGCCGCTATGACGACCCTGCGATTTCCGATGTGCAAGGCTGGCTGACGCGCCAACTCGGCGAATATGACCCCGCCCCCGCGGCCATCGCGGCGCTGGCCGGGCGCGGCGCGATTGCCGCTGCCTATGTCGAATATCAGGAAGATCGGCGGGCGATGCGCGCCGAAGCCGCGGCGATGAGCGACGAAGAGAAAGGCATGACGCCCGAGCTGCGACGGCTGTCGCGGTCGGCGATCCGGCGTCACTATGTCGATGCGACAGCAGCGCGCCTGTCCGCCGCGGTCGCGACGCAAACGCCTTTTCCCGAGCGGCTGGTCCATTTCTGGGCCAATCATTTCGCAGTGTCGGCCGACAAGCAGACGGTCATCGGCTTTGCCGGAAATCACGAATTCGAGGCGATCCGCCCGCATATCATGGGCAAATTCGCCGACCTGCTGATCGCCGCGGTGCGCCATCCGGCGATGCTGCTCTATCTCGACCAGGCGCAAAGTTTCGGACCCGACAGCGTCTTTGCGACGCGCGTTCGGGGTCGCGGCAACCGGCAAGCTCCCGGGCTCAACGAGAATTTGGCACGCGAAATATTGGAGCTGCACACATTGGGCGTCCGCACCGGCTATACGCAGACCGATGTGACGTCCTTTGCCAAGGCGCTCACCGGGCTGACCGTCGCCGGCCTCGGGCGCGGCGCCGGCCAGCGGCTGATGCCCGCCGACGCGCAGCCCGGCGAGACATTGTTCATCGACCGGCTGCACGAACCCGGCGCGCAGACGATTCTTGGCAAACGCTATAACGAGATGGGCGCGAAGCAGGCCGAAACGGTGCTGCGCGACCTTGCGGCCCATCCGGCCACCGCGCGCCATGTCGCGACAAAGCTCGCGCGGCATTTCACCGCCGACGATCCGCCCGCAGCGCTGGTCGACCGGCTCGCGGCCGATTTCCTCAAGACCGGGGGCGATCTGCCGTCGCTCTATCGCACCCTGATCGCCTCGCCCGAACCGTGGGCGGCTCGGCCCGCGATGTTCAAATCGCCGTGGGACTGGACGGTATCGATGCTGCGCGCGCTGAAGGCGCCAGCGTTCGGCGAAAGGCAGAATATCGCCGCGATGTTTACCCAGCTCGGCCAGCCGATATGGCGCCCCGGATCGCCCGCGGGCTATGACGACAAGGTCGCGACCTGGGCCGGGTCGGCGGCGCTGATGCAGCGCGTCGAGCTCGCAAGCCGCGTCGCGGGACGGATCGGCGACCGCGTCGATGCGCGCCAGCTCGCGCCGTTGGTGCTCGCCGATGCGTTGACGCCCGAAACCGGACAGGCGATTGCGCGCGCCGACAGCCCGGGCCAAGGTCTTGCGATGCTGTTTGCCAGCCCAGCCTTTCTGCGGAGATAATCGATGATCCTCTCACGCCGCTCTGTCATTCTCTCAAGCCTCGGCGTCGCCGCGGCCGGCGCGATACCGAATTTCGCTTACGCCGCCGCCACGACGCCCAAGCGGCTTGTCTTCATCATCCAGCGCGGCGCCGCCGACGGGCTTGCCATCGTCGCCCCGACCGGCGATCCCGCGTTCGCGTCGGCGCGCCGCGCGCTCGCCGACGAAACCGCGGGCGGGACCAAACTCGACGGAATGTTCACCCTGCATCCGGCGCTGGCGGCGACAGGCGGGCTTTACGCGGGCAGGCAGGCCCATTTCGCGCACGCCGTCGCCACCGCCTATCGCGACCGGTCGCATTTCGACGGGCAGAATATGCTCGAGGGCGGCGGGTCGCGACCCTATGGACGCGACGATGGCTGGGTCGGACGGCTGCTCACCTTGCTCCCCCCGGCCGAGCGGGACGCGCTCGCGATCGCCCCCGCGGTGCCGCTCGCGCTGCGCGGAACGCTGCAGGTCGGGACCTACGCGCCGAGCCGCCTGCCGCAAGCCGACAGCGACCTGATCGCACGGCTGTCGGGACTTTATGCCGACGACCCGTTGCTCCACCCGCTGTGGGACAGCGCGGTCAAGACGCAGGAATTGGCGGGCGACATCGGCGGCAACAACGGCCGCAACGGCGCCGATCTTGGCAAGCTCGCCGCATCGCTGATGCTGCCCGCCGACGGCGCGCGCGTGATGATGGTCGAAACCGGCGGCTGGGACACGCACAGCGGCCAGCGTGGACGCATCGCGGCGCAGCTGCGCGGACTCGACCAGCTCGTCGGCGCGCTTCAAACCGGGCTTGGCCCCGTATGGACCGACACGTTGGTCATCGTCGCAACCGAATTCGGCCGCACGGTCGAGGTCAATGGCACCGGCGGCACCGATCATGGCACAGCATCGACCGCGATGTTGCTCGGCGGCGGGCTGGCGCAGGGCGGCATGGTATCGGCCGACTGGCCGGGGCTCGCAACCGCGGCACGCTTCGACGGCCGCGACCTGAGGCCCACGCGCAGCCTCGAAAGCGTGATCGCCGGCGCGGTCGCGCATCACTATGCGCTCGATCCAAAACAGGTGATGACGACACTCTATCCCGACGCCTGACTCCCTCGCCATGCCCCGGCGATGCGTGTAGACCCGGGACGAGACAGGTGGGCGGGGGCAATCTATGTGCCGGGCAATGATGTATCTGGGCGAGCCGGTGCAGCTCGACGACCTGTTGTTCAGACCCGACAGCAGCCTGGTCAATCAGGCCTATATGCCCAAGATGCTGCACATGCTGAACCTCGCGGGGTTCGGCATGATGGCGTGGGACCGGACGAGTTTCCTGCCCGAACAGCCGCATCGATACCGTTCGCCTTCGCTGCCGGTCTTTGACGGCAACCTCAAATCGCTCGCGGTCAAGACGCGCGCCGAATGCGTGATCGCGCATGTCCGCGGCGTCGCCTATTCGACGAGCGTCAAGGTCAGCGAACAGAATACACACCCCTTTCATTTCCCGGGCGCGGCGGTCGCAATGGCGCACAACGGCGATATTTATCGCATCGGCGAGATGAAGGGCACGCTGATGGGCGACATCGATCCCGTGCTGCTCGCCGAAATTGCGGGATCGACCGACAGCGAATGGGTCTATGCGCTGCTCCTGTCGCAGCTTCCCGACTGGCGCGCCGAGCCGAGCCGCGACGCGTTGATCGCCGCGGTCCAGCGTACGGTCGACCTGATCGAGCGCGCGCGGCGGCATCACGGCATCGCCATCTCGTCGAGCTGCAACCTGTTCATCACGACGGGGCGGCAGATATTGGGGCTGCGCCATTGCTTCGATTTCGGCCATTACCGCACCGGATCGCCCGATCAGGTGCACGAGGCGAACATGAATTTCCTGTCGATGTGGTTCACCACCGGACGCGACTATGGCCTCCACGACGGCGAGTGGCAGATGGTCGGCGGCGAAGAGGAGCCACGCGCCGTCATCATCGCGTCGGAGCCGCTGTCGTCGAACAGCGCGACTTGGATGCCGGTGCCCGAATATGCGATGGTCCACGCCGAAATGGACGGCGACCGGCCGAAATTCCGCGTGGTGCCGCTGGCGCGTTAGGCTGCGACCGCGTGCCCGCGGCGCATCGCGAGGATGCGCGCCTCGACCTGGCCGAGCGCATCGAGCGCGGTGACGAGATCCGCATTGGCCGATGCGCCCAATTCGCGTGAGAGACCGTCGCCTGCCCCCAGCATCGCGGTGAATGCCCCGCGGTCGAAGGCAAGCAAGGTCGCCTGCTCGCTTGTCCTGAGCAGCCGGTCGTGCGGTACATCGAGCAATTGCGGCGCCAGGCCGACGAGTTGGCCCGGCCCGGTGATCGTCAGCTGATAGACGCCGCCCTGGTGCGGCAAGGCGCTACGCACCGCGCCGCGCACGACGAGCCAGGCGGTGTCGGCGCGCGCCCCGACGACGGCGAGGTCGGTGTCACTCGCCATATCGACGCGTTCGCCGCTGTTCCAGAACGTCATTCGCTGCGCCGCGCTCATCTGCGCGCAGCAGGACAGCGTCGCGAGGAACGCTTCGGCGGCGAAATCACCCTCGATCACCGGCGCCAGTCCGCGCCGTGGGCGCGGCGTGAAGGCGGCGGGCTGTTCGCCGAGCAGCGCGGCAATATCGCGCGTCTTCGCCAGCACGCGCGCCGCGACGAGCTGGCCGAGCGCAGCCTGCAAGTGCATCGAGGCGGGGCGAAGCTGCGACAGCGCGGCGCGGAATTGTTCGGCGGGAAGATACCAGGTCGAAACCGGACCGCGCGCGATGCCCATCGCCGAGCGTTTGAGATCGCGGCCGACCAGCGCCATATCGCCGATCACGTCGCCAGCGCCCGTTTTCGCGATGAGCGCAAGCCCGCCGCCGGGCAGCCGCTTGCCAATATCGACGCGGCCCTTGTCGATCAGGAACAGCCCGTCGGGTTGCGCGTTCTGGATCAGGATCGCCTCGCCGTCGGCGAAATGGCGCGGCGTGAAGGCGGCGGCAAGCTCGGCCTGCTCAGCCGTACCTAGCTGCGCAAAGAGCGGCACGTCCGCCAGACGACTGGCGGACAGCGCGATCAAGCCAGCACCGCCCAGGTCGGGGCGTGGTCGCTCGCTTTTTCGCGGCCGCGATGGTCCTTGTCGACCCCGGCGTCGACCAGCCGGTCGGCGAGCGCGGGGCTCAAGAGCAGATGGTCGATACGGAAACCATGGTCGCGTTGCCAGCCGCCCGCCTGATAATCCCAAAAGGTCCAGACATGGCCGCCCGGATGGCGGCTGCGGATCGCGTCGGTCCAGCCGTCGCCGAGTATCCGGAACCAGGCGTCGCGCGATTCGGGCTGCATCAGCGCGTCGGTCGACATCGCGCGCGGGTCCCACACATCGTCGTCGTGCGGGATGACGTTGTAATCGCCGGTCAGGATCGTCGGGATTTCGGACGCGAGCAGCGTTTTTGCGCGCTCGCGCAGCCGCGCCATCCAGCGCAGCTTGTAATCGAATTTCGGCCCCGGCTGTGGGTTGCCGTTGGGAAGATAGATCGACGCGACGCGCACACCGTGGACGTCGGCCTCCAGATAGCGCGATTGTTCGTCCTCGGCCTCACCCGCCAGCCCGCGCTGGGTTTCGACCGGCTGCGTGCCCCTGGCGAGGATCGCGACGCCGTTGAAGCCCTTTTGCCCATGATAGAGAAAGCCGTAACCCGCCGCCTCGATCTCCTTCGTCGGCATGGTTTCGTCGCTCGATTTCAGCTCCTGCAGGCAGGCGATATCGGGCTGCGTTTCCTCGAGCCATTCGACGAGGCGCGGCAGGCGGGCCTTGATCCCGTTGATATTGAAGGTCGCGATTTTCATGCCGCACCTATGGCAGCAAGGAAGGCGCTTAGAAAGGCGTCAGATCGAGAAGCTGGAGCCGCAGCCGCAGCCCGAGGCCGCGTTGGGATTTTCGACCTTGAACGACGATCCGCCCAAGGAATCGACGAAATCGACGATGCAGCCGCGCACCAGGTCGATGCTCACGGGATCGACGACCAGCTTTACCCCGTCGGTTTCGGTGACGATGTCGTCGGCGTCGATTTCTTCGGCCAGGCCAAAGCGATAGGTGAAGCCCGAACAGCCGCCGCCATCAACCGCGAGGCGCAGCGCGGGCTCGGTCCCACCCTTGCGGTTGGCGATCCAGCGGACGCGCGCCGCGGCGGCGGGTGACAGGGTGATATCGGAAAGCTGCGTGGCCATGACCGTTAGATAGGCGCTTTATACCAAATGAAAAGGGCGCCGCGACGGTATCCCCGCCTGGCGCCCCTCCTCTCCGACCCAGGAAAGCTTGTTATTCGGGACCGCCCATCGCGACATTTTTGCCGGTGATTGCTGCGATCGCCATTTGGTCCGAACGAACGAAGGGCATCGGATTGACCGGCGCGCCTTCGATACGGACTTCATAATGGAGGTGGTTGCCGGTCGAACGGCCGGTCGAACCGACATAGCCGAGGATCTGGCCCTTCTTCACCGACTGGCCGGGGGTCACGATGTACGAAGACATGTGACCGTAGCGCGTCTGGATCGCGTTGCCATGTTCGACTTCGACATAATTGCCATAGCCGCCGAGGCGCTGGGCGCGGCCGACGATGCCGTCGGCGGTCGCATAAATGGCGGTGCCGCGCGGCGCCGGAATGTCGATGCCGTTGTGGCGCGCGACCTTGCCGGTGACCGGGTGGACGCGCATGCCGTAGGAGGACGAAAGCGACATCTGGTCGATCGGGCGGCGCGAGGGCACCGCAACGCCGATCGAGGCGGTCAGACCGGTGTCGAGGCGCTTCCACGCCTGGAAAATCGCACGGGCTTCGCTGTCTTCGCTGGCCGACGGAACGCCGGCGGTGAAGCTGTCGTCATCGGGTTCGTCGGGAACGGTAATACCAGCATCAGCGCTGGTTTCGGCAGCGTGGACGGCCGGCGTGGCCGTTGCGAAACATGCTGCCGCGCAGAGGAGTGCGACTTGGTGCAACTTCTGCGCCAGAAGAGTGTTAATCAAAGCGACGACCCCGCATTTGCCATGTCGCCAAAGTCACAAAAGGGCCTTGGCGCCGGTGTTTCTTGGTTTGGATGATTGCTCATCCCCCGCGGAAGCCTGTGTGCTGCCCCAATCCTTACGAAGCAATAACCGCGTAGAATTCTTGCGTTAAACCGGCGTCGTGGCGCGCCGAGTCGTTGAACGGAGGCTTCAAACTGCCCCGGAACCGCGATTTTACTAGGGCGTGCCACGTTTCGACGGCGTTGAATCCCCGTTCGTCGCACATCCAGCCGAACCACACTGTGCCCGCGGTCACATGGCGGATCTCGTCGGTATAGATTCGCGCCAGAATCCGCGCCGAAACCTCGTCACCGACGCCGAGAAACCGGTCGATCGTCGCGGGCGTGACGTCGAGACCGCGCGCTTCGAGCACCATCGGCACGATCGCGAGCCGCGCGAGCGCGTCGTCGGCGGTCGCCTCGGCCGCTTCCCACAATCCGGCATGCGCCGGGAGCGCGCCATAATGGCTGTCAAGACTGCGCAGGCGCCGGTCGAGCAAGGCGAAGTGCATCGCCTCGTCGGCGGCGACGCCGATCCAGTCGTCGACGAAGCTCCTCGGAAATTCGCCGCCGAAGCGGCCGATCAAGTCGACCGCGAGGTCGATCGCGACGAACTCGATATGCGCGAGCGCATGGAGCAATGCGATCCGTCCGCGTTCGGATCCGCCCTTGCCGCGCTTGGGCATCTGGTTCGGCGCGAGCAGTTCGGGCGCCGCGGGCCACGCCGGCCGGTCGGGCATCGCAACATCGCAGCGATGCTCGAGCTTCCCCTGCCGCCAGGCGCGCGCAAGGCTGCGCGCCGCGCGCCGCTTGTCGTGCGGGTCCGGGGTCAACAGGACCCCGCGCGCGGCTTCACCAAGGCTGGTCACGTCGTCGGTCTCACAGGGCTTTCGCCGCCTCCAGCACCGCTTCGGCATGCCCCTTCACGCGCACCTTGCGCCACTCCTTCGCGAGCTTGCCGTCGGCGCCGAACAGGAAGGTCGATCGTTCGATGCCCATATAGGTGCGGCCGTAATTCTGCTTTTCGACCCAGGTGCCAAAGGCTTCGCACACCGCACCGTCCTCGTCGGACGCGAGGCGGACCGTCAGCCCATATTTGTCGCGGAACTTGCAGAGTTTCGCCGGCGCGTCGCGCGATACCGCGAGGACCTGAGCGTGCAGATGCGCGAATTCGGGCGCCAGGCGCGTGAAATCCTGCGCTTCGACCGTACAGCCCGGCGTGTCGGCCTTCGGATAGAAATAGACGACGAGCGGCGCGCCCTTCATCGCGGCGAGATCGATCGCCGCGCCGTCGGCGTCCCGAAGTTTGACCGCGGGAATGGTATCTCCGATTTGCGGGCCGCTCATTTTCCTGTCTCCTGCTGTGGCGGTGCGGCGGGACGAATCGATGCCCACCAGTTTGCAATCTCCTGCCGCGCCGCATCATGCGCGGCAAGCAGCTGCGGCCAGCCGGGCTCGCCGCACTGGCTCGCCACCAGCTGCCGCGCGGCGGTGGTCGGCGGCTCGCCCTCGGGCGCAGTCAGCCGCAGCATCACGAGCATCCGCGCGAGCAGGCCGTGCGCTTCGACCACCTCCGTCGGCACGAGCCCCGCCGCCCTCATGCAGCCAAGCGCCGCCGAGATATTCGGATCGTGGCACTCGCCGCTGGCAAGCTGGGTCACCTGCATCGCAAATTCGAGGTCGACGAGCCCGCCGGGCCCGCCCTTGATGTCGAGCACGCCCTTGGCGGGTTTGTGCGCGGCGATCTTGTCGCGCATTTCGGCGGCGTCGGCGGCGAGTTTCGCGGGATCGCGCGGGATTGCAAGCAAATCGGCGACGATCCGCTCGACCTCGCCGCACGCCTTGTCCGAACCATAGACCGGCCGCGCGCGGAGCAGCGCCATATGCTCCCACGTCCACGCCTCCTCGCGTTGATAGCGTTCGAAGCTGTCGAGCGTGACGACGAGCGGGCCCTGCGCCCCCTGCGGCCGCAGCCTTGTATCGACATCGTAAAGCTTGCCCGCCGCGGTCGGCACCGACATCGCGCCCGTCACGCGCTGCGCAAGGCGGTTGTAGTAGGTCGTCGCGCCGAGCGGGCGCGGGCCGTCGGATTCGGCGAGATGGTCGCCGGTGAACAGATAGATGAGGTCGAGGTCCGACGCGTGCGTCAACGCCCGCCCGCCGAGCCGCCCCAGGGCGAGCACGACGAGCTCGCTATCGGCGATGCGCCCGTGCGCCGCGACAAATTCGGCGATCGTCGCATCGGCCAGCACGCCGAGCGCCGCCTCGGCGAGTTCGGAATAGCCGCACGCGATCGCGAGCGGGTCGGTCGCGCCTGCAACAAGCTGCACGCCATAGGCAAAGCGCCGCTCGCCGACATGGTCGCGCACCCGGTCGAGCAACCGTTCATAGTCAAGCGCCGCACGCCCGGGCGTCCATTCGGCGAGCAACTGCTCCTTGTTCGCGGGGGCGTCGAAAGCACGGCTGTCGATCAGCCCCTCGATCAGCTCGACCCGCGTGCCCAGCGCATCGGCGAGCGTCGGCGCGAGCGACAGGATGCGCGTCGCGATGCGTGCGAGCGCGGGCTGCGCGGCGAGCAGGTGGAAGAAGTTGATTGCGCTCGGCAGCCCCGCGACCAGCTTGTCGAAGCGCATCAGCGTCGCGTCGGGATCGGGCGCGGCGCCCAGCGCCTTGACGAGTTCGGGCAGCATCGTTTCGAGCGCGTCGAGCGCCGCGGGACTACGGAGGGCGCGCAGTTTGCCGCCGCGCCATGCGCCGATCGTGCGCAGCGCCGCGTCGGGCGGATCGAAACCCGCCGCCCTCAGCTGCGCCGCAAGCCCCTCCTCGTCGCGCGGCAGTCCGGTCGTCACCGCGCGCTCGGCGACGAGGCGGTCGTAACAGGCGCCAACGTCGGTCACGACGGGCTTGAGTGCCGCGAGCAACGCCGCTCCGTCGGCCTCGCCATCAAGCCGCGCGACGCAGTCAAGCGCCGCTTCCTGCGTCGGCAGGCTGTGCGTCTGCTGATCCTCGATCATCTGCAGCCGGTGCTCGATGCGGCGGAGCGTCGCATAATGGCCCGACAGCCGCGCGGCATCGTCCGGTTCGATCCGTCCGGCGTCGGCGAGCGCCGCGAGCGCGTCGACCGTCGCCGGGGCGCGCAGCGACGGGTCGCGCCCGCCATAGATCAGCTGATGAACCTGCGCGAAAAATTCGATCTCGCGGATGCCGCCGCGCCCGCGTTTCAGGTCGTACCCCGGGCCGAACGCTTGCCCCTGCGCAAAATGGTCGCGGATCCGGTCGCTCATCGCGCCGATTTCCTTGAGTTGGCGGAAATCGAGGCTGCGGCGCCAGATGAAGGGCTCGATCGCCGAGAGGAACCGATGACCTAATGCACGGTCGCCCGCCGATGCCCGCGAGCGGATGAACGCCGCCTGCTCCCACGCGAGCGCTTCGGATTCATAATAGGAGATGGCGGCGTTCACCGGCAGCACGATCGGCGTCACCTCGGGATGCGGGCGGAGGCGAAGGTCGACGCGCAGCACATGGCCGTCGCCGGTGCGCGCCGACAATATCTCGACCATCCGCCGCGCGATCCGCACTGCCGCCTCGTCGGGGTCGTCGCGCGATCGGCGCGGCAGCGTGTCGGGATCGAAGATCAGGATCGGGTCGATGTCCGACGAATAGTTGAGCTCGTAGCTGCCGAGCTTGCCGAGCGCGATCACCGCGAGCCCCTGAGGCTCCGCATCGGGCACGCGTTCGGCAAAGGCGGCGGCGAGCGCCGCGTCGCACGCCGCATCGGCAAAGTCCGAAAGCAGCCGCGTCGTGGTCGCCACATCATGCTCGCCCGACAGGTCGCCGAGCGCGAGCAGCAGCGCCATCCGCCCGCGCCATTGGCGGAGCGTCCGCATGATCTCATCATCGACCGCCGGCGCCGTCACCGCGGCCAGCGCCGCATCGGTGCCATCGCTCAGGAATCGCGCCACATCGTCGGGGTTCAGCACCGCGAGCCGCGCGAGGAAGGGCGCGTGGGCGGAGAGCCGGTCGAGCGCCGACTGGCGGCTGGAAGCGTCCGATTGTGTCATCGACCGTGGCTATCGCCCGCCGCTCACAAGGTCGCAACCCCTACCCGTCATTGCGAGAGTAGCGAAGCAATGACGATTTTTTGAGCCGGACCGACCTCAGGCCGGAACGGTGCTTTCGTCGAAGAACAGCACCTGCGAAATCGCCGCGCGCAGTGTCGCGGGCTGGTAGGGCTTGGTGAGCAGGAAGGCGGGCTCGGGCCGGTCGCCGGTGAGCAGCCGCTCGGGAAAGGCGGTGATGAAGATGACCGGCACCTTCACTTCGGTCAGGATTTCCTGCACCGCCTCGATCCCCGAGCTGTTATCGGCGAGCTGGATGTCGGCGAGCACGAGACCCGGCTGGTGCTTTTGTGCTTCGTCGACCGCCTCGCGGTGCGTCGTCGCGACCCCGACGACCTCATGACCCAGTTCGCGAACGATCATTTCGATGTCCATCGCGATGATCGGTTCATCCTCGATGATCAGGATGCGCGCACGCGTCTGGCGGTCGATTTCGTCGGTGGCATCGGCGATCAGCGCGCGCACCGCCTCGGCGTCGCGGCCGATGATGCGTCCCGTATCCTCGAAGCTGAATCCCTCGACCGCGGTCAAGAGCAGCGCCTGCCGCGCGAGCGACGGGATGCGACGCAGACGCGCGTCGGCGATGGCGATATCGCTCAGCTCGCCTTCGGCGGCGGCGGCGGCCTGCTCGGCCATCAGCCCGAAATTGTCATGGACCAACCGATAAAGCTGGATTCGAAGGTCGCCGCCGGTATCGACCGCGCCCGGGTTCGCGACCAGCGTTTCGAGCAGCCGCGCGACCAAGGCATCGCCGCTCTGCTGGCTCCCGGAAATGGACCGGCCATAGCGCCGCAGATAGGGAAGATGCGGTGCAACCGACTGACCCAATGACATATTTTACCTCCTGATAGCGGCGAAATCTGGGGCGAACCGTCCGGAAAAGGGACAAATCCGCCCCACCTCCCCGTCCACATCCGATATATTTCGACGTAAGGGAACGATTTAGCCGTAAAATAGTTTCATCGGGAAGAAACAAACGCGCCATTGCAGTTTGGTGTACGCGCGGTTAGCAAAAGGCCCCATGTCCAGCGGATGCCCCGATAATGCCGTCTAAAACCGGTTCGCCACGCGGCGAGACCTCCGGAAAAGACGCGGATAAAAAAACTTCCGCCAAGGGGCAGGACGTCAACGGCGCTCTGCGCCGCGCCTATGAATCGACGGTCGACGAGACGATTCCCCAATCCCTGCTCGATTTGCTGAGCAAACTCGACTGATTCAACGCCGGTAGCGCGCGTCGAAATCACTCTGGAAAGCGGCGAATCGGCCCGCGGCGATCGCGTCGCGCATTCCCTGCATCAACGCCTGATAAAAATGTAGATTATGCTGGGTCATCAACATCGCGCCGAGCATTTCGCCCGAGCGGACGAGGTGGTGCAGATAGGCGCGCGACCAGGTCGTGCAGACGGGGCAGCTGCATGCCGCATCGAGCGGCGTCTGGTCCTCGGCGAATTTCGCGTTGCGGATGTTGATCGGGCCGTCCCAGGTGAAAGCCTGGCCGTTGCGTCCCGACCGCGTCGGCAACACACAATCGAACATGTCGACCCCGCGCGCGACCGCGCCCACGAGATCGTCGGGCTTTCCCACCCCCATCAGGTAACGCGGCCGGTCGGCGGGCAGCTGGCCCGGCGCATAGTCGAGCACCCCGAACATCGCCGCCTGCCCCTCGCCGACCGCCAGCCCGCCGATCGCATAGCCGTCGAACCCGATGTCGGTCAGCGCCGCCGCCGAACGCGCGCGCAGCTTTTCGTCGAGCGAGCCCTGCTGGATTCCGAACAACGCCGACCGCGCTGCGTGCGCCTCGCCCGCGTCGAAACCCGCGCGGCTGCGTGCCGCCCAGCGCATCGAGCGTTCCATGCTCTGGGCCGCGCGCTTGGCGTCGACGCCGTTCGGCGGGCATTCGTCGAACGCCATGACAATATCGCTGCCGAGCAGGCGCTGGATTTCCATCGAGCGTTCGGGGGTCAGCATGTGGCGTGAGCCGTCGAGATGGCTCTTGAACGCGACCCCCTCCTCGCTCTGCTTGGTCAGCGCCGACAGGCTCATCACCTGGTAACCGCCGCTGTCGGTCAGGATCGGCCGGTCCCAGCCCATGAAATTATGAAGGCCGCCCAGCCGCGCCATGCGCTCGGCGGTCGGGCGCAGCATCAAATGATAGGTGTTGCCAAGGATGATGTCGGCGCCCGTCGCGCGGACTTCGGCAGGGCGCATCGCCTTCACCGTCGCCGCGGTGCCGACGGGCATGAAGGCGGGAGTACGGATCTCGCCGCGCTGCATCGCGATCGTACCGGTGCGCGCGGCGCCGTCGGTCGCGGCGATCGAAAAGGCGAATCTTGTCATCGCGCGCGCCTATGGCGGGGGAAAGGCGGAAAGTCGAGGTGTCAGGCAAGCCCCTCCCCTTCAGGGGAGGGGTTGGGGTGGGGGCCATCGGCCTTGCGCAAGGCCGATGGCCCCCACCCGCTGCGACTAGCGAACAAGTTCGCAAGTCTCGCTGCCCTCCCCTGAAGGGGAGGGCGTAATCCTACTATTCCTCCGCATCCTCGCTCGTGGGCTCGTCCGCCGCCGCCTTCGCCTTTTCCTTCGGCTTTTCCTTGTCGAAGATCGCCGCGAGTTCCTTTTTCTTCGCCTCCGACAGGCCTTCCTCGGCCGCGGGGAACATTTCTTCCTCCTCCTCGTCGATATGGTGGAGGTAGCGGTGCTTCATCGTGCGAAAACGCGTCAGCCAGCCGGTCGAGGCGAAATCCATCTCGTAAAGTTCGGTGAGCAGATCATCGATTTCCTTATGCTCGGCGACGCTGTGCTGTGCGTCGTCGCGCAGATCAGGCTTGCCGAGCATCGTCGCATAAAGCGACATTTCCTCCGATGCGGCATGCGCCGTCACCTCGACGCGGAACGTCTCGAACAGCTTTTCGCGATCAGGGCTGTCGCCGTGCGTGTCGTCGATCCGGTCCAGCAATTTGCGGTGGCGGTCGTGATCTGCTTTCAGTCGCGCAAAGATTTTGGTCTCGGCCATGCTCTTCTCCGTTCGGGAAAAGAACGGCTCGCGCGGTGGTCGGTTCCGGCTGTGGCCCTTAGGCCGCTTTCCAGTCGCTCGTCGTCGTGAACGACGGCAGCGCCAGTGCCGACGTCGTCGGCTGGGTCGCCGCGGCGATCAGATAGGGCGAAACGCGGTGGCGCGTGCACAATCCGCCATTGCCGTCGCTGACCATCGTCTGTTCGAATTCGATGCCCTGCTGATGTTTCATCGATCGCCGGACGGTCGTGGTGACAAGCTGCCCCTCGCCGAAATCGATGACGAAGCGAGTGCCGACCGGTACGTCCAATATGCCTTCGATAAAGGCGCCGGTCGTCGACAGATTGCGGATGACGACATTGTAGCGATGGTTGTCGTGGATCGCGCCGACCTTGCGGAATAGCGAGAAACGATCGTTGCGCTGGCGCGCTGGGCCGGCGGGCTTGATCGTCCACGATCCGGCCTCGGCATGTTCGAGCAGTTCGGCCTGCGGGACCGGTTTGCTGTACACATAGCCCTGGACATGGCTGACGTTCAGTTTGCGGATGAGGTCGAGCTGGTCGAGCGATTCGATGCCCTCGGCGGTCGTTTCCATCTCGAGCGCCTCGGCGAGCGCGACGATCGCGGCGATGATCGCGCCGTTGCGCGAGCCCGGCACGGTGGCGCCGCGCACGAAGCTCTGGTCGATCTTGATCTTGTCGAACGGCGCGGACTGCAAATAGCCGAGCGACGAATAGCCGGTGCCGAAATCGTCGAGCGCGAGGCGAACCCCCAGCCCCTTCAGCGCCGTGAACATCCGGCTCGTTTCGGCCGAATCGCCCAGGAAGACGCTTTCGGTGATTTCCAGTTCCAGCCGGTCGGGCGCGAGGCCGGTCGCGGCGAGCGCGTGGGCGACAATCTTCGGCAAATTCTCGTTCGCGAACTGGATCGGCGAGACGTTGACCGCGACGCGCATGTCACCCGGCCAGCGCGCCGCATCCTCGCACGCCTTGCGCAGCACCCATTCGCCGATCTTCCAGATCAGATTGGCTTCCTCGGCGATCGGAATGAACACGCTAGGCGAAATCAGACCGCGCTCGGGGTGCGTCCAGCGGATCAGCGCCTCGACCCCGGTTACCATGTTCGACTTGGAATTGACGACGGGCTGATAACCAAGCGCCATCTCGCCGCGCACCAGCGCGTCGCGCAAATCGTCTTCCAGCGCGCGCCGGTCTTCGGCCGCGGTATGCAGGTCGCTCGAATAGAAGCTGAACCGGCCGCGGCCGTTGCCCTTCGCCGCATAGAGCGCCAGGTCGGCGTTGCGGACGAGATCGTCACTGCTAAGGCCATCGAAGGGCGCGATCGCGACCCCGACCGACGCCCCGATGATGCAGCGGCTGCCTTCGACCGAATAGGGCTGCGACAGGCTGGCGATGATGTCGGCCGCCATGTCGCCCAGCTTGCCGCGGTCCTCGATATCGGGAAGCAGGATCTGGAATTCGTCGCCGCCCAGCCGGCTGACCATTTCCTTGTCGCCGACGATCTTGAGCAGCCGTTCGGCGACCTGCTTCAGCAGCGCATCGCCCGCCGGATGGCCGAGCGTGTCGTTGACCTGTTTGAAGCGGTCGAGGTCGAGCAGCATGATCGCGCACGATCGTTGCTGCTGCGAACAGGCCGCGAGCGTCGTGTCGAGCTTTTTCGAAATGTTGAGCCGGTTGGCGAGTCCGGTCAGTGAGTCATAGAGTGCGAGCCGCGACGCGTCTTCGGCCGAGCGGCGCTGCTCGGTGATGTCGGTGCCACTTCCGCGGTAACCGGTGAATTTTCCGTCGCTGTCGAACTGCGGCCGGCCCGAGATCGCCCACCAGCGACCGTCGCCCTCGAACGCGCTGCGCAGCGGCATGTCGTCGAACTTCGACTGCTTGGTGAGCAGGAAGGGCAAGGTGCGCTGGCGCTCGCCATGGCTGTCGACGGGCAGGAACAGGTCGGTGAAGGCCGTGCCGAGCAGATTGGCGGTCGTCCGACCCATGAGCCGCGCGACCGAATCGGTGACATAGGTGAGCCGCCCCTTGGCGTCGGCCGACCAGAACCAGCCCTGGCCGCTTTCCTCGTAATTCTGGAGCAGGAGCAGCGCTTCGCGGGTGTGCAGGATCACTGCGGCGTCACCGCGCTGTTTGCCGATACGCGAGCCGATCATGCCGAAAAAGCTGCGCTGGCCGTCTTCGACGTCATCATTCCCCTGGTCCCCGAAATCCATCCGCGATGGCACTTCCATCAATGCAAACTCTTGCTGATCCCCACCATTCGGCCGCTATGCTCGCAATGCCTTGAGATAATGTAAATAAAGGGGGACGGGGGGCATCACTGCATCGATCCGGCTCACCCCCGATCCCGCCTGGGCCGCCCGCGAACAATATTTTCCGGATGAACATTGTAACGTCCGGCGCTTTGCCGGGGCCGGGGCATCAACGGCCGACCCGGCGGTCGCAGCGACCGCACGCATTGCCGCATTTGCCGGCCTCGTAACATTTCCTTAACCCGACGTGCCCGACTAGCCATCGCAATGGCTATTCCCGCATATATCGACAAGGCGGCCCGGTCAGGCGGTAAGCTGCGCAGCCCGCGGCGAACGCTCCGGCTGCAATTGCACGGCGCGAAAGCAACCGGCGTCGAAGTCGAGGTGCTGGTGCACAATATTTCGGCGACCGGGCTCCTGCTCGAAAGCGAGATCGAACTGACGCAGGGCGACCGGATCGAAGTCAGCCTTCCGCACGCTGGCGCGACATGGGCCAAGGTCATCTGGTCCAGCACGCGCATCTATGGCTGCCAGTTCGATACGCCAATCTCGCCCGCCACGCTCAGCGCGGCCCAGTTGCGCAGCGTCGTGGGACCCGAGACTGGCACGATGACCGACGAACACGCGCCGCTCAGGGAGAGCTTTGGCGTCCGGCTACAGCGACTGCGATCGGCGAAGGGGTTGACCCAGGCAAAAATCGCGAAGCAGCTCAGCGTCAGCGAGCCCTCGATCTCGGCGTGGGAGCAGGACAAGGCGCGGCCCAAGGCGGGCCGGATGGAGGCTTTGTCGGTCCTTCTGGGCGTCGAATTGTCCGAATTGCTCGGAATCGATGAACCCGAAAGTCTCGGCGACGTGGTGGCCCGGGCCAAGGAGCAGATCGCCAAGGCCGCCGAAGTGAGCCCGGACAACGTCAAAATCATCATCGAAATCTAGCCGTGCGATCGGCTGTCAGGCGAGAGGCTCCTTTGCGCCGCTCGCCGGCAGCAGCAGACTCGCATCGCCATAGCTGTAGAAGCGATATTCCATTTCTATGGCGTGGGCGTATGCGGCCTGCATCGTCTCCAATCCCATCAGCGCGCTGACCAGCATGAACAAGGTCGAGCGCGGCAGGTGGAAATTCGTCATCAGCCCGTCGATCGCCTTGAAGCGATAGCCGGGGGTGATGAATATCGCGGTGTCGCCCGCAAAAGCCGTAATCGTGCCATCGTCCGCCGCCGCGCTTTCGAGCAGGCGCAGGCTGGTGGTGCCGACCGCGATGACCCGGCCGCCCGCCCCGCGCACCGCGTTCAGCCGCGCGGCGGTCTCCGCCTCGACCCGCCCCCATTCGGCGTGCATGACATGGTCTTCGGTGTCGTCGGCCTTCACGGGCAGGAAGGTTCCGGCGCCGACGTGCAACGTCAGCGTTTCGTTCGCGACCCCCGCCGCGGCCAGCGCTTCGAGAAGACCGGGCGTGAAGTGCAGCGCGGCGGTCGGCGCTGCGACCGCACCATCTTCGCGCGCGAACATCGTCTGGTAATCGGCGCGGTCGGCGGCGTCGGTGGCACGCTTGCCCGCGATATAGGGCGGCAGCGGCATCGTGCCCGCGCGTTCGAGCAATATCTCGACCGGCTCATAGCCGCCAAAGGCCAAGACGAAGCTGCCGTCGGCGAGCCGCTCCTCGGCCAGCGCCTCGACCCCCGAACCGAAATCAACCGTCTCGCCGACGCGCAGCCGCTTCGCGTTGCGGACGAACGCCTGCCAGCGGCGAAGGTCGATGCGCTTGTGCAGCGTCGCGCCGATCTTCGCGTCTCCCCGCCGTCCTTCGAGCTGCGCGGGGATGACGCGGGTGTCGTTGAAGACGAGACAGTCGCCGGGGCGCAGCCACGTCGGCAGGTCCGCGACCCCGGCGTCGGTAATCTTGCCGTCG
This sequence comes from Sphingopyxis sp., assembly GCF_036675685.1. GTDB lineage: Bacteria > Pseudomonadota > Alphaproteobacteria > Sphingomonadales > Sphingomonadaceae > Sphingopyxis. Next base: position 81,481 of record NZ_JAKFEM010000004.1, read on the forward strand.
TCGACAACGAGCATCCGCGCCGCGTCGCGCGGCCGCGCCGGACGCAATGCAATCCGTTCGTTGGGGAGATCGAAATCGAAGGCGTCGACGCGCATGGCGAGGGTCAGATCCTGGCGGGCGCGTCTCCGCGCTTACTGCTTGATCGGGGCGTTGAGCTGGTCGGCGGTGATTTCGGCGGCGCGCGGCGGCGCGGGGACCGCCTCGGTCAGCATCGAAGCCGGCGGGACCGGCTTGTTGTCGGCCGCGACCGATACCTGGACCATGCGCGACATTACCGCGGGCGGCTCACCCTTCTGGATCGCATCGACATATTGCATGCCCGACACGACGCGGCCGAAGGCGGTGTAGCGGCGGTCGAGCGCAAAACGCGGCTGGAGCATGATGAAGAACTGGCTGTTGGCGCTGTCCTCGCTCTCGGCGCGCGCCATCGACAACGTGCCGCGCAGGTGCGGGGTCACGTTGAATTCGGCCTTCAAATCGGGAAGCTGGGATCCGCCCTGCCCGGTCGCGGTCGGGTCGCCCGTCTGCGCCATGAAGCCGTCGATCACGCGGTGGAACTTGATCCCGTCGTAAAAGCCCGCGCGCGCGAGCTGCTTCAGCCGCTCGACATGGTTCGGCGCGACATTGGGATAGAGCTGGATCACGACCCGGCCACCCGTCGAAAGGTCGATATTGAGCATATATTCGGGTTTGCCCATATATTGGTCGGCGGCCATCGCCGGTATCACGGGGGGTTCCACCGCGGGCGTGCCGTCGGCCGCCGCGGGTGCGGTCGGTGTTTCGACCGGCGGCGTGGGCGGTGCCTCCACCGGCGGCGCGGGCTGGCTTTGGTCGGGTGCCGGCGAGGGCGCCGGCGGCGCTTCCTGCGCGACGGCCGAAGCCGCGAGACCGAACGCCATCGCCGCGAAAATCATGGGGCGGAAGGAAAATTTCATGCTGGATCGGCCTCTATAAAGAAATTGAACTCGCGCCCTGTTCGGCGCGCCCTAGCGGGAAAAAGCTGAACGCTCAATGATCGGGTGTCAGCGCTCGCCCTGAAGAAGGCCCCGCTCGGCGATGCGCGCCACCACCGCCTCGCGCACCGCGGGGGTGACGAATTTGCGGATGTCGCCGCCAAAGATCGCGATTTCCTTGACCAGTCGCGACGCGATCGGCTGGAGTCCAACGTCGGCCATCAGGAACACCGTTTCGATCCGGTCGTTCAACTGCTGGTTCATCCCCGCCATCTGATATTCATATTCGAAGTCGGCGACGGCGCGCAGGCCGCGCACGATCATGTTCGCCCCCTCGCGCTCGGCAAAGTCCATCAGCAGCGCATTGAAACCGACAACACGGATGTCGCCATCGATGGACGCAACCTCGGCCTTCACCATGTCGATACGCTCATCGTCATCGAACATCGGCGACTTCGTAATGTTGGTCGTCACGCCGATGACCAACCGGTCGACCAGCTTCGCGCCGCGGCGGATGATGTCCATATGCCCGAGCGTGATCGGGTCGAACGTCCCGGGATAGACCCCAATGCGCATCAACGGTCCCTTTCCACCACATAGCGTGCGATCGCGCGCAGCAGCGCCGCCTCTTCGCCAAAATTCGACAAATGCCCGATCGCCTGTTCGACCAGCGCGGTCGCCTGTTCGCGCGCGCGTTCGATCCCCATCAACGTGACGAAGGTCGCCTTGCCCGCGGCGTCGTCCTTGTGCAGCGCCTTGCCGGCGAGCACCTCGTCGCCCTCGACGTCCATGATGTCGTCGGCGATCTGGAACGCGAGACCGATGTCGCGCGAATAGGCGCGCAGCGGTGCGCGTCCCTCGGGCGGGATGCGCGCGAGGATCGCGCCCGCCTCGACCGAAAAGGCGATCAGCGCCCCGGTCTTGAGCTGTTGCAGCCGCGTCACGGTCGGCAGGTCGAAATTCGCGGTCTCGGCGGCAAGGTCCATCATCTGCCCGCCCGCCATGCCCGCGGGCCCCGCGGCACGCGCGAGTTCGCAGCACAGCTCGCCGCGCACGAACGGATCGGCGCTCGTCACCGGGTCGCACAGCCATTCGAAGGCGAGCGCGTGGAGCGAATCGCCCGCGAGCACCGCGGTCGCCTCGTCATAGGCCTTGTGCACCGTCGGCTTGCCGCGGCGCATGTCGTCATCGTCCATGCACGGCAAATCGTCGTGGATCAGCGAATAGACGTGCATTGCCTCAACCGCAGCCCCAACGCGCAGGCTCAGCGTCCGGTCGACATGGAACAGGTCGCCCGCGGCGCGGACGAGCAAGGGGCGGAGCCGCTTGCCGCCGGCGATCGCGGCGTGGCGCATCGCTTCGTAGAGCGGCCCGCGCGGATCGGCGGGAACGGGCAGCAACTGGTCGAACAGGCGGTCGATCCCCGCCATGACTTCGGCCTGGGTGCTGAGGAGCAATTGCGTTCCGCTCGAAACTTCGCCGCCCGCGAACGCCACGATGGATCAGCTTTCGCCGAAGGGGGTGGTTCCCGCCGGCCGGCCATCGGCGCCCAGGCTGACCTGTTCGATGCGCGCCTGTGCCGCGGCGAGCCGCGCCTCGCAATGCCCGCGCAGCGCATGGCCGCGCTCATAAAGCGCCACCGATTCCTCGAGGCTGACATCGCCGCTTTCAAGCCGCCGCACGATCGTTTCGAGTTCGCCCATCGCGGCTTCGAACGAGAGCGAGGCGATGATAGCTTCCGGGGCAGGCGCGGCAGCGGTGTCGGGGGTATCCGTCATGCCCCTGCTTTGGCCCGTTCGCCCCCCCGTGGTCAAGTGCGGTCAAGCTTGACGTCGCCCCCTGCCACGATAGGTTCGCCTGATGTTCATCGGCCATTTCGCCCCGCCGCTGATCGTCGCGGCCCGCCCAAAGGCGGCGGGGCTCGGGACGCTGTTCGTCGCGGCGCAGCTCGTCGACATCGGCTTTGCTGCGTTGCTGGTTCCGGGGATCGAGGCGATGCGGATCGAACCCGGCATCACCGCGATGAACCCGATGGATCTCCATCATATGCCCTATACGCACAGCCTGCTCGGCACCGCGATATGGGCTGGAGTTTTCGGCGCCCTCGTGTGGGCCGCGACGAAACGCCGCGAAGCCGCGATCGGCGCGGCACTGGTCGTCGTCTCGCACTGGTTCATCGACCTTCTGGTCCATATTCCCGACCTCACGCTGTTCGGTGCGCCGCCCAAGCTCGGGCTCGGGCTGTGGAACCATCCGCTGGTCGCGATGCCGCTGGAGGCCCTGCTGATCGGTGGGGCATTCCTCTATTATATGCGGCGCACACAGGCACCGACGGGCGACCGGCGGTTGTGGATGCTCGCGGCGCTGCTCGCCACCGTGCAGGCGGTCGACTGGTTCGGGCCGAAAGAGCCGGTTTATTCGCTGGCGATTCCGGCAACGATGCTCGCCGCCTATGCGGTGCTCGCCGGAACGGCAGCATGGGCGGGCACCAATCGCCGGCCGCTGGCACGGCTCGCCACCTGACCCCCTCGATCCGGCGCAATCGCGTTTCGATTTTTTGCAATTGCTGACGCGCGCCCCGCGCGTCATGGTGCACTGCACAAGAGAGAGGGGCGTAAAGGCAAGTTTTGTTTAGGCAACAAGGACTTGCATCATGAAAAAGATCATTCTTCCCGCCCTCGGCCTGCTCGCGCTGGCACCCGCCATCGCCTATGCCCAGGACACCGCGACGCAGCGTTTCGAACATGAAGGCATCACCTACAGCTATACCGTCACCAAGGTCGGCGACACGCGCGTGATCAGCGGCGTCGAGGAGCGCACCGGCAAACCGTTCACGCTGCGCGTCGGAACCCACCGCGTCCGCGGCACCGTCGGAACGCAGCAGGTCAGCTTCGCGCTGCGCGACGTCGAACCGCTTACCAGGCCGGCAACCGCGCTCGCCTCGCGCTAAACCCTCTCCGACCGCAGACCCCATGGTGCTTTTCGCATCATGGGGTCTGTTCCTATCGCGCGCACGCGGCTAAAGGCGCGCCATGACTCAGACCGCAACCGCGCCCGCCTCCGTCATCACCCCCGAGATCGTTGCCGAACACGGCCTGTCTCCGGAAGAATATGAGCGCGTCCTGCACGCGCTCGGGCGCGAGCCGAACCTTGTCGAACTCGGCATCTTCTCGGTCATGTGGTCCGAGCATTGCAGCTATAAAAGCTCGCGCCTCCATTTGAAGAAACTGCCCACCGAAGCGCCGTGGGTGATCTGCGGCCCCGGCGAGAATGCCGGCGTGATCGACATCGGCACCGGCGAAGGCGGCAAGAAGCTCGCCGCGATCTTCAAGATGGAGAGCCACAACCACCCGTCGTATATCGAACCCTATCAGGGCGCGGCAACCGGCGTCGGCGGCATCCTGCGCGATGTGTTCACGATGGGCGCGCGCCCGGTCGCGAACCTCAACGCGCTGCGCTTTGGCCGTCCCGACCATCCGAAGATGAAGCATCTCATCTCGGGCGTCGTCCACGGCATCGGCGGTTACGGCAATTGCGTCGGCGTGCCGACAGTCGGCGGCGAGGTCAATTTCCACAAGGCCTATGACGGCAACATCCTCGTCAACGCGATGACCGTCGGCGTCGCCGAGCAGGACAAGATCTTCTATTCGGCCGCATCGGGCGTTGGCAATCCGATCGTCTATGTCGGCTCGAAGACCGGCCGCGACGGCATCCACGGCGCGACGATGGCCTCGACCGACTTCGGCGAGGATGCCGAGGAAAAGCGCCCGACGGTGCAGGTCGGCGACCCCTTCACCGAAAAGCTGCTGATCGAGGCGTGCCTCGAACTGATGGCGTCGGACGCGATCGTCGCGATCCAGGACATGGGCGCCGCGGGCCTCACCTCCTCGTCGGTCGAGATGGCGTCGAAGGGCGGCGTCGGCCTCCACCTCAAGATGGACGACGTGCCGCAGCGCGAAACCGGCATGACGGCGTATGAGATGATGCTGTCCGAATCGCAGGAACGCATGCTCATGGTGCTGAAGCCCGGCCGCGAGGATTTCGCCGCCGCGATCTTCCACAAATGGGAACTCGACTTCGCGGTCATCGGCACCGTCACCGATACCGGCCGCATGGTGCTCGAACACCATGGCGAGATCGTCTGCGACATTCCGCTCGCGCCGCTCGCCGACGACGCGCCGCTTTATGACCGCCCGCATGTGCCGACCCCGAAGCAGCCCGCGCTGGCGAACGTCCCCGAGACGAAGGATGTCGCGGCCGATCTCAAGACCTTGATGGGCACCCCCGACATCGCCAGCCGCCGCTGGATCTGGGAGCAGTATGACAGCCAGGTCGGCGCCGACACGGTGCAGACCGGCGGCGACGCCGCGCTCGTCCGTATCCACGGCACCAACCGCGCGCTCGCCATGACGACCGACTGCACCCCGCGCTATTGCTATGCCGACCCCGTCGAGGGCGGCAAGCAGGCGGTCGCCGAAACCTGGCGCAACATCAGCGCGGTCGGCGCGACGCCGCTTGCGATCACCAATTGCCTCAACTTTGCCAACCCGCAGCGCCCGGAGATCATGGGCCAAATCGTCGGCTGCCTCGACGGCATGGCGCAGGCGTGTATCGCGCTCGACTATCCGATCGTGTCGGGCAACGTCAGCCTCTACAACGAATCCAAGGCGACCGGCGGTGGCAGCGCGATCCTGCCCACCCCCGCGATCGGCGGCGTCGGCGTTATCGAGGACCTGAACAAGGCGGTCGGCATCGGCTTCAAGCGCACTGGCGACATCGTGCTCGCAGTCGGCGAACGCGCCGGCCATCTCGGCCAATCGGTGTGGCTACGCGAAATTTTGGGCCGCGAGGAAGGCCCGCCGCCGCCGGTCGATCTGCGCGCCGAAAAGCGCACCGGCGATTTCATCCGCGGCGCGATCAACGCTGGCTGGATCACCGCCTGCCACGACGTGTCCGACGGCGGCATCGCGGTGACGCTCGCCGAAATGGCGCTGAAGTCGAACATCGGCGTGCTCGTCAGCGAAGAACAGCCCTTCGGCATCGCCGAAAGCTTCTTCGGTGAGGATCAGGGGCTTTATCTGGTCACCGTCTGCGACACCTGCCTCGCCGACTTCCTCGACGCCGCGGGGCGCGCCGATGTGCCAGTCGATCCGATCGGCCGCACGATCAAGGACCGCATCGTCTTCGAGCTTCCCGACAGCGATCATCAGGTGACGCTCGCGGAACTTCGTGAAGCGCATGAGGGTTTCTTCCCCACCTTGATGGGAGCCGACGCGGCGCTCGCCTGACGTCTTCATGAAAGAGAGGGGCCGATGAGTATCTATGTCGGAGTCGGAGGCTGGACCTTCGAGCCTTGGCGCGGCCCCTTCTACCCCGCCGGACTCGCGCAAAAGCGCGAGCTCGAATATGCCGGGCAGCATGTGACCGGCATCGAAATCAACGGCACCTATTATGGCAGCCAGAAGCCAGAAACCTTCGCCAATTGGGCGGCATCGGTGCCCGACGGTTTCAAGTTCAGCGTCAAGGCGTCACGCTTCGCGACCAACCGCAAGATACTGGCCGAAGGCGCCGGATCGATCGAGAAATTCCTGACGCAGGGCCTGACTCGGCTCGGCGACCGGCTCGGCCCGATCCACTGGCAATTCATGGCGACGAAGAAGTTCGATCGCGACGATTTCGCAGGCTTCCTCGACCTGCTCCCCGACACGCAGGACGGCCTGCCGCTGCGCCACGCGATCGAGGTGCGGCACGAAAGTTTTCGCGATCAGGCCTTCGTCGACATGGTGCGCGAACGCAACATGGCGATCGTCTTCGCCGACAGCGACGAATTCCCCTGCATCGACGAACAGACCGCCGATTTCACCTACGCGCGCTTGCAACGCAGCCGGGAGGATGTCGAAACCGGCTATGACGACAAGGCGCTCGACGCTTGGGCCAAGCAAGTCCGCGACTGGGCAAAGGGCGACCGCGACGTCTATATCTTCTTCATCGCCGGCGCGAAGGTCCGCAATCCGGCGGCGGCGCAGGCGCTGATCGCCCGGCTGGGCTAATGGCCAGCGGCTATTCGGGTACCCCGCTCGCGAAAAAGCTGTCGTTGAAGGACGGGCAGGTCGTCTGGTTCCACGCGATGCCCGAAAGCGTGCGTGCCGAGATCGGCGCGATCGCGCTCGACGAACGCGGCGCGCCCGAACGGGGCATCGACGCTGCGCATATCTTCACGGTCGACCGCACCGAACTCGAACGCCTGCTGGCGGAGCTGCGCACGCCGATCGCCCCCGCCGGGTTCGTCTGGGTCAGCTGGCCCAAGAAGGCATCGAAAGTCCCGACCGACATCACCGAGGATGTCATCCGCGAGATTTGTCTGCCGATGGGCTGGGTCGACGTAAAGGTCTGCGCGGTCGACGCGATCTGGTCGGGACTGAAGCTGATGATCCGGAAGGAACTGCGTTAGCCCCTTTTCGTCACCCCGGCGAAAGCCGGGGTCTCGCCGTCGCATCCCAACGCACCATCGAGATCCCGGCCTTCGCCGAGATGACGAGACAAAGGAGATCAGGCCGCTACCGCCTGCGAAGCGAGGAAGTTGTACGGATCGATACCACGGTTGCGATACGCGCGGTGGGCTTCCTCATACAGCGTCGGCTTGCCGATCCCCAACCGCGCACGCGCGGCTTCGAGCGGTTCGGCGAGCAGCGAGCGGATGTCCTGCTCGATGATCGCCTGCGACGCCTTGCCGTGGCGCTGGCCCTGGCGGATCGCGCCCATCACCGGCGCATTGGCCTTGACGCCGCGCTTCACCTCATAGCCACCGGCATAGGCGATGAAGAAATTGCCGTAATTGCCCGTCTGGCCATAGGTGAAGCCGAGAACGCACTGTTCGCCGAGCGCATCGCGGCCATAGCCGGTCAGAATGTGGAACAGGTCGTGCGTGTCGCGCAGGCGGTTGGAATACCATTGCACTTGGTCGTCGAACTTGGGGCGGCCCATCTTGTCGGCCTCGGCGACGAGGCCGGCGGCCGACAGGCCTTCGCGGCGCATGAAGGTGACGTAGGCGTGGCCGACGCTGCCTTCGGGAAGCTGGTCGATCCATGCATGGTCGTCGAGCAGGTCGGGCAGATAGGGCTCGCTCGCCATCAGCCGCTGGCCCTTCTCGCTTTCGACGAAGGCGCGCGCGTCGTCCATGAAGCCCTTGCGCGGCAAATTCTCGAAGATGTGGAAGACCTGTTCGGTGTCTTCCTTGTCCTTGATGAGCTTGCGGAAGTGCTGGAACGCCTTGAACGGGCGGAACTTCTGCGGCTTGCGGTCGGGATGGGAGAAGATGGTCGGGGTCATGGTTGGCCTCGTTCGAATCAGTTGATGCTCTCCATCTACCACTACTGACATAGATGTCAATAATGACTTAATCGCTGGACCGCGTAGCGCATCGACTGTAATAGGCATATAATACAGTGGAGGGCATATGAGCGAAATCAACCAGACAAAGCCGGACCGGCTCATCACCCTCGACGCGCTGCGCGGCTTTGCCGTGATGGGCATATTGGCGATGAACATCGTCGCCTTTGCAATGCCCGAAATGGCTTATGTCTCGCCCAAGGCCTATGGCGGCGAGACGCCGTCGGACATCGCCGGCTGGGCGCTTGGCTTCCTGCTGTTCGACGGCAAGATGCGCGGGCTGTTCTCGATCCTGTTCGGGGCAAGCATGCTCTTGATCATCGATCGCGCCGAGGCGGGCGGGCAAAAGCCGGCAACGGTCCATTATCGCCGCATGGCATGGCTCGCGGTGTTCGGCCTCTGCCATTATTTCTTCATCTGGTGGGGCGACATCTTGTTCCTCTATGCGAGCGTCGGCTGCATCGCCTTCGGCTTTCGCAAGTGGGAAGCGCGCCGGCTGATTAAATGGGCGCTCGGCCTTTTCACCCTCGGTGTTGTCTTGACCTCGCTCTTCTTCGGCGCACAGCTTGCGGTCGCGAGCGCCGCCGATGACCCCGCCTCGTCGATGACCGAAGCCGGCCGCGAGGTGCGCGACGAATATGCCAAGATCGACAGCGAAGTCCCTGAGGAGCTGGCGCTGTATCGCGGCCCCTATCGGCCGATCCTGGACGAGCGGCTCGGCAATGCCGCCAATCCGCTGATCATGGTGCTGATGTCGCTCCTCGAAACGCTGCCGTTGATGATGCTGGGCATGGCCCTGTTCCGCAGCGGCTTCCTGACCGGCGCGTGGGCGGCGGCCGACTATCGGCGGACCGCCTTGCGCTGGCTGCCGCCGGGGCTGCTGCTTACCATAGTGGTGGGATGGCTCCAGTGGCGCGCCGGCTTTGACTATCTCGTCGCGGTCAATGCCTTCATGGCCTGGTCGGGACCGGGGCGGCTGATGATGACGATCGCCTATGCCGCGCTGATCCTGTTGCTGATCCAGCGCGCCGGCGCCAGCGCCTGGCTCGCGCGCGTCGCGGCGGCAGGGCAGATGGCCTTTTCCAACTATCTCGGCACCAGCATCGTGATGACCACGATCTTCTATGGCTATGGGCTGGGGCTGTTCGGCGCGGTCGATCGCTGGACGCTCTATCTTTTTTGCGCCGGCATGTGGGCCGTCATGCTGCTGTGGTCAAAGCCGTGGCTCGAACGCTTCCGCTATGGCCCGCTCGAATGGCTGTGGCGCAGCCTCGCGCGCGGATCGCTGCAGCCGATGCGGAAGGCTGCTGCGGCTCAGTAACCGACGGCGCGGCCGAAACCTGCCGGACGGCGCTGAACGAGCGGGTTCGCTTCGCGCTCCAGCGCGCTGAGCGTCTCCTCGAACAGCCGACGCAGTTCGACGACGCGCGGCAGATATTCCTCGGGGCTGATCTGGCTTTCGACGCAGTGGCGGGCGAACATCTCGATATCCTCGGCGAGCGCGCCCAGCTTTTCGCCGCCGAACTGGCGGGCTTCGCTTTTCAGCGTGTGCGCGGGCATGACGAGGCCGCGCGCATCGCGGGCGCGCATCGCCTCTTCGATCGCGGCCACCGATTTGGTGCCGTCCTCGCGAAAATAGCCGAGAATTCGGACAAACGCGGCACCCAGCTGGGTGCGCGTTGCGCGAAATTCATCCCAATCGACCAGGATTTCGTCCAATGTTCTGTCCCTTGGTGTTCAAATTCGGCCGTGGTCCCAACCGATCCATGCCCAAGTTCGGTAAAAAAGACGTTACGGTCGAAGCCGCCCCACGACAAAAGCCGCCCCGTTTTAGGTCAGCGGCGGCGAACGCGCCAGCGTCCCGCATCAGCAGACGCCGCATCGGCCTCGACCAGCCAGCCGTGCTCGGCCGCGAGCGCCGTGACTTCGCGGTCGGCCTGCGGGTCGTCGGCGATCAGCAGAACATCCGCCGCGCCGCGCATCGCGCGCGCCAGCCGCAGTGCAGGCCAGGGGCAGCGCATGCCGCGTGCATCGACGATAACCGTCGACGCGTCACTCGTCATAGGGATTGCGCGAATTGCGGAAATTGAGGCGCACCGGGACGCCCTGGAACCCCAGTTCCTTGCGCATCCCGTTGACCAGATAGCGCGTGTAGCTTCCGGGCAAGCTGTCGGTCCGGGTCCCGAACACGACGAAGGTCGGCGGCCGCGTGCGCGCCTGTGTAATGTAGCGCAGCTTGATCCGCTTGCCGCCCGGCGCCGGCGGCGGATTGGTTTCGACCGCGTTTTCGAACCAGCGGTTGAGCTTCGCGGTCGAAACGCGATTGGTCCAGATCGCGCGCTGTTCGAAGGCGACGCGAACGAGGGTGTCGATCCCCTTGCCGGTCGCGCCCGAAATGCTGAGCACCGGCACGCCCTTGACCTGGCTGAGCCCATCCTCGAGCGCGGTGCGCACACCGTTGAACAGCGACGAGGGATCTTCGGCGACGTCCCATTTGTTGAGCGCGACGATCAGCGCACGGCCTTCCTGCAACACCCTGTCGGCGATGTGCAGATCCTGCGACTCGAGCCCCTTGGTGGCGTCGAGCAGCAACACGACGACTTCGGCGAAGTCGACCGCGTGGAGCGCGTCGGCGACCGACAATTTCTCCAGCTTGTCCTGCACCTTGGCGCGCTTGCGCATGCCCGCGGTGTCGAACAGCTGGATCTCGTGGACCTCGCCGTCCTTTTCCCACTGCCAGTCGACGCGGATCGAATCGCGGGTAATCCCGGCCTCGGGCCCGGTGATCAGGCGATCCTCGCCGATCATGCGGTTGATGAGCGTCGATTTGCCCGCATTCGGGCGCCCGACGATCGCCAGCTTCATCGGGCCGAGCGGAGCGTCTTCGTCCTCCTCGCCCTCAACCGGCGGCGGTAGCGCCTCGAACGCGGCGGCGTCGAAACCGTCGACGATCGGGCGCAGCGCGTCGAACAGTTCGACGATCCCATCGCCATGCTCGGCACTGAGCGCGATCGGATTGTCGAAGCCGAGCGAATAGGATTCCATCAGGCCGTTTTCGCCCTGCTTCCCCTCGGCCTTGTTGACGACGAGGATGATCGGCGTGTCCTCGCTGCGCAGCCAGCGCGCGATTTCCTCGTCGAGCGGGGTCACGCCGGCACGGCCATCGATCATGAACAGCGCCGCGTCAGCCTCTCGCACCGCTTTTTCGGTTTGCACGCGCATCCGGCCGGGAAGCGTCGCCGCGTCATAATCCTCGAAGCCTGCGGTATCGACAATGCGGAATTCGAGCCCGAGCAGCTTGCCATCGCCCTCGCGCCGGTCGCGCGTTACCCCAGGCTGATCATCGACGAGCGCGAGGCGCTTGCCGACCAGCCGGTTGAACAGCGTCGATTTGCCCACATTGGGGCGGCCAACAATGGCGATCGTCGCAAATCGCGACATGAAACTTAATCCCTGTATCTATCCGGGCCGCCCCGGCCCGGACGCTTGTCAGCGCCAGGCCGTGATGCGCCCGTCGTCTGCCAAGATATACAAAACATTGTTCGCAACCACCGGGGACTGCGACAATGGCGTCTTGAACTCGGTCGAGGCCAGCAGCGATCCGTCGGTCGGCGAAAATTCGGACAACGTCCCTTCGCTGTTGACCGAAATCAGCCGCCCGCCCGCAAGAATCGGCCCGGTCCAGCGGATCGGATCCTTTTTCTTCTTCTCGGTTTCGACACGGAAACGCGCGAGCTGCTGGAGCCAGCGAACCTTGCCCGACGAGCGCGCGACGCACAGCAGCTTGCCGTCGTCGGTCATCGCATAGACCCATTGGCCGACGACATAGGGCGTCGAAATGCCCGCGATCGAGATTTCCCAGCTACGCTGGCCGGTGAGCAATTCATAGCTCGCCATGCGGCCACCCTGACCGAGTGCGAAGACGCGGCCATTGTCGACGACCGGATCGGCATCGACGTCGGTGAGGGTCGACACCGACAGCGCCATCGACGTGCGCGCCAGCGCGTCTTCCCATAGATCACGGCCGTTTTCGTAGCGATAAGCCTGGACTTCGCCCGACGAGAAGCCGGCAACGATCGTCCCCTGGCCGGCCGCCGGCGACGCGGCGCCAAACACGCTGCCCGGCTCCATCGACGCCGTCGCCTGCCACTGCACCGCGCCATTGGCCGCGTTGAGCGCAAAAATCTGGTTGTCCTGGCTGATCACATAGACGCCGCCGAACGCAATCGTCGGCGCGCCGCGCAGCGGGCCCGAAGGCTTCACCTTCCAGATCACCGACCCGTCGGCGACGTTCAGCGCGGCAACATCGCCAGCGCCGCTGGTCGCATAGACGACATTTCCGTCGACCCCGGCGCCGCCGCCGAACAGCGAATCCTTGAAATCCTTACCCGTGCTGCCGATCGGCACGCTCCACAGCTTCGCGCCGGTGTCGGCGGCAAAGGCCGAGACGACGGCATCGGTGCCGACAACGAACAACCGGTTGTCGGCGATGACCGGCGACGCGGCAAGCCGCTGCTTGTTCGTGCTGCCGGCAATGTCGGCCTGCCACAGCTGGGTGCGCGTCGCGCCCAACGCCGGATGGCCCATCGATTTCGACGCATTGCCGCCCGATTGCGACCAGGCGGCGTTGACCGCCGGTTCGGGCAGCACGACCGCGATTCCCGCAGTAGCCGGATCGACCTTGACGCTGTTGTCGTTGGACAGGATCGACACGCGATCGCCCACGGTCGGGGTCTTCGGTCCGCCATCGCCCTTGAGCACGCCGCAGCCCGCGAGCGGCAGCGCCAGCAGCGCCGCGGTAATTCCATAATGCCGTTTCAGCATATTATTGGGTTTCCTCAACTTTTGCGGCTGCCGCTGCCTTGGGCGCGACATTGCCTTTCTGGTCCGCGGCGCCTTGCGTCGCGCCTTTCTTGTCGGCTTCGGCGCTGTCCGCCGCGCGGTCTGCGACCGCATCGACGCCGAGCATGCCCGCCATCTGCACCGAGCGTGATTCGAGCGACTTGGCGACGTCGGGTGTTTTGGCGATGCGGCCATAGAGCGCGCCCGCCTGGTCATATTGACCGAGCTGATAATGCGCGGTCGCCGACAGTTCGGCGGCGCTGGCAAACCAACTCGACGCCGGATCCTTCGCATCGACCATGGGCTTCATGCGCGCGATCACCATTTCGGGCTTCAGCGTGTCATATTCGAATGCGGTCTGGCGGATCAGCGCGAGGTCGCGCAGCGCCGGATCGAGCTTCGTGTCGGCGGCGACTTTCGCCATCAACGCCGCGGCGGCCTTGAGGTCGCCGGTCCGCGCCTTGATATTCGCTTGCTGCATCAGGGCGACGGCGCGATAGGCGGGATCGCCCTCGGCGACGAGCTTGTCCAGATCGGCCGTGGCGGCGCGCGGCTGGTTGGCATTGAGCTTTTCGAAAGCCGCAACCAGTTCTTCAGCCTGTTCGCCGCGCGCGATATCCTGCCGGTGGCTCCAATAAAGATAGCCGCCGAACGCCAGCAGCGCGGCGATGACACCGCCGATGATCCAGCGCCCATAGCGCTGCATGATCGTATCGAGCCGATCCTTGCGGACGGCCTCGTCAACCTCTTGCAACAGCGCAGCATCGTTCGTCGGGCTCAGGGCCAATCAAACCTCCATTTGTCATTCATGGCTCTGGGCCGGCCGCTTCCTTAGCGACGACGCCGAAAAAGGCCAAGCGATTCACTTGGCCCCGATCCACGCCGCCCGATATTCAGCCAGCGTAGATCTGATCTTCTGTCGGGAATGAACGGGACCTGACTTGCTCGGCATATTCCTTGACCGCGCCTTCGACGACGCCGGCCATGTCCTGATAGCGTTTCACGAATTTGGGGACGCGTTCGAACATGCCCAGCATGTCCTCGGTGACCAGCACCTGGCCGTCGCATTGCGCCGAGGCGCCGATGCCGATCGTCGGGCACGCGACCTTGTTCGTCACTTCGATCGCGATCGATTCAAGCACGCCTTCGATGACCAGCGAAAAGGCGCCGGCCTGTGCCACCGCGACCGAATCCTCGACGATCGCCTTGGCTTCCGCCTCGCTCTTGCCGCGCACGCCATAGCCGCCGAGGATGTTGACCGCCTGCGGCGTCAGCCCGACATGGCCCATCACCGGGATACCGCGCTGGGTCAGGAATTCGATCGTCGGGGCGAGCGCACGGCCGCCCTCGAGCTTCACCGCCGCCGCGCCGGTTTCCTTGAGCAGGCGGGCCGCGTTGGTGAACGCCTGTTCGGGGCTTGCTTCATAGCTGCCAAAGGGCATGTCGACGATAACCGCGGCGTGATAGCTGCCGCGCACCACCGCGGCGCCGTGCAGCGCCATCATCTCCATCGTCACCCCGACGGTGTGCGGCAGGCCATAGATCACCTGCCCCAGCGAATCGCCGACGAGCAGCATGTCGCAATGCGGGTCAAGCAGCTGCGCCATCCGGACGGTGTAGGCGGTCAGCATCACCAGCGGTTCGCCGCCCTTGCGCTGGCGAATGCGCGGAACGGTGAGGCGTTTCATCGGCTGCGGCGTCGGGTTGGCGCGGCTGGTCGACGTGTCGAAGGTGAGCGTTTTTGGGAGTGTGGACATGGCGCGGGGGTTTAGCCGCTAAAACGGCCAGGCGAAAGCGGCAAAGGCTTATCGTTGCGGCGCAGCGAGTGTGGGAAGCAGCGTGCTTACGCCGCGCTCAACATCGCAAGATGCTCCGCGCTCAGCGCCAGGTCCATGCTGCCAAGCAGCTCGCCCAGCTGATCCACCGTCGTCGCGCTGGCGATCGGGGCGGTCACGCCCGGCTGCTGCGCGACCCAGGCGAGCGCGATCTGCGACAGGGTGGCGCCGGTTTCGGCGGCGATGCGGTCCATGACCGCCAACACCGCAGGGCCACGCCTCTCCATATAAGTCTTCGCCTTGAACCCGCGCGGGCTCTTTCGAAGGTCGTCGGCGCCGCGATATTTGCCCGACAGATAGCCCGAGGCGAGGCTGTAATAAGGGACCACCCCGATATTTTCGGCGATGCAAAGCCGTTGCAGCGCGCCTTCAAATTGGTCGCGGTCGAGCAGATTGAGTTCGGGCTGCATCACCGTGAAGCGCGGCAGACCCTTTTCATCGGCGATACGCAGCGCCTCGGCGAGCCGCTCGGCGCTATAGTTGGATGCGCCCAGCGCGCGTATCTTGCCCGCGTCGATCAGCTCGCCAAATGCACCGAGCACTTCGGCCAGCGGAACGTCGGGATCGTCCTTGTGCGCGAAATAAAGGTCGATCGTATCGACCCCCAGCCGACCCAGCGACGCGTCGGCGGCCGCGCGGATGCGGTCGGGCTGCAGCCCCTTGCCGCCCTCGCCCGGCAGCATGCCGACCTTGGTCGCGATCAACATCTGGCCGCGCGCGCCGCTGGTCTTCAGCCATTCGCCGATCACGGTTTCGGATTCGCCGCCCTTATGCCCCTCGGCCCACGCCGAATAGACGTCGGCGGTATCGATCATCCGACCGCCGCCTTCGGCGAAGCGGTCGAGGACGGCAAAACTGCCCGCCCGGTCCGCCGTCCAGCCGAAGACATTCCCGCCGAGCACCAGCGGCGGGGTCGAAAGCCCGCTTTTACCCAGCGCAATATCGGTCATCGGGAAATTCTCTTCTTCACGGTCGCCACCGCTTCGCGCGGATTGTCACTGAACAGGCCGTCGATACCGGTTTTGAGATAAGCGTCGATTTCCGCCGCGAGGTCGCCGTGCCCGGCCGGATTGAGCCCGCTCTTGTCGTCGAGCGGGAGGAAATAATTTTCGCGGCGGAAGGTCCAGGGATGGACCTTCAGCCCCGCGGCATGCGCATCGCGCACGAGGTTCGTCGGGTCGCCCAGCCGTCCGAGCGCCCCGCGCGGGATCACCATCGCCTTGTTCGGACCGATACCGTCGGCATAGGCGGCAATCGCCTTCAGCCCCATCGGCGACGTCATGGCGGCATAGCTGGTGCCCGGCATGTCGGCGGGTCCGCCCTCGGCATCCATCAACTGGATCAACGGCAGATTGCTCTTCGCCCTGAGGTCCATCAGATTCCTGACCTCGAAGCTCTGGATGAACACCGGCGCGGTGCGGCCGCGATAGCCGAAGCGACCTAGCATTGCGAGCAGCGGCGCCTCGTGCGGCAGGCCGATCGAGATGAAATAGCCGGGGTGCTTGGTTTCGGGATAGACGCCGACGGGTTTCTTCCGCTCCCCGTTTCTTTTGGCGTTTACGTCGGCCAGCAGGGCCAATATTTCCTCGAAGGTCGGGATTTCGAACTGGCCGTCATAGTCGGTGCTGCGCAGCTTCGGCAGCCGTTCGCGCGCGCGCAGCGTCTTGAGTTCGGCAAGCGTGAAATCTTCGGTGAACCAGCCCGTCACCTCCGCGCCGTCGATCGTCTTCGTCGCCTTGCGGCCGGCGAACTCGGGATGGTCGGCGACGTCGGTCGTCTCCGAAATCTCGTTCTCGTGCCGCGCGACGAGCACGCCATCCTTGGTCAGCACCAGATCGGGTTCGATATAGTCGGCACCAAGGTCGATCGCGAGCTGGTAGCCGGCGATCGTATGTTCGGGGCGCTCGCCCGACGCGCCGCGGTGCGCAATGACGATCGGCGGCGCGCCGCCCAAGGTCGGCTGCGCGGTCACATCGTCAGCCGTGCAGCCGGCGGACAGCATGAGGGCCAGCAGGGCCAGGGGCCATCGGATCATCCCGCAAAACGCGCCTGCCAGTCGCCGGCCGAAAAGCCGACGCTGATCCCGTCCGCGGCTTCGACCACCGGGCGGCGGATCATCGCCGGCTGCTCCAGCATCAGCGCCTTTGCCGAGGCGACATCGAGCCCCTCCTTCTGCGCATCGGGCAGCTTGCGAAAGGTCGTTCCGGCCCTGTTGAGCAATTTTTCCCAGCCGAGCGCGTCGATCCACTGCTGGAGCCGCGCGGCGTCGAGACCATCCTTGCGCACATCGTGGAAGCGGTACGCGACACCCTGCTCGTCGAGCCAGCGCCGCGCCTTCTTCACCGTGTCGCAGTTCGAAATGCCATAGAGAATCAGCGTCATGAGCTCCAGCTTAGCATTGGGCAATTACATATTCGAGGCGTGAGAATAGCTATGCCCTCATGTTATGGGCAGGCGGTCGGCGATCCGCGTGTTCGCGCTCGCCAATTTGCCACGCAGCGCGCGTGCAAAGCCTTCGTGGAGTGCGCCGGCGATGCCGGGATTGGCGGCAAGATAGGCGCGCAACGCCGCGGCGGGCACGAACCACAGCCGCGCATTGCTGCCGAGCAGCACCGTTCCGGTGGCATGGGCGCCGTCGAGAACCGTCGCTTCGCCGATCAATGCTCCATCGGACAATTTCCCGACCTCGGCGCCGTCGCAATGGATCGCCGCCTGCCCTTCGGCAAGATAGAAAAGGCTGGGCGCCGCCTGATTCTCGCGGATCAAAACCTCGCCGCGCCGCGCCGAAATCCAGTGCCCCTGATCGATCAAACCGCGCGCCGCCGCCGGACTCAACCCGGCGAAATGCTGGCGGCGCAATTCCTCCTCTTCGCCCGAAAATCGAACCTTGCCATCGCGCAGCCACAACCGGGCCAGGATGCCGATGTTGACCACCAGGATCGCCAGCACCAGCATGCCATAACCCACATCGGGCTCGCGAAAGAAGACGAGCGGCAGGGCCACCAGCGCCGCCACCGCGAGGCCGATGCGGACATAATCGATACGGACGACAAAGCTTGTCGCCAACAGCGACAACAGCACCCCGTATACAAACCATGCGGAATCGAAATTCGCCATAGCCAATCGCTTCGCGTCGAGACCCGAAGTCAGGTCACAGGTGTATAACGTTATCGATAGCCAAATGCCTTGGCTGCGCCCCCGATCGCCTTTCCAAAGCGTGTAACAAACTATCAGTTCTGGGCCGCCAAGAAAAGCATAGGTGCGCAAATGTCACGATAATGCTAATTTTCGCGTTCGCCTGTGCCGGGCGCATTGCGTCCGGCCGGCATTCGCGCCATGGGGCACACGGATTCGAACGCGAAAAGAACAGGCAGATGACGAAAAATTGGCAACCGCATAGCTGGCGTTCGCACGAGGCCCGCCAGCTTCCCACCTATCGCGACGCCGATGCTCTCGCGGCGGCGGAGCGCGAGCTCAGCAATTATCCGCCACTCGTGTTTGCCGGCGAGGCGCGCGACCTGACGAATGACCTCGGCCGTGTGGCAGAAGGCAAGGCGTTTCTGCTCCAGGGCGGCGATTGCGCCGAAAGCTTTGCCGAATTTCATCCGAACAACATCCGCGACACCTTCCGCGTCCTGCTCCAGATGGCGGTCGTCCTGACCTTCGCCTCGAAAATGCCGGTGGTGAAGCTCGGCCGTATGGCGGGCCAGTTCGCCAAGCCGCGTTCGGCCGACATGGAAGACGTCGATGGCGTGTCGCTGCCGAGCTATCGCGGCGACATCATCAACGACATCGCGTTCGAGGCGGTGGGCCGCGAGCCCGACCCGCAGCGCATGGTCAAGGCGTATAATCAGTCGGCGGCGACGCTCAATCTGCTGCGCGCCTTTGCCGGCGGCGGTTATGCCAATTTGCACCAGGTCAACGCCTGGACGCATGATTTCATGGACCGCAGCCCGTGGGCCAAGAAATATCAGGAAACCGCCGCGCGCATTTCCGAAGCCTTGGCCTTCATGGAAGCGTGCGGCGTGACGCCCGAGACGGTGCCGCAGATCAAGGGCACCAGCTTCTACACCAGCCACGAAGCGCTGCTGCTTCCTTATGAGCAGGCGCTGACGCGGCAGGACAGCCTGACCGGCGGCTGGTACGACACCTCGGGCCACTTCCTGTGGGTCGGCGACCGCACGCGGTTCGAAGGGTCGGCGCATATCGAATATCTGCGCGGGATCGGCAATCCGGTCGGCATGAAGTGCGGCCCGAGCCTCGAACCCGACGTGCTGCTGCGCCTGCTCGACACGCTCAATCCGAAGCATGTCGCGGGCCGGATGACGCTGATCACGCGCTATGGCCATGACAAGATCGAAGCGCATCTGCCCAAGCTGGTGCGCGCGGTGAAGGAATCGGGGCATCCCGTCGTCTGGTCGTGCGACCCGATGCACGGCAATGTCATCAAGACGCCCAACGGCTACAAGACGCGCCCGTTCGAACGCATCCTCGCCGAAGTGCGCGGCTTCTTTGCCGTGCACCGCGCCGAGGGCACACACGGCGGCGGCATCCATATCGAAATGACCGGCCAGAATGTCACCGAATGCACCGGCGGCGCGATGGACGTGACGCAGATGGACCTGGCCGACCGCTATCACACCCATTGCGACCCGCGTTTGAACGCCGGTCAGTCGCTCGAACTGGCTTTCCTGCTGGCAGAGATGCTCAATCAGGAAATGAACGAGCGGGCGAAGCAGGCGGCCTGATCGGCATCAATTAAATAGGGACAATCCCTATTTAATTTGCCGTTCCCGGCCACCGCTTGGTGTCAGCAAACGCGCGGCCCAGCGCGACATGCAGGTCGGCATCCTCGGCTGCACCGCCGAGCGGGATCTTGTCGGAGAAATTGTCGGCGGCGGTGTGATAATCGCTGCCGAGGAAGGCTTCGAGCAGCGGCATGTCCGAAAAACTCCCGCCGACCATCAGCGACGTCACGCCCTTCGCGCCCAGCGCCCAGCCGTCCTGCCGCTGGATGAACGCGTCGGCCTCGCCATCCTCGTCGAGCTTGCGGCCGAGCTTCGTCGCGGCCTCGCGCACGACCGCATCATAAGCGGGCTTGCCGCGGCCGATCGTCGCGACCGGGGTGCCGCGCGGTGAAATCGCGATCGTGTCGATGTTGAGCGCAACGGTAATGTCGCCGAGCGGCACCGCCGGATGATCGGCGAAATAATGGGCGCCGAGCAGGCCCTTTTCCTCGGCCGTCGTCGCGAGGAAATAGACGTCGCGGTCGGGACGCTGGCCCGAACCCAGCCGCTTCGCCACCTCGATCAGCACTGCGATACCGCTCGCATTGTCGACCGCGCCATTACAGATGCGGTCGGCAGCGCCCTCGGGCTCGCAGATGCCGAGATGGTCCCAATGGCCGAGGAACAGCACCGCCTTGCCGTCGGGCTTGGCGCCCGGAAGCTTCGCGATGACATTGTTGCTGGCGAAGGGGCGAATGGCCGATTGTGTTGCCAGGTCCGCAGTCACGGGCAGCGCCGCACCGCGATAGTCGGGCGATTTCGCCGCCTCGCGCAGCGCGCCACCATCCTGCCCCGCCTTTTTGAGCAACGCATCGGCCGCCTCGAGCGACAGGAAGCCAGTGACCGGTGCGCCCGGCTTGGCGCTGGCGAGGCGCACCGCCTTGCCGCCGGCACTTTCGCGCAGCTGCGCCCAGGGCACGGCGTCGGTTGCAATCACCAGCACGGCGGCCGCTCCGGCATCGGCCAGCATCTGCCGCCGCTCACGATAACGCGGCAGTTTTTCGCCAAAGGGTGCGTTATCGAACAGCATGATCGCGAGCTTGTCCGTGACATCGGCGTTGACCTTGCCCGCGCCATCGACACCATAGCCGACGAAGATCGCGGGCAGGTCCGCCAGCGATACCGACGGGTCGCGCCCGGTCAGGATGATGCCGTCATCCTCGAGCGCGAAATCGCGGCCGTGGACCTTGAATTTCGCTGTCCCGCCGACCGTCTGACTCTCGACGAACGGCACCGGCTGCAGCCAGGGCGTCGTGCTGCCCGGCACGGCTTCAAGGCCCGCCTTGGCCCATTCGCCGACGATATAGACGATGGTGCGATCCTCGCCCTCGGTTCCCGGAGCGCGGCCTTCGAACGCGTCGCTCGCGAGTATCTTGATATGCCCGGCGAGCTGCGCCTCGGTGACCGGCGCGTCGGCGCCCTTGGCCCAAGCGGGAATGGTCGCGGCAGGGACGCCGGTGAAAGCGGCCAGGGCGACGGCCGCGATGGCGGCGCGAAACTTTATTGCTTGCATGGGAGCGCCGCATGGCATGATCGCCGCAGGCAGGCAATACGCGTTCGTCGAACGACGAACGGCAACGACGAGTTGGGACTTAGCGCCCCGCGCGCGCCAACAGCGCCCGCGCCGCCGCGACGTGCATATCCTCGATCATCCGGCCTTCGTGGCGCTGTGCCCCGCCCGTCGCCGCGGCGACAAGCGCTTCGGCGGCGGCGATCTCGCGGGCCGACGGGGCGAAAGCGGCGTTGCACGGATCGACCTGCGACGGATGGATCAGCGTTTTGCCGTCGAAACCGAGCCGCCGTCCTTCGGCCGCCTCGGCGACAAAACCCGCGGCATCGTCGATCGCGTTATAGACGCCGTCGAACCCCCAGACGCCGCCCGCGCGCGCGGCCAGCACGATCGCCTGGATCGCATGGCCCATCGCACCGCGATCCATCCCGTCGGGAAGCTTCAGTTCATGCGCCAAGTCGTTAAGCCCCGCGATCAGCCCGGCGACGGCGGGATCGGCGGCGATGTCGCGCGCGGCATAGATCGCCACCGGCGTCTCGATCATCGCCAGCACGGCTATGCCCAGCCCGCGCGCCGGGCCAAGATCCCCCGGCGCGTCAACCTTGGGGAGGACGACGGCGTCGAGCGTCAGGTCGGCGAGCGCTGCGATGTCCGCCGCCTGCTCGGAGCTGCCCGTGCCGTTGATCCGCACCGCGACGCGCTTTCCCGGAAAGCCCGCCGCCACCGCTGCGCGCATCGCCGCGCGTGCTTCGGCCTTGCGGTCCGCGGGCACGGCATCCTCCAGGTCGATAATCAGCATGTCGGCGGCGAGTCCCGCCGCCTTTTCAAGCGCGCGCGCGTTCGATCCCGGGACATAGAGCAGCGAGCGCGGGGCATATTCACTTGGGGTCATGCGCTTTTCTGTGGCGCAAGCCTGCCATTGCCGCAATAAAGAAGCGGACTTGCAGATCGCAATTTGCGGAGGGGAAGCGCGATGGATATCTGGTTTGCTGCTGCGGTGGTCGTCCTGGCCCTGGTGTTTCTGCTCTGGGCGCTGACCCCGGTGCGGCAGGGCTATGCCTATACGATCGAACGCTTCGGCCGCTTCACGCATACGGCGCAGCCGGGGCTCAATTTCATCATGCCGATCTTCGACCGCGTCGGCCGCAAGGTGAACATGATGGAGCAGGTGCTCGACATTCCGGGCCAGGAAATCATCACCAAGGACAATGCGATGGTCGCCGTCGACGGCGTCGTCTTCTTCCAGGTGCTCGATGCCGCGAAGGCCGCCTATGAAGTCAGCGACCTTTACCTTGCGATCATGAACCTGACGACGACGAACCTCAGAACCGTGATGGGGTCGATGGACCTCGACGAAACATTGTCGAAGCGCGACGAGATCAACACCCGCCTGCTGCATGTCGTCGACGATGCGACGACACCGTGGGGGGTCAAGATCACCCGCGTCGAGATCAAGGATATTCGCCCGCCCGCCGACATTTCGAACGCGATGGCGCGGCAGATGAAGGCCGAGCGCGAAAAGCGCGCCAACATCCTCGAGGCCGAAGGCATGCGCGCTTCCGAAATCCTGCGCGCCGAGGGCGAGAAACAGGGCCAGATCCTGCAGGCCGAGGGGCGCCGCGAAGCCGCCTTCCGCGACGCCGAAGCGCGCGAACGCGAAGCCGAGGCCGAAGCGAAAGCGACGCAGATGGTGTCCGACGCGATCGCCGGCGGCAACGCACAGGCGATCAATTACTTCATCGCGCAAAAATATGTCGAGGCCGTGAGCCAGTTCGCAACCAGCCCGAACAGCAAGACGATCCTGTTCCCGGTCGAGGCGACGCAGCTGATCGGCACGCTCGGCGGCATCGGCGAACTTGCCAAGGATGCCTTCGAAAGGAAGGCGGGAGCGTGACATGCCCGATTGGCTGACCAACATGGAACCGCATTGGGCGTGGCTCTCGCTCGGTGTCCTGCTCGCCGCGGCGGAGATCGTCGCACCGGGGTTCTTCCTGATCTGGCTCGGCGCCGCAGCGATCGTCACCGGGATCATCGCGTGGATCGTGCCGATCGCCATCCCGGCGCAGCTCGCGATCTTCGCCGTCCTGTCCTTCGTCGCGCTCTATGGCGCACGCCGCTGGCTGAGGGCGAACCCGATCACCACGACCGACCCGCACCTCAACCAGCGCGGCGGCCGCCTGATCGGCGAAGTGTTGACGGTGACCAAGGCGATCGAGGACGGCCGCGGCCGCGCCAGGGTCGGCGACGGCGAATGGCCGGTGCGCGGCCCCGACGTGGCCGAGGGAACCAAGGTCCGCGTCGTCAGTGCCGACGGCGGTGTGCTGGTGGTGGAGCCGGCCTAGGCATCCCGCAAACCTCGTCATTGCGAGGAGCCGAAGGCGACGCGGCAATCCAGAGTTGGCGGTAACCGTCCTGGATCGCTTCGCTCCGCTCGCAATGACGATATTTTATCCCCCGCGCGGCCGAGAATAGACCGCCACAACATGCCCCAGCGCGTCGCTGTCGCCAATGCGGCGAAAGCCGAGCTTGGTCGACACGCGTTCCGATGCCGCATTGCCAAGGTCGATGATGCAGCGCACCTCGGCGGCGTTGAGGTTTTCGTCGGCCCAGCCCAGCACCGCGCCCATCGCTTCGGTTGCAAGCCCGCTGCCCCAATGGTCGGCGTCGAACGCCCAGCCCGCTTCGGGCACGCCTTCCAGTTCGGGCATGCCGCGGCAAAAATAGCTGAGCCCGCCCTGCCCGATCAGCGCGTCGCTCGCCCCATCGGCGAACACCCAATATCCGAAGCCCATGACCGGCCACAGTCCGGCCGAACTCAGAAACTTGCCCCAGCTGACGTCGGGCGCGCGGGGTTCGCCGCCGATGAAGCGGGTGACGCGTTCGTCGGCCCACATCGCGACATGGACGTCCTTGTCGGACAGGCGTTGCGGACGCAGGCGCAGGCGGCGGGTCTCGATGACGGGAGGCGCTGTAAACATCGCGCGGGTGTGCCGAAGCTGACCCAAACGGTCAATCGGGGATCAGATAATGGTCGAACAGGTCGTGCAGCACCGCCTTGCCGTCGACTTGCCCCTTGGCGCGCAGCACCGCGAGCGTGTCGACGCGCGTCAGCACGTCGACATGTTTCAGCACCACATGATATTGCGGCCGGTCGCGGAAATCGTGAAACAGGAAGATGCACTCGGGCTTGCAGTGGATGATCGACTGCAACAGGCACGCGACACGAAAGCGCCCGTCGATCAGCACCGCATCGGGGCTGCCATTGAGGTTCCGCCAGATTTGGGTGTGATAGCGCGGCCAGTCGCGGATCCGGCTTTCGTCGGCGGGATAACCCCACTCGCCCACCGGCCCGATGTCGGCGTGAAAGGGAGTGAATTCAACGACTTCGTGCGCAACATCGGCCTGGACCTTGCCCAGCCAGGCGGGATCGCTGTCGACGCTGACGATCCGGCGAACCTGCCGCGCCGCAACCAGCGTGCTGCCGCCGCAGCCGAACTCGAGCAATGAGGCGAGCCCCGCCAGTTGCAGTTCGAACTGCGTGATCTCCGCCGCGGTCATATGTGGCTGCATGGTCCCCTCCACCCATCGAGGGTATGGGACCGGGGGCGCCGCGTCCAGCCGGCTTCACCGGCCATGAAAATTTCTCCGCGGATGAGGGGGCCCAGAGACAGGGAGAGAGAACTGCTCTGGACCCCCGCAACCGCGGAGAAGGACGATCAGGCGGCCGCCAATTCTTCGCGCGGCGCCGACGAGTGCGCCGGCATGATTGCGGCGGCATAGTCGCTTTCATATTTCTTGATCAGCGCGCGATCGTCGTGATTCCACGGGTGGAACCCTGGCATGAAATAGCTGAGCCAGGGCACGAAGCTGCGGCGGAGGATACCCGGCTTGCCTAGCAGATACCACCAGATGCGCGCCGTGACGCGCCAGCCGGCCAAGCCGTCCTGGCGGAGCAGCGCCTTCATCCCCTTCACCCGGCGCGGCCAGAAACGCGAGGTGACGAGCAGCATCATCAGCGACTTGGTGCGCCACCGGCGGAGGCGGCTCCAGTCCTTCGTCGCGTGCAGCCAGGTGTCGTAGGCGACGCCCTTATGCTCGATTTCCTCGATCGCGTGCCATTTCCACAAGGCCGCCCATTCGGGCTCGGCGCCGGCGTACATGCGGTCGTCGCGCAGCATCGTCGCCGCCATCATCGCGGTATAATGTTCGAGCGCGATCGTCGCCATCAGGTTGACGATCTGCGGGCGCGATTTGATCTGGTCGAGGACGTGGTTCACATCGGCTTCGAGTTCCGACAGGTCGTAACCCGCCTCTGCCGCCTTCTTGTTGAAGACGACATGCTCGCGGCTGTGGATGACTTCCTGCTGGGTGAAGGCGCGGATTTCACGCCCCAGCTTCTCGTCGACGCCGTCGCGATGCGCCTTTACCGCCTCGATAAACATCGCCTCGCCGCGCGGAAAGGTGACCGACAGCGCGGTGTGGAAAGCCGAGGCGATCGGATCACCGTTCAGCCACCAGCGGCCCTGTTTGTCGTCGCGGCCGAAACGCATGTCGCGCGGCGTGATCGACAGATCCTGCGGGGTCGGGACATGGGAAAGGCTGGACATATGGCTCATACCGTCGAAAAGGGGATGTCGGGGTCGAAAATAGGGTTTACTTACACATATGTCAATAGCGAAGAAGCGCCTGAGTCCCGAGGAAAGCCGCTCGGCAGCACTCGAGGCCGCGCGCCATATCCTGATCGAAATGGGCCCGGCGGCGGTGACGCTAAAGGCCGTTGCGGCGCGTATCGACCGCACCCACGCCAATCTACTCCACCATTTCGGCAGCGCCGCGGGGCTGCAAAAGGCGCTCGCCGCCTATCAGGCCGAAACCGTGTGCGCGACGATCGGCAAAAAGATGGCCGAATCGCCGCCGGGCGAACGCAATGTGCGCGAGATCGTCGACCTCGCCTTCGACGCCTTCAATGAGGGTGGCGCCGGCGCGCTCGCGACGTGGATGGCGGCGACGGGCAACGACGACGCGCTCGACCCGATCGTCGACGCGATCCACAAGCTGATCGACGGCATGTCGCCCGACGCGCACGAAAAACGGCTGATGCACGAGGATACGCTTGCGCTGGTACTGATGGCGCTCGGCGATGCGCAGCTCGGCGGCCCGATGGCCGAGGCGCTCGACCTGCCGCGCGATACCTCGCGGGTGCTGGCGACCGAACTCATCACCGGGCGGATCGCGAACTTCTGGGCCGAGCATGGCGGGAAGCCGCAAGCCTAAAGGCTGGTAATTTTGCGTCGTGCACGCTAGGGCCGCGCCAATCCCCACTTTCCGTTCGCATCGAGCGAAGTCGAGATGCCCCTCGGTCGTAGGCCCCGACGGGTGTCTCGACTTCGCTCGACACGAACGGGATTGAACGTTTAGTCTCCCGCTTTCGCCCCAAAAGGCCCCGCCATGCATTTCCTCGACCAAGCCAAGATTTATATCAAATCCGGTGACGGCGGCCCCGGCGCCGTCAGCTTCCGGCGCGAAAAATATGTCGAATATGGCGGCCCCGACGGCGGCAACGGCGGCAAGGGCGGCGACGTCATTTTCGAAGCGGTCGCGGGCCTCAACACGCTGATCGACTTTCGCTACACCCAACACTTCAAGGCGAAGCGCGGCACCCCCGGCGCGGGGCGCGACCGCACCGGCGCGGGCGGCCCCGATCTGGTGATCCAGGTCCCGATCGGCACGCAGATCCTGGGCGACGACGAGGACCGCAGCCTGCTCGCCGACCTGACCAAGGAAGGCGAACAGCTTGTCTTCCTGCGCGGCGGCGACGGCGGGCGCGGCAATGCGTCCTACAAGACGTCGACCAACCGCGCACCGCGCCAGCACGGTCCGGGCTGGCCGGGCGAGGAAATGTGGGTTTGGCTGCGGCTGAAGCTGCTCGCCGATGCCGGCCTCGTCGGTCTGCCCAATGCGGGCAAGTCGACCTTCATCAACGGCGTGACCAACGCACAGGCGAAGGTCGGCGCCTATGCCTTCACGACGCTGCGCCCGCAGCTCGGCGTCGTCAGCCACAAGGGGCATGAATTTGTCGTCGCCGACATTCCGGGCCTGATCGAGGGCGCGGCGGACGGAGCCGGAGTCGGCGACCGCTTCCTCGGCCATATCGAACGCTGCCGCGTGCTGCTGCATCTGGTCGACGCGAACGACGAGGATGTCGCAACCAGCTATCGCATCGTGCGCGACGAACTCGAAGCCTATGGCGCCGACCTGACCGACAAGCCGGTGATCGTCGCGCTGAACAAGATCGACACCCTCGACGACGAGCTGGTCGCGGCGCTGTCGGCGGAGCTTGCCGAAGAAAGCGGGCATCCGGTGATGGCGCTGTCGGGCGCGAGCGGGGCGGGCGTGCCCGCGGTGCTCGACAAGCTGCTCGAGATCATCGGCCCCGAAAAGCGCAAGACGGTGGACGGCGGCGAAGGCGAAGACACGGCCGACTGGTCGCCGATCTAACTCAGCGCGCTTCCAGCACCATGTTGAACGGTCCTTCGGTCGCACGCCGCACGATTTCGAAGCCGCCTTCGCGAACGATGCGCGCCAGCCTGTCCTCGCCCGCCTGTGCGCCCAACGCTTCGCCAATCTCCTGATCGAGCGACGTCGGCACGCAGATCATCGTCGACGCGTTATAATAGAGCCGCCCGACCGGGTTCATATTGTCGGC
This sequence comes from Sphingopyxis sp., assembly GCF_036675685.1. Lineage (GTDB taxonomy): Bacteria > Pseudomonadota > Alphaproteobacteria > Sphingomonadales > Sphingomonadaceae > Sphingopyxis. The sequence continues at coordinate 109,503 of NZ_JAKFEM010000004.1, forward strand.
GGGCGCGTTGCCCGCGATCGGCTCGACGATCATCCAGGTGCCGTCCTTCGCCAATATCCGCCGCATATGGGCGGCGCAGCCGCGCGGATCGCCCATGTCGTGCAGGCAGTCGTACATGGTGACGAGGTCGAATTCCTCCTCTTCGATTTCCTTGGCCGTCGCCACTTCGAAGCGGACACGGTCGCCATAGCCATGATCCGCCGCGTGGCGCCGCGCCTCCTCGATCGACGGGGCGTGGAAATCGAAACCGACGAACCGGCTCTCGGGATAGGCGTCGGCCATCAACAAGGTCGAAAAGCCGACGCCGCAGCCGACGTCGGCGACCCTTGCCCCGCGCCGTAGCCTGTCCTCCACGCCGTCGAGCGCCGGTATCCACGCCTGGACGATATTGTTGACATAGCCGGGGCGGAAAAAGGCCCCCGTCGCGCAGAACAAGCAGCCGGCATGATCGCCCCACCGCACCCCGGTGCCGCGGCGGAAACATTCCTCGACCTTGGGTTCGGCCTCGATCATCGCGGCGACCAGTTCGAACGCGCCGGCAAGATAGACCGGGCTGTCGCGGTTCACGAATATCATCGCCTGTTCGGGCGACAGGCTGAACCGCTCGGTGACCGGATCATAGTCGACATATCCGCCGGCCGTCTGCGCCAGCGCCCATTCGCGAACATATCGCTCATGCAGATCGCCCGCCCGCGCGGCCAGTTCGGCGGCGTTCGCGGGCGCTTCAGCCAAGGCGTCGAACAATCCCAGCCGGAACCCCAGGCGCACGGTCGGCACGCTCATCGCGCCGCCCAGATCGCCAAGCATCTTCCCGACGAAAGCGTGCAGCTTTGCTTCATCGATTACGGGCGCCATCATTTTTCTCCCCGGATCAAGGTAATGTGGTCAGCGACTCTCCAGAAGGCTCGATGGTGGTGCGAGCCTATCACAAGCGGCGCCGAATATCACGGACGGCAGGCACCGCTATGCGTCACCGCGGCCTTGATCCGGGGTGACGAGGAGGGGAGCGGTGTGGGTGTTGGCCCGATACTCGACAAGCTGCTCGAGATCATCGACCCCGAAAAGCGCAAGACGGTAGACGGCGAAGGGAAGACACGACCGACTGGTCACCCATTCAGGAACGAAAGGGACGCGCGGACGCTTTTATCACCGAACAACAAGGAAATCCTGATGGCCAAGCATCGGCGGGACTGGCGCTTGGCTATACGTCCGGCGGGGGTCGCTGAGGCATTTCCGCTGCCAGTCCCGATGCCGTCACGCGCCGATCAGGATCAGCAGCAACGCAGCGGCCATGAGCATCCAGCCGGGATGGCGGCCGCGCGTCGCCCAGCAATTCAGTACCATTGCGTGAAAATAAAACGCGCCGACGACCAGCGCGACGGGCAACCGAAATGGCGGCGCCCATCCGCTGCCGACCGCGATCAGCGCCAATCCGCCCGCAAGCCAGGCGATCGTGCTGAGATGAAGAAGCGGTGAAACAAGACGCCGGATGCCGGCAGAAGTCGGCGTGCCAGCGAGCGCGCGCTCAATAGGACGGATCATCATCCGCTGCATGAGGATGCCGTGAAAGACCGCAACCGCCGATCCCACCACACCCGCCAGCGTCAAGGCGATATTTTGCCAGACCATAACCATACACCTCTGTATGGTTGTTTAGGCGATAGGTGGCGATTGTCAATACACCGATGTATGGAGGGGCGATGACCGACCGCCTGACGAAGACCAATTGGCTCGACCACGGCCTGAAAACGCTCGAGAAAGACGGTATTCACGCCGTCAAGGCGGACCCGATGGCCAAGGCGCTCTCGGTATCCCGCGGCAGTTTCTATTGGCATTTCCGTGATATAGCCGACTTTCGCGCGCAGCTTTTGACGCGATGGCGGGAAAAGATGACCGACCGGATCATCGAGGATCATCCCGTCGCCGACACCGGCGCCGATCAATTGCGGCGGCTGATCCGCCGCGGTTTCGGCACCAGACAGCGGCTGGACCATGCGGTGCGGGCGTGGGGCGCCGATGACAGCGAGGTCGCAAGGCTGGTGGCCGAGGTCGATGCCCGGCGCGTTCGCCATATTGCCGAACTGCTCCGTGCGGCTGGTGTCGAAAAGGCGCCAGCCATGGCGCGCGCGACCTTTCTCTATTGGGCGGTGCTCGGTCAGGCGCTTGTCGCCGATCCCTCGATCTCGTCGCTCGACATGTCGACGATCGACGAGATCGGAGGGCTGCTCGCATCGCCCGGCCTCGCCACATAATTTCGGTGTGACCGTCACGGCCGATTGGCACATGTTGCGATGCACGCTAACGCACGGGCGATGTCTTTCTTCCCGCCTTCCGCCTGCCCCCGGCTGATCGTCAAGATCGGCTCGGCGCTGCTCGTCGACGAGGCTGGCGCGGTCCGCCGCGACTGGCTCACGGGCATTGCCGCCGACATTGCCGAACGCGCGCGCGCGGGCCAGCAGGTTGCGGTCGTCTCGTCGGGCGCGATCGCGCTCGGTGCGCGGCGGCTGGGACTGGCCAAGGGCGGGCGCGGCACGCTGGAAGATGCGCAGGCCGCCGCCGCGACCGGGCAGATCGCGCTGTCGCAGGTCTGGGCCGAGGTGCTGGGCGCCGAAGGGCTGACCGCGGCGCAGATATTGGTGACGCTCGACGATCTCGAGCATCGCCGCCGCTATCTCAACGCCGCCGCGACGCTCGACCGGCTACTCAGCCTCGGCGTGGTGCCGGTCATCAACGAGAACGACAGCGTCGCGACCGAGGAAATCCGCTTTGGCGACAACGACCGCCTCGCCGCGCGCGTCGCGCAGGCAGCGGCAGCGGGCGGCGTGATCCTGCTCTCCGACATCGACGGGCTGTACGACCGCAACCCGGCAAAGGAAGGCGCGGTCCATATCGCGCGCGTCGAGCGTATCGATGCGCGTATCGAAGCGATGGCCGATACCGGCTCGGCGTCGGGCATGGGATCGGGCGGCATGGTGTCGAAGATCGCCGCGGCGCGCATCGCCAATGCCGCGGGGGCGCATCTCGCCATTGTTTCGGGGCGCATCGACCGGCCGCTGTCGACCGACGCGCGGCACACGCTGTTCGTCGCCGAAAAGGGCGCAAGCGCGCGCAAGGCGTGGCTCGCGGGCGGGCTTACCGCCAAGGGCCGGCTGGCGATCGACGCGGGCGCGGTCCGGGCGCTGCGCGGCGGCGCGAGCCTGCTCGCCGCGGGGGTCAGCGGCGTGTCGGGCGCCTTCGCGCGCGGCGACGTGCTCGACATTGTGGGTCCGGATGGCTTGGTGGTGGCGCGCGGCCTCTCCGAATATCCCGGCGCCGACGCCGCGAGCATCGCCGGTCTGGGCCGCGATGCGCAGGAAGCCGCGCTCGGCTACGCCCCCCGAAGCGCCATGGTCCACCGCGACCATATGGTGCTGCTGTGACCATCCCGGTGCTCGCGATGACCGGCGCAACCGGCTTCGTCGGCGGCGCGACAATGCGCCAGGCGGTTGAGGCTGGCTGGCAGGTGCGCGCGCTCACCCGCCGACCGCAAGCGGAGCGCGATGGCGTTACCTGGATTTCGGGCGCGCTCGACAAGCCCGATAGTCTCGCCGAAATGGCGCAGGGCAGCGATGTCGTCATGCACATCGCGGGGGTGGTGAATGTCCCGACCCGCGCCGCGTTCGAGGCGGGCAATGCGACCGCGACCGGCCATGTCGTCGACGCGGCGCGCGGCGCGGGCGTCACGCGCTTCGTCCATGTCTCGTCGCTCGCGGCGCGCGAACCCGGTCTCTCCGATTATGGCTGGTCGAAAGAACGCGCCGAAATCGTCGTCAAGGCGAGCGGGCTCGACTGGACGATCGTGCGCCCGCCCGCGGTCTTCGGCCCCGGCGACACCGAAATGCTCGACCTGTTCCGCATGGCGCGGCGCGGGATCGCGCTGCTGCCGCCGGGCGGGCGCATATCGGCGATTTATGTCGACGAACTCGCGCGGCTGCTCGTCGCGCTCGCCGCCGACCGCGATGCCAGCATCGGCGCGATCTACGAACCCGACGACGGCCATGCGGGCGGCTGGTCGCACCGCAGCTTCGCGCACGCGATCGGGCGCGCGGTCGGGCGGAGCCATGTCTCGACGCTTGCCATCCCGGCGACGCTGCTCAAGGCGGGCGGCCGGCTCGACAAGATGGTGCGGCGGAGCCGCGCCAAGCTGACCCCCGACCGCGCGCGCTATATCGCGCATCCCGACTGGGTCGCGGCCGAGGGCGCCTGCCCGCCGGCGGACCTGTGGCGCCCCGAACAGGATACCACCGACGCGCTGGCCGAAACCGTGCGCTGGTATCGCCGCGAAGGCTGGCTCTGACGTCGCCTATGGGGCACGGTGGCCCGCCGGTCGAAGCGTGCATTGCCAAGGGCGAGCCGCGTCCCTAGGTTTGGTGCATGACCGACACCACCGCGAACACCCCGAATGATCCCGCCGGCCCTTGGGCAATCCCCGTGCGCCGGGCGCTGCCGGGCGACGACAAGCCCAAATCGACGACCAGCTTTCCGCGCAAGGTGTGGCACCTGCTCGTCGCGATCAAGGACGCGCTTGCGCTCATCTTCCTGCTGCTCTTCTTCGTCCTGCTGTTCGGCTTGCTCGCTGGACGCCCCAATGCCGGGCTGCCGGTCAGCCAGGGTGCGCTGCTGATCGAACTCGACGGCATCGTCAGCGAGCAACCGTCAGAGGTCGACCCGCTCGCCGTGCTGTCGGGCGGCGCGCAGCTCAAGGAAATCCGCGCCCGCGATGTCGTCCATGCGCTGGAGACCGCCGCCGACGACAAGCGTGTGACCTCGGTCGTGCTCGACCTCGACCGCTTCCTTGGCGGCGGACAGGTTTCGCTCGCCGAAATCGGCGCCGCGGTCGACAAGGTTCGCGCGAAGAAAAAGCCGGTGCTCGCGTTCGCCACCGCCTACACGACCGACAGCTATCAGGTCGCGTCGCACGCCAGCGAAATCTGGGCGGACAGCATCGGCGGCGTCGCGATCGCCGGACCGGGCGGGTCGCGTCTCTATTACAAGGGGCTGATGGACCGGCTGGGTATCACCGCGCATATCTATCGCGTCGGAACCTTCAAAAGCGCGGTCGAACCCTTCCTGCGCAGCGACCAGTCGCCCGAGGCGAAGGAAGCCGATCTCGCCTATGCCAGCGTATTGTGGGAGAATTGGCTGACCGACGTCAAAAAGGCTCGGCCGGCGGCCAAGATCGACGCCTATATCGCCGACACCGCGGGTGCGGTGAAGGCTGCGGGCAACGACCTGTCGAAAGCGTCGCTCGATGCGGGGCTGGTCGACAAGCTCGGCAGCCGCATGGCGTTCAGCACCCGCGTCGCCGAGATCAGCGGCGCGGCAGACGACAGCAAGCCGTGGGAATATAGCGCGATCCCGCTGGAAAACTGGGTCGCCGCCAATCCGCCCGAACAAAAGGGCAGCGCGATCGCGGTCGTCCCCATCGTCGGCGAGATCGTCGACGGCGAGGCGCCGAGCGGCGTCGCGGGCGGGGAAACCATCGCCCAGCACATCCTCGATGCGGCCGCCGACAGCAGCATCAAGGCGATCGTCCTGCGCGTCGATTCGCCCGGCGGGTCGGTGCTCGCGTCCGAGGAAATCCGCCAGGCGCTGCTCGCCGCCAAGGCGAAGAAGCTGCCGATCGTGGTATCAATGGCGAATGTCGCGGCATCGGGCGGTTATTGGGTCGCCACCCCCGCCGACCGCATTTTTGCCGAGCCCGAGACGATCACCGGATCGATCGGCGTGTTCGGCATCCTGCCCAGCTTCGACCAGGCGCTCGCCAAGATCGGCGTCAACGCCGACGGTATCGCGACGACGCCGCTGTCGGGCCAGCCCGATGTGTTCGGCGGCGTGAACGACGAATTCAACGCGCTGGCGCAGGCGAGCGTCGAAGACATCTACGCGCGCTTCACCGGCCTTGTCGCCAAGAGCCGCAAGCAGCCGATCGAGAAGATCCGGACGATCGCCGAAGGGCGCGTCTGGGCGGGCGGCACCGCGCGCCAGATCGGCCTGGTCGACCAGTTCGGCGGCCTGCCCGATGCGATGGCGGCGGCGGCGAAGCTCGCCAAGGTCGACGGCGATTTCCACGCCAAATATTTCGAGGACGAACCGAGCGCGTTTTCGAAGATGCTCGCGAGCTGGTCCGGCGCCGAAGAGGAAACCGCGGCGCTGCCGCGCGGCTGGTTCGGCATCGCGGCGATGAATCGCCAGCTGACCGAACGGCGGCTGATCCAGGATCTGACGATGCTGACCGAGGTAGGATCGGTGCAGGCATCGTGCCTCGATTGCCGTGCCTACCTGCCCGCCGTGCCGCGGCCGGGCAAGGCCGAGGCCAAGGGCTTCTTCGCCACGATGGCGTTGCTGCTGCGTTAGCTCCCCTCCCGCAAGCGGGAAGGGAGAGGTTACGCCGCCACCGCCGCCGTTTCCTTCGCATGCCCCGCAATCGCATCCGCCAGCGTGTCGACCAGCGCGAGCGGCAGGTCGTGCCCCATGCCCGGGATCGTCAGCAGCCGCGCGCCGGCGATATGCTCGGCGGTGTCGCGCCCGCCGGCGATCGGCACCAGTGGATCATCCTCGCCATGGATCACCAGCGTCGGCGCCTTGACCGACTTGAGCAGCGAACGCCGGTCGCCATCGGCGACAATCGCCGCCATCTGCCGCGCGACGCCCTGTGGATAGAAACCGCGCTCGAAATCGGCGCGCACGCGGCGCTGCAACCGTTCCTCCGCCGCCGGATAGCCTGGGCTACCGATCACGCGCGCGGCGCGGACCGAATAGGCGATCATATCCTCGGGATCTCCACTCATCGGGCGGTTCGCGAGCACCTGCATTGCCTCTTTCTGCGCCCGCGGCAGGCGGCGGTTGCCGGTGGTCGACATCACCGAGGTAAGCGACAACGTACGACCCGGATAACGCGCGGCGATATGCTGCGCGATCATGCCGCCCATCGACGCCCCTACGATATGCGCGCGCGCGATCCCCAGATGGTCGAGCAACGCCATGCCGTCGGCCGCCATGTCGGCGAGCGTATAGGCGGGGCGCACCGGCAGCCCGAATATCGATTTGACGACCATCCATTTGATGTTCGGCACACCCGCGGCCTCGAAGCGTGTCGACAGGCCGACGTCGCGATTGTCATAGCGAATGGTGCGAAAACCATGCGCGCTCAGTGCATCGACGAACTCGTCGGGCCATAGGGTCAGTTGCCCGCCGAGCCCCATCACCAGCAGGATCGCGGGTGCGTCCTTCGGCCCCTTGTCCTCATAGGTAATGCTGATGCCGTTGGCGGTCGTCTGCGCTGTCGTCATGCTGCGGAAATCCCTTGTCAGATTTCTGTTATCATGGCGCAGTTGACGCCAACGTCAAGCTGGCCAGCCTAACGGTCGGCCCTGGGATCGCGATAGGCGGGCAGCGCCAGCGACCAGCGGATCGCCGCGCCGCGCAGGATGAAGCCCGCAACCGCGCCGACAACCGCCGCAACCGGCGTTCCGGCACCGATCCAAAGCAACAGCAGGAACAGGCCCGAAGCAAGCGCCGCCGCGGTGACATAGATTTCGGGGCGCACGATGATCGACGGCACGCCGGCCAATATGTCGCGGATGGTGCCGCCGACGCAGCCGGTGATGACGCCCATCAGCAGCGCGGGCACCGGCGGCACGCCCCAGGCAAGCGCCTTGGCGGTACCAAAGACCGCATAGGCCGCAAGCCCGATCGCGTCGGCCCATTCGAGCAATTGCCCATGCCACCAGCGTTCGGGGGTCATCCAGACGACGAGCGAGATGGCGATGCACACCGCGGCGATCGCCCCATCCTGCACCCAGAAGACGGGCGCGCCGATCAACAGGTCGCGCACGCTGCCGCCGCCAACCCCGGTCACCAATGCAAAGAAGGCCGCGGTGACCAGCGTCTGCCGCAGCCGTACCGCCATCAGCGCACCCGAAAGCGCGAAGACGGCGATCCCGGCGAGATCGAGCAGGCGGACGAGCGTTTGCGTATCCATCACCCGCGGCGCTATCATCGCACGGGGGACGGCACAATGGGCCGGGAGACGGGGAGGAGAGGAGCCAATGGAAGGCGGATGCAGCTGCGGCGCGCTACGTTACCGGATGACAACGCCGCCGATGATCGTCCATTGCTGCCATTGCAGCTGGTGCCAGCGCGAGACCGGCAGCGCCTTCGTGCTCAATGCGGTGGTCGAAAGCGACCGCCTCGAGGTCGCGGGAACGCCCGATTATGTCATGACGCCATCGGAAAGCGGCAAGGGCCAGGAGATAGCGCGTTGCCCGCTATGCCGTGTCGCGCTGTGGAGTCACTATTCCGGTTCGGGCCGCCGCTCCGCCTTCGTCCGCGTCGGCACGCTCGACGATCCGGCGCGGTGCCCGCCCGACGTGCACATCTTCACGAACAGCAAACAACCTTGGGTCGTCTTGCCCGACGATGATAAGATCTTCGCCGAATTTTATCCGTCGCCCGAGAAGGTATGGAGCGCGGAGGCGCAGGCGCGATGGCGCGCACTCCTCGCTGCAGGGTAACCCGATCCTATTTGGGCGACGGCCTCACCCCGCCGATGACCGAGAGGACGATCGCCGACACCGCATTGCGGATCACCGGCTCGGCCTTGGGCGCGAAGAAGGGCGAATGGTTGGTCGGCGCCGGCTGGCCCTTCGCCTTCAGATCGGCGAGCACTGCGGGGTCATAACCGCCGATCGCGAAATAGAGCGACGGGATGCCCGCATCGACGAATTCGGAATAATCTTCGCTCGCCGAAACAGGCGCGGCACTGGCGGGCGCGAAGAGGAGCCGGTCGCCGAACACCGGTTTCAGGATAGCGAAGCCGTTGGCGGCCATCGACTCGTCGTTCACCAGGCTGGCGGTGCCGCTCAGATAGGTGATCGTCGGTTCGGGCGCGTTGCCCATCAATGCCGCCGCCTTGGCCGAACGCTGCGCCCCGGCGCGGAGCAGTTCGCGCACCTCGGGGGTCAGCGAGCGCATGTTGACCTTCACCTCGGCGCTGTCGGGGATGATGTTGGGCGCGCTGCCGGCGTTGATCGCGCCGATGGTCAGCACCCCGAACGCGGCGGGATCCTTTTCGCGGCTGATCACCGTCTGCACGTCGGTGACGAAGCGCGCGGCAATCGGGATCGGATCGAGCGCCGCTGACGGCATCGATCCGTGCCCGCCGCGCCCGTGGAAAATGATCGAATAGCTGTCCGATGCGGAGAAGGCCGTGCCCGCCTTGATCCCGATCGTTCCGGTCGGGCCGTTCAGGACGTGCGCGGCAAAGCCGTAGTCGGGTTTCGGAAAGCGCGTCAGCAGCCCATCGTCGAGCATCGCCTTTGCGCCCTTCAGTATCTCTTCGGCGGGCTGGCCGATCAGCACCACCGTGCCCGACCAGCTGTCGCGCATCGCGCTCAGCGCCTGCGCAACGCCGACCAGATAGGCGACATGCGTGTCGTGGCCGCACGCGTGCATCACGGGCACATCCTTGCCCTCATAGGTCGCGCGCGCCTTGCTCGACCAGGCAAGCCCGGTCTTTTCCTCCATCGGCAGCGCGTCCATGTCGGCGCGGATGAGGATCGTCGGTCCGTCGCCATTCTTCAGCACACCGACGACGCCGGTGCCGCCGACCTTCTCGGTCACAGCGAAGCCCGCCTTGCGCAAATGCTGCACCAGGATGCCCGCGGTGCGAACTTCCTGCATCCCGAGTTCGGGATGGAGGTGCAAATCCTTGTAGATCGCCTCAAGCGCCGGATAATTTTTGTCGAGCAGCGCGGTCAGCCGCGCATTCGCCGCCGCGAGGTCGGGCGCGGCCTGCGCGCCAGCGGGAAACAGGAGAGCCAGCGAAGCCGCTGCCCCCAGCCAGTGCTTCGCCATTCTCCTGTCTCCCCTAATTCATAGTCGTCAGATGTGGATCGGCTTGCCGGTCACCGCCATCGCGGCTTCCTTGATCGCTTCGCTGTGCGTCGGGTGCGCGTGGCAGGTGTATGCGATGTCTTCGGACGTCGCGCCGAATTCCATCGCCTGCGCGGCCTGTGCGATCATCGTGCCCGCGACGCTGGCGATACACCAGACGCCGAGCACGCGGTCGCTCTTCGCATCGGCGATGACCTTCACGAAGCCGTCGGGCTCGTGGTTGGTCTTCGCGCGGCTGTTCGCCATCATCGGGAACTTGCCGACCTTGACCTCGCCGCGTTCCTTCGCCTGCTCTTCGGTCAGGCCGACGCCGGCGATTTCAGGCCAGGTATAGACGACCGACGGGATGACATCATGGTTCACGATGCCGGTCTGCCCCGCAATATTCTCGGCGCAGGCGATACCTTCGTCTTCGGCCTTGTGCGCAAGCATCGGGCCGGGGATCACGTCGCCGATTGCCCAGATGCCGGGAACCTGGGTGCTGAAGTCATGATCGGTTTCGATCTGGCCGCGCTGGTTGACGGCAATCCCCGCCTTGTCGAGCGCGAGGCCGTCGGTGTTGGGCTTCCGCCCGATCGACACCAGCACGACATCGGCCTCGAGCGTTTCGGCCTCGCCGCCGGCGGCGGGCTCGAGCGTGAGCACCGCCTTCTTGCCCTTGACCGCCGCCTTGGTGACCTTGGTCTTGAGCTTGAACTCGATGCCCTGCTTCTTGAAGATCTTGTTCGCCTCCTTGCGGACGTCGCCGTCCATGCCGGGCAGGATCTGGTCGAGGAATTCGACGCAGGTGACCTTGGCGCCGAGGCGGCGCCAGACGCTGCCGAGCTCGAGCCCGATCACCCCGCCGCCGATCACGACCATATGACCCGGAACCTTCGCCAGTTCGAGCGCGCCGGTCGAATCGACGATGATCTGCTTGTCGTTATCGACCTCGACACCCGGCAGCGGAGTGACCGACGAGCCGGTGGCGATGATGATATTCTTGGCGCGATAAGTCTTGCCCGCGACCTCGACGCTGTCCTTGCCGGTGAAGGCGGCATAGCCTTTCAGCCAGTCGATCTTGTTCTTCTTGAACAGGAATTCGATGCCGCCGGTCAGCCCCTTGACCGCGTCGACGCGCTGGCCGTGCATCGCCCCCAGGTCGAGCTCGGGCTTCACCTTGATGCCCATTTTCGCCATCGAGCCGTTGGCGGCGGCGTCGAAATATTCGGACGCGTGCAGCATCGCCTTCGACGGGATGCAGCCGACATTGAGGCAGGTGCCGCCGAGCGTCTCGCGCCCTTCGGCGCACGCGGTCTTCAGGCCCAGCTGCGCCGCACGGATCGCCGCGACATAACCGCCGGGGCCCGAACCGATGACAAGGACGTCGTAGTCGTAATCAGCCATTTTTCGCCTCTCTTCTCGTCACCCTGAACTTGTTTCAGGGTCCATGGCCGGACCATGGATGCTGAAACAAGTTCAGCATGACGATAATGTGAAATTACAAATCGATCAGCAGGCGCGTCGGATCCTCGATCGCTTCCTTGATCGTCTTGAGGAAGGTCACCGCTTCGCGCCCGTCGATCAGGCGGTGGTCATAGCTCAGCGCCAGATACATCATCGGGCGGATCACGATCTCGCCATTGCGAACGACGGGGCGATCCTCGATGCGGTGGAGGCCGAGCACGGCCGACTGCGGCGGGTTGATGATCGGGGTCGACATCAGGCCGCCGAACACGCCGCCGTTCGAGATGGTGAAGGTGCCGCCGGTCATATCGTCCATCGTCAGCGTGCCGTCCTTGGCGCGCTTGCCGAGGTCGGCGATCGCCTTTTCGATGTCGGCGAAGCCTAGGCTTTCGGCGTTGCGCACGACCGGCACGACGAGGCCGTTGGGGGCGCTGACCGCGACCGAGACGTCGAGATAGTCGTGGTAGACGATTTCGTCGCCGTCGATGCGCGCGTTGACCGAGGGAATGTCATGCGCTGCGAGCGCGACGGCCTTGGTGAAGAAGCTCATGAAGCCGAGGCGCACGCCATGCTTCTTCTCGAACATCTCGCGATATTTGTCGCGCGTCGCCATCACCGCCGACATGTCGCAGTCGTTGAAGGTCGTCAGCATCGCCGCGGTTTCCTGCGCCGATTTCAACCGCTTGGCGATCGTCTGGCGCATCCGCGTCATCTTGACGCGCTCCTCGCGGCGGCCGGGGGCGCCGCTGGCGGCAGGAGCCGGGGCAGCGGCGGCCGACGCGGGCACAGGCTCGGGCGCCGCGTTGGCGGCGGCGAGCACATCTTCCTTGGTCAGGCGGCCGTCCTTGCCGGTGCCCTTGATCTTGGTCGGGTCGACGCCGTGCTCGAGAACAAGGCGGCGCACCGCAGGCGACAGCGTCGTGACGCCGTCGCCGGCATCTTCGGGCGCAGCCGTCGCGGGCGCAGGAGCGGCCGCTTCGGCTTTCGCCGGCGCAGCGGCGGGAGCGGGAGCCGGAGCAGCGGCAGCGCCGCGCGCCTCGATCGTCGCGATCGCCGCGCCGACATTGACCGTATCGCCGACCGCGGCGAGCTGCTGGCCCATCACGCCCGCGACGGGCGACGGCACTTCGACCGCAACCTTGTCGGTTTCAAGGCTCGCAATCGGCTCGTCGAGCGCGACGGCTTCGCCGGGCTTTTTCAGCCACTCGCCGATCGTCGCTTCGGTAACGCTTTCGCCCAGCGTGGGGACTTTGACTTCGGTGCTCATGGATGCAGTTCCTTGGGGCTCAGGCTTTATTCTTGGTACGGCGAATTTCGGCGCGGACGCTGAGGCCAAGCGCGTCGGCGACCAGCGCCGACTGCTCGGTCTGGTGGCGGCTCATCAGGCCCGTCGCGGGCGACGCCGCGGCGGTGCGGCCGGCGTAGCGCGGCCGCATGCCCTTCTTGCCCGCTTCGGCCAGCGCGTCCTCGATCAGTTCGTTGACGAAGAACCACGCGCCGTTGTTGCGCGGTTCTTCCTGCGCCCACACCACCTCTTCGAGCTTCGGCATGCGCTTCAAACGGACGCTGAGCGGCTCACCCGGGAAGGGGTAGATCTGCTCGACGCGGATGACCGTCGTGTCGGTGAGGCCCGCAGCGTCGCGCGCTTCCATCAAATCGTAACCGACCTTGCCCGAACAGAGGACGACGCGCTTGACGTCCTTGTCCTCCGGCGGCGTACGGTCGGACATGAGGCGGCGGAAATGCGCGTCGCCGATGAAGTCGCTGCGCTGCGATACCGCGAGCTTGTGGCGGAGCAGCGACTTGGGCGTCATGATGATCAGCGGCTTGCGGAACGGACGCAGCATCTGGCGGCGCAGGACGTGGAAATAGTTCGACGGGGTCGAAATATTGCACACCTGGATATTGTCGCCCGCGCACAGTTGCAGGAAGCGTTCGAGACGCGCCGAGCTATGTTCGGGGCCCTGCCCTTCATAACCATGCGGCAACAGCATCACGAGGCCGTTGGCGCGCAGCCACTTGGCCTCGCCCGACGCGATGAACTGGTCGATCATGATCTGCGCGCCGTTGGCGAAATCGCCGAACTGCGCTTCCCACAGGACCAGCGATTTGGGGTCGGCCATCGCATAGCCATATTCGAACCCGAGCACGCCATATTCGCTCAAGGGGCTGTCGAGCACCTCGAACCGGCCGTGCGGCACGGTCGTCAGCGGCACATATTTGCGCTCGTCCTTCTGATCGACCCAGACGGCATGGCGCTGGCTGAAGGTGCCGCGGCCCGAATCCTGGCCCGACAGGCGCACCTGATAGCCTTCGCTGAGCAAAGTGCCGAAGGCGAGGCTTTCGGCGGTCGCCCAATCGAACACCTCATTGTCGCTCTTGTCGGCGAACATCGCGGCGCGCGCGTCGATCACGCGGCGCAGCGTCTTGTGCACGTCGAGGTCGCCGGGGATCGTCGTCAGCGTACGCCCGATCGAGTCGAACAATTTGTCGCTGACGCCGGTCGCGATGTTGCGGCGGGCGTTTTCGGGATCGGCGGGGGCATGCAGCCCCGACCAGCGGCCGGCGAACCAGTCGGCCTTGTTGGGCTTATAGCTTTTCGCCGCTTCGAAATCGCCTTCGAGCCGCGCGACGAACTCGGCGCGGCGGGCGTCGGCCCAGCCGGCATCGATCACGCCTTCGGCTTCGAGCTTCGCCGCGCACAGCTGCGATACCGGCGGATGCTGGCGAATGCTGGCGTACATCAGCGGCTGGGTGAACGAAGGCTCGTCGCCTTCGTTATGGCCGAAGCGGCGATAGCACCACATGTCGATCACGACGTCGCGCTTGAACTGCTGGCGGAAATCGATCGCGAGCTTGCACGCGAAGGTCACGGCTTCAGGATCGTCGCCGTTGACGTGCAGGATCGGCGCCATCACGCCCTTTGCGACGTCCGACGGATAGGGCGACGAGCGCGCAAACTGCGGGCTGGTCGTGAAGCCGATCTGGTTGTTGACGATGAAGTGGATGCAGCCGCCGGTGTTGTAGCCGCGGATGCCCGAGAAGCCGAGGCATTCCCAGACGATCCCCTGCCCCGCGAACGCCGCGTCGCCGTGGATCAGCACGGGCAGCACCTGCTCATGCTTTTCAAGGTCGTCGCGCACCACCTGCTGCGCGCGCACCTTGCCGAGCACGACCGGATCGGCCGCCTCGAGGTGCGACGGGTTGGGAACGAGCGACATATGCACCGACGCGCCGCCGAACTCGCGGTCGGTCGAGGTGCCGAGGTGATATTTGACGTCGCCCGAACCGCCGATGTCGTCTGGGTTCGCCGATCCGCCGGCGAATTCGTGGAAGATCACCTGATACGGCTTCGCCATGACGTTCGCGAGCATGTTGAGGCGCCCGCGGTGCGCCATGCCATAGACGATCTCGCGCACGCCGTACTGGGCGCCATATTTGATGATCGATTCCATCGCGGGGATCATGCTCTCGCCGCCGTCGAGCCCGAAACGCTTGGTGCCGACATATTTGCGCGCGAGGAATTTCTCCCACTCCTCAGCCTCGATCACCTTATTCAGGATGGCGCGTTTGCCCTCGACCGAAAATTCGATGATCTTGTCGGCGCCTTCCATCCGCTCCTGCAGGAACTGGCGCTCCTCGATGTCGGCGATGTGCATATATTCAAGGCCGACATTGCCGCAGTAATTGGCGCGCAGGATCGCGACGATTTCGCGAATGGTCGCCTTTTCCAGCCCCAGCGTGCCGCCGATGAATACCGGGCGGTCCTGATCCGCGCCGACGAAGCCGTGAAATTCGGGCGTCAGGTCGGCGGGCAGTTCGCGCGTGCTGAGGCCAAGCGGATCGAGATTGGCGGCGAGATGCCCGCGCACGCGATAGGTGCGGATCAGCATCATCGCGCGGATCGAATCGTCCGCCGCGCGTTCGACTTCGGCGTTCGACAGCGGCGCGCCGGCTTTCGCCGCCGCCGCCTTCACCAGGACCTGCATCTGCTGCGGGTCGAGCGCGGCGGTCAGGTCGTCGCTGTCGATCTGCGGCCAGTTTTTCGGTGCCCAGCTCGGGCCCGCCTGCGGCTCGTCGATGTCAAAGCTTTGTCGTTCGAGGTTCATTGTCTTTCCCATTCTCTGAAGAGAAATGGCTCCGGGGAGGATGTGGGGAGCAAACGCCCGCCGGCAACGACCGTTGCCGGCGGGCGTTTAAATCAAACGCGTTCCTTCAGCACTTCGGCGAGGGTCGAGCCGAGTTCCGACGGGCTCGCCGACACCTTGATGCCCGCGGCTTCCATCGCGGCGATCTTGCTTTCGGCGTCGCCCTTGCCGCCCGACACGATCGCGCCGGCATGGCCCATGCGGCGGCCCGGAGGCGCGGTGCGGCCCGCGATGAAGCCTGCCATCGGCTTCTTGCGGCCGCGCTTGGCTTCGTCGATCAGGAACTGCGCCGCCTGCTCCTCGGCGTCGCCGCCGATTTCGCCGATCATGATGATCGACTTGGTCGCTTCGTCGGCGAGGAAGAGTTCGAGCACATCGATGAAGTTGGTGCCGTTGACGGGGTCGCCGCCGATGCCGACCGCGGTCGTCTGGCCCAGGCCGACGTTCGTGGTCTGGAACACCGCCTCATAGGTGAGCGTGCCCGAGCGCGAGACGACGCCGACGCTGCCCTTCGAGAAAATGCTGCCGGGCATGATGCCGATCTTGCACTCGCCGGGGGTCAGCACGCCGGGGCAGTTCGGGCCGATCAGGCGCGATTTCGAACCCGACAGCGCGCGCTTCACCTTGACCATGTCGAGCACCGGAATGCCTTCGGTGATGCAGACGATCAGCTCCATCTCGGCGTCGATCGCCTCGAGGATCGAGTCCGCGGCGAACGGCGGCGGAACATAGATGCAGCTCGCGGTCGCGCCCGTCGCGGCCTTCGCTTCTTCGACGGTGTTGAAGTTGGGCAGGCCGATGTGCGTCGTCCCGCCCTTGCCCGGCGTCACGCCGCCGACCATCTGCGTGCCATAGGCCAGCGCCTGCTCGGTGTGGAAAGTGCCGGTGGCGCCGGTCATCCCCTGGGTAATGACCTTGGTATTCTTGTCGATGAGAATGCTCATGCGTGTCGTTCCGTTTCTCGTTCCCCGGCGAAAGCCGGGGTCCATCTGGGGATTGGGCCCCGGCTTTCGCCGGGGAACAAAAAGTCAGGCGAGGCTGGGATCCAGCGCCTTGCACGCGTCGAGCAGTTCCTTGACCGCGTCGACCGACACCTGCAGGCCTGCCTTGTCAGCATCGTCGAGTGCGATCTCGACGATCTTCTCGACGCCGCCGGCACCGATCAGCACCGGCACGCCGACGTACAGACCGTCGAGGCCGTACTGGCCGTCGACATAGGCGGCGCAGGGCAGGATGCGCTTCTGGTCGCCGAGATAGGCTTCGGCCATCGCGATGCCCGAAGCTGCGGGCGCATAGAAAGCCGAACCGGTGCCGAGCAGCGCGACGATTTCGCCGCCGCCGCCGCGGGTGCGCTTGACGATCGCGTCGATCTTGTCCTGACTCGACAGGCCCATCTTGACGAGGTCGGGAACGGGGATGCCGTTGACGGTCGAATAGCGCACCACCGGCACCATCGTGTCGCCATGGCCGCCGAGAACGAAGGTGTTCACGTCCTTGACCGACACGTCGAATTCATCGGCGATGAAGTGGCTGAAGCGCGCCGAATCGAGCACGCCGGCCATGCCGACGACCTTGTTGTGCGGGAGCCCTGAGAATTCGCGCAGCGCCCACACCATCGCGTCGAGCGGGTTGGTGATGCAGATGACAAAGGCGTCGGGGGCGTTGGCCTTGATGCCTTCGCCGACGGCCTTCATGACCTTCAGGTTGATGCCGAGCAAATCGTCGCGGCTCATGCCCGGCTTGCGGGCGACCCCGGCGGTGACGATGATGACGTCGGCGCCGGCGATGTCGGCATAATCGTTCGTGCCGGTGATCTTGGCGTCAAAGCCCTGGACCGGACCGACCTGCGACAGGTCGAGCGCCTTGCCCTGCGGCACGCCTTCGACCACGTCGAACAGGACGACGTCGCCGAGTTCCTTCTGTGCGGCGAGCAGCGCCAACGTCCCGCCGATATTTCCGGCTCCGATCAAAGCGATCTTCTTGCGTCCCATGGCGCGCGGCACTCCCTTCCTGGCAAGCCCGGCAATGCTTCACAGACCGGTTGGCACACGGGCTAAAGTGCCATGCCGGTCCCAAGACTGGCGACGCCCCTACGCCGATTCCCTTAAGGAAACAACCGCGAAAAGGATGAAAAACAGCCTTTTTTTGCAAATAGTTCGCAATAACAACAAGGCGCACTCAAGACCGGCTGAAGATGGGAATTGGCACACTGTATAGCAAGAGCGTGACATTTTCCGGCCTCGGCGTAGGCTTTTCCGGGAAGGCCCGCATAGGCGAATTAACCCTCCCGTATCGCTGCATTGTTACGCGCAGGCGGATGACGCGCGCAATCATCAGCTTTGATACCGAATTGTCGGCCAGCCGGGATCGGAATCGCCGCGCCCAAGCGGCTCCGCACGCTGCGCCGGACGATCGAACAGGGCTATGGTTATCTCACGCACGAGGTGCGTTACGTCCGCGACCTCATCTATGTGACCGTCAATTCGTCACGCTGGGGAAAGATCGCCAGCGACGTCCTCCTGGCCGTGGCCTAGAGCAAGATAGTCGTCGGATTGCATTTCGGCGAGACGGCTCGCCGTCCGCTCGAATTCGAATGCGCCGTCGCCCGCAATATAAAGCTGATCGGGCATTGCCGCGGCGCTCGCTAGCAGCTTGACCTTAAATTCATAGAGCGCGTCGATCAGCGTGACGAAGCGCGCCGCCTCGTTGCGATTCTCCGGCCCCATGCGTGAGATGCCGACGATGATCACCGCATGGAAATGCCGCGCAACCGCAAGATAGTCCGATGCCCCGCGCGCCTCGCCGCACAGTCGTTTGAACGAAAAGACCGCCACGCCTTTCAGCGCCTTGGGCACATGCAGCGTCCGGCCGCCGCCGACATCGAGGTCGAGCGTCGGGACATGCGCGCGATCCTCGGGCGGATAGTCGGTCAAGCGAAAGAAGGCGGCCGAGAGCGCGGCGCTGGCCTTATCGTCGGCGGGAACGAACCAGCGCGCGCCATCGCCCAGCCGGTCGCGGCGATAATCGGTCGGGCCGTTCAATCCCATCACGTCGAGCTTCGCCTCGACGAGCGCGATGAAGGGCAGGAAATGCTCGCGATTGAGCCCGTCCTTGTAGAGATCCTTCGGCGGCCGGTTCGAGGTCGCGACCACCGTCACGCCGCGGTCGATCAGCGCGGTGAACAGGCGCGAGAGGATCATCGCGTCGGCGCTGTTGTTCACGACCATTTCGTCGAAGGCAAGGCAGCGGACATTCTCGACCAGCGCGTCGGCGACGAGCGGGATCGGATCGCCGCTCTCGCTCTTGCGCACCTCGCGCATCCGCGCGTGGACGTCGAGCATGAAGGCGTGGAAATGGACACGCCGCTTTCGGTTGATGTGAAGCTGGTCGTAAAACAGGTCCATCAGCATCGACTTGCCACGCCCGACCGCGCCCCACAGATAGACCCCGCGCGGCGCCTCGGGCTTGCGGCCGGTCAGGCGCCAGAGCAGGCTGCCGCGTGGCGGCACCGCTTCCAGTTCCTGCTGGAGCAGGTTCAGCCGCTCGGCCGCGGCACGCTGTTCGGGGTCGGCTTTGAGCTCGCCCGCGGCGACCAGCGCATCATAGGCGGCGAGGACGGTCGTCACTTCTGGCTGGCCTTGCGGATCGTCCCGGCGAAGGTGAGAACGATATGGCTGTCGCCATCGCCCTGAACGACAAGCCCGCGCAGGAAGATGAGCCGCCCGGTCTCGCGCACCAGTTCGACGACGGCATCCAATGGCTCGCCGACCCGGCCCGCGCCAACGAACTGCGTCGACAGATCGAGCGTCACCGAATGGCCGGCATTGAGCGACCCGAACTGATGCGACGCCGCGAACAGTGCGATGTCGACCAGCGCCAGCGTCACCGCGCCATGAACATTGTCGCCGAGGTTGCTGTGCTTGCGCTCTGGCATCATCCGCACCCGCGCCTGCGGTCGGCGGTCATGCGTGGGCGGCTCGGCGCGCACCATCAGCGGTTCGATGAAGCTATTGAAGCGCGTCGGGTCCTTGAGGTCCCAGCTCAGCCAGCCGCCGTCCAATTCCTCGGCGCTGAAATACTCGCGGCGCTTCGGTTCCTCGATCCCGTCGTTCACGTTTCGGCTTTCGCAAGGGCGAAACGGCACCGGCCCGCTCCCCCACCCGGCCTCCCACAGGGTAAACTGGTTTGGGAGGCCGGGTGGGGGAGCGGGCCGGTGCCGGCGTTGGCGTCAGCCAACATCAGACTTGCCGCTCGGCCTCGAGCTTCTTGATCTCGGCGATAGCGCGCGCGGGGTTAAGCCCCTTGGGACAGGCGTTGGCGCAGTTCATGATCGTGTGGCAGCGATAGAGGCGGAAGGGATCTTCCAATTCGTCGAGCCGCTCGCCGGTCATCTCGTCGCGGCTGTCGGCGAGCCAGCGATACGCCTGGAGCAGGATCGCGGGGCCGAGGAACTTGTCGCTGTTCCACCAGTAACTGGGGCAACTCGTCGAGCAGCAGGCGCACAGGATGCACTCGTAAAGCCCGTCGAGCTTTTCGCGCTCGGCGGGCGACTGCAGCCGCTCCTTGCCGCTCGGCGTCGTCGTCTTGGTCTTCAGCCAGGGCTCGATCGACGCATATTGGGCATAAAAATGGGTGAAGTCGGGGACGAGGTCCTTGATGACGTCCATCGCGGGCAGCGGGGTGATCGTGATGTCGCCCTTCAGATCCTCGATCGCGGTGGTGCAGGCGAGGCCGTTCTTGCCGTTCATGTTCATCGAACAGCTGCCGCAGATGCCTTCGCGGCACGAGCGGCGGAAGGTCAGCGAGGCGTCCTGCTCGCTCTTCATCTTGATCAGCGCGTCGAGCACCATCGGGCCGCATGTTTCGGTGTCGATCTCGAACGTGTCGAACCGCGGATTCTGGCCGCTATCGGGGTCGTAGCGATAAACTTTGAATGTCTTGACCGCAGCCGCGCCTTCGGCCTTGTGGACCTTGCCACCCTTTTGCGGGCGGCTGTTCTTGGGCAGACGAAATTCGGCCATATCGCGGTTTCCCCTATGCAATCGCGGGCTGACTAGACCCGATTGGCGGAGTCGACAAGAGGGAGAAGGGGGGTTGAAAGCGCGAAAGCCGCTGGCAGGCACCGAGGCAAGGCGCTAGGGCGGCAGCGATGAGCGATAGTGCCGCCCAACCCGCCGTCACCAGCCGCAGCGTCGCGCGCGGGCTCGGCACTACGGTGCTCGCGCGGCTGGGCGCGGTGGTCGAAATCGTCGCGCAGCCGCTTTACGTCCTGATGTTCGGCCTCGCGGGTTATGGCCTCTATGCGGTGCTCTGGGCCACCATCAACCTGCTCGAAAATACCTTCGACACCGGCATGACCAGCGCGATGCAGCGCACCGTCCCGCAATCGGCGAGCGATGCCGAAGCGGCGGCGGCGCTGCGCACCGCCATGATTTTCGGCGTCGGACCCTGCATCGTGGTGGCGGCGCTGATCGCGCTCTTCGCCGCCGACCTCGGGCCGCTGCTCAACGTCGCAGAAAAGGACCGCGCGCTCGTCACCCCCGCCATCCGGATCTTCGTCTGGGCGCTCCCGCTGTGGGCTTTTGTCGAGATCGCGACATCGGCGCTGCGCGCCCGTATGGTGTTCGGGGCCGAAATCCGGCTGCGGATCATCTGGGAGCAGGTCATCCGGCTTATATTCGCGGGAGCCTTCTTTGCCATCGGCCTCGGCCTCAAAGGCCTGTTCATCGCGCATCTCTGCTCGCTGGCGATCACCGCAATCCTTTGCGTGCGCCTGCTCGCCCGCCATTACAGCTTCGCCGACCTGCGGCGCGGACCCTGGGTTACCGAGACCGCGCGCAATACCTTCTGGGCCGGGCTGTCGATCCTGCCGTCGAACATCATCGCGCGGCTGTTCGGCGACGCGCCCGCGCTGATCCTCAACCTGCTGCTGCCCGGCGCGGCGGGCGCCGCCGCCGCGGGCCTGTTCACCATCGCACGCAAGCTATCGAGCGTCGTCCAACTCGTCCGCATCGCCTTCGTCTATGTCATGGCGCCGCTCGCGGCGAGCGCCGAGCGGCAGGACCGCGCGCAGGTCGCCGACATCTATGCCTATGCGACGCGGCTGATCGCCGCGATCGCGCTACCGCTGGCCGCCGTGCTCGCGGCGGGCAGCGCCTCGCTGCTCAGCCTGTTCGGGCACCAGGCGCAGGTTGCGCAGGGCGCGGTCGTCATCCTGCTCTTCGCGCGCGCAGCCGAGGCGGTGCTCGGCATTTCGGCCCCAGTGCTGCAAGTCGTCGCGGCCTTCCGCCACCAGCTGACCGCCAGCGTCTTCGGCGTCGGCATCGCGGTCGGTGCCGGCTGGCTGATCGTCGGCCATCTCGATGCGCTGACCGGGGTCACGCTCGCCACCTCGATCGGCCTTGTCGTGATGGCGGCCATTCCGACGCTTCAGCTCGCGATGACCGAAAAGCTGCACCCCTTTGACCGGCAATTCCCCGCCGTTGCGCTGCGCGGGATGGCAATCACGCTGGCGGCCGGGGCAGCCGCGCTGCTGGTCAGCCGCTTGCCCGACCCGGTCGCGCTGCCGCTGATCATCGGGATCGCGGTCGCCTCGATCTGGCTGTCGATGCGCTTTGCCTTGCCGTTCGCCGACCGCGCCTCGCTGGGCAAGACGGGGCGCAAACTTGGCCTGATTGGAAGCGAGGCGCCATGACCGACACCGCCGCCGCACCCATCCGCGTCGCGATCTACGATCTCGACCGCACTGTCCTGCGCAAGCCGACCTTCACCTTGTTCCTGCTGTGGGCCGCATGGAAAAGCGCGCGCTGGCGCCTGCTGCTGCTGCCCGCGCTCGCCGCCTTGATGATCGGCTATGCGCTGCGCCTCTATGGGCGGGACCGGTTCAAACCCGCCGCCATTCGCCTGATGCTGGGGCCGCATCTTTCGCCGGCGCGCGCGACCGACCTCGCCGCGCGCTTTGCGGCGTGGCGCGTGGCGCGCGACGTGCCGCCGGGCGCTGAGGCCTGCATCGCGCGCGACCGTGCCGAGGGATACCGCCTGCTGATGGCGACCGCGGCACCCGAATTCTACGCCGGCGCGATCGCCGAAGCGCTGGGCTTCGACGCCATTGTCGCGACGCGCCACCGGCGCGATGCCGACGGAAACTGGCTGCCCCAGCTCGATGGCGAGAATTGCTATGGGTTGGAAAAGGCCCGCCGGGTGACCGAATGGCTGAGCACCCATGCCGTCGGCGGTGCGGCGCATATCCGCGCTTATTCGGATCATCTCAGCGACGCACCGACCTTCGCGCTCGCAAGCGAATCCTGGCTGGTCGGGCGTGGTGACAAATTTGTTCGGCTGGCTACGCGGCACGGTTGGCGGGCAGCCGATTTTGAAGATGTCGCGGCAGGCGCCGTCGTCGAGGCCCGATAATGCGCATAGTCTTCCTGTTCATCGCCGAACCCCACCAGATATTCCACGCCTTGCCCATCGCCGCCGAAATGGCGGCTGCGGGATCGGACGTGGATGTCGCGGTCGCCAGCCCCGACCATCTTCGCATGGTCGAACAGGTGGCGCGTGCCTATCCAGGCTTCGCCCCCAACGTCGCGCTACTGGGGCAGCGCGGCGTCGCGCGCTGGCTGCGCGACTGGGGCCTGTTTCGCAACCCGCGGCTGCCGATCCTGTTCGGCGCGCTGTCATTTCTGCGCCAGTTCGACGCGATCGTCGCGCCCGAACGGACGACGACGGCGATCCGGCATTTTCTGTCGCGCCGCACCCGCCTGATCTTCACGCCGCACGGTGCCGGCGACCGCGCGATCACGTTCGACCCACGCGACCGGCATTTCGATTTCGTGCTCGTAGCGGGCGAAAAGAGCGAACAGCGCATGCTCGATGCCGGGACCATTCGGCCGGGCTGTTACGCCGTCAACGGCTATGTGAAGCTCGACCTGATGCCGCGCCTGCAAAAGATGCGCGAGCCGCTGTTCGCCAATGGACGACCGACCATTCTCTATGCTCCGCATTTCCGGCGATCCTTGTCGTCATGGGACCGGTTCGGGCGCGATCTCATCGCCTGGTTCGCCGCGCAGGACCGCTACAATCTTGTGGTCGCGCCGCATATCCGCCTCTTCGCCGAGGCGAGCGAGGCCGAGCGCGACGCGGTGATGCGGCTCGCCATACCCGGCAAGATCCTGATCGACCTGCACTCCGACCGCCTGTTCGACATGAGCTATACGAGCGGCGCCGACATCTACATCGGCGACGTCAGCAGCCAGGTTTACGAATTCCTCGCGACCCCGCGCCCGTGCGTCTTCCTCAATGCGCATCGCGTCGAATGGGAAGGCAATCCCGATTATCTGTTCTGGACGCTCGGCGATGTCGTGGACGACCTCTCCGAACTGCCAGGCGCGCTCGACCGCGCCCCCGCGCGGCATCCGCTCTATGCCGATGCCCAACGCGAAAGGCTGGCGGAATCGATCGGCGGCGACCCGGCCGGCGCGGCGCGACGCGGCGCCGAGGCGATCTCGCGCTTCCTTGCAAAGGACGCACCACAGGATATGAGCGGCGGATGACCGACACGTCTTCCCTGCCCGCCCTGTCGCTGATCGGCGAGAACACCACCCTGTTGTGGGGCATGACCAACGCCGAACGGTTGCGCCGGCTGGCGCGCGCCGAAGGCTTGTCCGAAACGCCGCCGTCGTCAGGCGCGCAGCTCTATGTCAATCTGGCCTATGTCTTCGACCCCGTGTGGCTGCGCCATATCCTGACGCTTCCCGGTACGGTCGTGATGGACGGCGACCAACTGGTGATGGCGCATCTGACCGGCGGTATGCGTCCCGAGGACGTCGCGGCGCATCGCGACCAAGTCACCCTGATCGATTATCGCGACAACCCGCAAATCTATAACCGCCAGCTTCGCAAGCTCGAGTGCCCCTTCATCCAGCGCCTGACCCCCGAAACCCGGCGCGAGATCGAGCGGAAAAGCTATTTCGGCGCGTACAAGGGCGTCACCGATGCGCTCACCAAATATCTGTGGCCCGAACTCGCGCTGTGGCTGACGCGGATCGCGGCGAGCATCGGCATGACGCCGAACATGGTCACCGCGATCGGCGCGACCCTCTGCGTCTATGCGACCTACCTCTTCGCTTATGGGGAATATTGGACCGGCATGCTCGCGGGCTTCATTTTCATGGTGCTCGACACCGTCGATGGAAAGCTCGCGCGCTGCACGATCACTTCGTCGAAATGGGGCAATGTCGCCGATCATGGCGTCGACCTGGTCCATCCGCCCTTCTGGTGGTATTTCTGGGGCGTCGGACTCGGCGCGTGGGGCCTCGCGCTGTCGACGCAGACCTTCGTCTGGGTGATGATCGCGGTGGTCGCGGGCTATGTGCTCCAGCGCGTTATCGAAGGGCTGTTCATCAAGGATTTCGGCATGGACATCCATGTCTGGCAGCGCTTCGACAGCCAGTTCCGCCTGATCACCGCGCGGCGCAACCCGAACATCGCCATCCTCTTTTTCGCGACGCTCGCGGGGAGGCCCGACATCGGGCTGATCGCGCTCGCATGGTGGACCGTGATTTCGCTGGTCGTCCACGCGGTGCGGCTGGTGCAGGCCTATGCGACGAAGCGCGCGGGCCACCCGATTGTCAGCTGGATGGAAGAAGCATGAACGATACCATCGCGAAATTCGGCCATCCTGTAACGCTGATCGCCGAATATGAGCATTGGGTCGTGCTGCTGCGCCCCGCGCAGCCGACGCTCGGCGCACTGATACTCGCGGCGAAATCCGACGCCACTGCCTTTGGTGACTTGCCCGCCGCCGCGCACGCCGAACTCAAGATCGCGACCGCCGCGATCGAGGCGGCGCTGGGCCGGGCGGTCGGCTATGCGAAGATCAACTATCTAATGCTGATGATGGTCGACCCGCACGTCCATTTCCACGTGCTGCCGCGCTATGAGGGCGAACGCAGCGGCGCGGGCATGACGATCCCCGACGCCGGCTGGCCGGGCCAACCCGACCTTGGGCAGGCGGTCAAACTCGATGAAGCACAGACCGCCGAACTCACCGGCTGGCTCAAACCCTATTTCGCGTAAAGCCCTTCTTCGGCCCATTTCGCGGTGAGCGCATCGGCGGCTTCGACATCCTGCGGGAAGTCGACTTCCTGCCATTCCAGCCCTTCGATCGACACGGTGCCGACGCGGTTGCCCTTGGCGATGATGTCGATCGCGCGAAGATACCAGCGTTCGACCCCGTCGGGGGTGCGCATCATCTGGTCGACCTGATTGCGAAAGATCGACGGGCCGTCGCCGACAAAGGCGAGCATGCCGATCGATTCGGCGTTGGTATCGGGGGGCAGCAATCGCTTGCCGATGTGATGCAGCCGCCCTTCGGCATCGCGGTTCACCTTCATATCATCGTCGTCATAGTCTTTCTTGACGTCGACGGTGACGGTGATCGGCTCGTTCGCGCCTTCGATCAGCTTCGCGACGATCTCGTCCGAAATGATGGTGTCGCCGTTGAGGATGATGAAATTACGGTCCATCTCCTCGCGCGCAATCCAGCAGGTGCCGAGATTGTCGGCGACCTGGAAGAAGGGGTTGAACAAAGTACGGATGCGCACGCCGGTATCGCGGTAGAGCTGCAGCGCATGATCCTCGACGCGTTCGGTGCGGAACCCGGTGACGACGACGATGTCCTTGATACCGTTCGCGGCGAGCGCGGCGACCTGCCAGCCGATCAGCGTGCGGCCGTTCAAGTCGATCAGGCATTTGGGGATGTCGCGGGTCAGCGGCAGCAGGCGCGAGCCCTGCCCGGCCGACAGGATGATGGCTTTGTCGATGGTCATAGGGGCCGCCCTATAGCGCCTTGGCGCCGCGCGGCAAATATGGCTTCGATAAGCGCGATGTCGGCGGGCTTGTCGGCGTCGATGCACGCCTCGCCCTCGGACATTGGCACAACCTTCGCTTTCAGCCCGAAGCGCAGCCCCGCACGCGCGACGCCTTGATGGATCGTGAAGAGACGGAGCAGCGCCCCGATCAGCAGCCACGGGCCGAACGCCGCGATGATCTTGAGCCCCTTCTTGCGGTCGCGTTCGATGCGGCCCCAGAAATCGAGCAGCGGCAGCACGCGGCGCCCGCGCAGGCGGAACATGTTCGCCCCCGACCACCAACCGCCGCGGAATTTCAGCCAGGTGCGTTTCGACTGCGGATAGCGGGCTAGCAGCACGTCGCGCTCGACCATCGCCACCGCGACGTCGCTGTCCTCGGCGCCCGTCAGGAATTCGGCGATCATCGTGGGCGTGAGCAGCACATTGTCGGCGGTCGTCACCAACAGCGGATCGTCGCCCGGGGGGAGCGCGGCGGCGAGCGAGCTGCTGATCCCCTGTCCCGAATCCGTAAAATGCAGATCGGCAAGACCCTCGAGCCCTGGCTCGGCCGCGAGCTCGGCGCTGTTCTGCGCGAGAATCGTGATCGGGCCAACGAGAGGCGAACCCCGAAGCGCCTGCACGACATGAACGAGCATCGCCTGTCCCGCGATCGGCAGCAGCGCCTTGGTCGAGACATTGCTGCCGGTTAGCAGCGGATCGGGACCGGGGCGGCTGCCCGCGAGGACGATCGCCGGGATCGGGCCGGTCATGGCGCGGGCGAAACCCGGCGTGCGGTCGCACCGCGCAGGAAATCGGTCGCTTCGCTGAGGATCGGCCCCTTGTAGGCGAGCGGGCCGGTGAGCGCCATGATAAGGTCGTTGTGGCTGAGCCCGTCGTATGTGCGCAGCGTCGCCGCCCCGCCGACCTTGTGCATCGCCGCCGCCAGATTCTGGCTGTTGCGGACGCGCACGACTGTGTCGGCGGTGCCGTGCCCGAGCCACAGCGGCGGCGCGTCGGCGCGCACGAAACTGATCGGCTGCGTCTGCTCGATCGGCCGGATGTCGCCCATCGCGACATCGGCGCGGCCGCCCTTTTCGAGCGGCACAAAATCATAGGGCCCCGACAGCGCCGCGACCCCGCGAATGACCGAGGCATCGCTGCCCGCCGCCTTCATCCATTGCGGATCGAGCGCGAGCATCACCGCATTATAGGCGCCCGCCGAATGGCCCGACAGCGCGATACGCTCGGGATCGCCGCCATAATCGCCGATATGCGCGGCGGCCCACGCGACCGCCGCCGCGCTATCCTGCAGGAAGTCGGGCCAATGCCCCTCGGGCACGATGCGATAGTCGGGGATGACGACGATGAAACCCTGCTTGGCAAAGGCGCGTCCGGCAAAGCCGTAATCGTCGCGCGCGCCGCTGTACCAGCCGCCGCCATAGAGGAAGACGAGCACCGGCAGCTTGTCGGTCTTTTTCGTCCCTGTCGGCACCCAGATGTTGAGCTTGTTTCGCTCGCCGGAGCCATAGGGCTGGCCTGCGACCTGCAACGTCGCGCCGTCGCCGTCGCCGAGCAACCGGTCGCCGAGGTTGAGTGATTTCGCGCCGCCCCCGACGATCAGGCGCGCGCCGCCGCCGAACAGCAGCACGAGCAAAATCACCACTATCAGGAATTTGATCAACCGCCGTCCTTTGGAAACCCGTCCCGCCATCTTTCGCGCCCTACAGGGCGGTGACGCGGGGAACAAGCAGTGCGGCAAGGCTTGCACCGGACTTTTCGTCACCCCGGACTTGATCCGAGGTCCATGAATGCTCAGGCAAGATGTGCAGGAAAGGCCTGATGGATCCCGGACCAAGCCTGTCCTGAGCCTGTCGAAGGGTCCGGGATGACGAGAGGGAGAATGGAAGGTCCGCGACCTTTTCCACGCTCGCGCGTAGAACATGGCTATGACCGGCAAATTCAACCGCCCCGCCCTTGTCTGCAACAGCCAGAGCGGCAGCCACGACGAGACCATCCTCGAACAGATCATCGAAACCTGCCGCGAATTGGGAGCACCGCTCGCCGCGACCTTCACGCTGCCCGACAACGAGATTCCCGACGCGACCGAATTGAAGCTGCAACGCATCGACTTGCTGCTCGTCTGGACCGGCGACGGAACGATCAATGCCGCCGCGACGAAGGCGGCGGGCTGGGACGGCGCGATCCTGCCGCTGCCCGGCGGCACGCTCAACCTGCTCTCAAAGGCGCTGCACGGCGACCGGCCGGTGCCCGAGATATTGGCGGACGCGCTGCAGGGAAAGGGCCGGCGACGACCGATACCGACGATCCGGTCGGATGCCGGCGAAGCCTTTATCACCGTCGTCGCGGGGCCCGCGACCCAATGGGCCGAGGTGCGCGAGACGATGCGGCAGGACGGGTTGATCGAGGCGAGCCGCGCGGCGCCCGATGCGCTCGACACGATGATGAACGCCCCGGGCGTCCGTATCGCGGGGCACGGGCAGGCCTATCCCGCCGTCATCTTGACCCCGACATCCGGGGGTATCCGCGCCGACGGGATATTGACCGACGGCACGGGCGACGTGCTGCGCCACGGCTTGGCCTGGCTCGGCGGCGATTTCCGCGACGGGCCGAGCGAGGAAATCGCGATGGGTGAGACGATCATCCTCGAAAGCGATGCCGCGATCAGCCTCGAATATGATGGCGAACTGGGCGAGGTGCGCTCGCCTGCGCGTTTCGGGCTGGGAGCGAGCGCGGTGGATTTCCTCGCGACCGCATGACCCGGCTCTTTCATATCAGCGACCTGCATTTCGGGCTCGAGGATCGCGCCGCGCTCGGCTGGTTCGAGACATGCGTGCGCCGCGAGGGGCCCGACGCGGTGCTGATCACCGGTGACCTCACGATGCGCGCGCGGAGCCACGAGTTCGCGGCGGCGTGCGACTGGATCGGCGCGCTCGACGTGCCGGTGACGGTCGAGGTCGGCAATCACGATCTTCCCTATTTCAACCCGGTCGCGCGCTTCTTCTATCCCTATCGCCGCATCCGCGGGATCGAGCGGCTCGTCGAACGTGAGCTCGATCTCGCGGGGGTCGCGATCGTCCCGCTCAAGACCACCGCGCGCGCGCAGTGGCGGCTCGACTGGTCGAAGGGCTGGGTGACCGAAAAGGCGCTCGCGAAGACGCTCGCCGCGATCGCCGCGCTGCCGGCCGGGACGACGACGCTCATCACCGCGCATCATCCGCTGGTCGAGGCCGGCACGCGCGGCCGCGCGCTGACCCGCGGCGGCGCGCGCGCGCTGACGGAGCTTGCGGCGCACGGTGTCGCGGCGGTGCTCACCGGCCATGTCCATGACGCGTTCGACCTGATCGAACGGACCGCGGCGGGTCCGATCCGCATGATCGGCGCGGGCACGCTGTCGCAGCGGATCCGGTCGACCCCGCCAAGCTTCAACGAACTGCGCATCGAAAATGGCGCGATCGATGTGCGCGTCCGCAATATTGAAGCAGTGCCGACGCCCGACATGCAGATCACCGACGTGCCCCCCGACGCGCTGCCGCCGCGCGCACCGGACGAGCCCGTCGCGCCGATCCACGCCGTTCCATCGGTCGATCCGCCGGTGCATTGACGCCGCTCCCCATCCCGTTACGTTGCAACAAAAAACGCAAAATGGGATGAGACACGATGCTGACCAAGGGCGATGATTTCCCGCTGCACCAGAGCGCCGAGCCGATTGCCTTCGCGGGCACCGACCGCAATTTCTATGATCGCTATTTCTTCAACGGCTATTCGCCCGACGGGTCGGTCTTCTTCGCCGCCGCGATGGGCTTTTACCCGCAGCTCGGTATCGTCGATGCGGCCTTCTGCGTGCTGGTCGATGGGGTGCAGCATAACCTCCGCGCCAGCCGGCGTTCGGCGGGCGAACGGCTCGACCTCGCGGTCGGTCCGATCGCGATCACGATCGACGCGCCACTCGAGGTGGTCACGTTGCGCATCACGCCCAACGACGGCCCGCTCGCCGCGGTGCTGACCTTCACCGGCCGCCATTTCCCGATCGAGGAACCGCGCTTCACCCGCCGCAATGGCACGCGCCTGTTCATGGATTACACGCGCATGACGCAGAACGGCCATTGGTCGGGCTGGCTGGCGGTCGACGGGGCACGCGTGCCTATCGACAATGACTGGGCGGGAACGCGCGACCGCAGCTGGGGCATCCGCCCCGTCGGCGCCGCCGAACCACAGCCGCCGCCGCAGGGCAATTTCCACCAGTTCTTCTGGCTGTGGACGCCGTGTAATTTCGCCGATCGCTCGCTCTTCTTTCACAGCAACGATGATGGCGAGGGGACGCCATGGAACCGCCGCGCCGTACTCGTCGGTGCCAATGGCGGCGAGCGCCACTATGCCGACCCCGGTTTCGCCGCCGAATGGCAGCCCGGCATGCGGCGCCTGACCCGCCTGACCGCCGATTTCGATGCCAGCACCCGCCTGGCGCTGACCCCGAGCGGGCCACTCTTCGCGATGAGCGGCCTCGGCTACACCCACCCTGTCTGGGGGCATGGCTTCGACCATGGCGAACTGGAGGTCGCACACGACAGCCTGCCCGAAGCCGAACGCGCATGGGGCAATCCGCTCGCGATGCACGTCCAGGCGCTGGTCCATGCCGAGCTGACCGACGGTGACCGCAGCGAGCGCGGCGTCGGCGTGCTCGAACAATTGTTCGTTGGCCCGCACGCACCCACCGGCCTGACCGGCCTGATGGATCCCGTTGCATGAGCTTCCCGACCTCGCCCGAGGCGATGGACGCCGAATGGCTCGCCACGGTGCTCGGTCATCGGGGAAAACTCAGCGGCTTCGCCGCAGCCAAGGTCGGCACCGGACAGATGTGCGACAGCTATCGCCTGACGCTCGATTGGAAGGATGGCGCGGGCGGCCCCGCGACCGTCATCGCCAAATGCCCGAGCCACGACGAGGCGAGCCGCAATATCGCCAAGCTCACCGGCACTTATGTCAAGGAAATCAGCTGGTATCGCGAGCTTGCCGCCGCGAGCGGCGTTCCCGCGCCCTTGTGCCACCATTGCGACATCGCCGACGACGACATCGACTTCATCCTGATCCTGTCGGACCTTGCCCCCGCACGGCCGGGCGACCAGCTTGCCGGTATCGGCCTCGCCGGGCTTGCCCCCTGCATCGAAGCCGCCGCAAAACTCCACGCCCATTTGTGGGACGATGCACGGCTCACGCAGATGCCCTGGCTCGCACGCGACAATGGCGATCTGATCCGCGCGCTCTTCCCCCAGCTCTACCTCGGCTTTCGTGAGCGTTATGCCGGCCGTCTCGCGCCCGAACTGCTCGACGTCGGCGCCGGAATCGTCGACCGGCTCGACGCCTTTCTGACGCGCGAGCCCGCGGTGCGGACGCTTGTCCACGGCGACCTCCGCATCGACAACATCCTCTTTGCACCGGGCGGCGATGCCTGCTGGCTCGTCGACTGGCAGACGCTGGGGCGCGGCAGCGGCGCCGCCGACCTCGCCTATCTGGTCGGCACCAGCATCGCCGACCCGTCCGAGCGCGCCGCCGCCGACCGGCCCGCCTTCGACCATTGGATCGCGGCGCTGAAAGAGGGCGGGATCGACCCCGACGCGCATGCGCTGTGGGACGATTATCGCGTCGGTGCCCTCAGCGGCTATTTCATGGCCGTCTTCGCGTCGATGAATGTCGAACGCACGACGCGCGGCGACGAGATGTTCGCGGTGATGGCCGAGCGGCCGGCGCGGCAGGCGCTGATGCTGGGGAGCCTCGACCTGCTCTGATAAAAAGGGGCGGCCCGTCGCCGGACCGCCCCTCCCCTTTTTGCAAGCCTTCGATTAAAAGCGGAAGGTTACCGATCCGCGATAGCTCTGGTTCGACACATCCTTGCGCCCGATCGTCGTATCGGCGCCGATCGACAGGTCAACGTTGCCCGTCGTGATCGTGATACCGCCACCGACTTCGAACCAATCCTTGTCGGTTCCGGCGAGGCCGAAGATCGCGTTGGGCCCGGGGCCACCGACGAACGTCGCCCCGAAGGACGCCGGCGCGTTCATGAATTCATGGACATAGTCGGCGCTGAGATGCGGCTGGAAGCGGCTCCCGCGCTTGCCCGACAGCGCGAGGCCGGCGCGGCCCTGGACGCTGTTGAAGCTCGAACGGTCGAGGCGCAACGCCGGGCCGCCGCCATTTTCCTTGATGTCGGAGAAGCCGATATGGCTGGCCCGCGCCGCAACGCGCGGCCCGAATTCGACTGCCCCGAGATCGAAGTCCTTGCCCAGGCTGACTTCGCCGGTGAAGATCAGCGACGTATCGTCGCCGGTCAGCGTGAACGGCGTGCCGACGAGGTCGGCAATTCGCGTCGTGCGCGAATCGAACGCGCCGGCGCTAAGCTGCGTCGACAGTTCGATTCCGCCGCCGATCGCGGCCTTGCCATAGAGCGTTCCCTGATAGAGGTTCCCGCTGGCGTCCTGGCCCGCGATCGCCGTGTTGCCCTCAACGTCGGTGTAGCTGAGCGAGAGGCCGATAACACCGCCTTCGCCGAGCGCCTTTTCGATCCCGCCCGCGAGGTAGAAACCGTCGAACTGGTCACGCCCGCCGGGCGGAACCGCGCTCGCCATCGGACGGCTGTCACCATCGAGGTAACCGCCGGCGAGGAAGGCGCTGGTGTCGTCGGGGAGACGGCCCTGCTGCACCGTTACCGCGTCGCTGTCGCTACGCACCGCCATCGAGTCGACACCGGCCGCGGTCATGTTGAGCTGCGCGAGCTGCACCGGCCGGCCGATCATCGAGAGCGTGCCGCCCATGTCGCCGCCGTCGAGACGGAGCAGGCGGTCGCGGTGAAAGCGCGACATATTGTCGGCGGCGACCGTCGCCAGCGATCCGCGCAGCGTTTCGGTCCGCGGCGCCCAGCTTTCGAGCACGGCCCGGATCGTCGCGGCATTCTGCAAATCGAGCGGGCCATAGACGCCCGCGAGCCCCGCATTGCCGCGCGACTGGTCGAGCAACTGCGCATAGGCGCCCTGCACCGCCGTCGGGGCGATAACGTTGCGGTACAGACCGGCCTGGATCTCGACCGTCACATTGTTCGGACCATAGGTCAGCCGGGGCGTCAGGATCGCCGAAATGGCCGTTGCCGATCCGAACGTGCCGGTCACGCCGCCCGCCGCGGTCAGGAAGGTGTAGCGATTGCCCGCCGTCACCTGGTATCCCGCCACCGGCGAGAAGCTGACCGAACCGCCCAGGGTCGCCGAACCCGTCGACGTGCCGTTCGCCACCACCGCCAGCACGTCCGACGTGCCGTTCGGGCCGAAGTTGATGAACAGATTGTTGCCCGACGACAGGACGAGGTTGCCGCCCACCGTCAGCGTGCCGATCGTGGTCGGCGTTCCGGGCGCGATCTGGCCCAGCACGCTGGTCAGGAACGGCGCGTTGATGCGGCCCGACCCCATCAGCCCGCCGCCGAACAGGCTGTAATCGCCCACCGAACTGAGCGTCCCGTTGACGGTCACCATGCCCGCGAGCTGGTTCACGTTGATCAACGAGGACAGCGACGCGCCCGAATCGATCTGGAGCGCCGCGCCCGCCGTGCCGATCGTCAGCCGGTCGACCGTCACATTCGCGCCCGACAGCGTCGTCAGGCCGGTCGCGCTGAGCGTCACGTCGAAATAGCGCGGTGCCGTGCCGGCGGTGCGGACGGGAGCGACGTTGTTCGGCACGAAGTTTGTCGCGCCGGGCAGGCCGTTGGCCAGCGTGGCGGCCGGCAAGGGCGCCGCCGCCGCTTGCGCTTCGGGTTGCGCATCGGGGATCAGCCCGTCGCGCGTCGCGGTCGCGCCCGCCGCAATATCCGCGATCGACGCCGAGCCGGCATTGTCGTCCGAGGTCCCGATCGGCCGGTTCTCGACCACCTCGATACCCGTGCGCGTGTCGAGACAGTCGCTGACGCCCCCGCTCTGGAAGCATATCTGGCCGAAATCGCCCGACGTGCCGGTTTTCTGTTCGCCGGTCAGGGTCGGAATGCCGTTCACCAGCTGGCCGTTCGACAGGATCATGTACGAAGGGTCGATGGTCGAAACCCAATGATTGGGATCGGTCCACGCCCCGTTGCCTGCCTTGGCTGACACATAATGATAGGGATTGTTCGCCGCGATCCAGTCCCAATAGAGATAAGCCGGCTGGTAGAAGGATACGGTGCCATAACCGTTCGCCGGCTGGCCGGCGAAGAAGCGGGTGTAACCGCCCGAAAGGACACCGAGCACCACCTGACGCGAGAAATTCTGCAGGATCAGCGGCCCGCCCGAATCGCCCTGCGAGGTGATGCCTTCGAGCGATGCGCCGTTCGGATTGGGACGCGCATTGTCACGGAAAGCGTTGAAGTCGAACGGGCTCGCGCCGGTCATGCCGCGGCGCGGGTCGTCGAAGTCGAGGAAATAGAGATTCTGCGTCAGCCCGCTTGGCGCACCGCCAAACAGAAAGCCCTCGAACGTCTGGATATCGGTGAGCGCGCCAAGGATATTTTCGGCCGAGCGCCGGCGGAAATCGCTGCCCGTCGCGCCGCTCGTTCCGGTCCCCGTGTTGCCATAGCCGACCATCCCGACATTATAGCCGGTGCCCGCCGCGGTGATCGCGCCGGGCGCAGACAATGGCGAGAAGAGCAGCGCCCAGGTCGGAATATTCGCGGCCGGCGTATCGAGCGAGGCCATGGCGACGTCGCCGTAAAGGAAGCTCCTTGCCACGGGCTCGAGCGAGAACGGGTTATAGGTGACCCAGTTGGCGTTGTAGAAAGCCTGCGCCGTGTTGGTTTGGTATTTTCCGGCACCACCGGCGCCGCCGAGCAGCCAGCGTACCAGTTCGTCGGTCTGGCCGGCCGCATTGGCCCGGGTGTTCGTTTCGAAGCCGAAGCCGATCGCCGTGCCGCCCGAATTGGCACCATAGTCGGTCGCGGCGCGGCCATTCACGCAGTGCGCGGCGAGGATCACGGTGCGCGGGTTGATCAGCGTGGCGGTGCACAGGCCGACGAAACCGCCGCCCTGGTCGATGACCATCTGGCTGATGCCGGTAATGTTCACGGGATCGCGCGCGGTGACCGGCGTGCCCGGATTGGCAATCAGGATGTCGGGTTCGGGCGTGATCTTCTCGATCTTCGGTCCGGGCACCATCGAGACAAGGCCGGTGTAGGGCTCGGGATCGGTCGCCGTCGCATGACCGCTCTGCGGATCGGGGCGGATATCGGCGATAAAGTCGGCGGCGGCGGCGGGCGCGACGCCGACATCCTGTGCGAACGCCGGCGCGACCTGGATCAGGCCGATGGCGCATACCGACGCCAACAGGCCTCCGCGGCGCACGCGCCGCGAAATAAGACGAGATTTCATAGACTACCCCCGTAGTAAGAGCGCGCCTTATCCGGGTCGTGGACTCGGCACATGGGGGCAGCTTAACCACGCGAAAAAATTAAACAATATCTGGTTACCGGCCATCAACCATTTACGACAAACCGGATTTTGGACGGAATCGCGCACGAAAAAGGGCGGCCCGTTGCCGGACCGCCCTTCCCTTCTCCGTCCGTCGACGGAAAAACTGATTAGCGCTTCGAGAACTGGAAGCTGCGGCGGGCCTTGGCCTTGCCGTACTTCTTACGCTCGACGGCGCGGCTGTCGCGCGTCAGGAAGCCGGCCGACTTCACGACGCCGCGCAGCGCGGGTTCGAAACGGGTCAGTGCCTGCGAGATACCGTGAAGCACGGCGCCCGCCTGGCCCGACAGGCCGCCGCCCTTGACGGTGGCGATCACGTCATACTGGCCAACGCGTTCGGTCAGACCGAAGGGCTGGTTGATGACGAGGCGCAGCGTCGGACGCGCGAAATAGATTTCCTGGTCGCGGCCGTTGACGGTGATCTTGCCCGTGCCGGGCTTGACCCACACGCGGGCGACGGCGTCCTTGCGGCGGCCGGTCGCATAGGCGCGGCCCTGCTTGTCGACGATCTTTTCGCGCAGCGGCGTGGTCGAGACTGCGGGAGCGACGGTGCCTTCGACGGCGCCGGCGAGGTCCTTGAGATCGGTCATGGTCTGTTCGTCAGCCATTATGCACCCACCTTGTTCTTGCGGTTCATCGACGCGACGTCGATCACTTCGGGGCTCTGCCCTTCATGCGGATGTTCGCTACCTGCGAAGATGCGCAGGTTGCGCATCTGCTGGCGGCCGAGCGGGCCGCGCGGGATCATGCGTTCGACGGCCTTTTCGAGCACGCGCTCGGGAAAACGGCCTTCGAGGATTTTCGCGGGGCTCGTTTCCTTGATGCCGCCGGCGTAGCCGGTGTGCTTGTAGTAACGCTTGTCCTGCAGCTTCTTGCCCGTGAACGCCACCTTTTCGGCATTGATGACGATGACATTGTCACCGCAATCGACGTGCGGGGTAAAGCTCGGCTTGTGCTTGCCGCGCAGGATATTGGCGATAATCGATGCAACGCGGCCCACAACGAGGCCCTCGGCGTCGATCAGCACCCATTTCTTTTCGACCGTCGCGGCGTTCGCCGATACAGTCGTCTTGGTCAGCGCCTTCATCATGGCGACCTCCTTGACAGATATGGACTAGGACGAGCAGCCGTGCCGCCGCCCGAAAACAAACCGCGCCGCCTGATCCCCATGGGACGCAGCGGCGCTTCGGAGCGGGCCAATGACGCCAACCAAGCGGAAAGTCAAGCATAGAGCGGCTTTGCTGACAGGTATTATAATACCGCTAGCTCTAAGAAGCGGGCTCCAATGCACGAACCCGCTCCTCGACAAGGGTCCGGCCGTCGCCATCGGCTTCGACGATCCAGCTCTGCCGCTGCTCGCGCACAACGAGGCCGGTGGCGGTGTCGACGGTCCACAGATTGTCAATTTCCAGCGGCTGCGCGCTTCCCCTGATGGCTGCCGAATCGCGCTCGACCTCGGCGAAGGTCTGCAGCGCGCCGCTGTGCGTCATCGACACGCTGGTGCCTTCGGCCTGCGCCCCCGCCCTCATCGCGCCATTCGCCGGCGCGATGAGGGCGCGGATGTCGGCGGTCGCGAGCCGGTCGCGACCGGCGGCGGGAAGCGCAGCGACCAATTGCGCCATCTGCCGGCCTTCGGGTCGGCCGCTTGCCGCGGCCACCGCCTCGGCGCGCGCGGTCACCCGCTCCCACAATCCCTCGGGATCGACAAGGTCGATACGGCTGCCGTCGGGCGCGACGAGATAAGCCATTTCTTCGCCGACCAGCGGCTCGAGCATCAGCGTCAGCGCGCGCTTCACCTGCCGCGGCGCGTCGGAATCGATCCGCTGCAACACCGCCTCCAGCCGGTAACCGCGCCCAAGGCGCCGCCATTGCAGCGCATAGACGAGCGAGAAGCTGACAAGCGATCCGTCGCGGCCGATGCGGCGCGTCGTTACGCGGTAGGTCATCGGTCGGTCGACCGGCGGCGCGAAGCTCTGCGCTGCCGCCGCTTCCGGTGCCTGCAGCGCCGGCGCGGGTTGGGGCGCGAGGAGCAGCAGCGCCAGCGCGCCGCCCCACAGGCCGCCTGTCTTCATACGCGCGCGCTGCCCAGCCGGTGCAGCCCCGCCGCCGTCGCCCCGACGAGCATCGCGCCGACGGCCTGGTGCGCAACCGCAATCCACATGGATACGCCGGTGATCACGGTGAGGATGCCGAGCGCCATCTGGGCCACAACGATCACGACGAGCGCGCTGGCGTGCTTCTCTCCGCGCCGTGCGAGCGTGCGCGCGAGCAGCAGGAGCGCCCCCGCCGCAACCCACGACCACCAGCGGTGGAGGAAATGGATCAGGAAGGGATCGTTGGTCAGCGCCATCCACGCGCCGCCGCTCCAGTCGATCCCGTCGGGAAAGAAGCGGTCGTTCATCGCCGGCCATGTGTTCGCGACCTGCCCGGCATTGAGACCCGCTACCCACGCGCCGAGCAGCAGCTGGATCAGGAGGATCGCGATCACCGCGACCGACGGCCCCGTGAGCCGCGCCGACCGCGCGGCGGGATCGCGCGCCAGCGCCCACAGGTCGCGCGCGGTCCATATGAGGCCCGCGAGCAGGAACAACGCGGTCAGCAAATGGGTGGCGAGGCGGAAATGGCTGACGTCGGTGCGATATTCGAGCCCCGAGGCGACCATCCACCAGCCGATCGCGCCCTGTAGCCCGACCAGCGCGGCGAGGGCGAGCAGGCGCCAGCCGTATCCAGCGGGGATCGCGCGGCGCCAGGCGAACCAGATAAGCGGGACGACCAGCGCCATGCCGACCACGCGGCCGAGAATGCGGTGCAGCCATTCCCAGAAGAAGATCGCCTTGAACCCCGCGAGCGTCATGCCGGCGTTGATTTCCCTATATTCGGGGATTTGCTTGTATTTCTCAAACTCGGCGACCCACGCCGCTTCGCTGAGCGGCGGCAGCACGCCCGACACCGGCTTCCATTCGGTGATCGAGAGGCCCGATTCGGTGAGGCGGGTGATGCCGCCGACCGCGACCACCGCGATCACCAGCCATGCGACGGCCCATAGCCAGCGCGCGAGCGCCGCGGGACGCGGCCCGGCGACCGGGCTCGAGGCGGCGAAATTGAGGGATGTTTCGGCCATTGCCGCCCTATCGTCGCTTGACCCGCGATAGGCAAGGGGGCCCGGACGGCGCGTCCGGCAAAATTCATGGCCGCGACAGGACGGGCTTGGTAACAGACCCGCCATGCGAGGTCTTGCCGCCATCATCCTGGCCGTCATCGTCGCGGCCCTTTCGGCGCCGGCGGCGGCGAATAGCGCGCCATCGGCCTATTATGCCGGCCTGGCGCAGCAGGAAACGCGGCTCGCCGCGGCTGCGTATCGACTGACAACCGCGAGCGCCGGCTGGTGTCCCCAGACCGCGCCGCAGCCCGGCTGGATCCTTGGCGACCTGCGCCGGTTCGAGCCGCAAGACCGCCCCGCGGCCGCGCAGGCATATGGCGCAAGCGACGGCCCCTTTGTCGCCGCCGTCGCCCCGGGCTCCCCGGCCGACCGCGCGGGACTGACAAGCGGGACCCGGATCGCGGCGATCAATGGTGTGGCGGTGCCCACATATAGCGACGAGCCGACGATCCGGATCGACGCGATCATCGTGACGCTGAACGCCCTCGATCCGGCGGCCGCCTGGACGGTGACCGATGCCGACGGCCGCGTTCATCGCATTGCCCCGGCGCCGGGTTGCGCCAGTGCGTTCCGGGTCGAACTGGGAGGAGCGCAGGCGGCAGCCAACGGCATGCTCGTGCGCGTGACGCTGGACCTCGCGCAGTCGGTCGCCGACGATGAAGAGCTGGCGGCGGTTGTGGCGCATGAGCTGGCCCATAACATCCTGCGCCATCGAGACCGGCTGGGGAGCAACCG
The DNA here is from genome assembly GCF_036675685.1 of Sphingopyxis sp. Taxonomy (GTDB): domain Bacteria; phylum Pseudomonadota; class Alphaproteobacteria; order Sphingomonadales; family Sphingomonadaceae; genus Sphingopyxis. The sequence continues at coordinate 149,269 of NZ_JAKFEM010000004.1, forward strand.
GTCGGCCGCGCGCATCCGGCAAACCGAGTTCGAGGCCGACCGGCTGTCGGTGTGGCTGATGGCCGGCGCTGGCTACGACCCCGCCGCCGCGATCCGTTTCTGGAACCGCCACAAACGCCCGCTGATCCGCGACGCATCGCACCCGCCGCGCAGCGAGCGTATCGCCGCCATCGAGGCGGAAATGGCGGCGATGCAGACGGCGCGCGCCGCCAACCCCGCCGCACGGCCCGCGTGGAGCGACGCGCCGCCGCCCTTGGAATGAAGCGGCGCGCATCCTATTTTGGGGCTCTTCCCCTTTTTCCCCAGCAAGGACCGACGCCATGACCCGTGAGACCGCCATTTTCGCCGGAGGCTGCTTCTGGTGCACCGAAGCCGTGTTCGAGTCGCTGAGCGGGGTCGAGAGCGTCGAGAGCGGCTATATCGGCGGCCATGTCGCAGATCCGACCTACAAGCAGGTCTGCGGCGGCGACACCGGCCATGCCGAGGCGATCCGCATCACCTTCGATCCTGCGGTTATCGGGTATGACGACCTGCTCGACGTCCATTTCGCGACGCACGATCCGACAACGCTCAACCGCCAGGGAGGCGACATCGGCACCCAGTATCGCAGCGCGCTTTTCCCGCTTGATGCCGCGCAGAGCGACGCCGCGCGCGCCGGGATCGAACGGGCGGCCGCCGATTGGCCTGCGCCGATCGTCACCACGATCGAGGCCGCGTCCGACTGGTATCCGGCCGAGGATTATCACCAGGCCTATTGGGAGGGCGAGGGTCAGCGCAACCCGTATTGCATGGCGGTCATCCCGCCGAAACTGGCAAAGCTGCGCAAGGGATTCAGCGATCGTTTGCGCGTCTGATTTCCTTCAATCGTCATCCCGGCGAAAGCCGGGATCTCCACGGGGCGTCATGTCGCAATGGCGAGATCCCGGCTTTCGCCGGGTTGACGTATTTATGCGAATAGACACACGTCGGCGGGTTCCCACCGACTGTTGCCATATGGCTACATGACGTCACTTTTCATTGACTTTCCAATTGTTTTGACTAGCGGACGCCCCCTTGCTGGGGCAGAACAAGCCCGGGCGCAATTGGGGGTCGCTGCAAGGTGCTGGCATCGCTGTTTCTGATCGGCGCGTCGTTCACGACGCCCCAGATGTCGGTTCAGGCCGCGAGCCAGACGATTGTCGAGGACAGCGCCGACGGGATGGCCCGCGCGGTCAACCGGATGGTCGGCGGCATCGTCAGCTATGCCCGCTGGCCGGGCGGCGCGGCCGGATCGGTGCGCGTCATGTGCCTGATCGGAGCCCCGCGCCTGACCGATCGCATGGCGCCCGTTGTTCCGGGCGCCGGGTCGGTCATGGTTCGCCGCATGAGCGCGGAGGCCGCGATCAGCCGTAGCGATTGCGACATATTGTTCCTTGGCCGGATGCCGGTCGCCGACCGCCAACAGCTGATCGGATGGGTGCGCGGGCGCCCCGTCCTGACGATCACCGACGACGACCCCGCCTGCATCTATGGCGCGATGTTCTGCCTGCACAGCAGGGCGATGAAGCTCAGCTTTTCGGTCAATCTCGACGCGATCGGCCGCGGCCCGCTGCGGATCGATCCCCGGGTGCTGCGGATCGGCGGCGGCGGCGGGGGAGGCGCATCATGACCGGCCCCAACCGCCCCCCCAACCACCCCATCGAACGGATCGGCGCGCGCACGACGCTGCAAAAACTGCTGTCGCGCTTTCATTTCGGCATCACGCTGTTCGCGGTCGCGCTTTCGGGCCTGACCATCCTGCTCGCCGGGGTGACCGCGCTGCGCGGCTATGCCGACCGCAATATGGAACTGGCGGCGCAGCTCGGTGCCTATGGCGTCGAACCCGCGCTGGTGTTCAACGATCCGCAAGCGGTCCGCGAAGGGCTCGAGCCGCTGACCCGCATTCCCGGAATCGCGCGGCTCAGGGTGCTCGACGATGTCGGAAAGCCGCTGACCCAGTGGACATCGCCCGCCGCCGACCCGGCGCCGCTGCTCACCCGCCTCTTCTTCCCCCGCCCTTTCGCGGTGACCGTCGAGCGCAACGGATCGGCCATCGGGACGATCGAAGTGTGGGGCGATAGTTCGACTTTGATCGACTATGTTCGCATCGGCCTGCTCGCGGGGCTCGGCTGCCTGCTCATCACCGCGTTCGGAACCATCTTCCTCGCGCGGCGGTTCGAATATGAACTGGTCAAACCTTTGAACGAGATTGCGACCGTGGCCCATGACGTGCGCCTGCATCGCCGCTTCGACAAGCGGGTCCAAGCCCTCGGCATCGCCGAGCTCGACCGGCTGGGCGGCGATATCAATGCGCTGCTCGACGAGCTCCAGGGCTGGCAGGGTCATATGGAAAGCGAACACGCGATGCTCGCTCACCGCGCCTCGCACGACACGCTGACCGCGATGCCGAACCGCGCCGCCTTCGACGAACAGCTGACATTGCGCATCCAGGCGGCGGAAACGCGCGGCGGCCGCTTTGCCCTGCTGTTCATCGACGCCGACAATTTCAAGGCGGCGAACGACAATTTCGGCCATGCCGCGGGCGATGCGGTGCTCGTCGCGCTGTCGGCGCGCATCAAGGAAACGCTGCGCAAGGGCGATTTCGCCGCGCGCATCGGCGGCGACGAATTTGTCGTCATCATCGACCCGCTCGACAGCGAAGCCCGTCCCGATGCCCTCGCAAGCCGGATCCGCGGCGGCGTTGCCGAGCCGATCCTTCTGCCCAGCGGTGAAACCTATCGCGCCGCGGTCAGCGTCGGGGTCGCCATTTTTCCCGACGACGGCAACGACGCGACCGCCCTCCTCACTGCCGCCGACGCCGCCATGTATGCCGACAAACTCACGAACCGTTCCAGATGATGACCAGCGGAGAGACGCCGTGACCCTTACCCTCCCCCACAATATCCGCCTCTTTCTCGTCGCCGCGCTCGCGGCGCTGCTCGCGGCTTGCCAGAGCGTCCCCCCGCCGACGGGATTCAGCCCGGCACAGATCGCGCTGCTCCAGTCGCAAGGCTTCGTCGAGACCGGGCCCGGCTGGGAGCTGAGCATGCCCGAACGGCTGCTTTTTCCATCCAACGAGAGCAGCCTGCCGGCCGATCAGCAAAGCCGGATCGGCGATATTGCGGCCAAGCTCGTCTCGGTCGGCATCACGACCGCGCGGGTCGAAGGCCACACCGATTCGACCGGTACGTCGGCCTATAATCTGACGCTGTCACAGGCGCGCGCGCAAGCGGTCGCGGCGCCGATGCAGACGAGCGGCATGCAATTCACCGCCGACCAGATCATCGGCCGCGGTGAAACCCTGCCCCTGTCGAGCAACGGGACCGCCGAGGGACGCCAGGACAATCGCCGCGTCGTCGTGATCGTCACCCCGCAGTAACGCGGCCAGCGACATCGCCGCCGCGCTTTTCTTGTCCTGAGTTCGCGGCTAAGCCTCGCGCATGAAACCGATCCGCAAAGCCGTCTTCCCCGTTGCCGGCCTCGGCACCCGCTTCCTTCCCGCGACCAAGGCGATCCCCAAGGAAATGCTGCCGATCGTCGACCGGCCGCTGATCCAATATGCGGTCGACGAGGCGCGCGAGGCGGGGATCGAGCAGATGATCTTCGTCACCGGCCGCGGCAAGAGCGCGATCGAGGATCATTTCGACGTCGCCTTCGAACTCGAAAAGACGATGTCCGAACGCGGCAAGGACCTGTCGGTACTCGAACCGACGCGGCTTGGCCCCGGCGCCTGCGCCTATGTTCGCCAGCAGGAACCGCTCGGGCTTGGCCATGCGATCTGGTGCGCGCGCGACATCGTCGGCGACGAGCCCTTCGCGATCTTCCTGCCCGACGAATTCATGCACGGATCGCCCGGCTGCATGAAACAGATGGTCGACGCCTACGCACGCGTCGGCGGCAATCTGATCTCGGTCCTCGAAGTGCCGCGCGAACAGGTGTCGAGCTATGGCGTCATCGCACCCGGAGCGCGCGACGGCACGCTGACCGAGGTGAAGGGCCTTGTCGAAAAACCCGCGGCCGGCGACGCCCCGTCGAACCTGATCATTTCGGGCCGCTATATCCTGCAGCCCGAAGTGATGCGCGTGCTCGAGCGCCAGGAAAAGGGCGCGGGCGGCGAAATCCAGCTGACCGACGCGATGGCGACGATGATCGGCAACCAGGCTTTCCACGCCGTGACCTTCGACGGCGCGCGGTACGACTGTGGGTCGAAAGCCGGATATATCCAGGCGAACCTGGCGGTTGCGCTCGGAAGGCCCGACATGGCCGATGAAGTCCGCGCCTTTGCGGTCGACCTGCTGAAATAGGACCGGCGGAGGCTCTCGCCCCCGCCAGACCCGGGATTATTCGCCCTTGATATTCGGTTTGGGGAACGTGTCGGCCCCCAGCGTTTTGTAGAGCAGGCCGCCGATCAGTCCGCCGACAATCGGGGCAACCCAGAACAGCCACAATTGCTGCAGGGCGAGTCCGCCAACGACGAGCGCCGGGCCGGTGCTGCGCGCCGGATTAACCGAGGTATTGGTCACAGGGATCGAGATCAGATGGATCAAGGTCAGCGCAAGGCCGATCGCGATTGGTGCGAAGCCCGCGGGCGCACGGCCATCGGTCGATCCCATGATGATCCACAGGAAGAAGGCAGTCAGCAAGATCTCGATGATCAATGCCGACGTGATATCATAATTGCCCGGTGAACCGGCCTCATAGCCATTGGCGGCGAGGCCGTTTGCTATGTCAAAGGTCGGATTGCCCGCCGCCACATGATAGAGCAGGAACGCCGCGACGATCGCGCCGAGCACCTGCGCGATGACATAGAGCGGAATGTCGCGCGCATCGAAACGCCCACCCGCCCACAGCCCCACGGTGACCGCCGGATTGAGGTGACAGCCCGAAATATGGCCGATCGCATACGCCATGGTGACGACCGTCAAACCGAACGCCAGCGAGACGCCGAGCAATCCGATGCCGACATCGGGGAATGCCGCAGCAAGCACCGCGCTGCCGCAACCGCCAAAGACAAGCCAGAACGTGCCGATGAACTCGGCAAGACCCTTTTGCATATTGGTCATGGTGACCCTCCTCCCCACCGGCGGTCATGGACGCCCCCGGCGCGAGCGGCATCCTATCAGCCCTGAAATTTCGGGCAAGCCCTTGTCTAAGCGCGGCAAAATCAGGCCACGGCAACCGCTTCGACGAAATTGCGCGCGCGCTGATGCAGCGACAGCGCCGCCTCGGTCAGCCCCGCCGACAATTGGCCCAGCGCCTGCGCGCCATCGCCGACCGCGGTCGCGCCGTGCCCGATCTCGCGGACGCGGACGTCGATCTCGCGGCCGGCGGACACCGCCTGTTCGACATAGCTCGCGATCATCAGCGTCGTCGCGCTCTGTCCGTCAACCGCGCTGTCGATCGCGTCGGAGAAGCCGTTGTTCGCGTCGATCGCCTTTTCGACCTCGCCAAAGCCCGCGGCAACCTGCCCGACGATGTCGCGGATCCTGTCGACATATTGGGTGATGTCGCCCGCGGCGGACCGCGTCTGGCTGGCCAGCGACTTCACTTCCGACGCCACGACGGCAAAGCCGCGGCCTGCATCGCCTGCCCGCGCCGCCTCGATCCCCGCGTTGAGCGCGAGCATGTTGGTGCGGCTCGCCATGTCGATGATCAGCGCGAGCATATGTTCGATCGACTGGCTGGCGGCCTTCAGCGCGGTCGCCCGTTCGCTCGCCTGCTGGACCTTGATATAGGCGTCGCCGCGCACGGCGCGCGCGCGCGAACCATCGTCGACGATCCTGGTCATCGTCGCGGCCAGCATATGCCCGCGGTCGCCGAGTTCCTGCAGCCCCGCCAGTGTCTGCGCCGTCGCCCCCGCGACCGTCACCGCATCGCGGCCCGTCTGCAGCGCGCGTTCGGACAAGGTGCCCGCGACCGCCTCGACCTTGCGCGCCATCTCCGACAGCGCGGCGGTGAGCGCGGTGATGTCGTGCTGGAACTGCCGCCCGGCGTCGTCGACCTTGGTTGCGCGCGCCGCGCGTTCCTGCGCCAGCTCGACCTCGCGCAGCATCGCCAATTTGGCGAGCTGGCCGCTGTCGAGCGTTTCGACAAAGCGGCCGCGATCGACGAGGATGAGTTCTTCCTGTCCCGACGACCCCGCCGCGATGCGCAGCAGGTCGGTCGTCGATCGCGCGACATCGGCGGTCGGGCAAGGCTCGATCATCGACGCGATCGAACCCCCGATCGTCGGATTCTGCATCAGCGAAAACCAGAAAGGACAGAACAGCAGTTCGCGTACGCGCTGCTCGCGGACGATGCCGACCGGCCGGCTTTCGCTGTCGAGCACCGCCAACGCGCGCAGCTGTGGATTGCCGCGGAACAGGTCGATGACCTGCGACAGGTGCGCGTCGGCACCGATCGCGGCCGCATGGCCCGACGATGGCGAAAGGGCATGGTCTATGACGGTCATTCGGCTCTCTTCGCGCTGCGGTCCCTTGTTCGCGCCTCGACCTAAGCCGTGCTGGTAAACACGGCTTTAACCATTTATTTCAGTGATGTGACATGCCGGCAGCGCGCGTGGGCGATCCATCGCAATATCCTGTTCAGATCGCGCCGGGTATGCGATGGGGCGCGTGTCGCGAGGAGAAGAGAAATGCGCGTGATAATTTTTGCGGTGCTGGCCGCGCCCCTGCTCGCCGGCTGCATCAGCGCGGTAAAGACGGTCGTGACCGCGCCCGTGAAAGCCGTCGGCCAGGTCGCCGACTGGTCGACGACCAGCCAGGACGAATCCGACCGCAACCGTGGCCGCGAAATGCGCAAGCGCGAGGAACAAATGGGCAAACTGTCGCGCCAGCGCGACAAGGCGGCGGAAAAGTGCCGCGACGGCAATGCCGAACAATGCCAGCGCGCCGAGGTGCTGGAGCATGAGATCGAAGCAGTGATGGCTGCACCGCGTTAGCAGCGCGCGTTAGAATAAGTACCGTTCGCCCTGAGCTTGTCGAAAGGCCGTTCTCTCCTTCCACGTCGAAGAAAAGAACAGTGTTTCGACAAGCTCAGCACAAACGGATTCAGGTGATATTGAAGGGCGCAACGCTCTAGCTGGCTGCACCGGCGAAGAATTCACCTAACCCGCCGGCCCGTCCACACGACACGGCCGACCAGCTGCACCGATGTCATCGGCAGATCGTCCCAGCTGCGATAGTGCGGATTATCGCTGATCACCGAAATCCGCCCCTGCCCCGGCGCGCGCGCGACGCGTTTCACCATCAGCACATCGTCCATGCGCAGCACATAGATGCCGTCGCGCAGCCGCGCCGCGGCGTCGCCGCCGTCGACCAATATATCGTCGCCGTCGTCGAGCGTCGGCGCCATCGAATCGCCCTCGACGCGAATGATGCTGAGCGCGCGCGGATCGGCGCCAAGGTCGCGCAGCCATTTGGGGTCGAACGCGACCTCGCCCTCGATCGGCTCGGCATCGACGCTCGCGCCGGCGCCCGCCGAGGCGCCGATCGCCAGCTTGGGCACCAGGATCATCCCCGGCCCCCGAACCCGCGCCGGCGTCGCGACGCGCTGCACCGGCCCGCCGAGCATCGCTTCGGAGACGCCCAGATAGGCGGCGATGCGCGCGCGATCCTGTTCGGCCAGCCGCCGCGGCGATCCACGCTTGATATATTGCTGGATATAGGCGGGATTGCGCCCGATCACCTGCGAGATGCGGGCATAGTCTATGCCCCTTTCAGCCAGGAGGCGGTCGAGCGCGGCGCGCGGATCGTGGACTAAATCGGGCATAGGGGTCGCTAGGGGCTGGTCCTTCCTATTTCGCTTCTACCAAGCGGATTTTTCCTAGACAAGTAGGAAAATGAATATCAGATAGGAAATATCCTATCGGGTGAGTCGCCCGGTTTCAGCGCGGTCACGGAGGAAAATATGGAGCGCAGCCTGTTGCAACGGATCGAGGCCTTTCTGAAGGAATCGGCGATGCCGCCGAGCGTGTTCGGCCGCGCCGCGGTGCGCGACCCGCGGCTCGTCAGCGATTTGCGCGGCGGGCGCGAGCCGGGGCACCGCGTGATATGCCGTGTGGAACATTTCATGAACAAATGGCGTGCCGAGCGCCATGCCGGGCGTGTCGCGCCGGAGGGCGATCGCCGCATCCGGACGGCACGCACGCTTGGTGCGGGAGTGCAGGCATGATGCGCTGGTCACCCGCGCAGCCGCCGCGCCCCGGATGCCCGCACCGCCGGCTTGGCACCCTGCTTGCGCGCGAACTGCCGCCCGGACTGGCGCTCGGCGCATCGACCTTTCGTCCGTGGGCGAGCGCCAGCTTTGTCGGCGCGCGTCACATCTTTCCCTGCCTTCTCGCAACCGGCGATACGACCGTGATGCGCGATGCGTTGCAGGATCGGCTGGGCGCGACCGACTGGGCGCTGCCCGGGCATATCGTCGCCGACGTCGCGGTGGCGTGCGGATCCGACCCGCACATGCTGCGGATCGAAATATTGACCGTCGAGGATTAACCTACCGACTGGCGGGTCATCCGTTGCAGCGTGCCGAGCGCGGCTTCGAGCGCGAGGTCGACCTCGGCTTCGTCACCGGGGACGGTGCCTTCGCGAACCGGGATCGCAGCGGTCGCGGCGTGGGCGTTCGGGACCCGGCGGCGCGCCAGCCCCGCCTCGAAACGCGCGACCATCGCATCAAGCGAATTGTCGGCAAGATCGGGCATCGCCGGCCCTGTCATCTCGGCGGGTTGCAGCCAGGGTTCGTCGCCCGTCGCGACCGCGTCATCGGGCGCAAGGTCGGCGAGCACCAGTTCGTCCACCGCGTCCACATCGGGTTCGCCCAGCCACAGGTCGGGCGCGACAGCTTCGCCGGCCAGACTTCGGTCCAGCGGCCCGAGCCCGCCCGCGGGCAGGTCGCGGCCCGCGCGGATCGGCGGGCGCGGCGCGTCATCGGGGTGGAGGTCGACGCGGCGGCGGCGCGTCAAAATCTCTTCGCCATCGTCCTCGTCCGCCTCGGCGGCGGAGGCACGGAAACGGCGATGCAGCGACGACAGGCCGGCGGCCTCGGGCGTGGCGATCAGCAGCGCGACGAGGCCCGCGATGATGGCGGCGACCGCTGCCATGCCGAACGCGAGCGCGAGCCGGCCGCCATTGCCGATCGGCGGCACGAAGAAATCGGACAGGCGGTCAAGATAGAGGTTCCAGCTGATCCCCGCGACCCATGAAAAGGGCATCACGGCGGCGAACAGGAAGGTCAGCGCCGCGGCGCCGATCACCGCCGGCATGGCGGGCGCAAGCCCGCGCAGCAGCGCGGTCCATACGGCCTTACCGGGATTTTCGCTGGTCTCGTCCATATCGTCCAAATCCGTGTGGCCCACCGGGCCATCCTTTCGTCGTACCGGGTGCGTCGTCAAACGCCGCCGCGCAGCAATCGCTGGTAAACAGGCTCGTAACGTAAAATGTTTGATGACCAGTTACGATGGGTTTCGACAAAAATACGTGCTGTCCGCCGTCGCTCCGGCCACATCCCCCGATTTTCGAGCAGCGCGGCCAGCGCGGTGGCGATGGCCTCGGGATCGTCGGGTGCGAACAGCGTGCCCGTTTTCCCGTCCTCGATCAGCTCGCGATGCCCGCCGACATCGGACGCCGCGACCAGCTTGCCCTGCGCCATCGCCTCGAGCGGTTTCAGCGGCGTGACAAGGTCGGTGAGCCGCATCTTCTTGCGCGGATAGGCGAGAATATCGATCAGCGAATAATAGCGCTCGACCTCTTGATGCGGAACGCGGCCAACGAAATGGATATGCGGCGCGGCGGGCGAGGCCGCGGCTTGGCGCTTCAGCGCCGCCTCCATCGGCCCGCCGCCGACCAGGAGGAGCCGCGCCTTCGGCTGCGCCGCGACCAGCGCGGGCATTGCGGCGATCAGATCGTCGATCCCCTCATAGTCGTAAAAGCTGCCGATATAGCCGATCACCACATCATCGGCGGCGAGGCCCAGCGTTTTGGCCAGGGCATCGTCGCGGGGCGGCGGATCGCCGAACAGCTCGAGATCGACGCCGTTCGGCGACACAATGATCTTCGCGGGGTCGATGCCGCGCGCGATCAGGTCGCCGCGCAGCCCTTCGCAGATCACCGCGACGGCATCGGCCGATTTCACCGCATGGGTTTCGACCCGCTTGGTCAACCAATAGCGCGGGCTGCCCTCACGCCCGGTGCCGTTGCCGACCGCCGCATCCTCCCAGAAGGCGCGGATTTCATAGATGACGGGGATGCCCAGCCGCTTGCCGACGCGCAGCGCCGCGAGCGCGTCGAGCACCGGCGAATGGGCGTGGAGCAGGTCGGGTTTCAATTCCTCGACCAGCGCCGCGACCCGCTTCGCGAGCGCGCCGATTTCGCGCCACTCGCGGACCGGCGAACGCGCCGGCGCGATCGGCGGGGTGCGATAGAAGGTCAGCCCGTCGACCGTCTCGCCGCCCCCATCTTCTTTGGCTTGCCCGGGTTCGGGATGGCGCACGCCGGTAACGCCCGCAACTTCCCAGCCCTTCGCGACCTGCGCCTTCATCAGCGCGCGCGTGCGAAAGGTGTAGCCGCTGTGCGCCGGCAGGCTATGATCGAGGACGTGTAAAATTCGGGTCATCGCGGATGGTCTTTCGCAGACAAGGCTTAACGCGGCGTCAACCCAGATAGCCTAGGCAACGCCCCAGGGTCAGAACCTATGGACGACGCGATCGAGGTTTGAAGCGATTTTGTTCAGGGCAAGGAAGCGAGGCGCAGGCATATGAATATATTCCAAGGCTCGCTGACGCAGCCATGGACAAAATCGGTCAAATCCCGAAGGGACGTCGAAATGGCTTCGATCTCGCCTCCACGCGGCCTTGCAGGTGGAACCACCATCTGCGGCGGCCACGCGAAGGCGATCCCTTCGCCATTTCGACGCCTCGACCGCGTCGTCCATAGGTTCTGACCCCTGATGGTCGACAATTTTTCCATTGCCCTGACGCACGTCCTGATGGCGATTGCGTTATGGCGCCTGCTCTATCGCGACGATCTCGACCGCGAGGTCAGCCCGCGGCTGCTCTGGCAGCAGCGCCGCGATGCCGAACGCGCCGAAGCGGATGCACGCCCCGATGCGTGACATCGCGTTCGTCGCCTTTCTCTTCGCGTTCATCGGGGTCGGCTTCCGCAAGCCGTTCCTGTTCGTCCTGTGCTTTTGCTACATCGACATCGTCGCGCCGCAACGCCTCAGCTATTTCCTGATCAACTCGATCCCGATCTCGCTGATCGTCTTCGGTCTCGCGATCGTCGGCTGGCTCGCCGCCGACGATAAACGCGATACACGGTGGTCGGGGCGGCAATTCCTGCTGATGGCACTCTTGCTCTATTGCTGGATGACGACGACCCAGGCCGATTTCCCCGTCGAGGCGGCCGACAAATGGAGCTGGGTGTGGAAGGCGCTGGTCTGGGCGATCTTCCTGCCGCTGACGCTCCGCACCAAGCTCCGGATCGAATCGCTGATCCTCATCATGCTGCTGTCGGCGGCGTCGATCGCGATCGCGGGCGGGATCAAGACCGCGGCGGGCGGCGGCGGTTACGGCACGCTCCAACTGCTGCTCAACGAAAATTACGGCCTCTACGAAGGGTCGATCATGTCGACCGTCGGCATTGCGATCATCCCGCTGATCCTCTGGTATCGGCGCCACGGCACCATCTTCCCGCCCGACTGGCGCGTTTCGCTCTTCTGTTTCGCGCTCTGCTTCGCGTGCATGCTGCTGCCGATCGGGACGCAGGCACGCACCGGGCTCGTCTGCCTCGCGGTGCTCGCCGTGCTGTCGCTGCGCGCGGTCAAGCACCGCTTCCTCTATATGGCGGGCGCGGGGCTGCTCGCGGTCGCGGCGATCCCCTTCCTGCCGCAAAGCTTTACCGAGCGCATGGAAACGATCCGCGATCACAAGTCCGACCAATCGGCCTCGACACGCGTCGCGGTGTGGGCGTGGACATGGGAATATGCGAAGGAAAACCCGTTTGGCGGGGGGTTCGAGGCCTATATCCAGAACAGCGTCCGCGTCGAAAAGGCGGCAGGCGCCTATGACCCGAACAAGCCACAAGAAGCCGAACCGACGGTCTATGAAGAGCATTCGCGCGCCTATCACTCGAGCTATTTCGAGATGCTGGGCGAACAGGGCTATCCGGGCCTCGCGCTCTGGCTGCTGCTCCATATTACCGGCCTTGCGCAGATGGAACGCTTGCGGCGGCGCTACATCAAGACCCGGCGCGCCGAGGAACAATGGATCGCGCCGCTCGCGACCGCGCTGCAGAACGGACATATCACCTATATGGTCGGATCGCTGTTCGTCGGCATTGCCTTCCAACCCTTCATTTACATGATGCTGGCGCTCGAAATGGGGCTTTCGACCTATTGCCGCCGCCGCGAACAGGAAGCGGGGTGGCGCCCGCTGACCGCTCGCCCGGCGCAGGTTCCGGCGCGCCAGCCGGTGCCGAATGCGAGCTGACACTGCGCTTTGCGCGACCTCTCCTGATCCGTTCGTGCTGAGCTTGTCGAAGCACCGTTCTTCCTTCGCGTAACGGCGAAAGAAAGAGCGGCCCCCTTCGGCTGCCTTGCAGGCGCTCAGGACAGGCTTCGACAAGCTCAGGGCGAACGGTTTTGAGATTGCGCGATGGTTCGGGACCTTGGACATGCGGCTTCCCGGAACCATCCACCGCCACCGAACGCTATCCCCGCATGTCCGCCACGCGCCTTGTCCATGTCGACGACAGCCTGCCCGGCATCGGCCGCGAGCCTATGCCAGGCGGCTGGCGCTACCGCGACGCCAAGGGAAAGATCATCCGCGAAGCCCGCGAAATCGCCCGCCTCGACGCCATCGCGCTACCCCCCGCCTATGAGGATGCGTGGTTCTGCCCTGCGGCGAACGGCCATATCCTCGCGACCGGTTACGATGCGCGCGGGCGCAAGCAATATCGTTATCACCCGGACTTCCGGCTGGCGCGCGAGGCCGATAAATATGACCGCTGCGCCGCATTCGGCCACGCGCTTCCGCTGCTGCGCGCGCGCCTTGTCGACGACCTGAATCGACGGACCTTGTGCCCGGAGCGTGTCGTCGCCGCGGTGGTGCGCCTGCTCGACCTCGCCGCGCTTCGCGTCGGCAACGAGGAATATGTCGCCGCCAACAAGAGTTTCGGTGCGACGACGCTGCGCCAGCGCCATGCCGAACTGACGGGACAGCGGCTTCGGCTGCGCTACCGCGCCAAGGGCGGCGCGCTGCGCGAGGTCACAATCAGCGATCGCAGCCTCGCGACGCTGGTCCGCCGCCTGCAGGATCTGCCCGGCCAGAATCTTTTCCAATATGAAGATGCGGACGGCCTCTGCGCCGTCGGGTCGGAGGATGTGAACGCCTATATCCGCGATGCGATGGGCGAGGAATTCAGTGCCAAGCATTTCCGCACATGGTCGGCCAGTGTCGAGGCCTTCGCTTTCCTCTATGACGCCCCCGAGCCGCCGACGCTGAAGGCGATGCTCGAACATGTTGCCGACCATCTCGGCAACACGCCGGCGATCGCGCGCAAGGCCTATGTCCACCCGGCGATGATCGCCGCGGCGCAGGACCACGAAGATTTTGCCCCGATGGCCGGCGACCTGCCGCGCGCAACGCGCTATCTTTCGCGTTACGAACGCGGATTTTTGACCTATCTGGAGCGGGCGCCCGCGGCCGCGGTGCTGCTTCAATCCGCCTGATCCGAGACAAGAGGACCCGACGTGACCTTCTCCATCCTTGCTGCCGCGACCACTGCCGCCGCCAAGACCGCGCCCGCGAAGCGCGCGGCGGCGACCAATCCGCTCGAGGATCTGCGCATCTGGTGGGACGCCAGCGTCGCATGGGTGAACAGCCATTGGCTGCAGATCGGCATCGCGGTCGCCGCGGGCCTCGCCATCTATTTCCTGCTGTCGATGATCCGCGGCTTCGCGTTGAAGCGCGCGCAGTCGGCGCCGGGCGAATTCACGCTGACCGACATCGTCGGCCGCGTCATCCACAAGACCAAGTCGACCGTGCTCGCGATCGTAACGATTCGGCTGGTCGCCGGCTATGCCCAGCCGCCGGCGATGATCATGCAGGTCGTCCAGCTTGTCTTCACCATTGCGGTGGTGTTGCAGGTCGCGATCTGGGTGCGCGAAATCATCCTCGGGCTGATCCAGCGCCGCGCCGCCGACGGGCACAACGAAACGCTGTCCAATGCAATGGGCATCATCCGCCTGCTGATCAGCGTCGCTTTGTTCGCGATCGCCACCATCGTCATCCTCGACAATATGGGGGTCAATGTCACCGGCCTCATCGCCGGCCTCGGCATCGGCGGCATCGCGATCGGCCTCGCCGCACAGGGCATTTTCTCCGACCTCTTCGCCTCGCTCTCGATCATCTTCGACCGGCCGTTCCGCGTCGGCGAGACGATCAAGTACGACACGAGCACCGCGACGGTCGAACGCATCGGGCTGAAAAGCACCCGCCTGCGCTCGCTCAACGGCGAATTGCTCGTGATCTCGAACACCAATTTGCTGAGCAAGGAGATTACCAATTTTGCGCATCTCCACCGCCGCCGGATCACCTTCAAGATCGGCGTCATCTATCAGACAACGCCCGAAATGCTGCGCGACCTGCCCGCCTTGCTCGAGGAGCAGGTCGTCGCCGGGGGCCACGAATTCATCCGGTCGAGCTTCCTGACCTTCGGCCCATCGAGCCTCGACTTCGAACTGCTCTTCGACGTCTTCAGCGACGAGTTCGACGTCGTCGCGGCCGCACGCACCGACATCGGGATCCGGCTGTTCGAGGCGATGGCAAAGGCGGGATACGAGTTCGCCTATCCGACGCAGACGACCTTTACCGCGGCGCCCGACGGGACCATGATCATGCCCTACGCCGAGTCTCCGAAGCTCAGGGCCGCGGCGGCAAAGGCAGCAAAGCCCGGCTGACGCTACGGCGGCGCGGCTGCGGGGCTTGGCTCTTGTGCAACGCGGCAAGAGATGCCTAGAACGCGCCCCGAACCAGCATTTTGAGGGGATGACATATGGCCGCCATCACGCCGCAGGAACTGCAGACCAAGGTCGGCGAGCATCTGGGCACATCGGATTGGGTGCTCGTCGATCAGGACATGATCAACAAGTTCGCCGACGCGACCGGCGACCATCAGTTCATCCATATCGACGAGGAAAAGGCCAAGCTGACGCCGTTCGGCGGCACGATCGCCCATGGCTTTCTGACCCTGTCGCTGATGCCGATGCTCGGCGCGAGCACCGACGGCCCCAAGGTCGCGGGCGTCAAGATGGGCGTCAACTATGGTTGCAACAAGGTCCGCTTCCTCGCCCCCGTCCGCTCGGGCAAGCGCGTGCGCAGCCATGTGAAGCTGCTCGAGCTCGAAGAAAAGCGTCCCGGCCAGTGGCAGCAGACCAACGAAGTCTCGGTCGAGATCGAGGGCGAGGAAAAGCCCGCCCTGATCGCCGAATGGATCAGCCAGTTTTTCGTTTGAGCGCCCTCCCCGGCAAAGATTCTGCAAAACTCACCGAAGAGGAATTACATCATGCGTGACGCCGTCATCGTTTCCACCGCCCGCACGCCGCTGACCAAAGCGGCGCGCGGCTCGTTCAACAACACGCTGTCGCCGACCCTCGGCGCCTATTCGGTTCGCGCTGCGGTCGAGCGCGCTGGGCTGGAGGGCGGTGAAGTCGACGACGTCGTCTTCGGCGCCGCGATGCAGCAGGGGTCGCAGACGATGAACGTCGCGCGCCTCATCGCGCTTCGCGCCGGCCTGCCCGTCACCGTCCCCGGCATGTCGATCGACCGCCAATGCTCGTCGGGCCTGATGACGATCGCGACCGCCGCGAAGCAGATCATCGTCGACCGCCAGGACATTTGCGTCGCTGGCGGCGTCGAGAGCATCTCAAAGGTCAGCGGCAGCGGCAAGGTCTTCATCGAGACCGATGCCGAGCTGCTCGCGATGCACAAGGACACGTACATGCCGATGATCGGCACCGCCGAGGTCGTCGCAAAGCGCTACAACATCGGCCGCGAAGCGCAGGACGAATATTCGCTCCAGTCGCAGCAGCGCACCGCCGCCGCGCAGGCCGCCGGGCTCTATGTCGACGAGATCGTCGCGTGCAAGGCGACGATGGGCGTGATGGACAAGGAAACGAAGGAAATCTCGTTCCACGAAGTCGTCGCCGACAAGGATGAATGCAACCGTCCCGACACCACGCTCGAAGGGCTGTCGAGCCTGAAGCCGGTGATGGGCGAAGGCCACACGATCACCGCGGGCAACGCCAGCCAGCTCGCCGACGGCTCGTCGGCGTGCGTCGTGATGGAAGCCAAGGTCGCCGAAAAGCGCGGCCTCCAGCCGCTGGGGCGCTATGTCGGCATGGCGGTCGCGGGCACCGAACCCGACGAAATGGGCATCGGCCCCGTCTTCGCGATCCCCAAGCTGCTCGAACGCTTCGAGCTCAAGATGGACGACATCGGCCTGTGGGAACTCAACGAAGCGTTCGCGGTGCAGGTGCTCTACTGCCGCGACAAGCTCGGTATCCCGAACGAGCTGCTCAACGTCAACGGCGGCTCGATCTCGATCGGCCACCCCTTCGGCATGACCGGCGCGCGCTGCGTCGGCCACGCCTTGCTCGAAGGCAAGCGCCGCGGCGTCAAATATGCCGTCGTCACCATGTGCATCGGCGGCGGCCAGGGCGCAGCGGGCCTGTTCGAGGTCTTCTGATTTGCGGCCCCGTTAAGTGAGACTCAGCAGGCCACGTATCGAGCCGGTCGACCTCGACCGGCTCGATGCCGACCAGCGCGCCGCGCTCGAACCCTTCCTTGCTTCCGAAGGCGGCAAGGTCGGGGGCGGCAAGATCCTCAACATCTTCCGCACCCTCGCCCATGCGCCCAAGGCGCTCACCGCCTTCCTCGGCTGGGGCAACTACATCCTCTCGAAACGCAACGCGCTCACCCCGCGCGACCGCGAGCTCGTCATCCTGCGCACCGGCTACAATTGCCGCTCGGGTTATGAGTGGACGCAGCACAAGCGCATCGGCCTCGACTGCGGGCTCACCGAAGACGAGATCGCGCGCATCAAGGCCGGCCCCGACGCCGCGGGCTGGAACGACCTCGACCGCGCGATGCTCCGCGCGACCGACGAGCTGACCTCCCATCATTTCGTCACCGACGCAAGCTGGGCCGCGCTCGCCCCGCTCGGCGACAAGGGCCGCATGGATCTCGTCATGACCGTCGGTCAATACACGCAGGTATCGATGATATTGAACAGCTTCGGCATCCAGGTCGAGGACGGCTGGGACGTCGATCCCGATCTCAAGGCCTGATCAATTTAGGAGAAAGACATGAGTGGAATCGGTGTGATCGCAACGCTGCGCGTCCAGCCCGGCAAGGAAGCGGAATTCGAAGGCGTCTTCGCCGAACTCGCGGCTGCGGTGCGCGCGAACGAGCCCGGCAACAGCTATTACCGCCCTTTCAAGACAGGCGAGGCTGGCGTGTACAAGATTCTCGAATGCTATGACGACCAGGCGGCGCTCGACGCGCACCGCGCCTCGGACCATTTCCGCTCGATCGGCGCCCGCCTCGGCCCGTGCCTCGCCGGCGCGCCCGAAATCGAGACGCTCAGCGGAATCTGAACGATGCTCTATCCTTCTCCCGCAAGGGGAGAAGGATTAGCTCTCCACCTCGGCGATCTCTCCCGACCGGTCGCCGAGCAAATAGCGTGGCCCCGCGCCGCGCTGCGCCGCCTTGTCCTCGCGGTTGTAGAGCCCGCATTTCTTCAAGGAGAGGCAGCCGCAGCCGATGCAGTTGCCGAGCAGTTCGCGCGTGCGCTCGAGCGCCGCGATCTGCGCGTCGATCCGCGCACCGAGCGCCGTGCTGATCCGCGTCCAGTCGGCGCCATTGGGCGTCCGTCCCGCTGGGAGCCGCGTCAGTTCGGCGGCAATCTCCTCAAGGCTCAGCCCCAGCTGCTGCGCGATCAGGATGAACGAGATGCGGCGGATGTCGGCGCGCAGGAAACGCCGCTGGCCGCCGCTTGTGCGCAAGGCTTCGACCAGCCCCTTTGCCTCGTAAAACCGGATCGCCGACACCGCGACCCCGGTGCGCGCCGCGAGTTCGCCGATAGCGATCAGGTCGGTCCGATGCATGCCGCGCTCCTTGCTTTTTGCTTGATCTCAACCTGACTTGAGCTTTCATAAGCCGTGCGTCAACGCGAATCAGGAGAATAAAGGTGACGCATCCCTTCATCGAGCATGTGAATCTGACGGTCAGCGACCCCGACCGCACCGCCGGAATCCTCTCGGCGATCTTTGGCTGGCACGAACGCTGGCGCGGCCCCGCGCGCGATGGCGGGCGCACGATCCACCTCGGCAGCGACGCCGCTTATATCGCACTCTACACCGGCCCCGATGGTCAGCATGCCGACGCGCAATATCCCAAGGGCGCGCCGCTCAACCATGTCGGGGTGCAGGTCGACGATCTCGACACGATCGAGATGCGCGTGAAAGCGGTCGGCCTGACGCCGTTCAACCATGGCGATTACGAGCCCGGGCGCCGCTTCTACTTCTTCGACCCCGACGGCATCGAATATGAGGTCGTCAGCTATGCCGAGCCGCGCCCGCGCTGAACCGGGCAACATCGGGGAAGCTGCCGCGTTGATGACGTATCGAGGGGCCAAAAGGAGCCATTTCGATGAGCGACGACATCAAGAAGCAGTTCTGGAAGGCACTGGCCGACAGCCCCACTGTCATGGTCGGCGCGACCGGCGAGCGCGAGCATCACATCCCGATGAACGCGCAGCTCGACAAGGATGCGCACGGCGCTTTCTGGTTCTTCACCGCAACCGACAACCGGCTGGCGGGCGGCGGCCCCGCGATGGCGCAATTCACGTCGATCGGGCACGACCTCTTCGCCTGCATCTCGGGCACCTTGCGCCGCGAAACCGACCGCGCGGTGCTCGACAAGCTGTGGAACAACGGCATCGCGGCCTGGTACGAAGGCGGCAAGGACGATCCGAAGCTCGTCCTGCTGCGCTTCGACCTCGACGATGCCGAAATCTGGACCGCCGACCCCGGCATCAAGGGCATGTTCAAGCTCGCGACCGGCATGACGATGAAGGAAGGCGAACTCGGCAAGCACGCCGAGGTGGCGCTGTAATCGCCCGTCGCCCCCGCGGAGGCGGGGGCGACGACTAAAGGACCGGCGGCCCGATCCGCCCCTCGCGAAACTCGAACCCGTTCTCCCGGTCACGCTCGAGCAGCGCCGGCCCGTCGAGATCGACCCAGCGCGCACGCTGCGCGAGAACAAACGCCGGCGCGATCGCAAGGCTGGTGCACAGCATGCACCCGACCATGATCGACAGCCCCGCCGCGTCGGCGGCATCGGCGATCCGCAGCGCCTCGGTCAGCCCGCCCGCCTTGTCGAGCTTGATGTTCACCCCGTCGTAAAAGGCCCCGATCCGCGCCACATCGGCCGCCGTCTGACAGCTTTCGTCGGCGACAAAGGGGATCGGCGCATAGATCGGGTCGAGCAGCGCGTCGGCGCCCACCGGCACGGGCTGCTCGATCATTTCGACCCCCATGTCGGCGAGCGCCTCGGCTTCGCTCAGTATATCGATGTCGCGCCAGCTTTCATTGGCGTCGACGATCAGCCGCGCCTCGGGCGCGCCTTTGCGCACTGCTGCAACGCGCAGCCGATCCCCGTCGCCGGTCAGCTTGAGCTTGAGCAGGCGATAGCCGTCGGCCGCGGCGGTCGCCGCCTGCTCGGCCATCGCGCCGGGCGTGCCGAGCGAGATGGTGAAGGCGGTGACGCGCGACGTCGGCGCACCGTCGCACCCCGCCAGCTGCCAGAGCCTCAGGCCGCGCTGCCGCGCCTCAAGATCCCACAGCGCGCAGTCGAGCGCATTGCGCGCCGCGCCCGCCGCCATCAATTCCTGCACCGCGGCGCGCGCCTCGGCGGCGCCCAGCTCGGCGATATAGGGCGCGACGCGCAACAGCTGGTCGCGGCACCCCGCCGCATCCTCGCCCAGATAATAGATCGGTGTCCCCTCGCCGCGCCCGAGTTCGCCCTCGCCCTCGATTTCGGCGACGACGACATCGACATGCGTCCTGGCGCCGCGGCTGATGACGAACGATCCCTCGACCGGCCAGCGTTCGACACGCGCGCTTTTCAGTTGGATAGCCATGCGGGAAGGCTAGTGTAGATAGCGATGACCGGCAAATCCCTTTCCGAACGCATCGGCGACCTCGGCCACCGCCTCGCGGTCGAGGCGCACGCCGCATGGCTTGCCGCGCGCGACCCGCGCGTGCCCTGGCTCGCGCGGGTGCTGGCGATCGCGGTCGCGGCCTATGCGCTGTCGCCGATCGACCTGATCCCCGATTTCATTCCGGTGCTGGGGTGGCTCGACGATCTGCTGATCGTCCCGCTCGGCCTGTGGGTCGTGCGCCGCCTGATCCCCGATACCCTATGGGCCGAACTCCACGCCGCCGCCGAAACCACAAGCGAACGCCCGTCGAGCCGCGCGGGCATGGCGTTCATCCTGCTGCTCTGGGCGATGCTGCTCTATCTCGTTTACTGGGCGGTGCGGACGTCGCCCTGGCATTAGAGGCGGCGCATCGAAGCAGCGTCGAAGGTTTGCTTTGGGGTGGTTAACTGCCCTCCAATATTCGTCATGCTGAACTTGTTTCAGCATCCATGGCCCGAGTTCTAATCAAACGCTGCGTCGAAGGAACCGGCAGGCCATGGACCCTGAAACAAGTTCAGGGTGACGAGATTTGAAAGGGCTCCTTCCGGTCGCTAGCGGACGACCTCACCCGCCGTTGCTACGAATCCACTTTTCGACCACCGGCGCAATCTCCTCGCGCCACTTGCGGCCGTTGAATATCCCGTAATGGCCGACGCCTTTCGCCATCAGATATTTCTTCTTCTCTGCCGGCAGCGACTTGGCGATCGTCAGCGCCGCCTTGGTCTGGCCGATCCCCGAAATATCGTCGCGCTCGCCCTCGATCGCGAGGATCGCGATGTCGTCGATCACGCCGACGTCGACCGGCTGGCCGCGGTGCAGCATCTCGCCCTTCGGCAACAGGTGGCGCTGGAACACGACGTCGACGGTCTGGAGGTAGAATTCGGAGGTCATGTCGCACACCGCGCGATATTCGTCATAGAATTCCTTGGTCTTGTCGGCTTCTTCGCCATCGCCGTCGACCAGATGTTTGAACATCGACCAGTGGCTCATCATGTGATTGCCAAGGTTCATCGACATAAAGCCGGCAAGCTGCAGGAAGCCCGGATAAACGCGGCGCCCGGCGCCCGGATAATAGGCCGGGACGGTCGCGATCACATTTTCCTGGAACCACGCATGCGGCCGCGTCATCGCATGCTCGTTGACCGCGGTCGGCGCCTTGCGCGTGTCGATCGGCCCGCCCATCATCGTCAGCGTCCTGGGCCGGCACTTGTTCTTGTTCGCCGCCATGATCGCCGCGGCGGCGAGGCTCGGCACCGAAGGCTGGCACACGGCAAGCACATGCGCGCCCGGCCCGATATGCTCGAGCCACGCGATCAGATAATCGACATAATCGTCGAGATCGAACTTGCCCGCTTCCAGCGGCACGTTGCGCGCGTCGCGCCAGTCGGTGATCCACACATCATGGCCCGGCAGCATGCGCTCGACCGTCCCACGCAGCAGCGTCGCATAATGGCCCGACATCGGCGCGACGATCAGCAGCTTGGGAGCATTCTTCGTGCCCTGGTGCTTGAAATGCTTGAGCTGGCCGAAGGGCTTGCGCGCTTCTACGACCTCGGTCACCCGTACCGTCTCGCCATCGACTTCGGTCTCGTACAGCTCGAACCCCGGCTTGCCGCGCGGCGCCGACGCATGCGCGAACACCTCGAGCGCCGAGGCGAACATCGGGCTGCCGCTGAAATAGCCGAGCGGATTCGCCGGGTGCTGCATCACCTGCGCGCCCGCGGTCGCCAGCGCACTCGCCCCCGCGAGCCAGTTCTTCTGCATGTCAAAGGCGTGATACAGCATATTCGATTGTTCCTTGCGTGACCCCGGCGGCGCTCTTCGGCGTCTGCCTATTGGTTAGCAGTCTAGGGGCTCAGACTTATTGTGCAATGCGTCATAATCGTTGCGGAGCGCAAAATTTGTCCATATCCTGCACCGCGGCGCCCGATGCGCCGATGGAGTGACTATGTCTGAGATTGCGGGCAACCGCTAACATCCCGGCGAAAACGGGATGCGTGGAGCGTGTCGGCCAAAGCGCCGACGCGCCTTTGTTGCTTATCATCCCGGACATATCCCATGAACATTTCGAAAGCGGAGCAGCGCGTGCTCCATGTGCTGGCGCAAGGCGGCATGATCCGCCATCGCCGCGGCGAAGCCGGCCATATCGTCGAAGCGCTGTGCTTTACCCGCGACGGCTTCGTCCTTGCGGGCACCGGCCTGTCGCTCTTCAACCGGCTGCGGCGACGCGGTTTCATCGGCTCGCAGAACGGCGCGCCGTACCGCATCACGCAGGCGGGCTTGCGCGCCGTGCGTGCGCAGCTCGACAATCGTTGACGACAGGGAGCGCGGCGCAGGCCGCCGCGCTCCCTTTTCGGCGCGATCCTATCGCCCTGCTTCAAAGCGCTTGAAGCCATGTGTCATTCTGCGGCGTTGAGCGGCATCGGCGGGGCTGCTAGGGCCGTCGTCCATGGCGACCACATCCGACAAATCCGACACGCCCCGCCGCAAGCTCGGCAGCCTGCGCATGATCTGGCACTATGCCAGTCGCTATCCGCTGCAACTGCTGATCGCCGCGGTCGCGCTTGGCATCGCCGCGCTCGCGACGCTCGCGATCCCCTATCAATTCAAGGAAATGATCGACAGCGGCTTCGTCGCCGGCGGCGGCGACGTCGCGCCGCATTTCCGCTTCTTTTACGTGATCGTGCTGCTGCTCGCGGTCGCCACCGCGCTGCGCTTCTATTTCGTCAGCTGGCTGGGCGAGCGTACCGTCGCCGACATCCGCCAGGCGGTGCAGCGCAACCTGTTGCGCCTCGCCCCGGGCTTTTTCGAGGAAAACCGGCCGTCCGAAATCGCCTCGCGCATGACGTCTGACACCTCGATCATCGAACAGACGGTCGGGACCACCGTTTCGGTCGCGCTGCGCAACACCGTGATGGGGATCGGCGGCATCGCCTATCTCTTCTCGCTCTCACCCAAGCTGACCGGCGGCATCCTGCTCGGCATCCCCGTCATCATCATGCCGATCGTCTTGCTCGGCCGAAAGCTCCAGAATGTCTCGCGGTCGAGCCAGGACCGCGTCGCCGACATCGGCGCAACGACCGCCGAACAGCTCGGTGCGATGAAGATCGTCCAGGCGTTCGGTCAGGAAGAGCGCGAGGCGCAGCGGTTCACGACCGCGGTCGAGGCCAATTTCGCAACCGCGAAACGCCGCATCCGCCTGCGCGCGACAATGACCGCGATCGTTATCGGCCTGCTCTTCGGCGCGATCACGACCTTGCTCTGGTACGGTGCGGCGGGCGTCGCCGCGGGAACGATCACCGGCGGGACGATCGCCGCCTTCGTCCTCACCGGCGGGCTGGTCGCGGGCGCCTTCGGCGCGCTCACCGAAGTCTATGGCGACCTGCTTCGCGCGGCGGGGGCGGCCGAGCGCCTCAGCGAGCTTCTGAACGCCGAAGCGAGCATCGCGCCGCCCGCAAAGCCGCGCCCCTTTCCCGAACCACCCATCGGCACGCTTGAATTTGTGGGCGTCGAGTTTCACTATCCGACCCGCCCCGACGCGCCCGCGTTGCACGATTTCAGCCTCGCAATCCGCCCGCGCGAAACCGTCGCGATCGTCGGCCCGTCGGGTGCCGGCAAGTCGACGCTCTTCCAGCTCGCCGAGCGCTTCTACGACCCGCAGACGGGCCAGATCCTGCTCGACGGCGTGCCGCTCACCGAAGCCGATCCCGCCGACATCCGCGCGCGCATCGCGATGGTGCCGCAGGAAACGGTGATCTTCGCCGCCTCGGCGCGCGACAATTTGCGCTATGGCAATTGGGCGGCGAGCGATGACGAACTCTGGGAGGCCGCGCGCGCCGCCAATGCCGAGGAATTCCTGCGCAAGCTGCCGCAAGGCCTCGACACCTTCATGGGTGAAGGCGGCGCGCGCCTTTCGGGCGGCCAGCGCCAGCGCGTCGCGATCGCGCGCGCGCTGCTGCGCCGCGCGCCGCTGCTGCTGCTCGACGAGGCGACCTCGGCGCTCGACGCCGAGTCCGAAAAGCTGGTGCAGGATGCGCTCGAAACGCTGATGCACGACCGCACGACGATCGTCATCGCGCACCGGCTCGCGACCGTGCGCGCCGCCGACCGCATCATCGTCATGGACGACGGCCGCATCGTCGAGGAAGGCAAGCACGACGAGCTCGTCGCCGCCGACGGCCTCTACGCGCGTCTCGCACGGCTCCAGTTCCAGGACAATCTCGCCGCCGCCTGACCGCAGCGCCTTCCTTCAGCCAAGGATATCATGATGCTCTACGAACTGACCGTCCCCGCCTATCAAAATGCCTTGCGCGCGTTGTCGGGCGAGCTCGAGCGCGCGCGCGCGTGGGGCGCCGAAAACGATGTCGGGGAACTGCAATTCGCGGTCGCCCGGCTGGCGCCCGACATGTTCCCGCTCGCGGCGCAGGTCCGCTTTTCGTGCGTGCAGGCGGTCCAGCCGCTCACCCGCCTCGGCGTCGACAATGGCCCCGAGTTTGCCGACGATGCGAGCGATTTCGCCGCGATGCAGGAACAGATCGCCCGCGCACTCCTGTTCCTCGACGCCATCGATCCCGCCGCGCTCGGCGATGACGGCGGCCGGCCGGTCAGCTTCACCCTGCCCAACGGCATGGTCTTCGACATGAGCGCCTTCGACTATCTCCGCGACTGGGCTGGCCCACAATTCTACTTCCACCGCGTCGCCGCCTATGCGGTGCTCCGCCACATGGGCGTCCCGCTCGGCAAGGCCGACTATGTCAGCTATATGATGCGCCATCTTCGGCCGGGAACGGCGCCAACCGCCTGACCAGCGAGAGCGAGGTCGCCGGGGTCTGATCCTATTAATTCCGTCATTCCCGCGAAGGCGGGAATCCCGCTTTTCACTAACTTCTTCGTGCCTTCGTGCCTTCGTGTGAAACAAGAAATCTCACACAAAGGCGCAAAGGAAGTGGCTGGACTCCCACCTTCGCGGCATCCCGCGATGGCAGGACCTGACCCTGATCAGATCAGCCCGGCATAATTCTGGATGCCGGGAAAGGCGAGTTTCGACCCGCCGTTGCGCCGGATCGCCCCGATCGCCTCATCGACGCGCAGGTAACGCGCCCGCGCGTCGGGCTCGAGCCGCAGCGTAGCGGGCGCTGTTCGATCCGACGCCGTCTTCACCAACTGTCCAAGCTGCGCGAGATCGATCGCCTCGCCGTTCCAGCGGATCACATCCGACGTATCGATGGTGATACGGTTTTCGTCACGCACTTCGGCAGGCCCCGGGATGACCTCCGGCAACGTTACATCGACACTATGCGTCGGCGGCGGGATCGTGATGATGAACATCACGAGCATCACCAGCATGACGTCGATCAGCGGGGTGGTGTTGATGTCGGGATCGCCATTGGGGTCGGCGCGAAAAATGCTGCGATGAAACATGCTGCGGCTTCTGCGCATTGTCTCTCTCCCGGTCCGGAGAGGCGGCCCTCTTCTATCGGGCCCTTCCCCTTCGTGAGGGCACAAGACCATCCGATGCCCCATTGTGATGGTATATCATTATCCCATCTTGGCAAGCGCATTATTTGGGCCGGGCGAGAGCAGCCCAGGTAAGGCGCACATAAAGAAAGGGCGGCACCTTTCGGTACCGCCCCTCTTTTTCGTTCCGTCCCTGTCGGGAGCGGAAACCGTCTTACATGCCCGAGTTCGGACCGTAAGTGATTTCCACGCGACGGTTCTGGTCGTTGCGGACGCCGTCGGCGGTCGCAACAGCCGGACGGGTTTCGCCGAACGCCTGCGCGCTGATCGAGCCATCCGAGACACCGCGAGCGGTGAGGTAGCTGCGAACCGCAGTGTTGCGGCGTTCCGACAGGCCGACGTTGTACTTGGCCGAACCCGAACGGTCAGCGTGACCGGCGAGCATGACCTGCGTACCCGTGCAACCACGGTTGTAGGCGCTGATCGCGTTGTCGAGCGTCGAAGCCGCTTCCGGCGTGATGTTCGACTGATCCCAGTCGAAGTACACGATGTACGGCCCGGGCTCGCAAACCACCGGCGGCGGAGGCGG
Source organism: Sphingopyxis sp. (assembly GCF_036675685.1). Taxonomy (GTDB): domain Bacteria; phylum Pseudomonadota; class Alphaproteobacteria; order Sphingomonadales; family Sphingomonadaceae; genus Sphingopyxis. Next base: position 175,591 of record NZ_JAKFEM010000004.1, read on the forward strand.
CGGGGGCGGCGGGGGCGGCGGCGGCGGGGGAGGCGGCGGCGGAGCCGTCGGTTCCACCGGAGCCGGAGCACCGCCGAAGTTGAACGTCAGCGTACCGAGGATCGAGTGCGAACGGAAGCGCGTCGAAACGTCGCGACCGGCCTGATCGACCAGATCCAGATTGTCGGCGTTGAAGAAGCGATACTTCAGGCCAACATCGATGTTGTCGCTCAGCGGCGCGCGGACACCGGCGATTGCCTGCCAGGCAAAGCCCGTATCCGAATCGTCGAGGAACGGACCGGCGAACACGGGTTCGACCGACACGCGGGCGACACCGGCACCACCGCCGACAAAGCCTTGCAGGCCGTCGTCGTCACCGAAATCGAGCAGGCCGTTGACCATGAAGCTCAGCGCGTTCGAATCGCCATTCAGCCGGGTCGAACCGGTGAACGCGCCCACTCCGGCGGCCGTGGTCGGGATACCGGGGGTCGTGAAGCGGCCCGACTTGATGTCGGCTTCACGGAAGCCGACTTCGACTTCGGCGCGGAAACCGCCAAAGTCATAGCCAACAGTGCCTTCGAAATCATAGCCAGCGCGATGATCGAGCGAACCGGCATTGTTGAAGGTGCCGATGTCGAGATCAAGGTCCTCGACGAGCATTGCGCCAGCACCGACACCCACATACCAGGAGTCGTCGCGCGCCAGAGCAGGCGACGCAAGGGCGGTGGAGGCCAACGCCACAGCTACGGCAAGCTTCCTCATAGTAATTCCCCTTTCAATTTGAGATATACGTCTCGGCAGACGTCCTACTCGTGCCTTTGGTTCCGTGCAAGCGAACAAATCGTCAATCTGTTGCTAAAAAGTCGCACTTCGAATGCCAATGAGCGGAAATTCAGCCTGAAATCAGAAGACCCTGCGCCTCGAGATGCAGGATCAACGTGATGAGCGCACTACGCGCTTCGGAATCGATTGTCGACCCGCCCGAAGGGGCATCGATCGTCGCCGGTTCGACCCATATGCTCCCGTCGAATCGCAGTCGCGCGCCGTCGGCCAGCCGGGTCGCCTGCATGCCCCCGCGCGGCACCGCAAATCGCCAACCGCCCGAGGTCCACAGCGCGATCGCCTGCGCCCGCCCCGCCCAGTCGCCGGTCGCCGCGGCGCCGACGATCCAGCATTGCCCGACAACGGGGGCAACGGGCGCCTCCGCGACCGGCCCCGCTTCGACGGCGGCATGAATCAGCGCATCGAGCAGGGTCAATGCCTCATTGTGCGTTACTTCCTTCTGCGCCTGCGCCACGGCAAGTAACGGTAACGCAAAGCGCGGCGTGGTCGGCATATCGGTCATGATTCATCCTTTCATGTCAGCGGCAAGGACAGCGGCGGCGACAAAGCGAAATCGCCCGCCTGGCGAATCGCGATCGTGCAGCCGGGCGGCAGCCCGGCCATTTCGGCGGCGCCGATACTCAGCGCCGGACCATCCTGCTCCCACGGCCCAATTCCCGGAACCGGCGGCGACAAGGCGATCCGCCACCTCTCGCGGCTTTCGCCGGACGGCTGGTCGACCTGGTCGCGCCAGCCGGTGTCGATGCGGCTGCGCCTGACCCAAGCAATGGTCACACCCCCCGCGCCGTCGGGCCGGACTCGCCCATGCACCGGCGCCAGCGGCCGCAGCGCCCGCGCCGCCGCCGGGACCTCGATCTCGGTCAACGCCGTCCCGCCGCGCGGCGCCCATTGCAAAATTGCGCCGCCGCCCTCCGCCATCGCCGCAAGCGCATCGGGCAACATCAGGAGCGCGGGATCGTCGAGCAGCACAAAGGGTGCGCCGGCCGCATGCGCCATTTCGCTCGCGGTCCCGGCGCGCCCGCGCAGCAAGCGCGACAGACGCCACATCCCCGGCTCCACGACCTCGGCCATCCCGAACTGCAAATATTCGCCGCCGACCATCGCCCGGTTCGCGCCGCCCAGCAGTGCGGCATCGCCCACCGATTCCAGCGTCATCGCCGGATTGACCAGCGTTACCACCAAGGTGCTCGCCAGATCGAACAGGCAATCGCTCGCCGCCGCCAGCGGTTCGGCAAGCTGCCCCAGCGCCGCCGCCGGCCGCACCGTGCCGACGGGAATCGGTTCCGAACCGGCCGCCGGTACGAACCAGCAATCGGCGCCGCGCCAGCCGTCGTTGCTGCCGGCGCCCGCGATCAGGATCCGCGGCGCCGATGCGGCCGGGCTACCCAGGTTCGGGAGGTCGAATATATGGATCAGGCCCGCCGCATCGGGCCAATCGGGGGCGCTCACCGGCACCCCGGGCGCCGCAGGCAGGTCGACGATGGGCAGCGGCTGGTGGCGCCGGAGTTCGAGCAGGATTTCTTGTCCGCGAACGGTCCGCGCCGCCAGTCGCCACGCGCTGCCGTCGGCCAGCGTCACGATATGCCCGACGGGCAGCGCCAGCGCCGCGAGATCGGCTTGCCAGACCAGCGTCTCGCGCCCGTCCGCGGCGGCGGCGGCGATCCGCTGCACCAGCGCCCGCGCCGACGCCGCGGGCAGTACCGCGGGCAGGTCGATCCGCTCGTCGCGCACCCCGCCGCCCGCGACCCACCCCGACTGCTGCCCCAGCTGATAATCGCGTTCGGGTTCATAGTGGCGCAACCGGATCGTGCCGGGCAGCGACGACAGCGGCGCGCGGTGCTGTTCGGTTCGGTCGCCCACCGCCTCGCCCCGCCGCGTTTCGCGGAAATCGTCCAGCGCGAGCGGCGCACCCGTCAGCGCCGCCGGCGCCAGCCGCCACGCGCCCGCCCCGCTCGCCAGCCGTACGCCGTCGACCTCGAACAGCGGCGCCAGCGCGTCGCGCGCGCGGTCGCCCGATGCGGCATAGCCGGCAAAAGGCCATTCGCCGGCACAGCGCCCCGCCTCGCCGAGCAGGCTGTTCCCGATCATCCCCGCGTCGACGCTCCCCGCATCGGCCTCGACCTCGAAGGTCAGCGACGGAATCCGGTTGCCGAAGGCGCCCAGCTCCAGCTCTTCGAAGACGGCATAGGCAAGCCCTCGAAACGCGCTCGCCGACGCCGGCCCCAGCGCCGACGCGATCAGCGGGTCGACCGCCTGATCGTCGCCTCCGTCATGCCAGCGAAAGGTGCAGCGCTCCTGGAACGTCCCGCTCGATCCGCGCAGCAAATTGCCATCGGCCCAGATGCGCCCGATCCCCCGGATCGGCCGCGACGACAGCGCAACCGCGAGCGACACGGCATAGCTATATTCGGTCGTCGACGGCCGCCCCTTGCCGCCGCCGCGTTTGTTCCGCCTCTCGATCAGGTCGGTCGCCCAGATCACGCTCCCCGCGACGCGCATCGTCCCGAACAGCTGCGGGATCTGCTGGCCATAGGTCGACGCCTGGATCTTCAGGTCCGCGAGCCGCGGCCCCTCGCGTCCCTTGGGTTTGAAAATCGCCGCGTCGATCTGCTGACCCACCGCCGCCCCGATCGCGGCGCCGACCGGCCCGCCAACAATCCCGCCGACCACCGTCAGCACCAAAGTCGCCATGAAGCACTCCTGAATCTTCTGTCCCTCCCCCTCGATGGGGGAGGCAGCGAGACTTGCCAGCTTGCTGGCTAGTCGCAGCGGTGGGGGTGCGGCCTCGGTCTGAACCGGAGGCCGAAGGACGCACCGTCACCCCCATCCAACTTCGCCTGACCCGCTGCGCGGGCAAGGCTCGTATCCTTCCCCCATCAAGGGGGAAGGAGTTTCAATCGCCACCGCATCACGTCCCGCAATCCGTCGCCAAGTGGCGTCTCCACCACCCGCCGCAGCCCGGCATGCGCGTGCACCAGGCTCTCCGGCCCGATCAGCCCCAGATGAAACTGCCCCGCCGCCAAGGCGATCAGCGCGACATCGCCATCGCGGGTCTCCCCGTCGGCCGGAACGAACCCCGCCGCGACCAGCCCGGCTTCGACCCGCGCGCGCGCCCAACCACGCAGCGGATAGCCCACCGGCCGCACCAGCCGCCGCCCCGCCGCCGCATAGGCTGCCCACACCAGCCCGACGCAGTCGAGCCCCGTCGCCGGGCCGTTTCCCTGCGGCCGGAAGGGCACCCCCACCATCGTTCGCGCGGCCGCAAAGGCTCGCGCGCCCACATCATCCACCGGGATAACGCGTCAGCAGGTCGTTACCCGGCAAATGCGCCTCTCCGCGAAAGTTCACCGCATTGGCAAAACGGTCGCGGCACGTCGCAAGCTGCTTGTCGCACCCCTCGGTCAACCGCACCCGCGCCGGGAACACCGGCGCAAAGACCGGCGCCTCGGCCAGATGCAGCACGCTCCCGTCCACGCCGATCACCGGGCTCGCCAATCCGCAATTGGCGCCATCCATCCACAGCAGTTCGCCGAACGCCATTCCGGCGGCAACGCTGTCGAGCGTCACCGCGCGCCCGTCGACCGCGATCACCCGCCGCAAATGCGTGCGCGGCGCCAGATCGACGCGGCACGCCGGGTCGCCCAGCATCGCGCGGCAGCTTGGCGAGGTCGCCGGGCACACCGGCCGGTCGAGCAATCGTGTCACCCCCTGCAGTTCCGCTGCAAAGGCCGCCCCGCGCCGCTCGACCGCACCCAGCGACCCGCGCGCAACCGTCACCGGCGCCATGCCGGGCGCGCTCCAGTCGGTCACGAACAATTCCAGCTCGGCGCCATCCCAGCGCCCGGCATCGAGGTCGCGCGCCGCGATCGCGTCGCTCGCGATAGCCCCTTCCAGATCCATCGTCGCGGCGTCGAGGCTGTCGCTCGTCTCCAGCGCCGATGGTTTCATCCCCGGCGCCGCGCGATAGGCGATCCCGCCGACCATCAGGTCGCGGTCGTGCGAGGTCAGCCCGATCACCACCCCGTCGCGCCGCGCCAGCCGCCAGCACCACGCCAGCGTCACCAGCTCCTCGCGCAGCCATCCCGGCGCTGCGTTCAACGTTTCTGACATCACCATGGCGCCCGCACCTCGACCAGCGGCACGCTCGCCATCTCGCCCGCCAGGAAGGTCGCGCGGCTGGCCTCGAGCCGATCCTCGGCAAAGCGCACCGGGACATCGAACAGGAAACCCGCGCGCACCGCCACCCCGGACGCCGGTGCCACATCGAGCAGCACCTCACCCTCGCCCGTCACCTGGAATCCCCCGGTCTCCAGCCCATCGACCGACACGCGCACGCTGCCCTCGACCGCCAGCCGGATCGCGCGCACCTGTTCCGCATCCCCCGCGCCATAACGCTTCACCAGCGCAAATTGCCGCCGCGCCCCATCACCGACACCGAGCATCTGGTCGCTCGCCGCCGGCAACCCGCCATCCGCCGCCGAGCTGCTATCGAACGGATCGCGAAAGCGAAACGCCCGCGCCGCGCCGCGCCGCGCGCGAAAGAAATCGGCCAGCACCCGCACATCGCTCTCGGACCGGATCCCCGGCCCCGCATCGTAGCGCATCCGCGCCTCGGCCCATTCGCTCGCGCGCTGCTCGTGCCCCGATGGCGAGCTCACGATCTGCGTCGAAAATTCGGTCGCGACCATCGCCTCGCGCCCGATCGCCAAGGGGAAATCCACCGCATCGAAAGCCTGCACCGCATCCTCCCCGTCAAAAATCACATACCCATCGCGCGCCACCTGCGGCAGCGCCCAGACAAAAGCCCGCGCCACCCCCGCGCGCCGCGCGCTATCCGCGGCATCGGCAATCGCCGCCCACCCCGCCCGCTGTTCGGGCAGCAGCACGAACCCCGAAAAATAATGCTGTTCTTCCATCGGATACCCGAGCCGCAACGTCATCGCGCCCCGCGCACTCGCCGTCTCCGCGCCGCGCCCGCCGGTGACCCAGTCATAATCCTCGAGCTGCAACACATCGAAAGCCGGCGCCGCCCAGCCGAGCGGCACATTGGCGCGCCGCACCGCGGGCGCCGCCGGATCGAGCACCGTCGGCAGATAGACGAGCAAATGGCTCGTCAGCCCCGCCGCCCCCGCCTCGTCGCGCGCCGCGGCGACCAGCGCGTCGGTCGACGCCGCGAGCAGCGCCCCCAGCGCATCGAGCATCGCCAGCTGCGGCGCACCCAGCGCCCCGCGCACATCGGCAATCGCGACGCTCGCACCGCCCAGCGCCGCCGTCGTCGCGGCGTCATACGCGCAAATCCGCCCCCCGCTGGCGATCCACCACCACGGCTCGCCGACCTGGAATTTCGGCGGCAGCCCGGCCGCCGCCCCGATCGCGACAAACGCCCGCGCGACGAACTGCAAATATCCCATCGCCACCGCATTCGCCGGCGACAGCAAGGTCGACGGCGGCTCCCATCCGGTCAGCGCGGGCGAACCATCGCCCGCCCGCTGCTTCCAGTCGCCCCAGCAATACGCGTCGAAATATTCATAAGAGAGCGACCAGATCACCCCCAGCCCCGCGTCGCGGCACGCCGCCGCGAACCCCGCGTGCCACGCCGCGCACGGCGCATTGAGCACGCCCCCGGCGAGGCTCGCATAAAAGCCGCCGCCCGACGCCTCGAGCCGCATATAATGGCTCATCCCGACATAATGGACGACGTCGCCGCGATAGCCGAGCTGGACGATCTGCCGTACCAGCCGCGCCGGGGTCAGGTGATAGCTGTCGTCATAGCCGCTCGCGATGCCCAACCCATGCTCGGGCATCACCACATCGCCGATCGCCAGCACCGATCCCGATCCCGAAGCGGCGATGTCGCTCATCTCGGCCCAGCCCGCGACCGGCGCCCCCAGCACACCGTCGCCGCCGTCATAGGTCGGCGGCACCAGCGAAATGAACATCCGGTCGATGTCCCCCGCCCACACCGGATCGCCCTCGCCCGGCAGCACGAAACCGCCGTCGAGCGCATCGAAATCGAGGCTGACGAGCGCATCCTCGCCCGTCCCCACCGCATAATTCCACAATCGCACAAACCAGGCGCGCGGCTCCCCCGCCGCATCGCGCCCCTCGATCGTCAGCGTCGGCCCGTGCAGCGCATCGAGCGGCTTCACCCCGCCCGACCGCCAGCGGAATTTGAGCTGCGTATGGCGAAAATCGCGCCGCGTCTCATAGGCGAGCAACGGATGGTCCCACCGGTCCTCGGCCTCCCAGATCAGCCCCGCCAGGTCCTGCTTCCGGTAAAACACCGCCTCGACGCGCAGCGCCCCCGGCGCATCGCTCGTCACGCTCGCCATCATCGGCCGCGCGAAATCGACCGTCCAATATCGCGGATCGAACCGCTTGAGCCAGCCCTTCCGATGATGCGGCTCGGCCGCCGCGACGAGCGCCCAGCCCATCAGTCTTCGCCCGCCGCAACCGCGCGCCGCACCGCGCGCGCCAGCTGCCGCCCGGTCTGCGCCAGCCGCTGCGGCTCGCTCCCCGCCTGCCCATGCACATTGACCGTGATCGCGATGTTGCGCACCGGGCCGCCCGCCGGCTCGATCCGTCCGCTCGCGGTCGGCACGAACAGTTCGGGCCCGCGTTCGCCGACGCGATACGCGCGCCCGGCGCTCACCGGCCCGCCCGTCGCCCGCCCCGGCGCCCCGAACAGCGCCATCGCGATCGATGTACCGAGCGACAACAGGTCGCCACCACCACCACCCGACTGTCCGCCACCCAGCGAAGCAAAGCCGCTCGACATCGCCGCGCGCGCAATATCCGCCATCACCGACATCGCCAGCCGCTTCAGATCCTCGAACCCCAGCTTGCCGCTGACCACCGCGCGCGTCAGCGCCCGCTCGATCGCGCGCCCCGCCTGTTCGGCACCGGCGCCCAGCGAGCCTTCCAGCTCGCCGCGCAGCGCGCCGATCTCGCGGCGAAACGCGCCCGTATCGGCGCGCACCGCGACCACCATTTCATCGACTTCATCCATCGGGAAATTGCTCCATCATCGCCGCCAGCGCCGTCCGGTCGAACGACGCATCGGCGTCCGCCTCGACCCAACCCGCCAGCACCGCGCGAACATCGGCGGGCGTCGCCTTCCAGAACTCGTCGGGCCGCCACCCGGCGACCCGCGCCATCAGGCCGAGCAACGGCGGCGTTGCCGAACAAAAAAGCCCCTCGACGCTCACCTCACCGCCCCTGCAATATCTGCCCCAGCAGCACGCGCAGCGCCGGGGTCACCCCCGCCAGCCCCTGCGCCACCACCGCCTCGCCGACGCCTTCGCGCGTCAGCGCCTCCGGCCGCTCCTTCACACAGTGCCAGAACAGAACGGCAAGCTCGCCCAGCCCCAGCCGCCCATCGGCCGCACGCTCGACCAGCGCGAACAGCGGCCCCAGCTCGCTTTCCGCCGCGACCAGCGCGGCAAAGCTCGGGCGCAGCACAAACACCCGCTCGCCGACGCGCAGCTCGGCCTCGCCGCGCAATGCGTTGGCCGTGTTCATGGGGGCCCCGCTCACAGGCTCACCACCGCGCCGCTCGATTCCAGGTTCAGCGTGTAATTGCGCTCGCCATTATAATCGCCGGCATAGTCGAGCCGCGTGACCAGGAAACGCCCGCGCATCCGCTCGCCGCTTTCGAAACTCAGCTCATAATCGTCGATCGTCCCGGCCAGCGCATGGCCGCGCAGCCGGATTTCGGCATCCGATCCGGTAAAGATGCCCGCCGCGCTGACCGAAACCGACCGCACGCCGGCGCAGGGCAACAGCGCGCGCCACCCGCCCGAATCCTTGGTCGTGACGTTCACCGCCTCGCCGTTTATCGACAGCTGGGTGGTGCGCAGCCCCGCGACCGTCCGATAGGTCGGGGGCGCTTCGCCGTTGCCGACCTTGAGCAGAAAAGCGCTCCCATTTTCGATTGTCATCGTTTAATCTCCTCACATAAAATCATGCGCAAACGGGGAGTCGCAGGATGCTGATCACCACATTGCTTTTGGCCGTCATGGCGCCGTCGCCGAGCGCGGCGGTCGACACGACGCGCGCCGCGTTCACCAAATGTCTGCGCGACGACATGAAGAAGGCGCTCGAAGCCAAGGTCGAAGAGGCGGAATATCTACTGGCGCTCAAGGCGAACTGCTCCGCCGAACGCGATGCCTTTCGCAAGGCGGTGATCGCGCTGGGCCGCTCGGGCGGCGATTCCGAAAAGGTCGCGGCCGAAGACGCCGACATGCAGGTCGAGGATTACCACGCCAATTTCACCGACAAGTTTAAGGATTACAAAGCGAACAACTCGCTGCCCGGCGAGTGATCGCCATAAGATGCGAATGTCGGCCAAGGGGTGGGAAGCGGACGCTGAATATTTCCGCCTCAGCGGCAAAGATAATCGTCATCTATCCATGCTTGGGCGGCGTCCCGTATCCCAGCATTCGAGCCGTTTCTGACTAGATCAGCCAGCATTCGACGTGCGCCGGGGCAATCGCGGCGTCCCGTCTTTACTGCCCACGAAAGCTTCGCGGACTCGTAACCGAGCTCGGAAGCACGTTTCAACCACCGATCCTCTTCGACACTGTTTTTAGGATCGCCAGCGAACCCGCTGTCTCCACCAGCCATGCCATAGTGCTGGGCAATCCGGTGTGCCGCTGCACCATCGCCTTGCTCCGCCCGACGTTCGAGCACTCGGCGGGCTTCGGGCGTCAGCGCAAACTGAACACCTGTATCTAAGCCTCCTTCGGACGCAGTGCTTTCCACGGCATCTTGGCGGGCCGAACTGGGATTGCAGCCGCTTACCGCGATGCTGGGAACCATAAGCCCTATGAATAGGAACCGTTTCATATGATCACCATGGACAAGTTATCCCGTCGCGCCGCATCGTGCAATTGGTACCGAAAGCCCGCAATTGATCGTTTGCCGTCATCCCTGAGGCGAGGGCGCAACGCCGCATTTGGGGTAGGGGGAGCAGGCATCAGACACCGCCGCCCATCACCAATATATACGGGAGTATCGCGGCAAGGCACATGACCGACGGAGCGGCCAGCGCCCAAGGCCGACACAAGAAGCCATTACACAGCCAAGCCCAAGCCAGTAGTGCTGTTGCTACCGACATCGGCAAGACGATCCCGAAGTCAATGCTCGTCATCGTCGGCCAGTCCGGAACGTCGTCAACGAGGACATCGATTAGGCTATCACGCCCGAGCATCGCCAGCCCCAACCAAAGCACAATCGCAACTGCTGCCGTAATGTTCGCTGTTTTCATACGGTCAGCCTAGCGGATACGATAATGTCCGCAATCGGTCGATTGCCGTCATACCCCCCGATCGGAGCGGATTGACGGAAACGGGGTGGTGAACGGACATTCAATTGCTATGCATTGTCGTCGCGAGGAGCCGCAAATGAGCAAATCATCCGTGTGGATCATAACTGCAGCGGCCGCGCTGGTCAGTTGTTCAGCAACATCGGCGACATCTTTTACGCCAGGAGCGGTCTGCGACGGGTCTGCGGAAGAAAACCGCAAGATAGTGCTGAACTTCTATAATGAAGGGCTTGTTGGCCTTCAGCCGCGCGCCGCGTTCGAACGGTACATGACGCCGGACTTTGTCGAGCATAAGCCCGACGTCCCGCAAGGCACACGAGAGGCGGCGGCAGGTTTTTTAGAGCAGTTGATTGCCGCTGTACCGCAGCCTCGTTGGGAGGTGGTGCGAACGATCGCGGAGGGCGACATGGTCTTTTTGCACGGCCGGTTTACGCCCGCAGCTGGAGCGCCATATTACGCCATCGCTGATGTTTTTCGACTTGAAGACTGTAAGATTGCTGAACATTGGGACGTGGTTGGGCCCCCACCAAAAGACCAAGCCAACCCAAACCCTCGCTTCTAGGCGCCAATGTCTGCTTCCGGTCGTTTCCGGTCATTGCAGCCAGGTTGGCAACAAATGGCTGTAATGAGGTGGAAAGTGGACATCCGTTTCGCTAGCCCATTACAATCTGCATAACAGGCCAACAGCAACAGCGGGGAGTATGCGATGCAGGATTTCAAGCGAAGGATAATCGGTGGCGTTCATCTGACAATCTTGATGACTGTCATCACCGGCCTTGCGACAGGAGCGGTGTTTTTAGCCCGTTTTGGCATAGAGTCAGCGACAGGGGGCACCTGGGATGTATGGTGGATAGTCCCTGTGGCACTGGCGTATCTCTACAGTATGGGGGTCGTGAATGATTTTGCTAGCGGCCGAGGCTGGCGGCACGAAAATCCCGAATAGCTAAATCTCGAAAACGTCCGCTTCCGCTCGAAAGCCGTCATCCTCTCTTTCCGTTCGCAGACCACGCAATCGCCACCTTCGCAGGGGCGACGACCTATCCCTGAAGACACCGGCACCGCACCACCACCTCATGCCGCCACCCACCGTCGCGCGCATAGCCGAACCGCGTGCGCACAATCCGCGCCCCCATCACCGTCCATACACCGGCGGGTCCGCGCAGCCCCATCGCCGCGACCTCAATCCGCGCCGCCGCCCGATCATCGACCCCGCTCCCCACGCCAGCCAGCGCCAGTGTCAGGCGGATTTCGCGCCCCGCCCGGTCCTTGGTTCCCCAATCGGCGCCTTCGGCCGCGCCGACCGTGACATAGGGCGCGCTCGCGCGCGGCGGTGTCCCGTCGAATATGCCATGGACCAGGCCCGCGAGCGCCTCGTCGCCGGCCAGCAGCGCCAGCGCCCTCGCGCGCACCGCCTGCTCGGCGCTGCTCATCGCCCGCCGCCCAGGCTGAGCCGCCGCCACGGCTGCCACAGCGCCGCGATCACCGCCGGCGGCGCCGCATCCGCTTTGTCGCGCGCGTCGTATAAATGCTGCGTCATCCGCACGATGCCCTGCCGGATCGCCTCGGGGATTCGGTTGACATCGTCGGCCATGCCGGCGCGATATGCGACGCGAATCTGCCGCGCAACGCCCGGATGATTGATCGTCAGCCGCGCACTGCCGTCGCGCGCGATCATCACTCGATAATCGTCTGCCGCCAGCACCGCCTCGCCGCCCCCGCTCGTCATCGCGTCGGCCAACAGCACGACCGCATCGACCCCAACGACCGGGCGGACACCCAATCGCACAGTCCCCGCACCGATCGGCAACGTCTCTTCCGCCGCGCGCACCATCAGCCACTGGCCGACAAATGCCTCGCAAATATTGGTCGCGGCGCGCATCAGTCCGGCCACCACCGCATCGTCGATCGTTGCCCCCATCCGCAACCACCCGCGTGCCTCATCCAGGCTCACCGGGACATCGCCCGGCAACAGCGTTTCCGTCATCACCTTTCCTTTCGCTTTCGTCGGACCCCTAAGTAATGGGCCTGGACCCTGGAGCCTGTGCCTCCCGCGAAAGCGGGGCGATTGACACATCCCGGGCTCTCGCAGAGATTGGCCGCCATGAAACCATTGTTGGCCCTGCCGTTTCTCCTCCTTGCGCTTTGCAGTGCACCTTCCATCGCGCAGAACAATGCCGTCGCGCAGACTGAACCTTATAAGGGCCCACATGACGACGCCCTGCGCTATATTGTCGAAGTCAGCGCTGCCGGAATCGACATCGCGCCCGACAAGCGCGGCGACCTCAGTGGCTGCAACGGAGTCACCGATGAGGGCATACTCAGAGCCATCCAGACCTGCTGGCCCGTTCTGGAAACCTACAAAAACCTGACGCTGTTCAAGGATGCCATGACGTCATGGTCCAAACTCCCCTATGACCGGATGATGGCCGACACACCTGAAACTCGCGCCATCGGATCGATTGCCGATAATATTATCGCTTCGGCCGGCGCCAGAACTTTTCCTGCGCAAGACATACCACTCGTAGCTGCCCATATGGCAAAGGGGTTCGAATCCCGTCGGCAAAAGGACCTCGACGGCTATTCGGCAAATTTAATCGCAGCGCGCGAAATCATCAGCAGCAGTCGCATCGATGCCTCTCTTTTGAGCCGAATGGGCTTCAACAGAATCGCCAGAGAACTTACCGCAGATATAGAGGCTGTAGCCGACCTCAAGGCTACCAAACCCGGTAAATAAGCGCCCGACCCCAGCCCCGAAAGGGAAAGGGGCCAAAGGCCGGGCGCCCATCGCGCACCAGCCCCTTGTCAGCTGGCGGCGAATTTCATCAGCTTGATGGCTTGTGAATCGATGATCGCACCGCCGACCCTTTTGGTTGCATAAAAATGCACGAAGGGCTTGTTGCTGAACGGATCGCGCAGGATGCGCGTCTCGCCGCGGTCGGCGACGAGGTAGCCGGCGCGGAAATTGCCGAACGCGATCGACAGGCTGTTCGCCGCGACGTCGGGCATGTCCTCGGCCTCGACCACCGGATAGCCGAGCAGGCTCGCCGCCTGCCCCTCGACCATCCCCGGCTGCCAGATGAACGCACCATCGGTCGTCTTGAACTTGCGGATGCGCGCCAGCGTGTCCGAATTCATCACCCACGTCGCGCCCTGGCGATACGGCGCCTTCAGCGAATGGACCAGCTCGACCAGCTTGTCCTGCGGGTTCGCCGCCGGGAACGCGCCCGCGGTGCCCGTCGCCAGATGCTGCAGCGTGCCGAACGCGCGCACGCTGTCGATCTCGTTCGTCGTCGTATAGGTCAGGAAACCCTTCGGCCGGTTCGTGCCGCTTCCGTTCACGAAGGCGCCGCCCTCGGCGACCGCGAATTCGCGCGCGATCTGGTCGGCCAGCCAGTCCTCGACGTTGAACATCGCATCGTCGAGCATCGCCTGGCTCGCCGCCGGATTGGCGTAAAGCTCGCCCGACGGCGGCGCGATTTCGGCAAAGCTGCGCGTCGCGGTCTCGGGCCGCGCCGCCGTCTCGCCGACCCAGCCCGCGCCCATCGATCCGGTCGCAACCAGCTTGCGATAGCCGCTCGTCCCCGTCTGCACGACCGTCGCGATGCTACGGATCGGCGACAGCGACTTCAGCGTGCCTGCAACCGCCCCGTCGATCTCGCGCGGCACCGCATAGCCGCCCTCGCCGCCCGACGCCCCCGACAGGCTCTTCATTTCGACCCCCGCGTCGATCCCGCGCCGCAAATAGCGTTCGACAAAGGCGTCACGCGCCGGATCGGCCGCCTTCGCCCCGTCGAGCGGCAACCGCGACGCCGCCACCGCTTGGGCATCGACCTGTGCCTTCAGCGCCGCAACCGACGCCTTCAGCTCATCGACGGCCTCGGCCGCCAGCACCGCATCGAACGCGCCGTCCAGCGCATCCGCTTTCACTTCCATTTCCATGCCCGTCACTCCTTCTGAAAATCCACCGCAATCACCCGCGCCAGCGGCTGCATCGGCATCGCGACCAAACTCACCTCGGCCAGGTCGAGCGCCAGCAGCTCGCGCGGATTGCTCCCGCGCGCCGCGCGCACCCGATACCCGAACGACAATCCCGTCAGCGCCCCGCGCGCGACCAGCGCCGCCGCGGTCGGATGCGTCACCCGCGCCACGACGCGCAGCCCGCGCGCATCTTCCGCCAATGTCTCGATCGTCCCGACGACCGCCCTCGGCCGATGCTGCCACAGCAAAGGCACCGCGCGCCGCGCGCCCAAACTCGCGGCGAAAGCCCCCGCACGCACCACATCGCCGCCGCGATCGACCCGGTCGAACACCGATGCGTAACCCGCGAACCTGATCCCCCCTCCCGCTTGCGGGAGGGGTTGGGGGAGGGCCTGTTTCGTTCCGACCGTCACTTCAAAAGCCCCGGCAGCCCCAGCTTCACCGCCAGCCCGACGACCAGCAGCGCGAGCATGCCGCGCACCGCCCAGTCGACCGCCGCCTTCCACGCGCTCGACTTCGCATCGCGCCACGCGCCAAGCAGCTGCCGCAAATCGACCATATCATCGCGCGCCGCTTCGTCGGCGAGCCCCAGCCGCGCCAGCGCCCGCCGCGCCCCCAGCTCGCTCGCTTCCTCGACCACCGCGCGCAGCAGCGCCGCATCGGGCGCACCGGAAGCTCCGGCCGCGCCCATCCCCGCCAGCGCGATCAGCCGCGCCAGCGCCTCTTCCTCATCCATGTCGATTACTCCCGTCGCCCCCGCGAAGGCGGGGGCCGCTGTCGTTTTACGGAGCGATGCCGAGTTAGGCCGACCCCGGCCCCCGCCTCCGCGGGGGCGACGGTCAGTCCACTCCCAGCAGCGCCTTCTTCTCATTCGCCGTCAGCCAGTCGGCCGCCGACACCTCGCGCCACAACGCCATCCGGTCCTCCACCAGCGCCGGCACCTTATCGAGGTCGACGCGCAACGCCGCCCCGTCGAACCAGCCCGCCAGCCCCTGCGAAATCGCCCCCAAGATCTTCGCGCACAAAGGCAGCACCGTCAGCCGCCACAGCGCGCGGTTCGCCTCACGATAATTGGCATAGGTCGCATCGCCGGGCAGCCCGAGCAGCATCGGCGGCACCCCGAATGCCATCGCGATCTCGCGCGCGCTCGAATCCTTCAGCGCCAGGAAATCCATCTCGGCGGGCGTCAAACTCAGCGCCTGCCACTTCAATCCGCCCTCGAGCAGCAACGGCCGCCCCGCATTCGCCCCGCCCGCGAAACTCTCGGCCAGCTCCTCGCGCAGCCGGTCGACCTGCTCGGCCGACAGCGGCATCCCCTTGTCGCCCGGATCATGCACCAACGCCCCCGAAGGCCGCGCCGCATTGTCGAGCAGCGCCGCGTTCCACCTCGCCGCCGCATTATGCGCCGCGATCGCAGCGCCCGCCGCGCCCAGACACCCCGCGCCATAATGATCGTCGAGCGGATGCAGCGCCTTCACATGCACCACCGCCGTCCGCCCCGCGCCATCCTCGGCGGGCAGCACCACGCCTGCCCCGCCCGCCTTGTACCGATAGGCAACCGGCCACCCGCGCGCGTCGGCCTCGACCGTCACCCGCTCGGGGCGCAGCGCGAACAGCTCGGCGGGCGCGCCCGCGCCATCGGCCAATATCTGCACATAGCCATTGCCATGGAGCAGCAGCTGCGACGCCAGCGTCTCGATCAGCCCCTGCCCGCCCGACGTCCCCGCCAGCAGCGCCGCCAAAGCGGGATCGCTCGCCACCAAAGGCGCGCTCCCAGCGGCTTCCGCCACCAGCCGCACCGCCCGCTGGACAATCGCATTGCCCAGATACCCCTCACGCAGCTGCGCCTCATAGGGCAGCGGCGCGGGCGCCGACCAACTCCCATACACCCGCGACAAAGCGGGCCGCGCAGCATGCTGCGCGGCCTTCCGGCCAAACCAGTTCATGAAATTCTCCTATCCGTCGCCCCGCGACGCCGTGCTTCTACCCACGTCACCCCGGGCTTGACCGGGGCCTGCCTTGTCTTGAAGGAAAAGGCGGATCCCGGGCCCCGGATCAGGTCCGGGGTGACGAGTCCGGGATGACGAAGGTTGCCTAAACCCGCCTAACCCCCGGCTCCTTCCCCTTCCGAAGCCCCTCCAGCAACGCCGCCAGCGCCCAAACGCACGCATCGGCCCGGTCGGGCGACCGCCCCGGCCCGGCATAGCCGCCGCCCGTCTGGAGCCCGCAAAGCTGGTCCTCCAGCGCGGCGAACACCCCCGCGTGCACCACCTGCCCGCGCTCATAAGCGAGCGCGACCGGCTCGGCGCGCCGCGCCTTGCCGACGCTCGCATGCACCGCGCGCACCGGCAGCGTCATTTCCGCCGCGTGCAAGGTGCTCGCAACCATCTCGCCGCCCATATTGCTCTCGGCGACCACGCGGTCGGCGCCCCAGCGCGCCGCCGCGGCGGCGACCGCCTGCGCCCACACGCCCGGCAGCGCCCGTTCGACGCTCGCATCCTCGATCACCGCCAGCCGCCCGTCGCGCAGCGCCGCCGCAACGACGATCCCGCACGCATCGCCATGGCTCGTCGCCGGCGGATCGACCCCGATCACCACGCGCGCCACCTTGCCGATGCCGTCCGCATCGACCCGGCACCGCTCGATCAGCCCGCGCGTCCACAGCGCGCCCTCGACATCCTCGAGCAGCTCGCCGTCGAGCTCCTGCCGCCCCAGCCGCGTCCCGCCATAGCTTTCGAGCATCGCGGCGACGAAACTCCCCGGCAGCCACGGATTCTCGCGCGTCCGTCCTAGCGTTTCGGCCAGCCCCGGCGCCGCCATCACGCGCCGCATCACCGCATTGACCCGCGGCGTCGTCGTCACCACGACGCGCGGCCGTTCGCCCAGCCGCATTCCCAGCATCAGATTGTCCCACGCCGCCTCGCCCCGCCGCCACTTCGCCAGCTCGTCGCACCAGGCGAAATGATGTTCGGGCCCGCGCAATTCCTCGCCCGCCTCGGCCGAATAGAGCGTCGCCACCGCGCCGCTCGAAAAGCGCAGTTCGCGCCGCCCCAGCACCCAGCGCGGGTCCTCGCCCGGCCGCGCCACTGCGAGCAACCCGCTCGGCCCCTCGATCATCACGCGCAGCCCGTCGGCCTGCGTCGCCGCGACCAGCGCGATGCGCGCCTCGGCGTTATTACGTGCCACCTCGCTCACCCATTCGGCCCCCGCGCGCGTCTTGCCGAACCCGCGCCCGGCGCGGATCAGCCAGATCCGCCAGTCGCCCGGCGGATCGCGCTGCCCTTCATTTTCGAATCCGAACCAGCGCGTCACCAGTTCGGCTTTCTGCACTTCGGTCAGACCAGCCAGAAGGCGGCGCAATTCCTCCGGCGTCAGATCGCGCGCCTGATCCAGCATATTGTCCGAAGCGGCCCGCAATTCTTCCGCGGTCCGGCCCGTCCCGGCCTTCACGCACCATCATCCTTCGCGGCACCGGGGTCGGCGGCCGGGAGCGCGGCAAGCTCGCCGCCATCGACCACGCCCGCGCGCCGCGCGCGCTGGCGCTTGATCATCGCAATGCGTTTCAGCAGCACGGCGTCGGTCTCTTCCTGCGTCGCCACATGCCGTCCCTGCGGTCGCCGGCCGCGCGCCTGCCCGCGTAACACGCTTTCGCGATGCTGGCGCAGGACATCGATCGCCTGCGCAACCGTCATCTTCTCGACCTGCTCGGCGCGCTCGTCGAGCTCCATCCCGTCGATCACTTCCAGCGCGCGGCGCAGCAACGCCAGCTCCAGTCGCTCGTAACCCAGCGTCAGCGCCTCCTGCCATTGCCGCGCGAACACCGGATCGCGTTGCCGCAACCGATAGGCACCGCTCTGCGTCAGGCCGGCGATTTCGCTCGCGCGGCGGATGTTGCAGCTTTGCGCCAGCTCCGCCAGAAAGGCCTCGCGCCGCGCCTTCGTCCACCCATTCTTCCGGTTACGCCGTCGCTGCGGCCCGGTCCGCCCTCCCTCGATCACCTCATCCATCGCCCACGCCTCCCAAAAACAGTCGGGCCGCTACGCCCTCCCGCAAATGGGAAGGTCGCCGGCCCGACTCGCAATTCTTCATGATGTGACACTTGTGGCGTTTATGTAGTTTGCAAACCCACAAGCATCCGTGATCGGCGTGCGCCCTACAGTGGACGCGATTCGCCATGATGTAGAAATCCCTACACCGAGCGTCACGCTATGTCAAGAGATTTTAACCGATTTGGTTATCTGACCGGTTCCGCATTCGCCAACGTAATGCGACGGTGCAGGCGCAATAGAAAATGACGGCGATTGAAATCATCCGTTTTGTGAAGTCGGTCCAGCCATAGTGCTCGGCCATTCCGTTCCATATTTGATATGAAACCAGCGCCGCCATAAAGAGAGCCCACGGGATCACCGCTAGCGCTGCTGCTCTACCCCAGCTCATTTCGGTTTCTTCACCGCGAGCTTTCGTACCTGTCTCCGGGTCCACCAGATTATTGGAACGGTCAGCCAGAGAAAGACAATGAAGCGGACTATCCAGCTAGGCGTGGAGAAATACGCAATGGCAGCCATCGCGATCAAAAATGCCGCCCAAGACCATCGCGGCGTAACAATGGCCTGATTCGTCATTTACCCTTCTCCGGCACCGGCTTATGCTTCACCAGCTTCCCTAGGCGCTCGTCGAAACGCTTGGGATCGTCGTCGGTTTCGAGGTCGCGCGCGGCTTCCTTGAACTTGTCGAGTTGCGGCCTGTCAGAGATCGTATTCTTCTTCATCGTCATCCAGCACGGCCTTCTGCGCTTCGAGGAGCAGGATCAGCTTCGTTATCTCTTTCGGACCCATGTCGCCACCACTTACCGAGATGCTGACCTTGCGACCGCAAGCTGTCACCGTAATTCACGGCCGTGCAACGGACGCGGCGAGCCGACGGGCTCGCGTCCGTTGTTTCGGCCTTCCTGCCTCCGGTCGAGCTCAATCGGCCTGCATATAATCCGCCACGCTGTAACAGTGGCTTGCCTGATAGGCGTTCCGGCCCCGATTCATGTGGGTCAGATTGAATGTCCGAATGGCGCTGAGCGCGCGCGGGGTCGCAAGGAATTTGCGGATCGAGGCCGACCCGCGCACCTTGATCCCGAACATATCCTCGCCGCGCGGAAAGAAATAACCGGCATCCCCGGGCGCCGCGACGCTTTGCTCGAGGAAGAGTTCGTCCACCCTGTCCGGGACGGCGGAATGATCCGTCGTGAAATTCGAAAGATGCACGATGAATCGCGCCCGCAGATCGTCGCCGTCCGCATAGAGCGTGAAAAGCTCCATCCAGCTCGCATTGACGCGGACGAGCGGCTTGTCGGACGTCGACGGAAGGCAGGAAACCGACCAATATTGACGCTCGGTCATGCGCGGGACCGGGATGCAGCTTGCGTAGAGCCCGAGGATCGCCAGCACCTCCTCTCCTTGCGGACGGCGCAGCAGCTTTTGAAAGCGCGCGGCGTATTTGAAACGCTGCTCCAGCGATTCCGAGCGCTCATCGGCATCGCGCAAATCCGCCTTGCCCTCGATCCAGTCGCGCTGCTGTTCCAGATCGACGAATTGCCGCAAGCCTTTGACGCGTTGCTTCACAGTCGCCCCCGGATCCCCGCCAACCCATCCATCACCGCGGTCAGCGCCAGCGCATTCTCGCGTTCCATCGCGCTGTGCCCCGCGTTGGTCACCACATAAGTCGCCGGCTCGGCCCCCGCCGCGCGCAGCGCCGCGACCAGCCGCGACGCCTGCGTCAGCGGGCAGACCTCGTCGAACCGCCCATGCACGATATGCACCGGGATCGCCGCGAGCACGTCGATATTCTCGAAGAAATGCCCCGCCGGAATGAACAGCTCGTTGGCGAAATAATGCGCCTCGATCTGCGCGAAACACAGCGCGAAATCGGCCTCGCCGAACTTGCCGGTGTCGGCGGTTTCGGGGATCATGTTCGAAATCACCCCCTCCCAGAGCGACCAGGTCAGCGCGGCTTTCAGCTGGCGCGCCCTCTCGGCCGCGGTCGCGGGCACCATGTCGAAAATCGCCTTGTACGACGCCATCACGTCGCCGCGCTCTTGCGGAGTCAGCACGCCCAGCAACTCGGCCCACTCCCCGGGATATTTGATATAGGCCCCCGGCGCGGTCAGGCCGTACGGATCGGCCTCCCACGTCGCGGCATTGCCCTGATAGAGATAGAGCAGGTCCTCCGACGCGCCGAGGAAGATGCCGCGCAGGATCAGGCTCGCGACATGCGCGGGATGCGCGATCGCGTAAGCCATCGCGAGCGTGCTGCCCCAGCTGCCGCCGAACACGTGCATCGGCCCGCTGATCTCCAGCTTCTCGCGCAATTTCTCGATGTCGCCGATCAGGTCGGCGGTCGTGTTCCTGGCGAGCGCCACCGCCGGGCCTGAAGAGGCCACATTGGGCTCGCTCTTGCCGCACCCGCGCTGGTCGAACAGGATGACGCGGTAGCGTTTCGGATCGAAGAAGCGCGCCATCGCCGGCGCGCACGCGCCGCCGGGGCCGCCGTGGAGGAACATCACCGGCTCGCCTGCCGGGTAGCCATATTCCTCCCAGTAAATCCGGTGCGCCGGATCGCGGTCGACCTCCAGCCAGCCGAAGTTGAGCAGCGGCGGCTGCGGATAGACCCAGTCGTCGCCGATCTTGCTCGTCGCCTGCAACCGCGAAAAATTCATGGACGATGCCTTTCTTTCAAAGCCCCTCCCCTTCAGGGGAGGGGTTGGGGTGGGGGCCATCGGCCTTGCCCGGCTTAACCTCCCGCTCGCCGCCATGTCCACCGCCTCACTCGGGCTCAGGGAACCTATTGCGCAGATCATCGTTCAAAAACCACCCCTGATCGCGGGATGAATGACGTGCTGTTAATCGTCGGCATGGGCTGAAATCTCGGGGTTGGGCACTCGCGGCTGGAAAGCAATTTCCATGCGCATTTAAAAGGAGTGGTCTAATGCGTTTCCAACCCATCATGCTCGGTGCCGTCGCGGCACTCGCGCTCGCCGCCTGCACCCAAAAGGAAGAAGTCGCGGTCGCCCCGCCCCCGCCGCCGGGCGCGGTGCCGGGCAGCGTCGCCGCCGACCGCGACGGCGACGGCATCATCGACGGCTATTACACCTCGGACGGCATCTACCATCCGAACTACACGCCGCCCCCGCCGCCGCCGCCCGCTCCGTCGCGGCTGGGAGAACGCGGCTGAACACGCATATCCGGGGAGCGCGGCGTCGCTGCGCTCCCCTTTTCCTAACCTTGCTTGCCCTCGGCGGCACGCTTGCCCCGCCCGCAATCGCCGCACCCGCGGCGCTTGCGGGCGAAACGCTTGGCGATGCGATCCGCGAGGAGGCCGGGGGCGACATCAAACGCTTCTACGCCGCGCGCGGCTACAAGCCGCTGTGGGTCCGCGCGGGCAAGGTCGGGCCCGAGGCGGGCACGCTGCTCGCCTATCTGTCGTCGGCGAGCCGCGATGGCCTGAAGCCCTCCGCCTATGACGTCGACGAGCTTCAGGGGCTGATCGCCGCCGCGCGCGGCGGCGCTCCGCGGGCGCTCGCCCGCGCCGAGGTCGAACTGTCGGCCGCCTTCGCGCGCTACGTCCGCGACATGCGCCGCCCGGGCGAGGCGAAGATGGACTATGCCGACCGCTCGCTGAAACCGAAAAAGCAGGACGCCGACGACGTGCTGCGCGCCGCCGCCTTCCCCAAGGATTTCGGCGCCTACCTCAGGAATATGAGCTGGATGAGCGAACATTATGTCCGCCTCCGCACCCTCATGGGCCGCGCAGAGGACCAGGGCGCATCGAAGGACGCGATGGCGCGCCTCCGCCTCAACCTCGACCGCGCGCGCCTCCTCCCCGGCCCCTATGTCCATCATGTCGTCGTCGACGCCTCGTCAAGCCAACTCTGGTATTATGGCGGGGGCAAGCGCGTCGGTTCGATGAAAGTTGTCGTCGGCGCCAAGGAAACCCAGACGCCGATGCTCGCGGGCAAGCTGCAATGGGCGATCCTCAACCCCTATTGGAATGTCCCCGACTATCTCGCCGAAAAATCCATCGCTCCCAAAGTGTTGGCTGGACGCACCCTCGCCTCGCTGCGGATGGAAGCGCTGTCCGATTGGGGTCCCAACCCGCGCAAGCTCGACGCCTCCGAAATCGACTGGCCCGCGGTCGCCGCAGGCAGCCAGGCGCTGCGGCTGCGCGAGCTGCCGGGCGGCGCCAATTCGATGGGCCGCGTCAAATTCCTCTTCCCCAATGACGAGGGCATCTACCTCCACGACACCCCCGATCGCGCGCTGCTCGCCAAGCCCGATCGCCATTTCAGCAACGGCTGCATCCGTCTCGAGGATGCGGGCAAACTCGGCCAGTGGTTGCTCCACCGCTCGATCCGCACCAAATCGAAAACCCCCGAACAGGCGGTCGCACTCCCCGTCGAGGTGCCGGTCTACCTCACCTATATCACCGCCGTCGCGACCGACCGCGGCATCGCCTTCCGCGACGATGTCTACGGCCGCGACAGCTGACCTCACCCCGCGTCGTGAAAGATCACCCCCAGCGTGTGGCGTTGCCCCGACCGGATCGCGCTCACCCCGTGCCGCATCGCCACGCGATAATCGCCGCGGCTTCCCTGCACCGGCCGCGTGTGGACGGCAAAGACCACCGCATCGCCCTTGGCCAGCGACACCACCGCCGCGCGTGACTGCATGCGCGGGCGCTGCTCGGTCAGCACGAACTCGCCGCCGGTAAAATCGTCGCCCGGTGCCGACAGCAGCACCGCGACCTGCACCGGAAAGACATGCTCGCCGTACAGATCCTGGTGCAGGCAATTATAGTCGCCCGGCCCATATTTCAGCAGCAGCGGCGTCGGCCGCGCCTGCCCCGCCGCATGGCACCGCGCCAGAAATTCGGCATGATGCGTCGGAAAGCGGGCTTCCCGCCCCATGCGCTCGTGCCAACGGTTCGCGACCGGTGCGAGCCGCGTATAGAGCCGCGTGCGTAGCGCCGCGACGAACGGCGGCAACGGATAGGCGAAGTAGCGATATTCGCCGCGCCCGAACCCGTGCCGCGCCATATTCACCTGGCTCCGGAACAGCCCCTCCAGCGCATAAAGTGCCGCGACCGCATCGCATTCCCCGTCGCTGAGCAGCCCCGGCAGCACCGCCCACCCCTCGCGGTCAAGCGCCGCGGTAATGGCGCTCCAGTCCTGCGCGGCGATGCGCGCCTCGATGGGGAATGCTGGGGCGATGGTTTCGATGGCATGTATCATCGGCCCGTGATGCCGCAAGCCGCACTCGCCCGCGCTCCGTTTCTTGCTGTCAAACATCCTTCTGCACGCTTCAAACCCGCCGCCAAACCCTCTAGGCAGGGATAAATAACAACGGGAACCCCTCCTCCATGTCCTTGCGCCTCTCCGCCGCCCTTCTCCTTGCCGCCGTCGCCGCTCCCGTGACCGCCCAAAACGCGCCCGCCATCGATGCCGCGAACCTCACCCAGACCGTCCGCACCCTCGCGTCCGACCAGTTCCAGGGCCGCGCCCCCGGCACGGTGGGCGAGGAGCGCACGATCGGCTATCTGATCGGCCGGCTGCAGGCGCTTGGGCTCGAACCCGCGGGTCCCGACGGCGGCTGGACCCAGCCCGTGCCCCTGCTCCACACGCGCCTCGGCACCCCGGCGACGCTCGCCTTCGACCGCAAGGGCAGCGCGACCCCGCTGACCTTCGGCACCGACATCTATCTCTCGACGCTCCAGCCCAGCGATCGCGCGGTCGTCGAAAACGCCCCGCTCGTCTTCGTCGGTTACGGCGTCACCGCGCCCGAACGCGGCTGGGACGATTTCAAGGGACAGGATTTGAAGGGCAAGGTCGCGGTCTTCCTGATCAACGACCCCGATTTCGCGGCGATCAAGGGTGAACCGGTCGCGAACAGCTTCGGCGGCCGGACGATGACCTATTACGGCCGCTGGACCTACAAGTTCGAGGAAGCCTCGCGCCGCGGTGCGATCGCCGCGCTGATCGTCCACGACACCGACGGCGTCGGCTATGGCTGGAACGTCGTCAAAAGCCCCGGCGGCGAAAATTACGGCCTCGTCGTGCCCCCCGAAAAACAGACCAGCCTCACGCTGCAGGGCTGGATCTCGGGCGAAACCGCGGGCCGCCTCTTTACCGGCGCCGGGCAGGATCTCGCCAAGCTGCGCGTTGCCGCACGGCGCAAGGATTTCAAACCCGTCGATCTCGGCACGACCCTCAACGCCGCGATCCCGGTGACGCACGAGGTCGTGCAGAGCCAGAATGTCCTCGCCAAAATCCCCGGCGCCAAGCGCCCCGACGAGGTCGTGATCTACGGTGCGCATTGGGATGCCTATGGCGAGGGCGCACCCGACGAACAGGGCCGCATCTATCGCGCCGGCGCCAACGACGACGCATTGGGCGTCGCGGGGTTGTTCGAAATCGCGCGCAATTTCAAGGCCGCGCCGCCGCCCGACCGCACGATCGCCTTCGCCTTCTGGGCCGCCGAGGAACGCGGCCTGCTCGGCTCCGAAGCCTATGCCCAAAACCCCGTCTTCCCCGCCGAAAAGACCGTGGCGAACTTCGGCCTCGACATCCTGCAAACCGCGGGGCGCGCGAAGGACGTCGTCCTCGTCGGCAAGGGTCAAAGCACGCTCGAGGACGATCTCGCGCGCGTCGCCGCCGCGCAGGGCCGCACCGTCAGCGTCGAAAGCCTCCCCGAACGCGGCCTCTTCTACCGCGCCGACCATTTCAGCCTCGCCAAGCGCGGCGTCCCCGTCCTCCTGATGATGGGCATCGCGGGCGCCTCCGACCTCGCCCAGGGCGGCAAGCCCGCGGGACAGGCGTGGGTCGATGCCTATACCGGCAAATGCTATCATCAGGCGTGCGACGCGTGGGACGAAAGCTGGAACCTCGAGGGAGCGGTTCAGGACATCGAACTTTTTTACCAGATAGGTGACGAACTCGCCCGCTCGGCCAAATGGCCCGCCTGGAAAGCCGGGAGCGAATTCAAAGGCATCCGCGACCAGAGCGCCGCGTCGCGAAAATAAGCGGGCAGCGAGGACCGGTAACGGCGTAAACAACGTGCTGCCCCATCTTTACTTCGTCATTCCCGCTTTCGCGGGAATGACGAAGGTTGGGAAAGCCCGCTCTCACCCCATATCGGCCCTTCGCGCCTCACAACGCCAAAACGGCAGCATACGCGGAAACAGGCAGACGGCCGCCCCGGCGTGCAGGAAGATGATTGCGCCCGGCCCGGCGCTGCGCAACAAGCCCCTCATTCGATAGGAGAATGTGATGCGCTTTGCCGTTGCCCTGATGCTGCTCCCCGTCCTGCCCCTCGCTACGATGACCGCGCCTGCCTTCGCACAGGCGGCACCGCAAGCCGGGACGCAGGACCAGGCCCTGCTCCAGTTCCTCGATCAGGCGTTCGAAGCGCGGCTGGGCCTCAGCCCCGAATCGCAAACCCAACTCGGCCTCAAGACCAATTACGACAAGCTCGACGATTACACCGACGCCGCATCGGTGCGCGAACAAGAGCTGTCCGAGCGCCAGCTCAAGGAGCTGCACGCGCGCTTCAAGCCCGAGCAGCTCGGCGAAAGCGCGCGCGTCAGCTACCGCTTGTTCGAATATGAAGTCGAACGCGGCCGCGAATCGCTCCGCTTCCGCAACCTGCGCTTCCCCGTGTCGACCAACGGCAGCCCCGCCGGCGCCATCCCGGTGCTGCTGATCAACAATCACAAGATCGACAGCGTCGCCGAGGCCGAGGCCTATATCGCGCGCCTGCGCGACACCGATCGCGTGATGCGCGAGGTCGCCGCAACGATGCGCGAACAGGCCGCGGCGGGGATCATACCCAACAAGGTCAATTTCGCCCCCGCGCGCGCCGACGCGCTGAAGGTCATCGGCGGCGCGCCGTTCGATGGCGCCGCGGATTCGACGCTGATGGCGGACTTCCGCAAAAAGGTCGATGCGCTGGGTGCCCCCGCGGCGACCAAGGCGAAACTGCTTGGCGATGCGAGCGCGGCGCTGACCGGGCCGTTCAAGCGCGGCTACGACACGCTGATCGCCGCGATCGACGAGATCGAGCCCCAATCGAAAGGCAATTTCGGCGCGTGGAACCTGCCCGACGGCGCGGCCTATTACGCCGACCGGCTGAAGAGTTCGACCACCACCAGCCTCACCGCCGACCAGATCCACGACCTCGGTCTCAGCCAGGTCGCGGCGATCCGGCAGGAAATGGAAGCGATCAAGCGCGAGGTCGGCTTCACCGGCGCGCTCGAACAATATTTCGACCACATCCGCACCGATCCCAAGTTCAAATATCCGAACACCGAGGCCGGCCGCGAAACCTATCTCGCCGACGCCCGCGCGGTGATCGCGTCGGTGATGACCGTCGCGCCGCGTTACTTCCGCGTGCTGCCCAAGGCGCCGCTCGAGGTGCGCGCGGTCGAGAAGTGGCGCGAGGGGACGGCATCGACCGCCTTCTACAACCCGCCCTCGGCCGACGGGTCGCGGCCCGGCATCTATTACGTCAACCTCGTCGACATGAACCAGACGCAAAAAGTGCAGGTCGCCGCGATCGCCGCGCACGAAGGCGCGCCGGGCCACCATTTCCAGATCGCGCGCCAGCAGGAACTGGTCGGCATTCCCAAGTTCCGCAAGTTCGGCGGCTATGGCGCCTATATGGAAGGTTGGGGCCTCTATTCGGAACGGCTGGCGAACGAGATGGGAGTGTACAAGACCCCCGATGACCGCTTCGGCATGCTGTCGCTTCAGGTGTGGCGCGCGATCCGGCTGGTGCTCGACACCGGCATCCATTCCAAGCGCTGGACGCGCGAACAGGCGATCGCCTATTTCAAGTCGAACAGCTCGGTCTCGGACACCGACATCGCGCGCGAGGTCGACCGCTACTTCAACTGGCCGGGGCAGGCGACGAGCTACATGGTGGGCCAGCTCAGGATCGCCGAGCTGCGCAAACGCGCCGAGCGCGAACTCGGCCCGCGCTTCGACATCCGCGACTTTCACGAAGCGGTGCTCAGCGAAGGCGCGCTGCCGCTCGACATTCTCGAAGAGCAGGTGACGCGCTATATCGCGGCAAAGAAGAAGTGATGCGGCGACGCTGACGTCGGTTTTGGGGTGGGAAGCGGACGGTCCTTATTCGTCATCCCGGGCTTGACCCGGGACCCGCCTTCCTTCTTCCCAACCGAGAAAAGACAAGGCAGGCCCCGGGTCAAGCCCGGGGTGACGAGAAGT
>NZ_JAKFEM010000002.1:0-201600 GCF_036675685.1 Sphingopyxis sp.
TCCGTTCCAGCCTGCGCGGTCCTGCTGACCTGAGAGTTTCCGGGGCGGTTGCTCCTTCGGTGGTGAGGCGCCGGTTGCCCTGCCCTCACGCTCTCCCGCGCGGCCGGTCGAATCTCTTGCGAGACCCGACAGACACCCGAGCCTTGGCGCTGCCCTTTTGCGGAGTCAATCGGCGAGCGCGCGGATTGCATCGTTTTCGTGGATATGCGCGCCCGAACCGCCCTGCGCGGCGAGTGCGACGATCGCCGCCGCGACGGTTGCGCCCGAAATCGAGCGATAGCGGCGGAAGGAGCCGTGGAGCAGCGCATCGGTCAGGGGCGCAGCGATCGTCGCGAGCCCCTCGCCCAATCGCTGCGGGCCCAGCCGGTCGCCGCGCAGCAGGCCGGGACGGATCAGGTCGAGCCGCTGGAAACCGAGCACGCGCAGCCCGTCCTCGGTCTCGCCCTTGGTGCGCAGGTAGAAATTGCTGCTTTTCGACGCGGCGCCGACCGAGCTGACCGCGATCATATGCGGCGTGCCGGCGCGCTTCGCGGCGCGGGCGGCGGCGAGGATGAGGTCGTGGTCGACGGCGCGAAACGCCGCCTGCGACCCCGCCTGCCGGATCGTCGTGCCGAGGCAGCAGATGAGGACCGCAGGCTTTTCGGCAGCGATGATGTCGGGCCAGGTTTCGGTCGGCGCGATTCGTTCGATGTGGTGCGGCGGCAAGCCTTCGACATCTCGACGCGCGAGGATAGTGATGGGTTTGCTACCGAAGCGTTCGATCACCGCGCGCCCGACAAGCCCGGTCGCCCCGACGATGAGCGCCTCAGGCATGCGCGAGCGCCGCTGGCACCGCATCGCGGCCGAAAATCCCGGCAAAGCGGTCGATGGCGAAGCGGTCGGTCATCCCGGCAATATAGTCACCAATATGGCGCACTGTCGCGCATTCTTCTCCGGGCACGCGCGACGACCAATCCTCGCCCATCAGGCGCGGATCGTCGGCATAGGCGGCGAACAGCCGTCCGACGACCTGGTTCGCCGCCTCGGCTGCGGCGACCTGTTCGGGGTGATGATAGAGATTGGCGTACATGAAGCGCTTGAGCTCGCGCTCTTCTGCCGCGAGACCGGCCGAGAAGCCGCCGAGGGTTCGGCCGGCGGCGCGCACCTGGTCGATGCTCGCCACGCCCGCAGCGGCAACATTGGCTTCGGTCGCGGCGATGACGTCGTTTACCATCACGCCAATCTGGTCGCGGACGAGTTCGCGCAGCAGCCGGTCACGCGGCGCGCCGGGGAAACGTCCCTCGACGGCGCGAAAATTGGCGGCGACGAAGGGCTGTTCCATCAACTGATCGAGGTCGAGCAGCCCGGCGCGCAGGCCATCGTCGATATCGTGATTGTCATAGGCGATGTCGTCGGCGACCGCCGCGATCTGCGCTTCCAGACTGGCATGACTACCGAGGCCGAGCCCGAAATCGCCATCGATTTCGGCGAGCGCCCAGCCCGGATTGATCACCGGGCCGTTGTGCTTGGCGAGCCCTTCGAGCGTTTCCCACGTCAGGTTGAGACCGTCGAAGCGCGGATAGGGACATTCGAGCCGCGCCAGCGTGCGCAGCGTATGGCCGTTATGGTCGAAGCCGCCATGCGCAGCCATCGCCGCCTTCAACGCGTCCTCGCCGGCGTGGCCGAAGGGCGGATGGCCGATGTCGTGCGCGAGGCAAAGCGCCTCGGTCAGATCCTCGTTCAGCCCGAGCGCGCGCGCGATGCCGCGGCCGATCTGCGCGACCTCAATGCTGTGGGTCAGGCGGACGCGGTAATGGTCGCCGTCGGGCGCGACGAACACCTGCGTCTTGTGGCGGAGGCGGCGAAACGCGATCGAATGGATGATGCGGTCGCGGTCGCGTTGAAAATCATCGCGCGGCCCGCGCACGACGCGACCTATTTCTTCAAAACGGCGCCCGCGACTGGCTTCGGGACGGCTGGCGCAATCGGCAACGCTCACTTGATCGGGTCGACGGCCTGACCCGCCTCGCTGTTGAAGAGGAAGCCGTCGCCGCCCGCCTTCTTATAGCTTGCGAGCCAGTCCTGCGCCGCCTTGCGGTCCTTGAACGGGCCGACCAGCAGCCGGCGGGTCTTGCCCCATTCGGCGGTGGCGCCCGACTTGCCCTTGAAGACGTCGGGGCTTTTCCTGGCGAATTTGCCATAGTCGGTGGCGAGCGCGCGCGCGTTGGCGCCGGTTGCGACCTGGATCCAGATGCGCGCCGGGCTGGCTTTCTTCTCGGCCGCTTCCGCCTTTGCCTTGGCGTCGGCTTCGGCCTTGGCTTTTGCCGCAACGCTATCCTTTTCGCGCTTCGCCGCCTCGGCGACATCGGCGCGACGCTTGTCTTCGAGCAGCTTGGCCAGCGTCTCGACGCCGATCGCGTTGTCGGGCTGGTTCAGTTCCTCGGGCGGAATTTCGATCGACCCGACGATGTCGGCGAGCGAGGCGAGCGGAGCGGCGGCCGTCGGTGCGGGCGCGGGCGCGATGGCGGTGGGCAGGCCCGAACCAGCGGCAACGGGCGACGATGGCGAAGGGATCGCACCGCTCGACGGCGCATCGACCGCACCACGCCCGATGCCTGCAATCGAGAAGCCCGGTCCAACGCGATCGGACGGCTGTGCCGCGCTCGTGCCGATCGAAGCGGGAGCCGGGGCGGATGTCGGCGCGGACGCGGGCGCCGACGGCGATGCTGGAACAACGGCCGGTTCAGACCCTCTCGCGACAGGGAAAATACCCTCGGGCGTCGGCACGACCCCGATGATGGTCGGCTTCGTACCGCCCACAGCGGGAAATGGATTTTCCGGCGTCGGCCGTAGCGGCGCAGGTGCAGGTGCAGGCCGAACCGTTGCCGGGAATGTCGCAGGAGCGGGCCGCACTGTCGCCGGGGATGTCGCAGGCGGAATTGTCGAAGGACGCGGCGGTGTGCTTGCGGGCGCGGGTTCGGATTTGCGCGACGCGGTCACCGGTGCGGGGGCCGGCGACGGTGCGGGCTGGCGCCTGGCGCTGGCGGGTGTGCGCTTGCCTGGCGCAGTGGCAGGCGGCGGCGCCGCGGCCGCCACCTGCACGGGCGCCCGCTTCGGGCCGAGCTGGCCGTTCGGGAAGCGCCCGAAATGCGCGGCGGCCGCCTGTTGCGCCGGATTGAGCCGGTCCATCTGGGTCAGATAGGGCAGGATATTCTGGGCCATCGCGGGCGGCATCGTCGCGTTGACGATCTCGGTCGCTTCCTTGTCGCGGCCGTTCATCGCAAGGATCATCGCGCGCAGCCGCCACGCGCCGCGATCCTGCGCGCGCAATTGCGGCGTCAGCATCTGGATCGCACGATCGGCATCGCCGCTGATACCAAGCGACAGCGCATAGCGCCGCGTCAGTTCGTCATTGGGGGAAATCGACAACGCGAGCTGGTAGTCGCGCTGCGCCGCATCCTGCTGTCCGAGCAAATCGCGCGCGAGCCCGCGGTCGGACAGGAACAGCCGTTCGGACGCGCCCATCAACTGCGCCTCGCCGAAATAATCGAGCGCGCGTGTCGGGTTTTCCATATGGACCATCGCCGAACCGAGCGCAGCCTTGACCGCGCCGTCGCGTGGGCTCGCCTGTTCGGCGCGGACGAGGAAGCCCAGCGCGGCGCGATAATCTTCAAGCTCGATCGACGCGCGGCCGGCGTCGAGCAGCGCGCCGGTGTCGCTGTTGTTCGACGCGATGCGGGCGAGCGCCGACGACAGCAAGGAGCGCGCCGCGGTGCGCTTTTGCATCGCCACCCTGGTCGCGGAATCGGCCGGCGTCGCCTGCATCGCCTGAACGGGTGATACCGTCACGGCCCCAAGCAGCAGCACACCGAGCGCGCCGACATAAGACCGTGCGCGCACCGGCTTCGCCGTCATTTTCGCTTGCCGCATGGGCAAATCATCCCGATTCCCGGCCTGCCGTGCCCGGCGGGCGGCCGCTCGATAGCCCTGTTACTGGTTGTTCTGGCGCCCCAGGAAACGCGGGATGTCGACCCCGTCTTCCTTGTCGCCTTCTTCGCCATCGGGTGCGGTTGCCCCGCGCGAAAGCCGCGACATGCGTTCGAACAAGGTGCCGCCGCCGATCGATCGCGCAGGCGATTCCTCGGTGAGATCGGCATCCGTGGCGGTCGCCGGAGCGGGGCGGTATTCGGCCGGCGCTTCGGGGGCGTCGAGCACCAGCTCGTCGGCCGTATCGTCATAGGTCGCCGCGACCTCCGACAAGATCATCGGTTCCTCTTCGGCAGCCGCTTCGGGCTCGGCCGCATCGGCCAGCGAGAAGCCGGGGGCCGGGTCATTGTCTTCGATCGCTTCGACGACAGGTTCTTCCTCGACCGCCGGTTCGATGATCTCTTCAGCCACCGGAACCGGCGTTGCCGCCCGCGCCGGAGCGAAGGAAAAGCTGCGCGTCGCGGGCGAAGCCTGCGCCGCGCTTTCGCCGTTGCTGTCGATGCCCGTGGCGACCACCGAAACGCGGATCTTGCCGTCGAGATTGTCGTTGAACGCGCTGCCCCAGATGATGTTGGCGTCGGGGTCGACCAGCTCGCGAATATGGTTCGCGGCCTCGTCGACTTCCATCAGGCGCATATCTTCGCCGCCGGTGATCGAGATGATGACGCCCTTCGCGCCCGCCATCGACACGCCGTCGAGCAACGGGTTGGCGATCGCTTTCTGCGCGGCTTCGAGCGCGCGGCCATCGCCTTCGGCCTCGCCGGTGCCCATCATCGCCTTGCCCATCTCGCGCATCACGCTGCGCACGTCGGCAAAGTCGAGGTTGATCAGGCCGGGCATGACCATCAGATCGGTGATCCCGCGCACGCCCTGTTGCAGCACTTCATCCGCCATGGTGAAGGCTTCTTTGAAGGTCGTGTTCGGATTGGCGACCAGGAAGAGATTCTGGTTGGGGATGACGATCAGCGTGTCGACATGGTCCTGCAGCTCGGAAATGCCCGAATCTGCCGACCGCATGCGGCGCTGACCTTCAAAGGTGAAGGGCTTGGTCACGACGCCGACGGTCAGGATGCCGCGGTCGCGTGCCGCCTTGGCGATCACCGGCGCCGCGCCGGTGCCGGTGCCGCCGCCCATACCGGCCGCGATGAAACACATATGCGCGCCGTTCAGCGCCTCTTCGACCTGCGCGATGCTTTCCTCGGCCGCCGCGCGGCCGACCTCGGGCCGCGAACCCGCGCCCAGCCCCTGGGTGATCTGCGTCCCCAGCTGGATGCGCCGTTCGGCCGGCGAAGCGTTGAGCGCCTGGGCGTCGGTGTTGGCGACGATGAAATCGACCCCTTCGACCCGCGCCGCGATCATGTTTGCGATGGCATTGCCCCCCGCGCCGCCGACGCCGATCACCGCGATGCGCGGTTTCAGCTCATCGACCTGCGGCGGGCCAATATTGATGCTCATCAATCAGTCTCCCTGCAGCGGCGAACCGGTGCCGCTTCCCTCACCATGCGACCCGGACGGACGGTGGTCCTGCCGCCCGGATTCCTGTCACCGCATTGCACTATTGTGACGTGGGAATCACCCAAAAAATTAACCCTTTCGATGGCCAGAGGCCTAGAAACTGCTTTTAAGCGCCGCCATCAGGCGGTGCAGGATCGAAGTACCCGCCGGCCGATAGACATCCTGCGACATCATCGGCAGGTCGCGAAGGTCCACCGGGTCCGACGCGGCATAGAGAACCAGACCCGCGAGTGTCGCGAAAGCCGGGCCGCTATGCGCATCGGGCAGGCCGTGCAAGCCGCGCGGTCGCCCGACGCGCGCGGCGCGGCCAAGCGCGCTTTGGGTATAATCGGCGATCCCTTTCAAGTCGGCGCCGCCGCCAACCAGCACCACCTGACGCCCGATCGGTCCGACGAAATGCAGGTCTTTGAGCGTCCTGCCGATCTCTCCCATCATCGCATCGAGGCGCTGGCGGATCACCGACACCAGTTGCGCCCGCGTGATGCGCGGGGAATCGCCATTCGTCGGGGCGCCGGGCTCGAGCTCGATGATCTCGTTATTGTCGCGGGGGGACGCCGAGGCCGAGCCGTAGAAGCTCTGGAGCCGCTGCGCCTGGCTGCGGCGGATGCCGAAGGCCGAGGCGATGTCGTCGGTGATGTCGCTGGCGCCGAAGGGCAGCGACGCCATTTCGACGAGCATGCCGCCGGCATAAAGCGAGACGGTGGTGACCGCCGCGCCGAGTTCGACGAGCGCGACGCCGAGGTCGCGTTCCTCGTCCGACAGGCAGGCGAGCCCCGCGGCGATCGGTGAGGCGACGACGGCGTTGACGTCGAGATGCGCCTGCCGCACCGCGGCCTCGAGGTTCCGCACCGGCGCGCCGTCGGCCATGATGATATGGATGTCGACCCCGAGCCGATCGGCATGGAGCCCGATCGGGTTCTTCACCCCCGTCAGCCCGTCGAGCGTATAAAGCGCGGGCTGGGCATGGAGGATCATCCGGCCCTCGGGATCGATACCGGCACGTCCCGCCGCCAGCAAATCGTCGACATCTTCCTTTTCGATGCGGTGGCCGCCGAGCTCGCTTTCGATCGGCGCGACGTCGCTGATCAGCCCACCCGCCGAAAAGGCGACCCAGACATCGTCGATGTTGAGCCCCGCGATCCGCTCGGCCTGCTCGATCGCCTCGCGCACGATATGCTCGGTCTGCTCCATGTCGGCGACATAGCCGCGCTGGACCCCGCGGCTTTCGCGCTGACCGGTGCCGAGCACATGCAGCTGGCCATCGGCGGTCTGCCCGGCGATCAGCGCGCAGACCTTCCACGACCCGACATCGAGCGCGGTGATGATCTTTTCGATGCGCGGCGGCGCCATGGCTTATCCCTTCTCCGCCGTCGCTTCGGCGACGGCATCGACCGCGGCGCGGGCATCGTCGAGCTTCGCGGGCGCCACCTGTCCTTCGTGGGGCAAGCGTAGCACGAAGCGATCGGGATCGCGCATGTCGAAACGCAAGATGCCGCGCCCGAGCAAGCGGTTGGCGCCGTCCATATGCGCGAATTTGGCCAGCGCGGCCTTCGCCTCGGTTTCGCCTTCGGGAAGCGACAGGGTTTCGCCGCTGCGAAAGCGCAGGTCCCAGCGGCGGTTGCCGACCCAGGTCGCGCCCGCGAGCAATTCCTTGAGGCTGCTCGCTTCGGAAAGCAGGCGGCCCAGATCCTGCGAACGCTGGTTCGCCTTCGGCCCGATCACGAGCGGCAGATCTGGCATCGTCGCGACGCTCACGGGTTCGAGCACGACGCCCTTTTCGTCGATCAGCGACAGGCGATTATTATGCTGCCAGATTGCCGCCGGGGTCCGCTCGACGATGTCGACGACGAGCGTGTCGGGCAGGCGCCGCGACACGCGCGCATCCTTGATCCAGCCATATTTCATCAGGTCGCCGCGCACATCCTCGAGGTCGACCGCCGCCATCGAGCGGTCCTTCTGCGCGAGTGCGATGTCATAGACCTTGAGCCGGTCGATGCGGTCGGCGCCGACGACTTCGACCTTCTTGACCTGAAAACCCGCGCGGCCGACCGCCTGCGCATATTCCTCATGCACCTTGGCCGTCACGCCGGTGGCGTGGGCGGCGAGGCCAGCGACCGCGAACAGGCTGAGCCCGACCGTCCAGTTCGCGACCTTCTGCAATCGCTGCGGGCTGATCGGCAGCGCGTTGATGACCGCGTTGAGGCGCGACGTCTTGATCGTCTTGCGCTTCTTCGGCGCGCGCGACGGGCGCCGCGGCGGCGACTTGCCGCGTTTGATCTGTGTCTTGCTCATAACGCTTCCCCCACGATGCGTTCGACCAGTTCGGCATAATCCAGGCCCACCGCCCGCCCCTGTTCGGGCACGAGGCTGAGCGCTGTCATTCCCGGCTGGGTGTTGACCTCGAGCAGGAATATCCCCGCGAGGCCATGTTCGTCGTCCCAGCGGAAATCGGAGCGCGAGGCGCCTTTGCAACCCAGCAGGCGATGCGCCTGAAGCGCCAGATCCAGCATCCGCTGCGCCACGTCATCGGGCACCTCGGCGGGGCAGACATGTTCGGTCAGACCGTCGGTGTATTTGGCGTCATAGTCGTAGAAACCCGATTTGACGCGGAGTTCGGTGACGGCGAGCGCCCGGTCGGCGAGTACCGCGACGGTCAGTTCGCGGCCCTTGATGAAGGGTTCGGCGAGCAGGCGGTCGAACTCCTGCCACGGCCCCACCGCTTCGCGCGAGATCGGGTTGCCGTAATTGCTGTCGTCCTTGACGATCGCGACCCCGACCGACGAGCCTTCGTTGACGGGCTTCAGCACATAGGGGCGCGGCAAGGGATCGACTGTAAAGAGGCTTTCGCTGTCGACCATCGTCCCCGTCGGCATCGGGATTCCATGCGGCACGAGCGCCTGCTTCGTCAATTCCTTGTCGATCGCGATCACCGAGGTGACGAGCCCGCTGTGGGTATATTTGAGGCCCATCAGGTCGAGCATGCCCTGCACGGTGCCGTCCTCGCCCGGGACGCCATGGAGCGCGTTGAACACGACATCGGGCTTCGCCTCGGCCAGCCGCAGCGCGACGTCGCGGTCCATGTCGATGCGCGTGACCTTGTGGCCGCGCGATTCGAGTGCGTCGGCGACGCCGTTGCCGCTCATCAGCGACACTTCGCGCTCGGCCGACCAGCCGCCCAT
Organism: Sphingopyxis sp.; assembly: GCF_036675685.1. Classification (GTDB taxonomy): domain Bacteria; phylum Pseudomonadota; class Alphaproteobacteria; order Sphingomonadales; family Sphingomonadaceae; genus Sphingopyxis. Next base: position 8,661 of record NZ_JAKFEM010000002.1, read on the forward strand.
CAGGACGGCGACATGCCACGGACCCCGGCTCACTTCGCCACTCCCACGCGCTGAATCTCCCATTGCAGTTCGATGCCGCTCTTGTCCTTCACGCAGCGGCGGACCTCTTCGCCCAACGCCTCGATGTCGGCGCTGGTGGCTTCGCCAGTGTTGATGAGAAAATTGGTGTGCTTCTCGCTGACTTGCGCGCCGCCGACCATGAAGCCGCGGCAGCCGGCTTCGTCGACGAGTTGCCACGCCTTGTGCCCCTCGGGGTTCTTGAAGGTCGATCCGCCGGTCTTCGAGCGCAGCGGCTGCGACGCCTCGCGGCTCGCCGAGATGCGGTCCATTTCGGCCTGGATCACCGCAGGTTCGCCGGACTGGCCGCGGAAAGTCGCGCCGATGACGACCGCGCCCTCGGGCAGTTCGCTGTGGCGATAGGTGTAACCAAGGTCGGCGAGCGGCAGCGTCCGGCGCTCGCCCGAACGCAGCACGACGTCGCAGTCGATGAGGATGTCCTTGACCTCAGACCCATAGGCGCCGCCGTTCATGCGGACGAAGCCGCCGACGGTGCCGGGGATCGAGCGGAGGAACTCCATTCCCGCGATGCCCGCGTCGCGCGCGGTCGAGGAGACGAGGATGCCTGACGCGCCGCCACCGCAGCGCAGCGCCGTGGCGTCGATGGCTTCGACCTTCGCAAAAGCCTTGCCAAGGCGGACGACGACGCCAGGGAAGCCGCCATCACGGACAATGAGGTTCGACCCGAGGCCGAGCGCCATCACCGGCACGGCGGGATCGAGGTCGCGCAGGAAGTCCGAAAGGTCGTCGGCATCCCTGGGTTCGAACAGCCAGTCGGCTGGGCCGCCCGACTTGAACCACACGAGCGGGGCAAGCGGTGCCTGCTGAGTCAGCTTGCCGCGCACCACGGGAAGGGTTTCGACGGCGGTCATGCCGCCTCCACCGCGGCGGCAAGGCCCGCCGCCATTTTGGTGATGTCGCCCGCGCCGAGACAGATGATCTTGTCGCCCGCGCCCAACTCGCCCGCCGCAATGCTCGCGGCGAGGGCCGAGGCTAGCGCACTGGCGTCGGCAACGACATTCGCCTGACGATGCCCACGGTCGCGCAGGCCCGCGACCAGCGTATCCGACGACACGCCCTCGATCGGGCTTTCGCCCGCGGCGTAGACGGGCAGCGCGAGGACAATGTCGGCGTCATTAAACGCCTGCTGGAAATCGTCCATATGGTCGCGCAGGCGCGTGAAGCGGTGCGGCTGGACGACCGCGACGACGCGCCCAGCCCCAGCCCCTTCGCGCGCGGCGGAAAGAACCGCGCGGATTTCGACCGGGTGGTGCGCATAATCGTCAATCACCGTGACCATACCCTCGCCCACGGCGATCTCGCCGACCTTGGTGAAGCGGCGCTTGACCCCGGCGAAGCCATCGAAGCCCGAGGCGATCTTGTCGTCCGAAACCCCCATGTGCAGCGCCACGGCAATCGCGGCCAGCGAGTTCTGGACATTGTGGCGGCCCGACATCGGCAGGTGGATGCCCTCGATCGTGCGGCTGTTGCCGTCGCGGTCGCGCACGACGACATCGAAGCGGTTGCCGTCGGGTCCGGGCACCACATTGGTGCCGCGCACGTCGGCCTGCGCCGAGAAACCGTAAGTGATAATGCGGCGGTCGCGGATGCGCGGGATGATTGCCTGCACCTCGGGATGATCGAGGCAGAGCATCGCGGCGCCATAGAAGGGGACATTCTCGATAAACTCGACGAAGGCGTCCTTGATCGCGTCGAAGCTGCCATAGTGATCGAGATGTTCGGGATCGATGTTGGTGACGACCGCGATCGTGCCGTCGAGGCGCAGGAAGCTGCCGTCGCTCTCGTCGGCCTCGACCACCATCCAGTCGCTGGCGCCGAGGCGCGCGTTCGAGCCGTAATTGTTGATGATCCCGCCATTGATCACGGTCGGATCGATCCCGCCCGCATCGAGCAGCGCCGCGACGAGGCTGGTCGTCGTCGTCTTGCCGTGCGTGCCCGCAATGGCGACGGTCGATTTGAGGCGCATCAGCTCGGCGAGCATTTCGGCGCGGCGGACGAGGGGGATGCGGTGCGCGAGCGCGGCCTCGACCTCGGGGTTGCCGCGCTTGACCGCAGTCGAGGTGACGACCACCTGAGCGCCGTCGACGTTCGAGGCTTCATGCCCGATCGCGACCTTGATGCCTTTTTTGCGGAGGCCTTCGACGACATAGCTCTCGGCAATGTCGCTGCCCTGCACCTGATAGCCCAAATTGTGCATCACCTCGGCGATCCCCGACATGCCGATGCCGCCGATGCCGATGAAGTGGATGGTGCCGATGTCGGTCGCAACGCCGCGCATCATTCGGCTCCCTTGCGCGCCGACGCCATGCCGCCCGCGGCAGCGCGCTGGCCCGACGGTGCACCGACGCGGATCACATCCATCATCGGCGGCGCGGCGAGCGATTCGACAAGGTCGGCAAGGTCGCGGGTCGCATCGGGCAGGCCGCAGCTTGCGGCGCGCGCGGCGGCGTTTTCGAGCGCACCGGGTTCGAGCGCCATGCGCTGGATCTGCTTGGCCAGCTCGCTCGGGGTGAATTGCGGCTGCGGGATCGAGCGCGCGCCGCCGGCTTCGACCATATCGACGACATTATAGGTCTGATGATCGTCCATCGCGTGCGGATAGGGAACGAAGATCGCGGGGCGACCGGCGCAGGCGAGTTCGGCGACGGTCGACGCGCCCGCGCGTGCGATCACCAGATGCGCCCAGCGCAGGCGTTCGGGGAAATCGGAAATATAAGGCGCGCATTCGGCGGCGACCCCGAGCTCGGCATATTTGGCGCGCACCGTTTCCAGATCGGCCTCGCGGCACTGCTGGACGACCTGCAAACGGTCGAGCAGCGCACGCGGCAGCATCGCGATCGCGGCGGGAACGACCTCGCTCAGTACCGTCGCGCCGAGGCTGCCGCCGACCACGAGCAGGCGGAAGATGCCGTCCTCGGGCAGCGGCGGGTAACCCTCTTCACGGATCGCGATGATTTCGTCGCGCACTGGATTGCCGGTGATGTGCTTCTTCAGCTCATGCCCCGCCGGATAGCGCTGGATATTATGATAGGCGACCGCAACCGCATCGACACGCGGCGCCATCAGCCGGTTGACGCGGCCGAGCACGGCATTCTGCTCGTGGATGACGCGCGGGCGCCTTGTCGCGCCCGCAGCAAGCAGACTGGGGAGCGAGGGATAGCCGCCGAAACCGACGACCACCGCGGGGTCGAATTCGTCGATTAGGTCCACGCCCAGGCGCCGCCCCTTGCGGATCGCCAGCGCGGCCTTGACCCAGCCCACGGGGCCGCCCGAGACGCGGCCGGCGGGAAGCACATGCGTTTCCATCTCGGCGGGCGCGCCCGGAATCTTGAGGCCGCGGTCGTCGCTGACCAGCGCCACGCGGTGTCCGCGCGAAATCAATTCGCCCGCAAGGGCATAGGCGGGCAGCATATGGCCGCCGGTGCCACCGGCGGCGAGAAGGAAGTGGCGCGTTGCGGTCATTTTCGGGCGGTCATTTCTTGTTCCAGTTTCGGGTCATCGACACCCGCGCCGCATAGGGGTTCCGCCGGGTCAGCGACAAGAGTAAACCCATACCGATCGACAAGGCGATGAAGGACGAGCCGCCATAGCTGATGAAGGGCAGCGTCATCCCTTTCGACGGGAATATCTGCGTATTCACCGCCATATTGATCACCGCCTGCCCGCCGAACTGCGCGATCAGCCCCGAAACCGCGAGGATCAGGAAGCTGTCATCCTCGTCGAGCAGGCGGACGAGAACGCGCACGATGATCGCGAGATATAGAACCGCGATCGCAATGCACGCGATCATCCCGAATTCCTCGCCGATGACCGAGAAGATATAGTCGGTATGCGCTTCGGGCAGCTGGAACTTGGCGAGGCCGGCGCCGGGTCCGGTGCCGATCAGGCCGCCGGCGGTCAGCGTCGCATGCGCCTTGTCGACCTGGAAGCTGTCGCCTTCGGCAAACAGCCAGATGTTGATGCGCTGCTGCGCGACCGGATAGAAGAAATAGGCGAGGACGAGCCCGACGATACCGGCGCCCGCAAGGCCGGCGAGGATGCGCATCGACAGCCCAGCGACCATCACCAGCACCAGCCAGGTCGCCACGAAGATGACCGTCTGCCCCAGATCGGGCTGCCCCATCAGCAGCAGTGCGATGACGCCGGTAAGCACAAGAGCCAGCGGCACGACGGGCAGGCTTTGGTCGTGCAGCCGCAGCGAAAGTATCCACGCAAGCGACACCGCGAAAAAGGGTTTGAGGAATTCCGACGGCTGGAGGCGGAACACGCCGCTGCCGATCCACCGCTGTGCACCGTTCACCGATGTGCCGACGAGCGGGACGAGGAACAGGAGGGCCAGGAAAGCGATCGTGCCGTAAATGGCAAAACGGCGCGCCTGCGCTTTCGGCAGCATCGACACCGCGAGCATAACCGGCACGCCGACCATCACCCACATCAACTGGCGATAGAAATAGTAGAGCGGATCGAGCGACGCGGTGGTCGTCGACAATTTCTGCGCCGCGACGGGCGACGCCGCGGCCACCGCGACCAGCCCGATGGCGACCAGCATCGACACGAGGAGCAGGAGCACGCGGTCGATTTCCCAGAACCACAGGCCCAGCGGGGTGCGGTCGGCGCGGCTGAGGCGCGGGCCGCGGCGCTTGACCGTGCGGGTGGTGGTGGCGATCACGGGCCTTTCGGTCGTCGCGTCCATATTGTCCATTCTCCCGCTCATGCCCCAAGCGCCCGCACTAACCCACGAAAAACATCGCCGCGCTGCTCATAATCCTTGAACTGGTCGAACGACGCACACGCCGGCGACAGCAGCACAATATCGCCGGGCTTTGCCGCCGCTGCCGCATTCGCGACCGCATTCGCCATGTCGCCGGCAAGGTCGACAGGCATCGCATCGCCGATCTCGGTCGCGAACGGCTCCATCGCCTCGCCGATCAGATAGGCGTGCTTGACGTGCCCGAACCAGGGGCGGCACGCCGCCAGCCCGTCGCCCTTGGCCTGTCCCCCCGCAATCCAGTGCAAACGCTGGTCCGGCGCCGGCGGGAAAGCCGCCAGCGCCGGTGCAGCGGAAGCCGCGTTGGTAGCCTTGCTGTCATTGAACCAGCTGACCCCCCCGACTTCGCCGACCAATTCCATACGGTGCGGCAGCGACTTGTAGGTCGCCAGCCCCCGCTCAATCTGTTCGTCGTTCAGCCCCAGCACGCGGCACACCGCGATAGCGCACACGGCGTTCTGGGCATTGTGCGGCCCCTGCAATGCGGGCCAGCGTATTTGGTCAACCGGATCGATATCCTTCGCCGACACGCGGTGGAGGCGGTGGTTGATGCGGCTCGCGATCATCTTCGACGGATCGTCGTCGACCGCGACGATCGCGACCTGATCGCGGTGCTGCAGGCTGAACAGGCGCGCCTTTGAGGCCGTATAGCCGGCAAATCCGTCATAGCGGTCGAGATGATCGGGGGTGAGGTTCGTCAGCACCGCAACGTCGCAAGCGAGGCTGTGCGACAGGTCGATCTGGTAGCTCGACAGTTCGAGCACATAGACGCCGCCTTCGGGAAGCGGATCGCGGCTGAGGATCGGCAGCCCGATATTGCCGCCCATCAGCGAGGGTATGCCCGCGCTTTCGAGCATATGCTGGATCAGCGCGGTGACGGTCGACTTGCCGTTAGTGCCGGTGATGCCGACGACCTTGTGCGGCGGCAGATCGCCGCGCGCTTCGGCGAAAATCTCGACATCGCCGATCACCGGGACATGCGCTTCGCGCGCGTGCGCGACGATCGGATGACGGTTGAGCGGCACGCCGGGCGAGACAACGACGCCGGCAAAGCCAATCAGGTCGATCTCGAGCGGATTGCCGATGTCGGCGCCGAGCGCCATCGCATCGTCGCGTGCTTCCTCGCGATCGTCCCACGCGGTGACGCCCGCGCCGCTGGCGACAAGCGCCTCGACGGTCGCCAGACCCGAGCGCGCCAGTCCCAGCACCGCATAGCGGCGGCCGGCAAAGGCGCGCGAGGAAATCACCGGAGTTTCAAGGTCGCGAGCCCCGCGAGCGCGAGGACGATCGAGACGATCCAGAAACGGATGACGACGGTGGATTCGGGCCAGCCCAACTGCTCGAAATGGTGATGGATCGGCGCCATGCGGAACACGCGTTTTCCGGTGCGCTTGTACCAGAAAACCTGGATGATCACCGACAACGCCTCGACCACGAACAGTCCGCCGACGATGACGAGCACCAGTTCGTGCTGCGCGGTGACCGCGATCGTCGCGAGCGCCCCGCCGAGCGCGAGGCTGCCGGTATCGCCCATGAAGACGGCTGCAGGCGGCGCATTGAACCACAGGAAGGCGAGACACGCACCGATGATCGCGGCGGCAAAGATCGCGAGCTCGCCCGCGCCGGGAACATGCGGGATCCCCAGATATTCCGCGAACTTCACGTTACCCGACAGATAGACGATGACGAGGAACGTCAGGCTGGCGATGATGACGGGGAAGGTCGCGAGCCCGTCGAGCCCGTCGGTCAGGTTCACCGCGTTGCCGAAACCAACGATCAGCACCATCGCAAAGACATAATAGAGCGGCCCGAGTTCGAGCACGATGCCGCTGAAAAAGGGCAGATACAGGTCGGTCCCGGTGCGCGACACGATCAGGAACACCGCGACAGCCGCGATCACGAATTCGATCAGCAGACGGACGCGGCCGGGGATGCCCCGGTGGCTGGCCTTCGTCACCTTGTCGAGATCGTCGAGGAAACCGACCGCGGCGAAACCGCCGGTGACGAACAGGCACGCCCAGACGAAGCGGTTGGACAGGTCCATCCACAAGAGTGCAGAGACCATCAGCGAGATGAGGATCATGAGGCCGCCCATCGTCGGCGTGCCCTTTTTCGCGAGATGGCTTTGCGGCCCGTCATCACGGATCGGCTGCCCCTTCCCCTGCCGCATGCGCAGCATCAGGATGAAGCGCGGGCCGATCCACAGCCCGATGATCAGTGCGGTCGCGACCGCGGCGCCCGAGCGGAAGCTCAAATAACGAATGAGGTTGAGGACCCCCGGAAAGCCAAGCCATTCCGCCAGCCAGTACAGCATCAAAATTCCCCGTTGGTCAGCGCCGTCACAAGATGCGACAGGCCGACGCTGTTCGACCCCTTGATCAGCACGGCGTCGCCGGGATGAATCAAGTCGCCCAGCCGCGCCCTGGCGGCCGGATGGTCGGGCACATGCGCGAAATCGATGCGTCCCTCAAGCGCCTTTGCCAGCGGCGCCATCTCTTCGCCGACGAGCAGGGCGAATTGCACGCCCGATGCGACGAGCGGAGCCGCGAGGGCGGCATGATAGTCGTCGCTGCCCGGCCCGAGCTCGCGCATCGCGCCCAGAATCGCGATGCGCCGGTCGCCGGATTCGCTGGCGAGCTGGCTGATCGTTGCGGCCATCGAGGCGGGGTTGGCATTATAGCTTTCGTCGATCAGCAGAATGTGACCGCTGCCGAAAGGCACGCGGTGGCGCGCGCCACGCCCGGCAAGCCCCGCCATCTCGGCAAAGGCCAGCCCCGCTGCGGGAAGATCGCCGCCAACCGCCTTGACCGCGGCGAGAACCGCGAGCGAATTGGACACCCAATGTGCGCCCGCCTGCGCAATGGTGAAGCAGAGGAGCGAGTCCTGCACCTGCGCGGTGACGAGCGAACCGCCACGCCCGTCCGAAAGCCAATCGACCGCGCGGACGTCGGCGTCGGCACCGAGGCCGAAGCTGATCACATGCGCCGCGTGCTTTTCGGCTTTGGCGCGGAGCCGCGCATAGTGCGGACTGTCGAACGGGACGATCGCGGTGCCGCCGGGCTCGAGCCCCTCGAAAATCTCGCCCTTCGCGACTGCTATGGCTTCTTCGCTGCCGAAAAATTCCATATGCGCCGGGGCGATGGTGGTGACGATGGCGACGTGCGGGCGCACCATGCGGGTCAGCGCGGCCAACTCGCCCGCGTGGTTCATCCCCATTTCGAACACGCCGTAATCGGCGGTCGAGGGCATGCGTGCGAGGCTCAGCGGCACGCCGACATGATTGTTGTAGCTTTTGACCGAGCGGTGCGCCTTGCCGGGGCGGAAGCGGTCGAGCGCCGCGAACAGCGCCTCCTTCGTCCCGGTCTTGCCCGCCGAACCCGTCACGCCGATGATGCGGCCATGGCTGCGCGCGCGCGACGCGGCACCGAGCGCGTTCAGCGCCGCCACGCTGTCGGCGACGCGGACATGCGGATGGTCGATCGCAGTTTCGCAGACGATGCCGGCAGCGCCCGCGGCGATCGCCTTGTCGATGAACTTGTGGCCGTCGGTCGCCTCGCCGCGCATCGCGACGAAGAGATCGCCCGAGGTGACTTCGCGCGAATCGAAGGCGACGCCCTGCACGGTAAAGTCGGCGCTCGCATCGCCGCCGGTGGCGGCGGCGATGGCACGGGCGGTCCACAGCGGGTTCATGCCGCCGCCTCGCGCGCCACGGCGACATCGTCGAAGGGGATGACGCGCATGTCGGCGCCGGCACCGACGATCTGGCCCTGTTCGTGACCCTTGCCCGCGATGCAGATGATGTCGTCAGCCTGCGCCTCGGCGATGGCAGCGGCGATCGCGGCGCGGCGATCGCCGATGATCTGCGCGCCCGGCGCGCCTTCGGCAATCGCGGCGCGGATGACCGCCGGATCTTCGCCGCGCGGATTGTCGTCGGTGATGATCAGCACGTCGGCCTTGGCCGCGGCAGCACGGCCCATTTCGGGGCGTTTCGCCTGATCGCGATCACCGCCCGCGCCGAAAACGAGGACCAGGCGGCCCGTCGCGTGCGGGCGCAGTGCGTCGAGCGCCGCCTCGATCGCATCGGGGGTATGCGCATAATCGACATAGACGGGGGCGCCGGCCTTGGTGATCGCCGCGCGTTCGAGGCGGCCGCGCACCGGCTGGAGCCGCGCGAGGTTGCTGAGTGTCTGCGCGACATCGCCGCCGGTGGCGATGACGAGGCCCGCCGACACGAGCGCATTCGCGACCTGATAGGCGCCAATCAACGGCAGATCGACCTTTTGCGTCAGATCGCCCGCCGCGATGACGAGCGACTGGCCGAGCTGGGTCGGCTCGCGCGCAACGAGGCGCAGATCCTGGCCGGTCGTGCCCACCGTCATCAGGCGGACGCCCCGCGCCTTTACGGCGTCGATGACCGCCGACGACCAGCTGTCGTCGCTCCAGACGATCGCAGTGCCATCCTGCTCCACCACTTCGGAAAACAGTCGCAGCTTGGCGGCGAGATAGGCCTCCATCGTGCCATGATAGTCGAGGTGATCGTGGCTGAGATTGGTGAAAGCGGCGGCCTTCACCGGCAGCCCTTCGGTGCGATACTGGTCGAGGCCGTGGCTCGACGCCTCGAACGCCGCGTGGGTGACACCCTCGGCGGCAAGGCCCGACATATTGCTCAGAAAAGTGACGATGTCGGGAGTCGTGAGGCCCGTCGACGCGCTTTCCTGCGACGTCGTGATGCCGAGCGTGCCGATCGAGGCGGCGTGAAAACCCGCCATGCGCCACAGCTGGCGCGTCATCTCGACGGTCGAGGTCTTGCCGTTGGTCCCCGTCACCGCGACGCAGGTTGCGGGAAAGCGGTGAAAGAAGCGCGCCGCGATATGGGCGAAGGCGCGGCGCGGATTGGTATCGGCGATATGCACCGCCCCCTCGACGCGCGCCTCGGGCCGCGCAACGATCGCGATGGCGCCCGCCTCGACCGCGGCAGCGATAAAATCTTCACCGTTGAATTTTTCGCCGGAAAAAGCGCCGAAAACGGTTCCCGGCGCAACCTTGCGATGGTCGATAGCGAGGCCGGTGACGACCGGATCGGTGCCCACAAGCCCAGACTCGTCGAGCAGCGCGGACAGGCGCATTATTCGTCTTCCCCGTTTCTCCACAGCAGCGGGGTGAGCTCGGTGACGTCGACGTCGCGGCTTTCGTCGGGAAAAACCCCGAGCATCGGGCCGGCGCGGGTCACGACCTTGCTCACGACCGGCGCCGCGGTCCAGCCGGCGGTGCGCTGGCCCGAGCTAAAGGCGTTGCCCTTCGGTTCGTCGATCATCACCAGCACGACATAGCGCGGATTGTCCATCGGAAAGGCCGCGGCAAAGGTCGAGACGACCGAGCTGCGACGATAGCCACCGATGCCCGGCTTTTCGGCCGAGCCGGTCTTGCCGCCGACGCGGAAACCCGGCGCGTCGGCTTTTTTGCCGGTGCCGTCCGAGACGATCAGGCGCAGCAGCTGGCGCATCCGCGCGCTCGTCGCCGCCTTGAACACGCGGCGGCCCTGCGGCGGCGCCTTGTCGCCGAGCTTCGTCAGCGTTGCCGGGCGCCAGATGCCCCCATTGACCAGCGCGGCATAGGCGCTCGCAAGGTGCAGCGGAGTCACCGCGATGCCGTGGCCATAGCCGGTGGTCATGGTGGTCAGCCGACCCCAATCCTTTGGCCACAGCGGGAAGGACCGTTCCTTCAGTTCGATATGCGGACGGCCGTCGAACTCGAGGCTGCGGAACATCGCTTCCATCTTGTCGCGGCCCAGCTCGTCGGCAATGCGCGCGGTGACGATGTTCGAGCTGTGGATCAGCGTTTCGGGCACGTTCAGCCAGCGCCGCGACGGATGGCTGTCGCGGATGCGGAAGCCCGCGATCGCAAGCGGCTGGGTCGCGTCGTAACGGCGCGCCATGCTGGTCACCGTCCCGGCGTCGATCGCCGCCGCGACGGTCAGCGGCTTGAAGGTCGAACCGAGCTCATAGAGATTATAGGTCACCGCGTTGCGCCGCGCTGCCGGATCCTCGCCCATCAGCTTGTTGGGGTTATAGGTTGGCAGCGACGTCATCGCGGCGACTTCGCCGGTGTGGACGTCGAGGATGATACCCGCGCCGCCGATCGCCTCCAGATTGGCGACCGCCGAACCCAGTTCGCTTTCGAGCACGCCCTGCACGCGCGCGTCGATCGACAGCGCCAGCGGGTCGCCGCGCGTCGCCTTGTCGATCAGCCGCTCGTCGAAGGCGCCCTCGACCCCGGTGACTCCATGGCCTTCGGCATTGGTGAAGCCCAGCACATGCGCCGCGAGCGACAACTGCGGATAGAGGCGTTCCTTTTCGCGCGGAAAGTCGAAACCGACGTCGCCGATCGCATTCACCGCGGCGACCTGATCGGGCAGCGCGCGGCGGCGGATATAGGTCGGGCGCGAGCCGCTGAGCTTCGCCAGCAGTTCCTCGCGCGACGTGTCGGGGAAAATCTTGTGCAGCTCGTCGGCCAGATATTGGCGATCATTGAGCAGCTTCGACGGCACGACACGGATCGAATAACCGTCGATCGTGCGCGCCAGCGGCACGCCGTTGCGGTCGACGATGTCGGCGCGCGCCGGGACGAAGGCGGCGGCCGAACCGCGATCCGAAGCGGTATCGAACAGCGCGAAATAGAGCAGGCGCACCGACACGAGGAAAAAGGCCGCCATGAACAACAGCATCAGGATCATCAAACGCTGCTGCGCGGTCAGCAATATCTGCTGCCGCACACCAGCGGTACGAACCCGGGTCGGACGGACGACCAGCGTGTTCATCGACCCGCTTTTCCTCCCGCCGCTTCGGCCGCGGCCGCGCGCTTGAGATCGGCAAGCGTCGATTCGGCGAGCAACTGGTCCTCGATCATCTTGAGCTGTTCGCGGCGGCGCGTCGGCGCCATCCGCGGCGGCGTATCGCTGCGAATGTCGGCCTGCGCCATCACGACCGGCTTTTCAGCCTTGGCTTTCGGGACGGGCACCGGTGCGGTCGCCGCCTTGACCGGCTCGGGGACCGCGACGGGCGACACCATCGCCATCAGTACCGGCGCGACCTCGTTGGCGCCGCGGGCACGCGGCAGGCGGTCGAGCGACGCGAGCTGGCGTTCGCTGGCGAGATACTGGTCGGCGGCCGGCGCCGAATAGCCGAAAGTCTCGGCGTTCCATTGCTCAAGCTGGCGCATCGAGGCGCGCACCGCGAGTTCGGATTCGAGGTAGCGGATGTTGTCGCGCGTCCGGTCGATCTGCTTTTCGATGCGCGTCAGTTCGCTGCGCGTCGCCGCAACCTTGAGCGACACGGGATATAGCATCATCGCGAAGATGAGCACGAGCAGGACCAGGCCGATTCCCTGGAGCTTGCGAGCCGCCATCAGCATGACATTGCCTCCTTCATCGAATGGGCCGGAGCCGCGGTCCGGATCGCACTGCGCAGCGTCGCCGAGCGGGCGCGCGGGTTGCGCGCCTCTTCGGCCTTGCCCGGCCGCACCTTGCGCGCCGGGGTTTCGAAAGTTGCGGCCCGCGCCAGAGGGGTAGGCGCGGGCCGGTGGCGCGAACCAGCGGCATCGCCACCGCTGCGTTCGCGCAGGAAGTTCTTCACGATCCGGTCCTCGGTGCTGTGAAAGCTGACCACCGCGAGCCGGCCGCCGGGGCGGAGCAGCCGCTCGGCAGCGCCCAGACCGGCGACCAGTTCGTCGAGTTCGCCATTGATGTGGATGCGGATCGCCTGAAAACTCTTGGTCGAGGGATCCTTGGGCGCGCCCGGCGGATGGCGCAGCGCCTTGCGGATCACCGTGGCGAGTTCGCCGGTGCGGCTGAGCGGGCGCGCGGCGACGATCGCGCGCGCAACGCGGCGCGACTGGCGCTCGTCGCCATAATGGAAGAGCACATCGGCGATCGCGGTCTCGTCGGCGCTGTTCAGCCAGTCGGCGGCGCTTTCGCCTTCCTGCGCCATGCGCATGTCGAGCGGGCCATCCTTCTGGAACGAAAAGCCGCGATCATCGCGGTCGAGCTGCATCGACGACACGCCGATGTCGAAGGTGATCCCGTCGACGGCGTCGATCCCGCGCTCGGCAAGCAGCCGGTCGATCTCGCCGAAGCGGCCGTGGATCAACGTCAGCCGGCCATCGCTCGCCTCGACCAGCGCCTGCCCTTCGGCGATTGCGTCGGGATCGCGGTCGCAGGCGACAACCTCGGCACCTGCCGCAAGCATCGCGCGGGTGTAGCCGCCGGCACCGAAGGTCGCGTCGACATGGCACTCGCCGGGGGCAATGGCGAGCGCGGCGAGGACTTCGTCGCGAAGGACGGGATCATGGCGAGGGTCGCGCGGGAGGTCGGTCACTTGCGCCCCTTCCCTTTTGCCGCATCCCACGATGCCGCGAGGCGCTGGAGCACCGGATCGGCGTCGGCACATTCGGCGAGCGCCGGCAGCCACCAGATTTCGAGACGGCGGCCCGAGCCCACAAAAGCGGTCGCGCCGGCATCGCCGACGCGGTCGCGGTGGATGAAGCTGGGCAGGAAGCGACCGCTGTCGTCGAGCGTATAGGGCTCGGTATAGCTGAAGCGCTTCTTGAACTCGGCGTCTTCGTCGAAGTCGAGGTTGCGCAGCCGCGCGGTTTCGCGGTCGCGCTCGATCTCGCCGTTCAGGCGGTCATACTGGTCCTGGCCATACGCGACCAGGCAGGGCAGTTTTTCGTGGAAGCCGACCCAAAGCACGCGCTGGCCGTCCGCAATGAGGGGCACATTGTTGCGGAACTGAGAGGGGACGGCGATCCGCCCCTTGCCATCGATCGCGGCGAAATTGGTGCCCGCATATTGGCCGGGCGTCACAATCGCCATCGCTCTGCCCCCCCGTTTCGCGTCACCGGGCAAAACTTCCCCGTCCCCGGAATCGCAGGATTCCGGCTGGTTCGGCGCGGGTGGAGATTGCCCCTCTCCGATTCCTGAGTATCAACTATAGATCGGGGTGAAAAGGGGTAATTTAGGGTAAAATAGGGAAACTAGCCCCCATTTACCGCAAAAACCCCAAATGGACGTGTGAAAAGCGACCGTGCAGCGCAAAGCGGCACCGCAAAGCGAAGCATCATTGGGGTAAAATGGGGCGAGAATGCCGACTCAGTTGGCGCGGGCGCGGATCCAGAGCGGATGCAGCAGGCCGCTTCCCGCGCCGCGCCACAGGCGAGCCGACAGAAATTCTATCGAATCGGCCTGCCGAAGATGCGCCGCGCCGGGAACCAGCGGCTGCCATAACGGCGCGAAGAGCAGGTCGGCATCGCCCACCAGCCACGCCTCGCCCCCGCCGATCCGGCACAGCGCAACGCGCCGGTCGGCGAAGGCGCGGCATTGCGGCGGCAAGCGATCGAAGCGCCCTGCGCTGAACAGGCGAAGCCGCGCGCCGTCGATATCGACCGGCTGCGCCCAGCTCTCCCCGACAGGCGCGGCGCCCAGCGTCACGCCCCAATGGTCGAGCAGCGGGGTGAGCAGGCTGGTCACCGGCGGATTGCGCGGATCGCCGAGCGGGTGGCGCGCCGGCCAGCCCGAGAGAGCATCGGCCAGCACGACGGCGCGCCCGCCACCGCGGACGAAGGCGTCGATCGCGACCAGTTCCTGCGGCGCCAGCGCGCGCGGGTGCGCGAGAAGCAGCGTTCCGCCGGGCGGCGGCACATGATCGACAAGGCTGTCGACGAGCGCCACCGGCCCTGCCGCCTCCAGCCGCGCGAGCGCCGGGTCGTCGCCCGCCCCTTCGGCAATCATCGCCCCAATGTCGCCGCTTCCCGACCAGCGCAGCGGCAGTCCGGTCAGCATCGTCGCCGCGGGAGCCCCCGCCGAGGCCGCCGCCGGCCGGTAAAGAATGGCGAGCAGCGCATGGCCCGCGGCGAACCAGCCAACGACCAGCGCCAGCGCGGCCAACCATGGCCAGAGCCTTGCTCGCGCGCGCCACCGGACGAGTCCGTCGGCGACCAACGCCGCAGCCGCGCTCGCAAAGGAAGTTAGCAGCAGCTGGAACCATGCCGCCGATCCGGCCAGGACGGCCCCGAGCAGCGCCTGCGCCGCCGCCAGAAATGCCACCGTCAAAAACAGCGTGCGCCGCCTCTCGGCGGCCGCTTCGCCGCGCTGCCACCAGGCGAGAAGGAGCATCGGCAGCGGGAGCAGCGGGGCGGCCAGCGCTGGGTCGATCCGGCCGAGCAGCGCCTGCCCGCCCGCGACCCAGGTTAACGCGGCAATGCCGAAAGCTGTTGCGAGGGCGCGCAGCACGGGCCGGCGCAAGGCCGCTGTCACTGTTTCGACTGGCGCGCGCGCTGGAGTTCGGGGTCGGGTTCGAGATCGGGGACGGTGGCCGACGGTGCCGCCTGCGGCACCTTCACCGGCGTCGCCTCATTTTCATCCTTTGACACGGGCTGGACGCCGAGTTCTTCGAGCGGTGCACCGCCGCTATTTTCCTCCTCGCCCGGCATCTTGACCTCGGCCGCGGCCGTCGCGTCGCTTGCCACATTTTCGCGGGCGCGATCACCGATCAGCCCCGCCATGCCGACGAGCAGCAACACCGTCAGTACGCCGGCAATGCCGATCTGGAGCCGTCGCATCGTGTCGTTAACTGGCGCGGCGGCGGGCACCGGCTGCACCTGGGGTGCGCTATTGTCGATCCGCATGTCTCTCATGCCCGCGTCTCCCTTGGCGTCTCCGCCAGGCCTTTGCTCGCCAGCCACTGGGGGTTGAAGAGCGTCGAGAGATAACGAAACCCGCTGTCGCACAACATGGTTGCAATACGCTTGCCCGGACCCAATTGCCGCGCGAGCGCCATCGCCCCGGCGACATTGATCCCCGACGAGAGGCCCAGGCACAACCCCTCCTCGTCGAGCAGGGCGCGAACCACGGCCAGTCCCTCGGCATCCGAAATGCGGAACTGGGTGTCGATCGGCGCGCCGTCGAGATTGGCGGTGATGCGGTTCTGGCCGATCCCCTCGGCAACGCTGGTGCCCTCGGCCTTCAGTTCGCCGCACTGGTAATAATTATAGAGCCCCGCGCCATGCGGATCGGTGAGCGCGATGACGATGTCGGGATTGTGCGCCTTAAGCCCCAACCCCGTTCCCGCGATCGTACCGCCGGTGCCCGCCGCACAGGTGAAACCGTCGATACGGCCGTCCATCTGCTCCCATATCTCTTCGGCGGTTCCGTGCACATGCGATTTGCGGTTGGCGATATTGTCGAACTGATTGGCCCAGACCGCATTGTCGGTTTCCTCGGCAATCCGGCGCGAGGTGTGGACGAAATGGCCGGGGTTGGCGAAGGGCGCTGGCGGGACCAGCACCAGTTCGGCGCCGAGCGCGCGGATCGTCGCCATTTTCTCGGCGCTCTGGTTGTCGGGCATGACGATGATCGTCTTGTACCCCAGCGCATTGCCGACGAGCGCGAGGCCGATGCCGGTGTTACCCGCGGTTCCCTCGACGATCGTGCCGCCGGGTTTCAGGCTGCCGTTCGCCTCCGCATCGCGAACGATATAGAGCGCGGCGCGGTCCTTTACCGATCCGCCGGGGTTCGCATATTCGCACTTGCCCCAGATTTCGCACCCGGTGGCTTCGCTCGGCCCCTTGAGCAGCACCAGCGGGGTGTTGCCGATGAGCTCGAGGCTGTTTGCAGCAATAGTCATGCGCCTGATCTAGGGCCGCCTCCCGAGCCCCGCAAGACAGCTTCGCTTGTTCAGCGGAAGATCAGCCTTTGTCGACTAACGGGCATCGACGTCCGACGAACGGTCGTCACCGCCTCGCACCGGGGCTTGTCATTGTAACAATATATCATTACTGCCGCGCCAACAGGTCGCCATAACAACAGGACTCTCCCCTCATGCGTTTGCTTTGCTCTGCCGGTTTCACCTTTGCGATGTTGCTCGCCGCCCCTGCCTTTGCGCAGGATCGCCCCGCCGCGGGCAGCGATGACGATGTGCATACCGGCGAACCGATCGTCGTCACCGCGCCCTATGTCCGCAGCCTCGACATATTGGGCAATGTCTCGGTGCTCGAAGGCGACGAGCTGGCGCGCGACATTCGCGGGCAGATCGGTGACACACTCACACGGCAGCCGGGCGTCTCGGCCACGAGCTTTTCTCCCGGCGCCTCGCGCCCCGTCCTCCGCGGCTTTTCGGGCGAACGCGTGCGCGTGCTCACCGACGGCATCGGGTCGATCGACGCATCGAACACCTCCGCCGACCATGCGGTCACCATCGACCCGCTTACGGTCGAGCGCATCGAAATCCTGCGCGGCCCCGCGGTGCTGCTGTTCGGCAGCCAGGCGATCGGCGGCGCGGTGAACATGTTCGACCGCCGCATCCCCAGGAAAGTGCCGGCCGACCATGTCCATATCGACGCGATCGGCGGCTATGCGACCGCCGCCAACGACCGCAATGTCGGCAGCTCGATCGACGTCGCGCTGAGCCCGCAGATCGTCGCCCATGTCGACGGCAGCTGGCGCAAGACGGGTGACATGCGCACCGGCGGCTTCGTCTATGCCCCCGATATTCGCGGCGACCTGTTGCACCTTGCCGAGCATGCGGTGGAGGACGGACATCTCGACGAAGCCGCCGAACTGACTGCGCAGGCGGGCAAGCGCGGCAAGATCGACAACACGCAAAGCGAGACGTGGACCGCTGGCGGCGGCCTGTCGCTGATCAACGACGGCGGCCAGCTCGGCATTTCGATCGGCTATTTCGACACCAATTATGGCGTGCCCGACCGGCCGGACACCGCGCACGATCATGGCGGCGAGGAAGAAGAAGGCCATGAGCACGGCGAAGGCCCCGTCACCATCGGCATGAAGCAATGGCGCGCCGACCTGCGCGGCGAGGTCGAGCTGGGCGACGGCTTCTTCGACAAGCTGCGCATCCGCGCGGGCTTTGCCGACTACAAGCACACCGAGTTCGAGGGCGACGAGGTCGGCACGGTCTTCACCAACCAGGGCGTCGAAGGCCGGATCGAGCTGGCGCAGAACGACCGCGGCGGCTGGCGCGGCGCGAGCGGCGTGCAGTACAGCCACCGCGATTTCAACGCGGTCGGTGAAGAGGCGTTCGTGCCGCGCAACCTGACCGACCAGTTCGCGCTATTTACGCTGCAAGAATATACGATGGGCCCGCTCGGCCTCGAAGCTGCGGCGCGCTACGAAAAGACCAGCGTGCGTGCGCAGACTGTGGGCTTTGACCGCAATTTCGACAGCTTCTCGGGCGCACTCGGTGCGACCTATGACCTGTTCGAAGGCGCAAAATTCGGCGTATCGGTGTCGCGCGCGGTCCGCGCACCGTCGGCCGAGGAATTGCTGTCGAACGGTCCGCATATCGCAACGCAAAGCTTCGAGCTCGGCGACCCGAATTTGAAGCGCGAATCCAACTGGGGCGCCGAAGCTTCGTTCAAGATCAAGACCGACGCCTTCAACCTGAGCCTCACCGGCTATTCGAACTGGTTCGACAATTTCATCTATTCGGCCGCGACGGGCGCGGAAGAAGATGAATTGCCCATCTTCCAGTATTTCCAGCGCGACGCGCGCGTCTATGGCTTCGAGGCCGAGGCGAGCGCGCGGCTGGCGCAGATCGGCGGGTTCAACATCGTCGGCGATGTGACGGCCGACATGACGCGCGCGAAGATCAAGAACGCGGGCCTCGACCGCAACGTGCCGCGCATTCCGGCGCTGCGCGTGCTGGGCGGGCTCGAAGCGCAGGGCGAACGTGTCGATGCGCGCGTCGAGGTCGAATGGACCGACGACCAGACGCGCGTCGCGCAGTTCGAGACGCCGACCGACGGCTTCACTTTGGTCAACGCCTCGATCAGCTGGCGCCCGCTTCCCGATACGAAGAATCTGACGCTGAGCCTGTCGGCGAACAACATCTTCGACGTCGAGGCACGCCGCCACGCGAGCTTTACGAAGGATTATGTGCCGCTGGCCGGACGCGATTTCCGCCTCACGGCGCGGGCGAGCTTCTAACCCCTCTCACCGCTCGTCCCGCGGAGCCGGGGCCGGTTTGACCGGCTCCGGCTCCTATCCGGATCAGAAAGAGAGCAGCTTGCGCTTGTTCCAATAGATGGAAGTCGCCGCCGCATAGGCGCCGACCTTTTCCCATATCGCGCCGTCGACCTTTTCGATGTCGACGCCACTGTCGATATAGGCCTGGACGATCGCCATGATCTGGCCTTCGGTCATGTCGCCCGACAAATCGGGGTTGGCGCGGCCGAGGCCAAAGTCGAGCGCCTTGTCGACGACCGTCGTCGACAGGTCGAATTTCGCAAGGTCGGTGACCAGCCATTCGCGCGAAATACGCGCGAGACTATAGTCGAAATAGGGACCCTTTTGCGCATCGGTGATGCCGTGGCGCGCGACACAACCGTCGGTGATCGTCGCGAGTTGCTTGAACAACGCCTCACGCGAAGCTTCGTCCCCGCCGCCGGCCATCGAAGCACCGATTGACGATTTCACGTCCTCCGGCACCGACATCACCACGCAATCGAACGTCGCGCCTTCCTGCGCCGGGGTGGTGGCGGGCAGCGTTGCCAAGGCCAGCGCAACGCCCGCCATCAAAACCTTGTGCATCGATGTATCCTTCCGCCCCGCAATCCGACCCCTCAGGACAGCATGGCCATTCCGCCGTTCACATGCAACGTCTGGCCGGTGACATAGCCTGCCTCTTTCGATGCCAGGTAGACGACCGCCGCGGCAATATCGCTCCCCTCGCCCATCCGGCCCGTCGGGATACGCTGGTTGAGCGCTTCCTTCTGCGCGTCGGGCAGGTCGTCGGTCATCGCGGTGGCGATGAAGCCCGGTGCGACGCAGTTGGCGGTGACGCCGCGGCTCGCGAGTTCCTGCGCCAGCGCCTTGGTCATGCCGGTGACACCCGCCTTCGACGCCGCATAATTGGCCTGCCCCGGATTGCCCGTCGCGCCGACGACGCTGGTGATCGAGATGATGCGCCCGAAGCGCGCCTTCATCATCGGCTTGGCGGCGGCGCGCGCGAGGCGGAAATTCGCCTCGAGGTTGATGCGGATCACGTCCATCCACTCCTCGTCCTTCATCCGCATGATCAGATTGTCGCGCGTCACCCCGGCATTGTTGACGAGAATGTCGAGCTGCCCCAGCGCCTCGACCGCCGAGGGCACGAGCGCGTCGACCGCAGCGGCATCGCCGAGGTTGCACGGCAGCGCGACATGATCGCCGCCGAGCGTATCGCGAAAGGCATTGAGCTTGCCGGCGTTGGAGCCCGACACCGCGAGCCGCGCACCTTGTGCCGCCAGCGCCTGCGCGATGGCTGAGCCGATGCCGCCCGAAGCGCCGGTGACAAGGGCGGTCATGCCGGTGAGATCGAACATATTATTCTCCTGAAATCCGAATCCTAAAGCGTCTTGAGCACGGCTTCGATGTCGTCCATCGAAATGACGCTGACCGTCTCGACCTCTCGCGATGCGCTACGCTTGACCATCGGCGAAAGCACCTTGCCGCCGAATTCGAGGAACTGCGTGACGCCGATGTCCTCCATCGCGCCGACGCTTTCGCGCCAGCGGACGCGACCGGTGACTTGCTGGACGAGCAGGTCGCGGATCGTGTCGGCGTCGCTGACGGGGCCCGCGGTGACATTGGCGACGACCGGGATCAGCGGCGCGGCGGGCGGGTTCGCGCCGAGCGCCTCGGCCATCGCGTCGGCGGCGGGCTGCATCAGCGGACAGTGGAAGGGCGCCGACACCGGCAGCAGCACGCCGCGCTTGATGCCATAATCCTTGACCAGCGCGACCGCGCGCTCGACCGCGCCCTTGTGGCCCGAGATCACGACCTGCGACGGGTCGTTATCGTTGGCGACGGTGCAGATTTCGCCTTCGGCCGCGGCATCGGCGAGCTTTTGCGCGGTCTCGATGTCGGCACCGAGCAGCGCCGCCATCGCGCCGATGCCGACGGGGACCGCCGCCTGCATCGCCTGTCCGCGCGTCTTCAACAGGCGCGCGGTCGTGGCGAGGTCGAACGCACCCGCCGCGCAGAGCGCGCTATATTCGCCGAGGCTGTGCCCCGCGACATAATCGGCCTTGGCGGTGAGCGTCACGCCGCCTTCCTTTTCGAGCACGCGCAGCGTCGCGATGGCGTTTGCCATGATCGCGGGCTGGGCATTTTCGGTGAGAGTGAGCTGGTCCTCGGGGCCTTCACTCATCAGCTGGAACAGCTTCTGGCCGAGCGCGTCGTCGACCTCCTGGAACACTTCGCGCGCGACCGGCGAGGCGTCGGCGAGCGCCTTGCCCATGCCAACCGCCTGGCTGCCCTGACCCGGAAAAATAAATGCGCGCATATTGCGTCCCCTGCGATGCTATTCGTTATCGCGCGCCTATTCCCTCACCCCGCGCGATGCAAGCCGAAGGGGACGACCTTGTTCGCCGCATCATGGCCAATGTCGGCGCGGCCGAGCCACGCGATGCCGGTGCGTGCACACCAGCCTTGCGCAATTTCCTCGGCTTCCATCCCGAACGGCCGGTCGTTTTCAAGAATGTCGCTCACCCGCCCGAGCCGCAGGCCGGCAAGCCCGCGCGGACCCAGATAGGTCGCGACATGGAAGAAGGCGCGGTCGAAGGCGTAGAGATATTCGCTCACCTCCTCGACCAGCAGGACATGCCCCGACAGATCGGGTTCGAGCGGGGTGCCGAGCAACATCGACAGCGTCATCAGGTTGAACGCCGCGTGGCGCGCGCCATGCTGCAATCCCGCCTCGCATGCACCCGGATCGCGCGCAACGAGCCAGTCGAGCGCGCGGAGCACCGCCGCATCGCCGCCCTCGCGGCGGATGTCGGCGACCATCGGACCGTGCGCGACATGATCGAAACCTTCGCGATACAGCGCGCCGAGCAGATTGCCTTGATCCGAATAGCCGAGGAACGCCTTGTGTCGCGCCGCGTCGGTCATCGCCGCGACCGCATCCTCGGCGATCCGGCACGCGCCATAGCCGCCGCGCGCGAACCAGACCGCGTCGATGTCGGGTCGGCTCGCCATTTCGACGAGTGCGGCGAAGCGGTGGCCGTCCTCGCCCGCGAAATGGCCATGGACCGCGAAGCATTGGGGATCGAAAACCAGCTCGACGTCGGGATAGCCGAGGCTCGCGAGCGCGCGCACGGCCTCCGCGTCGTCGGGCAGGATCGGGGTCGATGGGGCAACTATTCCTATGCGCATCATTCAGCCAACCCCATGATCCGTTCGCATCGAGCGAAGTCGAGATGCCCCTCGGCATGGCGCTATTCCCATAGGTGTCTCGACTTCGCTCGACACGAACGGAATTTGCGGTGAGTGCCGGTTGCAAACCCTTCGCCAAGCCCATATCGCGCCGCGATGGCCGAAAACAAATCCTATTTCTTCTGCGGCATCGGCGGGTCGGGCATGTTGCCCCTCGCAATGATCGTCGCCGCGCGCGGCGGCAGCGTTTCGGGATCGGATCGCAGCCGCGACCAGGGCCGGACGCCCGGGAAATTCGCCTGGCTCGAAAGCCAGGGCATCGCCTTTTATCCGCAGGACGGCAGCGGGCCGAAAGCCGGCCAGATCCTCGTCGCCTCGGCGGCGATCGAGGACAGCGTCCCCGACATCGCCGCCGCCAACGCCCTCAGCCTCGTCCGCATGACGCGCGCCGACCTCAACGCCGCACTGTTCAACGCCGCCGCCAGCGCGATCGGCGTCGGCGGGACGAGCGGCAAGTCGACCGTAACCGGGATGATCGGCTGGATTCTCGAAAGCGCGGGCCGCAAGCCGACGGTGATGAACGGCGCGGTGATGCGCAATTTTTCGGGTGAGGACAGGCCCTTTGCGAGCGCGCTGGTCGGCGATGCCGCTACTTATGTCAGCGAGGTCGACGAAAGCGATGGTTCGATCGCGCTTTACCAGCCCGACGTAGCAGTGATCACCAACATCAGCCTCGATCACAAGAGCCTCGCCGAATTGCACCAGCTGTTCGGCGACTTTGCCGCGAAAGCACGCGTCGCGGTAGTCAATGCCGACGACCCCGAATCCGCGCCGCTGCTGACCAGCGACAATGCCGTCACCTTCGGGTTCAACGAAGCCGCTACGGTGCGCGGCAGCGATTTCGAAGCGCTAACCGACGGCTGCCGCTTCACCGTCCATGTCGAAGGTACCGCCTATAAGGTGAATCTCCGCATGCCCGGCCGGCACAACGCCGCCAACGCGCTTGCCGCGATCGCGGCCGCGCACGCGGCTGGCACAACGGTCGCGCAGGCCGTCGAGGCGCTGGCGGGCTTCGCCGGCCTTGCGCGCCGCTACGAGGTACTCGGTCAAGCAAGCGGTGTCACCGTGATCGACGATTTCGCGCACAACCCCGACAAAGTTGCCGCGACACTCGCCGCGGTCGCCGAACTGCCCGGCCGCGCCTTGCTCTTCTTCCAACCGCACGGCTACGGCCCGCTGCGCCAGATGGGTAAGGAACTGGCAGCAAGCTTTGCGCAGGGCATGCGCCCCGACGACAAGCTCTATGTCTGCGACCCCGTCTATTTCGGCGGCACCGTCGACCGCAGCATCGGCAGCGAAGCGCTGGTCGCCGACATCGTTGCTGGCGGCGCTGATGCGGTCCACCTGACCACTCGCGCAGCGTGCGGCGCAGCGATGCTCGACGAAGCCAAGCCCGGCGATCGCATCCTCATCCTCGGCGCGCGCGACGACACGCTCACCGAGTTCGGGCGGGATTTGCTCGCGCGGCTCTAGATCAGCCGAACGTATCTTCGATGTTGCTAATCCCCGCCTTGCGCGCTCGATAACGCCCAACGCCAAAACCGGCAAAGAAGACGATCGTTTCCAGGATCAGCTCGAAACCGATTGTAAAAATCATCACCAGGCCGACCGGAACGCCGTCGCCACCGGCGATCAATCCGCCCAAGCCGCCAAACAGACACGACAGCAGCAGAATAACCCCGGCGTGTTTGAACATCAGCCGGTCGCTGTTCATTCCCCAGCTGAACAGCCCGATCAGCGCCGCAATTTCCAACATCGCCCTCTCCCCAGAAAAACCGGCCTTTGTGTCGCGCACCAGCCCCTGCCGGGCAAGGCTTTTCCGGACGCCCCAGTGCGGAACCCGGCTTGCAATCGCACGCAAAACCTGTATAGGCGCGTCCATTCGGGGCGAGGCCACGTTGCCATCGCCCCGTTTGCTTTGCACCATTCGCAAAGCGAGACGACAGCCGGAGGGGTTTCGCGATTGGCGCGGAACCAGCGATCGGCCAAATCGAAGGAAGCGCACCATGCCGTTTTACGAGCATGTTTTTATCGCGCGTCAGGACCTGAGCCAGGCTCAGGTCGACGCGCTGGCGGAAACCGTCACCAACGTCATCGGCGAGTATAAGGGCCAGGTTCACAAGACCGAAACCTGGGGCCTGAAGCAGCTCGCCTACAAGATCCAGAAGAACCGCAAGGGTCATTATGTGATGCTGTCGGCCGAAGTGTCGGGCGAAGCCATCGCAGAGATCGAGCGCCAGGCTGCGATCAACGAAGACATCATCCGCTGGCTCACCATCCGCGTCGACGAACTCGAAAAGGGTCCGTCCGTGATGATGCGCAAGCAGGAACGTCGTGGCGGCCGCGGCCGTGACCGCGACGGCGAAGAATAAGGAAAACGATCATGGCACGACCCTTTTTCCGCCGCCGCAAGACCTGCCCCTTCAGCCAGAAGGACGCACCGGTCATCGATTACAAGGACGTCCGCCTGCTCCAGGGTTACCTGTCGGAGCGCGGCAAGATCGTCCCGTCGCGGATCACCGCGGTGTCCACCAAGAAGCAGCGTGAGCTGGCGAAAGCGATCAAGCGCTCGCGTCACATCGGCCTGCTCCCCTACATTGTGAAGTAAGGAGGGCTGGTCCGATGGAAATCATCCTGCTCGAACGTATCGAGAAACTCGGCGGCATCGGCGATGTCGTCAACGTCAAGAACGGCTTTGCCCGCAATTACCTGTTGCCCAACAACAAGGCGCTGCGCGCGAACGACGCCAACCGCAAGCTGTTCGAAGCGAACCGCGGCAAGATCGAGGCCGACAACGCCGAACGCCGCACCGACGCCGAAGGCCGCGCCAGCGGCATCAACGGCAAGCAGATCGTCCTGATCCGTCAGGCGTCGAACACCGGCCAGCTTTATGGCTCGGTTTCGGTGCGTGACATCGTCGAGGCGCTCGCCGAAGACGGCGTCGAAGGCATCGGCAAGTCGATGGTCGAACTCGAACGCCCGATCAAGTCGCTCGGCCTCGTCGACGTCAAGGTCAAGCTGCACCCCGAGGTCGTCGTGACCGTCGGCGTCAACGTCGCGCGTTCGCCCGACGAAGCCGAAATGCAGAAGCAGGGCATCGACGTCATCGCCGCGATGTTCGAGGAAGAACAGGCCGAGGCAGTTGCCACGGCGCTCGA
This sequence comes from Sphingopyxis sp., assembly GCF_036675685.1. Taxonomy (GTDB): domain Bacteria; phylum Pseudomonadota; class Alphaproteobacteria; order Sphingomonadales; family Sphingomonadaceae; genus Sphingopyxis. Next base: position 33,931 of record NZ_JAKFEM010000002.1, read on the forward strand.
ACCCGACAGCGAAGACGAGTTCGAAGACGCGACGCCGCCGTCGGAACTGGCAGCGGAAGAAGTCGAAGCCGCTTCGGACGAAGCCGAAGAAGCTTAAGCGCCTTCAGGCAGAAGCCTTTAGAAAGGGCCGCGTTTCTGGATGGAGACGCGGCCCTTTTTCTGTTTCGGGAGGGGTCTGCTGGAAAATGTCTGGTGTCGACCGGAAGCTGCCCTTCCTTTCATCGTCATCCCGGACTTGATCCGGGATCCACGACGACGGCGCAGCGATGGATCCCGGATCAAGTCCGGGATGACGAAGGCAGGAAACGACCGATAGCGGACATAGCGTTAGGTGATAGGCTTTCGCCATGACCAGTGCACCTCAGGACGCCGATTTGATAATCGCCAGGATCGATGCTGGAGAGCTTGCTCCCAGCACCTTGCCGATCGTTCGCGCGTTTCACGAACACATTACTCTCGAACACCCCCTTCAAAGGGAAGCGCTGGAGGCATTCGACCAAAAAGCTGCGCCCGCTGTTTTATCGGCAATACAATCGCGGATATGGCAAGAGATCGATCAACTCGGCCCGTCGAATGACAACGGATTACGCCTTTCCAACTGCCTTGTGCGCCCGGATGAACCAATTGATTGGCACTTGGCTGAGTATCTGATCGAGTGGGCACGACAGCAAGGATTGTCGGAACAGCAAATCATCGGGGCATTCGCGGCTGCGAACAACGGCAGCTAACCACCCCAAAGCAGGCCTCGCCTTCAAATAAGCCTTTCCTACATTATCCGGCTGTGCCAGCCCTCATCCGGCTCTTTCATTTGGTGGATAAAGCGGTCGATGCCCGGCGTGCGGGGCGACCACGGCGGGGCGTGCCGGGCGCGTCCAGCACGCCGCGAGGTCCAAATCGGGGGATGCATAGGGCTGAACTTTCCTGAACTTTGGAATATTACGCGGCCCTGGCGCCGACCGGATCCCGGATCCAACCCGGGATGACGAAAGAAGGCCATGGCGGCTCACCACCCCAAAGCCGACACGGACCACCGGAATCATCCTATCTGGCCAACCCGTCCCGCCTTTCCTATGGCAGCGAGGATGGCCGATGATCCCTTCCAGCGCCGCTTCGCCGCCGATGCCAGCCTGCTGCCGCATATGGCCGACCTCGCGACCGATCGCATCCTCATCGCACTGGTGTCCGAGGCCGATTATCGCGCCGCGAGCTTCCTCGATCAAAGACTGCTGACCGACCGCATCGGACGCGAATGGATGGCATGGGACGCCCTGCCAAACCTTGGCCCCGCGGCGCGGCACCCGCATTTCATCTTCCATACCGGCCATGTCGGATCGACGCTTGTATCGCGCCTGCTTGCCGGGATCGGCGAGGTGCTGCCAGTGCGCGAACCGATGCTGCTGCGCACGCTGGCGCAGGTGGCGGAACGGACCGATCGGCCCGAGTCGGTCTGGTCGCCCGAGCTTTACCACCAACGCCTGGCGCAGGCGGTCGGCTGGCTCGGCCGCGGTTTTGCGCCCGGACAACGCGCGATGGTGAAGGCGTCGAGCGTGATCACCGCCATTGCCGACGACCTGATCGGGACCGAGGGCCGCGCGCTGTTTCTCTACGTCCCGCTCGTCCGCTATATCGAAACAATATTGGCGGGCGAGGCGTCGATGGCCGAAACGCTGGCGCAGGCACCGGCGCGCATGGCGCGGCTCGCGAAACTCTTCCCCGATTTCCCCTTCGCGCTGTGGCAGCTGCCGCCGGTGACGCGCGTCGCGATGAGCTGGCTCTGCGAAATGGCGACCGCGCGGCGGACCTTGCCGCCCGCCGACCCGCGCCATCTCTGGGTGGATTTCGAAGCGATGCTGGCCAGCCCCGCCGCCGCGCTTACCGCCCAATCGCTGCATTTCGGGCTGCCGGCCGAGACCGACCGGATCGAAGCCCTGCTCGCCGGGCCGATCCTGCGCCAATATTCGAAGGCGCCCGAACATGGGTACAGCCCTGACCTCCGCCGCCAGCTCCAGACGCAAGCCGCCGCCGAGCATGGCGCGGCGATCGCCGAAGCCGTCGCGTGGGTTGAAGCGCTCGCCGCACGCTATAAGAGTCTCGGCGACCTGCCGATCCGATAGGGAATTGCAATGTTCAAGCTAGTCCAACTGCTCGACGATGGCGCGGTCCGCGCGCTGCGCGACATTGCCGCCGCGGGCCAATTCGTCGACGGCAAGATCAGCAATCCCCACTCGAAAATCAAAAACAACCTGCAGCTGCACGACGCCGCCGCTTATGAAAGTTCATCGAAAATCCTGCTCGATGCGATGGTGTCGAACCCCGATTTCATGGAGTTCTCCTTTCCCGCCCGCATCGCGCCGCCGCTGCTGACGCGCTACACGCCGGGCATGCACTATGGATTGCACCCCGATGCCGCCTATATCCCCCTGCCCGACGGCCAGCTGCGCACCGATGTCAGTTGCACCGTCTTCATCAACGATCCGGCCGATTATGACGGCGGCGCGCTGCATGTGAAGCTGGGCAATGCCGACCTGCGCTTCAAGGAAGCGCCGGGGGTCGCAATCATCTATCCCTCGCACACGCTGCACGAGGTCGAACCGGTAACACGCGGCGAGCGGCTTGTTGCGATCACCTTCATCCAGAGCCTGATTCCCGATGTCGCCCACCGCAATCTGATGTACGAACTCAACGAGGTCGCGGCGCTCGAAGGCCTGAAGATGGAGCCCGAAAACTATACGCGGCTCCAGGCGGTGCAATATCAGCTGCTCAGGATGTGGCGGCGCTGACCTGCGTCATTTTTTCCGCAAGAATCCACACCCACACCGCGAGCGTCAGCCCGCCGCCCGCGATGGTCGCGCGGACCGCGAGCGAGAGCAATCGCGCCTGTGCGTCGATCGAATGGGTGAAGGCCGCGAACAATCGTTGCCGCAGCCCGTCGGACTTTTCGAGGCCATCGCTGTCGAATTCCTCGCCAAGCAAGAGCGCGCGCAGGCAAAAAAAGCTCGACAGGATCAGCGGCACGATACCGACTATGCTCGCGATCGTCAGCCAGGGCTGGGTAGCGGCATCGAGGCTGAGCGGCGCGCCGGGGCTGGCGGAAATGGGGTGCGTGCCGATGGTGATCGCCAGCGCGTTGAAAGCCAGCAACCCGCCGAGGCGGACCGACAGGTCGAGATCGCGGTTTTCGAGGAACTCGAGATCGGCGATGAAACCGGCGTCGGGCTCATCGCCGCGCATTTCCTGAAACGCCCGCAAGCGCGTGCGAAAACTTCGGTCGCGGCGCCCCCGCCAACGCATCGTCAATAACCCATCAGGCTGAGCACTTCCTTGCGGCTGCGTTCGTCGTCGAGGAAACAGCCGAGCAGGCGGCTCGTCACCATGCCGACGCCCGGAGTGCGCACCCCGCGCCCGGTCATGCAGCCATGCTGCGCATCGATGACGACGGCGACGCCCTGCGGCTGGAGATTGTCCCAGATGCACTTCGCGACCTCGGCGGTCAGCCGTTCCTGTACTTGCAGCCGGCGTGCATAGCCGTTGAGGACACGCGCGAGTTTCGAGATACCGACGACGCGGTCCTTGGGCAGATAGGCAATCGACGCCTTGCCGGTAATCGGCGCCATATGATGTTCGCAGTGCGACTGGAACGGAATGTCGCGGAGCAAGACGATCTCGTCGTAGCCGCCGACTTCCTCGAAGGTGCGCGACAGATGGAGCGACGGATCGTCGGCATAACCCGAGCAATATTCCTTCCACGCGCGCGCGACGCGCCGCGGCGTATCGAGCAGTCCTTCGCGCGCCGGATCATCGCCCGCCCATTCGATCAGCGTCCGCACGGCGTCGGCGACATGGTCCGGGACGACCACCTTGCCGTCGGGTCCCAACTCGGTCTTGCTGTCGCTCATCGCTCCGCTTTCACTGTTGCCATCATGTCGCACATTTCGACGCCAATGCGCCGATAAGCAAGGGCCCGACAAGAAGAATTTATGGCCGCCCACGAAGTTTACGTTGCGGAATCTTGGCTTTTTGTCCGATCGAATACGCGCGGTTTCGCGTCCTTTTTTGGGCCGAACAAGTCACTTGACGCTTTCGTCAACTCGGCGCACCTTCCTCGCCATACAGAACCCGCTCAAGCGGGTCGTATTCCGGAGAGGCCGGCGTATTCCCCGACGCCGGTGGGAGAGGACGATGACCAGCACAGCTGGCAAGTGGGATTCACGAGGGCACATGGCCGCTTTGGTCGGGTGCCCTTTGCCATGTCTGGTCGTTTCCCCTCCCCTTACCACAATTTGACGTTGGGCGACCCCGCACCTGCGAGGTCGAAAAAGGGAGGCTATAGATGAAGTTCAAGGCACTGATCGGAACCTCGATCCTTGCGATGACGGTGGCGACACCGGCATTTGCACAGGACGCGGCGGATGAAGTGGAACGCGATGCTTTCGGCGGCGAAATCGTCGTCACGGCGCAGCGCCAATCGGAACGCCTGCAGGACGTGCCGATCGCGGTCAGCGCCTTTTCGACCGAAGCCCTCGAAGCACAGCAGATCAAGACCCCGTCGGATCTTCAGCTGACGCTGCCGAACGTCACCTTCACCAAGACCAATTTCACCGGCGCCAGTTTCACGATCCGTGGTATCGGCGACCTTTGCGTCGGCACGACCTGCGACAGCGCGACCGCGATCCACCTGAACGGCGATCCGCTGTTTTCGACCCGCCTGTTCGAAACCGAATTCTATGACCTCGAACGCATCGAAGTGTTGCGCGGGCCACAGGGAACCTTGTTCGGACGCAATGCGACGTCGGGCGTGGTCAACGTCATCACCGCCAAACCAAAGCTTGGCGCGTTCGAGGCCGCGGCCGAAGCCGAATATGGCAATTATAATTCGATGAAGGGCAAGGCGATGGTGAATATTCCCATCGGCGACACCATGGCCCTCCGCGTCGCGGGCATCTATCTCAACCGCGACGGCTATACGAAGAACGCCTTCCTCGACACCCGCATCGACGACCGCGACCTCTATTCGGTCCGCGGCTCGCTGCGCTGGGAGCCCTCACCCGACACCACGATCGACCTGATGGCGTCCTATTTCCACGAGAAAGACAAGCGCACGCGCATCCAGAAGCAGCTTTGTCAGCGCGATCCGACCGGCATCCTCGGCTGTTTGAACAGCCGCCTCGACAATTCGCCCTTCAATGGCAACGCGACCTTCACCGCGGCGCTGACCTCGCGCGAATTCCTCGCCATCCGCGGTATTCCGCAGGCCTTTGCCCTGGGCAGCCTTTATGGCCCCGACGTCTATGCCAATACGACGATCCCATCGGATCCGCGGACGGTGAACACCGCTTATACGCCCAGCTATTTCACCAGCGAACTGACGCTGCAGGGCCAGATCGAGCATAATTTCGGCCCGGTGTCGTTGCAGGTTTCGGGCCAGTATCAAAAGATCAAGCTGGACGCTTCGCAGGATTATAACAGCAATGTCGGCAACCGCGCGCTCTATGCAGGCGGTCTTGCCACGTTGCAGGCGGCGGCGAACGGGGCATTCGGCCCGGGATTCACACCCTATTTCCGCCCCGTTGCTGCGGCGATCATCCCCAACGGACCGGCCGGTCAGCTTTGCGTCTCGCTCGCCGAGGAAACCGGATATGGCGCCTATGGCGGCAACAAGATTTGTAGCGATCAGTCGCTGCAGTTCGATCGCTCGAACCAGTATAACAGCAGCTGGTCGGTCGAAGGCATCCTGTCGAGCGACCTCGACGGACCGTTCAACTTCCTGGTCGGCGGCATTTATGCCGATTATCACCTGACCGAGAACAGCTATTATGTGAACGCCTTCCCGATCGATTATCTGACCGGGGTGCTGGGCGCGTTCACCGCGGCAACCAACCCGCCGGCCGCCGGCGGCCCGCTGCCGCCGTCGTTCCTCGCGACGCCGTTCTTCCGTAACAACACCGACGATCTGAAGATCACCTCCTACGGCCTGTTCGGCGAAGCCTATTTCGAGTTCAGCGATCGCCTGAAACTCACCGCGGGCCTGCGCTATAACAACGACAAGAAAGCGGTGACGGCACGGTCGACGCTGGCGAGTTTCCTCGCTCCGCATGGCGGAACCGGGAGCGTCTTCGATTCGCCCTTTGTCGGGTCGTTCGACGCCGACCCCGGTACGCCGGGCAACCAGATCATTCAGTCGCGCGATGTGAAATTCAACAAGCTGACGGGCCGCGCGGTGCTCGATTTCAAGATCACCGACGACAATCTGATCTACGCCTCTTATTCGCGCGGCTATAAATCGGGCGGCATCAACCCGCCGCTGCAGCCGATTTTTGCAGTGCCCGAATCGTTCAAGCCCGAACAGGTAGACGCTTTCGAAATCGGATCGAAGAACAGCTTCGACAACGGCGCGCTCCAGCTGAACCTCACCGCCTTCTACTATAAGTATAAGGATCTCCAGCTCAGCAAGATCGTCGCGCGTACCGCGGTCAACGACAATGTCAGCGCCGATATTTATGGCTTCGAGGCCGAAGGTATCGTCCGCCCCGATCCGGACGTGGTGGTCAACCTGGGCTTCAGCTATCTGCACACCAAGGTGACCGAAGACAAGTTCACCAGCAACCCGCGCGACTTTGGCGGCGGACGTGCCGATGCCGTGATCATCAAGGACATCACCAACGCCGCCAACTGCGCCGTCGCTTCGCGCTCGGGCAGCGTCGCGGGGGTCAACGCTTATGTCAATCAGATCCAGGCGCTGATCAACGGCGGTGCCATCCCGGGTGTCGTGGCCGGTGCCGGCCTGCAGCCGACAACTGCCTTCCCGGCCGACGGCGGCATCGCATCGCGCGGTGCCTTCAGCATCTGTTCGGTCATGGAGGCCACGGCCGGGACCGTTGGCAATGCATTCGGCGGGATCGAATATTTCTCCGCCGGTGTCCCCGTCAATATCAAGGGCAACAAGTTGCCGCAGGCGCCGAGCTACAAGTTCAGCGCCGGCATCCAGTATACCGCGCATCTGGGCGATAACGACATGACGCTCATTCCGCGCGTCGACATGGCCTATACCGGAGAGAGCTATGGCAGCATCTTCAACGGCAACGTCAACCGGATCAAGGGCTATGCGCAGGTCAATGCCCAGCTGCAGCTGAATGGGCCGGACGAAAAATGGTATGTCAAAGGGTTCATCCAGAACATCTTCGACGCCAATAGCGTCACCGGCCTGTACATCACCGACCAGTCGTCGGGTAACTACACCAACATCTTCACGCTCGAACCGCGCCGCTATGGCATCGCGGCGGGCGTGAAATTCTAACCTCACCGACGGCAACGTCAAAAAAGAAACCCCGGCCTCTCGATCGAGAGGCCGGGGTTTCTTTTGTCTGCGATGGCTGCGGCCGGGGCGGATGACCGCCCCGACCGCGGCGATCAGAATTTGAAGCGAACGGTGCCGCCATAGGTGCGCGGCTGGCTGGGATAGCCCGATACGCTGCCCGACTGCGCGACCGCCGGGAAGATCGTCGTCAAATACTGCGCATTGGTGAGGTTGCGGCCCCACACGCCGACGTCGAGGCCGTTGGTCAGGCGGATCGTGAACGATGCGTTGAGCGAGTTGACCTCGCGCTTCAGGTTCTGCGCTACGCTCGCCGGGAAGCCGCCAAGGCCCTCGACGATCTGGACCGGGCTTTCATAGGCATAGTCGACGTGCGCGATCGCCTTGGTCCCGCCCGCAAACTCATGCGTATAAGTACCGCCGATCGACATCGACAATTCAGGAATGCCCGCGGGCGTGGAGCCCGAGATGTCGCCGAACGCCGAATTGACGAAGCTGTCGTACTTGGCATCGAGGTAGGTCGCCGCCAGCGTCAGGTTGAGCCCGTCGACCGGACGCACCGAACCGTCGAACTCGATGCCGAAGGTCGACTGCTTGCCGGCATTGGCGAGCGCGAAGCCCGTGCCGGTGAAGACGTTCGACTGGAAGCCCTTGATCGACTGCTTGAACACCGCGACGTTCAGGGCAGCGACGTCCCACTGGCCCTTCAAACCGAACTCATAGACGGTCGATTCCTCGGGATCGGCGAAACGCGAACCCGCGACGAGGTTCGGGGTGCGCAAACCGGCGGCGGTGATCGCCGCCAGATCCGAAGCGAGCGGTCGGCTGTCGCGCGACAGGTTGACCGAGCTTGCCTTGAAGCCCGTCGCATAGGTCGCATAGACATTGACCGTGTCGGTAAGTTCATAGGCGGCGCGGACGCTGTACGAGAAATCGCCATCGTTCGTCTTGCCGTCTTCGACGGCGTTCGGAACGTTGAGGAACGGCGGCAGGAACTGGAACGCCTTCAGGCCGGCAAGCGGGTTCGCGCTGCGCCCGTCGGGCAGCGTCAGCGTCGGATTTGCCGCCAGGAAGGCGGCGGTCGGCGCCGGAACACCCTGACCGATCAGCAACGCCTGACGGAACGGCGTATAGGCCGCGGCGTCAAGGTTGATGCCCGAAAAGACATCGGTGCTGATCACATTGGTCGAGAAATTCTTGCGATCCTTGGTGTAGTTGCCGCCCACGGTGAACGTCAGCCGGTCGGTCACTTCGAAATCGACGGTGCCGAAGATCGAGAAGGCCTCGTCCTTCATGCGATAGGCTTCGTCGAGGCCGTTGCCGGCGCGGAAGAAGCTATTGGCATATTTGGCCGGATTGCCTTCGAGCGCGCCAAACGTCGCCTCGAGCATCGCGACATTGAGCGCATTGCCGCTCGCCGCACGGATCAGTTGGTCGCCATAAGGGCGGAACTGGGTGCCGAAGCGGATGTCGTTCTTCTGGTCGATCTTTTCGTTGAAATAATAACCGCCGATCAGGAAGTTGATCGGGCCGTCGAAATCCGACGTCAGGCGAAGCTCCTGGGTGAAGGTGTCGATCCCCAGGTCTTGGCTGTTCTCGCCGATCAGGTCGGCACCCGTGAAGTCCGAATCCTGGTTGGTCAGCGCCTTCACCTTGCGATAGGCGGTGATCGAGGTCAGCGCCATCGAGCCCAGATCATAGTCGATCTGCGCCGAACCGCCATAATTCTCGATTTCGTTCGTCGACAGGAAATTATTGTAGACGTCGTACGAGAAGGGATTGTTGGCATCGACGCTGGGACCACCGGCGAGGGCGTTGGTGATCGCGACCGTCGGGCCGGCGATGACGTTGCCCGCGATGCAGCAATTTTCGTCGATCTTGTCGTAATCGCCGATCAGGCGGATCGACAGCGCGTCGGTCGGTTCGAACAGAAGCTGGCCGCGCACGCCCCAACGGTTGCGGTCGTTGACGTCGGTGTCGAGCTTCAGGTCCTGCGCATAGCCGTCGCGGCGGTTGAAGCTGCCGCCGATCGAGAAGGCGACATTCTCGGCGATGGGGCCGGTGACGTCGCCCTTGACGGTGATCGCGTTGTAATTGCCATAGGTGACTTCGGCCGAGCCGCCGAATTCATACTGCGGCTTTTGCGTGACGATGCTGATGACGCCCGCCGAGGCGTTCTTGCCGAACAGCGTCGACTGCGGCCCGCGCAGCACTTCGATGCGCTCGACATTGGGAAGGTCGCCGATCTGGGCGGCCGAGCGCGAGCGATAGACGCCGTCGATGAAGACGCCGACCGACGGTTCGATGCCCGCGTTATTGGCGCCGTTGCCGAAACCGCGGATGATGAAGTTGGTGTTGGCGCTCGACTGCAGCTGCGACACGCGCAGGCTGGGAACCGACGATTGCAGGTCGATGAGGTCGCGGATCTGCGATTCCTCAAGTTGGGCCGCGGACGTCACCGAAACCGCGACGGGCGTATCCTGCAGCGTCTGCGAACGCTTGCTGGCGGTGACGATGATGTCGTTGCCATAATCGGTATCGTCGGCGGCAACCGTCGTGTCGGCGGAAGCGGCGTCCTGGGCAAAGGCGATGACGGGGGTGGTGCCGGCGCACAGCATGGTGGCGCCCAACAGGATGTTGCGCAAAGTCATGATGATGTCTCTCTCTCCAAACCGGTGAAAAGCGCGGCCTTTGGCCAAAGAGGGAGATGCCCCACCGGAACCGACCGCTGTAATATCGCCGTTCGCCGCGTCAACGCGCGGAAGCTGAAAAGGCCGATTTTCCGGAGGTTAGTGGCCAAAAAGCAACAGTTTACGCTACGGAATAAGGCAATCCTACTGTCACAAAAGGCAATGCGTCAGGGATGGGGGAAGTGGTGCCCGGGGACGGGATCGAACCGCCGACACTGCGATTTTCAGTCGCATGCTCTACCAACTGAGCTACCCGGGCAAGGCCGCTGCGACCGGACGGCCGCGCTGGCGAGCGGCGGCTATAGGCACGGCTTTGCATCCTGTCCAGTGGCTTTGTGACGCCGATTTCCCGGCGTCAGCCCTCGTCGAAACGATCGTCATCGGCCGTGCCATCCGGTGTCTGATCGACGGGTACCCGATAGCCCTCTCCGAACCATGCGAGCAGGTCGCGGTCGCGGCAGCCGCGACTGCAAAAGGGTTTGAATTCGGGCTCGCGCGGTTTGCCACAAAGGGGGCAGCGCGGTGATTTACTGGGCATGGCCCGCTCCTTTAACGGCCGCATCCGCCTCCAGGCGGACGGCACGGCCCGTACGGTTTTGCAGCACCTCGGCCCAGGCCGGATGCGCCGCGATATGATCGATCACACCGCCCCGTGCGGTCAAGGTGAGTATGCCCGTCCCGACCGCACGTTCGCCCTGACGCAGCAGCAGCGCGGCATCGGTGACAACGGGATCGAGGCATACCTGTTCGATCAGCGAAGGCCGGTCGCGGCGGCGAATGATCTGCATCAACCCGAAGCCGTTGACCGCGGTGCGCTCGAACGGCCCCGGCAGTGCGGCGTCGACCGCGGCGTCGATCGCCAAGCGCGCGGCGCGATCGGGCAGCGAGGGAAAATCGATCCCGATCGACCCGCCGATGTCGCAGCAACGGATCAGCGCCGACGCCGCCCTTGCGCCCGCCTTCGCCAGCGCCAACGCATCGCCCTCGCCGTCGATATCGATCAGCACCATCGCCGGGGTCGCGTCCACCCACAGCGCGCCGCCGGCGAAAGGCCAATGTCCGGTGCGCACGCAATCGATCAGCTCGGACCAACCGGCCTGTTCGAGAAGGTCTGTGTCGGTCGGCCGCACTTCAATCACGGGGGCGCCGCTTTCCGCGATACGGGTCCGCAGGTCCGGGCCGTCGGCCACCGCCGCGCCGGCATCCGCGAGCCGCGCCCGCGCGGGCTTGTCGCGTCCGCGCTCGCGCAGCGCCATGCGGGCAATCTTCACCGTCATCCGTGCGCCGACGGATGTCGCCGGGGGTGGCTCGACGAGCGTCGCTTGCGGCTGGCCGGGCAAGTCGAGCGCGACCAGCGCGCCCTTGCCGCCCCGCCCCGCCTCGACAAGCTTCGCGCCGACAATCGCGCCGAGACGCGGGCCATCGCTCTCGCGCTCGATCCGCGCCTCGATGATCGCGCCGTCCTCGACCAGCGCCGCGCGCGCCTCGCCGATCCCGGCTTCGTAAAGCCACTCAGCCAAGTGCGATTCCCGCGCTGCTCAGCAACGCCCTGGTCTCGAACACCGGCAAGCCAACGACGTTCGAATGGCTGCCCGACAGGAAACGCACAAAGGTTTCGGCGCGGCCCTGGATCGCATAGCCACCTGCCTTGCCCATGCCCTCGCCGCTTTCGACATACCAGTCGATTTCGGCCGCGCTCAATGCCTTGAACGCGACGACGGTATCGACGACACGCACCCGCGCCTTCCCGTCGGTTCCGACAACGCACAGCCCAGAATAGACATGATGCCGCCGACCCGACAGTAGGCCAAGCATGCGCCGCAGATCGGCCTCGTCGGAAGGTTTTTCCAATATGCGGCGTCCGACCGCAACGGTGGTGTCGCCCGCCAGCACCACCTCGTCCGGCACCCGCTCTACCGCCAGCGCCTTCCCCTTCGCGAGCCGCGCGACATAGTCGCGCGGAAGCTCGCCCTTCAGCGGCGTCTCGTCGATGTCGGGCGATGCAATGCGCGCCGGAACCACACCGATCCGCGCCAGCAATTCACGCCGGCGCGGCGAGGTCGAAGCAAGCACCAAAGTCGGCACGGGCGCGGGAATGTTCGCCGCGCCGCTCACTTGAAGCGATAGGTGATCCGACCCTTGGTCAGGTCATAGGGGGTGAGTTCGACGAGCACTTCGTCGCCGACCAGCACACGGATGCGGTTCTTGCGCATCTTTCCGGCCGTGTGGCCCAGAATTTCGTGGTCATTTTCCAGTTTGACGCGGAACATCGCGTTGGGAAGCAGTTCGACCACTTGGCCGCGCATTTCCAGAAGTTCTTCTTTCGCCATCAGTCCTCTATGGGCTCGAAATACAAGGATGCGCGCCCATAACGCCAATTTGCGGCAATTGAAAGCAATCTGTCATCTGTGTTTTGAAGCGGCGCAGACCGGGTGAGGGAGCGGGCTGGCGCCGCTACTATTTTGAGCGTTTTCAGGACACGAAGCGCAGCCGGCGGGCGATGCGCCAGCCGACCGTTTTCATCCAGGCGTAGCTCGGCCAGCGCGGCGGCATTGCGGGGTCGAGGCCCATGCGGCGCAGCGCGGCATTGGCGGCGTGCGCCTCGGATTCGCGGTAGCTCCATTCGCTGCGCCACGTGATCGAGAGCGAGATCGACGGCGCATCGCCATTGGCGACGAAATGCGGCGCCATCACCGGCATCAGCACGGCGTCGCCGGGGCCGAGCGGCACCTGTTGCGCGTCGCCATGATAGGCATCCTGCCAGGGCAGGTTGCGGTGGCCGCCGGTATGATAGCGCTCATGCTCGCGGCGATGGGCGAAACGTTCATCGCCCGACGGCCAGACGTTCATCACCTTCTGCCCCTTGAGTTGCAGCAGGATATTATGCTCGGGGTCGAAGTGGAACGGAGTGATCGATCCCGGCGACGAGATGAAGATGAACCCCTGCGGCGTGAGCATCGCGCCGGTGCGCGGTTCGACGATGGATTCGAGTTCCCCGAGCAGGTCCATCAGCAGCATGCGATAGGCGTCAACATTCTCGATATTCTTGAGCACCGCCCAGCTGCCGTTGCTGTCGATCGTGCGGATCGTCTCGCCGATCGACAGGCCGTTCGACGGCAGATCTTCGGGCAAAATGCCGATCGGCACATTGCCCGGATTATATTCGACCTGCGCTTCGGGCAGCCCTTCGGCCAGCACCGCGAGCGCCTCAAGCGACAGCAACGGGTGGTCGGGAAGGTGGTGACGCAGCAACCCCGCCTGCTGCGGATACAGCGCCGCCATCCGTTCGAGCGTTTCGGCCGGAAAAACAGGTCGGGCGATCGACTGGCGCGCGGTCATGACGGGCTTTCTACTTCATTTCCGAGCGCCGCGGCACCCTTCCAGCGCCGCCAGAACCGTTCGGCTTTCGTCAGCATGGCGAAGCGCAGCCGGTCGGACGCGGCTGACAACGGCACATTGACCCAGACGAGCGCGCGGCGTTCGCGCCAGACGCTGTCGATCATCGGATGGCCAGGCGCGGCGCAGCTGTCGACCCAATCGATTTGCGGATCGTCGAGCAGATCGAGGTTCGCCTGTTGCAGCAGCACGCCGGGCGAGAAGCGGGCATAGTCCTCGTCGAACGCGGTCTTGAACGAAAAGCCGCCGGGCGGGCAAAGGAAGTTGACGAGCATCGCGAGCGGGCGGTCATCCAGATCGAGCGCGCGCATGTCGAGCCTGCCCGTCTCACCCGCCGCGGTGAGGATCGCGCGGAACCAGGCCGCCGTGTCGCTGTGGCTGGCAAGCGCCGATCCGGCGCGCCCCTTCCAGCCGCGCGCCTCGAGGTCGAGGAAAGCGTCGATCCACGGATCGATCGCCTCGCTCGGCTGCCAGCGGCGAAACTGTACCGCACCCTGCTCGGCCAGCCTGTTCGCCTGCCGCCGCAGCTCCTTGCGCTTTTTGGCGCGCACCGCCGCGTCCCAATAGTCCGTCGGCGACAGGTTGCTTTCAAGCAACGCGCGTTCCTCGCGGTGCACGACTTCGGCCTCGCCGCCGCGCACCCGCGCAACGTCGACCAGCGCGCGGTGGAGCGGGCCGTCCTCGGTCAGCCGCGGCACATGCACGAGCGTGCGCGCCCACGACGCCGCATCGCACCAGCCGAGCAGGATCGACCAGAACAGGCTTTCGAACCCCGCCCTTACCAACGGCGCGCCATGGAAATGATTGGGATGCGCCCATCCGGTGACATGGTGCAAAGGCACACGACCATAGCGCGCCGCGGGCGCGAGCGGCATGATACCGATCACCGGCCCGTCGCTGCCGTCGCGCACGAGCACCAGCCGCGCGTGCCGCTCGGGATCGAGCAGGTGCAGCGCCGATTGGAGGCACCAGCGCTCGGCAAAGGGATTGGGCTCGCTCGCCTCGTCGGCCAGCCGATCCCACGCGGCGGCGAGGTCGGGTGACAGCGACAGCGGATCGACGACGCGCACAGTCAGCGGGGCAGCTGGGGCGGCGTTGGCCGGAAAGGCAGGATGGACCGTCATCGGGTGGAGGTTAGCAGGGAAGCGTTAAAATGGGGTGGCTGTAATAACCCGCCCCCGCGCAGGCGAGGGCCGCTATCGACTCTGCTCAGCGCCGAAGGTTTCCACCTCCAGCGCCCCCCGCCTGCGCGGGGGCGACGGATATTTCTCAAATCCCGAACAGCTTCGCCAGCGACTTCTCCAGCATGAAAAATTGCCAGATCAGCCGGCCATGGTCGCGCCGCCCTGACTGGTGCGCGGCGACGATGCGCTCGATCTCCGCCATATCGAACCAGCCCGAGCGCGCGAGCGTCGACGAGGTCGCGAGGCCCTTGGCGGCATTGACAAGCGGCCCCCGGAACCATTGCGATACCGGCGTCACGAACCCCATCTTCGGGCGATAGAGAATATCGTGCGGCAGATAGCGTTCCATCGCCTGTTTCATGATCGCCTTGCCCGTCCCGCGCTTGACGCGCATCGATGCGGGCAGGCTCGCGGCAAATTCGATGAGGCGATAGTCGAGCAGGGGCTCGCGCGCCTCGAGGCTCACCGCCATGCTCATCCGGTCGGTTTTGGTCAAAATGTCGCCGGGCAGCCATATCTGGAGGTCGGCATATTGCGCACGATCGAGCGGCTCGCGCGCGGGCGCCTCGGCCATCGCCTTCCAGTAGCGCGTCTCGGCGACATGATCGCCGAGCGCATGATGCGCGGCGTCGTTGAACAGGCGCGAACGCTGGGCCACCCCCGTCACGCCCACGGCTTCGGCATAACCCTCTGCCCCGCTCTTCGACAGGCTGGCGAGCGTCGCGCGGGCGCGCAGCGGGCGCGGCGCCCAATCCATCTGCGGCCAGACGTGCGACAGCGGGCCGAGCACCCCACGGCGCAGAAATCCGGGGATCAGGCCGCGCAGCCTTTCCTCCTGATGCTGGAAGACGAGGCGGCGGTAGCCCGCGAACGCCTCGTCGGCGCCGTCCCCCGACAGCGCCACGGTCACTTCTTCGCGCGCGAGTTCGCAGACGCGGTAGGTCGGTAGTGCACTCGCATCGGCAAAGGGCTCGTCGAACTGGTCCGCGATCTTGTCGACGAGCGTGAAGTCGCCCGAGGACACCGTACGGGTCCGATGATCGGTCGCGAAACGCTCGGCGATTTGCTGCGCATATTGCGTCTCGTCGAGCGCCGCCTGATCGAATCCGATCGTGCAGGTTTTGACCGCCTTCGCGCTCGCCTCGGCCATCAAGGCGACGACCGCGCTGCTGTCGACCCCGCCCGACAGGAACGCCCCGAGCGGGACGTCGGCGACCATGCGATCGGTCACCGCGGCGCGCATCAGGTGGACGAGATGTTCGGCCGCCTCGCCCTCGCTCGCGCGGATGCGTTTCGAGAAATCGGGCGCCCACCAGCGCGTCGGCGCGGGCACGGGCCTGCCGCGTTCGAGCATCAGATAATGGCCGGCGGGCAGCTTCTCGACCCCCGCGACGATGCAATTGTCGTCGGGGACATAGCCGAAGGCGAGGAAATCCTCGACTGCAGTCAGATTGGCTTCCTGCCGCAGCAACGGATTGCGCAGCAACCCTTTCAGCTCGGATGCGAAAGCCACCGACCCGTCCGAGAGGCGGGCGAAATGAAGCGGCTTGACCCCCAGCCGGTCGCGCGCGAGGAACAGGCAGCCGCGCTGGTGATCGTGGATCGCAAAGGCGAACATGCCGTTGAGTCGCGACAGGCAATCGGGGCCCCATTGGCGCCACGCTGCGATGATGACTTCGGTATCGCCGCTGGTGCGGAAGCGGTGGCCGCGATCCTCGAGTTCGGCGCGGAGCTCGCGAAAATTATAGATTTCGCCGTTGTAGGTGAGCGTGACGATTTCGTCGTCGCTCGCCATCGGTTGCGGACTTCCCGCGATGTCGATGATCGACAGGCGCAGGTGACCGAGCCCGACGCCGGGCGCGGTCCACTCGCCCGACCCGTCGGGGCCGCGATGCTGCATCGGCTGGAGCATCTGGCGCAGGCGCGCGGGATCGACCGGCTTCGCCGTCTCCAGATGATAAATGCCCGCAATCCCACACATATAGGAACCGCCTTTAACGTGTTTCGAGCGCGCGGTCAGCCATCGCCTTGGCTCCGCCCGACGCGGAAAGGAAATCCTCTATCGCATTGCGCCCGCCGTGCCGCTCCTCGCTCGATATAATCAGCGACAGTGCGCGCGGATCGCCGCCGAGCAGCCGCGCCTTGAGGCCCGCGAGTTTCGCGCGGCGCGGATCGCCGGTCACGTCAGCGCCGACGACATACCAGGTCGCGGCATCGCGCAGCACGGGGCCGGGATGCAGCAGGCGTTCGGTCTTCGCGCCCTCGATAGCGGGCAGCGATGCACTCCACCCCCATTTGCTGTCGGGGTCGACCGCGCCCTGCCCGAACGCGACGACCTCGCGCCCTTCGGCCTGGCGTTCGTAACCGCCGATAGCGACAGTCACCCCCCGCCCTTTTTCATCGACGAAGTGGCGCAGCAGCCGCTGGTCGGCACCGTCGAAACGCGGCGCCCACGCAGTGCCCTCCCCGCGTGCCTCACGCCAGCCCGGCGGTGCCTTGACCGTCATCGTGTCGGGCAGCGGCGCGCTGCGCCCGCCGACCAAAATCCCCCAGCCGGCAAAGATCAGTGGGACCGCCAAAGCGGCGGGCAGCACCGCCTTCGCCGCTCCCGCAAAGCGCGGCAGGCCATCGAGCCCGCGCACATCGACCGCGGCATCGTTCGCGGGCCGGTCGAACCAGCGCCGCGCGGCGAGCATGACGACCAGGATCACGAGGCCGAAGAAAATCCAGCCATAGAAAATATGGTCGATCCCGCCCGCCGCCTCGATCCCCCAGATTTCGGCGGCGACCATCGTGCCATAGGCACGCAGCGCGTTGGCAAGGATCGTCGTCGCCAATGCGAGCACGACGAAGACGATCCGCCGCGTCCAGCCCTTGAAGCAGAGATGCGCCGCGAACACCGAGTAAGCGAGCATCGCGATCAGGAAATTGACCCCCGAACATTCCTCGGCAACCTCGAAGAAACCCGCGCGCGTGGTGACGAACACACCCTGCATTTCGGCCGAAATGCCCGACAGGTGGAGCAGCGCGACGCTGATATGCGCGGTGAAGGTCTGGAGCAGCGGCACCAGCTCCTCGCCAAAGGGCACGAGCAGCAGCGCACAGCCGAGCGGAAAGAGCAGTGCGCGGACAAGCTTTTCGCCGAGCGTCGCCGCGACCGCTCCCTGCAGCATCAGCACAAGCCCCAGCTGACGGAACAAGCCGACACCAGCGGCTTCACCGACCAGCCACACCAGTCCCGCCCCCGCCATCCATAGAAGCGCCGGCCACCAATAGGCGGGCGTCAGCGGGCGCAGCAGCGGCACGCGCAGCGACACCAGCCAGCCGATCATCGGCACCATCAACAAGCAATGGGTGAAGGTCGAGCTATGCCACCAGATGCCGGCCATATCGGCGGCGTCGCGCCAGAAAATTGCGAGGATCGCGGCCGACAGCAGCGCCAGCGCCGCAAGGTGGCGTTGCCACAGCGTCACGCGGGCAGTCCCAGCAGTTCGCTGAGCGGGGCAAGGCGGGCGTCCCAGCCGTAGCGCGCGATCATCCGCGCACGCGCCGCCTGTCCCATCCTTGCTGCGGCGGCGTGATCGCCGAAGAGCGAACATATCGCATCGACCATCCCGATAGCATCGTCGGCGACGAGCAGATGCTCGCCCGGCGTCGCATCGATCCCCTGTGCCGCGGCGGCGCTCGCGACCACCGGCCGCGCCATCGCCATCGCCTCGAGCAGCTTGTTCTGCACCCCGCGCGCGAGCAGCAGCGGCGCGACCACCGCATCGGCGGCGGCGAGCCACGGCCGCACGTCGGGGACCTCGCCGGTCACCACCACGCCGGGCAGCTTTTCGAGCGCGCGCACGTCATCGGTCGGCGCGCGGCCGACGATGGCAAAGCGCGCGCCGGGATGGCGCTGACGGAGCAGCGGCAATATGTCGGCCGCGAACCAGCGCACCGCGTCGATGTTGGGGCGATAGTCCATCTGGCCGGTGAAGACCGTCAGCGGCCCTTCGCCCGTCGCGACCGGTTCCAGCGCTACCACCGGGTCGAAGCGATCGGTGTCGATGCCGTTCTCGACCGCGCGCACCTTGTCGGCGGCCAGCCCGCTATGCTCGCGGAACAGCGCCGCTTCGGCCTCGCTGACGAACAGGCTGGCATCGACGCGGCACGCCGCTGCGGCTTCATAAGCGCCCAGAACCCGCGCCTCGCGCGCATGCACCCAGTGGAGCGGCTGGCGTTTGTCCTGCTCGGCGTAGGCCCGGAATTTGGCTGAATCGACATCGACGAAATCCATGAGGACGGGACCGTCGAAATCGGCGGGAAGATATTGCGCCATCTGCCCCGAGAAGGCGACGATATGACTGATCTTGCCATGCGCCAGCAGCGCTTCGACATGGCGCGCGAGTGCGGCATTCCCGAACAATCGGTTCGACACCGGCTCCCCGCGCAAGACCGCCTGCATCAGCGCGGCGGGGCGCGACACATTGCGCACTTCGATCGCCAGACTCTTGCAAAGCGGCGCCATCTTGGCGCGTGCAGCCTCAGCGTCCTTCGCATTGTCGGCGAGCGCCGCGACATGCACCGGCGCGAGCTTTGCCAGCGCCTCGAACATATGCCAGCTGCGGATCCGGTCGCCGCGGTCGGGGGGCCAGGGCGCGCGGTGAACGAGGAACAGGATTTCGGCCACTAGCGGCGTCTTACCCTAGACCGCGCGCGATCAGCGGGCCGATCCGGTTGGCCGCCCACAGCGGCAGCTTCTTCCAAAGATCGACCTGCAGCCGGTATTTGGCGCTGTTCGGATTGGTATCGCGCGCGGTTTCGCCCGGGGCGAGCCAGCGCGCATAAACGAGCGGCTGCGGCTCGAAACCCCAATTCTTCTTGTAGGCGAAGGGCCCCGTTCCGACCTTCGAGCGGCCGAAATCGAAGCGCGTGCAGCCCTTGGCGCGCGCGTGGCGCATCAGCGCGAAATACATCAATTCGTTGGCGCGCAGCTTGCGGGCATCGGCGGTGCCGCCGCCCCAATAGGGCATGACGGTGCCGCGCCAATAGAGGCTGAGGACGCTGGCCACAACTTCTCTATCGTTGCGCACATTGAGGATGTCGGCATCGTCGCCGAAGGCGTCGAGAACGCACGAAAACAATGACTTAGGAAATACGGGGGTGCCGAGGTTGCGAACACTGGTTGCGTAGGTGCGGTAGTGGTCGGCGCGATCCTGCGCACTGCAGCCGATGGTCACCGTCAGGCCGCTTTCGAGCACCTTGCGGACCTCGGCGCGTTGCTTGCGCGGGATGGCGAGCAGTTCGGCATCGTCGTCGGCCGCGAGGTCGCGGGCAAAGCCGGCGTAGACGCCTTCCTCGACCTGCCAGCCTTCGGGCTGCGGGCCGCCGCGCAGTTCGATCGATGGGACGCCGAGCGATTTCGCGAGGTCGACGGCGGCATCGGCGAGCGCCGCCGCGCCCGCTTCGCCATCGGCGAGCAATCCGCCGTCGACGGCGAAGCCGCTTGCCACAAGCGCCTGGCCGAAGAGTGGCGAGCGGATGTGATGCAGCGGCAACAGGCCCGCGATCTTTCCGCCCGCATCGCGTGCGACGAGCAAATGGCATTTGTGGCCGGTCGCCTTGGTGACCGCCTCGCACCACGCGCGGCTGTGGAACGGCGTCGCTTCCGGGTGCTTTGCGACATAGGCGTCCCATGCCGCGGCGTCGGTCAGCGGCGAAACGGAGAGCGTCTGGTCTGCGGTCGCCGCAATCGGCGCGGGGGCGTTCACGCCGCCTCGCGCCACGGCTGCGCACGTTGCTGCTGCGCGGCCAGCAGCGCATCGGCGCGGGTCCATTCGAAGTCGGCGAGCAGCTTCTTCAGCTTTCCTGCCATGGCCGACAAGCCGCTGTAATGGCGAATTTTCGATTTGATCGGCGCGTCGGCGACGCGCGGCTGGCCGGGGTCGATTTCCCACGGGTGGAAATAGAGGATGGCGGGATGCCCTTCGGCATTCATCCGCGCGATCGCCCAGCGCGTGAAGCCATAGGGCAGCATCCGCATGAAGCCGCCGCCGCCTGCCGCGAGCGTGCGCCCGGCAAAGCGTGCGGTCGTCACCGGCCATTCGACGAGATCGCTATCGGCGAGCGGCCGCCAGGCATGGCGCGGGCTGGCGGGCCAGCCATAATGGTCGTGCGCCACCGGCGCGACGCTGCTCGAATAGGCATAGCCCTGTTCGGCGAGGATCGCGTGCGCCCATGGCGTACGTTGGTCGACCGAGAAACTCGGCGCGCGATAGCCGCGAACGGGAATGCCGCCGAGATCCTCGAGTATCGCCTGCGTTTTCTGGAGATCGGCAGCGAATTCGTCGGCGGTCATGTTGAAGACGCGCTTGTGGTCGTAGCCGTGGCTCGCGAGTTCGTGCCCCGTCGCGACGATACGCTTGATCAGCGCGGGATAGCGTTCGGCGACCCAGCCCAAGGTGAAGAAGGTGCCCGTCGCGCCGGCGTCGGCGAAAATCTGTAGCACCGCGTCGCAATTCGCTTCGACCCGGCATTCGAGCGTCGGCCAGTCGGCGCGGTCGATCGTGCGCTCAAACGCGCCGACCTGGAACCAGTCCTCGACATCGACCGACAGGCCGTTCTGCATTTTTGCTCACCTTCATCGGCAGGGTAGCGGATTTTGGCCGGACTGTCAGGCCGCCCAGGTCCGCGACGTCGCCGGGTTGGGTGCATTGTCCGGATCGCGCTCGACCCATTCGATCAGCAGGTCGAGCACGCGGCGCAGCGCGGCGTCCTGTTCGACGAGGCGCTCCTCGAGCGAAGCGATCTGCGCCTCGAGCGCCGCCAGATGTTCGGGATCGACCGCCGGGGCGGCGGGGGCCGGTGCGGGCGCTTCGACCGCCGCCTCAGGCGCCAGCTCCAGGACGTCGTTTTCGGCTTCGGGCGCGTCTTGCGGCGTCAGCGTGATGACGCGCGCCGGTGAGGCGGGCGCGGCGAACGGCGGACGTGCGTCGGCGGCCGGCTCGGCACGTTGCGGCCATTCGAGCGGCGCCTCGGCGACCGGAGGCGCGGTAACCGCAGCAGGGGCGACGAAGGGCGCGGGGGCCGGCGCAACCGCGGCGGCGGCGAGTTCGACAACCTCTTCGACGGGCAGCGGCGCGAGCGTCGCCATGTCGATGCCGCGATCGGCCTCGATCTCGGCGACCACCGAGCGCACATTCTGCGCCGTGATCCGGTTCATCTGCTCGACCGCGCCGTAAAGCAGCAGGCGGCTGACAAGGACGTTCAGCTTGCGCGGCACACCCTCGCTGTAATCAAAGATTTCCTCGAAGGCGTCGGGGCTGAAGCTGGGGTTGCCCGTCCAGCCGACCTTGCCGAGGCGGTGAAGGATATAGGGTTCGACCTCCTCGGGCTCCATCGGATCGAGATGATGCGTCGCGATCACGCGCTGGCGCAGCTGTTCCAGCGCCGGCGAATGGAAGAGCGTCTGGCGGAATTCGGGCTGGCCGAGCAGGAAAATCTGGAGCAGCGAATGGCCGCCGAGCTGGAAGTTCGAGAGCATGCGCAGCTCTTCGAGCGCCGAGACGGCGAGGTTTTGCCCTTCGTCGACGATCAGCAGCGTCCGTTTCCCGGCGCGCGCCTGTTCGCGAAGATACTGCTCCATCGAACGCAGCAGTTCGGCCTTGCTCTCGCCCTCCCACGCGATGCCGAATTGTTCGGCAACGAGGCGGAGGAGATCGTCGCCTTCGACCTGCGTCGACACCAGCTTGACCGCGGTCAGGCGATTGGGGTCGATCGTGTTCATCAGGTGACCGACGAGCGTCGTCTTGCCCGCGCCGACGTCGCCGGTGATGACGATGAAGCCTTCACCCTGCGCGAGGCCATAGCCCAGATAGGACATCGCCTTGCGGTGCGTGCCGCTTTCGAAATAGAAATGCGGATCTGGCGTCAGCTGAAACGGACGCCCGGTGAAACCATAGAACTGATCGTACATCGCAATATTCCCGTTGCTTGGTCAGAAGTTGTAACGAAGTCCCACCAAAGCTGAACCAATAAGCTGGCTGTTGAAGCCGTCCTGATCGAAGGCGTTGAGGCTGGCGGCCGCGGTCCCGGTGAGACCGCGCCAGAAGCGCCGCGAATAGGCGGCCGACAGCCCGGCCGACTGGACGTCGCTCGCGCCCGGCGCGCCATTGTCGAAATAGTTGACATAACCCGACAGGCTGAGGTCGGAATCGACATCGAGCTGGCGGCCTGCCGACAGGAAGAGATAATAGCTCTCGTCCTTGATGCCGTTGAGGCTGGCGATCGGCGACAGCCGCGGTACGAGCAGCTTGCGCTGGTCGTAGCCGATGCCGACGCCATAACTCCAGCCCGCGAAGCGCGACGAGAGCGTCGCCTGCACACCGCGGCTGCGATATTGCGCCGCGGTCGCGCTGCCGAGCTGGTTGTTGAGGCAGCCGCCGCCCTCCTGGCCGAAGACACAAGGATTGACGTCGCCGCCGATCGGGTTGCGCGTCGGGTCGAACTGCGTCGGGAGCGCGGCAAGCCCGCTCGACATACCGCGGCCCAGGCTGGACAGCCCGTCATAGACGCCGACCTGGATCGTCGTCGCATGATCGGCGCGATAGGCGAAGCTGCCCGTATAGATGGTGTCGCCATAACGGCGCCCGACGCGCGCGGTCAGCGAGGTGCGGCGGCTCGGCTGCCACATCACACCGGCGTCCCAGATCAGCCCGTCGGTATCGAAGGACAGCTGGCGCGGGGTCGATTTGTCGGTGACGAAGCGGCCCTTGGCATCGCGCACCGGCACGCCATTGGCATCGAGTAGCGGATCGCGCTGCCCGATCTCGATATCTTCATAACCGACACCGCCGAGAAGGGCGACGGTCGGGCCGATCGGCATCGTCACATCGGCGCGGGCATATTTGCCCTCGAACCGCTGATCCAGCTGGCTCGCGTCCTCGCGCTCGTAACCGCCCGAAAGCTGCCAGCCGAACGGCAGATCGCCCGGCCGCGCGCCGACGCTGGCCCAGGCGACATGGTTCGTCGAGCTGTCGAAAATATCCTGCGGCTGGCTGCCCGGCCCAAGGATCGCCGGCTCGTCGACGTCGACCTTGGTGTAACCGAAGCGATAACCCGCCCCGACGTCGAGCCCGGCGATGCGCCGCGTGAAGGTCGGCCCGGCGTAGACCGAGTAGAGGTTCGCGACGTTGCTGGCGTCGCCGATGAACAGGCCGCTGTCGGCACCCTGCCGATCGGCGCGCGTGCGCGTCGCGAGCGCGCCGCCTTCGAGGTTCAGGCCGCGCGCGACCTCGAGCCGGCCGCGGGCAAGGCCGCTGATGACGTCCTGATCGCCCTCGCGGCCCCACCCGAACTGATGTTCGTAGCGCAGCGTCGCAGCCAATTCGGCGCGGCGCGTGACGATGGCGGCGTCGATCCCGGCCGCAACGGTCGTATAGGTCAGGACGTCGCCGCCGTTTTTGAGGTCGGCGGTCAGCACCTGCCCGACTTCGAGATAGGGGCTGACGTCGACCGTGCGCTGGGTGCGGCGCCGTTCGGCGCGCTTTTCGGCGCGGCCTGTTTCGGGTTTGGCTGCGCCTCCCGAAGGCGCTTCGCTCGCGCCCGATCCGGCATCGCCCGAAAATTGGGCGTGCGCGCCCGTCGCCGCCCCGGCGAGCAGCAGGGCCGCCAGCGTCCCCACGTGACGCATGGTGGTTGTGGTGCGCATCACGCGCCTCCTTGTCCGTAATAGGTGCCGAAGCGGCGGCCGCCCGGCGAATATTTCACGCCGTTCAGGAGCAGCTGGATATGCGGACACGCGCCCATCAGGCCGATCGCGTCGCGCAGCGCGGATTCGAGCGTTTCGTCGGCGCGCACCACCATGATCGTCTGCCCGACATGCCCCGCGAGCACCGCGGCGGGCGACGCCGCAAGCACCGGCGGCGAATCGAGGATCAGGATGCGGCCCGGTGCGCCGGCTTCGAGCTGGGCCAGCAGCGTCTCGGTCCGCGCCGAGGCGAGGAGTTCGGTGTCGTGCATATGCCCGGTGCCCGCCGGCATGACCTTCAGCCCCGGAATGTCGGTCTGGATCAGGCAGTCGCCAAGCGGCAAATGCGGATCGGCGAGCGCGTCCATCAGGCCGGGGCCGTCGCTCAGCCCCAAGGCTTCGAGCACGCTCGGCTTGGCAATGTCGGCATCGATCAGCAGCACGTCGTGATCGGCCTCGACCGCGAGGCTGAGCGCGAGGTTGACCGCCGAGAAGGTCTTGCCCTCGCCCGGGTTGGCCGAGGCGATGAGCACGCGGTGGCCGCGCGGCAAGAGCGGGCGGTTGCCCGCCCCGCCGAAATTGCGGATCAGTTCGCGCTTCACGATGCGATATTCTTCGGAAATGCCGGTGACCGGCGTTCCGGGCACGATCATCCCGCGCGAGGCGAGCCGGTCGCGGTCGATCGTTCCCTGCCGCGTCGGCGCGATTGCGGGCGCCGCTTTCGCAACATCCTTGCGCGGCGACGGCTTGGGCGAAGGCGCCGCTTCGACCGCGGGTGCGGCCTCGACAACGGGCTCGAGGATCTCGGCCTGCGGCGTTTCGACAGCCGGCTCGGCCTTGGCCTTCTTCGCCTTTTTGACGGGCTCGGGCGGCAGGTTCGAGACGTCGATCGTCGGCGCATTGGCCGCGGGATCGAGGCCGAACATGTCGGCTGCGCGTTCGAGGAGCGAGGGCGGGCGCTTGACTTTGCGTTGATCGTTCATGTCATCGTCCCCCGTCACGCAACCATGCCGCGCTGGATAAATTCGGCGACCAGCAGCAAGGCATAGAGGCCGACCAGCGCGCCCCCGCCGCTCGCCAGCCAGACGAGCTTCTTGCGCCGTTCGACATGGCGTTCGGGCGTTATCACCTCGGTGATCGAGCCGATCACCGGCAGACCGCTCGCGCGTTCGAGCTTGCTCGCGGTCGCATAGCTGGTGCGCACCTGGCCAAGGCCGAAGGCGACGCCGATGCCGCCGCCGATCCCGGCGAGCAGCACGAGCGTCAGGAACAGCGGCCGGTTGGGCGCCGCGGGGCTGGTCGGTTTCGACGGCGGATCGAGCAATTCGATCTTGATCGCATCGGTTCCGGTCTGCACCTCGCCGCGCATCCGCACCTGCTCGCGCTGGGTGAGCAGCTTGTCATATTGCGCCTTGAACGCGGTATATTCGCCGTTGATCCGGTCATATTCGGCGGCGATGCCGGGGTTCTGGATCTGCTGCGACGTGATGCGCGTGATGTCGCCGGTCAGCTGCGCCTTGCGCGCCGACAGCGCACTGACCGTCGCTTGGCGTTCGGCGCGCATCGCGGCGAGCGAGGCATAGGCCGGATTCTGCGAATTGCCGCCACCGCCGGCGCCCGTGCCTTCACGGTCGGCCATGGCTTTCAGCGACGCGATCTGGCTCTTCAATGCGATGACATCGGGGTGCGCATCGGTCAGGCCGCGCGCGCGCATCGACGACAGCTCGTTCTGCGCGCCGGCAAGCTGCTGGCGCGCGACACCGCCGCCGGTGGCATTGAGCCCCGGCACGTTGATCGTCGCCGGGGTCGAGGAAAGCTGGCCATTGGCGGCCGCAAGCTGCGCCTGCGCCGAAATGAGCTGCGAATCGATCTGGCTGAGTTCGGCGCGCGCGGCGTCGATGCGCTGCGCCGGCGAGCCCGAACCGCCAGGGATCAGGCCGATATTCTGCGCCTCGAACGCGCCGCGGCGCGCTTCGACCTCGCGCAACGCCTTTTCGCGGTCGGCGATCTGGGCATCGAGGAATTTCAGGCCCTCGCGCGCATTCATCCGGCCACCGCGCAGCTGGTCGTCGCGGAACACGGTGATCAGGCTGTCGAGCACGCCCGACGCAAGCTTGGCATTGTCGGCGTCCGACAGGCTGCCGACCCCGACGCTCGACGTGATTTCGAAGATATTGTCCTGCTGCGGGATGATCTTGATGCTCTTTTGCAACATCCCGACCGCGCCCGCCTTTTCGCGCTCGTTCGCGCCGGCGGGCAGCAGGCCGGTGGTCGCGGCGACCTTTTCCATGTTGCGCGCACTGGTCAGCGTTTCGCGGATCTGGTCGATCTGGGGGCGCCCGCCGCCGCCCGCTTCGTCGGGAAGGATTTCATTGGTGTCGACGAGCAGCCGCGCGCGGCTGTCATAGCGATTGGGGATCGACGCGATCGCCAGCCAGCCGAGGATGCAGATGCCCCACGCGACCGCCAGCACCAGCCACCGGCGTGTCCAGACGCTGTGCAGCGCCACCCGGAATTCGTCGTAAAGGCTGTTCATCGCGTCGGTTCAATCCTTGGGAGATGGGTTGGTTGGCGGCCGGCGGGTCAGAACATGCTTTCGGGGATGATGATGACATCGCCGGGCTGCAGCCGCACATTCGCCTTGATATCGCCGCGCTTGATCAGGTCATTGAGCCGCAGGCCAAATTCCTGCTGCTTGCCGCTGCCCTTGTCGAAACGGACGAGTCGCGCCTTGTTTCCTGCGGCATATTCGCCCAGCCCGCCCACTGCAATCATTGCATCGAGCACGGTCATGTTGGCACGGAACGGAATCGACGCGGGTTTTTCGGTCGCGCCGACGACGCGCACCTGCTGCGAGAAGGTGCTGTTGAAGGTGGTGACGATCACGCTGACGATCGGATCGTTGATATATTGGCTGAGCTGGAGCTTGATATCCTGCTGCAGCATCGTCGGCGTCTTGCCCACCGCGGGCATGTCGGTGATCAGCGGCGTGGTGATCCGCCCGTCGGGGCGCACCTGAACCTTGCCGCCGAGTTCGGGGTTGCGCCACACGAAGATCTGGAGCTCGTCGAGCGGGCCGATGATATATTCCTCGCCCGGCCCTTCCTGGTTCTGGACAAAGTTCGCGCTGGGCAACTGCGGCGCGGAGCTTCCGGCGCCCATGCAGCCGGTCAGCGCCGTCGCGGCGATACCGGAAACGAGCGCGGCGCGCGCGATGCGGAGCGAGGGGAACGAAGCCATGATCAATCAACCTTTCGAGCCGCCGACGATTGCCGCGGCCGAAATCCCCGCGACAACAGTCATTGCGTCAGCTTCAGCCATTGCTCGAAAAGGGTGAACATAATGTTAGTATTGAACTAAGTTTGCACCGCACCATCGCCAAACTGTCCCGATAAGGAACAGGTCTCCGCCCTCTCAGACGAGCATTTCGCGTGCCGGCCCCTGCCCCAGGAACGCCGAAGGGCTCGCGCTCGCGCCATAGGCGCCGGCCTGGAAGATCGCGATCAGGTCGCCGACGTCGGCGCGCGGCAGCGCGACCTGGTCGCCGAGCCGGTCGAGCGGGGTGCAGAGGCAGCCGACGACCGACACGGTCTCGACGGGTTCGCTGCCGAAGGCGTTCGCGACCGCGATCGGATAGTTGCGGCGGATCACGGTACCGAAATTGCCGCTCGCCGCGAGCTGGTGATGGAGGCCGCCGTCGGTGACGAGGAAGGTCTCGCCATGGCTGATCTTGCGGTCGACGATGCGGGTCAGGTAAACCCCCGCCTCGGCGACGAGCCAGCGGCCGAGTTCCATGGCGAAGCGGCTGTCTTTGAGCGCCGCCGCACGCTGCGCGAGCGTCTCCGCGAGTGCGGCACCCACCGCGGCCGCATCGACCGCCTTGTCACCGGGAAAATAGGGAACACCCATGCCGCCACCGAGGTTGACGAGCGGCGGCGTTACGCCGATTTCGTCTGCCAGCCGCGCCGCCAGCGCCACCGTCTGCGCCTGCGTGTCGGCGATGGCGGCGGCATCAAGCGCCTGTGATCCGGCAAAAATATGGAAGCCCTGCCAGTCGGCACCCGCATCGAGCAGGCGGCGCACCAGCGCAGGCACATCGGCGGCGTCGACCCCGAAGGGCTTCGCGCCGCCGCCCATCTTCATGCCCGACCCCTTGAGGTCGAAGTCGGGATTGACCCGCACCGCGAGCCGCGGCGCCACGCCCAGATGCGCGGCGATCGACAGCGCGCGCGCCGCCTCGCCCGCCGATTCGAGGTTCAGCGTCGCGCCCGCCGCAATCGCCCCCTCAAGCTCGCGGTCGCGCTTGCCGGGACCCGCGAAGCTGATGTGCTGCGCCGCCATCCCGCTCGCCAGCGCCGCCTTGAGCTCGCCGCCCGAGGCGACGTCGAACCCGTCGACCAGCCCCGCCATATAGGCGAGCAGCGGCGCATAAGGGTTCGCCTTCATCGCATAATGAAGCTGGACCTCGGCCGGCATCGCCGCGCGCCATCCGGCGACGCGCGCGGTCAGCATCGCGCTGTCATAGACGAATAGCGGCGTGTCGCCCGCGACATCGGCGAGCGCCTCGGCGCGATCGCCGCCGATCAGCAGCATGCCGTCTTCATCGGCGGAAAAACCGGGGGGGATCGGACCGTGCGGCTTCATGCCGTCCTCTCTTGCGCCCAATCGGCCGCGATAGCCACCCGGTCGAGCTTGCCGTTCGGATTGCGCGGCAGCGCATCGCGCCATTCGATCGCCTGCGGCTGCATGAAATTGGGGAGGTTCTGGCGGAGATAGGCGCTCAGCCCTTCGTCATCGGCAACGCCATCCCTGCCGCGCACGATCAGCACGATCGCGGCGCCGAGCCGCGCGTCGGGAACGCCGAACGCGACGGCTTCGTAGATCAGGCCCGACGCAACCGCGACATCCTCGACCTCGGTCGGGCTGACGCGGTTGCCCGCGGTCTTGATCATCGCGTCGTCGCGGCCGACGAAATAGAGGAGGTGATTGGCGTCGCGGCGCACCGTGTCGCCCGACCACACGGCCATTCCGCCATAGCGCGACGCCCGCGGCGCCGGCTTGAATCGCTGCGCGGTCCGCTCTTCGTCCTGCCAATAGCCCTTGGCGACCAGCGGCCCGCAATGGACGAGCTCGCCAGGCTCCTCATCGGCGGTGATCGTCCCGTCGGGCCGGCACACCAAAATCTCCGCATGCGGGATCGCCCAGCCCATCGATGTCGGATGATCGGCGACGAATTTCGGTTCGAGATACGTCGAACGGAACGCCTCGGTCAGCCCGTACATCGGATAGATGTCGGCCTTGGGAAATGTTCGGCGCATCGCGTCGATCAGCGACGGCGTCAGCGCGCCGCCGCTGTTGGTCAGGCGCTTGAGATGCACCGCGGTCTCGGCGGGCCAGTCGCTTTCGACCAGCTGCACCCATAGCGGCGGCACCCCGGCGAGCGTCGTCGCCCTGTGCCGCGCCACCGCCTTCACGACGTCGCGCGGGGTCAGATAATCGAGCGGGGCGACCGCCGCGCCCGCATGCCACGACGAGAGAAGTTGGTTCTGCCCATAGTCGAAGCTCAGCGGCAGGACTGCGAGCACGCGGTCGTCGGGGGTGATCTTCAGATAAGAAGCGACGCTTTCGGCGCCGAGCCACAGATTGGCGTGGCTCAGCATCACGCCCTTCGGCCGGCCGGTCGATCCGCTGGTGTAAAGAATCGCCGCCAGGTCGTCGGGCTCGGCGATTGACGGCGGTAGCCCCCGCCCGCCCGAATCGACCACCTCTTCGGCGATCTTGAGATCCTGCAGCGCGCATTCGACCGGGCGCGCTTCGCCGAGCATCTCGGCGCGCGAAACGTTGGTGACGAGCAGCTTGGCCCCGCTGTCGGACAGGATATGCGCGACCTGCGGCCCCTTGAGCAGCGGGTTGACCGGCACATGGATCAGCCCCGCACGCACCGCGGCGAGCGGCATCAGGCAGGCGAGGCGTGTCTTCGCGCTCCAGCTCGCGACGCGCTCGCCCGGCCCGCCCGTCTGCTCGAGCAGCCACGACGCGAGCCGTCCGACGCCGGCGTCGAGTTCGGCGTAAGTCGTGACCTTGTCGCCGATCAAAAGCGCAGGCGCGTCGGCGCCGCCGCAGCGGGCCAGATGATCGATCGGTCGCGAAGATGGGTTTTCGGGCGTGGTCATCGGCTGTTAGGACTGCGGTGATAGAGGGCGGCACCATGCAAGGGAACGGTGAAGATCACGCTAATGATGATGCGGCGCGCGCCGCAGGCTTCGCTGCGCCCTTCGACCGTGCCGAATGGTTCGACCTGCTCGCAGCGCATGGCTTTGCGGGTCGGGGTCGGTTCGACGCGCGCGGCCACGCCGACACCACGACCGCGTGGCTGCCGCTACGCGTCGAGAAGCCGGGCCATCTGGCTGGCCTGACAAACTGGTACAGCTTTGCAATCCGGCCGCTTTATTCGGGCAGGGGCGACCATGATATCGCGCTACTCGAGCTCTTTCATAACCTGCAGACCCAGGCTGCGCGCCTGTCGCTCTATCCGGTTCGCGACGACGAGCAGAAAGAAATCGTCACCGCGCTCCGCGCCGCGGGGTGGTGGGTGAAAGCGATGCGGGCCGGCGATCGCCACTGGCTCGACCTTGGCGATATGGACCATGGCGCCTGGTGGGCCAGCCGGCCGGGCGCATTGCGCAACACTGTCCAGCGCAAGGCGAAAAAGGGCATCGTCGACATCCAGTTGCTCACCGCTTTCGATCATGGAAGCTGGGCCGCGTACGAGCAGATTTATGCCGCGAGCTGGAAACCCGAAGAGGGCCATCCCGCCCTGCTGCGCGCCTTCGCCGAAGCCGAAGGCGCCGGCGGACGCCTGCGGATGGGGATTGCGCGCATCGACGGCGTGCCGGTCGCGGCGCAATATTGGACGGTCGAGGGCGGCACCGCCTTCATCCACAAGCTCGCGCATGTCGAGGACAGCCTGAAAGCCTCGCCCGGCACCTTGCTGTCGGCGGCGCTGTTCCGCCATGTGATCGAGATCGACGGCGTGAAGCGTGTCGATTTCGGCACCGGCAACGACGGGTATAAGCGCGACTGGATGAACCGGCACGACCCGCTGTGGCGTATCGAGGCTTTCAATCCGTCGCGGGTCGCGGCATGGGGTCCGGCACTAAAGGCATTTGCCCGTTCCGTGTTGAGGAAAGAATCGTGACCGATAGCAGCACCGTCGACGCCACCCTCCGCGCCCTGCTCGCCGATGTCCTCGGCCTTGGCGAAGACCGCGCCGCGGCGCTGACCGAGGAAAGCGGGCTGTTCGGCGAGCTGCCCGAATTCGATTCGATGGCGGTCGCGACGGTGCTGACCGAGATGGAAGACCGGCTCGGCATCCTCATCGACGATGACGAGATCGATGGCGAAATCTTTGAAACCTACGGCAACTTGCTGGCCTTTTCGCTGCGCAAAGTGACCGACTGAGCCGGACGCGGGGCGCATGGCCGAACAGATCCTGCATATCGACCCCGCCGGCACACCGCGCGCCACCGTCCTCATCGTCCCGCCGCTGTTCGAGGAAGCGAACCGCACCCGCCGCACGCTGGTTCTGGCGATGCGCGCGCTGGCCGCGCAGGGTTTTGCCACGCTGCTTCCCGACTTGCCGGGGCAGAATGAAAGCCTGGTTCCACTCGAGGACATCGACCTCACGCGCTGGCAAGATGCCCTCGCCGATGTCGCCGCGGCGATAGAGGGCGCGGTCCTGGTCGCGTCGGTGCGCGGGGGCGCGCTGATCGATCATCGGGTCGGCGCGGCGGGCTGGTGGCGCCTCGCCCCGGTGGGCGGGGCTTCGCTGCTCCGCACGCTGTTGCGCGCGCGCGTGACGGCCGACCGCGAGGCCGGTCTCGCTTCGTCGCTCGAAAGCCTGCAGGACGCCGGCAGGACGACCCCGCTGCTTCTTGCCGGCAACAAGCTCTCACCCGCCATGATCGCCGGGCTTGGCGCCGCGGAGGTCCAACCCGTCGCCCCGCTCCGCAATGCGGCGCTGGGCAGCGGCGACGATATGATCGCGGGAACCCCGCTCTGGCTGCGCGCCGAACCCGGCGAGGATGCCGCGATGGCCGAAGCGATCGCCGACGACATCGCCATATGGAGCGGAACATGCGGCGTCAGCTGAGCTTCGCCTGCGAAGGCGCGGCGCTCGCCGCGAGCCTCGACGAGGCGCCCGGCGCGACCGGCCTGCTGATCGTGTCGGGCGGCAACGAGATCCGCAGCGGCGCGCATCGCGGCATGGCGATGCTGGCAGGGCGTGTCGCCGCCGCAGGATTTCCGGTGTTCCGCTTCGATCGGCGCGGGATCGGCGACAGCGAGGGCGAGAATGGCGGCTTTGAATTCAGCGGGCCCGATATTGTTGCCGCGATCGCAGCCTTTCGGCATGCAGCGCCGCAGGTTTCGCGCATCGTAGCCTTTGGCAATTGCGATGCCGCGAGCGCGCTGCTGCTCCACCAGCCGCTGTCTCTCGACGCGCTGATCGTCGCTAATCCGTGGACGTATGACAGCGACGCCGAGGAAGGCGAGACGGCGGACGAGCCCGCACTACCTCCCGCTTCAGCGATCCGGGCGCGCTATCTGTCGCGGCTGAAGGATCCGAAGAGCCTGCTCAGGCTGCTCAAGGGCGAGGTGGATTTTCGGAAGCTGGTTCGCGGCCTTTCGGCGCTCGGCAAGTCGACGGCACCAGCCGCGCCCGACGGCGTGCCCGCGCGGATAGAGGTTGCGCTGTCGGGGCTTGCCTGTCCCGCCACCATCTTGCTCGCGACCGGCGACCGCACCGCGCAGGCCTTCATGGAAAATTGCCCGGCGGCGCTGAATCGTCTTCCGGTCGAACGCCTCGCCAGCCCATCGCACAGCTTTGCCGGCGACGACGCCGATTGGCTGGCGGAGCGGATCCTGGAAATATTGGGACGATGATATTGTTTGCCCCGATACCGATGTCGGCTTTGGGGCGGAAAGCGGACGGTCCTTATTCGTCATCCCGGGCTTGACCCGGGACCCGCCTTCCTTCTTCCCAACCGAGAAAAGACAAGGCAGGCCCCGGGTCAAGCCCGGGGTGACGCTAGAAGGAACGGCAACAATCGGCCAATTGCCGTCGCAGCCTCAGGCCTCCACCATCGCGTGATATTCGGCCTCGGCCAAAAACCGTTCGGCGTCGAGCGCCGCGATGCAGCCCATGCCCGCTGCGGTCACCGCCTGGCGATACACTTTGTCGGCGACGTCGCCCGCGGCGAACACGCCGGGGATCGAGGTCAGCGAGGTGCCCGGCGTAATCTGCATATAGCCGTCGTCGTCGATCGGCAGCTTGCCCTTGAACAGCTCGGTCGACGGGCTGTGGCCGATCGCGACGAAGCCGCCGTCGGTTGGCTCGTGGCTCGCTTCGCCGCTTTCGGTGTCGATCAGGTCGACGCCGACGAGCCCCGACACGCCGTCGCCCGCGACGAAACGCTCGACGCGCTTGTTCCACAGGACCTTGATCTTGGGATTGGCGAACAGGCGGTCCTGCAGGATCTTTTCGGCGCGCAGATGGTCGCGGCGGTGGATCAAGGTCACATCGTCGCTGTGGTTGGTGAGGTAAAGCGCTTCCTCGACCGCGGTGTTGCCGCCGCCGATCACCACGACCTTCTTGCCGCGATAGAAGAAGCCATCACAAGTGGCACAGGCCGACACGCCCTTGCCGCCAAGTTCCTGCTCGCCCGGCACACCCAGCCATTTCGCCTGCGCGCCGGTCGCGATCACCAGTGTTTCGGCCATATAGACATCGCCGCCGTCGCCCGTCAGCTTGAACGGACGACGCGACAGGTCGACGTCGACGATCGTGTCCCAGATCATGCTCGTGCCGACATGCGTCGCCTGCGCGGTCATCTGCTCCATCAACCACGGGCCCTGCACCACCTCGGCAAAACCGGGATAGTTTTCGACGTCGGTGGTGATCGTCAGCTGGCCGCCGGGCTGGAGCCCCTGCACGACGATCGGCATCATGCCCGCGCGCGCCGCGTAAATGGCGGCCGACAGGCCGGCGGGGCCGGACCCGAGAATAAGCATTTTGGTGTGATGAACGCTGGGCATGACGATCTTTCAAAGGCTGTGCGGACACGCACAGATGGGTGTTGCCAACCGCGCTAGCAAGGGTCACCTTCCGCGCCAAGGGGAGACAGCGACGATGACGAGCTGGTGGGAACGTCATGGAGTACCACGCCTGATCAAATGCGCCTGTTCGCAGGGGCAGATCATGAAGCTTCGTAGCAAGATCGTGCCGCACGCGGCGGGCGATGTGCTCGAACTGGGCTGCGGCGGCGGCATCAACATGGAATTCTATGACCCGGTGCGAATCGGCAGCTTTACCGGGCTCGATCCCTCGCCCGAATTGCTCGCGATGAGCCGGGAAGCGGCGGCAGCGCGTGGGATCGACGCCGACATCCAGGGCGGCGTCGGCGAAGCGATGCCGTTCGCGAGCGGGCGCTTCGACACCGTCGTCACCACCTTCACCCTCTGTTCGGTCGCCGAACAGATGGCGGTACTCGCCGAAATCCGCCGCGTGCTCAAACCCGGCGGGACCGCGCTCTTCCTCGAACATGGCGCCGCCCCCGACGCCAGCGTCGCCAAATGGCAGCGGCGGATCGAACCGATCTGGAAACGCATCGGCGGCAATTGCCATCTGACCCGGCCAATCAGCGACGCTTATGAAAAGGCAGGCTTTTCGGTCGACCGGCAGGCGGCCGCCTATGTCCCCAAAACGCCGCGACCGTTCGGCTGGTACGAATATGGAACCGCCCGCCCGCTTTCCTGACCAGAGGATAAAGAGATGATGAGAACCTGGCTTATCGCGCTCACCGCGCTCTTGCTGCTCGCTCCCACGGGCGCCGAAGCACGCAAGGTCGCGCTGGTGATCGGCAACAGCGACTATGCGAACACCAGCCGCCTCGCGAACCCGGTCAACGACATCAAGATCATCGCGGCGTCGGCGCGGGCTGCGGGCTTCGACGACGTGACCATCGCCGCCGATCTCGCGGTCAACGACTTCCAGAAGGCGATGCGCGATTTCCGCGCCAAGGCCGACGGCGCCGAAGTCGCGATGGTCTATTATGCCGGCCACGGGATCGAGGCGCAGGGCAAGAACTGGCTGATCCCGACCGATGCGCAGCTGAAATCGGACCTCGACCTGCCCTATGAGGCGATCAACCTCGACCGGCTGATGGAATCGGTATCAGGCGCGCAGATCCGCATGGTCGTGCTCGATTCGTGCCGCAACAATCCGTTCGGCCGCTCGTGGCGGTCGGGGACGCGCGCGGTGTTGACCGGACTTGCCGGGGTCGAGGCTGACGATGTGCTCGTGATTTTCGCGGCCGCGCCGGGACAGACGGCGGCCGACGGCACCAGCGGCAATTCACCCTTCGCCACGTCGCTCGCCAAACGCCTGCCGCAGCCCGATTTGCCCGTGCAGCTCTTGGGCGGCGCGATCCGCGACGATGTGTTGCAGGCGACGGGGGGCAGCCAGCGGCCGTTCGTCAGCGCCAGCATCACGGGAACCCCGGTCTATCTCGTCCCGCGTGCGGTGTCCTCCCCTGCGCCCGCGGCATCGGGCAACCGATCGGGATTGGAGGAGCTGTTGTGGAAAGGCGCGATGGCCGAAAACAGCGTCCGCGGCTTCAGCGCCTATCTCGCCGAGTTTCCGGCGGGCAAATATGCGGGCCAGGCGGGCGACAATATCAATCGCCTGCTGAAAGACTCCGGCGCGATCACGGCACCCGTGACGATGGTCGCGATGAAAGAACCGGCGGCAGCGGCCCGTCCGGCCGCGCGAAAATTCACGCTGTCGAACGTCCGCGTCGAATGCGTGAAACTCACCGGGCGCCTCGGCCTCGGCCTGCCCGACCAGCTGTTCCTGCGCTTCAACACCGGGCAGCGTTTCCCCGAGGCCAAGAGCGAGATCTATTCGATCAAGAAGGGCGAAAGCTGGGTGGTGAACGAAACCTTCGAATTCGATCAAGCGGTGAGCTTTCAGCTCCGCGAATTCGACGACATCGGCGGCAGCGACAATATCGGGACGATCGACATCGGCGAGGCGCCAGGGACCTTCACCAGGACGCTCGACGGCGACGCCAGCGATTATAAGGTGACCTATACGCTGACGGTCGCGTGACACCCCTTGTCGTCATCCTGGCGAAGGCCGGGATGGCGACATGATGAAGAGTCATTCCTTCTCGCCCACCTCGATCAGCCCGTGGCCGACACTCACCCGCTCGTCGAAGACGAAGCAGCTGCCGTGCCAACGGCTCTCGCCCTCGGGCACCTGTTCGAGATAGGCTAGGATGCCACCCTTCAGGTGCACGACGTCGTCGACACCCTCGCTGCGCAGGAAGGCGGTCGATTTTTCGCAGCGAATACCGCCGGTGCAGAACATCGCGACGCGCTTGCCCGCGAATTTTTCCGCATTCGCACGCCACCAGTCGGGAAACTCGCCGAAGCTTTTGGTTTCGGGGTTCAGCGCGCCGTCGAAGCTGCCGTAGCCGACCTCGAAATCGTTGCGCGTGTCGATCAGCACCGTATCCGGATCGTCGACCAGCGCATTCCAGTCGGCGGGATCGATATAGGGCGCAGCGTCGCGCGCCGGGTCGATACCGGGCACTTTCAGCGTCACGATTTCTTTCTTCAACCGCACCTTCAGGCGGCCGAAGGGCATCGTCGCGGTGGCCGAATATTTGACGTCGAGGTCGGCGCAATCGGGGAGCGCGCGGATATGCGCGAGCACCGCGGCGATCCCGGCTTCGCTGCCCGCGATCGTGCCGTTGATGCCTTCGCGGGCGATGAGAAGCGTGCCCTTCACGCCTTCGGCGGCGCACAGGTCGAGCAGCGGCTGGCGCAGCGCGGCGGGGTCGTCGAAGGGCGCAAAGCGATAGAGGGCGGCAACGGTGAAGGTCATGGCGGCTGCCCCTTAGCCGTTTGCATCGAGCGAAGTCGAGATGCCTATCGTTGGCGCGTGGCCTCCCGGTGTCTCACTTCGCCCGACACGAACGGATTTTATATGGCAGCCTTAGCCGAACGGATCACTCCGCCCGGTCGCATATTGCGCCATCGCCATCGTGGTCCATTGCGCGTTGACGCGGATACAGCTCGGGAAAACACTCGCGTCGGTGACGAGCACGTTGGTCGTGCCGTGGACGCGGCAGTCGAGGTCGACGATGCCATATGCCGGATCCTCGTTGATCGCATTGCCGCCGTGCGGATGGCTGCTCGACAGCGTCACATCGTCCTGTTCGCGGATCGCCCCCGCGAAAAAGGCATCGACGTCCATATCGGGGGTCACCTTCCGCCCCGTGGCCAGCGCCGGATAGCATTCGAGCGCGCCGGCGGCGAAATGCACCTTGGTCAGCGTCGCCATCGCGCGGCGCAGCACGGGGAGGTCGTCCTGCGCATCGAGCCGGAAGTGAAGCTTGTCGCCCGTCACCTGCCCACGCCGGTCGGCGGGAAAAAGGATGCCCGCCGAATGGACGCGGCCGAAATTCTTCATGCGGCTCGCGTGATCGCCGAACCAGCCGGGCATCAGCGACGCCATCGACATCGGCGGCTGGAAATGGCTTTCGAGCAGGAAGTCGCCGCAGTCGACATAGCTCGACATCTGGTCCTCGTCCCACGCATCGCCGCCGACGCCATCGGGCATCAGCGCGACAACGGGCGAGGCGACGTTGAGCGACACCTGATAGCCGGTGCCGGCGATGTCGCTGCGGTCGAGCAGCTTCGACGACGCGATCGTCCCGCACGCGACCACCACGCCGACGCGGGCGCGCACCAGCGCGTTCGACCCGCCGGGCAGGATCAGCTTCACCGCCTCGGCCTCGCGCCGCCCGTCATAGGCCGTCTGCCAGACGATCTGCTCGGCCTTGGTGCCGGGAAGGATGCGCGCGCCATGGTCGCGGCACGCCTCGGGCAGATAGGTCTGCGCGATCCCCATGCGGCGACCATAGGCGCAGCCCGAATTGCAATAGCCGCAATAAGCGCAGGCGTTGATCGTGTTCGGCGGGCCGAAATTCTTCGCGAACCAGTCGGCGACCGCGCGCTGCTCGCGGGGATCGCTCGACACCGCGGCATAGCGGCGCCAGCCGTCGATCAGGTGCGGCCCGTTGTGGCGCCCGCTGCGCGGCTCGATCGGCGCGATCCCCAATTTGTCGCGGACGGCATCGTAACTCGCATGGAAGGTGCTCGCGTCGACGGGCGCGCCGATGCTCGCCCATTTGGCGAGGACATCCTGTGCATCGGGATGCGTGCGCCCCGCCTCGTTGACGCGCAGGCAGATGCCGTTGTTGATCGTCGACGACCCGCCAACGCAGCGCCCCTGGAACACCACGAAATCGCGGTTGGTCGAGGTCTGCAGCGCACCATGCTTGTACAGCTTCGCGATCATGTCGAGTTCGTGATGGGTGATCGCGTGCGAGGGATGGAAGGGCCCGGCCTCGACGACCAGCACCTTATACCCTTGGGCCGCGATATTGAACGCGGCGACGCCGCCGCCCGCGCCCGAGCCGATGACGATGACGTCATATTCGTCCTCGAGGCTCTCGGCGTTCAGGATATATGCGGGGTCGATCTCGCGCCCATGCACGGGTTCGAGCGGTATCTCGCCGGCGCCGCGGGTGCGGAATTTGGGGAGCGTGAAGCCGATCTGACGGTGGACCGGGTTGGCGATATTCGCGTCCTGATCGCCGGGTTCGAGCCCCGGTTGCCAATGACCATAATAGCAGGCGTAGATGATGCCGCGCAGCCGCGCCATGTCCTGGAACAGGTCGATCTGGCTGTTCTGAAACCGGTCGCGCAGTTTTTCGGCGCGCCCGGCAACATCATCCTCGGTGAAGAAAGGCCCGCCGAGCACGGCCTCGGTCGCGACCAGCGACAGCTGGATCTCGTCGAGCTTGGTCCCACCGACCTTTTCAAACAGGTCGCAGACATTGGCGACGACCTGATCGGCCGAAATCGCCATCTCGGCCTCGTGAAACAGCGCCTCGGTGAGCGCTTTCAGAAATTTGAGCTGCCCGAAATTAAACGGTGCCGTCATCGCCCTGCCCCCTGTTTGCCCGCACATGCAAATGCCGGGTTATAGCCGGTGAAGGCAAGGCGTATTGTACGGGACCGCCAGCTATGCCGTTTCAGTCACCGCGGCTTCTGCCATCAGGAACGGACGCACCGCCGCCATCGCGCGGTCGACATAAAGCGCCTTCTCCCCCACCGGCGCGACATAGTGCAGCGCCTCCTCGGCCTCGGCGGTGCCCGCGAGTCGCGCAATGATCCACGCCGCGAGATATTGCGACGCAAGACAGCCGCCCGCGGTCGCGACATTGCCGTGCGCCACGAAAGGCGCGTCGAGCACCTCGACCCCCGCCTCGATCACCCACGGCTTCGTCGTGAGGTCGGTGCAGGCCGGCAGGTCGCCGATCAGCCCCAGTTTGGCGAGCAACAGCGTCCCCGAACATTGCGCGCCGACCAGCTGGCGCGCGGGGTCGAGCCGGATGCGGCCGAGCATCAACGGGTCCGCGGCAATCTCGCGCGTGCGGATGCCGCTGCCGATGATCACGGCATCGGCTTTCGTCGCGAAGTCGAGCGGCTGCTGGCGGTCGATCGTCACCCCGTTCATCGAGGTCACCTGCGGCGTCGGCGAGGTGATATGCGCCGCCCAGCCCTGCCCGCGCAAACGGTTCAGGATAGCCGCGGCGACGAACGAATCGAGTTCGTTGAAGCCGTCGAAAGTGAGCACCGCGATCTGCACATCAAACTCCTTGAAAGAGGGCCGGCCTTATACCGCGCCGTCGAGGACATCCTCAAGCCAGCGCGAGCGCGCGGCGGCGTCGCGCGGCGAGGCGAGATAACGCCCCCATGCCGCGCTTTCATGCGCAACGATGCCCAGCTCCCAAACGCAGAAGGTCGGACGCACGACACCCGCGGCAGGGGGATAGGCCGGATCGAAGGCCGCGAACGCGGGCATGTCGCCATGGCGATACCAGACGGCTTCCCACAATTCGTTCGACCCGCGCCACACCGACACGAGCAGAAAATAGAAGTCCGCGCCGCAACGGTGGAGGATGACGAACCCGCAATCGCCCTCGGCCAGCGTCATGCCCGCCTGCTCGCGAAACCAGTCGGCGCAGAGCGCCGCCACATCATCGGGCACCGGCGCATCGGGCGCGGTCAGGTGATAGAGCTTCATCGCCGCGCCGCCGGCTTCGACGAGCTCACGATATTGGGCATGCTTGGGGTAGTGGCGATAGGCGGCATCGACGGCGGCGGACATGGCGAATCCCTCTCTTTGTTCTATATATGTTCTACTAGGCCATAGTCCGGCAAGCAAGAGGGTTGGTGGACTCTCCCGTCGCTGGCCTCCGATACGAGTTAGGGCTCCACCGCAGGCGCAGGCTGCCCTTGCAACAGCGATGCCAGCCAGAAAAAGGCAAGGTCGGCATAACGGCCGCCCGCCGGATCGCCTGCCGCAGAGCGGAACGCCGCCTCCGCCTCGGCTCGCTCGCCGACGCGAAGCCGCGACATGCCTAACCGGACCTGCGCGCCGTCCTTGTTCGGCAGCTCGGGCCTGGCCGCCGATTCATTTCGGGCCTTGGCAACCGCCCGATCCACTTCGGCGATGATCTCGCGCGTCGGCGAGGCCTCAGCGTCGAGCAGGCCGCGCTTCATCCCTTCGTCGAGTACCGCCTTCGCCTCCCGCGGCTCGCCGGACTGGCTCAGCAGTTGGGCCATACGGTGATATTCGGCCGCCTGAGCAAGCACGCCCACGTGGCGCATCAAGCGGAGAAGGTCGATTTCGAGCGCCTCCTCGGGCACGACCAACTGCCGGTAAACGACCAATGCGGCGCGCCAATTTTCCGGCGTCGGATAGGTGCTGACGAGCGCGCGCGCGGCGTCGATGCCCGGTGCTACGAGATTGCCTTGCTGGACAATGCTCAACCGTTGCCGATACCATCCTTCCGAAGCCGCTTGGCCAAGCGCCGCGCGCGCGGCGATGGCGCGCGTGAGCAGATCCATGGCACCGGGCGCGTCCTTCTGCGCCAATCGAACCTGCGCGAGATTGGCGAACACGTCGGGATCGGACGGCGTCAGTTCGGCCAATCGCGCCCAGAGCCTTCCCGCCGCCTCGAAATCGCCCGCTCGATAGGCGATCTGCCCGCGGGCCGCCAAATGACCTGCCAACCTGTCACGCCCCGTACGTTGGCTGGCGATCAGCGCGTCCAGCGCCCCAGCGCGCATCGCGTCGTCGCCGCGTCGATTGCCGATCTCCAGTTCGTAGAGCGCCAGGGCGTGGCGAGCATCGCGGCTGTTCGCGACGCGACGCGCTTCCGCCAACGCACGGTCCTGGCGACCCTTCTGCCCGCCGCGGACCAGGTTACCGAGATTCGACAGCGCCCTCATTTCTTGAGGCGACACCGCGAGCTTGCTCCCG
This sequence comes from Sphingopyxis sp., assembly GCF_036675685.1. Classification (GTDB taxonomy): domain Bacteria; phylum Pseudomonadota; class Alphaproteobacteria; order Sphingomonadales; family Sphingomonadaceae; genus Sphingopyxis. The sequence goes on from NZ_JAKFEM010000002.1 coordinate 75,710, forward strand.
CCAATTTCCATGACGGTGCTCGCCTGCTCCCGTGCATTGGCGGTGCACGAGGCTGCACAGCCGGTGCCGGAGAGGACCATCGTAGCAGCAACAAGGCAAGCGAGTGCCGCCCCCATCGCAGCCTTCGAACGAGGGCCAGAACCCGCTACTTGGACGATCGAGGCGTCCGGATAGCGAAGATATGTGCTCACCAAATTAATCGGCCTGACCCTAACGGATTGCTGAACTGTCGAATGAGCCCCGCAACTTCCCATTCGTGAGTTCGAACAGATTACCCCACCTGCCAATGTTCACAATGGGTTGTTGGCTGCCACGGCCGTTCCCCTATCCCGCCGCCTTTTTCGCCTGCCGATATTTGTGGAGCAACGGTTCGGTGTAGCCCGACGGTTGCGTCACGCCTTCGAAGATCAGCGACCGCGCCGCCCGGTATGCGATGCCCTCGGGCGTCAGCTTTTCGTATAGCGGATCGTCGGCGTTCTGCGCGTCGACCTTGGCCGCCATGCGCGCCAGCGCGGCGTCGACCTGTTCGGGGGTGCATACGCCGTGGAGCAGCCAGTTGGCGAGCGCCTGGCTGGCGATGCGCAGCGTCGCGCGGTCCTCCATCAGGCCGACGTCGTCGATGTCGGGCACCTTCGAACAGCCGACGCCCTGATCGATCCAGCGCACGACGTAGCCCAAAATGCCCTGGCAATTATTGTCGAGTTCGCGGGTAATTTCGGCCGCGCTCCAGTTGCGTCCGGTCGCGACCGGAATGTTCAGGAGACGGTCGAGCGACGGCACCGCCTCGCCGGAGATCTCCTTCTGGCGGGCGAAGACGTCGACCATATGATAATGCAGCGCGTGGAGCGTCGCGGCGGTCGGCGACGGCACCCATGCGGTGTTCGCGCCCGATTTGGGATGGCCGATCTTGGCGTCGAGCATGCCGCGCATCAGGTCGGGCATCGCCCACATGCCCTTGCCGATCTGCGCCTTGCCGCTGAGGCCGCACGCGAGACCGATGCGCACGTTGCGATCCTCGTAGGACGCGATCCAGTCGCTCGCCTTCATCTCGCCCTTGGGGATCATCGGTCCCGCGCGCATCGAGGTGTGAATCTCGTCGCCGGTGCGGTCGAGGAAGCCGGTGTTGATGAACACGATGCGGTCCTTCACCGCGTGGATGCACGCGGCAAGATTGGCGCTGGTGCGGCGTTCCTCGTCCATCACCCCGACCTTCATCGTGTGACGCGCGAGGCCGAGCATATCCTCGACGGCGTCGAACAGGCGGTCGGTGAAGCCGCATTCCTCGGGCCCATGCTGCTTGGGCTTCACGATATAGATGCTGCCGGCGCGGCTGTTGGTGAGCGCACCGAGCCCCTTCAGGTCGTGGAGCGCGCACAGGCTGGTAATGACGGCGTCGCACAATCCCTCGGGGGCTTCGGCGCCGCCCGGCAGCTTGATCATCGGGGTCGTCATCAGGTGACCGACGTTGCGCACGAACATCACGCTGCGGCCGTGGAGGATGAAGGGATCGCCGGCGGGCGAGGTCCACTCGCGATCGGCCTCCATCGCACGCGTCACCGTCTGCCCGCCCTTGGCGAAGCTTTCGATCAGGTCGCCGCGCATCAGGCCGAGCCAGTTGGCGTAGCCGAGCGCTTTGTCCTCGCCGTCGACCGCCGCGACGCTGTCTTCGAGGTCGATGATCGTGGTCAACGCGGCCTCGAGCACGACGTCGGCGATGCCCGCGGGGTCGGTCTTGCCAATCGCGCTTGCCGAATCGATCACCAGTTCGATGTGGAGGCCATTGTGGCGGAGCAGGATTCCGCCGGGCTTGCTGCCAACCCATTGCGCCGGATCGGCGAGCGTCAGTTGTCCGCCCTGCCAGCCGGCCCAGCTTCCCGATGCCAGCGGCACCGCTTCGTTGAGGAACGCCTTGGCGCGCGCGATCACCGCCGCGCCGCGCGCGGCATCGTAGCCGCCGGGTTTCGCGGGCGGCGCGTCGAGCGCGTCGGTGCCGTAGAGCGCGTCGTAGAGGCTGCCCCAGCGCGCATTGGCGGCGTTGAGCGCGAAGCGGGCGTTGAGCGCGGGGACGACGAGCTGGGGGCCTGCCATCGTGGCGATTTCGGGATCGACATTTTGGGTGCCGACCGCAAACGGCGCGGGTTCGGGGACGAGATAGCCGATTTCGTGCAGGAAGGCCCGATAGGCTGCGGCGTCATGCGCCTGACCCCCTCCAGATTCTTTGGCGCGAGCCTGATGCCAAGCGTCGATCTGCGCCTGCAAATCCTCGCGCTTCGCCAGCAGCGCCGCATTTTCCGGCGCGAATTTGCCGAGCAAGGCGGCGAAATCGCTCCAGAATTTGGCGGCGCCGAGCCCGGTGCCGGGCAGCGCGCGCTGCTCGATGAAATCGGCCAGGCGCGAATCGACGGACAGGCCGGAACGATCGAGATATTCGGTCATGGTAGCACCCTCTGGTCGGCGCGGCTGCGCCAGTGGACCCGGGGAGGAAAGGGCCGCCGCCCTATGCCGCGATTGGTTTCGATTGGCAATGGGCGGTGTTCTGCGCATAGGTTTTCAGCCACTCTGCGGGCATTCGGCACTTGCCCGCTGCGTCCGCATGTGCATTATGTTGCAACGCACAACAGAATCTTCTTCCCCGAACGGCCCCGAACCCATGGACGACACACGACTGAAATTGATGGAAGCCATCGCCCGCAAACGGAAGGTGACGGCGCATTACAATGGCCAGGTCCTGACGCTGGCACCCCACCTGCTGTTCGAACGGCGCGGCGACCTGTTCATCAGCGCGCTCAATTTGAACAAGAGCTGGCGGTCGGACGAGGATCCGCGGCTCGGCCATTTCAAGCTCGACGGTCTCGCGTCGATCGAGCTGATCGACGAGAGTTTCGATCCGCTGCCCGGCTTTGAACCCGCAGCGCCGCGCGACGAAGACACCCCGCTTCTAGCCGTTTGACGACGACGCCCTAGGCGACGCCCACGGCAGGCATCGGCGGCATTTCGCCCAGCGCGACACGAACCTGGTTCCGGCCGGCCGCCTTTGCGCGATACAGCGCGGCGTCGGCACGGCGCGACAATTCGAACAGCGAATTATCGGAGGTTCGCTGGGCAACGCCGAAGGATGCCGTGAAGCCGCGGTCGACCCCCAGCACCGGTAACCGCGCCGAAGCGAAGGCGGCGCGCACGGTTTCCGCATAGAGCCGGCCGTCGGACAGCAACGCGTCGGGAAGCAGAGCCGCGAATTCTTCGCCGCCGATGCGGCCGACGATCGCGTTCGGGGGGGCCGCGTCGACCAGCATCGCCGCGAAATGCGCGATCACGCCGTCGCCCGCGGCGTGACCAAAACTGTCATTGATCTTCTTGAAATGGTCGAGGTCGGCCACGATCAGCACGGCGACCTCCCCGCGTATGAATGCCAATTCGGCATGATGTTCGAAACCGCGCCGGTTGAGCACGCTTGAAAGCGGATCGGTTTCCGAGCGCGCGACCATCTCTGCGGTCGTGTCGCGCATCATCACGAGCAAGAACACGAGCGCGATCGCAATGAGGATGACGACGCCCGCGCTCTGCGAAATCGCGGCATAGGTCGTCGACATATAGCCCTGCGGCCGGCTCGCCGCCCCGACCGTCGCCGCGATCAACGGCTTGACGAGATAGAGGGTTGCCGCGGCCCCCTGCAGAAAAATCAGCACCAGATCGAGCGCCTGGTGGCGGCCCGAGCGCCAGATCACCAGGACGAACAAGGACTGCATCGCGAAATAGGGCAGCTGATAGAGCATCAGCCGCGGCGTCGTCCCGTATGTCATGCTGAAAATCACCGGCACAGCAACAATCGTGAGCACCCAGATCGCCGCCATCGCGATCCACGGCGGCGCCGCGCGATAATGGTGCGAAACGCCAATCAGCGCGAAGCTGAGCGCAAGCAGAAAGACGAGGAATATGGCGATTCCGACCGGTGCAGGATCGACCTGCCGCGTCAGCAGAAACTCGAGACCGACATTGACGATTCCCATGCCGTAGCCAAGCGCGATCCACCATGCACCGCGCGCGGTGCGGTTGGTCGCCGCGACCACAGCGAACGCAACGGCAAAAATGCCGGCAACGAACATATTGATGCCAAGTATAAAGGCGGCAGTCATCGGCTCACTCTCTCATCGATCCGGACAGCCTAGCGAAGTGGTCTCGAACTTTCGGTTAATGCGCTGTGCTTCGGGATAATTCGCGCGCGCTTTTACCCGAGCGTGCGGCCGGCAGCAGTGACTTACGGTATCGCTACGACAAAATGCCGGGCGGGGGTGCAAAAGCCGTTCGCCGCTCGCTATAGCCGCGAGATGACCACCCTCTCGGCCACCGAAAATGCTGTCCTCGATCGCGCCGCCGATGCACCGATGCTGGCGCAGGTCGAACAATGGGCCGCGGTAAACAGCGGCACGGGCAATCTGGCGGGGCTCAAGACAGTCGCGGGCCTGCTCGCCGACGCCTTTTCCGCGCTGCCGGGCGAGGTGCGCCTCGTCGCGCCCGACCCGGTCGAGAGCGTCGACAGCACCGGCGCCATCAACGCCATCCAGCGCGGCGACCACCTGCACCTGCGCGTGCGGCCCGAGGCGCCGGTGCAATTGCTGCTCACCGGGCATATGGACACGGTGTTCGCCGCCGACCATCCGTTCCAGAGCTTGAAATGGCTGGAAGACGGCGTGCTCAACGGTCCCGGCACCGCCGATATGAAAGCGGGCATTTCGGTGATCCTCGCGGCGCTCACGGCGCTCGAGGCGTCACCGCTCGCGAGCCGCGTCGGTTATGACGTGATGATCAACAGCGACGAGGAAACCGGCAGCCAGGCGTCGGCCGCGCTCATCGCCGAACTTGCCAGGGGCAAGACCGCCGCGCTGACCTATGAACCCGCCCTTCCCGACGGGACGCTTGCGGGGGCAAGGCCGGGAAGCGGCAACTTCAGCATCATCATCCACGGCCGCGCCGCACACGCCGGGCGCAATCCGCAAGAGGGGCGCAATGCGCTGCTCGCCGCCGCCGATCTTGCGCTGCGGTTGAATGCACTTAAATCATTGGAATTAAAGGTTAATCCTGCAAAGATCGACGGCGGCGGGCCGAACAATATCGTCCCCGATCAGGCGATCCTGCGCGTCAACATGCGCCCCTCGACCCCCGAAGCGATGGCCGCCGCCGAAGTCGCGCTACGTGACACTTTAGCCAACATCCAGCGCGAGCATGATGTGCATTGCCACGTCCACGGCGGCTTCAACCGCCCGCCCAAGCCGCTCAACCCGGCCGCGACGCGCCTGTTCGAGCTGGTTCGCGACTGCGGCGCCGCGCTCGGCCTCAAAATCGGCTGGAACGCCACCGGCGGGGTTTGCGACGGCAACAATATCGCGGCGTGCGGGATTCCCGTCGTCGACACGATGGGCCCGCGCGGGGGCGCGATCCATTCGTCGGACGAATTTCTGATTACCGACAGCCTGCCCGAACGGGCGCAATTGTCGGCACTCACCATGATAAGAATAGCGGAACGGGGGACTGTGTGAATTATGTGATCCGGGCGGCCAAGCCGGGCGATTTGCAAAGCATTTATGAGATGGCGAAACTGACGGGCGGCGGCTTCACCAACCTGCCCCCCGACCGGCAGGCGCTGCGCGCCAAGCTCGAGCGCGCCGAAGCCTCGTTCGCGAGCGACAAGGAATATCCGTCGGACGAGCTCTACCTGCTCGTGCTCGAAGACATGGACAGCGGCGAAGTGCGCGGGACGTGCCAGATTTTCGGGCAGGTCGGCCAGCGCTGGCCCTTCTACTCCTATCGCATCGGCACCGACAGCAAGCATAGCGAACAGCTGGACCGCACCTTCCACGCGCAGGTGCTGATGCTGAGCAACGACCTCAACGGCGCGAGCGAGGTCGGCGGGCTGTTCCTGCATCCCGCGGCGCGCGCCGGCGGGCTCGGGCTGCTGCTCGCACGCTCGCGCTACCTGTTCATTGCCCGCCACCGCGCGCGCTTCGGCGACCGCATCCTTGCCGAGCTGCGCGGCGTGATCGACGAGGCGGGCGGCTCGCCCTTCTGGGATGGGGTCGCGGGCAAATTCTTCGGGATGAGCTTCCAGGAAGCCGACCAGTTCAATGCGGTCCACGGCAACCAGTTCATCGCCGACCTGATGCCCAAACATCCCGTCTATATCGCGATGCTGGGCGAGCATGCGCGCAGCGTGATCGGTGTCCCGCACCCCAGCGGGCGCGCCGCGATGCGCATGCTGGAGAATGAGAATTTCGCGTTTGAAAATTATGTCGACATCTTCGACGGCGGCCCGACGATGACCGCGCGCACCGACCAGGTGGCGAGCATATCGGGCGCGAAGCATGCCGAAATTTCGGCAATCGCCGAAAAGGGCGAGGATGCGCTGGTTGCGACCGGGCGGCTCGCCGAATTCCGCTGCTGTTTCGGCAAGGTCGGCGACGGGGCGACGCTTGACGGCGAGGCGGCGAAGCTGCTCGGGGTGAACGCAGGCGACGAGATCAGCTGGATCGGGCGGTAGCACGCACGCCCCTTCTCCGTTCGTGCTGAGCTTGTCGAAGCACTGTCCTTCTCTCTTTCACTGCTGAAAGAAAGAAGGACAGTGCTTCGACAAGCTCAGGGCAAACGGTTTTTGGATTGAACGGACTGGAACGAAAGTCACCTATGCTGACCGAAATCAATTTCGACGGGATCATCGGCCCGAGCCACAATTATGCGGGCCTCAGCCGCGGCAATATCGCGTCGGCGTCGAACGCCGGCGACGTGTCGCAGCCGCGCGCCGCGGCACTGCAGGGCCTCGAGAAGATGCGCCACAACCTGGCGCTCGGCCTGCCGCAGGGCTTTTTCATGCCGCTCGATCGCCCCGACGCGCCGTGGCTCGAAACGCTCGGCACGACACTGGAAGATGCCGAGGGGCATTTGCGCGCGCAGGCCTGGTCGGCGTCGTCGATGTGGGCGGCCAACGCCGCGACCGTCTCTCCCGCCCCCGACAGCGCCGACGGCAAATGCCATCTGACCGTCGCCAACCTCGTCACCATGCCGCACCGCAGCCACGAATGGCCGGGGACGCTGGCGCAGCTTCGCCTCGCCTTCGCCGATCCCGCCTTCGCGGTGCACGCGCCGGTCCCGGCGCCCTTCGGCGACGAGGGCGCGGCGAACCATATGCGATTGTGCAGCGGCCATGACGCAGCGGGTGTTGAAATCTTCGTCTATGGCGTCGGCGGCGGGCGCTTCCCGGCGCGCCAGCATCTCGACGCGTCGAAAGCGATCGCGCGGCACCACCGGCTTGACCCGCAGCGCACCTTGTTCATCCGCCAGTCGGACAGCGCGATCCAGGGCGGCGCGTTCCACAACGACGTCGTCGCGGTCGCGAACGAGCATGTGCTCTTCACGCACGAGACCGCGTTCGAGGATCGCGAGGCGGCGCATGCCGAGATCCGCGCGGCGTTTCCTGCGGTCGAGATCGTCGAGGTGCCCGCAAGCGCGGTGAGCCTGCCCGACGCGATCAAATCCTATCTGTTCAACGCCCAGCTCGTCAGTCTGCCCGACGGCGGCGGCATGGGGCTTGTCGTGCCGACCGAAGCGCAAGCCACTCCTGCGGTGTGGCAGTGGCTGGAGGCGCATGTCGCGGGCAACGGCCCGATCCGGCGGCTGCTTCCCGTCAACGTCCGTCAGTCGATGGCGAACGGCGGCGGCCCCGCGTGCCTGCGGCTGCGCGTTGTCGCCGATCCCGCCACGATCGATCCGCGCTTCATCGCCGACGCGGCGAAGCTCGACCGGATCGCCGAGGTGCTGGCGGCGCACTGGCCCGAGACGATCGCCCCCGGCGACCTCGCATCGGCGGCGCTCGCCACCGACGTGCGCAAGGCGCGCGCGGCGCTGCTGGAAGCGCTCGATTTGACCGAACTGGCCTGAACAGTGAAAATGCGCGAGCTGATCGACACGGCAGAGGTACCCGGCGGCGAGGAACTGCGCCTGTTCCGACGCGGGGATGATTTCATCATCGCGATCGGCGGCAATGAATTGATGAACAGCCGGATGAGCGGGTCCGAGGAAGCGCTGGCCACGATGACGTGCGACCGGTTGCGCAGCCCGGGCGCAGCGCATCTGCTGATCGGCGGCTATGGAATGGGCTTTACCTTGCGCGCGGCGCTGGCGAAGCTTGGGCCCGACGCGAAAATCACCGTCGCCGAGCTTGTCCCCGCAATCCTCGATTGGGCGCGCGGACCGATGGCGGAGCTTGCGGCGGGCTGCCTCGACGATCCGCGCGTCGAGCTGGTCATCGGCGACGTGGCAACGACGATCGCGGCAGCAACCCGCCGCTATGACGCGATCCTGCTCGACGTCGACAATGGTCCCGACGGGCTGACACACCCGTCGAACGACCGGCTCTACTCGCCCGGGGGGCTCGCGGTGGCAAAGGCCGCGCTGCGGCCCGGGGGCATTTTGGCAATATGGTCGGCGGCGCCGGACGCGCGCTTCGCGCGCCGATTGACGGCATCGGGCTTCAAGGTCGAAGAGGTCGGCGTCCGCGCGCGATCCAACGGCAAGGGTCCGCGGCACGTCATCTGGTTTGCGCGATCGGGGTAGAGGGCCCATGTTGCCGCGGATGACGGCTCCCGACCGGAAGCTGCCATCATTCTCCCCTCCCGCAAGCGGGAGGGGATCCTTTGTCCGCTTTCCATCCCAAAGCAGGCGTCGCCTTCTAATAAGCCTTTCCTACATTATCCGGCTATGCCAGCCTTCACCCGGCTCTTTCATTTGGTGGATAAAGCGGTCGCTGCCTGGCTTGCCGGTGCGACCACGGCAGGGCGCGCCGGGCGCGTCCAGCACGCCGCGAGGTCCAAATCGGGGCGCGCATAGGGCTGAACTTTACTGAACTTTGGAATATTACGCAGCCCTGGCGCCGACCGGATCCCGGATCCAACCCGGGATGACGAAAGAAGGCCATGGCGGTTCACCACCCCAAAGCCGACGTGGGGACTTTATCCGGGCATGCTCCGCCTCTACGGTCGTTCCATGCAGAAAAGTTCGATATGCCGATTGACGGGCGCGGCACTGGTGGTTCTCACACTCCCCGCCTGTGCCGGGGGCAATTTCCGGCCCGTGGCCGACGCGCCGGTCCGGATCGGTCCGGCCTATTCGATCCGCGGCACGACCTATGTGCCCGCCGCCGCCCCGGCCTATGATGCGGTGGGATATGCCAGCTGGTACGGGAACGAGTCGGGGAACCGGACCGCCAATGGCGAGCAGTTTCGTCCCGGCTGGATCACCGCGGCGCACACCACCCTTCCCCTGCCGACCTATGTCGAGGTGACCGCGCTCGATACCGGGCGGCGGGTCATCGTGCGGGTCAACGATCGCGGGCCGTTCGCGCTCGGCCGGATCATCGACCTGTCGCGCGGCGCCGCCGAAGAGCTGGGCATCAAGGCGCAGGGCCACGCCGCGGTACGCGTGCGCCGCGTCGAGCCGTCGGAGAAAGACCGCAAGCGCCTTCGCAAGGGCAAGCCAGCCGCCGCGCTGGACCCCGTGCCGGCGCGCGAACTGCAACAGCTCCGGATGCAGCTTTCGGCGGGGCGGTAGGTATGAGGTGGCGTCTCCCACCATCGTCATGCCGGACTTGATCCGGCATTCATAACCATCCGTTGCCTGGACCCCGGATCAAGTCCGGGGTGACGAAAGAGTGGGAAAGCAATCCCACCCTTCCCTCATCTGTCGGATTAACTTACAGTTTACCATAAGTCCGGCGCGCCAAGTCCCGCTTTTGCGCCAGTGGCACAGCTCTTGCTGGATAGATGGTGATGCTGAAAAAAATCGGACGCCTGTTCGTCATCAAGACCCGCCTCGAGGCGTGCCTCATCATTTATGCGCTCGCCGTCGGCGCGATGGCGCGCGGCGCCGCCTATCTGCACGAATATCCGGGGGTTGGCGGCAAGCTGTTGCTGCTCGCGTGCACCGGGTCGGTGTTTCTGGCGGGCGCAAAGATTTTCGATTGTTTGCGGTTTGAGCAAGCGGCCGCCAATCGACAGGCAATTAATAGGGACTGTCCTATTTAATTGCCGACCTTTCGCGTGTCATCGAAACATGCGAAGGCAGCCGCCATGAGCAGGATCAGCGGCCGGCCGGCCATCAGTACCGAGCATGTTTATGGTCTATCGCTGCGTGTCGCGCGCTGGCGCGAAGGGTCCGGGGACACGCCTTTGCTGTTCCTGAACGGCATTGGCGCCGATATGGCGGCCGCAGCGCCGCTGCTCGCGCAAATGCACGGGCGCGAGGTCTGGACGCTCGACATGCCCGGCGTCGGCGGCTCGCCCGACGCGCTGCTTCCTTACGCTGCGCCGACGATCGCGGCGGTGGTGATGGAGATCGCCGACCGCTTCGGCCACAAGCTGGTCGACCTGGCCGGGTTCAGCTGGGGCGGCGCGCTGGCGCAGCAGATCGCGATCCAGTTTCCGGGCCGCGTTCGCAGCCTCGTGCTGATGGCAACGACCCCCGTCATGGGGGCGCCGGGAATCGGTTGGGCGGCGCTGTTCGATGACGATATGCTGGCGAGCGGGCTCAAGATCCAGACCGCGACGCCGCTTGGCATCGCTTACCAGACCGCCGCGATGGCGGGGTGGACCAGCATGGGTTTCTTGCCCGGGCTGAAGAGCCTCCCGACGCTGGTACTGATGGGCGAACAGGATGGCGTCATGCCGGCCTGCTATGGCCAGATGCTCGCCGATCAGATCGACGGCGCGCTACTGGAGGTGGTGCCGGGATCGCACCTCTTCCCCTTCACCCATGCCGCCGCCGTTTCGGCGCGGCTCAGCGCGTTTCTGGACCAGTCGGCGCCAGATATTTCGGGGACGGCGCAACAAGCCGCCGCTTGAGAAAGTCGGCGATCGCCGCCGCGGTCGCATCGGGCGCTTCCTCCATCGGCAAATGGCCGATCTTGTCGAGCAGCACGACTTCGGATCCGGCGATCCGTTCGTGGAAGGTCTGCGCCGCGCTGGCGTTGATCAGCCGGTCCTTCTGGCCGAACAGGATCAGGGTCGGCGTCTTGATCTCGCCGACACGCGCCGCCATCGCGGGTTCGCGGTCCATCCGCGCGCGCAGCACCGTCGCTTCCCGATTGCCGGGAAAGCGAAGCAATTCCCAATAACGGTCGATCATCGCGTCATCGACTATTCCCTGTTTCGCGACCGACCCGCGTAGCGATTCTTCGACCAGCGAGCGCGGCGTGATCTGCGTCGCGAGCCAGCGCCCGAACGGATATTCGAGGACACGAAAACCGATGTTCGACGGCGGCGCCTTCTCCCCCTTGCGCAGCGGCATGCCCGCGGCGTCGAGGAGTAGCAGCGCGTCGACGCGGTCGGGGCGGGCAAGCGCATAGCGCCAGCTGACCCAGCCGCCCATCGAATTGCCGCCGAGGACGAAATGGTCGAGTCCGAGCTTGGCCGCGACGACGTCGACCGCCGCCATCATGCCTGCGGCCGAATAGTCGGTGTCGGGAGTCGCGCCGGTCAGCCCATGGCCCGGCAGGTCGAGGGTGACGATGCGATAGGTGCCGCCGAGCCGCTGCACCAGCGGTTCCCAGGTGTGGAGGCTGCTGTTCGCGCCGTGGATCAGGATGATCGCGGGACCATCGCGTTTGCCCTGGTCGCGGTAATGGACGCGCTGGCCCGCGGGGCCGGCGACGAAGGTCGCGTTCGGCCCGCCATATTTGGCGATCATTTCGTCGCGGTCGGTGTCCGAGGTACGGAGCAGCAGAAAGGCGGCAAGGATTGCAGCGATAAGCCCGAGCGGGATCAGCACCCGCTTGCGCCGGAACAGCGGTCGCCGCGGCGGCAACGGTTCGAAATCGTCGTCGTCGATATTGGCCATCTCACCCCACCTTTTGTCCGCTGCAACCCTAGTGCGCGGACCTTTTTCGTCAATGCCGGGCTATTCGTGGATCTTGCGCCGGAAGGTTTCGGGCAGGAACAGGAGGCCGACAATGAGGGTGATCACAGCCACAGTGACCGGATACCAGAGGCCATAATAGATATTGCCCGTCGCCGCGACCATCGCGAACGCCGTCGTCGGCAGGAAACCGCCGAACCAGCCGTTGCCGATATGATAGGGCAGCGACATCGCGGTGTAGCGGATGTGGCTGGGGAAGAGCTCGACGAGCAGCGCCGCGATCGGGCCGTAGACCATCGTCACGAGCAGGACGAGGTAGAAGAGGATCGCGACGACGAGCGGCTTGTTCATCGCCGCAAGATCGGCCTTGGCCGGATAGCCCGCGTCGGCAGTCGCGGCCGCGAGCTCCTTTCGGAAAGCCTCGGCAGCCGCGGCGCGATCTTCCTCGGCAAGCCGCCAGGGTTCGGGCGCGACCAGCACGCGATTGCCGATCCACACGTCGGCGGCTTCGCCGGTGCGGCGCGGGCGGGTGACGCTCGTGTAGCTGACGCCCGCCTTGGCGAGCGCCGATTTGGCGATGTCGCAGCCGGTGCTTTCGAATTTCTCCTTGCCCACCGGATCGAACTGGAAGGCACAGGCGCCGGGATCGGCATTGACCGTCACCGCCGCGCTTGCCTGCGCCTTCGCCATCGCCGGATTGGCCGCTGTCGTCAGCATATGGAACGCGGGGAAATAGGTCAGCGCCGCGAGCGCGCAGCCCGCGAGGATGATCGGCTTGCGCCCGATCTTGTCGCTGAGCCAGCCGAAAAAGATGAAGAAGGGCGTGCCGAGCGCGAGTGCGATGGCGATCAATATGTTCGCGGTCGCGCCGTCGACCTTCAGCGTCTTTTCGAGGAAGAAGAGCGCATAGAATTGCCCGGCGTACCAGACAACCGCCTGTCCCGCGACCGCGCCGAAGAGCGCGACGATCACCCATTTGAGGTTCGCCCAGCGCCCGAACGCCTCGGTCAGCGGCGCCTTCGAGGTCGTGCCCTCTTCCTTCATCTGCTTGAAGACCGGGCTTTCCTCGAGCTGGAGGCGAATCCACAGCGACACGCCCAGCAGGATCACCGAGATGAGGAAGGGGATGCGCCAGCCCCAGTCGGCGAACGCCGCCTCTCCGATCGCCGATCGGATGACGATGACGACGCCCAGCGCCGCGAACAGGCCGAGCGTCGCCGTGGTCTGGATGAAGCTGGTGAAGAGGCCGCGCTTTCCCTCGGGCGCATGTTCGGCGACATAGGTCGCAGCGCCACCATATTCGCCGCCGAGCGCAAGGCCCTGGACAAGGCGCAGGAAGACGAGGAGGATCGGTGCCGCGACGCCGATCGACGCATAGCTGGGCAGGACGCCGACGAGGAAGGTCGAGAGGCCCATGAGGCCCATGGTGACGAGGAAGGTGTTCTTGCGCCCGACGAGATCGCCGATGCGCCCGAACACGAGCGCGCCGAACGGCCTTACCGCAAAACCCGCGGCAAAGGCCGCGAGCGCGAAGATGAAGCCGGTGGTTTCGTTGACGCCCGAAAAGAATTGCGCCGAGATGATCGTCGCGAGCAGGCCGTAGAGGTAGAAATCATACCATTCGAAGACCGTGCCGAGCGAGGACGCGAGGATGACCTTGCGTTCGCTCTGCCGGCTATCGATCGGTGCTACCTCTGCTTCGCCGTCCGCCATCAACCGCTCCCCTTATATAGGAAGCGGCCCAATCAACATCCGCTCGCCCTGAGCCTGTCGAAGGGCCGTTCTTCCTTTGCATGATGCCTAAGGAAAGGACGGTGCTTCGACAAGCTCAGCACGAGCGTAATGAGAGATTTGTTTAGCGCGTCAACCGACGCGCTTCACCGCGCCCTTGTGCGCGCCGACGCTTTTGTTGCGCGGGCGGAAGCGGCGCTTGCGCTGGCCCTCGGCGCCTTCGCCGGCTGCTGCGCCATCACGGCGCGGACCGCGTTCGCCGCGCGGCTGACCGCCATCGCGCTGACGGTGCGCGTCTTGACGCTGGCGATTGGGGTCGCGGCCCTGGCTGCCGGTGTCGCGGGGGCCCGCAACGGGCTTGGGCAGGTTGCGCACCATCTCGTTGAAATTCTCGGGCAGCGGCATCGGTTCGGACTTGCTCCGCGTGACGCGTTCGATGTCCTTCATGTACGGACGCTCATCGGGGGCGATGAAGCTGATCGCCTTGCCCTCGGCGCCGGCGCGCGCGGTGCGGCCGATGCGGTGGACATATTGTTCGGGCACGTTCGGGATCTCGAAGTTGATGACATGGCTGACGCCCGACACGTCGATGCCGCGCGCGGCAATGTCGGTCGCGACGAGCAGCTTGATGTCGCCCGAGCGGAACGCCTGCAGCGCGTGGGTGCGCTGCGACTGGCTCTTGTTGCCATGGATCGCCATCGCCTTGATGTTCGCGCCCGCAAGGTGGCGCACGACGCGGTCGGCGCCATGCTTGGTACGGGTGAAGATCAGCGCGCGGTCGATGTCTTCGCTGGCGACCACCGAGTGAAGCAACGCCTGCTTTTCCTTCTGTTCGACGAAGGTCGCGAACTGGCGGATTTTTTCGACCGTCGTTGCCTGCGGCGTGACCGACACGGTGACCGGATCGTTGAGGAACTGCTCGGCCAAACCAGCGATTTCCTTCGGCATCGTCGCCGAGAAGAACAGGTTCTGGCGGCGCGACGGCAGCAGCTTGGCGACGCGGCGCAGCGAGTGGATGAAGCCCATGTCCATCATCTGGTCGGCTTCGTCGAGGACGAAGATTTCGACATCGTCGAGGCGCAGTGCGCGCTGGTCGATGAGGTCGAGCAGGCGGCCCGGGGTCGCGACGAGGATGTCGACGCCGCCCGAGAGGTCGCGGATTTGCTTGTTGATGGGCACGCCGCCGAACACGGTCGTGACGCTGAGCTTGGTAAAGCGGCCATAGTCGCGGCAGCTCTGCGCGATCTGCGCAGCGAGCTCGCGCGTCGGCGCGAGGACGAGCATCCGACAGCCGCGCGGGGTCGAGCGATGCGGATAGGTCAGAAGGTGATGGATCGAGGGCAGCGAGAAACCGGCGGTCTTGCCGGTGCCGGTCTGCGCGATACCGCACAGGTCGCGGCCCTTCATCAGCGGCGGGATCGCCTGCATCTGGATCGGGGTCGGGACGGTATAATCCTT
This sequence comes from Sphingopyxis sp., assembly GCF_036675685.1. GTDB lineage: Bacteria > Pseudomonadota > Alphaproteobacteria > Sphingomonadales > Sphingomonadaceae > Sphingopyxis. The sequence continues at coordinate 90,794 of NZ_JAKFEM010000002.1, forward strand.
GGCGGCAAGCGCGCGATTGATGTCGGCGTGCAGGCCAAAGTCGTTAAAAGTCGTCATAAAATACTCACAATGAGCGACGCGCAGGCGCATCCGTTCGGATCGAACGGACGGCGCACGGGCCGCGGGTTCGAAACGACCCGCGTGAAAGGGTGCCTCTGGGGACAAAGCGCTGGTCCGGCTCGTCCCGCGCCTGATTTGGACGGGAAAATCACGCTGCCGGTGGTTACGGCGGGTGACCCCGCCATGCTGCGCTGCACAACATATGGCATGGGTTGCGCGGGATTGCAAGATTATTGCGTGACGTTCGTTAGCGCGCTCCCCAATCCGTTCGTCCTGAGCTTGTCGAAGGGCTGTTCTTTCTTCATCACTAGGGGAAAGAAGAACGGTGCTTCGACAACCCCGGGTCAAGTCCGGGGACGAACGAATGAGGGGTAGCGCTTTGACCGAAAAGATCATCGTCATCGACGAGGGAACCACCTCGACCCGCACGATGCTTTTTGCCGCCGACGGCACCCCGCTGGGTAGCGCGCAGCGCGAATTCCGGCAGCATTACCCCGGCCCCGGGCTCGTCGAGCACGATGCCGCCGAAATCTGGACCGCCACCCTCGCCTGCACCCGCGCGATGATCGCGAAGGCGGGCGGGCCCGACCGGATCGCCGCGATCGGCATCACCAACCAGCGCGAGACTGTCGTATTCTGGGACCGCACGACGGGCGAACCGCTGGCGCCGGCGATCGTGTGGCAGGACCGCCGCACCGCCGCCGATTGCGCGGCGCTGAAAGAAGCGGGGCATGAGGAAGCGGTGCAGGCAAAAAGCGGCCTGCTGCTCGATCCCTATTTTTCGGGAAGCAAGATCGGCTGGGCGCTCAAGAACTGGCCGCAGCTCAAGGACGCGGGCGAGCGGCTCGCGGTCGGGACGATCGAATCCTACCTGGTCTTTCGCCTGACCGGCGGCGTGCATATCACCGACGCGACCAACGCATCGCGCACCTTGCTGATGGACATCAACGGCGCGGGCGGCTGGAACGCGGACCTGTGCGAACTGCTCGGCGTGCCGATGACCCTGCTGCCCGAGATCACCGGATGCACCACCCGCGTCGGCACGACCGTTCCGGCGCTGTTCGGCGGCGCGATCCCGATCTGCGGCATAGCGGGCGACCAGCAGGCGGCGACGATCGGGCAGGCGTGCCTGTCGCCGGGGCAGACCAAAGCGACCTTCGGCACCGGCGCCTTCATCCTCTCGGCGAGCGGCACCACGCGCCCGCATTCGACGAACCGCCTGCTCGCGACCGTGCTGGTGCAGGAAGGCGATGTTCGCAGCTATGCGCTCGAGGGATCGGTGTTCGTCGCGGGTAGCCTGATCAAATGGCTGCGCGACGGGCTCGGTCTGCTCGCCAATGCGGGCGAGAGCGAGGGGCTGGCGCGGTCGGTAGCCGACAATGGCGGGGTCTATCTGGTCCCTGCCCTCACCGGGCTCGGCGCACCGCATTGGCGGCCCGATGCGCTCGCGGCGCTATCGGGCCTGAGCTTCGCGAGCACCAAGGCGCATGTCGCACGCGCGGCCCTGGAAGCGCAAGCCTATCAGGCGCACGACCTCAAATCGGCCTTTGCCGCCGATGGTGTCGATTGGGCCGATTTGCGGATCGATGGGGGCATGGCCGCGAACGACTGGATGGCGCAGGACCTGGCCGACATGCTGGACCTGACCGTCGAGCGGCCCGATTTCGTCGAGAGCACCGCGCTCGGCGCGGCGATGCTCGCGGCGACCGGCGCAGGGCTCTATGCCGACCTCGCAAGCGCCGCCAAGGCGATGCGCGGCACCGCAACGCGCTTCACGCCCGCGCTGGACACCGACAAACGCAAAACGCGCCTCGCCGGATGGCAAAGCGCGCTCGCAAAGGTTCTGGGCTCTTAAGCCCCTCTTCTTCAGAGGAGGGGCTTGTTCAGGGTTAGCGCTTGAGCGTCAGCCCACCGAAACGCTTGTTGAACTTCGCGACCTGGCCGCCCGCGTCGAGCATCCGCCCGTGGCCGCCGGTCCATGCCGGATGCGCGGTGGGGTCGATTTCGAGCGTCATCGTGTCGCCCTCTTTGCCCCAGGTCGAGCGCGTCTGATATTCGGTGCCATCGGTCATCTTGACCGTGATCATGTGATAAGCGGGGTGAATGTCTTTTTTCATCTCTTAAGCTCCTGTGCCGCTGGTTACCGACCAGCAGCCGAGTCTGTGCTTTCCCCGCTGTGGGGCTCGCGAAGCGGTGGCCCCTAACGGCGAATCGTGGAAAATGCAACACCCCTCACCTCGTCATCCCGGACTTGATCCGGGATCCATGCCGGCGCTGAAGTCGTGGACCCAGGATCAAGTCCGGGGTGACGATGGAAGGAGTGGTCGCTTCTAGTCGCTCGGCGGGTCGGCGATCATCGCGGTGAACTGGCATTCAGTCGCCAGTTGATCGCCCAGCATCGCGCGGCCTTCGAACTTGCAGATATTCCGCTTTGCCTGAAGGATCGTGACGTGGAGATCGAGCAAAACGCCCGGTTCCACAGGCTTGCGGAACTTCACCCCGTCGATGCCCATGAAATAAACGAGCTTGCCCGAACCACCGAGACCGAGCGATTCAATCGCAAGGATGCCCCCGGCCTGCGCCAGCGCCTCGACGATGAGGACGCCGGGCATGATCGGCCGGCCGGGGAAATGCCCCTGAAAAAAGGGCTCGTTCATCGTCACCGCCTTGACCGCGTGGATCGAGGTGTCCTTCACCATCGATTCCACCCGGTCGACGAGCAGCATCGGATAACGATGCGGCAACAGCGTCAGAATCCGGCGAATATCCACCGGACCCAACGCCCCGCCCGACTTTTCCCCTTCCGTCATCGATTTAGCGGGTCGTCGGCGGGGTGCCCGTCGGTGCCGGGGTCGCCGGCTTCGGGGTACCCTGCGCCGCGCGCGCCTGATCCATCAGCTGCTGGTTGCGCTGCTGGACGAGCTGGCCCGGCTGGTAACCCGCGGGCACCGCGGTCGACACGTTGGGCAGGATGCGATTGAGTTCGGCGACGACCGCGTCGGTGATGTCGACGTTATTCTCACGCGCCATCACCGCGTCGGGGTTGAGCAGCACGTCGATCTTCCTCGCGGTCATCGCCGCCTTGATCGCCTCGTTCATGCGAACGCTGATCTGATCCTCGACATAAGCGATGGCGAGATCGACGGGCGCGCCGATCTGGCCCAGTTCGGTCTGCGCGGCCTGGCGCTTGTCCTGGACGGCCTTGGCCGCGGCCTGCAGCGCGGCCTGGTTCGCCGGCGTCTTCTTCGCCTCTTCGTTATATTTGGCGATCAGGACGTTGATTTCGGCCTGCAGCGTCTGGCCGCGCGACTGCTGCTGATCGATCTGTGCCTTGTAGGTGGTTTCGATCTGCGTCGACGCGGTCTGGAAAGCGTTCGAACGGGCGGCGGCGACGCGAACGTCGGCAACGCCGACACCCTTTGCCTGCGCGAAAGCCGGAGCCGACAGGATGGGCGAAACCGTCAGCGTGGCAATCGCCAGCGCCGAAGCGACTAGAATTTTCTTCATCAGAATTGGGTTCCTACGTTGAATGAGAAGCGTTTGGTATCATCGCCCTCTTCTTTGCGAAGGGCGTAAGCGAAGTCGATCCGGAAGGGACCGAACGGAGAGTTCCAGTTGACCCCGGCGCCGATCGAAACGCGCGGCATCCACGTGTCGCCGAAGAAGCGTTCCTCGAACGGCGCCAGCGGCGAGAATCCGGTTCCGCAGGTCGTGTACTGCCCCGTGCCGGTGACGACGCCGGTCGTCGCGTCGGTTGACGTGGTTTCGGTGGCAAAGACCTGTTGCCCGGTGGTGGCGTTCCGGCACAGATATTTGGTCAGATTGTCGGTCGGATCCTTAAAGTTCGCGAGCGTAGTCAACGTCGGGCGCTTCACGCTGAACACCGAGCCGATATCGACGAAGATCGACGGCCGCAGCCCCAATTCCTTCGCTCCGGTGCCGAGCGGAATATCGAGCTCGATCCGGCCCTGGTAATAGGCGCGGCCGCCGAGCGCATCGTCGATCTGCCCGCGATCGTTGGTCGTGGTATCGAGGATCGGGTTCGCGGGATCGGTGAGGTCGACGCTGCCATAACGGATGACGCGCGGCCCGATGCCGCGGATGTCGAAGCCGCGCATCTGCGGTTCGCCAAGGAAGAAGCGGTCGGTCAGGCGAACCTTGTCACTCGTCGGCGTCGGCGCGTTGCCGAAGGGATAGATATAACCGCCCTCGGCCGAGATGTTCAGGATGAAGCGGCTGCCGAGGTTGAAATGCTTCGACGCGTTGGCGCGCGTGCGAACATATTTGACGCTGCCGCCGAGGCCGGCGAAATCCTGGCTGAGCGACGCCGACTGGCCGCGCGTCGGGCGCAGGCGGTTGTCGCGGTCGTCATAGGCCAGCGTATAGCCGATCAGCGACGTCGTCCGCGTGCCGATCGCGTCGCACAGGTAGCGGCCGGCGACGAGCGGGTCGCAATCATTGCCGAAATAATAGATCGACTTGTCGAGCGTCACATCGTCATAGTTCAGGCTGTAGCGCCCGAAGAAGGACAGGAATTCGGTCAGCGGCACGCCGGCGTTAAGCTGGAAACCCGTCGTCACCTGCTGGAACGTCGTCCGGCGGTCGTTGTTGATGAAGTTGAACGAGTTCAAGTCGCGGCGATAGACGCTGCCGCCGACCGAGATATTGCGGTCGAACAAATAGGGTTCGGTGAAGCCGAGTTCGATCGACTTCGAATAGCTCGAATAGTTGACCGACGCTTGCAACTGCTGGCCGAGGCCGCGGAAGTTGCGCTGGCGGATCGACGCCTGGAGCAGGAAATTCTCGATCGACGAGAAACCCGCCGACAGCGACAGTTCGCCGGTCGGCTTTTCCTCGACATTGGTTTCGAGGATGATGCGGTCGGGGGCGCTGCCTTCCTTGCGCTCGATCTCCAGATTTTCCTGGAAATAACCGAGGCTGTTGATGCGGTTCTCGGTGCGCTTGATGCCGAAGCTGTTGAAGGCGTCGCCCTCGTTCAGTCGGAACTCGCGGCGCACGACCTTGTCGTGGGTCAGCGTGTTGCCGTTGACGTCGATCCGCTCGACATAGGTCCGCGGGCTTTCGGCGACGTTGAACGTAATCGCCATCGTGCGGGTTTCGGGGTCGCGGCGGAATTCGGGGTTGATGTCGGCAAAGGCATAGCCGAACAGGCCGGCGGTCTCGCTGAGGCTTTCGACCGTATCCTCGACGAGCTTGGCGTCATACCAGTCGTCCTTCTTCATCGGCAGCAGTTTTTGCAGCATTTCGGGCTGGAAATCGCGCAGCTCGCTCTTCACGTCGATGTTGCCGAACTTGTAGCGTTCGCCCTCCTCGACGACATAGGTGATGATGAAGTCCTGCTTGTTGCTGGTCAGTTCCGCCACCGCCGAGATGACGCGGAAATCAGCATAGCCGTTCGCGAGGTAGAAGAGGCGCAGCTTCTGCTGGTCATAGGCGAGGCGGTCGGGGTCGTAGCTGGTGTTCGACGACAGGATCGTCAGCAGGCCCGACTCCTTGGTCGCCATCTCGTCCTTGAGGTCGCCGTCGCCAAATTTCTCGTTGCCGATGATATTGATCTGGCGAACCTTCGATTTCGGTCCCTCGTTGATTTCGAACACGACATCGACGCGGTTCTGGTCGAGCGACACCATCTTCGGCTCGACGGTCGCCGCGAAGCGGCCCTGGCGCTTGTAGAGTTCGATGATGCGCGCGACGTCGGCGCGGACTTTCGAGCGGGTGAATATCTGGCGCGGCGCAAGTTTTATCTCGGGCCGGATCTTGTCTTCCTTGAGGCGCTTATTACCTTCCAGGATAACGCGGTTGATCACCGGGTTCTCGGTGACCTGGATCGTCAGCGCACCGGCATTGTCGGTGATCTGGAAATCCTTGAACAGCTCGGTCGCGGCGAGGTCCTTCAGCGCCTGGTCGAGGATCGAGCGATCGTAGGCCTGGCCGACGCGCAGGCGCAGGTACGACAGGATCGTCTGCGCCTCGAGCCGCTGGTTGCCGACGACCGTGATCGACTGGATGGTCGTCGCGGTCGGGACCGCTTCGGGAGCGGGAGCGGGAACGACCGGCGGCGCAACGTCCTGCGCCATCACCGGCGCCCCGAGCATCGTTCCTGCCATAAGGAGGGCCGACAGCTGTGTCCGCGCCGAGAATTTGTGTGAAGCCACGCTGTTCATCCCGAAAAAATAACTCAAAAGCGTCCAACCCCCATTGTCAGCGGTCAGCGCGCACTCCCTGCCCCAGACTCGCTAGCCAATCAAGCGCGCGATCCCGTCCCACAGGCCCAATGAGCCCAAATCGTTGAAAGTTACGACCAGCATCAGCGTGACCACGGCCGCGAAGCCGAATCGGAACGCCCATTCCTGCACCTGCAGCGGCGCGGGGCGCCGGCGGACCGCTTCATAGGCGTAGAATAGCAAATGACCACCATCGAGCATGGGCAATGGCAAGAGGTTGATGAACCCCAGATTGATGGAAATCAGCGCGATGAAGAATATGAGCGACGCCACCCCCAGCGTGGCCGCCTGCCCCGAAATCTCGGCGATCTTGACCGGGCCGTTCATGTCCTTGATCGAACGGCGGCCGGTAAGGAACTGGCCGAGCACCTCGCCTGTCTGGCGGACGATCTGCCAGGTCTGGTGAAGCCCGACCGCGGGCGCTTCGAGTAATGATACCGGCTGCAATTGCACCGGCGGCGGCGCGAGACCGATGATCGCGCGTTCAAACTCCTTGCCGAACGGATCTTTCGCTTTGACCAACCGCGGGGTCAGCTCGACCATGCGTGCGCTTTCGCCGCGCGCGACGCGCACCTGCATCGCCTCGCCCGGGCGATGCGCGACAGCCATCGAAATATCGCCGAATACCGAAATCGGCCGGCCGTCGATCGCGACGATCCGGTCGCCGGTGCGCAGTCCCGCGGCAGCAGCGGCCGATCCCGCCTCGATCCCGCCCGCGACCGGCGGCGTCACCGGCTTGCCCCCCGCCCACGCGAAGCCGGCGAGGATCAGGATGGCGAACAGGAAATTGGTGACCGGCCCCGCGGCGACGATCAGCGACCGCTTCCACACCGGTTGCGCCGGGAAGGTGTGCGACTTTTGCTCGGCGGGCAGTTGCTGCCAAGTCGCGTCAGGCTGGCTGACCGCGTCGCGATCGCCCGCGAACTGGACATAGCCGCCGAGCGGAAGCCAGCCGATCTTCCATTCGGTGCCACGCTTGTCGGTCCAACCGAGGATCTTGCGGCCGAAGCCGATCGAGAAGGTATCGGCCTTCACCCCGCACCAGCGGCCGACAATATAGTGGCCATATTCGTGCACGAACACGAGCGGCCCGAGCACGAGCAGGAAGGCAAGCACGGTAAAGGCGAAACCGGGTGACTCAAGCATGTTCATATTGGTCCACAAAGCGTTGGGCAGCCGCGCGGGATGCGGCATCGACGCTGAATATGTCCTGAAGCGATGAGGGCGCTGTGGGTTCCGCGGCATCGATCACGCGGCGCACCGTATCGACGATCGCGGGGAAGGATATGCGGCCGGCGAGGAAGGCGGCGACCGCCACCTCGTTCGCAGCGTTGAGCTGCGCCGGGCGCGCGCCGCCCTCGGCAATCGCGGCGCGGCAGAGCGCGGTCGCGGGGAAACGCACCTCGTCGGGTGCTTCGAAATCGAGCCGCGCGATGGTGGCGAGGTCGAGCGGGGCGCACGGCGTCGCCATCCGCTGCGGCCAGGCGAGCGCGCTCGCAATCGGGATACGCATGTCGGGCGAACCGAGCTGCGCCAGCGTCGAGCAGTCGATATATTCGACGAGGCTGTGGATCACCGATTGCGGGTGGACAAGGATTTCGATGCGGTCGAGCCCGACAGGAAAAAGATGATGCGCCTCAATGAGTTCGAGGCCCTTGTTCATCATCGTTGCCGAATCGACGCTGATCTTGGCCCCCATCGACCAATTGGGATGCGCGACCGCCTGCGCCGGGGTGACGCGCGCCATGTCGGCGGCGCTCATGGTGCGGAACGGCCCGCCGCTGGCGGTCAGGATTATGCGGCGCACCTGATCGATCCGGCCGCCAGCGAGGCACTGAAAAATGGCGTTATGCTCGCTGTCGACGGGCAGCAGCGTCGTACCCGACGCCCGTGCGGCGGCGGTCATCAGCTCGCCCGCCGAAACGAGCGCCTCCTTGTTGGCAAGCGCCACGTCATGCCCCGCCTCGAGCGCCGCCATCGTCGGCGCAAGGCCCGCGGTGCCGACGATCGCCGCCATCACAAGGTCGGTTGGCTGCCGGGCGACTGCAACCAGCGCCTCAGCGCCCGCCGCAGTTTCTATGCCGGTGCCGGTGAGCGCATCTTTCAGCGCGCCGTAGAGCGTCTCGTCAGCGATCACGGCGATGTCGGGACGGAATTCCTTTGCGAGCTTCGCCAGTTCGGCGACATCGCTGTTCGCCGTCAGCACGCCGACACGCCAAGCCTCGCCATCACGGCGGACGAGATCGAGGGTCGATTGCCCCACCGATCCCGTGGCCCCGAAAAGCGAGAGGGCGCGGGTCATGTCAGCTCACCGCCCGTATGGTTATCTGCCCGGCAAACGCGAGCGCGCCGAGAAGCAGCGCAACCGGCAGCACACCGTCGACACGGTCGAACAGGCCGCCGTGGCCGGGGATGAGCTTGCCCGAATCCTTGACCCCCGCGCGGCGCTTCATCCAGCTTTGCGCGAGGTCGCCGAGCTGCGCGAGCAGCCCCATGAACAGGCCGATCCACAACGGCACGCCGACGATGCCCGCGCGGTCGCCGATCGTCGCGCTGGCGATCAGCGCGGCGACCATGCCGCCGACCAGTCCCGACCATGTCTTCGACGGGCTGATCTTCGGCGCAAGCCGCGCGCCGCCAAAGGCGCGGCCGGCGAAATAAGCGCCGATGTCGGTCGCCCAGACCATGCCGAAGACCCAGAGCGCGGCGGTGACGCCGAGATGATCGCGAATGAACCACAGCCCCGCCATCGCGCCGAGGATGAGGATCGGTCCGAGCGCGGTCAGCGCGGCTTTCGCGCCGCCGCCGATCGCCATCGCGCGGACCAGTGCGAGCCATTCGACGATGACGAGCGCACCGCCGACCAGCAGCAACAGGCCGAAAGCGAGGCCGCCGAACCACAGCGCGGTGCCCGCAATCGCGAACAGCACGATCGCCGACCCAACCCGCACCCACAGATCCGATTTACCCGCCGTCGCCATGCCCTAGAGTCCCCCGTAACGGCGATCGCGCCGTGCAAAATGATCGAGCGCCGCCTTCAGATCGGCCGGTTTGAAATCGGGCCACAAAATGTCGGTGAAATAGAGTTCGGCATAGGCCGACTGCCACAGCAGGAAGTTCGACAGCCGCACTTCGCCCGATGTGCGGATGAGCAGGTCGAGCGGCGGCATGTCGGCGGTGTCGAGATGCGCCGCGATCGCATCCTCGGTGATCGCACCTTGTGCGGCGGCGGCGGTGGCGGCGCGGACCAGTTCGTCCTGCGCACCATAGTTCAGCGCGACCGCCAGCGTCGTGCGCTTGTTGCCTGCGGTGCGCTCGAGCGCATTCTCGATCAGCCCCACGACATCGGGCGCGAGCGCGCGCCAATTGCCGATGACCTTGAGCTTCACGTCGTTCGAGGCGAATTCGTCGAGATCGCTCAGGATGAAGCGCTTCATCAGCCCCATCAGGTCGCTGACTTCTTCCTCGGGCCGCTTCCAGTTTTCGGACGAAAAGGCGTAAAGTGTCATCGCCTCGATCCCGAGGTCGCCCGCGGCGCGGACGATGGTCCGCACCGCCTCGACCCCGGCTTTGTGACCGGCGACGCGGGGCAGCAGGCGCTTTTTGGCCCAGCGGCCATTGCCATCCATGATGATAGCGACATGGCGCGCGCCGTGGTGGCTATTGGACACGGGATAAACCTAAAAATCCGCTCGCCCTGAGCTTGTCGAAGCCTGTCCTGAGCGACTGACAAGTCAGTCGAAGGGGGCCGTTCTTTCTTGAAGAAAAGGACGGGGCTTCGACAGGCTCAGCCCGAACGGCTGAGAGGAATGCGCCGGACAGCACTAGCCCAGGATTTCCTTTTCCTTGGCGGTCGCCGCGGCATCGAGTTCGGCGATCGTCGCGTCGGTCAGCTTCTGCACCTCGGTTTCGTGGCGCTTGCGCTCGTCCTCGCTGATTTCCTTCTTGTTCTCGTCGGCCTTCAGATTGTCCATGCCGTCGCGGCGGACGTTGCGCACCGCGATGCGCGCCTTTTCGGCATATTGGCCCGCGAGCTTCGACAGCTCCTTGCGACGTTCCTGGGTCATTTCGGGGATCGGCAGGCGGAGAAGCTGGCCATCGACGATCGGGTTGAGGCCAAGCCCGGCCGAGCGGATCGCCTTGTCGACGGGGCCGACGTTCGATTTGTCCCACACCTGCACCGTCAGCATCCGCGGTTCGGGGGCGCTGACCGAGGCGACCTGGTTGAGCGGCATATGCGCACCATAGACCTCGACCGTCACGGGATCGAGCAGTGCGGTATGCGCGCGGCCGGTGCGGAGGCCGGAGAGGTCGCTCTTCAGCGCTTCGACCGCGCCGTGCATGCGGCGTTCGAGGTCGGCCTTGTCATATTTCGCCATTTGTCTTTCCTCTCTTATGCGTGCCCGGCGGCGTCGCTGACGACAGTCGAGACACCCTCGCCCGCCAGCACGCGCGCCAGATTGCCGGGTTCGCGGATGTTGAACACGACGATCGGAATATGGTTGTCGCGGCACAGCGCCACCGCGCTGGCGTCCATCACCTTCAGATTGTCGGCGAGCACGCGGTCGTAGCTGAGCGTTTCGTAGCGAACCGCCGACTTATCCTTCTTCGGATCGGCATTATAGACGCCGTCGACGCTGGTGCCCTTGAGCAGCGCATCGCACTTCATCTCGGCCGCGCGGAGCGCCGCACCGCTGTCGGTCGTGAAATAGGGCGCGCCGACACCGGCGGCGAAGATCACGACGCGGCCCTTTTCCATATGGCGTTCGGCGCGGCGGCGGATGACGGGTTCGCACACCTTGTCCATCTCGATCGCCGACTGGACGCGCGTTTCGACGCCGAGCTGTTCGAGCGCATTCTGCATCGCGAGCGCGTTCATCACGGTGGCGAGCATGCCCATATAGTCGGCCTGCGCGCGGTCCATGCCCTTGGCGGCGCCCGCCATGCCGCGGAAGATGTTGCCCCCGCCGATGACGAGGCAGATCTCGAGCCCGCGATTCTTGGCTTCCTTGACCTCGGCGGCCATACTCGCGACCGTTTCGGGGTCGATGCCAAAGGCGCTCGAGCCCATCAGCGCCTCGCCCGACAGTTTCAGCAAAATTCGTTTCATGCCGGGCAGAGCCATGATCGGGGGAACCTCATGTGATCGATGAATAAGCGAATGGCGCGCACCCTAGTCAGAGTACGCGCCATTGCCAAGCGGACTGCCGCGCCCGTGGCGCGCCAATCCCGCGCTTCTTTTAGACGCCGGCGACCGCCGCGACTTCCGCCGCAAAGTCGCTTTCTTCCTTCTCGATGCCTTCGCCGAGCTGGAAGCGGACGAAGCTCTTGAGCGTGATCGTCGCGCCGACATCCTTGCCGGCGGCAGCGACGACTTCGGCGACCGGGGTCTTGCCGTCCATCACGAACAGCTGCGACAGCAGCGCGTTTTCCTTGCGGAACTTCGCGATCGCGCCATCGACCATCTTGCCGACGATTTCGGCGGGCTTGCCCGACTGGGCGGCCTTTTCCTCGGCGATCGCACGCTCGCGCGCGACCATGTCGGCGTCGAGATCGTCGCCGTTCAGCGCCAGCGGGTTGGCGGCGGCGACGTGCATCGCCAGCTGCTTGCCGAGCGGTTCGAGAACGTCGGCACCGGCGGTCGATTCGAGCGCGATCAGCACGCCGATCTTGCCCATGCCCGCAGCGGCGGCGTTATGGACATAACCCGTGACGACGCCCGAGTTGACCGAGACGATCGCCGAACGGCGCAACGACTGGTTCTCACCGATCGTCGCGATATTCTGCGTCAGCGCTTCGGCGACGGTGCCGCCGGCCGGATAGGCCGACGCACCCAGCGCGTCGATGTCGGCGATGTTGCCGGCGAGCGCGACCTGCGTCACGTCGCGGACGAAGCCCTGGAACTGCTCGTTCTTGGCAACGAAGTCGGTTTCGCTGTTCACTTCGACCATCGCGCCGCGGTTGCCGTCGGTGGCGACGCCAACGAGGCCTTCGGCGGCAACGCGGCCGGCTTTCTTGGCGGCGGCGGCGAGACCCTTGGTGCGCAGCCAGTCGATCGACGCTTCGATGTCGCCGCCATTTTCGGCGAGCGCCTTTTTGCAATCCATCATGCCTGCGCCCGTGCGGTCGCGCAGTTCCTTGACGAGAGCGGCCGTAATTTCAGCCATGGGTGATCCTTTCCAATGTGGAGCAATCCGTGAAACGGGACTGCTGCGCCGCACGCGTGGCGGCGCGATAAGTCAAAACGATGACCGAGGGCGGCGGCTGCCGTTCGCAGCACGCCGCCCCGTCATTCAGGCGCGCTCAGGCGTCGCTCTGGCGTTCGGTTTCGGCAGCAGCTTCGGCCGGGACCTGTTCGTCCTCGGTCACCGGAGCGGCGTCGACGACGGGAGCGGCTTCGACGGCCGGGGTTTCTTCAGCGACGGGAGCCGCTTCTTCGGTCAGCGCCGCTTCGGCGACGGGCTCGACGGCAGCGCCGAGATCTTCGCCGCGGTTCGCGCGGGCCTGCTGGCCACCACGCGTTGCCGCCTGGGCAACCGCATCGCAGTAAAGGCGGATCGCGCGGGCAGCGTCATCGTTCGCCGGAACCGGGAACGCGATGCCGTCGGGCGAGACGTTCGAATCGAGGATCGCGACGACGGGGATGCCAAGGACGTTGGCTTCCTTGATCGCCAGCTCTTCCTTGTTCGCGTCGATCACGAACATCACGTCGGGAATGCCGCCCATGTCGCGGATGCCGCCGAGCGACATTTCGAGCTTGTCGCGTTCGCGGGTGCGATTGAGCACTTCCTTCTTGGTGAGACCCGAGGTGTCGCCCGAGAGCTGCTCTTCGAGCGTCTTGAGGCGCTTGATCGAGTTCGAGATCGTCTTCCAGTTGGTGAGCATGCCGCCCAGCCAGCGGTGGTTGACGAAGTGCTGGCCCGAAGCACGCGCGGCGTCGGCGATCGGACCCTGCGCCTGGCGCTTGGTGCCGACGAAGAGGACCTTGCCGCCGGCAGCCGACGAGGACGCGATGAAGTCGAGCGCGCGCGCAAAGAGCGGCACGGTCTGCGACAGGTCGAGAATGTGGATGCCGTTACGCGCACCGAAAATATACGGCTTCATGCGCGGGTTCCAGCGGTGGGTCTGGTGGCCGAAGTGGGCGCCAGCCTCGATAAGATTCTGCATCGTGACGACAGGTGCCGCCATAGTCTTTCTCCTTCCGGTTGGTCCTCTGGAAAGCAAGAACCGAAGGTCCGCAAGCGGACGATCCGGCACCGGTTTATGTGCGCCTTCCATGTGGAATGGCCGGGCCGTTAGCCGCCTTGGCTGTCAAAAGCAAGGGGTGAACGCCCATTTTTGCGACGAAGAACCACCACGCGCGCGCCTCAACCCGGCGACAAACTGACTCCGTTCGTCGCAAAACGGTTGAGAACAAAACGGGAACATGGAACGAAGAGCCAAGCGAAGCCGTCCCAAGGACACGTCCCAACAACAGGGGTTTCGCATAATGAAGCCGGAAGGACAAGATCATGGTTCAGGTCGCAGCCGCTCTCCTTTTCGCCATCGCCGCCGGACTCGGCGTCACGGTGATCCTGGCCATGCTCAAGAATAACGAGAATGCGATTCTCTCGGCGCTGCTCGGCGAAGGCGCATTCCCCGTCGAAGCCGCGCCGCAGGCAGGACCCGCTCCGCAAAAGATAACGCTGCGCCGTTCGCCAGCGCGCCACGACGCCGCGCGCCCGATCCGCGCTGCCGTTCGCATGCAGCCGGCACTCAGCCGCGCCGCCTGACCTTCGCGTAACTCGCGATGCCGAAAGGCAACATCGCCATATAGAGGGCGCACACCGCGAGTAACGTGTGCCATGGCGCGGTGACGAGCGCGGCGCCGAGCAGGCCGACGCCGGCCAGCGCGAAGATACGCCACGAGCGGCGAAGCCGGATCGAAGACCAGCTATAGGTCGGGATCGCCGAAATCATCAGCATGGCGACGGCGAGCGCCCAGGGCATGACGACATACCATTCACGAAACAGGTCGTTCCCGGTCACCAGCCACAGATAGACGGGGACGAACGACAGCCCCGCCCCCGCGGGCGCCGGAATGCCGGTCATGAAGCCCGCCGACTTGTGCGGCTGGAAATCGGCATCCAGGCGCGAATTGAAGCGCGCAAGGCGCAGCGCGCAACACACGGCGAGGGCCAGCGCCGCGGTCCAGCCGAATTTGGGCGCGTCGGCCAGCGACCAGAGGAAGAGGATCATCGCCGGCGCGACGCCAAAGGCGATCACGTCGGACAGCGAATCGAGCTCGGCGCCGAATTTGCTCTGGGCGCGAAGCAAACGGGCGATGCGCCCATCCATGCCGTCGAGCACCCCGGCGACGATGACCATTGTGACCGCCGCAGCCCATTCGCCGCCGATCGCGAAGCGGACGCCGGTCAGCCCCGAACATAGCGCGAGGATGGTAATCGCGTTGGGCGCGAAGGCGCGCAGGCTGATCCCGGCAATGCGGCGCCCCGCGGCGTCGGGAATGACCTGCTCGTCCTCCGTCATTTTACTGACCGACGCCGTCGATCATCTCGGCCTTGCCGATCCGCGCGACGATCGTCTCGCCGGCGAGGGTGCGCTGGCCGAGCAGCACCTGCGGCGTCGTGCCCGCGGGCAGGTAGACATCGACGCGGCTGCCGAAACGGATGAGCCCGACGCGCTGGCCGGTGGCGAGTTCGTTGCCCATGGTGACGAAGGGCATGATGCGCCGCGCGACGAGGCCGGCGATCTGGGTGAAGCCGACGCGTACCCCGTCGGCGCGCTCGACGACGAAATGCTGGCGTTCATTTTCCTCGCTCGCCTTGTCGAGGTCGGCGTTCAGGAACTTGCCGGGGATATAGACGAGCTTGCGCAGCGTGCCCGCAACCGGGGTGCGGTTGATGTGGACGTCGAAGACGCTCATGAAAATCGACACACGCAGCATCGGCGCATCGCCCAGCCCGTCGAGGCCGGCAATCTCGGGCGGCGGCGGCACTTCGGCGATCTGGGTCACGAGCCCGTCGGCGGGCGCGATGATGACATCGCCGCTCGTCGGGGTCACGCGTTCGGGGTCGCGGAAGAAGGCGCCGACCCAGACGGTCACGCCCAGCATCAACCAGCCGAGGATTTCCCAGCCGAGCAGCCAGAAACAGAGGGTGATGATACCCGCGATCAAAAGGAACTTGCGGCCTTCGGGATGGATCGACGGCCAGTGCCATTTGATACCGCCACCGGGGCGGTTGGAAGAGATGATGGTGGACATGGCGGTTCTTCTAGGGTGCGCTCCAACACCTGACAATGGATAAGGTATCGGGGCAGTTCCACCGGCAGTTGAACAATCGCGCCGCATTGCCTAAGGCGCCAAGCAATCCGACTCCCCAAGGAAAAAGGCAGCAGCATGGGCAAGATCAAGGTAGTCAACCCGGTCGTCGAACTCGATGGCGACGAAATGACGCGGATCATCTGGCAATGGATCCGCGAACGGCTGATCCTCCCCTATCTCGACGTCGACCTCCATTATTACGATCTCAGCATCGAGATGCGCGACCAGACCGACGACAAGATCACGGTCGATGCCGCCAATGCGATCAAGAAGCACGGCGTCGGCGTGAAGTGCGCGACGATCACTCCCGACGAACAGCGCGTCGAGGAATTCGGCCTGAAAAAGATGTGGAAATCGCCGAACGGCACGATCCGCAACATCCTGGGCGGCGTCGTCTTCCGCGAACCGATCGTGATGAAGAATGTCCCGCGTCTCGTTCCCGGCTGGACCGACCCGATCGTCGTCGGCCGCCACGCGTTCGGCGACCAGTATCGCGCGACCGACTTCCGTGTCCCCGGCCCCGGCAAGCTGCGCTTGGTGTTCGAGGGCGAGGACGGCACGCTGATCGACGAGGAAGTGTTCCAGTTCCCGTCGTCGGGCGTCGCGATGGCGATGTACAACCTCGACGATTCGATCCGCGACTTTGCGCGCGCCAGCCTGAACTACGGCCTCGCGCGCCAGTGGCCGGTGTATCTGTCGACCAAGAACACGATCCTCAAGGCCTATGACGGCCGCTTCAAGGACCTGTTCGAGGAAGTGTTCAACGCCGAATTCAAGGCGCAGTTCGACGAAGCCGGCATCACTTATGAGCATCGCCTGATCGACGACATGGTCGCATCGGCACTGAAATGGTCGGGCAAGTTCGTCTGGGCCTGCAAGAATTACGACGGCGACGTCCAGTCGGACACCGTCGCGCAGGGCTTCGGCTCGCTGGGCCTGATGACCAGCGTGCTGATGACCCCCGACGGCCAGACGGTCGAATCCGAAGCCGCGCACGGCACCGTCACCCGCCACTATCGCATGCACCAGCAGGGCAAGGCGACCTCGACCAACCCGATCGCGTCGATCTTCGCCTGGACAGGCGGGCTCAAGCATCGCGGCAAGCTCGACGGCACGCCCGAGGTGGTGAAGTTCGCCGACGACCTGGAGAAGGTCTGCGTCGCGACGGTCGAAAGCGGCAAGATGACCAAGGATCTGGCGCTGCTGATCGGCCCCGATCAGAACTGGCTCACGACCGAAGGCTTCTTCGAAGCGATCGTCGAAAACCTCGAAAAGAAGATGGGTAGCTGAAAACAACCAAAAAGGTTGGGTTAGCCATCTAGCCAACCGGGGCCGGCCTGCATAAGGTCGGCCCTTATGGTATCGGAAACAGAAACCTCCGCCATCGGCAATGCGCTGGTGGTCCTCGGCGCCGCGGGCATCGTGATCCCGGCGTTCGCGCGTTTCCGCCTTCCGCCCGTGATCGGCTTCATCCTCGTCGGCCTGCTCGTCGGGCCATCGGGGCTCGGTGCGCTCGCGGGCGATTATCCGTGGCTGAAGCACATCACGATCGCGTCGACCGAAGACATCGCGCTCTTCGCCGAATTCGGCATCATCCTGCTGCTGTTCTCGATCGGGCTCGAGCTGTCGTTCCGCCGCCTCTGGCAGCTGCGGAAACTGGTGTTCGGCATCGGCGCGGCGGAGCTGTTGCTCGGCGGCGCGATCCTCGGCGGCGCGCTATGGCTGGTGGGCGGTTATTCGACCCCCGCCGCTTTTGGCCTCGGCATTGCCCTCGCCCTCTCCTCGACCGCGCTGGTGCTGCCCATCGCGGGCACCAAATCGGCGGTCGGGCGCGCTTCCTTCTCGATGTTGCTGTTCGAGGATCTGGCGATCGTCCCGATCATCTTCATCCTCGGCGCGCTGGCGCCGACTGCGGCCGCGGGCGGCACCGAAGCGCTGCTGACGACGTTATGGCAAGGGGTCGTCGTCGTGGCGGTGCTCGCAATCGCCGGCTGGTTCCTGTTGCCGCGCATCTTCGCGCAGGCCGCGCGCGCCAAGGATCCCGAGCTGTTCCTCGCCGCCAGTCTGCTCGTCGTGATAGTCGCGGCGATGGCGACTGCGGCGGCCGGGCTGTCACCGATCGTCGGCGCACTGCTCGCAGGGCTGATGATCGCCGAAACCGAATATCATAACGAGGTCGAGGCGATCACCGCACCGTTCAAGGGCCTCGCGCTCGGGGTGTTCCTGATCAGCGTCGGCATGGGCCTCAACCTCAAGACAATCGCCGAGCAATGGCCGCAGCTGATCGTCGCGGTCGTCGGCGTCGTTGCGATCAAGGCGATCGTCACCGCGGCGCTCCTGCGCTTTTCGAACGTCGCGCGGCGCGGCACCGCGGCCGAGGTCGGCCTCTTGATGTCGAGCCCATCCGAGACGACCCTGATCGTGCTCGCGACCGCGTTGCAGGCGCAGATCATCGGCCGCGACACCGCCGAATTCTGGCAGCTCGTCACCGCGATCGGCCTGACCATCACGCCTTTGCTCGCACGTATCGGCCACGACATCGCGCGGCGGATCGAAATGCGCAGCGAAGGCGCGAGACCCGAAGAGACCCCCGAAGGTCGCACCGTCGTCGTCGGCTTCGGCCGCGTCGGGCACACCGTCGCCGAACTGCTGCGCGAGCATGACCGACCCTATATCGCCGTCGATGCCGACATTGACACCGTCGCCGCGGCGCGGCGCGACGGCTTCATCGTCCGTTTTGCTGACGTCGCGCGCCCGGGCGCCCTCGACAAGCTGGGGATCGAGACCGCCAACGCGATCGTTCTCACCATGGACGATCCGGTACAGCAGCTCAGGATGACGCGACAGCTGCGCCAGAAATATCCCGACCTGCCGATCATCAGCCGCGCGCGCGACGCCGACCATGCCGCCACCCTCTATCAGGCGGGCGCGAGCGATGCGGTGCCCGAAACGCTCGAAAGCTCGCTGCAACTCGCCGAAGCGGTGCTGATCGACCTCGGCGTCGCGATGGGGCCGGTGATCGCGTCAATCCATGATGTGCGCGCCAAGATGCGGCACGACATCATGACCAAAGGCCAGCTCGAGCGCGAGCCGCGTATCCGCAAATTGCGTCCCCCCATCCGTACGCCGCAAAGCGACGGCACCTAGCCCTTTTTTCGAGGAGTTCGTCGTGACCGCGAAGCGCAAGACCCAGATCGTGATCGTGGGCGGCGGCGCGGGCGGGCTCGAACTCGCGCGACGGCTCGGCGTCCGCTACGGCCGCGCGAAGCACGACATCATCCTGATCGACAAGAATCGTACCCATGTGTGGAAGCCGCTGCTCCACGAGGTCGCGACCGGATCGCTCGACGCCAATCTCGACGAGGTCGGCTATCGCAGCCATTGCCACCGCTGGGGCTATCGTTTCTTTCCGGGCACGCTCGAAAGCATCGACACCGCCGCGCGCGAGATCGTCATCGCGCCGATGCTCGACGAGGACGGCAGCGAGCTGATCGCGCGGCATCGGCTGCGCTTCGATTATCTGGTGCTCGCCATGGGGTCCGTCGGCAACGACTTCGGCACCCTTGGCGCACGCGAACATTGCATCTTCCTCGACGAACGGCCGCAAGCCGATCGCTTCCGCAACAAGCTGCTCGATCATTGCCTGCGCGTCTCGCACGCGATGATGAAAGACCCGGCGAGCGATGCGCAGGTCCATATCGCGCTCGTCGGCGGCGGTGCAACGGGGGTCGAGCTGGCCGCCGAACTGTTCAACGCCGCGGGCGGGCTGCGCTATTATGGTCTCGAGGTGTTCGACGAGAAACGCCTGCGCGTCACGCTGATCGAAGCGGGTCCGCGCATCCTGCCCGCGCTTCCCGAACGGCTGGCCGAGGCGGCACAGCAGGAGCTCGAGGCGCTCGGCGTCACCGTGCTTACGAACATGCCGGTGACCGAGGTGCGCGCCGACGCGATGATCCTGAAATCGGGGGAGCGCATTCCCGCCGACCTCCGTGTGTGGGCGGCGGGCGTAAAAACCGCGCCGCTCGCCAATGAGGACGACGGGCTGGAGCGTGCGCGCAGCGGACAGTTCGTGGTCCGCCCGACGCTGCAAACCACCGCCGATGACCGCATCTTCGCGATCGGCGACTGCGCCTATTGCGTGCTGCCCGGCGACGAACGGCCGCTCCCGCCACGCGCGCAGTCGGCGCACCAGATGGCGTCGGCGGTGTTCCGCAATCTCGTCGCGATCCAGGCGGACAAGCCGCTCACCGATTTCGTCTATCGCGACCATGGCTCGCTCGTGTCGCTCAGCCGTTTTTCGACGGTGGGCAGCCTGATGGGCAATCTGATCGGCGGGCGCATGGCGATCGAGGGGCGGCTCGCGCGCTTCGTCTATACCTCGCTATACCGCATGCACCTGATCGCGATCCACGGCTGGCTCCACGGGCTGGCGTTGATCCTGATCGGCCGGGTGAACGCGATCATCCGCCCCCGTCTCAAGCTGCACTAACGCCCGCCCGCCGCCGGCGCGGGCGCCGCGCCCAGCGCCGACGCATCGGCCAGCGTCATCCCCTTGGGCAGGATCGCCAGCGACCATTGGCGCTCGGGCGTCAGATATTGCCGCGCGAGCCGCTGCACGTCGGCGGCGGTGACCGCCGAAATATCGTCCTGAATCGACAGTGCCGCCGCGGCGACGCGCGGATCGCGCGTCGCGCCCTCGAGCAGGAACATCCAATAGACATTGCCGGTCGAGGCACGCGCAACCTGCTCGCGGATCGGCACGGCGTTGCGCGCCAGCTCGTCGGCGCTGACCGGCTGCGCCACCAGGTCGGCGGCAATATCCCTCGCGATCCCATAGAATCGATCAAGGTCCTTGGGCGCCAGCAGGCTGCCGACGAGCAGGTAACCGCCGCTGTCGAAACCCGTCGGCCAGTGGCTGTCGACCACCGGGCCATAGCTCGCGCCCTGCTCGGCGCGGAGGCGGTCGAACAAGCGGTCGTTGAAGACCGCAGCCAGCACTTCCAATCCGCGCGCGTCGCGCGGGCTGGCAAGGCCGCCGCCGGTCGGCCAGGCGGTCATCGCGGCCGCTTGCCCCTGTTCGCCGCGGTGATAGGCGATCTCGGGCGCGGTAACATGTTTGGCGAAGTCGACACGCTGGCCGCTTGGCGGCGCCAATATCTTGCGCGGCGGCAGCGCGCCCAGCGTTTCGGCGAGGATCCTGCGATAGTCGATCGATTCGAGATCGCCGAAAATCTGCACTTCGATCGGCCCGCTGGCGAGCCGCGGTTCCCAAAAGGCGCGGAAGGCGGCGGGGGTCAGCGCGTCGATCTGAGCCTTGTCGGGGGCCGCCCAGCGCGCGTCGTTGTTCGTAAGCCAGCCGCGCAAATTGCGGTCGAGCACCGCGTTAGGGGTCGCGTCGTTGAGGTCATAGCCGGTGAGGAAACCGATGCGGAGCCGTTCGACCGGCGACGGATCCCAGCGCGGCTGGGCCAGCTTTCCGGCGATCAGCCGCATCTGGTCGGAAAGGTCGGCGGGCTTGCTTTCGGCCGACAGTTCGAACGCATCGTCGTCGATCGCAAAATTCAGCTGGATCTGCCGTCCGTTGGTCAGCTGGTCGATCTCATTCTGGCCCCAAGGGCCAATGCCGCTCGCGACCAGCGCATAGTCGCCGGTCCACAAGAGGTTCGGCGCGTCGGCGGCGACGCTGCGGTTGCCGGTGCCGAAGCGGACATTGACGCGCACCTTGCCCGGCTCGACCTTGTTGTTCGAAACGAGCGCGGTGACGCCGTTGGCAAATTCGATCCGTTCGGCGCGCAGGCCAAGGATGCTGGTCGTCGATGTGATCGTCCCCGGCTGGCCGATGGCGGGAAGCTGTTTGAAATCGGCCCTGACCGTCGCCAACCGGTCGTCGCGCGCGGTCACCGGCGCCTTCAGGGCGGCGAGCACGGCGGCATTGCCGCCCGCGGCAGTCGGGGTCGTCAACACGACGCGCGTCACCGGCGCGGCAAAGATTGCGCGGCTGATGTCGAGCATCGTCTTGG
The DNA here is from genome assembly GCF_036675685.1 of Sphingopyxis sp. Classification (GTDB taxonomy): domain Bacteria; phylum Pseudomonadota; class Alphaproteobacteria; order Sphingomonadales; family Sphingomonadaceae; genus Sphingopyxis. Next base: position 112,444 of record NZ_JAKFEM010000002.1, read on the forward strand.
GCGTCGCCGAGGCGCGGATCGCCTTGAACATGTCGACCTGGCCCTGCGGGCTGGTCACCGTCTCGCCGATGTCGACCGCGCGGACCATATCGTCGGCCAGCCGCGCGCCGGGTTCGTTGCGGGCATTTTCCAGTTCCTTGCGCAGGAATGCCTCGATCTCGTTCGCCTCGCGGTCGATATCGGCCTGCGACGGCGGTTTGCTGGTTGCGTCGGCGATCACCCCGCGCACGTCGGCAAGCGCGGCCTTCCAGTCGCTGAGCGGGACAATCGATGCCATCGTCACATCGGCACTGCGGCTGACATATTGCTGCTCGACCGTGGCGACCAGATAGCTGCCGCCGCTGCGCGCGCGGTTTTCGAGCCGGCGATTGACCAGCGCCTGGGCGATGAATTCCAGGTAGAGCCGCCGTGTATTTTCGACGGTGTCGATCCGCTTCTGCCACGGCCGCACCATCGCCAGCGTCAGCGCGAGCGGCTGGTTCGCCTCGACAATCTCGAGCGCCGCCGGCTTCTTGGGGTCGGGCTTGCCGAAATCGGGTTGCGCCGGCTTCGGTGCATTGGCGCGCCAGTCGCCATAATATTTCTCGATCAGCCGGGCGAATTCCGCCGGATCGCCATCGCCAGCGATGACCACCACCGCGCGGTCGGGACGATACCAGCGATCGTGAAAGGCGGCGACCGACGTCGCGTTTGCCTTGCCCAGCGAGGCGGTCGTGCCGATCGGCGAGCGGTCGCCGAGGAGCTGGCCGGCGAACAGATGCGCGTTGGTGGCATCGCCGATCCGCTTTTGCGGACCATCCGATTCGCGCAGCTCGGACATCACGACGCCGCGCTCGGCGGCGACCGCCAGTTCCGAAATCCGCGGTTCGCGGACCATGCCCGACAGCAATTTCATGCTTTCGTCGAGGTTGGCCGGCGTCACGCTCGGCAAATCGAGCTGATACGCGGTCTGGGTCGGGGTCGTCTGCGCGTTCGAATCGCTGCCGAAGGTAACGCCGAAACGCTGCCAGATACGCTTGGCTTCGCCATCGGGGATATGCTCCGACCCGCGAAAGGTCAGATGCTCGAGAAGATGGGCGTAGCCGCGTTCCTGCTCGGTTTCGAACATCGAACCGACATCCATCCGCACCCGGATCGACACCTGCCCCGGGGGCACGCCGTTGTTACGCACCGCATAACGCACGCCATTGGGCAGGACGCCGAACTGCCATGCGGTGTCGCGCGGGATGTCGCTGCCGGCATAGAGCCAGTCGCCACCGTTCGCCTGGCTAGCTGCCGTCGTGGTCGATGCGCCGCTCTGCGCATAGCTCGCGGGCGAAATCAGCAGCAGCGCGGCAGCGGCGCTGGCGGACAGGAGGAGACGGGCGAAACGAAGCGGCGTGCGCGCGGGAGAATTGGACATTGGCGTATCTTATCGCCTTCGAACCTTGCTGGCCACTGAACTGTCGCGGGCGCTTGTCCTGCGCGCGACAGAGGCTTAGCCAGATGCGATGAACGCCCTTGCATCATCGCCCACCTCCCCCGTCGCCGCTTTGGTGCAGATGACGAGCGGGATAGACCCCGCCGCCAATCTCGCGGCGATCGACCGCGTCATGGGCGAGGCCGCGGCGGGCGGCGCCGCCATGGCCTTCCTGCCCGAAATGTCTTTGCTGCTCGACCGCGACCGCGCACGCTCGGCGACGCATATCGTCCGCGAAGCCGACAGCCCCTGGCCCACCGCGCTCCAGGCGATGGCGCAAAAGCACGGCCTATGGCTGCATTCGGGATCGATGCCGCTGCTCGCCGACGACGGCGCGCGCCGCGTGAACCGCAGCCATGTCATCGCCGCCGACGGCAGCATCCGCGCCCGCTATGACAAGATCCATATGTTCGACGTCACACTGCCGTCGGGCGAGAATTGGCAAGAATCGGCGGCCTATGCTGGCGGCGATGCAATCACCGTGGTCGACACGCCGCTCGGGCTATTGGGGCTCAGCATCTGCTATGACCTGCGCTTCCCCGAACTCTATCGGGCGCTGGTCGATCGCGGTGCGACGTTGATTGCCATCCCGGCGGCCTTTACCGTGTCGACCGGCGAGGCACATTGGCATGTGCTGATGCGCGCGCGCGCGATCGAAACCGGCTGTCATATCGTGGCGGCGGCGCAGTGCGGAACGCATGGCGACGGCCGGGAAACCTATGGCCACAGCCTGGCGGTCGATCCCTGGGGCAAGGTGCTTGCCGATGCGGGGACGAAGGGCGATGCGGGAAATGGGGGCTATGCGTTGAGCTATGCGCCGATTGCCGGCGCCGCGGCCGACGGCGCGCGGCAAGCAATCCCGCTCGCGCGATCGCGGGCAAACCGGAACATCGCGCTTTAGATCATATCTTCAGTTGCGCCGCGTGCGTCGCATAAGGCGCACCGCAGCGAAAGCCAGCCGAGGCCGATGACCATCATGGACGCGCAAAGGGCCCCGAGCGAAGCTCGGAGCCCTTTGGTATCGGTATTGATCAGCCGTGATTACGGGCTGGTCGGTTCGTCGTCGTTGTTGTCCGACGCGATGATGATGCCACCAACGATAGCAACGAGAGCGAGGACAGCGATGATCCAGCTCGTGCTGCCTTCGAGTTCGCTCTGGCCGTCAACGGTCGAAACGGCAGCAGCTGCGGGAGCGGCCGAAGCCGCAACGGGAGCTACAACCATCGAGGTCGCTGCGAGGGAGATCGCAGCCTTCTTAAGCAGGTTCATCATATTCTCCGTCCACTGGATTAGTCTTGTCGAATCACACCGGAGGAACATCCCCCGATCTGCTTCTGCAGGGCCCTCTTAGGCACAGCGGTCAGCAATTGCAACGACGATTTGCCCTAGCCGGCCAATTCTTAGTAAATTGCTAAATAGGGAGAAAATTGCTTGTCCAAAGCCGTTTTATCCACGCCGGACTCGGTCGAAGGATTCACGGGTGACGGGATAGCCCAGATGCGCCGGGATACACAGAAAGGCCTGCCCTCCGCGCTCTTCGATCCACGGCGTGATCAACTCGACCGGAAACTGCCCAGAATGCGCTGAAAAGCTGGAGAAATCACTCGTCTGCGCCAGGCGCTCGAGATTACGGCGGGTGGGGAAAATCACCGACACGTCGCCGCGATCGGCCATCGCCAGCGTGTCCTTCGCGCTCGCCCAGAAAATATGGCTATGCTCGGCCTCTTCGACCGTCAGTTCATGGCTGTGCGGCGGCGCGGCAACGGCATAGAATCGCGTGTCGAAAGTCCGCGCCTCTTTGAAATTCGGGCACCAGCGCGCGAAGGGGACGAAGGATTCGAGGGCGATTCGGTCACCGCGCTCCGCCAATATATCGGAAAGCAGGGTCCCCGCGAGCAACGCCTGCCGCACGGCGGCGACGTCGCTTTCCGCCAACGCCGGCCAGCCGACCGCGAGCCCCGTTTCTTCCAGCGTTTCGCGCAAGGCCGCAACCCGCGCCGCGCCATCGGCCTCGTCGGCGCCAAGCCCATGTTGCCGCGCCACCAGATAATCGTCGGGGTCGACGCGCCCGCCGGGAAACACGACTGCACCGGCGGCGAAGGCCATCGTGGCCGACCGCTTGACCATCAATATCTCATCGGGTCCGCCACCATCTGGGGGGCGCATGATGACAAGCGTCGCCGCGGGAATTGCGCCATCGGGCAGGACCGCGGGCGGAGGAGCAACATTGGCCATGCCAGGGGCGATAACCGCGCCGCGCGACCTTGTCATCTCGGCATTGCGGGCGGGCGGCAGCGGGTGCAAGATGGAGGGCAGATCAGCGACGGGGAGCAGGACATTGGGAATCGTCGAGATTTTGGGCGTCGCCGGCAGTCTGAGCCTTCTTGCAGGCTGGCGGCTCTATCTGACCATATTGGCCACCGGCACCGCGATGCACTTCGGCTGGCTGCCGCTGCCCGAGCATCTCGCCGCATTGCAGGTTCTCGCCAACCCGTGGGTGCTGGGGGTCGCCGCGATCGGCACGCTCGCCGAATTCCTTGCCGACAAGGTCGCGTGGGTCGATTCGATCTGGGACATGGTCCACAGCGTCATTCGCCCGCTCGGCGGCGCGCTCCTCGCGCTGGCGCTCGTCGACTCGTCCGATCCGACCTGGCAGGTGATCGCCTTCCTGCTGGGCGGCGGCGGGGCGCTGCTGAGCCATGGCGCGAAGGCGACGACGCGCGCCGTCGTCAACGTCAGCCCCGAGCCATTCAGCAACGCGGTGGTTTCGACCGGCGAGGATGTCGCAACCGGCGGCTTGCTTGCGCTCGCGATCGCCTATCCGCCGCTTGCGATCGTCATCGCGATCCTGCTCGCGGTCGCCGCGGTCATAGTCATCATCGCGCTGCGCCGCCTGCTGCGCAATATCAAGACGACATTGAAAAAGGCGCTGGGCGATGAACCGCCGGCGGCAGGAGAATACGGACCCTAGACCGGTCGAAAAACGCGATGAGCCGACAGCCCGTTAGCAATTGCATAACCGTCGCTGCATAAGCTATTACACGGAAACAGCGCATTTTTCTCGACCGCTTGACGGGAAAAAGGGACCAGGCTGCGCCCAGCAAAAGGGGAAAGCCATGCCTATCGCGACTGCACGCCAAATTTCCACGTCCTCCTTCCGCCGGCCGCTGATCAGCGCTGCGATCCTCCTTGTCTTCGGTCATGCTACGCCGGCGCTGGCGGACTGCACCTTCGTGCCGACCGCCGGGGATGATAATCATCTCTGCGACAGCGGAACGTCCCCCGGCGGGCTGAACGACCCCGGCGGCAACAATCGGCTCACCCTCCCCGCCGGCGGCACCGGGACGGTGGGCGGCAATGTGACCTTCGGCGGCGACGTCGATCGCATCCTGGTCGCATCGGGACAAATTACCGGTTCGGTCGATCAGGGCAATGGCGACGATTTTTTTGAAATCTCGGCCGGCAGGGTCACCGGCACGGTGCAGCAAGGCGAAGGCCTCGACGATTTCCGGATGACCGGCGGCGAGATCAATGTGCTCAACCAGGGCGGTTCGCTCGATACATTTTTCATGTCGGGCGGGCGAATTGTCGACGCGTTCGACGATGGCGACAATGCCAGGATGACTGGCGGCCGTATCGGGCGCGTCAACATGAAGCTGGCCGACAATCTCTTCGACATGTCGGGCGGCACGATCGATCGCAATCTCGTCACCGGTTTCGGCAACGACACGATCATCCTGTCGGGCGGCACGATCGGTGGCAATATCAGCGTATCGGGCGGCACCGACAGTGTGACGATCACCGGCGGATCGGTCGGCGGCGACGTACTGATGAGCGTCGGCACCGACCGGGTCGTCTGGGACGGCGGCGGCGTCGTGCACGGCACGATCGACCTCGGCGGCGACAACGACAGCGCGCGGCTCGCCGACCTGACGAACGCCCATCTTGGCGGGGCGCCGCGGATCACCGGCGGCGAGGGAACCGACGCGCTGGTCCTCGACAACGTCACAACCGGCGGTGTCGCCCGCTTCGACGGCTGGGAAACGATCAACGCGACGAACGATAGCGAGCTGACTTTCGACAGCTTTTTGACGATGGGCGATGCCGGAACCGGAACCGGGACTTTCACGCTCGACGCGTCGAGCACGATTTTCGGCGGCGGCACCAATGGCGGAATCGCCGCCTTCGCCGCTGGCCAGCGCGCAACTTTCATCAACGCGGGGCGGATCGACCTGACGAACGGCACGACAGGTCCGGGGGACAGCTTCACCGTGCGCGGCAATTATGTCGGCGACGGAGGGCTGCTGCTCATCGACACCGTCCTTGGCGACGATGCGTCGCTGTCCGACAAGCTGGTGATCGACGGCGGCAGCGCGTCGGGTACGACGGGGGTCACCGTGCTCAACGCCGGCGGCACGGGCGCGGTCACGGCGCTGAATGGCATCCTTATCGTCGAGGCGATCAACGGCGCGACCACCGCGAGCGGCACCTTTGCGCTCAACCATCGCGTCGCGGTCGGCGCCTATGAATATTTCCTGTTCCGCGGCGGCACATCCACCGGCACGGGGGAAAATTGGTATCTGCGCTCGACGCTGCCGCCGCCGCCCGCTCCCGCCGCCCCGCCCCCACCCGAGCCCGCGCCCGCACCGCCGGTCCTGACGCCGCCGCCCGCGCCCGAGCCCGAGCCCCTTCCGCCCGAACCGCCGCCGCCGCCGCCGCCGCCCGTGCCCGATCCGCCTCCCCCGCCGCCCGAACCGACGCCGGTCGATCCCGATCCGGTGGACCCGGCGCCGCCAGTGACCATCGTCGATCCGCCGCCGGCGCCGACGCCCGAGCCACCGCCGGCGCCCGAACCCGAAGCGCCGCCGCCGCCGCCCGAACCGCCGACCGAACCCGCGCCGGTCCCGCCGGCCGATCCCGAAGTTGTGGTCGAGCCGCCGACGCCGGGCGCGACGCCGGCCGTCGCCGAGGCCGGCGAAGTCGTTCCGCTCTATCGTCCCGAGGTCGCGGCCTTCGTTGCCTCCGTGCCGGTCGCGCATCACCTCGCCGCCGCCACGCTCGGCACCTTCCACGAACGCCGCGGCGAGCAGGCGCTGCTCCGCGGCGGCGGCGTGCTCCCGTCGACCTGGGGCCGTGTTTTCGCTGAGAATAGCGAAATCAAATGGGACGGCGACGTCGCCCCCTCGCTCGACGGCGACCTCTCCGGCTTCCAGATCGGACAGGATTTCGCCGGCTGGGGCGAAGATGGCGGAACGAACATCCGCCTCGGCGCCTTCGTCGGACGCGCGTCGACCGACGGCACGGTCCGCGGCGGTGCGATCGGCTGGAACGACCTGACGGTCGGCCAGATCGACGTCAAAGCCACGAGCCTGGCCGGCTATGCGACGCTGGTCGGCGAAAGCGGCTGGTACGTCGACGCCGTGGTGATGCGCAGCTGGTTCGACGGCAATAGCGCCGCCAGCACCGGCGAGGCGATCGACGTCGACGGCACCGGCTGGGCCGCTTCGCTCGAAGGCGGCGTTCCCGTCGCGCTGTCAAGCCGCTGGACGCTTGAGCCGCAGGCGCAGATCGTATGGCAGCGGATCAAGCTCGACGATCGGGCCGATGCCTTCTCGACGATCGATTTCGCCGCGGGCGATTCGCTGACCGGGCGCGTCGGCCTGCGATTGCAGGGCGAATATGGTGGCTTCCAGCCCTATCTCCATGCCAGCCTGTGGCACGGCCTGTCGGGCGACCAGACGACGCGTTTCGGCACCGACCCGATCCGCACCGACCTCGGCCGGACCGAAGCCGAAGTCGGCGCCGGGGTTATCGCGCGCTTCGGCGAAAGCGTCGCGGTGCATGTGAAGGGCGACTATGCCTTCGACGCCGACGGGCCGCGCAGCCGGCGCTACGGCGGCACGGTCGGGATGACGATCCGCTGGTAGGGGTCAGGCGGGAAGCAAAGCCTTCAGCGGGGTTTCGGTATCGGCGAGCTGCTCGGTGGTCGCCCGCAGCCCCGCGGTGACGATCATCCGGCCCTGGACATAGTCCTTGGTCGCGTTGACGCAGTCGAGCGCGATCACCCGCCCCGCCTTGAGGTAGACGACCGAGAAGCTGCGCGCCGCGGGATCGCCGCGCAGCACCGCCTGGTCGTGCCCGGTCGACAGCCCTGCGGTCTGGAGTTTCAGGTCATATTGGTTCGACCAGAACCACGGGATGGCATGGTAAGGCGCTTCGTCGCCGACGATGCCCTTAGCGACGACATTCGCCTGGTCGTTGGCATTCTGCACCGATTCCAGTCGGATACAGGCGCCCTCGGCAAAATCATTCTCGTGCGCCGCGCAGTCGCCGATCGCATAGGTATCGGGCAGGCTGGTCTTGCAGAGCCGGTCGACGAGCACGCCGTTTCCGCCCTCCGCCCCTGCCGCGATCAGCGGTTCGACCGCGGGCACGATGCCGATGCCGACGATGACAAGATCGGCGGCGATCAGCTCGCCGTCCGACAGCCTCACCCCCGTCACATGATCGTCGCCTTCGATCGCATCGACGCACACGCCGAGCCGAAGGTCGACGCCATGATCGCGATGTTCCTTTTCAAAGAATCGCGACAGTTCGGCGCCGGCAACGCGCGCAAGAACCCGATCGAGCGCTTCCAAGAGCACGACCTTCTTGCCCGCCTTGCGCAGCACTGCCGCGGCCTCGAGCCCGATATAGCCGCCGCCGATGACGACGATCTGGCTTGCGGTTTCGGAGGCCGCCTTCATCGCATCGGCATCGGCGCGGGTCCGCACGCCCTGCACGCCGGGAAGGTCACCGCCGGGGATCGGCAGCATGCGCGGGCTGCCGCCGGTCGCCCAGACGAGCTTGCCATAGCCGATCGTCTCGCCGCCGCCAGTAGTGACCGTGTGCGCGGCCGGATCGACCGACACGACGCGCGTGCCGAGCAGCATCGTCACTTCGCGCTCATCCCAATATTTGGCGGGGCGCAGCTGGATGCGTTCGAATTCCTTTTCGCCCGCGAAATATTCCTTCGACAGCGGTGGGCGTTCGTAAGGGAGTTCAGGCTCGTCGCCGATGATCGCGATGCTGCCTGCAAACTTCTGCGTGCGCAGCATGATCGCCACCTGCGCCCCGCCGTGCCCCGCGCCCACAATCACCACGTCGAACTGCATTGCGTTCCTCTCCCGCTGCTTGTGAGGGCGTCCCTTGCACGCACCGCCCAGCGAGGCAAGCTGCGCCGGCCTCGCCGTAGCGAAAGAAAAACTTGGGATGCCTCACAGGCTGAACAGCCACCCCCCGACACCGCCTGCGACGATAATCGCTGGAGCGACCAGCTTTCCCTTGAGCCGCCAGACGGCGACCAGCGCCGCGCCGAAAATCAGGAGAGCGACCGGAAGGTCGGGCGCACGCATGGCGGTCGACCAACCGAGCTGGGCCAGTGTCGCCGCGATTACCCCGACGACCGCCGCGGCGACCCCGCCGAGCAGGCGATGCAGCGCCGGATTGTCGGCGATCGATTCGAGCCGTTCGAAGAAGATCATCGAGAAGGCGAAGGCGGGCAGGAACATGCCGGCGGTAATGGCAAGCGCGCCGGGAAATCCTCCTGCGACATAGCCCGCAAAGGTGGCAAAGATGACGAGCGGTGCGGGCAAGATTCCGGCGATCGCCACGCCGTCGAGGAAGGACGCATCCGACAGCCACCCGCGCCCGACCGTATCCGCCCGCACATAGGGAATGGCGGTATAAGCGCCGCCGAAGGTCAGGAGGCCGCCCTTCAACCCCGCAAGGAACAAGGCGAAGACCCCGGCCCGCGAGGCCGCGGCACCGATATGCTCGACCCTCGCGGCAGGGAAATGAGCAAAGGCCAGGGCCAGCACCGCCGCGATAGCGAAGATGAGAAGCGCGAGGCCCGGGCGCGCCGCGAAGCTGTAAATCAGTCCGGCCGCCGCCAGCGGGATCCAGAAGGGCACCCCGGCGAGCGTCGCACCAAAGGCCGCGGCAGCAAGAGCCCAGAGCAGCTTGTCCTCCAATATGTGCGACCCGATCCGCTGGACGGCGCGCAGGATGATCGCCAGGATGACGATCTGGACGCCGAAAAATACCGGGATCATGGCGGGATTGCCGATAATCCAGTCGGCGTACAGCCATCCGGCCACGAGCATCAGGAAGAAGCCGGGGAGCATGAACCCCAAACCCGCGAGCAAGCCGCCGATCCGGCCGCGCGCCATCATGCCGAGATGTACGCAAAGCTCATGCGCTTCGGGACCGGGCAGGATTTGCATCACCGCGAGCAGGCGATTGAACCGCACCGAGGTTATCCATTCCTCTTCCTCGACCAGCGCCTGGCGCACCATCGCGATCTGCGCGACCGGTCCGCCGAAAGCCAGGCATCCGAAACGAAGGAATTTGAGGAAGAGTCGGGTCAGGCCGATCGGCGGCGGAGAAAATCGGGAAGTCGTCATGGCAAGCGCGCTCCTGCCGCTGGTCGCGGCTTATGGAGCGGAACTTGGGCGGTCTCCGCCTGACCGGGCGTCCGCATTGCCCGCCTGATCCTTTTATCAGGCTTTACCGGCAAGAAAAGATGGAGTTTGCGGGCGGGGCCGTGGTCGCAATCCACCGGCCGGACATTCCCGGCTCAGCTATGGATCAGACGCAGCGGATCCGGCCGGGGCCGCGTCGCTGCGCGGGCAGCATAGATCGTGTAGCCGCAGAGCAGCCCGTAAAACGCGAGCCCTTCCACCTGCCAGAACGGCATCGTCGCCATGTTGAGCAAGAAGAAGGCGAAATGCGCCGCGAGCAGCTTGAAGCGCTCGCCCTGTGCCGAAGCTGCCGCGGCGAACATCACCGTCCATAGTGCGACCATCGCCGCGATGCCGAACCAGCCAAGCTCGTAGAGCGTCGCCACCAGCGTGTTGTGCGGATAGACCTTGAACACGCCCTCCCAGCTCTCCGGCCCCAGGCCGAACAGATGCTGGAGCGGCGTGCCGTTGGCCCAGGCATAGATGTAGCTGCTCCAGATCAGCGGGCGGCCGGACATCACCTGGCGCTCAAGAAGATCGAAGTCCCGCGGCGGTTTGATCAGCCCGGCGGGGTCCGCGAGGAAGGCGGCAAGATCCGTGAAACTCTCGCGGTAGAGCAAGGCGGCGACCGCAACGAGCAGCACGCCCGCTACCATCGCGGTCACCGCCATCGGCCCGCGCTGGTCGCGCCGTACGCTCATCGTCAGCCCGCTCAGAAAGACCGCCAGCGCGAGCGGCGCAAGCGCGAGGATCGTCGTGCGATAGCCCGCGAGCAGGATGCCGAGGAAGGTCGCGGCGAGAAAGGCCACTCGCACTGCGCGCGGTGCCGATCGGGCGAAGCAGCCGACCAGAAAACCCGTCAGCAGCGCGACCGAGAAAGCCGCCTCGTGGTTATAGCCACCGATCCAGACCAGCCCGTCGCCATCCTCCGATCCCTTGGGCAGATTCAGCGCCAGCGACAACGCCTGGAAGACGAGCAGTGGCAGGAAGGAAACCATTGCCCAGCTCAGGAACCGCGCCTCGGGATCAGAGCGCAGCGCCTGGAACACCGCGATCATGATCACGATCATATAGGCATATTTGACCGCGGCGTTGACGCCCCCGGCCGCGTCGCCGTTGAGGCTTGCGCTGAGCAGTGCCAATATGATCAGCGCGTAGACGGGCAGCAGCCATTTGAGCGCCAGATTGGCCGGCCGCACCACGAAGAGCAGCCCAAACCCCGTCACCCCGATCGAGAGCAAGGCGTTGCCCGAAAGTCCGCCGGCTAGCGGCTGGAACATATAGAGATGATAGGCGCCGGCGGTGGTGCGCAGCCACAGCGCCACCACCACGAACGCGCCCGCAATGCTACCCGCCCGCCGCGCCGCGATGACGAGCGGGACGAGTAGCAGCATCGTCACCGGCAGCAATATGCCGGGGCCGAAGGCCGGGCCGTAGGGCAGCGCCTGTGCGGTCACGGCGCCGCCCGATCAGTCCGCATAATAGGGGCGGTAGGCCTTCAGAAAGGTGCCGCCATCCTCATAGCCGGCGCGCTCCTGCTCGCGCACGTCGACCAGCGTCAGCACCGCGCCCAATATCTCGGCGTGCACGTCGTACAGCCGCCGCAGCGCCACCGACGCCGCCTTGGACGGCGTCTTGCGCCAGCGCACCAGGAACACCACCCCGTCCGCCATGCTGGCGATCACGCGCGCCTCGTCGACGGGCAGCACCGGCGGCGTGTCGAGGATCACGAGATCGTAGCGCTCGCGCACCTGCTCGATCAGCTCGGCCAGCCGCGGACTCTCGGTCAGGCCGACGCCCTTTGAATCGAGCCGCTGCGGCAGCATCCATGCATCCGACAGGCTATCTTTGACGATCGCCTGCTCCAGCGCCGCCTCGCCGGCCAGCACTTCGTCCAACCCCAGCTTCACACTGTCGGCGAACTGCCGGCTGGAGGCACGCCGGCGCGCATCGGCGTCGATCAGCAATACCTTGCTGCCCGCCGCCGCCATCGCCCGGGCCAGCCCCATCGCGGTGGTGGTCTTGCCCTCGCCCGGCACCGCAGAGGTAATCGCGATGACGCGGATCGGCTTGGCCGCTTCGGCGAACTGGATCGACGTGCGCAAGGTGCGGAAGGCCTCCGCATAGGTCGATTGCGGCCGCTTGAGCAGCAGCTCCGCCGGCGGCGCCGGCAGGCCCGACTTGCGATAACCGGGCAGCGTGTTCGCATCAGGGATAGAGGCGAGCGTCGACAGCCCCAGCGCGTCCTCGATCGCGTCGCTCGTCTCGAGCCCGCGTTCGAGCAGTTGCAGCAGCACCACGAGCAGCACGCCCACGCCCAGCCCGCCGACCACGGCCATCGCCGCATAGATCAGCATGTTGGGTGAGCTCGGCGCCCCCGGCACCCGCGCGCGGCTGACGATATAGGCATCGCTGCGCTCCAGCCCCGACTGCGCGACCGTCTGGCGATAGCGGTCGAGGAACGCTTGGTAGAGCGTCCGTGCCGATTCGGCGTTGCGCTCCAGCTCGCCCAGCCGCACCGACGCTTCATTGTCGCTGGCGAGCTTGCCCTGCGACTGCGCCACCGACCCCGCGAGCGAGGCGGCGCGCTGGTTGGCGATGCTCGCCTGGATCGAGGCGTTGGCGACGATGCGCTGCACCTCGCCGGCGATCTGCTGGTCGGCGGTGCGGAGCTGGTTCTGCGCTTGGACAAGCGCGGGATGGAGCGGGCCATAGCGCTTCTCCAGTGCCGCCACTTCGCGCGCCGCCTGAGCACGCTGGGCGCGCAGCTGGCTGACCACCGGCGAATCGAGCGAATCGCCCAGCTCTTCGCCGCTCCGCCCGCGGCCGACCTGCGCGCGCGCCGCCGAAAGCCGCGCCTGCGCCGCGGCATTCTCGGCCTTGGCCTGCGCCAGCTGGGTCGAAAGTCCGGACAGTTCCTGCTGCGTCACCGTGCTCGCCTCCGAGACGGCGAAAAGACTGTGCGCGGAGCGATAGTCGGCGACTGCGCGCTCGGCGCCCACCACCTGCGCGCGCAGGTCCTGGAGTCGTTCTTCAAGGAACCCGCGCGCGCGATGCGTCGCCTCGGTCTTGGCGCCCGTCTGGCCCGAGACATAGTTGTCGACCAGCGCGTTGGCGATTTGTGCCGCCTGAACCGGGGTGCTGCCCTCGAACGAGACGCTGATCGCATAGGAGAGCCCGTCGCGTTTTACCGTCAGGCCGCCCAGCATCGTGCCGATCGCGCGCTGACGCCCGATCAGATCGGGCTGTTTCGCCGGCGCACCCTGCCCTGCCGCTTCGTTGAACGCGGGGTCGCGATCCAGCCGCAGCCGGTCGACCACCCGCCCGATCAGCTCGGGCGAGCGCAAGGCTTGCACCTCGGTATCGACAGCCGCCGAATCGGGATCGGTGGTCGGCACCACCGAATCGACATTGATCACGCGCTCGGCCGTGCGTTCGAGCGCGACCTGTGCGGTGGCAAGGTAGCGCGGCTTGGCGACGAGATAGGCCGCCGCGGCAATCACGATCGCCGCGAGCATCGCTGCAGACAGCACCATCCATCGCCGGCGCAGCACCGCGCCGACATGGCGCAGGTCGATCAGCGCGCCGCGATCGACCTGCGGGTCCGCTTCCCGTCGGGGCGGCGCGCGCCGTACCATTGCGTCCATATCACGCGGCGGCCAGAAAGGCGCGTACTGCCGGCGCGATGTCGGGCCGCGCGAGCGCCAACGCGAGCGTCGCGGTTACGAAGCCGGCCTTGTCGCCGCAATCGTAACGCTTGCCTTCGAAGGTGACGCCGTGGAACGGCTGCTGGCCGATCATCCGCGCCAGCGCGTCGGTGAGCTGAATCTCGCCGCCCGCGCCTTCTTCCTGGCTGCCGAGCACGCCCATCACTTCAGGCTGGAGGATATAGCGGCCGATGACGGCGAGCCTGGACGGCGCGATTTCGGGAGCCGGCTTCTCGACCAGCCCCTGCACTTCGGTGATCGCCCCGGCACGCGTGCCCGGGGTGACGATGCCGTATTTGCTCGTGTCCTCGGGCGCCACTTCCTCGGTGCAGATCAGGTTGCCGCCGAGTTCGGCATAGGCGTCGACCATCTGCTTGAGGCAGCCGGGCTCGCCGACCATCAAGTCGTCGGGCAGCAGCACCGCGAAGGGTTCGTCGCCGATCAGGCGGCGCGCGCACCAGACGGCATGGCCGAGCCCCAAGGGCTCCTGCTGCCGTACGATCGCGATGTCGCCCGGCGAGGGACGGGTGCCGTCGAGCGCGGCGAGCGACTTGCCGCGCCGCGCCATCGCCTCCTCCAGCTCGAAGGCGTGATCAAAATGATCTTCGATCAGGCTCTTGCCGCGGCTGGTCACGAAAATGAACTGCTCGATGCCCGCCTCGCGGGCCTCGTCGACGGCGTACTGGATAAGCGGCCGGTCGACGATCGGCAGCATCTCCTTCGGCATGGACTTGGTCGCCGGAAGAAACCGGGTTCCAAGGCCGCCAATGGGGAACACGGCCTTGCGTATTTTTCGCATCTTTCCACCCTTTTCTGGTCACTGGGTTCCCCCCCAAAAAACCAGCATTCGGATCTGCAGACACGATCGCCACGTGCTGACAGGGGCGATCTGCGCCTTTACGCTGCATTGCAGCAAGAGCCCGGCGTCGAAGCGTGTCCAAAGTGCGTCCGGAGCGTTCAGAGCTTGGGCGGGGTGCCCGCGAAGGACACGCCGCCCGGCACCGATCCCCCGCCACGCGAGCGGACCAAAGGCGTGCCTGGCGGCACCTGAATATCGTGCGAGCCTATAGTGATCTTAGCCGGCCCGTCATGGACGTCGAAAATCGGCCAGCCCCGATCGCTCTTTACCGTAAGATGCTCGATAGTGATGACCAGCGGCTCGACCAGTCCTTGCGCGGCCATGATCGAGAAATGGCTGGTGTCCCCGGTCCCGCCGATCTTGACGGGATAGAGACTGGTGAGCCGCGTCGCGCGGATGCTCGACCAGAGCCGGAAGTTACGCGCGTTCCGGCCGCTGACACAGTTATCGAGCACCGTCTCGGTCGACTTCAGGTCGAACCCGCCGTCGCTATTGTCCCAGGCAGCGCATTGGCGGAACAGGAACCGCGCATTGCCACGCTCGGTCGAGAAGCCGTCGCCGTTCCAATATTGCCTGTCGCCGCGCTTCCATTGAAACCCGCGCATAAAGCATCGCTCGACCCGAAAGTCGTGCGCCGTATCGGCGAAGGCGATACCCACGGGCAGGTCTTTCGAGCCGGTGGTCAGCATACCGCTCGCACTGACATCCTCGATTACCCCGTCATGGCTGTCATACCGAATGCGGGCGAAGCTGCGTTCGAGATCGCTCGCTTTGGCCCCGTGCACACGGAGCCCCACGCAATCGGCCCCCACCAGATGGGGTGCCGCGGTATTCTCGATAACCCGATAGCCGCCCGCCACGCTGACATCGGCGATCTGCACATCGCGGACCGGCTCGCGGATCACGAACAAGCCGTTGCCGACATTGCTGGCGCGCACGGCGCGATAGACGCCGCCCGACTGCGCGAAATAGACCGGTTCGTCCTGCGCAGCGATCTGAACCGCGCCCCTGGCGCGGCGGGAGGACATGTCGGCCATGCCATCGCGCTAATTCAAGGCCCCGGGGCCAAGCCAGCCCGCTGCGGCGTTGCGTGGCGCGACCGGGATCAGTGCAGCGCGGGCGCCGCCCCGCCCAGATCGTCGCGTCCTTCGTGCGCGGACCGGCGCGCGAATCGGAGCAAAGGCTGGCGATAGACGCGTCGTGCCCGGCTGAATCGGCGGAAGCCCGCCTCGCCATGGTCGATGTTGAGCGTCATGCCCGTACCTATCGCCACCGCGGACAAGGTTCGCCCGTCCATCGCGATCGCCGAAGACAGCGTGCGCGCGAGCACGTGCCGGCGCTCGGCAGCATCGCGGCCGAAATAATAGATGGCGAGCGGCGGTGGGCGCCGGTGGATCGCGGCGATCGCATCCTCGATCCGCGCATAATTGCGCAGTGGCAGGATCGGCCCCTCGATATCCTCCTGCATCACCAGCATGTCCTCGCTGGCGTGGCGGACGATGTGCAGCGGCATAGCCGCACCGCGCGGCTCCGCCGTCATGACCTCGCCTCCGCGCGCGCGCGCGTCGTCCAATAGCCGCGCAACCCGTTCCTGTTCCGCATCCGTCAGCACAGCCTCGTTCGACCCCGGCTGCATCGCCGCGCGCCACAGCCAGGCCGCGATCGCCTCTTCCTGCTCATCGGGCACGAGGAGGTAGTCGGGCGCGAGCGGCACGCGCCCGCCCTTGAAGCGCTTGCACGCGATCACGTTGTCAGCTGCCTTGGCGAAATCGGCCGAGCGCCCGAGGATGACCGGCGACTTGCCCGAGCGTGCGATCGTTATCGCATCACCGTCCTGCGGTTCGCTTGTCACCAGCAGGTCGAACGCGAGCTCCGCAAAGACGCCGCCCGGCGCAATCGCAAGCTCGAGCGGATCGAAGAAGCGAGGCGCCAGCCCGCTGATCAGCCGGCCCAGTTGCGGCGAGGCCTCATCGAATTTCAGCGTCACCCGATTGCCCGCCGCGAGCACGCTCGCGAGAATGCTCGCCGTCTGGAGCAGCGGCAGCGACGCCGGCGCCGATATGCCGATCACCCCGAGCGGCAGATACTCCACATAGTCGTTGCCTCCACCCAACCGGGCTAACAGCCCGTGCGCTTTTTCGGGGCACATCCAGCGGCCAACGCTATCCATCGACGCACGCAGCGCCGCCAGCGCCGGCGTCACTTCGGTGCGTCGTGCCGACTCGGCATCCTGATTCGCCTGATCGGCAGCAAGCGCGGCACACAGCGCGTCGGCGTTTTCCTCGATCATCAGCATCGCCCGCCGCAACCGATCGCGGCGCATGGCCAACGGCACCGGCAAGTCGGCGAAAAATGCCGCGCGTTGCGCTTCCAGCATCCTACCCATCCCACAGCTTATCGTGTCCAGCTTCTACTCCGTCGCCGACACGTGGCAAGATCAAGTCGAAGCGTTTCGTCGCATTGCAGCTAAATCACTCTGCTGTCGTTTAGGCAAAGCCCCAAATTATCTGCTTCTAATATATCGCATTTTCTTACCTTGTCCCGTTCTGGGGCGGGATTTTGTGAACGATCATTTCGCCTTCCAATTGCCTCAGCTCAAAGCTGGCAAGTTGACCGTTAACCGTCGCGACGCGATTGTTCGCAAGTGCAGCAAAAAGCCGCCTTCATATAAATCAGGGAGCAACGCATCATGCGTATCGTGATGATCGGGTCCGGCTATGTCGGGCTGGTTTCAGGCGCGTGTTTTGCCGATTTCGGCCATCACGTCACCTGCGTCGACAAGGACGCGAACAAGATCGCCCGGCTTCAAGCCGGCGGCATACCCATCTATGAGCCCGGCCTCGACGATCTGGTCGCGCGCAATTTCGCGGCGGGCAACTTAGCCTTCGCCACCGAGCTTTCCGAAGCCGTGGGCGCAGCCGACGTTGTGTTCATCGCGGTCGGCACCCCCAGCCGCCGCGGCGACGGCCATGCCGACCTCTCCTTCGTCCATGATGCGGCGCGTGAGATCGCGGGGGCGCTGAGCGGCTTCACCGTAATCGTCACCAAGTCGACCGTGCCCGTCGGCACCGGCGACGAGGTCGAGCGGATCATCCGCGAGTGCAACCCCGCCGCCGAGTTCGCGGTAGCATCCAACCCCGAATTCCTGCGCGAGGGCGCCGCGATCGAAGACTTCAAGCGCCCCGACCGCGTGGTGATCGGTATCGAGGACGAGCGCGCCCGCGCGCCGATGGAGGAAGTCTATCGCCCGCTCTCACTCAATCGCGCGCCGATCGTCTTCACCCGCCGGCGCACCAGCGAGCTGATCAAATATGCGGCAAACGCCTTCCTCGCGATGAAGATCACCTACATCAACGAAATCGCGGACCTGTGCGAACAAGTCGGCGCCGATGTTCAGGAGGTCGCGCGCGGCATCGGGCTCGACAACCGGATCGGCGCGAAATTCCTGAATGCCGGTCCCGGCTATGGCGGTTCCTGCTTCCCCAAGGATACGCTCGCGCTGATGAAGACGGCGCAGGATCATGACGCGCCGCTGCGCTTGATCGAGGCGACGATCGCGGTGAACGAACAGCGCAAGCGCGCCATGGGCCGCAAGGTCCTCGCCGCGATGGGCGGGCATGTGCGCGGCCGCACCGTCGCGGTGCTCGGCCTCACCTTCAAACCCAACACCGACGACATGCGCGACGCGCCCTCGATCGCGATCATCCAGACGTTGCAGGATGCGGGTGCCAAAGTGCGCGCCTATGACCCCGAGGGCATGGCGGCGGCCGAAACGGTGCTCAAGGACGTCGAATACGCCGCCTCCGCCTATGCCGCGGTCGAAGGCGCGGCGGCCACGGTGATCGTCACCGAATGGGACGCGTTCCGCGCGCTCGATCTTCCGCGCCTCAAGGCAGCGATGGCCGAGCCGGTGCTCATCGACCTGCGCAACATCTATCCGCCCACCCAGGTGGAAGAAGCCGGCCTGCGTTATGTCGGCGTCGGTCGCCCGGGCAAACCGGACGAGGATGGCGAAACCGCGAACGAAAGGCAGGCAGCGTGACGGTCCGTAGCCCCATATTGGTGACGGGCGCCGCCGGCTTCATCGGCCACGCGGTGTCCGAACGGCTCCTCGCGCGCGGCGAGCGCGTGATCGGGCTCGACAATTTCACCGACTATTACGATGTCGCGCTCAAGAAAGCCCGCACGGCGCGGCTGGTCGACAATTTCAATTTCCGGCTGATCGACGGCGACATCGCCAGCCCTGGGCTGGTCAGCGAGTTGGTGGAAGCGAACGGCGTGCGCCGGATCGTCCATCTCGCGGCGCAGGCGGGCGTGCGCTACAGCCTCGAAAACCCCTTCGCCTATGAGCACAGCAACCTCAAAGGGCATCTCGCGGTGCTCGAGGCGGCGCGCCACGCGGGCAATATCGAGCATCTCGTCTATGCCTCGTCGAGCTCGGTCTATGGCGACCGCCCGCTCGGCGGTACCGGCTTTCGCGAAGACGAGCCCTGCGCCGCGCCGGTCTCGCTTTATGCGGCGACCAAGCGTAGCTGCGAATTGATGAGCCAGAGCTATTCCACGCTCTACGCCCTGCCGCTCAGCGGGCTGCGTTTCTTCACCGTCTATGGCCCCTGGGGCCGGCCCGACATGGCCTATTTCGGCTTCGCACAAAAGATCCTGCTCGGCCAGCCGATCGAGGTGTTCGGCGAAGGCCGGATGGCGCGTGATTTCACCTATATCGACGACATCGTCGACGGGGTGGTCGGCGTGCTCGACAAGCCGGCGGCGGGCGGCGAGCATCGGCTGCTTAACATCGGCGACTGCAATCCGGTCGGGTTGATGGATATGATCGCGCTGCTCGAGCGCGCGCTCGGCCGGTCGGCGATCAAGCTGATGCGGCCGATGCAGCCGGGCGACGTGACCGCGACCTTCGCCGACATTTCGGCGATCAATGCGCTCACCGGATATAGTCCCAAGGTGTCGCTTGCCGAGGGCATCGAGCGATTTGTCGACTGGTATCTCAGTGAAATCGAACGTGGAAGAGGGCCGATGGCAGCGGTGGCCTGAGCCGGGAAATCCGGCCGGGCGCTTGTGGAGTTTTAGAATGCTGCAACGGACGAGTATGCGGACCAGCGATCCCAAGGGGTCGCCCATTATCTGCGTGACCGGCTTGCGGGGTTTCCCGCATGTGATGGGCGGGATCGAGAGCCATTGCGAGGAGCTGCTGCCGCGGATCAAGGCGCTGTGGCCCGATCACCGCTCGGTCGTGCTCGGCCGCGCGCCTTACCTGCCCGAGCCGGCGGGCGAGCATCGCGGCGTCGAGATCATCGGCATGCCCTGCCCGCGTTCGAAAAATCTCGAAGCGGTGGTGTCCACCTTCCTCGCGGTTCTCGATGCCCGAAAGCGCGGCGCCGGGTTGATCCACATCCATGCGATCGGCCCGGGCCTGCTCGCCCCGCTTGCCCGCCTGCTCGGCCTGAAAGTGATCGTGACGCATCACGGCACCGACTATCACCGCGCCAAATGGGGTTTGCTCGCGCGCAACACACTGCGCGCCGGCGAGTGGCTGGCGCTCAACTTCGCCGATCGGGTCATCGCCGTCTCCCCCTCGCTGGCCGCGCAATTGCGGCAGAGCTTTCCCCGGCGCGCCCACACGATCGCCTATATCCCCAATGGCACGTCCGATCTGCCCGGCGATGTCGATCCCGCGCTGATACTCGAACGGCTGGGGATCGAGGACAGCGATTTTCTCCTCGCCGTCGGCCGGCTCGTCCCCGAGAAGGGCCTGCACGACCTGATCGACGCCCATGAGCGGTCGAACTGCACCGCCAAACTGGTGATCGCCGGTTCGGCCGATCACGAGAGCGACTATGCCCGCGAACTGCTCGCGCGCGCCGGCGACCGCGTGATCTTTGCCGGCGTCCAGTCGCGCGCGACGCTGAAGTGTCTCTACGAACATTGCGCGCTGTTCGTGATGCCCTCCTACCACGAAGGCCTGCCGATCGCGGCGCTGGAGGCGGCAAGCTGCGGCGCGCGGATGCTGCTGAGCGACATCCCCGCCAATCTCGACATCGGGCTCGATCCGCCGAATTATTTCCCGGTCGGCGATGTCGCGGCGCTCACCGAGCGGCTCGACGCCGATAGCGCCGACTTTCAGGTCGATCGCGACACTATCCGCGCGCGCTTCAGCTGGGACAGGGCGGCGGCGGATACGCTCGAAGTCTACCGGGCCGCACTCGCGCCGCGGCGCGCTCCCCCGCGCCCGTCCAACACGCCCGGCACCGTCATGGAAGGCTAGGTGCGGAGCCGGGCGAGGACCTCCGCCCGGTCGGCCGCGTCGATAGTCCCGCTTATCTGGATGCCGGCATCGGTCCGCTTCGCGCGGGCAATCAAGGGCCGCCACGCATTTTCCCGCCACTGCCAGCTGCGGATGCGCCAGCGCCCCGATCCCTCGGAATCGATCGCCAGCGTCGGCCGGCCGGTCTTTTCAGTCCCGGCATCGTCTTTCGCGGTGCACGCGCTGCCGGCGGCAGCGCCGGCAATCGAAGCCAGAAGCGTTCGTCGATCCATCGCAATAACCTCCATATAATCCGTCGGCAAAGCCGCCCGAACATCACGGCGCGGCGAGCGTCTCGGGCACCGTCTGAAGCGCGCGCGTCGTGTCGCGGCCGATCACGCGCTTGATCACCGCCTTGCCCAGCCTCTGCCCGGGCAACTCGACCAGCTTGTACGTCATAAAAGCAAGCGCGTAGGTCGCCGGCACCACGATCGCCCCGGTCAGCGCGAACCGCCCCGCCGCGCCGAGCCCGGTTCCGAACTGCCCGATCACGGCCGCCGCGACGGGCTGCAGGATCAAGAGGTGGATCAGATAGGTGCCATAGGAAAGCTCGCCCAACCAGTAGAAGGGCCGGCTGCCGAGCAGTCGCGAAACCCAGCCGATCGGCCCAAGCGAGCGCCAATGAACGAGCCCGAAAAAGCCGAGCACAAGCAGCTCGCGCACCGCGAAATGCAGCAGGTCCTGATCGCCGCCGACCGGGATCGCAGCGAGCAGCATCGCCGCGCCGAGGCGCGACCCCAGCTGCGCGCGGCTCGCGCCAGGCTCGACGGCGATCAGCATGCCCGCCAAAAAGAGCTGGAGCTTGAGCGCCAGAAAGGAAGGCATCGGAAAGTCGAGCCCCGCCGCCCCGGCGAGCAGGGCGACAACGACACCGCCGCCCGCCGCGACCAGCGCCGACGGCACCCAGCCGATCCGGCGGCCGAGCAGGATGAGGAAGGGAAAGAGCAGATAGAATTGCATCTCCAGCCCGAGGCTCCAATCGGGCAACGGGGTGCGGAACGCATAGTCGGGGAGCAGGCCGAACAGGAAAGTCAGATGCAGAGCAATGTTGGTGAGGCTGCCATCGGTATAGCGTTCGCGCGGCTGGAGCGACTGGCCGAGGAACGTATCGATCGCGACCCGGTCGGCATAGATCAGCGGCCCCGCGATCAGCGCCGCGGCCAGTGTCACATAGAAAAGCGGCGCGAGCCGAAAGAAGCGGCGTGTCCAGAAGGCCGCCCAGGTGCCGGGAGCATTCCAGTCCTCGCTGCCCGCGCGCAGCCGGTACTGGAACATCATCAGAAAGCCCGAGAGCAGGATGAACAGGTCCACACCCAGGTCCGGCTTGCTCACCAGGGGCAAGCGGAAACCGGTGAGGATCATCATGTGGCCGATGAGCACCCAGAGCGCCGCGACGCCGCGCAGGCCGTCCAGACACTCGACTCGCCGAATGTCCATTACACACCTCCGCAATCGTTCGTCGATGCTCGCCCTGATAGACGCATCCCGGCGCGAAACCACCGCGCAAGCCTAGCTAATCGGCCAGCTGCCCCGTCGGGACGATGAAGCGGGCGTCTCTGTGTGCACCGCAACAAATGCCCGTGGTAAGGGTTCTTCCGAGGCGAATTCCGCCCGAAATCCTAGCGAGGACCAATGCTGCACAGAAAGCGGATATTATTCGCGATCAACTCGCTCGCGGGCGGCGGCGCCGAGCGCGTTTTGGCCACCCTGCTCGGCGGATCCGAGCCCTGGCGCGCGCGCTACGACATCCATCTCGCGCTGCTCGACGACGAGCCGCGCGCCTATGATTTGCCCGATTGGGTCGAGGTGCATCAGCTCGATGCCCGGCACAAATTGCTGCCGAGCCTGACCCAGTTCCGCGCGCTCACCCGGCGGCTCGCGCCCGATGCGACGCTCAGCTTCCTCACCCGCGCCAATGTCGCCAACGCCTGGGCGATGGCGGGGCGCGGCCGGCCGTGGCTGATCAGCGAACGCGTCAACACCAGCGCGCATCTGGGCAGCGCGTTCATAGCCAAAGCGATGGTCCGCATGGTCTATCCGCGCGCCGCGCATGTCATCGCGGTGTCCGACGGCGTGGTCGACGATCTCGCCGCCAATTTCGGCGTCGCGCGCGCGCGCATGTCGGCGATCGCCAATCCGGTCGACCATCAACGCATCGCCGACCTCGCCGCCGAACAGCCCGCCTTCACCCCCGCCGGCCCCTATATCGTCGCGGCTGGACGGCTCATGCCGAACAAGAATTTTCCGCTCCTCCTGCGCGCCTATGCACAGGCCGCGCCGCAGGAACGCCTCGTCATTCTGGGCGAAGGGCCCGAACGTGGCGCGCTCACGGCGCTTGCCGCGTCGCTTGGCATTGCCGACCGGGTCGAGATGCCCGGATTCGTCGCCAATCCCTTCGCCGTGCTCGCGCGCGCGCAGGCCTATGCGATGCCCTCCAATGCCGAGGGTTTCCCGAACGGGCTGGTCGAGGCGATGGCCTGCGGCGTGCCCGTCATCGCGACAAATTGCGCCTCGGGTCCGTCCGAAATTCTGGCCGACCAGCCGCGCCACGCCGTCACCGGCGGGATCGATGTCGAGGCGGGTGCGTTGGTCCCAACCGATAACGTGGAAGCTTTTGCCGCGGCACTCGGCCGGGTGCTTGCCGAGCCGCGCCGCAGCGCCTGCGGGGAGCGGGCGCGCGAACGCTCGCAGGCCTATGGCGTCGAGCAGGCGGCCAGAAATTACTGGGCAAGGATCGAGGCAGCGCTCGCCGCGCCCTCTTCCGCACCAGAAATCAAAGACATATCAGCATATCGTCCTGGAGTAAGTTCATGAAATGGCACATGCAGATAGCGCTGGCGGGGGCGCTGATGGCCCTTGGCGGATGCGCCGGGCAGACCCCGCTCGCGGGCAGCGGCGCCGCGCCGCCACCCGCCGAGGCTTTCCGCCTCTCGCCCGGCGACAAGATCAAGGTCGCAACCTATGGCGAAGAGACGCTCACGGGCGATTTCGAAGTGTCGCCCACCGGCACGATCGCCTTCCCGCTGATCGGCGAGGTCAAGGCGGCGGGGCTGCAGACCGACGAACTGTCCAAGGCGATCGAGGCCAAGCTGGGCGACGGCTACCTCCTCAATCCGAAGGTCTCGGTCCAGGTCGCGAGTTTTCGCCCCGTCTATGTCCTCGGCGAAGTGAACAAGCCCGGCGAATATCCCTATACGCAGGGTCTCACCATCCGGGGCGCTGTCGCGAAGGCTGATGGTTTCACCTATCGCGCCAACGAGAAGCGCGTCTTCCTGAAGCGCGCGGGCGAGGCCGGCGAGCAGGAATATCCGATGACCGCCGACTTCGCGGTGCTCCCGGGCGACACGATCCGTTTCGGCGAGCGTTATTTCTGATGGAGATGGCAACCGCATCGCTGGTGCCCGATCCGGCGTTCGAGGAACCCGTGGCCGACGCGAGCGGAAAACCGCATTTGCGCGGCTGCCCGGTGAGCTTCACCAAGCTCAAGGCGCTGCTCGCCGCAGATCTTTACCGCTATGCGGGCCGCGTCAGCCTCGGCGCCTTCGCCAAACATTACGCCTTCACCCCGGGCTATAAATATACGGTGCTGATGCGCACCACCGGCTGGCTCAAGCTCAAGCCCGCCAAAGCGTTCGGCCTCTATCCCTTCGCCAAGTGGCTGCTGCTGCGCGCGCGCTATAAATATGGCTTCGCGATTCCCGAATATATGGAGATCGGGCCGGGCCTGTTCCTCAACCGTTTCGGCGGCTTCTATTTTCACGGCGACACGGTGCTCGGCAGCAACGTCAACATCACCCACGGCGTCGTGCTCGGCTATATGAACCGCGGTAGCCGGCGCGGCGCGCCGGTGATCGGCGACCGCACTTTCCTGGGGTCGGGCGCCAAGGTGATCGGCGGAATTCGCGTCGGCACCGAGGCCGCGGTCGGCGCCAATGCGGTCGTGACCAAGGATGTGCCGGAGCGCGGCGTGGTCGGCGGCATCCCCGCGAAGCTGCTCTCCGATCAGGGATCGGACGGCTATATCAATCGCCTTGCCCCGCCCGAGCTTCTCGCCGCCTGCGAAGGCGCATTATATGGCTGGCGCGAGGGCAAGCCCGCCTGATCGGGACGTCTCACAAGCCCGAAAAAGTCACCCCCACCGAGACGCGATTGTCCGAAAATCCCCGCCCCGCCGTCGCGCCCCAGCTCGACTGCGTGCGCCGCTGCAGGTCGAGCCGCAGCGCCATCCGCTTGCTCACGAGGTACGATGCGCTGCCGCGCCAGGTCCAGCGGTCGTCGCGCCGGTCGATATTGTTGAAATCGCGCTTCTCCAGCTCGCCGCCCGCGCTGATGATCAGGTTGCGCAGCAGCTCGTAATCGGCGCGCAGCGTCATATTGGTGGCGAGATAGCCGGTCGCGCCGTTGACGCCGGTCTCGCGAATGCCGCGATCGACCGTGCCGGTGATCGTCACCAGCGGGGTCAGGAAATAGGCCAGCTCGCCGCGCACCAGAAAACCCGAGACGTCCTCGAACTCGGTGGGCCGATAATCCTGATGAAGATAGCCAAGCCGCAGCG
Source organism: Sphingopyxis sp. (assembly GCF_036675685.1). Lineage (GTDB taxonomy): Bacteria > Pseudomonadota > Alphaproteobacteria > Sphingomonadales > Sphingomonadaceae > Sphingopyxis. The sequence continues at coordinate 137,844 of NZ_JAKFEM010000002.1, forward strand.
AGCCGCGCGCCTTGCGGCCCAACTCGAAACTCGCGCCGGCGGCGAGATCGAAGCCGGTCGAATCGCGCGCCGCGACCGGGCCGATGCGTTCGCGATAATCGCGTTTGTTGTATGAGCCCGCGACAAACAGCGCGATGCTCGGGCTCAGCGCATATTCGCCGATCGCGGTACCGGTGTAGGTCGTATGATCGCGGAAATCCTGATCGATCTCGTCCCCGCCCGGGGTCACGCTGTCGCTATAATTGCGGTTCTCGACATCGACCACGCCGCGCAGGCGCAGCCGGTTGAAGACATGCGTGTAGGTCGCCGTTCCGCCGCTCAGCGTGAAACGGACCGGTCGATCCGCCTGCGTGGGGCTATCGGGCGAGACGCGCTCCTGGCTATAGCGCCCGTTGCGCAGCGTGAGGTTCAGCGTGTCCGACTTGCTGATCGTGTAGAGAGCGCCGGCGTTTACCGAATATTGGGTGGCGTTCTCGCTCGCACGGTCGGCATGGCGCAGCAGGTCGAGTTCGCCGTCGAGCGACAATTTCAGGTTCGGTGAGGGCCGCACCAGCGAGATACGCGGGCGGATGCGCAGATAGGCGTCGCCGATCCGGTCGTTCGGCTGGGCGTAAAGATTGTCGTCATAACCCGCGCCGATCGCGATCCGCGGCATCAGCTCGAGCGTGCCGACATGGATCGGCTCGGGCGTGTAATCCGGCCGGCGGCGTTCGAGCACGCCGACATTGCGGTCGCGCCCGAAGCTATTCTCGCTCGAAACCGATCCAAGCCCGTCGGTCGCATCCGATTGCTGCGCGAGCGCGGGCACCGCAAGGCCGCAGCTGCCGAGCAGCGCAAAGGTGAGCGCGCGTCTCATCGGCGCGCCAGCGTCACGAGGATCGGCACATGGTCAGATCCGGTTGCGGGCAACCGCCGCGCCGACACCAGCCCCCAATCGGGTCCGGCATAAAGCTGGTCGATCGGCAGGACGGGAAAGGCGCGCGGCCAGCTCGGCAGCGCGCGCGTCATGCGGGTGAGCGGGTCGAAGGCGCGGTCCTGCTCACGCATCGCCGCGGCCCAGGGAGTGAGGTTCATGTCGCCTGCAACGATCAGCGGGTCGCGATCGATCCGTGCCAGCGCCCGCGCCACATCGCGTCTGCGCACCGCCTGATCGCGCGAAGTCGGGCGGGGATAGTGGAGCGTCACCGTGGTGAAAGGTGGTTCGCCGGGTCCCGCGATCCGCGCCCAGAGCATGGCGGGGCCGAATTTGCGGCCGCCAGGGTCCTCCAGGAAATAGTCGCTGTCCACGATCGGCCAGCGCGAAAAGATCGCGAGATCGCAGCCCGGTGAGCATTGGGTCGCATAGGGGAAATACTGGCTCAACGCGGCGAGCATCGGGCGGAAGCTGCCGTCCACCTCCTGCAGCGTCACCACATCGGGTTTGGCGTCGATGATCGCCTGCGCGGTATCGGCGGGATCGCGGTTGCTCCGCCACACATTGTGGGTGAGCAGGCGGATCTGCGGCGTGCCTGCGCGCGCGGCCGGAATCTCGCGCGTCAATTCGGGCACCACACCGATCGCCACCGGCGCCAGACCGAGCAGCGCGGCGACCATCGTCCAGGCCGGCCGTCGCCACGCGAGCAACAGTCCCAGCAAGGTCGCCGCCCCGAACAGCGGCAGGAACGACGCCAGCGCATCGAGCGCCGGCACGAACCCGCCGGCGAGCGATAGCCAGGCAGCGAGGGAACCCCCGCCAGTGAGCAGGGTGCCGAGGGTGCGGGCCAGCTTCACGCGCGGGCGAGCAACCGGTTGCGCAGGGCATAGCTCGATTGCCGGAGCGATGCGGGGATCAGCTTTGCGGCGAGCAACAGCGCCGCGGTGCCCGCCCCCTCGGGCAGATAGAGGTCGCCCACACGGATCGCCGTCCGCCCGGGATATTTCATCGCATAGCGCGCATAATGCGCGATTTCCTGGTTCACGAGCCGCCGCAGCAACCCCGCCTCGCGCCCCGTGGCGCCGGCGAGCATCCCGCGCGCGGTGTCGACCAGGCACGGCAGATCGAGCGTCGTGGTCGACTTGCTGACCTTGTTGTCGCTGTCGCGGTGAAAGACCGCGGTGACGCGCGGATCGTAGCGGAGCGCCCCCTTGGCGAGCACGCGCAGCCACAGATCCTTGTCGCCGCCGCGCACCGCGCGCCCTTCGGGGAACAGCCCCGCCTCGAACAGCGTGTCGCGGCGGATCGCGATCGCGCCGGTCCACATCGGGCATTCGCGCACCGCCAGCCACGCGACAAGGAAATCGGCGAGATCGAGACTGCACGCCTGCTTAAGCTGCGGCGCGATCCGCTGGGGCTGCGAGCGATCCTCGAAGATATGATCGAACCGCGTCGCCGCCGCGCGGGCGTCGGGGTCCGCCTTGATGCCTTCGGCCAGCACCGCGAGGTGATCGGGTTGCCAGAGATCGTCCGCATCGAGAAAGGCTACCCAGTCGCCGCTCGCCGCATGGATGCCAAGGTTGCGTCCGGCATAGCCGCCCGGCCCCGGCGTCGGCAGGTCGAGCAGCTTGATCCGCTCGTCGCTGATCGCGGCGACGATTTCGCGCCCGCCATCGGTCGATCCATTGTCGATCACCAATATCTCGTGCGCGGGCAATGTCTGGACAAGCACGCTCTCGAGCGCCGCGCGGACATGCGCGGCCTTGTTGTAGAGCGGCATCACTACGGAGAAACGCGGGGAGGAATGGGAAATAGTCATCAGTCGCGTACTGCCTTTCGTCCCCCAGCGAGATGAAGATATTCGCCCACCGCCACCCCGGCGAGCTGCAACGTCAGCAACATCACCGCCAGCCGCCGCTGCAACGGCAGGTCGCGCGAAATTGCCGCCCGGCGCAGCCGCCGGACCGTGTCGACCGCGGTGATGCAGAGCACATGGACAAGGCGCGGGCGCCGCGTGGTGCGGTCCCACCGCCCCCCGCTCAGCCGCTGGCGCTTGCGCACCAGCTCGGCGCGGCTCGCGCGCACTGGGTGGCGCACTACCATCGTTGGCACATAAACGAGCGGATAGCCGGCGTCGCGGATGCGGAGCGCCATCTGCCGGTCGCCGCCCGACTTCAGACCCGCGTCGAACCCGCCGAGCGCCCTCAGCAACGCGGTCTCGCTCGCCCAATTGGCCGTCGCACAATTGCCGCGCGCGGCGTGCGCCTGCGGAAAGCTGAACAGCCGCTCATAGTCGCCGAAAACCTCACGCTCCTGCGCGATTTCGTCGAACAGCTCGATCTTGCCGGCGAGCACGCCGAACCCCGGGTGCGCCGCTGCCGCGCACAGCACCTGCTCGAGCCAGTTAGGCGCGGGCTCGCAATCGGCGTCGGTAAAGGCCGTGATTGGCGCCCGGACCCGCTCGATCCCCCGGTTGCGCGCGACATAGGAGCCGGGCCGAGGTTCCTCGAGCAGCTCGACACCCCGATAGCTCCGCGCGATCTCGCGCGTTGCGTCGCTCGATCCGTTGTCGACGACGATGATCTGATATGCGTCCTGCGGGAGCGTCTGACGCGCGAGCGCGTCGAGGCACCGGCCGAGCACGGCTTCGCCGTTCCACACGGGTATGACGACTGCAACTTGAAACATGAATAGGCCTGTCCAGTGCCCCCGCCGCGCTCCAATCGGACGCCCGCACCGCCCGGGTCAACAATATGCTGCACCTGCGAAGACGAGCCGCCCCGTTGACCGGACGACCGGAGCGCAGGCGCCTTCGCTCTCGAATAATTGCCCGCTACCAAGGATCGCCTCGGCCCGTCGTTGGTTCTGAACCGCGCAGCCATGCGCAACCGCAAGTAAAAAGGCGATCCAAGTGGGTGATTCCCTACCCGAATCGGGCAAAACCACCGAAGTTCTGGTGGTGTCGCTCGAATCAGCCGCGGCCCGCCGGGCAGCCTTTGCCGCGCGCGCGGCGGACACCTCGCTTGCGTGGCGTTTCTTCGATGCCTGCACCGGCCCTGCGCCGGGCATGACGATCGACGAGCCCGCGATCCGCCGCAACAAGGGCCGGCCGATGAGCAAGGGCGAGATCGGCTGCTATGCCAGCCATTTCTCGATCTGGCAGGACATGATCGCGCGCGGCGTGCGCCAGGCGATCATCCTCGAGGACGATACGGTGGTCGACTGGGCCTATCTCGAACCGCTCGCGCGGACCGATCTTCGCGCAGAGGGCATCGATTATCTGCGGCTCTATGCGAAACGGCCGACCTGGCAACGCGTGGTGCGCCGGGACTTCCTCCAGCATTCGCGCACGATCGTCGAGCTGGTCGGCCTCGCCTATGGCACGCAAGGCTATGCGATCACACTCGAAGGGGCGCGGCGGCTGGCCGAGCATTGCCGCATGGTGCGCCGCCCGATCGACGATGCGATGGACCGTTCATGGGCGCACGGCTTGCCCAATCTCGCGCTCTATCCCGCACCGATCCTCGAGGCGGCGATCGTCTCGGACATCGGCAATTCGCGCTTCGGGCCCAAGAGCGATCCGCTCTATCATTCGATGAAGCAAAAGGCCTGGCGCCATGTCGAGCGCGCGCGGATGCGGATGCTGAAAGCGAGACGCCTGCTTGACCGCTGACCTCCCTGCCCGCTTCGACGAGGGCTTGCGCGCGCGCAGTCGCAGCTCGATCGGCTGGACGATCACGCGCTTCCTGTCGGACCAGCTCTTCTCGTTCGCCGTCTTCGTGATTCTCGCGCGGCTGCTGACGCAAGCGGACATTGGCGCCTTTGCGGTGATGGCGGTGACCGCCGAGGCGTTTCGCATCATTGCCACCGCCGGCCTCGTGCAGACGATCGCCCGCAAGCGCGAGATCACCCCGGCCTTCCTCGACACCATCTATCGCTCGCAACAGGCCTTCTCCTTTCTCTCCGCCATTTTGATCATCGCGCTCGCCCAGCCGATCGCCGACTGGATGAACGCGCCGAATATCGCCCTGCCCCTAGCGGTGATGAGCCTCGCACTGCCGATCTCCTCGTTCGGCGCCACGCATCTGGCGCTGCGTCTGCGCGAGTTCGGGCATCGCACCACCGCGCTCCGTTCGGTGGTCGGCGGACTGATCGGCGGCACCTGCGCGGTCGCCGTCGCCTTTGCCGGGCTGGGCCTCTGGAGCCTGGTCATCCAGCGCCTCGTCACCGAAATCGTCGGGGTCATACTGTCGCGCGCCTCCTATGACTGGAAACCGGGCTGGCAGTTCGACCTTGCGATCCTGCGCGGCAACCTGATGCTCAATGCCAGCCTGATCTATGTCCAGCTCGCCTTTCTCGCGACGGTGCGCGTGCAGGAAATGGCGATCGGTGCCGGGATCGGGCTCGCCGCGGTGGGTGTCTATCGCACCGCCTGGCGCACCGTCGAGTTGATCGGGCGCGGCGCGATCCAGCCCTTCACCCAGGTCGCGGTGCAGACGCTCGCGCGGGTCAAGGACGACCCCGCCGAGCTGCGCGACGCCTATCGCTGGATGATTTCGCGTGCCTCAGCGCTCTCCTTTCCAGCGCTCGTCGGCTTCGGCGCGCTGGCGCCGGTCGCCATCCCTACCGTGTTCGGCGCAAAATGGGGCGAAGCCGGTGAGCTTGCCCAGATCTTCGCGTTCATGGCGGTGCCCTTCACGCTCAACTTCTTCGCTTCGCCCTCGCTCAGCGTGCTGGGGGCGTCGCGTAGCCTGATCTCGCTCTCGACCACCCAGCTTGTGCTCGGCGTGATCCTGACGCTCGCCGCATTGCCCTACGGGCTTTTCGCGGTCGCCATCTCCTATGTGGGGCGCGCCTATCTCACCTTGCCGATGCAAATTATGCTGCTCCGCCGCGCCTCGGGTATCCGCCCGGTCGATACCTTCGGCGCGGTCGGCGCCCCGCTGGTTGCCTCCTCGCTGATGGGCGTCGCACTGGCGATCGCGATGCGGTTGCTCGACGCGCATCTGGCGGGCTGGCTGGCGTTGCTGCTGCTCACCGCGATCGGCGCGCTGTTTTATGGGATCATATTGCTCGCCATCTCCGGGTCGTGGCGCAGCCGCCTCCTGTCCATGCCCAGACGCATCAGAAAGGGTCGTATATGACCAAGAAGACCGCCGACCAGCTCGTCGGCGAACTCGCCCAGCGTTTCGCCCGAGTGCTCGACGCCGTACTGCCGCTGGGCAAGCTCGCCTTGGTCGACTTCCCCGATCACTCCAATGTCGGCGACTCCGCGATCTGGCTCGGCGAGATGGCTTATCTGCGGGGGCGCGGCCGCGTTCCGGCCTATTATTCCGCGATCGCTGATTTCGAAGACGCGGCGTGCCGGGCGGCGATCGGCGACGGAGCGATCCTGATCCATGGCGGCGGCAACATGGGCACGCTATGGCCTAAACACGAAGCCTTCCGCCTCCATCTCCTTCGCACGCAACGCGGCCGCCCGATCGTCCAGATGCCGCAGTCGATCCATTATGCCGATCCCGCCGCGGCGGCCGAGATGGCCGAAGCGATCCGCGAGCATGGCCGGTTCACTTTACTGGTGCGCGACGCGCGCTCGCTGGCCTTTGCCGAGCAGCATTTCGACTGCGCGATCCATCTCTGCCCCGATGCCGCGCTGATGCTCGGCCGCCAGCAGCGCAATGCGGCCACCGTGCCGGTCTTCGCGCTGCTGCGCACCGATCATGAGCGCGCGGCAGGCCAGGCCGATGCGCTGCCCGCCGGCGTCGTCGCCGACGACTGGCTGGAGGAGGATGCCGGCCAGAAACGCCGCCTGCGCCTGTCGCTCAAGCTCGGCCGCCTCTTCACCCGCGATCCGATGACGCAGCGCGCCGCGCGGCAGCAGCGTCTGGCCGAATGGCGGTTTCAGCGCGGCCTAGCGATGCTGTCGACCGGCGAGCTGGTCGTCACCGACCGGCTCCACGCGCACATCCTCTCGCTGCTGCTCGACATCCCGCACGTGCTGCTCGACAACAGCTATGGCAAGGTCGCCGGCTTCGCCGATCAATGGACCGGTGACTATGCAGGGCTGATGCGCGCGACCAATCGCGCCGAGGCCTTTGCCACCGCGCTTGCCTGCCTTGCTCCGCAGATCGTGGACGGCTGAAACGACACGCGGCGCGAGAGCGCTCAGCTCAATAAGCGTTGCGGTGCATCAGTACCTGCGCGGTGCGCGCCAGGATCGAGATGTCGCGCAGCAGCGACCAGCCATGCTGATATTCGAGATCGGCCTCGAGCCGGTTGAGAATGTCGCGCTTGGTGTTGGTCGCACCGCGAAAACCGCGAATCTGCGCCAGTCCGGTGATACCGGGCTTGAGCGCATGGCGGTGCCAATATTGCCGGTCGACCCGCCAGAACAGCTCGTCCCCCGCGGTCGAGCCCAGCGCATGCGGGCGCGGCCCCACCAGGCTCATCTCGCCGGACAACACGTTGATCAGCTGGGGCAGCTCGTCGATGCTCGTTGTCCGGATAAACCGCCCGACGCGGGTAATCCGATCGTCGTCGCGGCTGGCCGAGCGCGCTCCGTTCGCGTCGGTCATCTCGACACGCATGCTGCGGAACTTTAGAATCCGGAAGATGCGGTTGCCGCGCCCCATCCGCTCCTGGCGGAAAAAGACCGGGCCCGGCGAATCGAGCTTGATCGCGATCGCCACCATCACCAGCAACGGCAGCAACAGCAACAGCGCCGGGATCGTCACCGCCAGGTCGAGCGCCCGCTTCTTCACCCGGTTCGCCCGGTTGAGCGGGCCCCATGACACCACCAGCGTCGTCACCCCGCCCCATTGCCGCGTGGTGAGTGGTCCCAGTTCGGCGATCTCAGGCATCACGATCTCGCCGAGGATGTTCACGCCCTTCAGCGCCCGCGCCCATTCGACCTTTCGGTCGGGCGCGCAAACGATCGTGACGCGGTCGTAATCCTGCAACACCGTGCCGAGGCGATCGAGCATATATGGATCGTCGAGATCGGTGCGGAGCCCCGACGCACGGGCGTCGATGATCTCGCGACCGAGGTAGGACGCCGGCAGGTTCGCATCGTCGAGGATGACCAGCTCGGCCGTCAGCTGACCGAACGCCCTGCGCACGATATGGCAGACCAGCAACCGCTGTCCGACCAGTAAAGTCAGCGCGGTAACCATGCCCATGCCGACCGCCAATCGCGGAACTTTACCGGTCACCCGCAGCGAGAAGGCGACGAGCAGGAAGACGAACAAGGTCGTTGCGAACGAAATCAGCATCTGGCGGACGCTCTTGACCCGATGGGTCAGGCACCGCGGATTATAAGCCTGATTCTGGAAGGCGATCGCGGCATGGACGAACAGCGCGCCGAACATCGCCGTCCACAGTCCCTCCGAAATGCTCCGGGGCGCCTCGATCATCAGCGTCACCGCGAAGCCGGAGGCCAGCGCCGCCGCGTCCAATGCCATCAGCCCCAGGCAGAGCCATATCTTGGCATCGCGTCGCGCCGCTTTCGCGAGCGGCGTTCGAACGGGCGCGCCATGGAGCGCCAAGTCGATCTTGGTCATGGGATGGGGAGCTCCCTGGGTTCGCGTGATCTTGTTGCAATGCAACATGCCTTTAGCACGGGCGAATACAAGCCGAGCGCGCGAGCACGTGCCGGATACAGGATGATCCGTGCGAAGAATGTGTAGTGTGCCGCGTCCCGCCGAGGCTGGATTACAATCCGATTTCAGGAATCGGGTTCAAGGCAGCCGGCCAATTGGCCAAAGGCTGTCGGTTATCAGGCGGACGAAATCATTATACCCCATGACGGAATCGCGTTGGCTCCCGGTGTATTCATCCTGGCCACGCCCCTCTATCGGGAGCGCTTCGCAAGACGCGCACTGTTGGCATCGTCCTCAACCGCCAGTTTACGCCAGCGATCGAAACGCGCCAATGGCAGCGCGCCCGCCGCGATCGCGGCCCGGACGGCGCAGCCTGGTTCGCTTCGATGCGCGCAGTCGGAGAAACGGCAGCGCTGCGCCATCTGGATGAAGTCGTCGAAGACCTCCGATATTCCATCGGCCGCGTCCGACAGTTGCAGTTCGCGCATGCCGGGCGTGTCGAGCAGCCAGCCGCCCCGATCGAGGCGGTGCATCTCTCGGACGGTGGTCGTGTGGCGCCCGGTACCATCGCCAGCACGGATCGCCTGAGTGGCGATGCTGTCCGAGCCACGCAAGGTGTTGACCAGCGTCGATTTGCCCACGCCCGAGGATCCGAGAAGCGCGACGGTTTCACCCTTGCCGCACCACGCCGCGAGGCGGGCGACACTGGCGGGATCGCGGCCGTTGACGGTTTCGACGCGCAACTCCGGCTCGATCGCGCGCGCCGCCGCCGCGAAAGTCTCCGGCGTGTCCGTCAGGTCGGTCTTGGTGAGAACCACGACGGCGTTCACTCCTACCTCGCGCGCGAGCACCAGGTAGCGCTCAAGCCGCGCGACGCTGAAATCCTGGTTGCACGAGGCGACGATGAACAGCGTATCGACGTTGGCGGCGATCATTTGCTCCTTGCGGGGATCACCGGGTGCGCGCCGCTTGAACAGGTTCATCCGACGAAGGACGCGTATGGGTTCCAGCGTGTCGCGGTCGATAAGCAGCCAGTCGCCGACCGTCGGATGATCGTCCAAGGGCCCGGCGCCGGGAATATAGGGTGAGATGAAACGCCGCGACCCCGCGCCCGCGACGGCAATCTTGCCGCGATGGACCGCCATCACCCGGACCGGGTGGCATTGCCCTGCTTCCTCGCTTGTGACCTGCGCGCTGAAACAGGCTTTCCAGCCGAGTTCTTCCAAGGTTTCGTCGGTCGATTGCATAGAGCTACGAAAGCATCCTTCTTCGACCCAACAGCAGTTTCCCCACGTTGGTGAACATGCCGGGCTCCGCTATATGGTGTTCAATGGCAGGTTAGCGAAGAGGCGCCGGACGAATCTTCCTCCACTCGCCGCCTCGAGGACCAAGACGGGGCGCAAAGCTGCCGCTTGTGGTGATCGAACGACCGCTTTCAGGGCCCAGCAGACCAACGATGGCAAATTTCTGCCATTTTGTCGATGGTTCTGGGGCGTTTTGAGAGCGGTAAGTGGTGCCAGAAGAGGACTCGAAGCAGGCCCTCTAAACCGTAGTATTCTGCGGTTTTTTAATGCGATTCCAAAACAGGGACTCACATTAAAGGGATATTTTCTTTATATAACGGTCCTGTAGCGACAACAATTTTTGCGAAACCTTCACCAGATACCATCGATGCCGGCGCGATCGGACAGCTGGAATGAACCCATAGCTGGGAAGCTCGGCGCTGGTAGCACTGGCGTGAGGAGTTGGACTGCAGCGGCGAATTCGGCTTTTGGCTGGCAACGGCCGATCCGCTTTCGGGCGCAATTCGTGACGAGCAGACTTCGCGCAGTCGGCGCCAATGCGCGGGCGTTTGTGCGCAAGTTCATGGCAATCAACCCAGGCATTCGCACTGCGCTAGCGACGCGGGAACGGGACATTTATCCAGCCAAGAGGCTCAGTCGACGGACCAAAGCAGGGCTATTGATAGTGACTGTGATGCACGACAATTACGTTCCGTCCTGCTGACAGGGTTTTGATCAAGAGCCTCTACCCTGTCCAAAACTTCCTTTGCTAGAGATAAAAAGGAGATGGGATGGACCTGGTCGAGATTGCGGGCGATCCGCTGAATCTCCCCAGGATCCAGGCACGGTCGCTCGTCCTTGAATGCGAATATGACCCGGTTCATCCCGATTTTTACTGGAAGATCGATAACCAGTCCGAAGCACTCCCGTATGCGAGACAGGATAGAGGCGTGCTTCCAGTGATGATCGCATAGATTGATCACGAAGACGCCTCCCGGGTTCAACCGCGAATGGCAATCGCGGTAAAATTCCGAGGAGCAGAGCTGGGCTGGCTGCCCGTCCTTGTCGAAGCCATCCACGAGCAAGATGTCGCAGCTTCTCGTGTCTCGCCTTACGAATTCGGCTCCATCATCACAGATGATCTCGAAGCGATCACCCTCGGGCGGCATCAAGAATTGGTCGCCAACGGCAATGACCTCGGGATCGATTTCGACCGCGGTGATCAAGCTATTGGGCAGATATTTATAGCAATATTTTGCCAGCGACCCTCCGCCGAGCCCGATGATCTCGATGGCCCCCGGAGAGGCATTGAACAGGAGGAAACCCATCATCTGGCGCGTATAGTCAAGCATCAGCCTGTCCGGGTCGTCGATACTCATCGCGCTTTGCACAAAGGCCCAATTGGCCAGGAGACTTCGTATATTGCCGAGCTCGAAGACGAGCGGAACGTCAAATCCGCTTTGCTCCATCAGATGCGGATCGTCACCGTCAGGGCCATATCGTTCGAAATGACGATGATCGCGGTCGATGTCGTCGAGGTGATCGAGAAAATGATCCAGCTCGGTCCCCGTTTGACCTTCGCCATGCAAGTCCGGAGCTGTTTCGGGTCCGCAAGCCATGTCGCCCTCGACTTCCAGGCGTTCTGCGGCCCTATCGGTCATCGTCACGACGTTCGTTTTGCCGATCATGCGCCCGTCCCCCTGCAATGGTGACGCCCACGAACAGGACGAGCAGCAAAATGGTGACAAGGATGATCAAGAATGTCGTCATATATGCCTCCCGCCCGGAAGAGGGGGCTGCGCGAACGGGAATCTACGGCCGCTACGACAGACCCGAAGCATCCCGATCCGCCCAATATTCGGAGCGGACGAAATCAACGGCCCTGCCGTTTCTCAAATAGCCGGGCCTTCTCGTACATCTCCTGCCATGCCGCAGCGGCGCGAAGGGCCCGGTCCCGGACATTCGGCAGCGACGTCGTACGTGCTTCCGCTTGGCAGGCATTCATGCGAGCCAGGTAGAATTCGCAGTTACGCAAAGTTGGCTTGAGGCTGGCGGTCATGTCACAAGCACCATGGTTTTTCTTGTCTGTTGCGGGGACGGCATCGATCCGGCTTGGCCAGGTTTCGATTGCGCCTTCGCGTGAGCACAATTCGACCGCGCGGCCAAATCTTGCTTAAGCCAGATGATCGATCATTGGGCACAATGCATATATACAATGGTCTCTTCGATTGTTAAGTATGATATTTGATGTATGAAACATCATGGAGATGTGATCCGATGCCGTTATCGGTCCGCGAGCTCTTCCCGGCGTGAATAGGCGTCGCCCGTCCTTCACGGAGGAGAGTTTGCCGGGCGCTTCATCATCGGGCCTCAATCGGATATTGGATCTTTCGGCGCGCGGTGACGATAACTATGGCAGGCCTATGCCTCGACGCATGACGATAGCAGGACAGATCGAGCAGCTGATCGAATCGCTGGAAGGCGGCGCGATCTGCGACGATTGCATCACCGATCGGCTCAACCTGTCGGTCCGCAGCCAGGCCAATGCGGTGACGCGTGGCCTTGGCGACGAGAAGAAGTTCGACCGCGGCAAAGCACCGTGCGGCCTGTGCGGATCGACCAAGACCGTCGTCCGCCATCGCGCCCTATAAGCCCGCATAGGAGGCTCAACGCTTGCGCACGAACTCCGCACGCAGGACGAGGCCTTTGATCGCCTCATGCCGGCAGTCGATCTCTTGCGGATCACCGGTCAGCCGGATCGACTTGATGACGGTGCCAACCTTGAGCGTCTTGCCGGCTCCCTTGACGTCGAGATCCTTGACGAGGACGACCTGATCTCCGTCCTGGAGGATGTTGCCCACCGCGTCGCGCACTTCGACCTGCCCGGACGCGGCTTTTCGAGCCGCCAGTTCGGAAGCCGGCATCCACTCGCCGCTCTCCTCGTCATAGGCATAATCATTATCGCTGGTCATTTCATGCTCCATTGGGGTTGGACAGTGGGTCGGTTGAACGGGCGCGGTCGGCTTTGAGCGCGCGCAGAGCGCACACCGCGTTCATGTCTTCTCGAGTAGCTCGATGGCGAGCGACTGCGCGCGCGCATAATCAATCGCATGCGAGAGCTTCATCGACGTTTCGCCAAGCCCGACGCGTTCGAGCATCGAACAGGGCTGCGGCTGCACACCTGACAATATGATCTGCACCCCTGCCAGCCGCGCCTGCTCGACAAATTCCTCGAGCGCCTGCGCGCCGCTGGCATCGAGCAGGGGCATAAGCCGCAAGCGCAGGATGATCACGCGCGGCGACTGCCCCAATCGGCGCAGCGTGTCGAGCAGCTCGCCCGCGACGCCGAAGAAGAAGGGGCCGGCGATCCGGAACACTTCGACACCCGGCGGCAGGTCGTCGCGCTGGTCGAGATCTTCGGCGTCGAGTTCGGCATCGCGCCTGCCGCTACCGTCCACTTCGACCGTTTCGGCCATGCGCGCCATGAACAGCAGCGACGCGAGTGTCACTCCGACGGCGATCGCGACCGTCAGGTCGACGAGTATCGTGAGCCCGAAGGTGAGCAGAAGAACGGCGCGATCGCCGTTCGGCATGCGGAGCAGCACAAGAAAACGCTGATATTCGCTCATGCCCCAGGCGACCATGAACAGGATCGCGGCGAGCGCCGCCATCGGCACATAGGCCATCAGATCGGTGCCGAAGAGAATGAAGAGCAGAAGGAAAGCGGCGTGCATCATTCCCGCGACCGGCGTCTTCGCGCCCGATCGGATATTGGTCGCGGTGCGGGCGATCGCCCCCGTTGCGGGGAGGCCGCCGAAGAGCGCCGAGCCGAGATTGGCGACGCCCTGCCCGAGCAGTTCCTGGTTCGAGCGGTGCCGCGTCCCGGCCATGCCATCGGCGACGACGGCAGAGAGCAACGCCTCGATCCCGGCGAGGAAGGCGATGGTAAAGGCAGACGGCAGGACGGCGTTCATCTTCGCAAACGAAATCTCCGGAAACGCGGGCATTGGAAGACCCGCGGGAATGTCTGGAAAACGCGAACCGATCGTGTCCACCGGAAGGTTGAACATCGCCACGACAAGCGAGCTAACCACCACGGCGATTAGGAAGCCGGGAAGCCGCGGTGCCAGCTTGCGAAGGCCAATAATGATCGCGAGCGCCCCCACGCCGACGCCGATGGCAGCCCAGCTTGCGCTCGGCAAGGCTGCCGCATAGGCCTGCCATTTGGGAATGAAGTCGGCGGGCACCTTGTCGATCGCAAGCCCGAAGAAGTCCTTCACTTGGCTCGACGCGATGATGACGGCGATCCCCGCGGTGAAGCCGGTGACGACTGGATGGGGGATATATTTGATCATCTGCCCGAGGCGCAGCACGCCGGCGAGGATCAGGATCAGTCCCGCAAGCAAAGTGGCGATGAGCAGCCCGTCATAGCCGTGGCTCGCGATCACATTGAAGATCACGACGACAAAGGCGCCCGTCGGCCCGCCAACCTGGACGCGCGATCCCCCGAGCGCCGAGATCAGGAAACCGGCAACGACCGCGGTAATCAGCCCCTTGTCGGGAGATGCGCCGCTGGCGATGCCGAGCGCCATGGCGAGCGGCAGGGCGACGATCGCGACGGTCAGGCCGGCGATCGCATCGGCGCGGAATGTGGCGGCGGAATAACCCTCGCGAAAGACCGTAAAGAGCTTCGGCGTATAGGTCTCGGGTGTCACCGAATTTCGGGCCGGCTCGGAAATTTTGCGGACAGGAGCCCGCGCCCAGGCCGTTTGGGATCGGTGTCCGCCACTTCGCGGAGCCGCACGCCGCGCCCCGTCCCGACGCTCGACGAATATTCGCCGAGCAGTTCGATGCCGTTGCTTTCGAGCGCGCCGATTACCTTCACCAGCGTATCGACGACACCGCGAACCTGGCCATTGGATGCTTCCATGCGCTGGATCGTCGGAAGCGAAAGGCTGGCCAGTTCGGCGAGCTCACGCTGATCGATCCCGAGAAGGGCACGCGCGGCCCGCATCTGCTGCGAGGTGATCATGTCAGCTCCTTGGCGTTTTATACATCAATTATCAATCTTAACACCATCAACTAATGCTGTATATATGGATGATGCTAAACAATCGATCAAATCGCGCGCCGTCCAGGCGCGGGCAGCGGGCATAGCCGATGCCCAATTTCGTGCAGTCGCCCTTCGACCGGCCCATCGTGAGGAAGGCTCGCCCCCCTTCACCCGACCATGTCCCTGAAGACACGCGCCCCGAGCTCCCGGCCACGGGCCGCGAGGCGATCGTCCGCGGGATTCTGGGCCGCTGTCCGCGTTGCAACGAGGCAAGGCTGTTTACCCGCTTCCTCAAGCCGGTCGCGCACTGCCCCCATTGCGCCCAGGACTGGACGCGCCAGCAAGCCGACGATTTTCCGGCCTATGTGTCGATCTTTCTCACCGGCCACATCATGGCGCCGGTCATCATCGCGCTCGTTCAGGAAACGGCGCTGTCGCTAGCCGCGCTGGCCGCGATCATCGTCCCGCTGATGCTCGCCCTGATGATAGCCTTCCTCCAGCCCGCAAAGGGTGCGATCATCGCCCTGCAATGGTGGTTCGGCATGCACGGATTCCAAAAGGAAAGGCCTGCCGTGCCTGACGCTGGCGACTGCGAATAGTGCATTCCGTGAGAACCGCCGTTCGCGGTCGGGCAGAATTGGGGTTTGGTGTCGGAGATATGGGGTCGGGATAGCCGCCGTTCGGTCAATTCCTGATCAATGCCCCCTGCTGTCTCCGATCTCCGCCCATCGTTCCCCCGGGTAGCGCGCTTACAACTTTCCCCGGACACGGTCGAAATGCGCCGCCACGTGCCGCGCGTAGGGCCGTCCGCATTCGCGGATAACCAGCTCATCTCCCTCCCAATCGATCAGGCCGCGGTCTTCGTATCCGTCCATCGCAGCACGCGCCGCTTTGCTGAACGACGCATCGATCCGCGCCCGCCCGCTGCAAAGAAGGTCGCGAATGATCGCGCCGCGCTTGCGTTCGTTCGCGTCGATCATCACCCCGCGCGTCGCGGTCGGCCTGCCGTTGCCGATCAGGTCGCGATAATGTCCGGCGCGCTTTTCATTCTGGACGATCAGGGCGGGAAATTTGCTGATCGCGCTCGCACCGAAACCGAGCAGGACCGAAGCGTCGTCGTCGGTAAAGCCCTGAAAGTTACGGTTCACCCGCCCCTCGCCGACGGCAGCGGCGAGCGGATCCTCGGGGCGCGCGAAATGATCGAAGCCGATGGGCTGATACCCCGCGGCAATGAGGCGCTCATATCCACGCTCGGCCTGTTCGAAGCGCAATTTATGATCGGGCAGATTGCTGGCGTCGATCCGACGCTGGCGCGGGATCATGTCGGGCAGATGCGCATAGCCGAACAGCGCGATCCGGCTCGGGGCGAGACGAATTGTCTCGTCGAGCGTCGCGTCGAGATCGGCGAGCGTCTGCTCCGGCAGGCCGTACATCAGGTCGAAATTGATCGCATCGATGTCGCGGAGCCGTAACGACGCG
Organism: Sphingopyxis sp.; assembly: GCF_036675685.1. Classification (GTDB taxonomy): domain Bacteria; phylum Pseudomonadota; class Alphaproteobacteria; order Sphingomonadales; family Sphingomonadaceae; genus Sphingopyxis. The sequence continues at coordinate 154,170 of NZ_JAKFEM010000002.1, forward strand.
ACGACGCGTTCGATGTGCGAGAGCGGCTGGATGCGTCCGATCGCCTGCTGGACGTGCGGCGCGAAGGTCTGGATGCCAAGGCTGACGCGGGTCACGCGGGCCGCGGCGAGCACCAGTGCCCATTCGGACGAAAAGCCGCGCGGATCGAGTTCGATCGATATGTCGGGATGATGGGCATCGAAAAGGGTGAGCAGAAGATCGAGCAGGCGTATCAGTTCGACAGGCGCGATCGCATTGGGGCTGCCACCGCCAAAGGCGATCCGGTGGACCCGGCCGCGACCCCCGAGCCGTTTCGCAACTTGGGCGATTTCCGATTGCAGCGCGGCAAGATAGTCTGCCAGGCGTTGCTTTCGTCCCGCGGCCCCGGTGTTGCAACCACAGTACCAGCAGATCTGTTCGCAATAGGGAATGTGGACATAGAGCGAGAGGGATGTTGCGGCTTCGACGCCGTCGAGCGCCTCGCCATAGGCGTCGGCACCGACGTCGTCGGCAAACTCCATGGCCGTGGGATAGCTGGTGTATCGCGGCACGGGCCGGGCGAGCAGATCGGGATGATAGGACCACATAAGACCAGTTTAGGCGCTGCGGGCAGCGACGGCATTGACCAGGATCAACGCAGGACGCGTCAGCAGCATCGATCCTTCTTGCCAGACGATTTGTCACGCCGCCCGGTGACGACGTGACAGGCCTTGGCGCAGGCGTCGCCCTTGTCGCGCGGCGCGGCAGGGTCGCCGGGCAGGACCAGGGCCCGCGTGTCGCCGCCACATGCCGGAACACGGACGATCCGTGCGTCGACCGCAAGCGGTGCAAGGGCCAATCCTGCCACGGCGACGATCGCGGCGATTCGGCGCGCAATCATGACGGCCGGTTCTCCTCATCCTCGACGAAGATGCGCAGGGCGGCGCCGTCGAGATCTTCGAACTGCCCCTGGCGGAGCGACCAGAAGAAGGCGGCGAGTCCGAGAAGGCCAAGGCCGAGTGCAATCGGGATGAGGAGGATGAGGCCGTTCACCGGATCGCGCCTTTCAGCCGCAGCGCGTTGCCGACGACGATAAGCGATGACCCGGACATGGCGATCGCGGCGACGAGCGGCGTGACGAGCCCGAGGAATGCCAACGGAACGGCGATCGCATTGTAGACGATGGCCAGCATGAAATTCTGGCGAACGATGGCCTGCGTGCGCCTTGCCATTCGTACCGTCTCGACGACAGGCATCAGCCGGTCGCCGAGAAAGATACAATCGGCGGCATTTTTCCCGACGTCACTTGCCGATCCCGGCGCCATCGAGGCATGTCCCGCCGCGAGCGCAGGTCCGTCGTTCAGCCCGTCGCCAAGCATCAGCACCTTGTGCCCAAGCGCCGTCTGGCGCGCGACTGCGCCAAGCTTGTCCTGCGGGCTCATCGCTGTCTGCGCGGTGAGCCCAAGTTCGCGCGCGACTGGCGCGACTGCTTCCGCGCGATCGCCCGACAAAATCATCGCGCCGATACCTCCACTGCGCAGCGCCTCCATCGCCTCGCGGGCATCGGGGCGTAGCCGGTCGGCGCACCGGATCGTCGCCACGGCGCGGCCATCGACCGCAAGCTGTGTAGCGAGCGCATCGCCAAGTTCGCCTCCGAGCGGCCGGCCGAGCGTCACGCTGCGGCCGGCCCAGCGGCCTTCGACACCGAATCCGGGAGTTTCGCGGATCGATGCGACATCGGCGGGACGGACACCATAGGCCTGGAGGCCGCGGGTGAGCGCTTCGCTCAGCGGGTGGCGGCTCGCCTGCGCCAGAGCGAGGAGCAGCGACTTGACCCCGACATCAAGGCGGCCGAGATCAAGCGCCTCGGGGCGACCAAGCGTCAGCGTCCCGGTCTTGTCGACGAGCGCGAGGTCGACTTCGGACAGGCGTTCGAGCGCCGAGCCATCCTTGATCAGCACCCCCTTGCGCATCAGAGCTCCCGCGGCGACGATTTGCGCCGCGGGCACGGCGAGGCCGAGCGCGCATGGGCAAGTGATGATCAGCACCGCCGCCGCGATCAGCAGGCTATGGTGCCAGCCGCCCCCCGCGATCATCCAGCCTGCAAAGGCAAGCAGCGCAAGGCAATGGACGGCCGGCGCATAGAGCCGCGCTGCACGATCAGCGATCCGGACATAGCGCGACTTGCCCTGCGCGGCCTCGCCCATCAGCCGCGCGATATCGGCGATCGCGGTGTCGGTGCCCGCCGCGGTGACGCGAACTTTTAGCGGCGCATCGAGGTTGAGGGTGCCGGCATGAACGACGTCGCCTGGGCGAACCGCCTGCGGCGCGCTTTCACCAGTCAGCAGCGACAGATCGATGCTGCTCGATCCTCCCGCAACGACGCCGTCCGCCGCAAGCCGCTCGCCGGCAGCGACCAGCATGACCATATCGGGCTCTAGCGCAGTAGCGTCGACCCAGTGCGTCGAGCGTTCGTGCCGAAAGACCATCGCGCCGGTGCCCATGTTGCGAAGCAGCGCGGTGACGCCGCCGCGCGCGCGGTCGCGCATCACGCTGTCGAGCCAGCGACCGCAAAGCAGGAAGAAGAGCAGCATCACCGCGCCATCGAAATAGGCATGGGCGCCGTGCGTCACCGTCTCGTAAAGGCTCATGACGCTGACGAGCAGCACGCCGATGCTGATCGGCACGTCCATATTGGTGCGGCGATGGCGCAGCGCGCGCCAGGCCGAAAGGAAGAAGGGGCGTCCGGCATAGGCTACCGTCGGCAGCGCGATCATCGCGGACAGCCAGTGGAAGAGGTCACGCGTCGCGCCCATAGCTCCCGACCAGACCGACACCGAGAGCAGCATGATGTTCATCACCGCGAAGCCAGCGACCGCGACGGCGCGGAGAAGCGCGCGGCTCGTTTCCGCCTCGGCGTCGGCCTCTTCAACCGTACCGATCGGATGCGCCTCGAAACCGAGCGTCGTGAACGCGCCAAGAAGATCGGGCATGTTGGCATCGGGCATGCAGGAGAGATGAACCCGCTTTTCCGTGAAGTTGACGCGCGCAGCGGCGATGCGCTTGTCGCGCACCAGCCCCTGCTCGAGCTTGGCGATGCAGCCCGCGCAGCGAATGTCGGGAACGGCGAAATCGCGCTCGATCAGAGCGGCGGCGCTCATTGCACATCCTTCCGGTAACGCGCTTCGTCCGCGCCGTGCCGGACGCTGAGGTCGAGCCGCCAGCGCCCCAACGCCAGCGGCTCGACCGAGCGCATCACGCCGCCCGCCGCCGGCTCGAAATGGAGCGCGACGGGCGCGGTGCGCCCAACCGGGTGACTGACGGTCGCCGACACGCTAAGGTCGCCGAGCGGCAGATCATTTTTCCGAACCGTCAACAGAACATGCCGCGCGGGATCGAGGCTGACGGTCTCTTTCCACGCCAACCGGTCCTGCGCGTCGGCACGTTTCAGCCATTGGTTGTAGCGCTGGCTCGCGACATAGCTGTTGTCGACGACCGTCCCCCCAAAGGTCGAGGAAGCGAACCGCGCCATCGTGAAATTGACGGTCATCACGACGGCAAAGAAGGCAACGAGGATCGCGGTCATGTGCCAGCCGGTAAAGGCCTTGGCCGTGGGGCGGTCGGTCATGGGGCAGTCTCCGGTCGGTCGAACTGGATGATGTCGCTGTCGCCGCGCGGGTCACCATCGAGGCCGCGCACCGCGATGGTGAAATCCTGGCGCTCGGGTCCTGCGCCGGGCGCCGCGACGAAGAGCTTCACACGGGTCACGCTATCGGGCGCCAGCGCGATTTCTATATGCTGGCTGGCGCGTTCGCGCGTTCCGGCCTCGGTCCACAACCGGGCTTCGGCCAAGCCGTCGACCGCGATGGCAACGCGGCGCGGCCGCGCTTCCATGTTGCGGACTTTCAGCGTGTAATTGTTGCGGATATGCCCGTCGGACAGCTGGACATAGAGCGGGCTGCGTTCATGCTGGACTGCGAGATCGAGACGTGTGCGCTGGCCGAGCGAGAAGAGCATCGCAGCACCGATGGCGACCCAAACCCCAAAGTATATGAGCGTGCGCGGTCGAAGGAGCGTCTTGCGGACAGTCTGTGCGACACCCCCCGCCTTTTCGACCGCAGCATCGTCGAGCGTGCAATAGTCGATAAGTCCGCGCGGCCGGCCGACCTGTTTCATCACACCGTCGCAGGCGTCGATGCACAGCGCGCAGGTAATGCAGCCGATCTGCGGCCCTTCGCGGATGTCGATCCCGGTCGGGCAGACCGCGACGCACTGGTTGCAGTCGATGCAGTCGCCGAAAGCTCCCGGACGCGCCTGCGCTTTCTTGGTGCTGCCGCGCGGTTCGCCGCGCCAGTCCTTGTAGGTCACGAGAAGCGACTTCTCATCCATCATCGCGGTCTGGATACGCGGCCAGGGACACATATAGACGCACACCTGCTCGCGCATGAAGCCGCCGAAGATGAAGGTCGTCGCGGTGAGCACCGCGACGGTGCCATAAGCCACCGGAGCCGCCTGTCCGGTCCAGAAATCGGCTGTCAGGGTCGGCGCATCGGCAAAATACATGATCCATGCGCCGCCGGTCCAGAAGGCGACGACAAGATAGATTCCGTATTTGATGGCGCGCTTGGCAAGTTTCTCGAGGGTCCAGGGACTGTTCGCCAACCGAATCTGGGCATTGCGGTCGCCGTCGATCAGGCGGTCGACGTGCTGGAAGAGGTCGGTCCAGACAGTCTGCGGGCAGGCATAGCCGCACCAAGCGCGACCGACCGCGCTGGTAACGAGGAACAGCCCGATCCCTGCCATGATGAGCAGGCCCGCGACATAATAGAATTCATGCGGCCAGATCTCGATCTGGAACATGAAGAAACGGCGATGCGCCAGATCGACGAGCACCGCTTGGTCGGGCGCGTAAGGCCCACGGTCCCAGCGAATCCAAGGCGTACCGTAGTAGATCGTCAGCGTGACGAACATGATCGCCCATTTGAAGCGCCGGAAGGGACCGTCGACCTTCTTGGGGTAGACGCCTTTCCGCGCCGCATAGAGCGGTCCATTCCCACCGGTGAGGTCTTCAGGGCTGGCCATCTGCTCCCTGCCCTTCGGGCGTCGCGGCGGCCAGCGGCGCTTTCTCGCCGCCACCCAGCGAATAAACATAGGCGGAGAGCATCTTGATCGTCGCAGGGTCGAGACGGTTGTTCCAGCGCGGCATGACGCCGTTGCGCGGCTGGTTGATCGCCGCCGTCAGGCTGTCGCGGTCGCCCCCGTAGAGCCAGATGGCGTCGGTGAGCTTCGGCGCACCCACGGCACGCCCACCCTGCCCGCCCGGACCGTGGCAAACCGAACAATTGGCCTCGAAGATCGCGGCGCCGCGGGTCGAGGCGGCGCCGGCCTTCTCTTGGCCGCTGATCGCACGCACATAGCTTACGACATCGGCGATCTGGGATGCATCGAGGATGCCGTCGCGCCCAAAGGCCGGCATCTGGCTGGTGCGCGTCTCGGCATGGTCGGGATTCCGGATGCCGTTGGTGATCGTATATTGGATCGAAGCGAGGTCGCCTCCCCACAACCAATCGTCATCGGTCAGGCTCGGATAGAGTTTCTTGAGCCCCGCCCCACCAGCGCCATGGCACTGGACACAATGGACCCGGAAAGCCGCCCCGCCGCCCTGGACGGCGGCCTGCATCAGTTCGGGCTTGGCGGGCAAGTCGGCGATCGCGGTCGTGGCGATCGCGCTGGTGACCGGGGCGCGGCGCGCGGCGTCGGCGCGAAGCTCGGCGCTTAGCTCGGCGCGGCTCGACCAGCCCAGCACGCCTTGGGTCGCTCCGTGGATCATCGGCCACGCCGGATAGAGGATCACATAACCCAAGGCCCACACAATCGTGGCGTAGAAGGTCCAGATCCACCAGCGCGGCATCGGCGTGTCGAGTTCTTCGATGCCGTCCCACTCATGGCCGACCGTGCTCGTCCCGGTGGCCTCGTCGATGCGCTTGCGATCAACCATGCTCGTCGTCCTTGAAGATCATCGTCGCGGCTTCGTCGTGATGCCGCCGCGCACCCTTGCGAAAAGGCCAAATCACCAGGCCAAGAAAGAGGATCGCCATCGCCAGCAAGCCCCAGCTGTCGGCAAAATGCCTGAGCGCGTCGTAGCTCATCGTGCCGTCTCCCCCTTTACCGCGGGTGCGTGCGCTTGCTCCTGGGGGCCGGCCTTCTCGACGTCGACCAGCGTGCCGAGCATCTGGAGATAGGCGACGAGCGCATCCATTTCGGTGAGGCGATCGGGATCGCCATCGAAGTCGCGCACCTGCGCCTTGGGATAGCGCTTCTGGAGGTCTACGCCGGCAGCCGGATCGACCTGCGCCTTCATATCCTCGTTCGCCGCCGCGATCGCTTCCTTCGTGTAAGGTACGCCGACCCGCGACAAGGCTCGAAGGTCGCTGCGCATATCGCCGGTGTAGAGGTCCTTTTCGGCGAGGAATGCATAGGGCGGCATGATCGATTCGGGAACGACGCTGCGCGGATCGATCAGATGCGCACGGTGCCATTCGTCCGAATAGCGGCCGCCGACACGCGCAAGGTCGGGTCCGGTGCGCTTCGACCCCCATTGGAAGGGATGGTCGTACATGCTCTCGGCGGCGAGGCTGTAATGGCCGTAGCGCTCGACCTCGTCGCGGAACGGGCGGATCATCTGGCTGTGGCAGGTGTAGCAGCCCTCGCGCATGTAGATGTTGCGCCCTGCAAGCTCGAGCGGCGTATAGGGCCGCATGCCGTCGACCTTCTCGATCGTGTTGTCGATCCAGAAGAGCGGCGCGATCTCGACGATGCCGCCGATGGTGACCGCGACGAGCGCGAAGAGACCGAGCAGGGTGACGTTGCGCTCGAGAATCTTGTGGCTGAAGCCCTTTTTGGCGTCATGCTTTGCCATGAATGGGCTCCTTATTCGGCGGGCGCGAGGGCGAGCGGGCGATCCGCCGCCGCATTGTGCGGGGTTTCGGTCATCGGCTTTTCGGCGCGGATCCTGCCGCCGAGCGTTGCCCAGACATTGACGACCATGATGAGGAAGCCCGCGAGATACATCGCCCCGCCCGCGGCGCGGATCAGATACATCGGGTGCATCGCAGCGACGCTTTCGGCAAAGCTGTAGACGAGGTAGCCGTCGGCGCCGTACTCCCGCCACATCAGCCCCTGCATGATGCCGGCGACCCACATCGACGCGGCGTAGAAAACGATCCCCACCGTCGCGAGCCAGAAGTGCCAGTTCACCATCCGCAGGCTGTAGAGACGTGGGCGGTTCCACAGGCGCGGCACGAGATAATAGACGCAGGCGAAAGTGATCATGCCGTTCCAGCCCAGCGCGCCCGAATGGACATGGCCGATCGTCCAGTCGGTATAGTGCGACATCGAGTTGACCCATTTGATTGACATCATCGGGCCTTCGAAGGTGCTCATGCCGTAGAAGGCGAGCGCCATCACCATCATGCGGATGATCGGGTCGGTGCGGATCTTGTCCCACGCCCCGTTGAGCGTCATCAGCCCATTGATCATCCCGCCCCAGCTCGGCATCCACAGCATGATCGAAAAGACCATGCCCAGCGTCTGCGCCCAGTCGGGGAGCGCGGTGTAGTGGAGGTGGTGCGGCCCCGCCCAGATGTAGAGGAAGATCAGCGACCAGAAGTGGATGATCGAAAGGCGATAGCTGTAGACCGGGCGTTCGGCCTGCTTCGGCACGAAATAATACATCATCGCGAGGAAGCCCGCGGTCAGGAAGAAGCCGACCGCGTTGTGCCCGTACCACCATTGCGTCAGCGCATCCTGGACGCCCGCGAAAGCGGCGTAGCTCTTCGACCCGAAGATGCTGGCGGGCATCGACAGATTGTTGACGAGGTGCAGCATCGCGATGGTGATGATGAAGCTGAGGTAAAACCAGTTCGCGACATAGATGTGCGGCTCGCGGCGCTTCACGATCGTGCCGAGGAAGACAATGAGATAGGCGACCCAGACGATGGTCAGCCAGAGATCGACATACCATTCGGGCTCGGCATATTCCTTCGCCTCGGTGACCCCCATCAGATAGCCGGTCGCCGCCAGAACGATGAACAGCTGATACCCCCAGAAGACGAAGCGGGCGAGCGTCGGGAAGGCGAGCCGCGCGCGGCAAGTGCGCTGCACGACATAATAGCTGGTCGCGATCAGCGCGTTGCCGCCGAAAGCGAAGATCACCGCCGAGGTGTGGAGCGGCCTGATGCGCCCGAAGGTCGTATATTCGAGATTGAGGTTGAGCGCCGGAAAGGCAAGCTGGAGCGCGATAAAGAGGCCTGCCGCCATGCCGGCAATGCCCCAGAACAGCGTGGCAATGACGCCCCAGCGAACCGGGTCGTCGTCATAGACGCCCTGATCGTCCGGCATCTTCAATAGGCCGCGCGCGATCGCCTCATAATCGGCCCGCAACACGGTCGCCCAGAGCATCAGCAAAGCGGCGAGCGCGACGATGACCATATGGACGGCGAAGGGCGCATCGACCGCGACCGCCGCCATCACCAGCGCGAGCAGGGCCAGGCCGAGCCAGCCCCCCGCCTTTGCTACCAGAGTGTCCATATCGCTTGCCCCTGTCTTCGCGCGGCTTCGCAGCCGCATGGTTCGAGACCGCTCTTGGCCGCGCGTCGGGGCAAAAACATTGACCAGGATCAACGAATAGATTGCGCGGCATCAATGCCCGGCGGTCGAGCCTGGTGCAGGGAGCTGAGGTCAACGCAAGGAGCAACGACCATGAAAAAGCAGCATCTCTCCCTGATCGCGCTGGCGGCCGCCGCCGCGATTCCCGGCCAAGCCGCGGCCAAGGCCGGCGATATCCAGTTCAAGATTTTCGCGACCTATGTCGCACCCGACGGCAAGATCAGCGACGTCAAGCTGGACCGGATCGGGCTGCCGGCCGGAACGCAGACGAAGGCCGACGACAATGTGACGCCGACGATCGCGATCGAATATTATGTCGCCGACCATATCTCGCTCGAGACGATCGCCGGGGTCACCCAGCATGACGTGAGCGGCCGCGGCGCGCTCAATGGCGCAACCCTGGTGTCGAACGCGAAGATCGTGCCCGCGACGCTCACGTTCAAATATCATTTCGGCAGGGACGGCGGTATCCAGCCTTATCTCGGCGCGGGTCCGAGCTATTTCATCTTCATCGACGAAAAGCCCGGCGCGACGACCCGGTCGCTCGGCGCGACGCGGCAGAAGATGGGCGACAAGCTCGGCGCCGCGCTCCAGGCCGGAGTAGATATTCCGGTGAACGACAAGGGCCTTGCGCTGTCCTTCGACGCCAAGCGCTATTTCCTGCGCCCGACCGCGACCTGGTATGCCGGGACGACCGAGGTGCTCAAGACGCGGCACAAGCTCGATCCCTGGGTGGTCAGCGCCGGCGTCGCCTTCCGCTTCTAGCCTCCCACCTCGCGCCGGTGGCCGGTCAGCCCGCCATCTCGTTCAGAGCCGCAAGGTCGTTGATGACGACCTTGCGTCGGGATGGGAGGTCGATCAGGCCATCGGCGCGCATTTTGGTGAACTGGCGGCTCGTGGTTTCGATGGTGAGGCCCAAAATGTCCGCGATCTGCTGGCGACCGAAGGGCAGCTCGAAGCCGCGCGCCGCGTCCGCCGCACCGGGCGATGGCGACAAGCGCTCGGCCATTTCAAGCAGGAAGGAGGCGGCCTTCTCAGACGCCGACTTGCGCCCGAGCAAAAGCATCCAGCGGCGTGCGCGATCGAGCTCGCCGAGCGTGCGGCGCAGCAATTTCTGTTGCAGGTCGGGATGGTCGCCGGCGAACTCGTCGAACTGGTCGCGATGGAAGATGCAAAGCTCGGCCTCGCTGATCGCGCTGACGCTGTAAGGACTTTCCTTCCCGAACGGCCGCCCGATGAAGTCCGAGGGAAAGACGATGCCGACGATCTGCTCGCGGCCGTCGGCGGTCGCGGCAACGAGCTTCAGCACCCCTTCGAGTACATTGGCGACGACCGGCGCGTCGTCGCCCTCCCACAGGAGCGTGTGACCGCTGCTCACGCGCTGGCGCCGGCCCATCCAGCCGAGCAAGAGGAGCTCGTCGGGCCGCAGGCTTGCACAGATGGCGCGGTTGCGCACGATGCAGGACAGGCAATCGGTCATGCGCCGGGCGCCCGGCAGGCGCGCATCGCGGTCAATGGGCGAGCAGGAGCGGCGCAGGCGCGGCTTCGAGCAGATAGCGCGTCACCCCGCCGAACAGGGTCTCGCGCAGCCGCGGACGCCCATAGGCGCCCATCACGATGAGCCCCGGCGCCAGCTCCTTCGCGGTTCCCTCGAGAATTTCCTCGGGCGTAAGCGCCCCGCGATCGAGGCGGCGAAGCTCACCATGAATGCCGTGCCGCGACAGATAGCAAAGCGCATCCTCGGCGGGCACCCGTCCCTCATCCGGACCGACCTGAACCATCGTCACCGTCCCCGCGCTCCCCATCAACGGCGCCGCGGCGCGCAAGGCGTGCGCGGCTTGCGGGCTGCCGTTCCACAGGATCATCACCGGGGCGTCAAGGTCGAGCGGCTGGCCTTCGGCGGGCAGGGCGAGGACGGGCGCCGGCACGGTCATCGCGAGGTCGCCCGCCAGCGTCGGCTGCGCGAGGCCGCGCCGGTCGCGGAGGCCGAGCGAGACGATGGCCAGATCGGCGAGCGTCGCGGCGAGCGACAACGACGCGAGCGCATCGCCGTCGGCGATTGCGACGTCCCAGGGCACATCCTCGCGCGCGAGCTGTGCCGCGAGCCGGGCCTCGAGCTCGGCATCGGCAAGCTGGGCCTCGGCGAGCTGTTCGCGCGCCAGATACATGCCGCCGAAGGGGTCCGAGGCGATGAACTGCTGGAAGGGCGAGCAGATCAGGAAGCTGAGATGGGCGCCGAGGCGCCGCCCGATCGCGAGCGCGGTTTCGGTGCGCCCGGCCATGGCCGGGCTCGCGTCGGCGTGAATCAACAGGTTTCGCATGTCTTGCTCTCCTTCAAAGTGGCAGAGAGGGAAGCCCTTATGCACACCGCTTTCATTGACCCTGATCAATAACGCCGCGCTTTCAGGCCGGGCGGCACAGTGGGTCGCTCCGTATAATTACGAAATGCGCCGACCGCTCTGTGCGTTAGCCTGACTTCGCAAAGGAGCAGGCGATGCCACGACCCAGTCCGTTGACCCCAATTCGCGCGTATCCGCGCCGGACCCCCGTAAATCGCGCGCCGGCGGACCCGAGGCGCGAGCGAAGCCGCATCGCGGGCACGCTCACCCTTCGCACTTCGCCGCTCCGGCGGCCCGACCCAAATCAAGGAGACAGAGGATGACGCTCACCAATGCGCCCGACACCACGCTGGGCGAGGCGACCGAGACCTGCCTGCAGACCCGCAGCGGCGTCGATCTTCGCCTCCGGCCGGTCGCCGACAGCGACGCCGACATCGTCAACCATTTCTTCGACGGCCTGACGGCGGACGACATGCAGTTCCGCTTTCTTAGCGGCCAGTCGCACCTTTCGAGCGCCCAGCTCGCGGCGATGATCGGGGTCGATCACCGGCACCGCGAGCATCTGCTCGCGTTCGATGCGGCGACGTCGGAGCTTATCGCGAGCCTGCTGATCGCCGCCGACGACGCTTTCGTGACCGCCGAGGTCGCGATTTCGGTCGCGCCCGCGTATAAGACGCGCGGCGTCGGCTGGACCCTCCTCAACCATGCCGTCGATCTCGCCCGCGCCCGCGGCCTCAAGACGCTGCGGTCGATCGAGAGCCGCGCCAATCGGGGCGCTATGGAGGTCGAACGGACGCTGGGGTTCAAGTCGAGCGACTATGATGGCGACGCCACGCTGGCGCTGCTCGAACTCGAGCTTGGCTGACCTGGGCCATCGGGTCGGCGTCCCGACTGGCAGTTGGCTGGAGACGCACCCAATGGACCAAGGTTTTCATGCCATGCAGCTCGACGCGCCGGGGGCGTCGCTGCGCCGCGTCGAGCGGGCGATGCCGGCACCGGGAGACGGCGAGATTCGGATCGCGGTCGCCGCGTGCGGCGTGTGCCGGACCGATCTCCATATCGCCGATGGCGACATCAGCGGCCGGCTTCCGATCATCCCGGGCCATGAGATCGTCGGCCGCGTCGATGCGCTCGGCGCGGGCGTCACGCGGTTCGGGCTTGGCGACCGGGTCGGCGTGCCCTGGCTCGGACGGAGCTGCGGCGCCTGCCCCTATTGCGCTACGGGTCATGAAAATCTCTGCGACACGCCCGAGTTCACCGGCTTCACGCGCGACGGCGGTTTCGCTTCGCACGTCGTCGCCGATGCGCGCTTCTGCCTCGCAATCCCCGATGCCTTCGACGATGTGCATGCAGCGCCTTTGCTCTGCGCCGGACTGATCGGCTACCGCGCCTATCGCATGGCGGACGGCGCGAAGACGCTTGGCCTCTATGGCTTCGGCGCCGCCGCACATATTCTCGCGCAGATCGCGATCGCTGACGGCGCCGACGTCTATGCCTTCACGCGCGAGGGCGATACGGCAGGCCAGGATTTCGCGCGCCGCCTCGGCTGCATCTGGGCGGGCGCGTCGAACGAGGCCCCGCCCGCCGCGCTCGATGCCGCGATTCTCTTCGCGCCGGTCGGCGCGCTGGTGCCCGAAGCACTGCGCCGGGTGCAGAAGGGCGGACGCGTCATTTGCGCCGGCATCCATATGAGCGACATCCCCGCCTTTCCCTACGCCGATCTCTGGGAGGAGCGGGTGATCCGGTCGGTCGCCAATCTGACGCGCGCCGACGGCACCGCCTTTCTGGCGCAGGCCGCGCGGTGCGGGGTGCGCCCGCATGTAACCGCGGTGCCGCTCGGCGACGCGAACCGCGCGCTGGACCAGCTCCGCGCCGGAGAGGTCGAGGGCGCGCTCGTGCTCGTCCCCGACCCGCAGGACAAGGCGGTTAGGGAGAATCCCTAATGGCGGACGGCGCGGTGCAGCGGCAAGGATGACGCACGCCAGACCGGCGCGTCAGGAGACACATCCCATGGATCATTTCGAGAAAGGCGATGCGCACGCCGGACGTCCGCCCGAATGCCCCGACTGCGAACCGCCGGCCCAGCCGGACAAGAGCTACCCCGAGGCGCCGGCGCCGAACCCCGATCGCCAGCCACTGCGCACGTCGCCGGAGGCCCCGGTGCTTCCCGACAGTCATCCCGAAACCACCCCCGGCGAATATCCCGAATAGGCCCGGCCGTGCAGATGCGCCACAAGCGGCGCGCTTTCAGCCCGTCGCCGATGGCGATCCGCTGCGCGTAAGCCGGGTTACGGCATCGACAAGTGCATGTTCGCGCAGCGGCTTTTCGAGGACAAGCGCGAAACCCGCAGCGCGCGCTTGCGCGCTCAGTTCGCCCGAGGCATAGGCCGAGATCAGGATCGCGGGCCCTTCCCATCCCTGCGCACGGAGCGAGCCGAGCATGGCGATCCCGTCGCTTTCCTCGAGCCGGTAATCGACGATCAGGCAATCGGGCGCGGCGCGGGCCGCCTCGGCCAGCGCAGGATCCGCCGCGGACCAAGCCTTGGCGGCAAATCCGCGGCCTTGGAGGAGCAGGAGCAACGAGCGCCGCACCGCCGGGTCATCCTCGACGATGAGGATGCTGGGCGGCGCCTCGCTCCACCCCGTTCTGGCGATCAACATGTCCATCGTTCCGTTACCGGCGCGATCGCACGGCGACCGGGTTCGGGCCGCCACGCATATCGAATTCATCTGGAAAATTCTCCGGGCTCGACCGTTTGCGGGTGCGAGCCCGAAGCCGGAAAGCGGGGCAGCGAACCATCGATCAGTGGCTCATCAACAGCGGACGCTTGCTCTTCGAAAGCAGATTCTTGGTCGTCCCGCCGAAGGTTTCGCGGAGCCGGCCGCGGCCATAGGCGCCCATCACGATATAATCGGCACGAAACAGTTTGCTCTCGTCCGAGATCAGGAAGTCGGCGTGGAACTTGCCAATGTCGGTCGTCCGCACGCTCGCCTTGATGCCGTGCCGCGACAGATAGGTCGCCGCTTCTTCGGGCGCGATATTGTTGTCGGGGCCCTGCGCGGTGAAAATCTCGACCTCCTTCGTGAAGGCGAGCAGCGGCACCGCAGCGCGCAGTGCAGCGGCCGCCGAAGGCCGGCCGTCCCAAGCGACGAGCGCGCGGTCGAGCTCGAAGCGTTCGAGGCCCTCAGGCACCGCGAGAACCGGCGCGCTCGCGCGTGCAACGATGCGGCTGGTGATGTCGCGCATGTCGGGCATCGGGAAGCCGTCGAGCGCGCAATTGAGGATGATGAGGTCGGCGAGATCGGCGGCGTCAAGCACCGCGTTCGCGATCTCGTCCATCGCATCGATCCAGCTCCAGCTCACATCCTCGCGCGACAGCCTGTCGCTGATCAGCGACTTGTTCTTCGCCTCGCTATCGCGCTCGTCGAGAACGACCACAGTCTCGGCAAAACCGAAGCCATCGCCGGCGATAAGCGGATAGGGGGTGACGTCGATACAGGTGAGATGTCCCTCGACCGCGCGCGTGATATCGAGCGCCGCCTGCAGGCGCGCTTCCTGGCCATGGTCGTCATGTACGAGCAACAGGATATTCTTCATGAGCCGTCTCCTTGGTTTCTGCGCCGAGCCTATGGGTCGCCGACCGCGGCCGATATGCGCAATGATACGGATAGAAAGGCGGCCGCCCGGATGTCCGGACGGCCGCAGGGGGGTCGCCTCTTCCCCAAGGCGAGCGGGATCAGTTGTCGACCGCGAGATGGTCCTCGACATCGGTTACGCCGGGCGCCGACCAGCGGCGAGCTCGGCCATGCGGCGTTCGGCCCACGCCTTGACCTTGCCGCACAGCGTGACCGTGCTGCACTCGGTCGTCACCGACACGCCGGTCGCGTCGAAGCCTGCCTGCCGCTTGAACGCCGCCATGATCCTTCTCCTTTGATCGGGGCCCCGCTCGCCGCGCGAGGGGAGCAAAGCCCGGCGGGCGGTGGCAACGGACCGCCCGGCGAGTGTGCGCAAGCCTGCCCGAGACGAGGGCGGCCGCTTATCCGCAATTTCCCGTAAGGAAGGTTCCGCTTGGGACCTTCCCCGATTCCGGTGCCGCAAACCGCTCGCTAGGTCCCGATCGCGCCTCGGCGCGTCGCGGCGGAGCGAGCCTTGCTCCGGCACAGCCCGCCGCCGCGATCTTTTCCATTTTCAAAAGGAACAAGCTGATGAACGATCTCACCCCGACCCGCACTGCTGGCAGCCCGCCCGCCCAGGCCGAACTCGGCGCAATGAACTGGCTGCGCGGCGAGCTTGACCGCATGTTCGAAGAATTCGCGGTGCCTGGCCGCAGCCTGTTGAGCTATGTCCCGCGGCTCGTCAGTCCGGTCCCGGCGGTCGAACTCGCCGACACCGGTTCGGCCTATAAGCTCACGGCCGAGCTTGCAGGGCTCACCGAAAAGGATATCCGTCTCGAGGTCGCCGACGGCGTCCTCCTGCTCGCGAGCCAGCAAGAGGAATCCTCCGAGCGCCACGAGGATGGACATCTGATCAGCGAGCGACGCCACGGCAGCTTCCGGCGCCGCATCACGCTGCCCACCGACGCCGACGCCGACAAGATCGAAGCGAAGTTCAAGCATGGGCTGCTCAGCGTCGATATCCCGAAGGTCGAAAAGGCCCGCGATCATGCCCGCAAGATCAAGATCGGCGGCTAGTCCGGCGTGCCGGGACCGCGCCGTGCGGCGCGGTCCCGGGTGCCTTGGCGCGTCGGCTGCCCGACGCTTTTTTCCGGAGCGAAATCCATGGCCCGCATTCTTCACACGGAACACCGCAGCGAAGCGATGCTGCGGCTGAAACTCGGATCGGCCCTTCTCTCGCTGGTGATGGGCGCGACCTTGGTCCTGTTGCTCGCGCCGCATCTCTAGACATTTGGCCCGGCACGTCCGGCGCTAACGCGCCGGCGCTGCCGCCTCATCGCCGTCAAGTATCTCGCCGGGCGCGGGGCTTGCGGCGCGAAGCGAGTCGGGGGTGACAATAACGCTGGTTCCCGCTCCCAGGAGCGGATCGAGGCGCGCACGCACATCGGCAGCGATCTGGACCCGCCCGGCAGATGGCGTCGGCGCCTTGGCGGCGATCGCGCCCGGAATTGCGACCTCGATCCAGGATGCAGCACCTTCGGCCCCCGCCCGCCGGACGAAGGCCGAGGTGCCCGTCACCGCCCCCTCTATGCGCGCGGGAGCCGATCCGATAACGATCCCGTTCCTAAGTATCAGGATCCGTTGGTCGGCGGCGCTGACGATGATCGACACGGGCCCGCCGGGCGCCCTGTCCGGTTCCCACAGGATTGCCTCTTCGGCCAGCGCGGGCCCCGTCTGGAGCAGCGGATCGGCGGGCGCCGCGCGCGGCACCGCGGCCGCTTCGGTGACGATCACCGTCATCCCGAGCCGGGTCACGCCATAAAGAAGGCGGGCGAAGGCTTGCGGCAGGCGAATGCAGCCGTGCGAGGCGGGATAGCCGGGCAAGGTTCCGCCGTGCAGCGCGACCCCGCCCCAGGTCAGCCGCTGCATATAGGGCATCGGCGCGTCGTCGTAGAGGCTCGAGCGATGATCGACGTCGCGCTGGAGGATCGTGAAGACGCCGGTCGGGGTCTCATGGCCCGCTTTGCCGGTCGAGACCGTGGTGATCGCGATCGGCACCCCGTTGCGATAGAGGGTGCCGCGCTGGGTCGCGAGGCTGACGATCATGAGCAAAGGTCCGCGGGGCGCGATTTCGGGCGCCCAGATATATTCGCCCGGTTTCAGCCGTTCGGCTGCCTCAAGCACGCTTCCCTGCGGGTGGACGGGCTCGGCCGACGCCGCGGGAGACAGGAGCAGCGCAGCTCCAAGCAAGATCGCCCGCCTCCCGGCCATTTTAGCGCTCGCCGCCATCGGCTCAGCCCGCCATCGCGGCGATACGGGCCCGATCGTTGATGCGTACCGCGCGCCGCGAAGGGAGGTCGACGAGACCGTCGCTGCGCATGCGCGTGAGTTGCCGGCACGTCGTCTCGATCGTCAGCCCCAATATGTCGGCGATCTGCTGTCGGCCGAAGGGGAGTTGGAAACCGCCCGGCGCATCGCATGCGTCGGCGGGAAGACGTTCCTCCATGTCGAGAAGGAAGGATGCGACCTTCTCGGGCGCCGACTTGCGTCCAAGCAGCATCATCCAATGCCGTGCGCGGTCGAGCTCGTCGAGGGTCCGGTGGAGGAGCTTCTGCTGCAGATGTGGGTGGCGGCCGGCGAAGTCGTCGAACTGCTGGCGATTGAAGATGCAGACCTCGGCGTCGGTCATCGCGGTCACGCGGTAGGGACTCTGCTTGCCGAAGGGGCGGCCGATGAAATCGGAGGGGAAGACGAGGCCGACGATCTGTTCGCGTCCATCGGCGGTCGCGACGACGAGCTTGAGGACGCCAGACAGGACATTCGCGAGGGTTGGCGCCTCGTCGCCTTCCCAGAGCAAAGTGTGACCGGCCTTGACGCGCTGGCGCCGCCCCATGCGGCCGAGTTCGGCGGCTTCATCGGCGGCAAGGCTGGCGCAGATGGCGCGGCAGCGCACCGCGCAGGAGGCGCAATCGCTCATCGCCGCGCTCCCGCGTCCGGTGCGAGCGTGGCGGCCCGGTTCGGCATCGGGCGTTTGCTGCCATGGTGGCTGGGAAGATGTGATTGACCCCTCATGCGCTCCGGATAGCGGGTCGGCCCGCGTTCGTGATTACGCAACTGTACGTATGCGCTGCGAGCGAGGCACCCGGGGCCGATACGGCGGCGCGATAGACGGCAGGCGTAAGGGCTATTGCGTAGCGACAGCCGGGGCGTCCCGGCGCAATTCAGCGAGCGAGAAGCGCCCCTTCCAACGAAAGGACCGATGATGAGCGAAGCCGGCCACGACCTTCATAGACTGTTTCCCGATCATGGGCCGACGCTCCACGCGCTCAAGCTCGGCAGCGCCCATTTCCGCAAGCTCGCCGAAGATCATCATGACCTCGCAGGCCAGATCCAGCGCTTCGAAGCCAGCCTCGCGGCGGTGCCCGACGAAGAATTGGAAGTGCTGAAGAAGAAGCGGCTTTTCCTTCTCGACGAGATCGCCGCGCTCATCGCGGACGAGAAGAAGACATGATGCACAGCCTCACGGAGATTCGTTCGGACCTGGCTGCACGCCTTGAGCAGCTAGCAGCGCAGATCGAACGAACGGAAAGAGAGCAAAGCGCCCCGCTCGACGATGATTTTGCGGAGCAAGCAGTCGAGCGCGAGGATGATGAAGCGCTCGATGCACAGCAGCGCGCCGCGGTGGCTGAAATGGAGGCGATCCGGCATGCGATCGCAAGGCTCGACGCCGGGCATTATGGTCTTTGTACCTCGTGCGGGGTCCCCATCGACGCCGCGCGCCTCGAAGCCCTGCCCGCCGCGGCGCATTGCATCGAATGCGAGCGCGAGCGCGGCGGCTGATCGCAGCGGTTGAACGAAATGACCGATCCCATCGCCACCGCCGACCTCGAATCGCTTACCGGCGTCGGGCTCGCGCTCCTGCTCGGACTGCTTGTTGGCGTCCAACGCGGCTGGAGCCTGCGCAACGAGGCTGCGGGCAGCCGCTTCGCCGGGGTACGCACCTTTGCCCTGTTCGCGCTCGCCGGCGGTATTTCGGGCGTCACTGCGGCCCCGAACGCGGCCATCGCGGCGATCATCGCTGGCGCCGCCGCCATGCTGATCCTCATCGGCTATGCAAAGGCGGCACATGCCCCCGACTTGCTGAGCGGAACGACGAGCCTCGCCGCGCTCATCACGCTCGGATGCGGTTATCTGGCCGGAAGCGGCCGGGGCGAGATGGCGACGGTCGTCGCCGTCGCGATGACGATGGTGCTGGCGCTGCGCACCGAGCTTCATCGCTGGGTGGCGGGGCTTAGCGACGTCGAAGTCGGCGCCATCACGCGTTTCGCGCTCATCGCGCTTGCCATCCTGCCGCTGCTGCCCGACGAAAGCTTCGGGCCTTATGGTGCCTGGAACCCGCGCCAGCTCTGGCTCGTCGTCGTCTTCGTCTCGGGCTTCTCCTTCCTCGGCTATGCCGCGTCCAAGCGCTTCGGCGCCTCGCGCGGCACGCTCGTCATGGCGGCGACCGGCGCGATGGTTTCTTCGACCGCTGTCACCGCGACGCTCGCGATGCGGGTGCGCGACGGAGAAGAAAGCGAGGCGATGGCCCTTGCCGGAATCGGCGCCGCGTCGGCGGTCATGCTGATCCGCGCCATCATCCTGACTATCGTGCTGGCGCCGGCGGCGATGCCGGCCTTCGGCTGGATCGCCGCGCCGGCCGCGCTGGTGAGCGGCGGCGCGATGCTCTGGGCGTTGCGAAGCCGCCGCGAAGCTCGCGCTGCCGACCGCCCCGTGGAACTCAAGAACCCGTTCCGGCTCGCGCCGGCGATCGGCCTGATGCTGCTTGTGATGGTGCTGACCGTCGCGGCGCGCTGGATGATGGCGCTGGTCGGCGAACGCGGCCTTGCGCTGGTCATTGCGCTGTCGGGTCTGGCCGACGTCGACTCCGCGATCATCACCGTGGGCTCGCTGCCGCAAGGCCTGCTCGAAGGCAAACTCGCGACGATCGTCATTATCGCCCCGGTTCTCGCCAACACCTTGTTCAAGGGCACCGTCGCTCTGGCGATCGCAGGCTGGGGCAAGGGGTGGAAGCTCGCGTTGCCGCTTGTCCTGAGCGTGGCGGCCAGCCTCGCGTTCATGCCGATCCTTCTCGTTTGAGCCCGGTCGGACGCCGCGCAGAATGCCGTAACCGAGACGATTTCTAAGGGGCGCCTGCATGACGACAGCAAGCGACCAGGACGAAGGAACGCCGACGCCGGCGAACGGACGGAAGAGTCCGAGGGCATTTCTCCGCGCGCTGGGTCCGGGCCTGATCGCCGGCGCGGCCGACGATGATCCGAGCGGGATCGGCACCCACAGCCAGATCGGGGCGGCGTTCGGCTACCGGCTGTCTTGGACCTTCATACTCAGCTTCCCGCTGATGGTGGCGATCCAGGAGATCGCCGCCGAGATAGGGCGGATCACGGGGGCCGGGATCGCACGCAACCTCAGGCGGCATTATTCACGACCGCTGCTCTGGTCGATGGTCTCGCTGCTGCTCGTGGCGAACATCATCAACCTCGGCGCCGACCTCGGCGCGATGGGCGCCGCGCTCGCGCTGCTGGCCGGGGGCAATGCCGGGCTCTACACCTTGCTTTTCGGCATCCTCAGCATCATCCTCGAGGTCGGCCTCAGCTATCCTCGCTATGCCGCGATCCTCAAATGGACGACCCTCACCCTTTTTACCTATGTCGCGGTGCTGTTCGTCGTCCATGTCCCATGGGGCAAGGCGCTCGCTGCATTGGTCGTGCCCGACATCGAGTTCAATGCCGCCTATGCCACCGCGTTCGTTGCGATCCTCGGGACCACGATCAGCCCTTATCTCTTCTTCTGGCAGGCGGGCCAGGAGATCGAGGAACAGCATCGCCACCATAGCAAGCCGCTCTGCCTGACGCCCGCGTCGGCGGGGGGCGAACTGAAGCGCATCCGCATCGACACGCTCACGGGCATGGCCTTCAGTACCCTGATCTCACTCGCGATCGTCTTCGCGACGGCGGCGACGCTTCACGCACAAGGCGTTCGCGATATTGCCACCTCGGCGCAGGCGGCCGAAGCGCTGCGCCCGCTCGCCGGGCCGTTCGCGTTCGCGATGTTCGCGCTCGGGATCATCGGCACCGGCCTCCTCGCCGTCCCCGTGCTGGCCGGTTCGGCCGCCTATGCGGTGACCGAGATGGCGGGGATGGCGGGCAGCCTCGACGCCAAGCCGCTCTCTGCCCGGCTTTTCTACGGCACGATTGCCGCGACCACGCTTGCCGGCGCCTCGCTTTCGGCGCTTGGCATCGACCCGGCGCGCGCGCTCTATTGGGCGGCAGTGGTCAACGGAGTGCTTGCTGCGCCGCTCATGCTGGTGATGATGCTGATCGCCCGAAATCCGCGCGCAATGGGCCGTCTCGTCATTTCGCGGCGGCAAACTTGGTCGGGCTGGGCGGCGACCGCGGTGATGGCAGCAGCGACCCTGCTCTTCTTCCTCTTCCTGTTCGCCGGAAAGGTCTAGCTCCGCGAGCGTGCGTGACGGGCGATCAGCCTGCCGATCTGGTCGCGCTGCGGCAAGATGATGCCGAGGAGCCCGGCGAGCGTTGCCGCGCCGAGCTTGCGCATCAGGCGCGAGCGATGGATTTCAACGGTGCGGTGGCTGATGCCGAGTTCGTGCCCGATCTGCTTGTTGGTGAGGCCGCGCACCAGCCCCGCGACGACTTCGAGCTCGCGATGCGTCAGCAGATTGACCACGGGCGACGAACGCCGATGCCGCGTGGCGCCAGCCGACGCAGTACGGCGGGTCGCTGCTATGGGGTCTTCGCGGCGGGCTGTCGTCATGCGGTCCATCCTCCGATGAACCGGGATTTATCGGGCCCGAGCCGCGGGGTCGTTACGTAATGTCCGCAGACCTCAAGCGCCAAGCCCGGCGGCGAAGGCGAGCCGCAGTGCGTCCGAAAGGCTCCGGACGTCGAGCTTCGCCATCAGATTGGCACGGTGAACCTCGACCGTGCGCGGCGAGATGCCGAGGTCATAGGCGATGGTCTTGTTGGGCAGCCCCTGCGCGAGGCCCTCGAGAACCTCGCGCTCGCGCGGGGTCAGGATCGCGAGCACGACTTCGGCCTCGGCGGCGCGCGCCGCGGCGCCGTCGGCAGCCGCCATGCGGGCAAAGGCGGCCTCGATCGAGGCAATGAGCACCGCTTTCTCGAAAGGCTTTTCGAGGAAGTCGACCGCGCCGGCCTTCATTGCGCGAACCGCAATCGAGACGTCGGCGTGGCCGGTGAGCACGATCACCGGCATGGTGACGCCGCGTTCGAGCAGCGCCTGCTGGACCTCGAGCCCGTCCATTTCGGGCATACGCACATCGAGCAGGACACAGCCTTCGGGAACGTGCCGGATTTCCTTGAGGAACAACGCACCATTGGCCCATGTCTCGACCGCATAGCCCGAGGTCTTGAGCATGAAGCTGGCCGACCGCCGGATCGCATCCTCATCGTCGACGATATGTACGAGCTTCCTATCCGACATCATTTTCCTCCGCCTTCGCGCTCACCAGTGTGAAATGAAATTCGGTCCCGCCACCTTGGCGCGGCTCCATCCAGATGCGGCCGCCGTTGGCCTCGACGATCGTCCGACAGATCGAGAGACCGAGGCCCATGCCTTCGGCTTTGGTGCTGACGAACGCCGTAAAGAGCTGCTCGGCGACCTCGAGCGTGACGCCCGGGCCGGTGTCGGCGACGATCACCCGGACGAAGCCGCGCTGGTCGGGGCGGCTGGTAACGATGAGCTGGCGCACCGGACTGTCGGCCATCGCTTCGACAGCGTTGCGAATGAGGTTGATCAGCACCTGCTGGATCTGGACCTTGTCGACGAGCACCGGCGAGGCATAGGGGTCGAGATCGAAGCGTGGTTCGACCCCCTTCTCGCGCGCGCCCATCAGGCCGAGCACCGCCGCTTCATTGATGAGTACGGGCAATTTCTCGATCGTCTTCTCGACCTCGCCGCGCGCGACAAAGTCGCGCAGGCGCCGGACGATATGCCCCGCGCGCAGCGCTTCCTTCGCAGTATCGTCGAGTGCGTCGCGAATCATCGGCATGTCGGCGGGATCGGGATTGGTGAGCAGGTCGCGCACCGCTTCGACATAATTGGCGACCGCGGTGATCGGCTGGTTGAGCTCGTGCGCGAGCGTCGAGGCCATCGTTCCCATCGCGCTCACGCGCGAGACATGGATGAGTTCGGACTGGAGCGATTCGAGGCGCGCCTCGGTCCGCTGCCGCTCGGTCAGATCGCGGATGAAGCCTGTAAAGAGCGGATGGCTTTCGCTCGACGCCTCGCCAATCGACAATTCCATCGGAAAGGTCGAGCCGTCCTTGCGCTCGGCGAACACGACGCGCCCGATCCCAATGATGCGCTTTTCTCCGGTTTCGAGGAAGCGCCGGATATAGGCATCATGGCGTTCGCGATCGGGCGAAGGCATGAGGCGGCTGACATTGACGCCGAGCAATTCGGCCTCCTGGTAGCCGAACAGCCGCTCGGCGGCGGCACTGAAGGAGACGATCAGGCCCTGGTCGTCGATGACGACCATCGCGTCTGGCACGGTCGACAGGATCGACCGGAGATGGCTCTCTTGCGACCTCAGCGCTTCCTCGGCGGCGCGCCGTCCGGTGATGTCCGAGACGACCTTGGCGAAACCGCGCAAGCTCCCATCGCGATTGCGGAGCGCCGTGATCGACACATCGGCGAGGAACTCGGACCCGTCCTTGCGCACGCGCCAGTCTTCGGCCGCGAGACGGCCTTCGCGCGCCGCGGCGGCAAGATCCTCGGCGGGTTTGCCGGCAGCGATCGCGTCGGGCGGGTAGAAGATCGCCGCATCCTTCCCGACCACCTCCTCTTCGCACCAACCCTTGAGGCGCTCGGCGCCCTTGTTCCAGATCGCCACCCGACCGGCGGCGTCGAGCAGATAGATCGCATGTCCCTGGGTGCCGTCGATGAGGAGATTGAGTTCTTCAGCGACGAGCGCCGCCTCGGCATCGCGCCGCGCGGCGCGATGGTCGCTTTCGGACACGCGCCTGCGCATCCGCTCGAAAGCTTGCGACAGAGCGACGATGCCGCCGGCGGTGAGCAGGAAGACCGCGACCTCGACGAAATTATTGGCGCCATCGCCGCGATAGCTCGCGAAATAGAGGCCGAAGATGAGGGCCGGAACGGTCGCGATCGATGCCGCCAGCGGACCAGCAAGGAAAGCGGCAGCGAGGATCGCGGGGGCAAAGAGCAGAAAAGAGGCGTCGCCGCCGAGCCATGGCGCAAGCGCATAGCGCAGCACCGCGGCGGCCGCCACGAGTAGCAGCGCGCAGGCAAGACGGACCGCAAAGGAACGTTGCAACATCGACATCGACCGCGCGGCCTCCGCCCGCGTTGCAGAGGCGCCGCCGCCCGGTCGGCGCGTCTTCCCCCGGCCGCCATCCATAGCGATTTTTGGCCGTGAACGAAATGCCCGGCCCGCCCGCGATCCGTATTGATCCTTAAGGGTCATACCGTTCCGCTAGGGCGAGGCGAGCGGCGAAGCCATGCGGGAAACTACGGATAGGAGCGGCGCGCCGGCAATCCCAAAAGCAGCAGGCCGATCGTTGCTCCTGCACCCCCTGCGCAGAGCGGCGCGGTCCCCGAAGGATATCGTCATTAAAGCCAAGCGCATCCTCCTGATCGACGGTCATCCCGACTCCGACCCGTCGCATTATGTGCATGCGCTGGCCGACTCCTATGGGCTCGCGGCCGCGGCGGCGGGGCACGAGGTGCGCCGAACCGATGTCGCCACCATCGTCTTCGATTTCATAACCAGCCGCGCCGAATGGGAAGACGGCGCGCTCCCGCGCGCGATCGCCGAGGCGCAGGAGGCGATCGCGTGGGCCGAGCATCTCGTCATCTTCTATCCACTCTGGCTCGGCGACGTCCCTGCCCGCCTCAAGGCCTTCTTCGAACAGGTCATGCGTCCCGGCTTTGCCTTCCGTCCGCGCGCCAAGGGCCTGCCCGAGAAGGGTCTCAAGGGCCGGACCGCGCATGTTGTGGTGACAATGGGCATGCCCGCGATATTCTATCGCTTCTATTTCGGCGCCCACAGCGTCCGCAGCCTCGAGCGCAACATCCTCGGCTTCGTGGGGATCGCGCCCGCCGAACGCAGCATCATCGGAAATGTCGAGGGCGACCCCAGGCATCGCGAAAAATGGCTCGAGACGATGACGGCCCATGGCGCGGCGGCGCGCTGAGACGCGGGCACAGATGAAACAGGAAGAATGCCATGGCTGAACCGCTCAATCCGCTGACGATCAAATTTCACGGGGCCGCCGGCACGGTTACCGGCTCGTGCATGGAGGTGTCGCTCGGTCAGCGCAGGATTCTGGTCGATTGCGGGCTGTTCCAGGGGTCGCGAAGTCTCGAGGCGCTGAACCATGGCGCTTTTGCCTTCGACGCCGCGACGATCGACGCCGTCCTCCTTACCCATGCGCATATCGACCATTGCGGGCTGTTGCCGAAGCTGGCGAAGGAAGGCTATCGCCGGCCCGTCTGGTGCACCGCGCCGACCGCCGACCTCCTCGAATATATGCTCGCCGACGCCGGGCGGATCCAGGAGAGCGATACCGCGCGCCGGAACCGTCGCTACGACCGGGCGGGGGAGGAGATGTTCGAGCCGCTCTATACCGAGGCCGATGGTCTTCGCGCATGGCGGCTGGCCAAGCCCGTCGGGCTCGGGACATGGTTCGAGCCGGCACCCGGCTTCAGGGCGCGGCTGTGGAACGCCGGCCATATATTGGGATCGGCATCGATCGAGGTCGAGGCCGGCGGCGTTCGCCTGCTCTTTTCGGGCGATCTCGGCCCCGACAACAAGGCGTTTCATGAAGATCCCGAGGCGCCCGCAGATGTCGATTTCGTTATCTGCGAATCGACTTATGGCGACCGGCCGCGGCCAAAGCTCACGATCGAGGAGCGCCGCACCCTCCTCGAAGTGGAGGTCAACGCGGCGCTCGCGCGTGGTGGCAATCTGGTGATTCCGACATTCGCGCTGGAGCGAACGCAGGAGTTGCTTCTCGACCTCGCGCGCCTCGCCGACGCGAGCCGCATTCCCAATGTGCCGATCTTCGTGGACTCGCCCCTCGCGAGCCGGGCAACGAAAGTATTCGCAGCGCATGCGGCCGAACTCGAGGACGTCGAAGGCGCCGACCTCTTCCATCACCCCTCGATCCGTTATGTCGAGGATGTCGCCGAATCGATCCGGCTCAACAGCGTCTCCGGCGCGATCATTCTCGCCGCCTCGGGCATGTGCGAGGGCGGACGCATCCGCCACCATCTCGAGCATAATCTGCATCGGCGCCAGTCGACGATCCTGTTCGTCGGCTTCCAGGCACGCGGATCGCTCGGGCGCGTGATCCTCGACGGTGCCGAGCGGGTGCGCCTGTCGGGCAAGGACATCAATGTCCGTGCCGCCATCCGGCGCATCGAAAGCTATTCGGCGCATGCCGACCGCGACGAGCTTGCAACCTGGATCGGCGAGCGCCTGCCCATCCGCGGCGCGCTCTTTCTCGACCATGGCGAGACCGAAGCGGTCGAAGCGCTTCGCAACCTCATGCACGAGAAGGCGCCGGGCCTTGCTATCCTTGCGCCGGCTATCGGCGAGTGCTTCGCCCTCGCCCACGGCGCGAAGCCGAAGCGGATCCAGACGGGGCGGGTCGATCTCGCCGCACTCGCAGGCGAAGACTGGCAGAATGACTATGCCGATTTCGCGGCCAATCTGAAACACAACCTCGCGCATATCCGCACCGAGAAGGGGCGCCGCAAGGCGCTCGAGGAGATGCGGCGCGTGCTTACCGGATATGAGGCGGCACGGGCCCAGCAGAAGCGCCGGCGTCATGCGGCCTAGGCAGATCATGTTGGCGTGGGCGCACCGCGCCGCCCCCCGCCCCCCGGCAGTGACTGGAGAATATTCATGAAAGCTCTGGTTTATCGCGGACCCGGATCGAAGGCGCTGGAAAAGTGCCCGGATCCTGCGCTTCAGGACCCGGGCGACGCCATCGTCCGCGTCACCCGCACGACGATTTGCGGAACCGATCTTCATATATTGAAGGGCGATGTCCCCAGCTGCGAGCCCGGGCGCATCCTCGGGCATGAGGGCGTCGGCATCGTGGAAAGCGTCGGCACGGCGGTGACCGGCTTCGTCCCCGGCGACCATGTCCTCATCAGCTGCATCACCAGTTGCGGCCACTGCGACTCTTGCCGACGCGGCATGCCATCGCATTGCGCAACCGGCGGCTGGATTCTCGGCCACCTGATCGACGGTACGCAGGCCGAATATGTCCGCATCCCGCACGCCGACACGAGCCTCTACCATATCCCGGATCGGGTGGATGAGGATGCGCTGGTCATGCTCAGCGACATCCTGCCGACCGGCTTCGAATGCGGAGTGCTCAACGGAAAGGTCGTGCCGGGCGCGAGCGTCGCGATCGTCGGCGCAGGGCCGATCGGTCTCGCGGCGCTGCTGACTGCGCGCCTCTATTCCCCTGCCGCGATCATCATGATCGACATCGACGAGGAGCGACTGGCGATGGCGCGCCGGTTCGGCGCGACAGCAACGATCAACAGCCAAGGCGGGACGGCGGTCGAGCAATTGATGGCATTGACCGGCGGGCGCGGGGCCGACACGGTGATCGAGGCGGTCGGAATAGCGGCGACCTTCGAGCTTTGCGAAGAGCTGGTCGCGGCCGGCGGCACGATTGCCAATATCGGCGTCCATGGCACGAAGGCCGACCTTCATCTCGAACGGCTGTGGGACCATAATATCGCGATCACGACGGGGCTCGTCGACACCGTCTCGACGCCGCAACTGCTGAAAATGGTCGAAGCGAAGCAGATCGATCCCACACCGCTGATAACGCATCATTTTGCGATGGCCGATATCCTGGCAGCCTATGATGTTTTCGGGCGCGCCGCCGACACCAAGGCGCTCAAGGTCATCATCGGCATATGAGGCCTGCGGAAGGAGCCGATGCGATGACCCAGCGTATGCGCGAGATAGCCCGGTCGATCGTCGATCTGCAGGCCGAACTCGATCGCGAGATCGAACGCCGCCGCCGGGAGCTCGGCGTTCGCGTCCACGATCGCCTCGTCGAATTCGAGCATGGCCTTGTCATCGAACAGCGCAAACTCAGGATCAGCGTTCGAAGCTTCCTCGCGCGTTCGTCCGTCGGCGTTATCATCGCCGCTCCGGTGATCTATTCGATGGCGGTGCCTTTGCTCCTGCTCGATCTCTGGATCAGCCTGTACCAGGCGATTTGTTTCCGCATCTATGGAATTCCGCCGGTGGCGCGCCGCGACTATATCGCTTTCGACCGGGGCAAGCTCGCCTATCTCAACTGGATCGAGGTCATGAACTGCGCGTATTGCGCCTATGCCAATGGCGTGATCGGCTATGCCCGCGAGATCGGCAGCCGCACCGAGCAATATTGGTGCCCGATCAAGCATGCGCTGAAAATCACCGACCCGCACCAGCGCTATTATCAGTTTCTCGAATATGGCGACGCCGAAGGCTATCGAACCCGGCTTACGCTGTTCCGCGCGCGCCTCGCCGAAGGCTCGTCCGACGAGCCGGCCGGCGGTGGCGGCGCGCCCTGGTCCGCCGAAGGCGACCCGCGGGCGAGTCCGTAGAATCCCGCAATGCGGCGCGTCCGGCTACCGCTTATGCTCCCCGATATGAGATGAAGGGAGACGATGATGTCAGCGACGAATGCGACGGCAAGTCCGGTGCGAAGCAGCCTCTGGAGAGAGATATCGGTCCTCGAGATCGGCGTTGCCCTGTGCCTGCTCATGCTCTTCCTGCTGTCGCGCACTTTCCTCGAGACGATCGCGGCCATTTACATGCTGGTGGCGGCGATGCTGTTCGCGGCCCTTGTGCAGGCGAGGATGGCGGCCGCCTGTCCCGACGGATTCGACCGCCGGCTCTGGCTGGCGAGCGCAATCGCTTGCCTTGTCGAGGCGATCATCCTGTTCGTCGATCCGCTGCTCGGTGGCTATCCCACCGCGATGGCCATGGCATGCGCTCTGGCGGCTGGCGCGGCGGCACGCCTGACATTGGCGCTCGTCCGCAACCATGCGGGACGCGCCTGGTTATATATTTCAGGCACGGTCAGCATGATGGTGGCGCTTGCCATCGGCTTCGCCTGGCCGTTCGCGTCGATCCTGCCCGCGGCGCAAAGCCTCACCCTCGACCTCCTCGCTGCCGCGACGATGCTGGCAAGCGTAACCGGAAAGGCCAGAGCATGTTCGAAATAATCAATACGAAGGACGATGTCCTTGCCGTCCGCATCAACGGCAAGATTACGGGCGAGGATCTCGCCGAGATCATGGAACGGCTCGAGGTTGCGATAGCAGTGAACGAAAAGGTTCATGTCTATGCCGAAACGCAGTCGATCGACGGCATCGAGATTGCGGGGCTCGCGGCACATATTGCGCGCGCCGCGCCGCTGATGGGAAAGCTGCGGCAATTCGGCCGGGTCGCGGTGGTTGCCGACCAGCTCTGGATTCGGGCCCTCACCCGGGTCGAAAGTGCGCTCCTCCCGCATATCAGCTACCGTGTGTTCAAACCCGAGGACCGAGGCGCGGCCCTGATGTGGGTGGAAGGCAACGCCGAGTAACGGCATCGCAGCCGCCGGCATCACCGTGGGTGCTCTCCCTCGAAACGGCGCTCGAGAAGTTTCATGCGGTCGACGATCGCGAAGAAGAAGGCCATCGACCAGCCGATCAGGATGATCCCGCTCGCCCCTTCAATCGCTCCCAATATACGCAGCCCCGGGGGCAATATGACGTCGCCATAGCCAATCGTCACATAGGTCGACGTCGAGAAATAAAGCGCATGCTCGAAATCCACGAACGCGCCGAGCCATTGATAGATGCCCGCCCAGATCCAGATTTCGACCGAGTGTAGCGCGAACAGACCGAAGGCCGCGACGAGGATTGCGCCGCCATTCAAAAGAATGACGAGGAGACGCCGCGAGGCGCGCCGGTAGCGGCGCAGGAGCGCGAGCAATATCGCAAGTCCCGCCAGATGCACGATCACCGTGATGCCGACGATGAGTGTGGCCACGACCAATTGGTGAGCGAGGGTCACGATCGAGCACACGCCAGCCCGGCCGGTTCGTCCTCTCTGGCAGGACGAAGCGGTGAAGGCATTATGCCGCCACGGTGTCCCCGGCCGGAACCGGAGCCTTCGGCCGCTCGCCGTCATAGATGAATTCCGGGCCTCTCAGGTCTATTCGCGGGAACGCGTCCTTCTCCGTCCAATAGTCCTGATTATGGCGCCATTCGGGCTTGTCGCCGCGCCGCGGCATCGCGTCGAGGCCGCGCATCAGATAGCCCGGATTGAAATTATCCTCTTCGATCCAGGGCAGGATCTTCATGTCCGCATCCTCGGGCCGGAGCGCAACTTCGACCCGCTTGGCTCCGATATCGTCCATATGATTGAGCAGGTTGCAGACAAGGTCGCCCATCATGTCGACCCGCAGCGTCCAGCTCGCCCGGAAATAGCCCATGACCCAGGCGAGGTTCGGCACGCCGGTCATCATCATCCCGCGATAGGTGACGGTCTTCGACCAATCGACCGGCGTATCGTCGACGTCGAATGGAATGCCGCCCATGACCGACAGGTTGAAGCCGGTCGCGGCCACGATGATGTCGGCCGCGATTTCCTCGCCTTCCGCCGTGCGCACGCCCGTTTCGGTGAAGCGGTCGATCGTATCGGTGACGACGGTCAATTTGCCTTGGACCGCTGCCTTGAAGATGTCGCCCTCCGGGCAGAAGGCGAGCCTTTGCTGCCACGGGCGGTATTTGGGGGTGAAATGCGGTTCGAACTGGAATTCGGGGTCGCCCGAATAGGCCCGGATGTGCACTTTCAGATCATCGAAAACCGCATCGGGCTCGGTTTCGCAGCGCCGCGTCATCAAATCCTGGTCGTGCATGATCTGCGCGCGCACGACGCGGTGAACCGTGGGCTCGTCGATCCCGACCTCGCGCAGCCGGTCGGCAAGTTCATTCCTGTTCTCGCTGCAATAGAAATAAGTGGGAGAGCGCTGTAACATCGTGACATGCGCCGCCTTCTCGGCGAAGGCGGGGACGATGGTCGCGGCGGTGGCGCCCGAGCCTATGACGAGGATGCGCTTGCCGGCATAATCGATCGCCGGGTCCCAAAGCTGGGCATGGACGAACCGCCCCTTATAGGCCGAGAGGCCCGGCCAGTCGGGGATATAGGGCTTTTCATGGTCATAATAGCCTTGGCACATCCACAGAAAGCCTGCGGTGAAGGTTACGGCCGCGCCATCGGACGCGCGCACGGCCTCGACCGTCCAGCGATTGGCCTTGCTCGACCAGTGGCAGGCGGTGATGCGGTGCCCATAATGGATATGAACGCCAATCTCATTCTCGTCGATTACTTCGCCCATATATTTGAGGATCTCGGCGCCGCTGGCGATCGGCGCACCGACCCAGGGCTTGAACCGATAGCCGAAGGTGTAGAGGTCCGAGTCCGATCGAACGCCGGGATATTTGTGGGTTTCCCACGTCCCGCCGAAGGTCGTCTTCATCTCGAGGATGGCGTAGCTCTTCCCCGGGCACTGCTGCTGGAGATGGTAGGCCGATCCGATACCGGAAATGCCTGCGCCAACGATCAGCACGTCCACATGAATGGGATGAACCCGACCGGCCGAGCCTCGCCGAACCTTCGCTTCCGACATCTTCAGCTCCCTTTTCAGTCAATTCGTACCGAACATGGGGAAAGCGCCATCGGCGGGCATTGATCTCGATCAACGAGCAAATGGGACAGGCCGACGAGACGGTGACATCCGGTCGAGCGCTTCCAAGAGGCCGTTACGCCACGGACCTTCGCTTTCGATTTCATGCTGCGCAGGCCGACGTGGCGAATGACCTTCTTGGACCGGTCATTGCCGGAAGAGCAAGAACCAGACGGTCCCCAGGATGACGAAGGCGAAATATACGAACCATAACCCGAGGGCGGCCGCATGCTCGCGGTCGCGCTCGATCGGATCGTCGGAATTCTCCCGTTCCACGGTCAGGACTCCCGGCGAGCGAATTTTCGCGCGGCGACGAACCCTGCCGTGAGAAGCGGCACCAAGGCGGCGGCGGCCCTGAATTTCGGGGACTTCGATACGCGGCGAAACCTCTTGCGCATCCGGCGAGGAACGCCCAGCTTTTCGAGCGATTTGTCGACATTCGGGATATTCATCTCGGCCTCCTTCACTATGGATTGAGGAGAGAGTGACCGAAGGCCGAGCCGCACGAAATACGTAGATGCCCCATTCCAGCGGGAAGGGGCAGCGCCGCACACCGGGATGGTGCATGAGACGAAGTCCGAGAGGATGAACCCATAGAGGATGATGCATCACGAGGGTCGCGGCCCGCGACGAGCCAAAGCGCGGGCATATTGGTCTATCGCCGCCCGGGCGGTGTGCTCCAGGTTTTGCTTGTGCATCCCGGCGGTCCCTTCTGGCGCCGGCGCGATCGCGGCGCATGGCAAATTCCCAAGGGACAGATAGCGCCCGGCGAAAGCGCGGAGGCCGCCGCGCGCCGCGAGGCCGAAGAAGAGCTCGGCGTCACGCTGCGGGGCGCGGTTGTGCCTTTGGGTGTGCTCCGTCAGGCTGGCGGAAAGATCGTCGAATGCTTTGCGCTCGAACAGGATATCGACCCGTCCGCGATTACCAGCAATCGTTTCGAGCTCGAATGGCCACCGAAGAGCGGCCGGCTCCGGTCCTTTCCGGAAGTCGACGCCGGGCGGTGGTTCGAAATCGCCGAGGCCCAAGAGATGATGCTGCCAAGCCAGCGCTCATTTCTCGGTCGCCTTGGGGCTCACTTGGCCAAGAAGATCTGACGTGTCGCGATGGCCATAGGGCTCGTTCACCCGGTCTGAGCGAGCGTGATAATCGCCTTCAGCAAAGTTAACGTCGGACTTCAGGTGCCGGTAGGCGATCGGCTGAACGCGCAACCGGAGCCGCGTTGCTGACCACTTATAGTCCGACGTTCGGGAACGGCCGTTTCGGGTATGCTCCGACTTGGATGAGGCGCGAAGCAACCGCGGCCCCTTGCGTCGAGTGCAAGACCGCTTTCGGGCGCATGCGAATTTAGATCTGAATGGCCGATATCGAGCGCAAAACGGTCGCTAGGGAACGTCCCATATTCCTATTCCGCATTCTCGCGCTTCGGGAAACGGCCGGTCACGATCTGCGCTCCTTTGCACAAAACATCGAGGTGATCAGACCAGTGCTGCATCATCTTGACCCGCTCGTCCCAATATTCGCCGCGCGCATAGGCGCGACGCACGCCACCTTCTTGGTGAGCGAGCTGGCGCTCGATTGCGTCAACCGACCAAATTCCCATTTCGTTGAGCAGCGTTGCCGCCATGGCCCGAAATCCGTGCGCAGTCATTTGACCTTGCTCATAGCCCCCCGCCGACTTGCAGGAAGCAGCTCGTGATGACCGCCATCAGCGTGAGATTGCGAGCGCTCAAACTTCCCATCATCGTCCCCCCACTTGCAGGAGCAATCTGCACACGAACTGCGGTAAGGGCAATGGCCGCCTTCCACCCATTTCCGTCGGCCGCGTCGCCACTATTGTTGCTGGCTGACGATGGCCGGTTTCGGTCAGGCAGCTTGCGGGAAAGCCGTCGCCAAAGCAGTCGTTCGCCATCGTCGACTCACCCCGTCGGCACAGAAGAGGTGCTTCCCGATCGCCAATCGCCGTTCTCACTGCCCGATCCTAGCGGCCGGCTTCCGACACCTTGCGGTAATCGAGTGGCGGGCTGCGGTCACCCACCAGCGCCCGGTACCGGAAGCCGTCATCGCGTTTTCGGTCGAACTCGGCGCGGGCGGCCGCCAGCGTCCCGGGGCTGCGGAACAGGTCGGCAGCGGTGAGAGCGAGGGTCTTGGCTGCGACCATGGCACCCCGTTCGCCTATCGGGGCCCCGCTCGCGGCGACCGCCTGCCAGCTATGGGCCGGTGTCCCCGGGACCCACGTCGCCACGCGCAGGCCGACGGTCGGGCTCGCCCAGATGACGTCGGCGACGTCGGTCGATCCCCCGCCGGTTTCGGCGGTTACGGCGCCCGTTTCGGAAATGCCGTCGAGCGCGCGCTGTGTCGGCAGCGTCGGCTGTATCCGTTCCGCCCAGGCGCGATCCTCGGCGGTCCAGCGCGGACCACCCACTTTCACGAGGCTGCGATGCATGACCGCGGCAAGCGCCTCGTTTCCGAGCATCGCATAAACGCCGCCGGTAATTTCGACATCGACTTTCGTATCGGTTGCCATGGCAGCGCCTTCGGCCGCCTTCGTGACGCGTGCCCAGACGGATCGCACCACTTCCACATCCGAACTGCGGACATAATAATAGGATTCGGCGAGGTCGGGAACGACGTTGGGCGCCTGTCCGCCGTTGGTCACGACGTAGTGAATGCGGGTTCCGATCGGCACATGTTCGCGCTGATAGTTGGTCGCGACATTCATGACCTCGACCCCGTCCAGCGCCGAACGCCCCTTGTCGGGCGCCGCCGACGCGTGCGAGGCGACCCCGCGAAACCGGAACTTGCCGCTGATGTTCGCCTGGCTCGCCCCCACGCTGACGCCATTCTCATCCCCCGGATGCCAGTGCAAGGTCGCCGCGACGTCGTCGAAAAGGCCGGCGCGCACCAGATAGACCTTGCCCGATCCCCCTTCCTCCGCCGGTGATCCGAAAACGCGAATTTCGCCCGCGATATTATTGGCCGCCATCCATTCCTTGACCGCGATCGCGGCCGTCACCGACGCGGCGCCGAACAGATTGTGACCGCAAGCGTGGCCAGCGATCCTGCCCTGGGTGGGCGACCGCTCGGGCGTCGCGTCCTGCGCGAGTCCCGGAAGCGCGTCATATTCGGCCAGAATGGCGATCACAGGCCCCTCGCCCCGCTTGAACGACGCCGTAAAGGCCGTCGGCATGCCGACGACGCCGCGCTGCACCGTAAAGCCCGCCTTTTGCAGCTCGTCGGCGAGTAGCGCCGAACTCTTTGTCTCCTGATAGCCGACCTCGGAATAATCCCATATCGATCGGGCAAGACGGGAAAGCGCTGCTTCGCGCTTGCCCACCGCTTGCGACAAGACCGTCTGATCGTCATTGGCCGGGGCCGCAAGAACCGCGACCGGAAAGGCGACCGCCGCGGCGGCGAGAAGCAGTCGGAACTTCAATGTCATTCTCCTGTATCAGCGCACGCCGGCGGCAAGCGCGTCGGGGCGCCGCGTGTCCGCCGCGCCCAAAAACCGGTCGCCCTCGACCATGATCGACTGGGTGCTTCCCATCGTGTTCGACGGTTTGACCTTGTGCCCCTTCGCACCGAGCATATCCGCCAGATCGGGCGAGAAGCCGCTCTCGAGCTCCAGCGGCGCGTCGCCGCCGCCCTGATTGACGCGGGGCCGCTGCGCCGCTTCGGCGATGTTGAGTTTGTGGTCGATCACATTCGACAGCATCTGCACCATCGTTGCGACGATATAGCCGCCGCCCGGCGTCCCGGTAACGATCCATGGGCGGCCGTCGCGAAACACGATCAGCGGCGTGATCGTCGACCCGACGCGTTTGCCGGGCACCGGCAAGGTCGCGCTCCCCTCTTTCGCGCGGTCACCCCAGGCGAGGTTGCCGAGCGAATTGTTGAGCAGCACGCCCGTTCCGTCGGCGACGACATGCGCGCCATAGGAAGCCGAGAGGGTATAGGTGTTGCTGACGGCATTGCCGTCGGTATCGGCGACCGAATAATGCGTCGTGTCCGCGCTTTCGAAGGGATAGGGGTTCCCGTCGGGCAGCGTCTTCGCGGTGAGGACAGCATCAGCGCGGATCAGCTTCGCCCGCTCGGCCGCATAGGCCTTGCTGACGAGCCCCGCGACCGGCGTCCGCCAATCGGGACCGCCCCCGACGAGCCGCCGGTCCGACGCCGATATCTTGAGCGTTTCGGCCAGCAAGTGCAGGCCCGCCGCGCTGCCCCATTTGAGATCGCCGACCGGAAAATTCTCGAGGATGTTCATGGCCTCGGCGACGCTGACCCCCGACGAGGTCGGCGGCATGAAGGCGATCCGGTAGCCGCGATAATCCGACCACACCGGTTCGGACACGATCGCGCGGTAATCGGCGAGATCCTGCAGGTCGATGATCCCCCCGCCCGCCTTCATGCTCGCGGCGATCCGCTCGGCAACCGGCCCCCGATAGAAACCGTCGGTCCCGTGCCGCGCGATCTGGCGCAGCGTCCACGCAAGGTCGGGCTGCCGGAAGAGCGCGCCCGCTTCATAGGGTGTTCCGTCCGGCTTGAAATAGACGGCCAGCGCTGCGGCATTCCGGCCCATCACCTCCTTGCGCGCCGCGGTCGCCTGCGCCTCGTCGTCGCTCAGGACGACGCCCTTCGCCGCAAGCGCGATCGCGGGTTCGACGAGCGAGGCCCATTTGAGTTTCCCGAACCGCCGGTGCGCCTCCCAAAGGCCGGCAACCGTCCCCGGGATCGCGACGCCCTTCATCGACATACCCTTGCGACTGTCGAATTTGCCCTTGTCGTCGAGAAGCAGGTCGGGCGTCGTCGCCCGGGCAGCCTGCCCGTAATAATCGATCGCGATGGTCTGCGCGGGGCGGTCCGCCCGGGCCGCCATATGCACGACCATATAACCGCCGCCGCCGACGTTGCCCGCGCGCGGCAGGGTGACCGCGAGCGCGAAGCCGACCGCCACCGCCGCGTCGACCGCGTTGCCGCCCTTGCGCAGTATCTCCGTGCCGACCCGCGTCGCGATTTCATTCTGGCTCACGACCATCCCGCCGCGGCCGATCTCGGGGTGATGGATCTGTTCGTAACCGACGAGGTCGCCGCCGCTGGGACCACGGGCGGCGCCGGGCTGCGCGGCGGCCGCCGTTTCCGGCGCCGCTTCCTGCGCCGACGAAACGACGGGGGGCAAGATCAGAAGCGCACTTCCGACCAGCCCCGCGATGGTCCGCGCCAACCGGGCTGACCGCATCAGAAGGACACCTTCACATTGGCGTACCAGTAACGGGCATAGGGATTGTAGAGGCTGCCAAGATAACCCGACGAAGACAGCGGTGGCGCCTTGTTCGTCAGATTACGTGCGCCGATCCGGATACGATATTTACCCGACGCTTCGTCGCCGACCTCGATCTGGCCATAGAGATTGAAGGTAAGCTGGTCGTCGATCAGCCACCGAACGCCGGTCGCATCGACGAGCCCGGTATCCTCGACGTCGCCCGTATATTGCGTGTAGGCGCCGATCTGGAACCGGTCATAATTCCAGGTGAGCGATCCAGAGGCCTTCCACCGCGGCTTGCCGTTGCGGCGGACGAGATCGCCCTGTTCGGCGATGTTGGTTCCGGGGTTGATCGTTCCCGCCGCCCGCGCGTCGAGCAACGCCTGGACCTGCGGCGAGGGTTGCAGGAAGAATTTGTCGAGATAGGCGGCGTTGAGATTGAGCGTGAAGCGCCCGATCGACGTTTCGGGCAAGCGCCAGTTGACCCCGAGGTCAAGACCCGCGACCTCCTGCGGCAGGAGATTGCGATACTGGTCCGTCACAAACAGGACGCGCCCTGCGGGGTCGAGCCCCGATCCGGCAAAGAGCGCGATGTCGTCGGCGGTGGGAGCGGCCCGGATGACGTTCGCGTCGGTGCTCCCCTGGACGCGCTGCAGATAGTCGTTGATGAGCGCATTGCCCTCGCCGAACAGCCCGACGATCCCCTTCTGGCGGATGTTCCAATAATCGGCGGTGAGGACGATCCGGCCGAGCGCGGATTCGAGGAAGCGCGGCTCGACGACGATGCCCGCCGACCATGCCCGCGAGGTTTCGGGCTTCAGATCCGGATTCCCCGATCGCTGGGCACTCGTCGCGAAGGCATCGGTGCATTGGGTGAAATTGGCGATTTCGCCCTTCCGGAGCCGCGCCTCGCAGCGCACGAAGTCGGTGCGTGTGTTCGACCGGGTCACCACCGTCGCATTGACCTGTTCAAGGTTCGGCGCCTTGAAACCTTCGGCGTAGGAGCCGCGCAGGCGCAGGCCGTCGACGATGTCCCACGCCGCCGCGACCTTGGGCTTTGCGACCGAACCCGCGTCGCTGTAGTTTTCGAACCGCCCCGCGACCTGAAGGTCGAAGCGGTGAACGAGCGGAACATTCATCTCGGGCGAAATCAGCGGGATCGCGAGTTCGCCATAGGCCGCAAACACTGTGCGCCGCCCGCTGGTGTCGGGCGACGGGCTGGAACCGACGAGGTCGCTGGGATTGACGAAGCCGGAAACGGCGTCGGTGAAGGTGATCGTGCCGTCGACGCGGTCATCGCGATCGTCGCGCTGCGTTTCCTTGCGAACCTCGGCGCCGAAGGCGATGCCGACGTCGCCCCCCGGCAGCGCGAGAAGATCGCGCTTGCTCACCTTGATATCAGCGAGAGCCAGCGTCGACTTGCTGCGCCGGTCGGTCGTGATCCGGATGGCATCAAGGGCCGCGGCATTGCTGGGTGTCAGATCGAAACCCGACAGGCTGCCGAGGCTGCCGCCGTTGAAGGGATTGTACGCATCGGGG
Source organism: Sphingopyxis sp. (assembly GCF_036675685.1). Lineage (GTDB taxonomy): Bacteria > Pseudomonadota > Alphaproteobacteria > Sphingomonadales > Sphingomonadaceae > Sphingopyxis. The sequence goes on from NZ_JAKFEM010000002.1 coordinate 192,362, forward strand.
GTCGACAGCGCGAGCTGGCGCTGGAGCAGCGTCTGGCTGATCCCGTCAGACCGGTCGAGGACCGTTGCTTCCGAATAGAGCCCCGCCGTCTCGACATCGAAACCGCCCAGTTCGAAGCGGAAGCCGCCAAGCAACCGGAACTGCTCGTTCTTTACCTTGACGAGATTGGCGCCGAGATCCGCAAAATTATAGCTGCTCAGCGTGACCGCAAGTCCCTGCGCGGGCGCATTGATGCCCGGGAGGCGATTGGGATTGGGCTGCCCGTTCGGGAGCGTGACGGCGCCGAAAGGGTTGTAATAATTGCTCGCGGGAATAACGAGCGGGCCCGATGCGAGCGTCCCGGTCGAGCTCTGCCAGCTCTCCGAATTCGCACGATAATATCCGGCCTCGCCGAAGAATTCGAGCCCCTCGGTCAGCTCATAGTTGCCGTTCAGGAAGACATTCGTCCGGGTAATCTTCGGCATGACGCTCGTGTTGAACGCAAGCGGGGCGTCGAAACGCAGATTCCTGTCGCCCGCAGCCGCGTTGGTCCCGTCGTCGATGCAAATGCCGTTTCCGATCGCGGTCTGGCATCCCGCATTCATGACGGGCTGGATATGGAATTGACCCGATGCGTTGGTGAGCGCGGTCGCCCCCTGACGCACCACGACGTTGCCGCGCGTCTGGAATGATCCCCACGGGGTGATCGTGCTGCGCCCGTCGACCGACGTGTTGCCCGCGTAGTCGGTTCCCTCGAACAGCGGCCGCAAATCGGCCGAGGCGGTATAATCCTGATCCCTGGCCTGCAGCGCGCTGCGCCGGTCATGGCTGACGAACAGCGCGATATTGCCCCGACTGCCGAGCCGGGTCCCGGCCAGCAGGCTGAGGTTGACCTCCTGCAGACTGGTGTCTTCGGCCCAGCCCACCTGCGCTTCGCCGGTGACGCCCCGATAATCTTTCCGCAGGACCGTGTTGATGACGCCAGCGACCGCGTCGGAGCCGTAGATGGCAGCGGCGCCGTCGCGCAGCACCTCCAGCCGTTCGAGGCCGAAGATCGGGATCGCATTGGTGTTATAGGTCAGGACCGGGACGAGATTGTCGTCGGCGCGGCTCGTCGGGTGCGCGACGACGCGGCGTCCGTTGAGCAGCACAAGCGTGTTGCCCACGCCGAGTCCGCGCAGATTGACCGAACCGACATCGCCGCGCGCGGAGTTCGAGCTGTTCGGGAGATAGGCGCTGTTGAAGCTTACATCACCCATCTGCGGAATCGAACGGAAGAGCTCGTCGCCCGAAACCGCGCCCGTCGCGGCGATCGCCTGCGCGTCGACGACCGTGACCGGCAGCGCGGCCGTGATCGAGCTGCCGCGAATCTGGCTGCCGGTGACGACGATTTCATCCTGCGGCGCGGCCTCCACCGGCTCCGCGGCAACGCCGGGATCCGCCACGTCCTGAGCGGGCGCGGTCTGGACGAACGACGCCGGTTCCGGCCTTTCGCGCAGCGACCGCTTGCCGATAATGCGAACGACGTTGCCGACGGAGAAACGGTAGGTGTAGTCCGAATTGGCCAGCAGGGCTGTCAGCGTCTGGGAAACCGTCAGATGGCCGGAGACCGCGGGCGCCTTTCGCCTGGCGATCGCAGGATCGGTGAAAATCAGCTGGACGCCGGTTTTCTGCGCCACGGCGAACAGGGATTTATCGAGCCGTTGCGCCGGCAGGTCCATCCGGTAGCGCGCATCCTGTGCCGAAGCCGGCGTCGCGATGGCGCACGTCGCCAGACCGGCAAGCAATAGTCCCCTCATTATTCGAGCCCCCATCTTATGGTGCGGCACATCCCCCTGGATATGACCTTCCTCGAGGCTGCCCTTCCCCCTCACCGGGAAAGGCCGCCACAGGGATTAAGACGCCGGACGTGCAAAATGCGAACCGAAGATGACATTTTTGTTCAATTTTTTCTTCGGTGGCGATTTCAAGTTCGTTTTTTCGTTCATCGAACGTCATGACAGGATAATGGCTTCCCGGACGGGAGATGGGGCGTGGGCATATTGGCAAGTGGCGAGAACGCCCGGCAGACCGGCCTGCCGCCGGAAATGGAGCGGCTCGCGTCCTACCGCGCGGCGCTGCACGCCTTTGTCTCCCGGCGGGTCGCCGATCCCGAAGAAGTGCAGGATCTGGTCCAGGAGGCCTGCGCACGCCTGTTGCAATCGTGCCGCGAGCGCCAGGTCGACGAACCGCAGGCCTATCTTTTCCGGATCGCGTCAAACCTCATCGTCGATCGCCATCGCCGGACAAGACTTGCGCAAATCGATCTCGACACCGACGAGCTTCCGGCCCGTGCAGAACAGGAAGACGGACCGCGGCTCGTCGATCTTCAGGAGGCCCTCTCGGCCGCGCTGGACGAATTGCCGCCGCGATGTCGCCAGATATTCGTGATGCGACGGTTCGACGAAATGTCGACGACGATGATCGCGATCAAATTGCGAATTACGCCGCGCATGGTCCAGAAGCATCTGGGGCGGGCCCTTGCCCATCTGTATGAGCGGCTGGGGCCGTTGCGGAGCGGTCAATGAGCCGGCTTCCTTCCTTCAAGCCGCTCGGTTCGCGCGCCGCGAGCGTGTTCGAAGCCATGCTTGGCGGGCGCCGTCACCTTGTCCATCCGGACGACCTGAAGGAAGCCGATGCCTTCTGGGAATGGCTGGGCGATCTCGAGCGCCCGGCCGAAACGCCCGAAAGGCCGCGCCGCTCATGGCTCCGCTTCGCGCCTGTCGCGGCCGCGCTGATGCTTGCCGTATCGGGCATATCCTATTGGCAGTTCCAGGGCCGGAACAGCGGTGACTTCGCCGAATCCTACCAGTCCGTTCGCGCCGAACGCCGCGTCATCGAACTGGCGGACGGGTCGGTCATCAATCTGGCGCCGGAGAGTCGGATAGATGTGCGCTATGGCTCTGCGGAACGGCGGATCAGGCTCCTGCGCGGACAAGGGCTTTTCGACGTCGCTTCCAATCCGGCCCGCCCCTTCATTGTCGAGGTCGCCCATGGCGAGGTCCGCGCGGTCGGCACTTCGTTCGATGTGATCGCGGGGAAGGATGAGGCATCCGTTACCGTTGTGGAAGGCGTCGTCCGCATCCTCCTTGCGGGCAAGGATAAAATGGTCGCGGGCGGCGCGAAGGAAGCCCGGCAGGGCGAGATGGTCCGCTTCGGCACGAACCGTAGCGGCGGCAACCAGGTAAGCTTCATCGCGCAATCGAACGACGCCGACGTGAACAACACGACCGCGTGGACGCGGGGCGTACTCATTTTCAAAGGCGAGCCGCTCGCGCACGTGATCGAGACGGTCAATCTCTACTCGCAGGAGACGGTCCATCTGGGAGATCCCTCGCTCGCGAACCTGCCGGTCTTTGGCGTTATCCGGCAAGGCGACGCGTCGGCGCTCAAAGAGCTGATCGCCGACCCCGACCTGATCGAGATCGCCGACGAATAAGCGCACGACAGGGCGCAATTGGCCGTTTGCCGTCAGTCCGCTTCCGGCAACAAATCGTGAAAAGCTGACGTTGCCCGGTCGGTGGGCGAGATCGACCGCTAACGACCAATCCCCGTCATTCCCGCGAAGGCGGGAATCCCGCTTTTCTTTCACCGTCGCCAAGCGGGATCCCTGCCTTCACGGGAACACCTATGTTATAATTCGCTTCGAGTTTCGATTTAGACTGACCGGCAAGCGAGGCTAGAAGCGTCGTAGGGGTTCGTCAGGATAGACTGAGTTCTTCGCGCGCTCGATGGCGGGGGGCGATGACGTGAGTGATGAGCCGATATTGAAATAGCCGTTATATGGATTTGTTGCTTCTTCGATGAGTACGATGCCGCGAGGATAAGATTTCGGAGGCTCGCCCAAGGAATGAGCGCCGCAAACGGGCGTGGTATTACTGTCCCGCTCCATCACGCAGTTCCAGGCGGCTCCCCCGTTCCCGGCAGCAAATAATGTCTTGGTGTTGGCGCGTGGAAGAAATCCCGCCATTGGCATATAGCTATCGCCATCAGATGAAGTCCTGACAGTTAGGCCCGCATGAATGTTACCAACGAGAATGATGGCCAGCGTCCGGCCCTTTGAAGCCCGCCGCACGATTTTGGACATTTCTTCTTCATATTCTGCCGATCGAAGATTGCGGTCTACTCGTGGCTGAAAAGCGAAAACTGATGCAATCATGCCTTCTCGCTTCATCTTACGTAGCCGTTCCAGGAGAAGAAAAGCGGCCTCGCTGCTTCGTCCGTCGTTAAAGCGCCAGAACGGCCTCGCAAGGAGTTTCTCCCGCGCGCCTAACCCGCCATCTGAAGCCAAAAATGCGTCGATGTAACTCTGATCCTCCGTGGGATATTCAACGCCGACCGTGATCATTCGGTTTTGCTTGGCCGCTGCGCAAACTAGGTCGCCAAACGATGCAGGAATTTCTGCAGTACCGTGTATTTCTCCCACGATCAGCCAACGAAGGTCGTATTGATCGAACAGCCGATCCGCTCCCGCGACCGAGGTGCATGGAGCCGTCACCGATACTGGCTGGGTGGCCGCTAGCAGCAAGCTGAAGAGATAGGAAACCATCGCAGAAATCTGATCAACCTTTCGTACCTTGTAAACTGAGAGACTGAGGGGTCAACGGTGACTTCACTCTGATCGACTCTGTCTCCTCTGTTGGAAATCATGCCGCACAACCTTAGATGGCGAGACTTCCATGCGGGACGACGTCTCCAAGCCTGCGTGACTTAAACCAAATAGCCTCCGGCAGACCCGGGCGGTTCAGTTGCCGCCCTTGCGGCCATCCTAAGTATCACCGGCTGCGTGGAAAACATGCCGGGGCCAGATCGCCCGCCTCCTAAAGCGTCGGTTCTCCAGCAATCCGGCTATCTTGACCCAGAGCTTCGCTCCTACATGCCGATTCCGATGCCGCGCGATCGGTCGCGGCCGAGGTTCGCGATCTCGGCGAGGTCCTGCCCGATCGAACGAACAGAATGGGCGTCGATCCCGCGCGCCGTTTTACGGGTTCGCAAGATCGATTCGACCTGCGCGTCGCGTTCGAGGCTCCTCGCCATCGTTCCCATTTCGCTGGAGAGCTCCTTTGCTGCCCCATGCTCGCCGGTCAGGGACAGGCGGTCGCGATGGCGCTGGAGCCGTTGCCAGTCATTCCGACAAACGGTCGCCTAGAGCGTAGATTGGCTGAGATTGGCCGGTAGGAGACTGACCGCTTCTGGGTGCCGAATGGCGAATAGCGGACCTTCCCGAGGTCACGAGCAGCGATGACACGTTCCGGCCGATAGCGGCCATGGCCTACCCGATACCGGACAAAAGCTCGTCGTTCACATTACAGGCGGCGTGCGCCGATTTGAGCGAACGACATATCCCAACCCATTGAAATCAGGGATGGCCCTTTTATATCCCCGCCGCAGCGGAACGGCTGCAACATCCTCAACTTGGCATGGAGAAGAAGATGTCCAGCAAACATATCGAATACTTCCGGCGCGAGCATGCCCGCCTCGAAGCCGAAATCGATCGGGAAGCTCGGCAGCGCCGACCCGACGAGGTCCTGATCGCGCGGCTCAAGAAGCTGAAGCTGGCGGTCAAGGACCAGATCGCCACCTGGAGCTACGACACCGGCGGGAGCCGCGTTGCCTGACCAGCCGCGGAGCCGCACACTGCGGCTCCGCACCTTCCGGTGCGATGGCCCTCTTCCACCTCTGCGACGAACTGCAATCCGGCGTCGGCGACATGTCTTGAAACAGCAAATTCGCTTCCTAATTTCCTTCCAGATGCCGGATTGACCGGGTCTGCAGGACATGGAGAGCGCCGGCTCTGTGTACCGGCGCATCTCATGCCCGAATTGCTTCAATCAGGAGGATTTGGAAATGAGAACCGACTTTGACTTCACCCCCTACCGCCGCTCGACGGTAGGCTTCGATCATCTCTTCGACCTGCTCGAGAAGGGGCAGCGCAGCGAGACGTCCGACGGCTATCCGGCCTTCGACATCGTGCGCGAGGCCGACGACCGCTTCCGCATCACGCTCGCGGTCCCGGGCTTCAAGCCCGACGAGATCGAGATCGTGGCGCAGCAGAACCAGCTGGCCGTTACGGGCAAACCCGCGGAAGAAGATGCGAAGAGCACCTATCTTCATCGCGGCATCGCGCGCCGGGCGTTCGAACGGCGCTTCCAGCTCGCCGACTATATCGAGGTCGGTAGCGCGAGCTTCACCGACGGCCTGCTCACGATCGAGCTCAACCGGGTCATTCCCGAGGCGATGAAGCCGCGCAAGATCGAGATCGGCAGCGGCGATGCCGAACCGCGCCGGATCGGATCGTCGAAAGAAAAGGCGCTCGAGAGCGCCTGATATCTTGCGGGGCCGCTGTACAGCAGCGGCCCCGCTTTCCCGAAGAATAGCAGTAGAAGTACAGCTAACCAGCCGGAGACGCTCAGATCGCTCCGTCAATCAATCGCGCGAATGATGTCCGCCACGCGCAACTCGGCGGGCCCGACCAGCGCATCATGCGCGATCCGCACCGAATGAAGCGCGGCTTCGAGCTGGCGCCGCCACATCGCCAAAAAATCGAACAGCACCGGAAAGTCCGGCGGAAGATCATAATCCTGCCAGACGTATAGCTGGAGCAGCGAGGGATGATCGGGCCGGTAGTAGTGGATTTCGGCGGTCGTCAGCCCGTAGCCGTCCAGCTGCGCGATCAGCGCCGGTCGGTCATGGCGCGCGCGCCTCGCCGCCGTCGAGCGACCTGAGCGCCGCGAGCACATCGTCGACCGGCACGGCGCGGCGCGCGCCCGGCGGCTTGCGAAGCGCGGGCTTGTTGCGGACCGCCGAGCGGTCCGACGCCCAGGATGCAAGAAGAGCGCGCTTGACCTCGGGCTCGAGGCTCGGGTGACGCGCCACGTCGAAGGGGTGCAGAAAACGGGAAAATGGCTCGGACATGATCGTGCCTCCTTCCTTGTCGCCATTCCTTTCTCATCGTGCGGCCAAACTGCCGCGGAAACATAATTTGGGATCGGAGCGAGTCGCGTCAAGGGGTCTCAGCCCCCTGAAAAGAGGGCCTTTGACCGAAAAATCCCTCGACCCAAAAAAAATCTGAGCGAACCTCTTGAAGCGAAAAAATCCGCTTCCTAGCTCTTCGGCGCCGCGCGTCACGGACAGGCGCGCCGGCTTATCATATCGTTATGCAACATGGAGGTTATGCATGCATTTCCGTCCCTTGCACGACCGTGTGGTCGTCCGCCGCATCGAAGCCGAGGAGAGGACCTCGGGCGGCATCATCATCCCCGACACCGCCAAGGAAAAGCCGCAGGAGGGCGAAGTCGTCGCCGTCGGCCCGGGCGCCCGCGCCGAGGACGGCACGGTCACCGCGCTCGACGTTAAGGCCGGCGACCGGATCCTGTTCGGCAAATGGTCGGGGACCGAGGTCAAGATCGACGGCGAGGAGCTGCTCATCATGAAAGAGAGCGACATCCTCGGCGTGATCGAGCAGGCCGAGGCGCTCAAGCAGGCGGCTTGATCGGCTGCCATTTCTAAATTCAGCCAGTAACAGGAAAGGAGTTGCACCAATGGCTGCCAAGGAAGTGAAGTTTTCGTCGGACGCGCGTGATCGCATGCTGCGCGGCGTCGATACGCTTGCGAATGCGGTGAAGGTCACGCTGGGTCCGAAGGGCCGCAACGTCGTGATCGAGAAAAGCTTCGGCGCACCGCGCATCACCAAGGACGGCGTCACCGTCGCCAAGGAAATCGAGCTTGCCGACAAGTTCGAGAATATGGGCGCGCAGATGCTGCGCGAGGTCGCCTCGAAGCAGAATGACAAGGCCGGCGACGGCACGACTACCGCGACCGTGCTCGCGCAGGCCATCGTTCGCGAGGGCTCGAAGGCGGTCGCCGCGGGCATGAACCCGATGGACGTCAAGCGCGGCATCGATCTCGCGGTCACCACCATCGTCGAGGACCTCAGGGCGCACGCCAAAACGGTCGAGGCGAACAGCGAGATCGCGCAGGTGGCGACGATCTCGGCAAATGGCGACGAGGAAGTCGGCCGCATCCTCGCCGAGGCGATGGAGAAGGTCGGCAACGAAGGCGTGATCACCGTCGAGGAAGCAAAGAGCCTCGCGACCGAACTCGAGACGGTCGAGGGCATGCAGTTCGATCGCGGCTACCTCTCGCCCTATTTCATCACCAATGCCGAGAAGCTGAAGGTCGAGCTCGACGATCCTTACATCCTCATCCACGAGAAGAAGCTGACGAACCTGCAGGCGATGCTGCCGCTCCTCGAGAGCGTCGTCCAGTCGGGCCGGCCGCTGCTGATCATCGCCGAGGATGTCGAGGGTGACGCGCTCGCAACGCTCGTCGTCAATCGCCTGCGCGGCGGGCTCAAGGTCGCAGCCGTCAAGGCGCCAGGCTTCGGCGATCGCCGCAAGGCGATGCTCGAGGATATCGCGGTGCTCACCGGCGGCAATGTCGTCAGCGAGGAACTCGGCATCAAGCTCGAGAGCGTCACGATCAACATGCTCGGGCGCGCGAAGAAGGTCGTCATCGACAAGGATAATACGACGATCGTTGACGGCGTCGGTTCGAAGTCGGATATCGACGGTCGTATCGCGCAGATCCGCCAGCAGATCGAGACGACGACCAGCGATTACGACCGCGAGAAGCTGCAGGAGCGGCTCGCCAAGCTCGCGGGGGGCGTCGCGGTCATCCGCGTCGGCGGCGCGACCGAGGTTGAAGTCAAGGAGAAGAAGGACCGCGTCGACGACGCGCTCCACGCAACGCGCGCGGCGGTCGAGGAAGGCATTCTTCCCGGCGGCGGCATCGCGCTGCTCCGTTCGCTCAAGGCCCTCGAAGGCCTCAAGGCCGCGAACGACGACCAGCAGTCGGGCATCGACATCGTCCGCCGCGCTCTCCGCGCGCCGGCGCGCCAGATCGCCGACAATGCCGGCGAGGACGGCGCGTGGATCGTCGGTAAGCTGCTCGAGAGCGAGGACTATAACTGGGGCTTCAACGCCGCCACCGGCGAGTATCAGGACCTCGTCAAGGCCGGCGTGATCGACCCTGCGAAGGTCGTGCGCACCGCGCTGCAGGATGCCGCTTCGGTCGCCTCGCTGCTGATCACAACCGAAGCGCTCGTCGCCGAGCTGCCGAAGGAGGAGAAGGCCGCGCCGATGCCGGCGATGGACTTCTGACGAGATAGGGCGGCGGGCGACCGCCGCCCTATCCCCTTCATGCTCGCAACCAAGGAGAAT
>NZ_JAKFEM010000049.1:0-58710 GCF_036675685.1 Sphingopyxis sp.
CCCCAAGGCCCGAACGGATCATCCGAATGGATGCCGCCTCAGTGAGGCTTTCATATATTCCGCAATTTTCCAAGCTATGTTCGCGTTTCCAACTTGGCCTCGCTGGCGAGTTCATTTGGCCGGGGGCGGCCCGTCCGCTTACAGAATATGTCCGTCGAAAGCGGACAATCTGGCGATGCACACCGATAACTGAACGCCAAACAAGGGCACCGTATTTCGATCGAGCTAGTCCTGTTTGAAGGAGATTCGGAAATCTCCAACGAACGAAAATGGCGCCCAAGCGTTAGGGTGAGCGAAGGTGTCCGGGTTGGCATCCCGGCTCCGGTCGTTTCTAATTGCCAACATGGCCCCCCGCACTGCGTCGGCCGCACTGCTATGGGATGTCTCCCGTTGACGCCGGATGGCGTCCACGGTCAGCCGCGCAGCCACATCGTCCCGTACCGGCCAATGCGAAACCAGCAGCGAGCGGGCGCCGGCATAAAGGAACGACCGCGCCAAGCCGGAGAGACCCGGCGCACCTTCCAGACCGTCGCTCCCGGCGGTATTGCAGGCGGACAGAATGACCCAGTCCGCCTGCATTCGTAGCGCCGCAATCTCCGAAGATGACAGATATCCGTCATCGGTGGTCGAGGGGTCCGCAGGTGGTGTCATTACGAGCCCCGGCTCGGTCGCCCCGCGAATCTCCCCTGCCAGAATGCCGTGCGTTGCAAATGCGATCACCGACGCATCCTTAAACGCGGTCTGCTTCACCTTGGCCTCGGTCGCAGCGCCGGCGAGAAATAGTTCGGACGCGCGAGGACCGAATATCTCCGAAATATCGTTCAGTTCGCGAGCCGTTCCCGGGAGGCGATTCATCGAGCGCAAACGCATGATGTCGACCTCGGAGTCTTGGGAACGAAATGAGCCAGGCGCCGGTGTGCGGAAGACGGCCTGCGCCGGGGGGAATCGCATGCGCTCCTTACCCCGCGCCAGCGACCGGCCCTGCAATAGAGGATCGCCGAAGCCGATGAACCTTTGCCGTTCGGAGCCATCCGCACCCGGCGCAGCGCCGCGGATCAGGGCGAGCGATTGAACCGACGGCAGGATGCTGATCGCATAGTCGTCGACGAGCCAAGTCGTGTTTCGAAGCGCCACGGGGTCGGCGTCATCGCCTGCGGGCGCGCGTGTCACGAGCACGGACATCGGTAGGCTGCTGAGCGCACCGCCCTGAACGAAGAAAATATGCTTGCGGCCTTGCAGAATGGCGGACACCGGCTCGATGAGCTCGCGATAGAGCTGCCAGGCGATGCGCCGATGATAGGGAAAGCGATCGCCGTCTTCATTGGCCCAGCGAATTTCGGTTTGCGGGTCGACGGCGACACCGGCGCCCAGATCCCAGAGGAGTCGGTGTATCTGAAATTCAAGCCCCGGCGAGGCGTGCGTCGCCGCTACCCACTTATAACCCTCGTGATTGACCGCGAAAACGTGAGTCTGCCCACCGTCGGGCACCAGCATCACCAACGCCTCGTCGGGCGCCAGCAGCCGCATCGCGTCGGCGACCGGCAGCGCCGCCGGTTGGATGAACGAAAAATAGGCGGGAAACTCGCTTTGCAGCCCTTGGTTTATCTCCTCGAGTTCGGCCCGCGCGGTGATGAAGCGATCGCTGTCGAACGCGGGCCCGCCTGGCAATCTCGCACTTTCGGCAAAGCGGCGGCTCAGCGTCTGGATTTCCTCGCGAAGAAATTCGCGTCGGCGAACCAGTTGTCCGAGATCGTCGGACATCGATCCGGCGACATTTCGCGCCGCGGCCATGGCCTGCGACTTGCTGGCGGAACTGACGAGCGACGCCTGAAGCGCGGCGAAGGCAAGATCGGCATCGGCTTCAACCGGGTCCGACTGTGTGCGATTCTTCAGGAGCGATTGAGCAACGAGACGATAGGTCGGAGCGAGTTCCGCATCGCTCTCCTGGCCCTCCGCCCCCGTCAGTTCGCCCTCCTGCCGGCGTTTCATCTCAGCCGCCTCATAGAGCTGCCGCGCCGTTTCGCCGGCCGTGGGTCTCAGCCTGTCGTTCCGCAATCGATAACGCAGCTGCCGCTGCAGAAAGGGAATGTTCGAATATCCTTCTGCCTTGATCGAGAGGCGCCCGACCGCGGTGAACAACCGGTCCATCCGGTCCGTCCATTCAGGCGCGCGGTCGGTCTTGTCCATTTCCCACAGTTCGAATTTGGAGACGAGGACCTTGAACATGTAAAATCCGTACGGTGAGCCGGGGTCGTCGAGCGTAGCCGCCCGGTCGGCTATCGCCTCCAGGACGTCGCGTTTCTTGACTTCCTCCTTACCCGCCAGTGCGTGATCGAACGCCGCCACCAGCGCCGCGGGATGGTTCGGACCGTCTTTGCGCGCCGTAAGGACCGCAACATACTCGAGCAGCTTCGCCCGCTTGGCGGGAGCCGCTCGTTCGGCCAGGGTCGAGGCGAGCACAAGCGTTTCAGCGGCCTGATCGCCTCGCGCGCGCCGGGTTGCCTGAAACGCTTGACGATACAAGCTGTCCGCTTGCCTCCCGAGCCGTTTCTCTTCGCCTGCCGCAAAGTCTTCCGCCCGATCGCGCGCCTGAAGCCATCCTTCGTACCGACCGGCAAGCCATGCGAGACCGTCGGCGAAAGCGGGATGACGCGGGCCGAAGAGTGCTTTCTCCACGCGCAGCGCCTCGCGGGCGCGCTCGACACTGGCCGCCGCTATCGCAAGGCGGTCATCTGCGGCCGGGCTCTGCGGCTGAGCCAGATCGAGGAAGAACAGGGCAACGGGGTAGCGCGGATCATATGGGCCAGCGCTTTTTTCCAAGCGCTCGACGTACAGCGCCTGCCATTGCAGCGCTTCGGCTTTATTGCCGTGCAGGATGTGAAAAAGGGCCAGTGCGCGCAGGTCTTGCAGCCCTCGGGGTCCGGTTTCTCCGAACTCGCCGCCCTCGGCGACGAGCCGTTGTTTAAGGGCTTGGGAAAGCTCTTCCTTATTGCCGCGACGTTCGGCGCACTCGGCGATCAGTGCAAGAGCACGCTGTGATCCGTCGCTGAGGAAGCCGGTGTAGGAATGGGCCAGTTCCTGCGCTTCTGATGCCGCGACCACGCAGTCCTCGAAGCGCATTTCGCGCAGAGCCAGTTCAGCGGCCGTGATGCGTGCGTTCACGCTCTCGAGAACGATCGCGTGAGACAGCAGCGGTGCGCGGGAATGACGGGCTGGAGGCGACTCGGGGATTGCTGCGAGCGCCGCGCCGCTAGAAAGCATGGCTGCGATACCGAGCAAGAGAACCGATAAATGTCGGCTGCGTCGAAGTGCGAGCAAGATTTTCCCCCGTTGCCCTAATGGCGGAATAATCTGCGAAAATGCACCGGTCAAATTTTGAAATCGTTCCGCAGGCTACTGAAGCTTAGCGGCAAGTGGCCGGTAGCTGCCTGTCGGCATTCAGTGAGCAGACGCTGGATAGCTGACATTACCAACGTCACCCGAAGGTCAGGCTCGTGCCTTGATCGTTCCGCGGCGATAGTCGAAGTGCATGATGTCCTTAGCGCCATTATAGACGCCGCCCCATAACATCCCGACTTCGGCGAGCGCGATCACAAGGTCACGAGGCAGGTCCATGTAGCCTTTCCGCCATGGCGCGGAATGATTTGGGAAATCCCAATATTTGATGACACTGCGGTCCGTCTTGATCCACTTTTGCCACCATTCGAGTGGATGATTGTAGCCCGCCGCACGCGCCTGCAGGACGAGTTGACCAAGCTCGCCGCCCTCGAGATTGTCGGCGAGACTGAGATAGCGCGCGAGTGCCTGCGAGGCTTCGTGGTGGATGTCCCAGGCACGGGCGACCGCGACCGGCCCGCTCCCTTCGACGAGCGGCTTCGGTCCCGCAACTCCGAGCGCGCGACCGTGGATGAGCTGCATGGCGCGATCAATGATATAGGGTGATCGATTATATTCGAACTTCGAGATTTTTTCGCCCTTGGCCCTCTTCGCTTTCTGGTTTCCGATGAACGGGTTCGTGTCGTGGTTGATATCGACGGCCATCCCATAACAGTGCATGCTGATCTGACCACCGCCGGTCGCCTTCTTCGGAGGACGGAGGCCCGCAATATGAGTAATGCCCATATCTTGGCCTAGCTGTTTCGCAGTTTTTCCCGGATATTTGGCGAGCAGCGCCGCCTCTGCCTTGCGCAGAACGGTAAGGAATTCCCGGTGCACGCCGGCAGCGCTGCCGCCACTCGCGCGGATACGGACGCCCAGGAAAGTCGCATCGGGAACCATGCCGCCAAACCATTCGGCAACGCTCGTGCCGTTGGCATGAAGCGCCCGCGCCAGCGCCGCCCGGTCGGTTTCCGATCCCGCACTTTGCGCCTGCTCGATGGCAGCGCCTATTCCGTCCTTACGGCGCGCCTCATGCTCTTCGAGAAATTCAGCCTCGTCGAGCGGCTCAGTCTGATAATCTTCGAATTCTCCGGTCTCGCCGAACTCTCCGGTCTCGCCCATCGCCTCCGACGCGGTCGCATAGGGACGGTCCGGGCTGGGAATGCGCACGTCGAGCAGGGCCTTGTCGCGCGGGGCGGGGCCGCCGGTAAACCAATGCTTTCGCACGCGCACATTTTCAGCCCATTTCGGCGATGATGTTGCCGCCAGAACATCGGCAATGATGTTGAGCTGATCTCTTTCGGTCAGCGACCATGCAGGCAACATCGTCTTCAAGAAAGACAGGCGTTGGTCGATAAGCAGCTGGCGTGTGGGTACCTTCTTGCCGCCCACAACGAACTTCTTCGTCAGCCACCATTGGCCGTGGCTCGAGACGGCATCAAACATGAACGCAAAAGCCATTTCACTCTTGAACCCGAATTTGCGGCAATATTCATCGGCCTTCTTCAGCATTGGGCGGACGAAACGAACCTGGATCCGGCGAAACGCTTCATCCTCTGAAAGCGCCTTGAAATAGGATTTCCAGGGCTCCTTGATCGACCAGACGGTCTTGTGGCCCTTCGACGTTTTCACGACCTTTCGGTCGTTCATCGTCTCGACGGCGAATTTATGCCCAACCTTCTTGTCGGCCTGAACCGCCTTCAAAAAGACGTCGGCATCGCTGCCGAAAATCCGCGCCCAGCCAGCGGACTCTTCTTTCGCAAAAGCGAGGAGCAAAGGCTGCAGACTGCCCGTGCCGATCGTCCAGTTAACCAGGCCGAAGGACAGGCCCTGCCCATCGAAGTTGCCGGTGAGGCCGTAAAATTTATACGGTCCTCCGGTCTCGAGCGTCGCGGTGATTTCGAGCGCTTTCGCCTCGGCGGGGTTCAGACCCATCGCCAGGAACGGCGACGCGCCAGGCGCCTCGTCCTCGAACTCCGTCTCTTCGAAAGACTGTTCACTCTCACTGCTTTCGTCTTCCCACTCCGAATCGCGCATGTCGCCGAATGCGTCGAAGCGGCCGTATTCGTCTTCATCTTCTTCATCGCCGCGTTCGAACTCGCTCGCCGCTTCGAGTTCGGCGAGCAGAGTTTCGTCGAGATATTCCTCTTCGGCATCGGATCCGACGCCGGCCTCGTGCCACACCGTCTCGAAACCGGAATCGACCTGTTCGAGCCACCCTTCGGCTTCGGCCTCTCGCACGGGCGCAGCGGCGCGCGGTACGGTCATCATGTCGAGCGCGAAACAGGCATAGCTGTCGGCGTTGTCGAGCGCCTGACCGGCGGTCAGCCGGTTATATTCAGCCTTCCAGCAATAAGCATGGTCATCGATCCCTTTGTACCGATGTGCAACCTCATGAATGATGATCCGGTCACGCGTGCGTTCGGGTTCCCGATCGAAGCGGCAATGGCCAGGACGCGGATCGAAGCAGACATTGACGGCGCCGAACCCGCCGAACCATTGGCTCGTCGCAGCATAGCCGCACAACTTTCCGCCAGGGTCGGCGGCGCATTCGGTTCGGCATTCGAAGCGGACGCCGTCCTTCAGCGCCTTGCCAATTCCCATGAGATTGGTGAGGATCGTCCTGAGGTCGTCGTGATCGGCCGTATGAAAATGCTTCGCGAGCAACGCCCGCATCTGCGGATGCATCCGGTCGGGGCGGCCATAGGCGCTGCCCACGAAGGCGGCGGCGTTGTTGACGGCCTTCAGCGCTCGGTCGGCGGACGCGGCCAGCACGGTCCGGGCGCCGGCGGGACAATGGGAGAAGCTATGCGCCGGCACTTCATTCTCAAAGGCCGGCTCTTCCCGATCGACCCCGCCTGCCTCGTCGCTCCGGGCGCCGGGCGTCGCCATTTCGCGCAAGAGCAACGGAATATAGATTTTGGGAACATCACAATGCCGGACCTTCGCATGGTTGGCGATCGGCCAGAGCTTGACCCCGCCGCCGGAGGTCGCAGCGGTGAATTTGTCCGTGGGGCTACAGGTCCGGTAGACGATATGGACACCGAGCGCCGGCTTCGATCCGGCCAGAGCCCGATATTTGTCGAGCGGGAAGCTGCCGTAACTCGCATCGAGAGCCCAATATTGTGCGAGGCTGGCGAGCGCGCCGCTCGCCATCGCCGATCGGCCGGCTTCGCTGGCGAGCGGGTTGAGCACGCCAAAAGCCCGCGAATGACCAGCGATTGCGAGCCGGTCGAGGCGGGGCGCAGTGCCGCCGAACTTCTTGCCAACCTCGGCCAGCGCCTCGGCCATGAACGCATTGAAGCGTTCCGCCTTCTCAAGCCCGTGCGCCGACCAGGCCGCGCTGCCCGACTGCTGGAACAAGGGAACGACGAGAATGGTCGGACGCGATGCAGACGTCACGGCATCCGCAAGTTTGAAGAGGCCGCTCGATACGATACCCTGCGGCAGTATCTTGGGCACGCCGCATGGCGAAAGAAGCCCGTGGACGTAAAAGAGGACGTCCGCGTTGCTCTGCCTCTCGGCAGCAGGCGGAACGAAGAGCGCCACCTTCGCCTTCGCGGCCGCCGATGCGTAGCTCCACAGAGTGCCAACGACCGCCGGCGCCTCGCTGGCAAAGCCCAGACTATCATAATGGTCGAACGCCTCGAGGGCCTCATAGCTTTCATCGTCCCCGATGAGCGCTTCCGCTTCATCGCTTTCGCCGACCCACTCATCTTGAGGCGCCTCGTGACGCCCGCAGGGCGCGCCCGAACGGCACCGGCATGACCCGTCGCTGCCGCCGGCCTCCTCTTCAAAATCGAGCCAGGTCAGCGATTCTTCGGGCATGGTTTCGGCAAAGCGAAAGGGCGCCTCGCCATAGTCGAAACGGTCGAAGCCCCCGCCGATGCCGTTCTTGGTCAGCGGTTCGGCCTCGAAAGGGAGTTCGAGACCGAGCGAGTCCACCGCCGCTCCGCGCTCCTGTCTGGGATCGTACATCGCTTGGCCTTCCCTTGCTGTCCTTGCCCGATCGCGAAGCGGCCTATCGGACCGCGACGAGACGCGGCCGATTGCTGTCGACGGGCTTGCCGCGCGCCTTCAAGTCCTTGCCGGTTGCAGCCGCCCATTCCGTGATGACACGGCGGCTTTCGGAGCCGATCGGTTTCGGCGGATTTGCTCCAGCCCCCTGAGGCGGCTGCGAGAGATACAGCGCCCAAGCGTAGTCTGGCCCACTGACGATGCCTGCTTCGATGGCGCGCAGGAAGGTCGACAAATCCGCGGCCATGGCAAAAAAGGACGCCGACTGACTGTGCGCGGGAAGGCCGACGCGATCGCCGATCAACCGCAAGCGATCGCCGGCACTCGTCGCCTGCGCGCGCAGATCGACGATCAGCGGCGAATCGATGCTGACGGTGAGGTCGGCCCAGCCCAAGGCGGTCGCAGCCGCCAGTTCCTCGCGCAGCAGCATGTCCGACTTCCGGCGCGTACCGAGTTCGTAGCGTAGTTGCTCGGCAATGCGATAGATACGATCGTCGTCGGAACTGTTGGCACCCGACGTGTTGCGCTCGTTGCTCATGGCCTGCCACAGTTCGAACAGCAATTCCTCGAACAGCGTCACGAAGCCGGTGTTAGCGGCGTTCGCCTTGACATATTTCGGCGATCCATTGCCTTCGTCGCCGAACGCGAGGTCGAGCCCGAACAGGCGCCAATAGGCATTGCGGCGCACCGCTTCCGGATCGTCGCGGATCGAGCTCGTCGAAAGCCAGGTCGACAGCGGATTGGCCGCTCCGAACAGCAGCGCTTCCGTCGCATTGAGCCATCTTTGTGTACCCGGCGACGGGATGCCGAGCGCCTCGCCTGCCCGATACTCGCGCACCACGCGGCGCAGGATTTGGACCGCCCTCGTATTCTCGAGAACATAGGCATAGCCAAGATGATCCCACGGCAGGCTACCCGCTACGGGCAGGTTCGAGAAGTCACCCGTCGACCAGAGATTCTGGCGAGCAAGGCTGACCTGCGTGATATTGGCCGCGTCCCACACCTGCTCCATCCGCAGCATCAGGTCGAAAGGATCGGCAGAAAGCACCAGCCCGGCTGCATTGTCCCTGGTTTCGCCGCGATCGACGAGGCTCTGCACGAGTTGCAGGATCATGACGCTTGCTCCTTCGCTGACTGATCGTCCGACGCGATCGATTTGGTCTCGTCCAGATTGAAATTGGGCCGATTCAGCGACAGGCGAATGTCGCGCAGGCTTGCGGCGGCCTTTTCGGGCAAGACGGCCCGCACGGGGGCGAGCGCGCGCAGCGGCGCGAGTTTGTCCTCGAGCTGATCCTTGATATCGTCGAACCCCTTGGTGAAGATATGTTCGATCGAACTGGCTTGAGCGAGCTTGCCGACAAACTCCTTGAGATTTTCGAGTTCGCGCCGAAGCTCTGCGTTTTCGCCCTGCTCCGCATATCCCGAACCGTCATCGGTTCCTTTAATGCCTCTTCCTGCCATGTTCACTTCCCTTCGTCGTCATGCAGCTATGGGGACATCCCTCAGCCAGGCCCGCGCCCGATCGATCCAAAGCGTTGCGGTTTCGGGCCGCTCGGCCTCTCGCAGCCCGGCGAGCGCTACAATCCGGATGCCCTCGGCGTCGCGCCAATGGGCCGAGGTCCACAGCGCAGCCCCGGCCCGCCGTTCGAGGTCGGCAAGCCCCGCAGGCGAGACGCGCGCAGGATCGATCACCTCCGACATCGGCCGATCGCCCAGCGCCGGAATTTTCGTCGCGAAGCAGGCGGCAGCGATCCGCGGCATCGCCGCCTTGGAGCGTAAGAGCAAAGGTTGGAGCGTGGCGTCGGCTCTGGCAGCGGGAAAATGCGCTTCCATTGCGTTCTGCAGCGCGTTCCACGGCCCTTCAGCGCCGAAACAGGACCTCGAAAACTGACATCCCAACAGGGTTCGAAGCCAGCCGACCGGATGCGGATCGCCGACCGGCCAGCGCAGGATCGTCCGGGCATCGCCGACGACGTCGTAGAGCGCGGCAACCGAAGCGTAGCCGGTGTGCAGAAAGGCGAAGACATCGGCGGCGATTTCGGACGCCCAGGGCGTCCACATCGCTTGCAACTCCTTGTCGTCCGCCAAAGCTTTGGCGAGAGAAGCGCGAAGGGCCTCGACCCAGCCGGTCAGAAACGCGACTTGATGACCGACTTCGTGGAACAGCGACGTCGGACGATAGAGATTGTGACGGACAATCTTTATCGCCGCGACGGGCATGACGGCCCCAGGCGCCCACAGCCGGACGCCGGCGCGCAGGATCGATGCGCCCGTTCCCTTGTCCTGATAGACCAGCACTTGCGGGATCGGCTTTCCGGCACGCTGCAAGACGGGCGCCATGCTCTGGACGGCCAGGCGGTCGAGGGTCGTCAAGGCCGCCGCCAGAACCGGACTGGTTCTTGAATTGACGGCGTCTCCCAGAAAGTCGAGCGTGGTGTCGACTTGGGTGTACCGATGTCGAAACCGCTGGACGGCCGCGGCCGCCCGCGGGAGGAGGGACGCCTCCTGCCGGGCGCTCGCGACCAGCGCCGCCGTTCCCTCGCCAAGAGCGATCAGCTCCTCGACGACCTTGTGCAATTGCGTCCGAAGCGGGGTCCCGATATCGCGCTCGACCGAGCGCCACGCCCCGATCGAGGCGAATTCCTCCGCGTCGCGAAACGTCCGGGCGGAGGCAAGCCAATGCGCGACCTGCCGTCCCAGATCCGCGGCGACCAGCGCCTGCGTTATCGACACCGGGCTTGTCATGGCCGCTTCTTGCCCGGGTTCACCGTGATTGTGATCGCAGGCGTTCCGCTCGGCACGGCGGCGGCGTTGATCGCCGGGCCAGCGGGCTGGTTCAGACCCGGGACGCCGCTCAATCGCACCCTGATCGTCACCCCCGCGTCGGGATGCGCAACGGCGCGTACGAAGGCTTCGGAGTTTGCGGCAACCCATTTCGAGAGCGCGGGCAGTACCCAGGACCTGATGCGGCGGCGCAGATGCTGGCGTGCGGCGGGCGAGACCTTGTTCGGGCTCGCGGCAAAATCTTCGAAATCCTCGCCGCCCTCGCGCGCGACCATGTTGTTCGCCGGCGCGCCCGACCGATGGCGCCGGATATGTTTAAAGGCGTCGGTGAGCTTTTGCAGCAGCGCAGCCGGTCCCCGCCCTTGCCGGATCGCATCCGCCAGTTGCTGGGCCTCGACCTCGGCGATGTAGAAGCCGACGCTGATGCGCGCCTGCGGCCGGTGGACCGAGATCCACGCTCGGCTAGGAGCAAGCCGGAGCGCGTCCCTTCGGCCGGCAGGGGGCGCCAGCCCGTTTGCACCGCCGACCGGTTCCAGGCGATAAAGCCGTTGTCCCGCCGCGATCCGGTGCCGTGATTTCAAGAAACGCGACGGGACGGCAACGCCGAGGCGCGGTTCGCGCAGCAGCAGCCCTGCAGCATAAGGCGTCAGGGGATGCATGGGCGATGTGCCGCGGACAGCTTTCCGGTCGGTCCGGACCATATTCGGTACCGTTGTCCCGGCCTTTGCCTGATAGACGTGCACGCGCGCCTTGACCGGAAAGGCCGCTCCAGCCGCGCGCATCGCTGCGCCGACGGTGGAGCCGCCGAATGCGGGAAGCTCGTCAGCAACTTGCTCACTCAGCTCGACTTCGGGGATCATACTATATTTGGCATAGGATCGAGCACTGCGCGGATGATGCGAAATGAAGGTGCCTCCGAGCGTCGGCGCCTGCTGGAGATTGGCGCGAACGAATTGCGAGGGGAAATGCGTGGCGACGGCCTGGCCGAAGGCTTCGGCGGCTGCGAGCTGCATCAGCCCCTCATCTTCGAAAACATAATCCTCATTCTCGGCGAGGCGGCGAACCGTGTCTTCGACGACGCTGGCGAGTGCGTTCGAACCGGCGAAGTTCGGGCCGGCCTCGGCGCTATATTCGCTCTCGGCTTCGAGCGAGGCCATCTGCAGTCCGGCGTTGACGATCGCGGCCGAAAGCGGTCCCGACTGCGTGGGGCCGACCCACTTGCCTATGAGCTGCCCCAGATATTTGGCCAGGAAATTGACCACCTTAGGCCGTCCGATCAACTTGATCCCTAGGCGGAGCGCGCCCAATATGGCGGGAATGAACTGCTCGACGACAGGCGCCAGATTTTCGTCTTCGCCTGCCTCTTGCAAGCGATCGACCATTGTCTGGCGGGCTTGGGCCAGCCGTTCAAGTTCGTGGCTTTCGTCGACGGCTCCGCCGCTTTGCGTGTCAAAGCCTTCGTGCTCGAACTCCCCTGACGGGTCCTCGATGATGGCTTCGGCCAGCGCTGTGTCGAACGATTGGGCGATCGCCTCCATGTCGACCGAGCTGGCCGGGGACATCGGCGCCTCTTCCATATCTTCCATCTCGGCTTCGGCCTTTTTCGCGGCCCCGGCAATTTT
Source organism: Sphingopyxis sp. (assembly GCF_036675685.1). Taxonomy (GTDB): domain Bacteria; phylum Pseudomonadota; class Alphaproteobacteria; order Sphingomonadales; family Sphingomonadaceae; genus Sphingopyxis. The sequence continues at coordinate 11,802 of NZ_JAKFEM010000049.1, forward strand.
GTCGGCAAGCTGGCGTGCCGCCGGCTGAAGCAGCGCCGGAAGCCGCCCGATGGCAAAGGACAGGACGCGTTTCAGCAGGGGGTCGATCAAGCCGCGCAGCTTCTTGAGTAGCGGCGCGATGAGCGGACTGGCGACGACAGCGCCGACCTTTTTGGCCGCATTCGCGACCGAGCTCACCGCCTTCTTGGCTTTGCGGATCAGGCCGCCGATGAACTCTTCGCCTGCGGGGGACAAATCGGCGGGAGCCGGATCGAACCGGTCGAGAACTTCGGCAAGACTGTCGGGGGCTAAGGAGCCCAGATCGAGTCCGGCAAGTCCAGTTTCCAGGGCGCTCAAATATTGCTCGGCCTCGAACCCGACCGCCGACAGGTGCGCGGCGGCAAAGCGCTCGCGCTCAGGCGACGAGCCATAAGCCTCACCCGCGAAGCGTTCGGACACATATTGCTCGGTTTCTTCGGCCAGATACGCGACGGCTTCGTCAAATTCCTCGTCGTGGAGTTCGGCTAGGACTTCGGCGAGCATCTGGTCGCTTTCAGTCTCTCCGATCAGATCCTGTTCGCGATCGACGAACGGCGTCAGGCTGTTGTTCCAGGCAGCGAAACCTATGGCCGGTGCCGGTGGCGCCGGACGTTCCAGAAGGAGCTCTGCAAAGGGGTTTTCCACGCGGGAGGCCGGGGCCCATTCCTGCTCATTGACGTCGTCGATCGCTTTCATGTCGCCACTCCGCTGCTGGGAATATGAGTCGCAGCGATTAGAGCAGATGCGCCGTTGCGAACCGTATGCGCGTTCATCGCTTGGGCGTGCCGTTCGCGGCCCTTTCGCGTTTCGCGTTCGGGCATTCCCTGTTCCGGATTTGGCAGCGCGGCATGACCAATGCGTCCACGAGCCGTCCGCCAAACGTCCACAGCGCCGCCGCGCTCCAAAGGACGCGCAAGCGGGCATTGCCGAGATGGTAAAGTCAGCTTGCGGCGAGCGGTACGCGGTCGCAGAACGCCATTCGCTCGACAAGTTCGGCGTTGGGCATAACTCCGAGTTCTTCGTCGAGACGCTTCGCCAGAGCCTTGTAACACAGCATCGCATCGTAGCGGTTACGCTGGGCAAGATGCGCTTCGATCAACGCTTCGACGGCGGACTCGCGGAGCGGCTCTGCAACAACGGCAGCAGAGCCGGCCTGGGTCGCCAGCGCATGCAGGCCTTGTGCCGCCATTGTCCGGCACGCTGCCTCAAGTGCCTGGACGCGAAGCATGCGGAACGCCTCATGTGCGGGCAACACCCATTCCTCGTGCCAACCAGGGAGAATATCGTTCGAGAGGAGCCCGATCTCGTCAAATGTCAGCGCTTCGCCGTTGAGCGCTCGCGCCGCTGCTTGATGGGCCTGCGGCAAGTCGCATTCGGCCTCTAGCATCAACTCGTCCCCAACCGCGGTTACCCAACCACGCGGCAGGTGCCACAGCGAGCGGCGCAGATTGGCGCGTCCGGCGTCCTCGGGTATGTCGGGCCACAATTCCTCCGCAGCGGTGCCGCGCGACACCGACTGGCCGCGTAGCGCCATGTAGGCGAGGATTCGCCGAGCCGGCAGCGACAACTGGACCAGCGGACGAACGCCCAGCCGTCCCACAATCGCCACCATCTGATGAACCGAACCCATGACCGCAAGCCCCCTGAACGCGCATCGAAAAGCGCTTCAGCAACGACGTTTGTTTGTGCCACATCTTTCTGCGGCTACGGCCCAGTCATGTTTTGAAGATCATATGAGCTGAGCCAATTAGCAGCCTTGCGACTCATCCCAAGCAATAGAGGTTATCGAAGGCCCCAACGCTAAGCAAGGCTGCCCATCCCAAAATGATCACTACCGATGAGGTAACTACAATTGCTGACCGGTGCACCCTACGGACACCCGCTTGCGTCATCGCACTATATAAGGTCGCTACGGAACTCGTGCGGAACTGGCCGTTTGGAGACTGTCTGCTTCTAGAGGCAAGTTTCGAGAAGCAGACATCCGTATCTCGATATAGCAGACGATGCCCGAACATCCGATGAATGCGGTTCGCGAAAACAGTTGCCGCCTGCCGCATTTTTTGGCGGCATTGTGGCCGGTTGCGGAACGGCCGTCCGTTGAATCAAATCAGGACGAACTAGCCACGCTGCGAGTCCAGTGCCTCATGCTCCGTGACGACCTGCTGCGCCTTGGCGTAGCTTTCGATGAGGATCTGATAGGGCGGGAAAATCTTCGTATAGATCTCGGTGCGAGCCTGTCATAATGTCCGCGACGATCTGCGCGCAATCCGCAGCGGCATGGAGCTCGGTCCGGTTACGGTCAACCGGCCTTCGCCATTCTGGCGAGATCGCGGGCGAAAGCCGAAAAGCCCGCGGTGAGAATGATCGCCGCGAGCGGCAGCGCGATACCCGTCACCAAGGCGATCGAATAGCGCAGCGCGCCGTCGTCGTCGAAGAGATGATCGGTGAGCAAGGCCATCAGCATCGGCCCGAAACCGAGCCCGGTCAGGTTGACGACAAAGAAATAGAGCGCGGTGACGCGCGCGCGATATTCGTTCGGCGTGATGAACTGCAGCGCCACGGTGCCGACTCCGTGCATCGTCAGCATCGGGAAAGCGAGCGCGAGCATGACGAAGGCGAGCGTCGCGTCCGGCATCAGCGCCGCCGCGAGCAACGGCGGCCCGCCGAGCAGGATCGACAGGCGCATCACGCGCAGATGCGCGTCGGGAACGCCGCGCGCGAACATCCGGTCGGCGAGCGTCCCGCCCATCACGAGCCCCGCCGCGCCGCCGGTCGCCATGATCAGGCCGAACCAGAAACCGGCCTGCGATACGTCCATGCCATAGGTGCGCGCGAAGAAGGTCGGCACCCACGCAATCACGCCGTACATCACGAGCCCGATCAGCGACATGCCCGCGAACAGCGCCCCCAGCGCGGCGCGCTGCGCCTTCAGATGCGCGAGGAAGCCGGGGGCCGCCGCGCCCCGCGTTCCGGCCTGCTGCAGTCCGCGCCGCAGCGGTTCGCGCACGGTCAGCAGCAACAGGCAGACGAGCAGCCCCGGCGCGGCGACCCACAGGAAGATCGTGCGCCACGCCTCGACCGGGCCGATCAGTGGCAGGTCGACCATCGGCGACGCGAGCACCGCCTGCACGACAAAGGACCCGAGAATCATCGCGACGCCCGACCCAAGCGGCACGCCGATCGAATAGACCGCCATCGCGCGCGCGAGCTTGTCGCGCGGGAACATGTCGCTGAGCATCGAATAGGCGGCGGGCGACAGCGCTGCCTCGCCTACCCCGACCCCCATGCGGGCGAGGAACAGCGTCGCATAACTGCCCGCAAAGCCGCAACCCGCGGTCATGACACTCCATAGTGCAACGCCGGCGACGATCAGGTTGCGCCGGTTCCAGCGATCGGCGATCCACGCGATCGGCAGCCCGAGCAGGGTGTAAAAAAGCGCGAAGGCGAGCCCGATGAGCAGGCTGACCTCGGTATCCGAGATATCGAGCGCAGCGCGGATCGGCGCGACGAGCAGGCTGAGAATCATCCGGTCGATAAAGGACAGCGTATAGGCGAGCAGCAGGACGCCGACGACGTACCAGCTATAGGCGGGACGCGGCCAGTCGGGCGATGCGCCTCCCGCTTCGGCGACAGGCACGTCCTGCGATATGACTCCCGCGCGCTCCGTCGCCATCGGTCATCTTCTCCCGAATGCCGCTCGCTCTTGCACCGCAAGTCGGTCTGCTATATACAAACACTTACTTAGATAACTAAGTAATTTTGCAGCCGAGTCAAGCATGATCGGCCACGGATAAAAACAATGTGTTGGGAGACGCGAGATGACCTATTTCCGAAGGAAGCAGTCCGTCCTTTTCCTCACCGGCGCGGCGATCGCCGCCCTGCCTGCGGCAGCCGCCGCGCAGGACGCTGCCGACGATACGAGCGGCGACATCATCGTCACCGCGCAGCGACAGGAACAGCGGCTTCAGGATGTTCCCGTCTCGGTCACCGCCTTCGGCGCCGAGCAGCTTCGCGACAACAGCATCGAAACGGTGCAGGACATCGCGATCCGCACTCCGGGCCTTGCGGTGAGCGCGGTCGACCCGATCAACACCAACTTCGCGATGCGCGGCATCGGCAGCGCGCCGGGGATCAGCCAGAACGCCGGCGGCGACCCGTCGGTGGTCGTCTTCGTAGACGGCGTCTATGCCGGACGCGGTGGCACCCCCGACCTCGACGCGCTCGACCTCGAACGCGTCGAGGTGCTGCGCGGGCCGCAGGGCACGCTGTTCGGCAAGAATGCGATCGGCGGCCTCGTGCAGTTCATCAGCCGCAAGCCGACCGACGAGACCAGCTTCTTTTTCGAGGGCACCTACGGCAATTACGACCGCTTCGGTGTCATCGCGCGCGGCAATATGGCGCTCACCGACAAAATCTATCTGTCGGCGGGGCTGTCGCACAAGCAGCGCGACGGCTTCGAATATAACGAGACGACGGGCAACGACGTCAACGACCTCAACCTGACGACCGGGCGGCTCGCTTTGCGTTTCGTGCCGACCGACACGCTCGACATCGTCCTGCGCGCCGACGTGTCGCATCAGGACCAGAAGGGCAATCCGCGCCACAATAATTGCGACACCAGCTTTCAGGGCGGCATCCACTGCGTCGGCATCAACCCCGATCCGCGCGTCGTGAACGCCTATATCGACGGCGAGGTCAAACGGACGATCCAGACCTATTCGGCCGAGGCCAATCTCGACCTGCCGTTCGGGACGCTGACCTCGCTCACCGCGCTGCGCAAGGTGAAGTTCAACTTCGTCACTCCCTTCTTCAGCAACCCGATCAACCCGCCGGCGCAGATCGAATCGACGAGCTTCGGCGAGGAGGACAACAGCCAGTTCAGCCAGGAACTGCGCCTGTCCTTCGACGCATGGGGCGGCCGCCTGAAGGGTCAGACAGGCGTCTATTTCCTGAAGGAGAATAACGACCGCGTCGAAGGGCAGATCCAGGATTTTCCGAGCCCCGCCAATTCGGGGATCGGCATTTATCCGCAATCGGTCAATGCGCGCAGCATCGCGGTTTTCGGGCAGGTCGATGTCGAGATCGTGCCGTCGCTGACCGCGACGCTCGGCGCGCGCATGACGTGGGAGCGCAAGAGCGGCCGCTTCGCGGGCTTCAAGGCCGACAGCGGTCCCGGCCTGCCGCCGCCGCTGGGATCGCTCGCCGGCTATGACGTGAATGGCAAGAAGAACTGGAAGGCCTTCACGCCGCGCTTCGCGCTCAACTGGAAGGCCACCGACGACATCCTGCTCTACGGCTCGGTCGCGCGCGGCTACAAGAGCGGCGGTTTCCAAGGGCTCTCGGGAACCGCGGCGGGTGCCTCGACCCCTTATGACCCCGAATTCGCATGGGGTTATGAAATCGGCGCAAAGACCGACTGGTTCGACCGCCGTCTGCGGCTCAATGTTGCTGCGTTCCGCACCGACTATTCGGACCTCCAGATTTCGCAGCTCGTCCCGCTGTGCTGCGTCGTCGTCAGCAATGCGGCGAAGGCGCGCATCAAGGGGATCGAAATCGAAGCCGTCGCGCGGCCGTTCGAGGGTTTCCAGATCGACGGCAGCTATGCGTATCTCGATGCGAAGTTCACCGAATATACGATCCCGGGCCTGAACTATACCGGCAACCAGCTGCCGCGCTCGCCGAAGAACAAGTTCAACATCGGCGGCCAGTTCGAAACCCCGGTCGCCGACCTGTCGGCAAAGCTGCGCGTCGACTACAGCTGGGTCGACGACGCCTTTTTCGAGGCGTCGAACATCCCGCAGCAGCTCTGGCCTTCGCACGACAATCTGGATGCGCGCCTGTCGCTCTCGGGACCCGACGATCGTTGGGAAGTCTCGCTGTGGGGCAAGAATCTGACCGACGAGTTGACGCCGACCTATGTTACCTATTTCGGCCCCTTCCGCCAGATCCTGACGCCTTACGCGCCGCCGCGCACCTATGGCGTAACGGTCGCATTCAAGATGTGACCCGCGGGCGCGGCGACACCTCTTTCGCCGCCGCGCCCCTTCCCCTGCATTCATCGAAAGGATGACCGATGGAAGGACCCCGTTTCCGCTATCTTTGTTCCTACAAGGCCAGCTTCACCGAGCCGCAGCAGATGATCGGCAAGGCGCATTTCGGGCGCCGTATGATCGCCGCGCTGACCGGCGGCGAGGTCACGGGCGAACGGCTGCACGGCCGCGTGATGCCGAGCGGCGGCGACTGGGCGACGATCGACGACAATGACACGCTGCGGCTCGACGCACGCATCACGATGGAAACGCACGACGGCGCGCTGATCTATGTCTCCTATCGCGGTGTGCTGCGCCCGCTGTCGGCCGCGCACAAACATGCGCGGGGCGGCGGCCCGCGGACACCGGAGGAAAAGGCCGAGGTCTATTTCCGTACGACGCCGATGTTCGAGACCGGCGACGAGCGTTACCTATGGCTCAACGACATCGTCGCCGTCGGGCTCGGCGCCAGCATCGGCGGCGCGGTACGCTACGATATATTCGAGTTGCTCTAGGAGGGTCCGATCGCCGGCGAAATCGGGCTTCCCGGAGCGAGTAGCGGACCTCGTGGCCGCTCGCCAGAAAACGCAGGCCGACCCTCTCGGTATAAACGAGATGCTCCGCTATGGAGCCGGATCAGGCCGATTATTGCGTGTCGGGGAGCGCCTTCCCCCGTCTGCCACGCTACAGGAATGGCTGGCCAGACAGGCGTTCCTGCCCCGGTTCATGTGGGTCAGATTGAATCTCCGAATGGCGCGCAGCGCGTGAGGGATCGCGAGGAATTCGAGGATGAAGATATCCGACCCGCGCGGGAACGAATAACTCAAGTCGTCCGGGGCCGGCACGCACCGGTCGAGAAGCACCTGGTCGATCTTCCCCTGTGTGAGCGACCCATCCCTCGTCTGATTTCGATCTGTCCAAGAGCAGGCCCAGATGTCCGCTATGAGGCGCAAAGCGGCCGCTAGGGAACACCCCCACTCCTATTCCGCATTCTCGCGCTTCGGGAAACGGCCGGTCACGATCTGCGCTCCTTTGCACAAAACATCGAGGTGATCAGACCAGTGCTGCATCATCTTGACCCGCTCTTCCCAATATTCGCCGCGCGCATAGGCACGGCGCACGCCACCTTCTTGGTGGGCGAGCTGGCGCTCGATTGCGTCAACCGACCAGGTTCCCATTTCGTTGAGCAACGTTGCGGCCGTCGCCCGAAAACCATGGGCAGTCATTTGGCCTTGGCTATAACCCAAGCGCCGCAATGCCGCGTTGATGCTATTCTCCGACATCGGCCGCCACCGGCTTCGGAACGACGGAAATAGATACTTCCCGTCACCGGTCAGAGCATCAAGCTCCTCCAATATTGCCATGACCTGCTTGGACAGCGGCACGCGATGGGGACGCCGCATCTTCATTTTCTCCGCCGGAATCGACCAGACGCACTTTTCGATGTCGAACTCGTCCCATTCCGCCTGCCGAAGTTCGCCAGGCCGAACAAACACGTGTGGAGTCATCCGGAGAGCGAGCAGCGTGATCGCGTGGCCTGAATGGCCCTCAATCGCCCGCATCAACGCACCGACCTCTTTGGCAGTCGTGATTGCGGACAGGTGTTTGGGCTTAGGGGTGATGAGGGCTCCCCGCAAATCGGCAGCGACATCACGCTGGGCACGCGCGGTGGCAATCGCGTAGCGGAACACACGACTTATCACGCTACGCATGCGCCGAGCGCTTTCATAGCGACCTTCGGCTTCTACCTTGCGTAGGGCAGCGAGCACGTCTTGCGCTCCGATCTCATCGATCGCACGATTGCCAATGGACCGATAAGCTTTGGCGAGCAGCCACCGGATTTTCTCCAGCGTGATTTCGGCCAGCCCTTCTCGTTCCTGCTTCTTAACCCACTCCTCCGCAATTATCTTGAAGGTGTTGGCTGCTGCGCCGATCGATGCGGCACGCTCTTTGCGCTTTTCCGCCGAGGGATCGTTCCCCGCAGCAAGAGTTTTTCGCGCCTTGGCTAAAAGATGCCCCGCCTCGTCCAGTTCGACATCCGGCCAAATTCCAAAGGCAACGGTCTTGTGCTTGTTCAGATAGCGATAGTTCCATCTCCACAGCCTCCTGCCATTGGGCTGCACCAGCAGGTAAAGGCCGTCCATATCGGCAAGCTTATAGGGCTTCTCTCTTGGCCGCGCTTCCCTCACGATCCTGTTCGTCAGCGCCACGGTGCAAACTCCAGTCCATCGCGCCGGCAGGATGCCATCAAAAACACCCAAAAGGGTGATGGACGGGTCAGGGTATCGCCTCGAACGGCCCCGGATCCCGGCGGATTTCATTTTGAAGTTATAGCAGAAAAAGCTAGGTTTTTCTAGCGCTTCCGCAGACGCCTCTGGACATCCCCGGAAGAACAAATGGTGCCCAGAAGAGGACTCGAACCTCCACGACCTTGCGATCGCCAGCACCTGAAGCTGGTGCGTCTACCAATTCCGCCATCTGGGCACGGGGTAGGAGCGGGCGCTTAGCGGCGCGCCTAGCGGCTTGTCAACCGCGGCGCGCCAACCGATGCACATTTTATCGCAAAGGCGCCGCTTTGGCATGGCAGGGCCGCCTTCGGCCCTTGCCCCCTTCCCCGCTTCGCGGCATGGGGAACGCGCATGGCGCGCCTCGCGCCAGCCAGAGAATCGACAACAGGCGGACGCGATGCGGAAATTCGACGGACAATTGATCACGGTGCTGGGCGGCGGCGGCTTCCTTGGCCGCTATGTCGTGCAAAGGCTGCTTGCGCGCGGCGCGCGCGTCCGCATCGCGCAGCGCGAACCGCGCGCCGCGACCTTCCTGAAACCGCTGGGCGGGCTCGGCCAGACGCAGTTCGTCGCCGCGGACGTCCGCGACCCCGCCAGCGTCCTCCGCGCGGTGCAGGGCAGCGACGCGGTGATCAACCTCGCCGGTGCGTTCGACGATATGCAGGCGGTGCAGGCCGACGGCGCGGGGCATGTCGCGGCCGCGGCCAAGGCGGCGGGCGCCAGTTCGCTCGTCCATGTGTCGGCGATCGGCGCCGATCGCGCCAGCGCATCGGTTTACGGCCGCAGCAAGGGCGATGGCGAGGCGGCGGTACGCGCGGCCTTTGCCGATGCCGCAATCCTGCGCCCCTCGATCATCTTCGGCCGCGAGGACCAGTTCATCAATCGCTTCGCCGCGATGATCCGCATGTCGCCCGTCGTCCCGGTGATCGCGCCGGGCGCGAAGTTCCAGCCCGCCTATGTCGGCGACGTTGCCGACGCGGTCGTCGCCGCGCTGGAAGACAAGGCCGTGGGCAAGACGTTCGAGATCGGCGGGCCGCAGGTGCTGACCATGGCCGAACTGCTGCGCTGGATCGCCGAAGCGACGGGGCGCAAGCCGCTGTTCGTCGATGTCCCCGACGTCGCCGCCTCGGCGCTTGCGACCGGTTTCGGCTGGGCGCCCGGCGCGCCGATCACCAAGGACCAGTGGCTGATGCTGCAGCATGACAATGTCGTCGCGGAGGGCGCCGCGGGGCTGACCGAACTAGGCGTTACCGCAACCTCGCTGGCGTCGGTCGCCGACGACTGGCTCGTCCAATATCGCCGTCACGGCCGCTTTGCACAGCTCGCCTCGCACTGATGACTATCTGGCTGACCGTCATCATCCTCGGCATCGTCGAGGGTCTGACCGAATTCCTGCCCGTCTCCTCGACGGGCCACCTCATCCTCGCGACCGAGCTGCTCGGTTATGACGCATCGCGCTGGGCGATCTTCAACATCGCGATCCAGCCAGGCGCGATCCTCGCGATCGTCGTGCTGTACCGGCAATTGTTCTGGGACATGTTCACCGGCTTCTTCCGCCGCGATCCGGTGGCGATCGCCTTTGTCCGCAATCTGCTGCTCGCCTTCTTCCCGGCGGTCGTGCTGGGGCTCGCGCTCGGCGACTATATCGAACTGTTGCTCGAAAATGCCGTGGTCGTCGCCTGGGCGCTGATCATCGGCGGATTTGCCATCCTGCTCGTCGAACGCTTCGCCAAGCCGAAGGAGAGCGGCGGCGTCGCCGCGCTGTCGACGCGGCAGTCGATCCTGATCGGCCTCGTCCAGTGCATCGCGATGATCCCGGGCGTCAGCCGCTCGGGCGCGACGATCCTCGGCGCGATGTCGTTCGGCGTCGACCGCAAGACCGCCGCCGAGTTCAGCTTCTTCCTTGCGCTGCCGACGCTGAGCGGCGCAACCGTGCTGCAACTGTTCAAGCACCGCGACGCGATCAGCAGCAACGACCTTGGGCTGATCGCGGTCGGTGCGTTCGTTTCTTTCGTCGTGGCATGGGCGGTGATCAAGGGGTTTCTGGCCGTGGTGACGCGCTATGGCTTCGCACCCTTTGCCTGGTATCGAATCATCGTCGGCGGCGCCGCGCTGATCTGGCTCGCGATGAGATAGGACCAAATCGGTACTAATTTGCGAAAGATAATTGCGCAGAGCGGTTTCGACATCGTTTTGATGTCAATTTAAGGTCAGTAATATTGACCTATCTCGATATTCTTCCGTGACAGGCCGTTTGGCGGCATGCAATTCGCCCTTCAGCGAAGGGGAAATAGCAATGGCTGCCGACAGCATGCTCCAATTTGTGGGGCGTGAACAACATTATCCGGACAAGCGCTCCGCCGAAGACCGCGCGCGCGACTTTCGCGAGATTGCGGAACGCTATGCCGCGCCCGACGCCGACGCGCAGGCCGCGCGCTGTTCGCAGTGCGGCGTGCCCTATTGCTCGGTGCACTGCCCGCTGCACAATCACATTCCCGACTGGCTGCGCCTGACCGCCGAAGGCCGGCTGCGCGAGGCCTATGAACTCAGCAACGCGACCTCGACGATGCCCGAGATCTGCGGCCGCATCTGCCCGCAGGATCGCCTGTGCGAAGGCAATTGCGTCATCGAATTTTCGGGCCATGGCGCGGTCACGATCGGCAGCGTCGAAAAATATATCACTGACACCGCCTGGGCTGAGGGCTGGGTCGAACCGCTGCACCCCGGCGCGGCGACGGGCCAGTCGGTCGGCATCGTCGGCGCGGGGCCCGCGGGGCTGACCGCCGCCGAATATCTGCGCGTCCAGGGGCATGAGGTGCATGTCTATGACCGCCACGACCGCGCCGGCGGCCTCCTCACCTATGGCATCCCCGGCTTCAAGCTGGAGAAGGATGTGGTGATGCGCCGCATCGACCGGCTCGCGACAGGCGGTATCCATTTCCACCTCGGTTTCGAGGTCGGCGGCGACGCGACGCTCGACGAGCTCCGGCAAAAGCACGACGCGCTGCTGATCGCGACCGGCGTCTACAAGGCGCGCGAGATCAACGTGCCCGGCAATGGCGCCGAGGGGGTGATCGCCGCGCTCGACTATCTGATCGCGTCGAACCGCAAGGGCTTTGGCGACGAAGTTCCCGCATTTGACGATGGCCGGCTGAATGCCGAGGGCAAGCATGTCGTCGTGATCGGCGGCGGCGACACCGCAATGGACTGCGTCCGCACCGCCGTCCGCCAGGGCGCAAGGTCGGTCAAATGCCTCTATCGCCGCGACCGCGAGAATATGCCGGGATCGCTGCGCGAAGTGTCGAACGCCGAGGAGGAAGGCGTCGAATTCGTCTGGTTGTCGGCGCCCGAAAGCTTCACCGCCGACAAAAGCGTCAAGCAAGTTGCCGTCGCGGGGATGCGCCTCGGCGCGCCCGACGCGAGCGGCCGCCGCAGTCCCGAGGCCGATCCCGGCCGCAAGTTCGATGTGCCCGCCGACATGGTGATCAAGGCGCTGGGCTTCGACCCCGAGGAGCTGCCGCACCTGTTCGGTTCGCCCGATCTGTCGGTCACGCGCTGGGGCACGCTGCGCGTCGATCACCAGACGATGATGACCAGTTTGCCGGGGGTTTTTGCGGCGGGCGACATCGTCCGCGGCGCCAGCCTGGTCGTCTGGGGCATCCGCGACGGACGCGATGTCAGCGAGCAGATGTCGAAATGGTTGAAAGCGAAGGCGAAAAGCGAAAAGAAGGCAGCATGACCAACAGGGGAAAGATCATGCTTATGCCAAGATGGAAATCCGCGCTGTTCGGCGTCGCACTCGTTGCGATGCCGATTTCGGCGCGCGCCGAGATACCTGCGACTGTCACCCAGCCTACTGCCGAGCGACTGACGGCCGCAGAGCAATTGATGTCGACCATGATGCCTCCCGGACAACGCGATGCCATGGTCGAGCAGATGATAACCGCGATAATGGCCAATTTCACGCCCAGCATCAGAGAGCGCCTCGAGACGGACGGCGCGCTCAAAAATCCTGACGTCGCGAAGCTTTTCGATCGCTTTATCGCGCGTCAAACACAGTTGGCGATCGATCAGCTCAAGGCCCAAATGCCGGAATTGATCGAAGCCATGTCGCGGGCCTACGCGCGACGCTTCACCGCCGCGCAAATGGAAGAAATGCACGCCTTCTTTCGCACGCCGACCGGTCAGCTTTACGTGACGGAATCCACGGGGATCATGTCCGATCCCGACGTTGCCGCATGGCAGCGCAATTCGATGACGAAAAGCATGGAAAAGCTGCCCGAGGAACTGAAAACGCTGCAAGAGGAACTGGAAAAAATATTGGGTCGTCCCATCGAGGAGGAAAAAGCGTGACCACGAAAATCCTGGGAAGGACCCGAGCCATGACCACTCTGAAATCGATACTACTCGCCGGGGCGATCGCGATGCTGCCGCTGGGCGCGCAGGCCTATGCCGCGCCGGAGGAGGCGCCGGTGGCCGAAGCCGTTATCGCAGACGAAGCGCAGACCGAGACCGACAGCGAAGCCTCTGCCGAAGCGTCGAAGGCGAAAATGCAGCGCGAGATGGACGAAGCCGTCGCGCTCATCGAAAAGATGTTCGACACGAACAGCCTGCCGCCGATCGAGCCCGCACGGCTCGCACTCGGGCAAAAAACGATGAGCGCGCTGATCCCCGCCGGCAGCCTCGAGAAGATGATCGACAATCTGTACGGCAAGATGTTCAAGACGATCATGGGCGAGATGGGCGGCCAGTCCGACCTGATGATCTCGATCAACACCGGGGTCGATAATGAAAAGATTTCGGCGCTCGACGAGGCGACGAAGGTCAAGATCGCCGACATGTTCGACCCGCACCGCAAGGAACGTGAGGAGCAGATCACCAAGGTCATCAAGCCGCTGATCAGCGAAGCGCTGGCCGACATGGAAACGCCGATGCGCGACGGCATGGCCAAGGCCTATGCCCGCAAGTTCACCGCGGCGCAGCTCACCGACCTCAACAGCTTTCTCGCGACCCCGACGGGCAGCCTCTATGCCGGCGAATGGATGGCGCTGCAGGCCGATCCCGAAGTGATGGTCGCCGTGATGCGGGCGCTTCCCCCGCTGGTCACCAAATTCATCGATCGTGCGCCAACGATCGAGAAGGACATGAAGGAGCTGCCCAAGGAAAAGCAGCTCTCCGACATGAGTGACAAGGAGCTTTCGAAGCTCGCGAAGCTGATGAAGGTCGATGTGAAGGTGCTGAAAGAACAGCGCGACATGTGGAAAACCGACGCCGTCGAAGCAACCGACGATGCCGCGATGGCGACCGAGGCGGATGCGGCGGATGCCAGCTCGACGGACGATTATGCCGCTGATGCTGCCGCCGAAGCGGCGGATGCCGCTGCCATTGCCGCCGAGGGTGAAGCGATGGACCCCGCCTATGACCGCAGCAACTGGTCGGCCGCCGACCTGAAGCGCGTCGAGGACCTTGAGACTGCATATGAAAACGCGTCGATCGCAGCACAAGAAGCCGCCGAGGAGGCGGCCGCCAACGCGCGCAAGAAGCTGCCAGATTAAAGCCATGCGTCATCCCGGCGAAGGCCGGGATCTCGACGGTCGAGTTAGAACACACCGATGAGATCCCGGCCCTCGCCGGATGACGATCAGGGAAACAGAACCCGACAGGACGAATAAGATGACCCATTATCCCACCCCCGAGCACGCACGGCTTGCCGCCGAAGGCATGTATCGCCCCGACATGGAATCGGATGCCTGCGGCGTCGGGCTCGTTGCGGCGACCGACGGCAAGGCGTCGCGCCGCGTCGTCGAGGCGGCGATCGAGGCGCTGCGCGCGGTCTGGCACCGCGGCGCGGTCGATGCCGACGGCAAAACGGGTGACGGCGCGGGCATCCATGTCGACCTGCCGGTGCGCTTCTTCGACGATGCGATCGCCGCGTCGGGGCACAAGGTGCGCCCGAACCGCCTCGCGGTCGGCATGGTCTTCCTGCCGCGCACCGACCTCGGCGCGCAGGAGGAATGCCGCACAATCGTCGAGGCCGAGATCATCGACGCGGGCTTCACCATCTATGGCTGGCGCCAGGTGCCGGTCGACGTGTCGGTGATCGGCGACAAGGCGCAGCGCACGCGCCCCGAGATCGAGCAGATCATGATCGCGGGGCCCCTGCCCGACGAGCAGTCGCTCGCCGAGTTCGAAAAGCAGCTCTATCTCGTCCGCCGCCGCATCGAGAAAAAGGTCATCGCGGCGCAGATCGCCGACTTCTACATCTGCAGCCTGTCGTGCCGCTCGATCATCTACAAGGGCCTCTTCCTCGCCGAAAGCCTCGCCGATTTCTTCCCCGACCTCACGAGCAAGCTGTTCGAAAGCCGGGTGGCGATCTTCCATCAGCGCTATTCGACCAACACCTTCCCGCAATGGTGGCTCGCCCAGCCGTTCCGCTGCCTCGCGCATAATGGCGAGATCAACACGATCCGCGGCAACAAGAACTGGATGAAGAGCCACGAGATCAAGATGGCGAGCCTCGCGTTCGGCGAGCATTCGGAAGACATCAAGCCGGTGATCCCGGCGGGCGCCAGCGACACCGCCGCGCTCGACGCGGTGTTCGAAACGCTGTGCCGCGCCGGCCGCGACGCGCCGACCGCAAAGCTGATCCTCGTTCCCGAAGCGTGGACCAACGAATGCGACGTGCCCGACAACCACCGCGCGATGTATAGCTATCTCGCCAGCGTCATGGAGCCGTGGGATGGCCCCGCCGCGCTCGCGATGACCGACGGCCGCTGGGCGGTTGCCGGCATGGACCGCAACGCGCTGCGTCCGCTGCGCTACACGCTGACCGCCGACAATCTGCTCGTCGTTGGCTCGGAAAGCGGCATGGTGCTGCTGCCCGAGGCGAGCATCCGCAAGAAAGGCCGCCTCGGCCCCGGCCAGATGATCGCCGTCGACCTCGAAGAAGGCGTTTTGTACGAAGATCTCGCGATCAAGGACAAGATCGCCGACGCGCAGGACTATCGCTCACGCGTCCGGGGCTTCCGCACCATGGCCGACCTGCCCAAGGGCGGAAAGTCGAGCCTGCCCGTCTTCGACCGCAGCGAACTGCTCCGCCGCCAGGTCGCCGCCGGGCTGACCATGGAGGATATGGAACTGATCCTCTCACCCATGGTCGAGGACGCCAAGGAAGCGATCGGATCGATGGGCGACGACACGCCGCTCGCCGTCATTTCGGACAAGCCACGCCACGTCGCGCAATTCTTTCGCCAGAATTTCAGCCAGGTCACCAACCCGCCGATCGACAGCTTGCGCGAACGCCATGTGATGAGCCTGAAGACGCGTTTCGCCAATCTCGCCAACATCCTCGATGAAAAGGGGCAGAGCGAGCATGTGCTCGTCATCGATTCGCCGGTGCTGGTCGGCGACGACTGGGATCGCCTCCGCGCCTATTTCGGCGATGCGGTCGCCGACATTGATTGCACCTTCAAGGTCGGCGGCGACGCGGCGACATTGCGCGAGGCGATCGCGCGCGTCCGCCGCGAGGCCGAGGATGCAGTGCGCGCGGGACGCAGCGAATTATTCCTGACCGACCAGTCGATCGGTGAAGGCCGCATCGGCATGGCGATGGTGCTCGCCGCAGCCGCGGTCCACACCCATCTCGTGCGCAAGGGGCTGCGCAGCTATGCCTCGATCAACGTCCGCTCGGCCGAAGTGCTCGACACCCACGCCTTTGCGGTGCTCGTCGGGGTCGGCGCGACGACGGTCCACGCTTACCTCGCCGAAGCCGCGATCGCCGATCGCCAGGCGCGCGGACTGTTCGGCACCCTGTCGCTCGACGATTGCCGTCTGCGTTTCCGCAAGGCGATCGACGACGGCTTGCTCAAGATCCTCGCGAAGATGGGGATCGCGGTGATCTCCAGCTACCGCGGCGGCTATAATTTCGAGGCGGTCGGCCTCTCCCGCGCGCTCGTCAACGACCTCTTTCCCGGCATGCCGGCAAAGATTTCGGGCGAGGGTTACCAGTCGCTGTTCATCAACGCGACCGAGAAGCATGAGGCCGCCTTCGACAAGCGTGTCACCACCCTTCCCATCGGCGGCTTCTATCGTCAGCGCGCGGGCGGCGAGACGCATGCCTATTCGGCGCAGTTGATGCACCTGCTCCAGACCGCGGTGGCGACCGACAGCTATTCGACCTATCTGCAATTCGCGCGCGGGGTCGCCGACCTGCCGCCAGTCTATCTGCGCGACCTGATGGAGTTCAACTATCCGGCGCAGGGTATCGCGCTCGACAGCGTCGAGGCGATCACCGAGATCCGCAAGCGCTTCGTCACCCCGGGCATGTCGCTCGGCGCGCTGTCGCCCGAAGCGCATGAGACGCTGGCGATCGCGATGAACCGCATCGGCGCAAAAGCCGTGTCGGGCGAAGGCGGCGAAGCGAGCGAACGCTACCAGCCCTATGCCAATGGCGACAATGCCAACAGCAACATCAAACAGATCGCGAGCGGACGTTTCGGTGTCACCGCCGAATATCTCGGCGCGTGCGACGAGATCGAAATCAAGGTCGCGCAGGGCGCCAAGCCCGGCGAGGGCGGCCAGCTTCCGGGCTTCAAGGTCACCGAATTCATCGCGCGGCTGCGCCATGCGACGCCGGGGGTGACGCTCATCTCGCCGCCGCCGCACCACGACATCTATTCGATCGAGGATCTGGCGCAGCTCATCTACGACCTGAAGCAGATCAACCCCAAGGCGCGCGTCTGCGTCAAGCTCGTGTCGAGCGCGGGCATCGGCACCGTCGCGGCGGGTGTCGCCAAGGCACATGCCGACGTCATCCTCGTCGCGGGCAACACCGGCGGCACCGGCGCGAGCCCACAGACGAGCGTCAAATATGCCGGCACCCCGTGGGAAATGGGCCTCTCCGAAGTCAATCAGGTGCTGACCCTCAACGGCCTCCGCCATCGCATTCGCCTGCGCACCGACGGCGGGCTCAAGACCGGACGCGACATCGTCATTGCCGCGATTCTCGGTGCCGAAGAATATGGCATCGGGACGCTCAGCCTCGTCGCGATGGGCTGTATCATGGTGCGCCAGTGCCATTCGAACACCTGCCCCGTCGGGGTATGCACGCAGGACGAAAAGCTGCGCGCCAAATTCACCGGCAGCCCCGAAAAGGTCATCAATCTGATGACCTTCATCGCCGAGGAAGTGCGCGAAATCCTGGCGCGCCTCGGCTATCGCAGCCTCGACGAGATCATCGGCCGCACCGAATTGCTGCGCCAGGTCAGCCGCGGCGCCGAGCATCTCGATGACCTCGACCTCAACCCGATCCTCGCGAAGGTCGATGCGCCCGACAATGAGCGCCGATCCGCCGGGCTGCTCCGCAACCCGGTGCCCGACAGCCTCGACGCGCAGATCCTGAACGACGCCAAGCCGCTGTTCGAACGCGGCGAACGCATGCAGCTGACCTATAATGTCCGCAACACGCATCGCGCCGTCGGCACGCGCCTGTCGGCCGAGGTCACCGCGCGCTTCGGGATGAGCGGTCTTGCCGACAATCATGTGCAGGTTCGCCTGCGCGGCACTGCGGGTCAGTCATTGGGCGCCTTCCTGTGCAGCGGCATCACATTGGAAGTGTTCGGCGACGCGAACGACTATGTCGGCAAGGGATTGTCGGGCGGCCGCATCGTCGTGCGGCCCACGGTCTCCAGCCCGCTCGTCAGCCAGCACAACAGCATCATCGGCAACACCGTCCTCTACGGCGCGACGTCGGGCACGCTGCTCGCGGCGGGTCAGGCGGGCGAACGCTTCGCGGTCCGCAATTCGGGCGCGAAGGTCGTCGTCGAGGGCTGCGGCGCCAACGGCTGCGAATATATGACCGGCGGCACCGCCGTGATCCTTGGCCCCGTTGGCTCGAACTTCGGGGCGGGCATGACCGGCGGCATGGCCTTCATCCTCGACACCGACGGCCAGTTCGAGCGCCGCGCCAACGCCGAATCGATCGTCTGGCAGCGCATCGACAGCGCCCATTGGGAAACGGTGCTGAAGGATCTGGTCGAGGATCATGCGAAGGCCACCGGCAGCAAATGGTCGAGCGAAGTCCTCGCCGACTGGGACCGCTGGCGGGACCAGTTCTGGCAGGTGTGCCCGAAGGAAATGCTCAGCCGCCTCGCGCATCCGCTCAACGATGCCGCGGCCGAGGTGGTTGCGGCGGAATGATCCGTCGCGACGACGATGCGGCCTGTCGCACCGCCGCGCGGCGTTCAGCGCAGCGAAAGCGTTACTTCTTTAAGGATGCGGGCTTTACTGAACCATGCGTCCTTTGAAAGGATGAAGTCATGACCCGCTCGACGCCCCGTTTTGCGCTGATCGCCCTGCCCCTGTTCGCGCTTGCCGCGCCGTTGCCCGCCGCCGCGACCGACAACGAGATGCGCGGCACTGTCGCGACGCTGAACGACCCCGTCGCACAGGATCGGATGGCCGATACCGTAACCGCGATCGTCGCTGCGTTGATGCAGATGAAGGTCGGCCCGCTCGCCGAAGCGGTCGCGCAAGTCGATCCCGAATCCGACGCCGCTTACATCCCGCCCGATGCTACGCTGGGCGAGGTTGCGGGCCGCGATCCCGAATATGCGAAGCGAATGGGCGACGATGTCCGTGCCGGCACGCGGATGGCGGGCCATGCCGCCTCGGCGCTCGCGGCTTATGCCCCCGTGCTCAAGGATATGGCGCGCGATCTTGCCGCGCAGTGGGAAAGAGAGCGCACCGCGACCCGCCGCTGAGAGCCCCTCTTTCTTCGTCATCCCGGCCCTTCGACTGCCTTGGCAGGCGCTCAGGATAAACTTCCGCCGAAGGCGGAAGGCCGGAATCTCAACCTAATGAAATGCCGCATCGGCGAGATCGTGTTTCAGAGTCACGTGCCTCTGAACACCCTTCGCCGGGATGACGTGGGTAAGTTAAATCCCCGATGCCGCGTGCCATAGGCGTTGCGCGCGAAGCCCCGCTGCCGCTATGTCGAGGCCATGTGGCAACTCTATCAATTCCCGCTTTGTCCCTTTTCGCGCAAGGTCCGCCTTTTGCTGGGCGAAAAGGGCGTCGGTTATGAATTGGTGCGCGAATCGCCGTGGGAGCGGCGCGACGAATTCATCGACATCAATCCCGCAGGCCGCACCCCGGTCATGGTCGATCAGGCGCGCGGTCAGGTGCTGATGGACAGCATGGCGATCGCCGAATATTTCGAGGAAACCGTCGAAGGCAAGGCGATGATCAACGGCACGGCGGCAAACCGCGCCGAGATCCGCCGGCTGACCGCATGGTTCGACCATGATTTCTATTATGAAGTCACCGGCCCGCTGCTGTTCGAGCGGATGCAGAAGCGCATTGTCCACCGCCAGCCGCCAGACGGCGGCGCGCTGCGCGAGGCGATGAAGGCGGCGAACAATCATCTCGATTATGTCGATTATCTGATCGACCACCGCACCTGGCTCGCCGGCGCGACGATGAGCCTCGCCGACCTGACCGCTGCGGCGCATATCTCGGTCGCCGATTACCTCGGCGGGATCGACTGGACGGGGCACGAGCAGACGAAGGGCTGGTATTCGGGCCTGAAGTCGCGCCCAAGCTTCCGTCCGCTGCTCGCCGAGCGGATGGAGATCGTGACGCCGCCGAAATATTATGAGGATGTCGACTTCTAGCGGCGCCCGTTTTTTCGTCATTCCGGCGAAAGCCGGGACCATCTTTGATAGCAGTTTTGGCCGATAGCGGCCTGTCTGCTTTGGGTGCGTAACGCGAAGCGACCTTCGCAAATTTCTCCCGCTTTGCCCGGCGCTGGTCAGGGACGGTAAGGGATAGAGTCCGGCAATGCGACGCCGACACGCTCGGCATAGTCCGTCCAGGCCGCGGCAAGTGCCGCTCGCCGATCCGGATCGGCCAGCGACAGGTCGCGCGTTTCACCAGGATCGCGAGCGATGTTGAACAGGCGCCATGTGCCGTCACCAATATCGGTCAGCTTCCAGTCGCCTCGACGGAAAGCCCGCGAACCGAAGAGCTCCGACCCGATTCCCTCTTCCGCGTCATAAACGCGCGCGTGCGGCTCGCGGAGCCAGCGCGTCCAGGAACGGCCAGTGATCGGCCGAACGATGCGGCCGCCGATACGCGTCGCCGAAGGATCGACCCTCGCCAGTTCGAGGAAGGTCGGGGCGACGTCGGCAACCGAAAGATATTGCGTCTCGGCAGCCCCGCGCCGCGGAATGCCGGCGCCGCTGATGAAGGCGACCGCGCGCGTGCCGCCCTCGCTCTGATAGCCTTTGGTCAGCCACGACGGCGCGGTCGCGGCCTGCGCCCAGCCCGCGCCATAGGTCACGTAGGACGAGGCCGCGCCGCGGTTGGCGAAGCTGTTGTCGGCGCCCTCGAGCCGCTTGGCGAGCATCCCGGCGCCCGTCGTTTCGACATCGAGCGCCTCGGCGCCATTGTCGGCGAGGAAGACAATCACCGTATTGTCGAGCTCGCCCGATGCGCGGAGCGTCTCGATCACGCGGCCGACATTCTGGTCGAGCCGGTCGACCATCGCTGCATAGATTTCCATGTTGCGGGCAGCGACGCGCTGCTGCTGCGCGGTCAGCGAATCCCAGCTGCCGTCGCGGTTGCGCGGCGTGTGCGCCGCGACATCGGCGGCAAGGATGCCAAGCTCGCGCTGACGCGCAAGCCGGCGTTCGCGCAGCACGTCGAAGCCTTCGTCATATTGCCCACGATAACGCGCAACATCCCCGGGAGGCGCTTGAAGTGGCCAGTGGGGCGCGGTGAAGGCGAGATAGGCGAAGAAGGGGTGCTCGCCCGTCCCTGCCGCGGGTCGCTCGCCGAGAAAATCGATCAGGCGGGTCGCAAAATAGTCGCTCGAATAGAAATCGGCGGGCAGGCGCGTGACCCGCTGGCCATTTTCGCGATAGGTCGCGCCGTTCGGCGGCTCGAGGCCGGCGTCGGTTCCGAAATGATTGTGCCCGCCTTGCGCCAGCGAGAAGCTGCGCTGGAAACCGCGCGCGTGTGGATCCTGCTGTTCGGTCAGGCCAAGATGCCACTTGCCCGAAAAGAGCGTCCGGTAACCGCCGGTCGAAAGACGCTCGGCAAGCGTCGCGACATCGCCGCGCAAATAGCCCTCATAGCCCGGCTTGCCCTTCTGGTTCGGCCGGATCATCTCGGCCATCGTGCCAAGGCCCGCGAGATGATTGTCGGTGCCCGAGAGCAGCATCGAGCGCGTCGGCGAACAGGTCGGCGCAGTGTGGAAGCCCGCAAGACGAATGCCCGAGAGTGCGAGCCGGTCGAGGTTCGGCGTGCGGATTTCGCCCCCGAACGCCCCGATGTCCGAATAGCCGAGATCGTCGGCGACGATGATCAGCAGGTTCGGCCGCCGCTCCTTCGCCTGCGCCGGCACGATCGCGGTCAGGATCATCAGAGCGAGAAGCGAGGCGAAGCGGATCATGCGGACATCCTTACAGGAAAGAAGGGCGGCGCGCCGCGGGCGAATGAAACCCGGGCACGCCGCAGTCTGGACCGGCGCAGTCACAGGAAGGGAGGAGAGTCAGAAGCGCCGGCCGATTTCAATCAGGCGGGTTCGTACTGAACCGCCTTGTCCTTGCGCACCGTGCGGCTTTTGCGCCCGTCGATCGCGACCGGGATTTCGCCGGCGATTGTCGCGCGGCGGAGCGTCCGGCGTTGCAGCCCGAAATCGGCCGTCGCGCGGTGCTGGGTCGCCTGATTGTCCCAGATCGCGACGTCGCCTTCGCGCCACCGCCAGCGCACGACATTCTCGGGCTTGGTGATATGGTCCTGCAACGTCTGGAACAGCCGTGCCGAATCGGTCGCGTTCAGCCCGACGAACTGCTTGACGAAATGGCCGAGCAGCAGGCTGCGCTGGCCGCTGACCGGATGCACGCGCACCACCGGATGCTCGGTTTCATAGACGGTCGAGGCAAAGACGTTGCGATGCTCGTTGATCCGTTCGCGCGCCGCATCATTATCGGGTGCGCTCTGCAGGATCGATGCATAATCATAGAGGTTGGTGTGCGTCGCCCAGAGGTTGTTGACGAGTTGGCGCAGCACTTCGGGCAGCCCCTCATAGGCGGTTTCGCCATTCGCCCATTGTGTGTCGCCGCCGGCCTCGGGGATAGTCAGCGCGCGCAGGATCGACGCCTTGGGATAGGCGTCGACGAAGGTGACGTCGGTATGCCAGCTCGATGCCGCATAGCCTTCGCGGCTGTCGAGCTCGAGCAGATAGCGTGATCCCTTGGCAACCGGCACCGTCGGATGCGCGATCGGATCGCCGAGCAATGCGGCGAAATCTTCATGCTCGGCATCGGTCAGATGTTGCTGGTCGCGAAAAAACAGCACCTTGTGCCGCACCAGCGCAGCCTGGATCGCCTGCACCGTCGCCGCGGGCAGGTCACCCGATAGCTGCACATTATTGACGATCGCGCCGATGGTTCCGGTCACGGGGGTGACGTCGAGGTCGATATTCTTGTCGCGGGCATTGGCATATCCGTTGTGAAGGTCCGTCATGATCAGTCTCCTAAATATTTGGACGGCGGGGCTATTCGGCGAAGGCATAATCGGGCGGTCCCGGATCGAGCTGTCGGCGAATTTCGGCGTGCGCCGCCTCGTCGAGCGGAAAGCGCGCGATGAGGGCGGCGGAAAAGGCGTGAGCGATGGCCGGGCCAAGGCCGAAGACCAGGAGCAGGCCGTTCAGCGCTTCGGGGCTGTTCGCCGCCTTCGGATCGAAGCCGAGCCAGCTGACAAGCGGCAGCGCGATGCCCACCGCAACCGCGGTCGCGGTCTTCCCGGCGAGACTGAACACCGAATAATAGAGCCCGGTGCGGTCCTCGCCGCTGTCGAGGCGGTGCTTGTCGGCGACATCGGCGACGATCGCGCGCAGCATTAGATTGCCCGATCCCTGTGCGAGGCCCTGCGCGAGCGTCAGCGCGAGCAACAACGGGAAAGTGTCGGGGGTGACGAGCAGCAACGACAGGTTGATTACGACCTGGACCAGCTCGCCCGCGACCGCGGTGCGGTGCTTGCCATAGCGGCGCCCGATCTTGAGCCAGATCGGCCCGGCGAAGATGCCGAAGACGAACTGGAACAGGAACAATCCGCCCGCCCATTCGGGACGCCCCATGTAAAAGGTGACGAAGAAGACGATCAGCGCGGCGCGGATATTCTGCGCCAGCGTGACCGCAAAATCCGAAGCCAGCACGCGCAGCAGCAGCGGTTCGCCGGTGATCGCACGGATCGTTTCCTTGAGGCTGGGCTTGCCGACCGGCAGCGGTGGCAGCGGCGGTTCGCTGAGCGCGGTGAGCGTCAGGACCAGCGCGGGGACGATCGACAACAGGACCAGCCCGCCCATCAGCGACAGCTGCAGATGCCCGTCGCCCGGGCGCAACTGGTCGGCGATCGTCGGCAGGACCAGCGTCAGCAACAGCGCGCCCGAGGTCACGACGGTCTGGTAGGTCGCGATGCGCGTGCGCTGGTGATAGTCGCCCGACACTTCACCCGACCAGGCCTGGAACGGGATCTGCACCGCGGTCCAGCCAAGGTAGAAAAAGAAGAGGATGATGCCGAGCGACAGCGGCGTCACCCCGAAGGGCGGAAAGAAGAGAAAGATCGACGACAGGCCGAACACGACGCCGCCCGCCGCGATCCACGGCTTGCGGCGACCGTAGCGGCTGCGCGTGCGGTCGCTGAGCGATCCCATCACCGGATCGGCAACCGCATCCCACAATCGGCCGAGCAGGAAGATGACGCCGATCACCGTCAGCGACAGGCCATAGTCGCGCGCGTAAATGGCGGGAAGATAGACGCCAAGCGGCAGACCGGCGGCGGCGAGCGGCACGGCGACCGCAGAAAAGCGGGCGAGCTGGCCGGCGGTGGGGGGCGGAGCGCTGCTCATCACAGCTTCGTCCGCAGCGTCGCGCCGATCGTGCGCGGTTCACCGATCAGCGCGGTGACGATGCCGGTGTTCTGGGCCGACAGCGTCTGGAAATAATCCTTGTCGAACAGGTTACGCGCCCAGATCGACACGTCGAGCAAGCCCTCTTCGGTGCGAATGCCGATACGTGCATTGGCGATGCCATAAGCAGGGACATTGGCGTAGCGGCTGTCGCTCGACGAGGTGTTGAAGGTCGACCGGTGCGAATAATCGGCGTGCCCGTAAAGCGACAGGTCGCGCCCGCCGAGATTGCCGAGCGGCGCCGACACATCGCCGCCGAGCGTGTAGGTCAGCTTCGGCACGCCGGGCAGTTGCTCGCCGGTCAGGTCCTGGATCCCACCCTGATTGAGCCGCTCGGGCGCCTGCGGCGCGGTCCGATAGTCGCTGTAGGTCGTGTCGGCATAAGCGACCGAGGCATAGAAGCTCGCGCGCTCTGACGGCGCGAAGCTCAAATCACCCTCGACCCCGCGCGACCACACCCGGGAATGTTCGCGATATATTGGCGGACGTTGACCGTATTCGGCACCTGCTCGGTGATCGCGGTCTGATAATCGCGGATCTCGGTCCAATAGCCCGCGACATTGAGCGTAACCGCCTTGTCGAACCATTGCGACTTGATCCCGAGCTCGTAGCTGTCGACCTTTTCGGGCGCGACGTCGGGATCGATCCCGGCCGGCAGATTGGTGAGGTTGAGCCCGCCCGACTTGTTGCCGCGCGAATAGGTCGCATAGGCGAGCGCATCGTCGCTAAACTGCCACGACAGCGTCGCGAGCCCCGACAAGCTGTTGTCCGTAAAACCGGTCGAATAGCTGGTGACCGGATTGAATTGCACGCGGAGCGCCGCCGCCTGCGCCGCGATTCCGGGCGGCAGCGTCGATAGGTCAATCCCCGCGACATGGATTTGCGTGAACGATCCGCTCTTCTTCTCGTGCGTGTAGCGCAGCCCCGCGGTCAGCGTCAGCCGGTCGGTGAATTTCCAGTCGAGCTGGCCGAACAGCGCATAGCTTTTGGTCCGCGGGTCCGAGGTGGAATTCGCCTCGAAGCCACCCAGCGCGGCATCCCAAGCGGCGAGCGGGATCGGTGAGGTCGCGGGCCGATTCCATAGTCCGGCGGCGGGACCATAAGCGCTCGCACCCTTGCCGCGGATCACTTGCCAGAAATAATAGGCGCCGACGACATAATCGATCGGCCCGTCGCTGTCGGACGCGAGGCGGAGTTCCTGGCTGAACTGGCGCTGGCGGTTCGCCTGCTGCGCCTTGACGATCACGGGGAGCGACGTCGAATCGCCGTCGTTGGCGGGGTTCCAGTCCCACCAGCGATAGGCGCTGATCGAGGTCAGCTTGGCGGCGCCGATGTCCCAGTCGACCTGCCCCGACACACCGTAGCCGTCCATGTTCGACTGATAATGGCTGTCGGCTTCGCCGCGCCGCGCGAAGGGGGCGATCGTCGGGAAGCTGTAGCCGGGGAAGCGCGCCGCACGCTCGGCAAAGCTGTTCGGGATCGCCGCGCCATTGTCATAGGTGCCGAAATAATCGGCAAAGACATTCAGGACGTGATTCTGCTTCTGCCGCGCAAAGTCGCCGATGATGCGAACCTCGAGATCGGCGGTCGGGGTGAACAGCAACTGCCCGCGCACGCTCCAGTTCGAATAATCCTGCGCGCGTTCGTTCTGCGTGTCGTTGTAGAGGAAGCCGCGCCGCTGGGTCACCGAGCCGCTGACGCGCACCGCGAGCAAATCGTCGATCAGCGCCCCCGATGCCGAGCCGCGCAGCTGGTAATAGCCATAGTCGCCGACGCTCGCCTCGCCCGAAAATTCGGGGTCGAAGCTCGGCTTGCGCGAGGTGATGTTGATCGCCCCTGATGTGGTGTTCTTGCCGAACAACGTCCCCTGCGGCCCGCGCAATACTTCGATCTGCTGCAAGTCGACCAGGTCGAACTGCGATTGGCCGACGCGTCCGAAATAGACATTGTCGACATAGAAGCCGACGCCATTCTCGAGCCCGTCGTTGGTCAGCGCGACATTGCTGCCGAGCCCGCGGATGTTGATGTTGGTGTTGCGCGGGTTGAAGCTGAACACCTGCAGGCTCGGCACGATCTGCTGGATCTGGGTCAGCGTGTAATTGCCCGTCGCCTCGAGCTGCGAGGCGCCGACGACCGACAGCGCGATCGGCACGTCCTGCGCGCTTTCGTCGCGACGGCGCGCCGACACGATGATTTCGGCGCCGTCGTATGACGCGGCAGAGGTGGCCGCCGCCGCTACGCCGGCGGCTTCTTCTTCGACCGCGACGCCCTCAGCAGACGCGCTGGTCTCGTCGGCGGTGGTTTCGGCGGCGAAGGCTGGTGCCGCTGGCAAAAGCAGCGCGGCACCGAACAAAAGCTTCAAACGATGATCGGGAGAGAAACGGTTCATTATATTGGGTCCCCGGGCGGCGATCCCGCCCCCTTTTTGATGTGATGGATGGTGGCGCGGTGCGCCGCGCCCGATCGGGCAGCCGCCAGATCCGCCCCCCACAGCGCACGGGCGGCGCTGCGCAGGGACGCAGGATAGCGGGCCAGATCCGACAGGTCGGATTGGGTCAGCAAAGGCATGATGTTCCCCGCGCCGGCGCACAGAATGCGCCGGACGTTTGGCCGCGGACGTCTCGCGTGAGGAGGCGCGACTGGAGAAGGATGAGGCGCCGCTGCGCGGAACGGGATGCGGTCGGTCCGCTATCCCACGCGCAGGATCGGCGATGATTTAAATAATGGTGCTACACATGCGCATCGCAATACCCCTTCAGGGGGAACGCAATGCCTGGCGCTGTCGCCCGAGCATCACGCGCTTTAGCCGTTGGTAACGCGGAGCAAGCTGCTTTCCCGTTCAAAAGCCGCGGGTCGAGGGGAGAGCCTGTCGCGCGTCTCGACCGGTTCCGAGCGACAAACTCAACTTAAAAGATTGATATTGGATTCGTCAACCACTGCGGCACTCATTTGCGACGAAGAAAATCTTTCGGACGGTGAGGCGCGGCTAGCTGTCTGGGCTAACGTGATCGGCCCCTCATTCTGCGCCGGAATCCGTGCGATCAGGGCCGCGTCGGCAGCGCATAGGCGATGACATAATCTCCGCGATGGGCGATTGGCGCGAGCCGCCCGCGAAAACAACGACGAACTGCCTGCCGCTTGCGGGCGAGATATAGGCCATCGGCGTGGTCTGTGTTCCCGCGGACAGCCGACTTTTCCAGACCTCGATGCCATTGGCGACGTCGAATGCGCGGAGATAATAATCGAGCGTTCCCGCATAGAAGACGAGCCCCGAACGCGTCGCCATCGGGCCGCCCACCGTCGGCATGCCAACCGGGATCGGCAGCCCCATCTTGATCCCGAGCGGGCCGGTATCGCGCACCGTGCCGAGCGGAACCTGCCATGCGATCTTCTTTGTCGCGAGATCGATCGCGGTCAGCGTGCCATAGGGCGGACGCTGGCACGGGATGCCGAGCCGCGAGAGGAAGGTCGTCTTCGCCGCGCCATAAGGCGTGCCCGATTGTGCCGAGAGCCCGTCATGCGATCCGCCGGCGCCGGCCCTGTCGGCTTCGGTCCGCGGGACGAGCTGAACGCGCTGGCCCGATCGCGTGTCGTTGACGATCAGATAGCCGGTGCGCTCGTCGATCGCGGTGCTGCCCCAGTTCATTCCGCCGAAATATCCCGGCCATTGCAGGCTGGGGGTCAGCCCCGGCGGCGTGAATTCGCCCTCATAGCGCAGCTTGCGGAACGCGATGCGGCAGGCGAGCTGGTCGAAGGGCGTCGCGCCCCACATCGCCGCCTCGTCCAGCCGGTCATTGCCGATCGCGGGCATGCCCGTGGAATAGGGCTGGGTCGGCGCGGTCCAGTCGCCCTTGGCCGCTGCCCTGACGAAACGCCTCAAATTCACGGGCCGCCAGCGGCTTGGAGTAAAGCCATCCCTGCGCGAACTGGACACCTGCGCCGCGAAGATAATCTTCCTGTTCCGGCGTCTCGACCCCTTCGGCGACGATATGGAAACCCAGGCCATGCGCCATGTCGATGATATGCGACGTCACCACGCTGATCGCGGCGTCCTTGGCAATGGCGTCGACGAAGGATTTGTCGATCTTCAAGGCGTCGAGCGGCAGGCTTTCGAGCAGGGACAGGCTGGAATAGCCGGTGCCGAAATCGTCGATCGTGACCATATGTCCGGCCGCGCGCGCCGTCGCGACCGCCGCCGTCGCGGCGTCGGCACGCATGAAACCCCGCTCGGTGACCTCAAGCCAGATTTGCGACGCCGCGACCCCCGATCGCTTCAGGGCCTGCGCGAGGACGGGAAGGAAGCGCCCGCTTTCCATATCACCGGCGGAGATATTGATCGATATGTGAAGATCGGGGTTGGAACGCAACGGACGCGCCATATCTTCGACCACGCGGTCGATCATCAGATCGGTCAGTTCCGCGATAAGGCCGGTTTCTTCGGCCAGCGGGATGAAGCTATCGGGCGGAATCCATCTGCCGTCGGGGTCGCGCCAGCGCAGCAGCGCTTCGGCGGCGACGCAGCGGCCCGTCGCAAGTTCGATGATCGGCTGGTACTGCACGACGAACTTGCGCTTACGGATGGCGATGGCCAGTCCCGTTGCCGGAGATAGCCGCTGCCGCGAAACCCAGACCACCATGCCGATCAGCAACGCCGAAAGGGCAAGACCGATCGAAAACAGGACGACATAGTCGTCGCCGTTCTGGCCCAGCGCCTGGTCGCGGTCGCCGATCGCAAAGGCGATCAGATCGGGACTGCGACGCGACGCGAAAATATGCCGATCGTCCTCTCCCGCCATTACGGGCAACGACAATCTGTGGAGCAACTCGGCGTCGACCGGTCCGGACAAGGCGATCGGCCGCCCCGCCGCGGTCGCGATGCCAAGCGTCATATGGCTGTTGGTCAGCACGTCGATCAATTGCCCGGGCTGGATCAGGGCAACGTAATCGCCATGCCCGAGCGCCATCATCGGCTGGCTTTCGAATGACTGCGGTTCGATGCGTAGCGCGAGGGTGAACCCGCCGGACAGTTTCGCGTCGGGCGTCGGCCGCGCAATCGGGCGGTCGATCATCCCCAGACTCGTGCAAGCCAGGCGACCATCGCGGAAAAAGCCGATGTCCTTTGCATCCTGCGCGTCCATGACAATGGTCCGCATCTGGGCGATATGTTCGCGCGAACAATCCCGCCGGCTCAGCGCTTCCGCCCTCGTGAGGATATTCCGGACATCGGCAAGCGTCCGGTCGGCCCGCGTGAGCGTCCATTGGGCATATTCATCAAGGTGCAGTCGCTGCGATTCCACCGCGCGCACGCGTAGCAGGTAGGAAATGGCGATCGGCGGCAACAACCCGGCGAGGACTGCAGCGCAGATGGTGACAAGGAATATCGTCCGTCTTCGCATCCAGTGTCCCGTTCCCGCGAACGCCGGAATCCCATCCTTGCGTTTTGAAGCGCCGCTCAGATCCCGCCGACGCCGGGATGACGGAAGTGTAAGAGCATTTTAGCAGCCCTTATACTTCCAATTCCGCTCCTTGCCCTCGGCGACCTGCGCGACGATCGTTTCGATGCGCTTGGCGCGCGTTTCCTCGCGTTTCGCCTCGATCACCCATTCGATATAGTCGCGCCGTTTGCCAGGCGAGAAGGCGTCCCAATGGCCCTGCGCCGCGGTATTGGCCTTGAGCGCTGCTTCGAGATCGAAGGGCAGGTCGAGCGCCGGCTTGGCCTTCGGTGGCGGGCGCTTCGGCTTGCCTTCGGCACCGAGCGCCGCCGCCTTGGCGATCATCGCCGCCATCGCCGCGTCGCCCGGCAGGTCGGCGAGTGAGGCGAGGCGCCCCATGCTGCCCATCGCGCCCTTGTTGCGCGGCGAGCCCGTGACTTCCTCGTCGCGCCAGAAGCCGAAGGTCGCATGATCCTTGAACGCCGCCATCCCGGCGAGATTCTGGCCGTGGAGCACGAAATGCGGCACGCCCCATTTCAGCGTCTCTTGCGCGCCCGGCGCATGTTTGTGCACCAGTTCGCGCAAATGGGTCAGGATCGGCTGCGCAAAGGGCTGCGCCTTCGCGATATAGGCGTCGACACGCGGGTCGCGGGCTACGCCGGCCACCGCGCTGCGACCAGATAGTTCAGCGCCTCGCTGCCACCGAGCTTGAAGCCCTTCGCCGGCGACGGCGACAGGCCGGTGCGGTCGATGACCTCCAGCCCCGCGCCTTCGAGCAACGCGGTCAATTCCTCGGGGCGCAGGAACTGGTCCCAGTCGTGCGTCCCGCGCGGCACCGCGCCCACCCGCTCGGCCGCCTCGACCAGCAGCAGCTTCGACAATGTCGTGCGGTTGGGCGTCGAGAGGATCATCAGCCCGCCGGGCGCGAGCCGCGCCGCGAGCTCGCCGATGAAGGCGGCAGGATCGGTGACATGCTCGACGACCTCCATCGAGGTCACCAGATCGAAGGTCGCGGGCGGCAGCGCGGCGAGTTCGCCGGCATGATAGGTGATCGCCAGCCCCTGCCCCGCGGCATGTGCCTGCGCGGCGGCGATATTTTCGGGCGCGGCATCGACGCCGGTGACCTTCGCGCCCATGCGCGCCAGCGGTTCGGCGAGCAGCCCCGCACCGCAGCCGACATCGATCGCGGTCCGCGCCGCCAGCGCATAACGCTCGCGCGCATCGACATGCCAATGCGCATCGACCTGGTCGCGGATATAGGACAGGCGCACCGGGTTGAGCTTGTGCAGCATCGCCGACGACCCGTGCGGGTCCCACCAGTCGGCGGCGAGCGCGCCGAAATGGGCGGCTTCGTGCGGATTGATCGTTGCAGCGCTCATGCCCTGCGATGTGGCACTCCGGTTTCCACGCCGCAAGAAAATTTATCCCGACGGGATAATCGCCGCCCTTGCCATCGCCCTCCCCCTTCCGTAACGACGCGAGCGCCGCAGAAATGCTTGGAAAAGTTGCGGCCGAAACCAGTTCAGGAAAGCGGGGCGACATGGCGCGGATCGTGATGAAATTCGGGGGCACGTCGATGGCGGGCACCGAGCGGATTCGCACCGTCGCGAAACTCGTCGCGCGCGAAGTCGCCAATGGCAACGAGGTCGCGGTCGTCGTCTCGGCGATGGCGGGCGAGACCGACCGGCTCGTCAATTTCTGCCGCGAGGCGAACCCGCGTTACGACCCCGCCGAATATGACGTCGTCGTCGCCGCCGGCGAACAGATCACGTCGGGCCTGCTCGCGCTCACCTTGCAGGCGATGGGCACCCCCGCGCGCAGCTGGCTCGGCTGGCAGCTCCCGATCCGCACCGAAGAGGCGCACGCCCGCGCACGCATCGCCGACATCGACACCGGCGCGCTCGGCGCCGCGATGGCCAAGGGCGAGGTCGCGGTGATCCCGGGATTCCAGGGCCTGATGGACGATGGCCGCATCTCGACCCTCGGCCGCGGCGGGTCGGACACGAGCGCAGTCGCTGTTGCCGCGGCGCTGAAGGCCGATCGCTGCGACATCTACACCGACGTCGACGGCGTCTACACCACCGACCCGCGCATCGTCGCGCGCGCGCGCAAGCTCGATTTCGTCACCTATGAAGAAATGCTCGAACTCGCGAGCGTCGGCGCCAAGGTGCTCCAGACCCGCTCGGTCGGGCTCGCGATGAAAGAGGGCGTGCGCGTGCAGGTCCTGTCCAGCTTTGTCGAAGGCGACGAAGCCCCCGCCACCGGCACGATGATCGTCAGCGACGAGGAAATAGAGGAACATCAGATGGAACGACAGCTGATCACCGGCATCGCCCACGACAAGAATGAAGCGAAGATCATCGTCACGCGTGTCCCTGACAAGCCGGGCGGGGTCGCGAACATCTTTGGCCCGCTCGCGGCGGCCGGGATCAACGTCGACATGATCATCCAGAATGTCGGCCGCGAAAAGGGCGAGACCGACGTGACCTTCACCGTGCCGGGCGCTGACCTCCTCCGCTCGATCGACCTGCTCGAAAGCGCGAAGGAAAAGATCGGCTTCAACCGCATCATCAGCGACGACAAGGTCGCGAAGATCAGCGTTGTCGGCGTCGGCATGAAGAGCCACGCGGGCGTTGCAAGCACAATGTTCCGCGCATTGGCCGACCGCGGCATCAACATCCAGGCGATCTCGACCAGCGAGATCAAGGTCAGCGTGCTGATCGACGAGGACGAAACCGAACTCGCGGTGCGCGTGCTGCACACGGCGTACGGTCTCGACGCCGAGTAAGCTATTCGGCCGCCAGTGGTTGCAGCTCGCCGCCCACGCGGCGGCGCAGCCGCGCCTGCCCGATGAAATGCACTACCGCGATGTGGACCGCGAACAGGCCGAATTTCGACGCCAGCGGGAATATCCCGATGAACAGCGGCCACCAGGCGGTGAAGAAGAGTGCGATAACGAGGTTGAGGCCCGCGCTCGTGAACATCAGCACCGCCCAGATCATGCCGAACCGGTCCATGACATCGCCGACCAGCGCCAGCTGTTCGGGCAGGATATAGCGATTGAGCCAGCCGCGACGCAGCATCACCGTGCCGACGATCAGATAGACGATCGTGGGCTTTGCCATCACGAAACGCGGATCACCGGTGAAGAGCGTCGCCGCGGCAGTGAGGAGCACCGAGGCCAGGCTGATCCACTGCAGTGCCGCAACCTTCTTGCCACGCGCCAGTTCATAGCCGACGACCGCGATCGCAACCGCGGTACCTGCAATCGTTGCGGGCACGATCCCCGCACCGGCGACCAGCAGCACCGCAAAGACGATGACGCCCAGCGAGTCAAACAGCATCGGCCCGAGAGCATAAAGCAAGGTTTTCATCCGCCCGTCCTTTCCGACTCAATGTTTCCACTGTCAATATCAAAGGCGTGGCAGCCGGAGTCAAGCATTAAATTGACAGCGTCAACATTGCAGGGTTAAGCGGTGGCATGACCAAGCCCTATCATCACGGCGATCTGCGCGCCGCGCTGCTCTCCGCCGCCGAAGAAATCGTCAACCGCGACGGCATCGCCGGCCTGACTTTGCGCGGTGTGGCACGCGACGTCGGCGCCTCGCACGCGGCGCCCAAAAATCATTTTGATGATCTGACCGGGCTGGTCAGCGAACTCGCGGCGGTCGGCTTCAACCGCTTCGCCGATCGCATGCAGACCGCCGCCGCCGCGCAGGCGTCACCGACGGACAAGCTCAACGCCATTGGCCGCGCCTATGTCGAATTTGCGCTTGCCGAGCCCGGCCTGTTCCAGCTGATGTTCCGCGGCGAACGGCTCGACAAGACACGGCCAGCGCTGCGCGAAGCGATGGAGCGGGCCTTTGGCACCTTGACGGGTTCGGTTGCCGCCACGCATGCGGGCGATCCCGATGCGGCCCGCGCAACACGCGCCCACGCCGCGCGCGCGTGGAGCATGGTGCATGGCTATGCGATCCTGCTCCTCGACGACCGCCTCAACCCGCTGCTGGATAAGGACGCCCCAAGGGCCGATGCAATGGCGCTGCTCGACGACATGCTGATGCAGGGCTGAGAAAAGGACCCGCCCCCGGGCCCATGTTCCCAAGGGCGGGTCCGCGACCCGTCGTCTTTGCGGTCACCGCTGCTCGCACGGCATGATGCGCGAACAGCGGCGCCAGAGATCAGGCGAGGTCGAACCGGTCGGCGTTCATCACCTTGGTCCAGGCCTTGACGAAGTCCTTCACGAACTTCTCCTCATGGCCCTTCTCGGCATAGACTTCGGCCGTCGCGCGGAGCTGCGAGTTCGAGCCGAAGATCAGGTCGGTGCGCGTCGCGCGCCAGCGCTCGGTACGCCCGCCGCGATCATAACCGATGAACTCTTCGTCGGCGCTGGTGTCGACGACTTCCCACAGGGTGTCCATGTCGAGCAGGTTGACGAAGAAGTCGTTGGTCAGCTGGCCGACACGGTTGGTGAACACGCCTTCCTTCTTGCCGCCCTGGTTCGCGCCGAGGACGCGGAGGCCGCCGACGAGCACGGTCATTTCGGGAACCGACAGGCCGAGCAACGACGCGCGGTCGAGCATCAGTTCCTCGGTCTTCACACTATGCTTGGTCTTCAGATAGTTGCGGAAGGCGTCGGCCTGCGGCTCCATCACCTCGAAGCTGTCGGCATCGGTCCATTCCGCGGTCGCGTCGCCGCGGCCGCCGGCGAAGGGCACCGAAACGTTGAAGCCGGCGTCCTTCGCTGCCTTTTCAACCGCCGCGCTGCCCGCGAGGACGATCGCGTCGGCCATCGACAAATTGCCGCGCAGTTCGTCAATCTTGGCGAGAACCCTCGACAGCTCGGCGGGATCATTGACCGCCCAGTCCTTTTGCGGCGCGAGACGCACGCGCGCGCCGTTGGCGCCGCCGCGATGATCGGACTTGCGATAGGTCGAGGCCGAGGCCCACGCCGCCTTGACGAGTTCGCCGACGCTGAGGCCCGAGGCGAGGATCGCGGTCTTGAACGCGCCGACATCGGCATCGGACGGCTTGATGCCGGCGGGAACCGGATCCTGCCAGATCAGGTCTTCGGCGGGCACTTCGGGGCCGAGGTAGCGGGCCTTGGGCCCCATGTCGCGATGGCAGAGCTTGAACCAGGCGCGCGCGAAGGCGTCCTTGAACGCTTCATGATCGTTGCGGAATTTTTCTGAAATCACCCGGAATTCGGGATCGACCTTCAGCGCCATGTCGGCGGTCGTCATCATCGTCGGCACCTTCTTGCCCGGATTATGGGCGTCGGGGGCCTTGTCCTCGTCCTTCTGGTTCACCGGCTGCCATTGCTGCGCACCCGCCGGGCTCTTCACCAGCTCGTAATCATAGTCCAGCAGCAGGCGGAAATAATTTTCCGACCATTCGGTGGGCGTGTTGACCCAGGCACCTTCGATGCCGCTGGTGATCGCATGCGCACCGACCCCGGTCTCGAAGCTGCTCGTCCAACCGAGGCCCTGGAGCGCGATGTCGGCGCCTTCGGGTGCATCGCCGACCAGGCTCGCATCGCCCGCGCCATGCGCCTTGCCAAAAGTATGGCCGCCCGCGGTCAGCGCCACCGTCTCCTCATGGCTCATCGCCATGCGTTCGAAGGTGATCTTGATGTCGCGCGCCGACGCCAGCGGGTCGGGGTTGCCGCCCGGACCTTCGGGATTGACATAGATCAGCCCCATCTGGATCGCCGCGAGCGGGTTTTCGAGGTCGAGGTCCTTGTCGGGGTCGATACGCGTCTGCACGCCCTGGTTGACCCACAATTCCTCAGCGCCCCAGTAAATGTCGCGCTCGGCCTCATAGACGTCGGCGCGGCCGCCGCCGAAGCCGAACACCGGTCCGCCCATCGATTCGATCGCAACATTGCCGGTCAGGATGAACAGGTCGGCCCAGCTGATCTTGCTGCCATATTTCTGCTTGATCGGCCACAGCAGGCGGCGCGCCTTGTCGAGGTTGCCGTTATCGGGCCAGCTGTTGAGCGGCGCGAAGCGCTGCTGCCCGCTATTGGCGCCGCCGCGTCCGTCGGCGGTGCGATAGGTGCCCGCGGCGTGCCATGCCATGCGGATGAAGAAGGGACCATAATGGCCATAGTCGGCGGGCCACCACGGCTTGCTGTCGGTCATCAGCGCGGTGAGATCGTCCTTCAGCGCCTGATAGTCGAGCAGCGCGAACGCCTTGGAGTAGTCGAAATCCTCGCCCATCGGGTCGGGCGATGCGCCGCCCTGGTGCAGGATTTCGAGCGGCAGCGCGTCGGGCCACCAGTCCTTGTTCGTCCGGCCGAGCAGGCCGCGGAACCGGTCCTTGCCTACCGGGCAGCCTTTTGCGGGATCGATGGGGGTGGGGTCGTTCATGCAGTCTCTCCTTTTATGGTTTGGGATTATCATGTTCGGGTCGTCGCCCCTGCGAAGGCAGGGGCCGTCGTCGTTTTACACCGCCATGGCAGTTCGAGACCGCCAGCGGCCCCTGCCTTCGCAGGGGCGACGTGCTTCTTTAAGACGGCAAGTTATCGAGTCGATGACACCATCCTTTCGCTCTGACTGGGGGAGGATAGGGCCCACCTCCCCATCGACCTAACCGAATAAGCTGAATTCAGTGATTGAGCGATCCGATTACAAACGCCCAAAACCGGGCGAACGTTCGCCGCTTTCATCGCAGAACGGCCACACCCCGGCGAAAGGTCACCGCGAACCGGAACATTGCGGCGGCCCGGCGAGTTTCTCCGACGCCGCATCATGATGTGATGCGCGGCAAAAGGAGATGGAAAGTGGCTAACACCCCCAACCAGCAGAACGAGAAAAAACCGCAGGCGGACCGCGACGAAGAGCAACGCCGCCAGCAACAGCAGCAGGGCGGCCAGAACCGCCAGCCCGGCAGCGACCAGCGTCCCGATCAGGGCCGCCAGAACCCGCAGCAGCGCTGACCCAGCCTGCATGAGAAAGGGGCCGCCCGCGGGCGGCCCCTTTTCATTTGGGCAGATTGTCTTCGGATCAGAAGCTGGCCTTGATCGTCCCGCCCCAGGTGCGCGGATCACCCGGCAGGCCGACGATCAGCCCGGTGTTACCCGGCCCGACGCTCAGCTGTTCGAGGTAATTCTGGTCGAACGCGTTGCGGACCCAGCCATAGATGTCGAGGCCATTCTCGGTCCGGAAACCGGCGCGGAAGTTCGACAGCGAATAGCCCTCGATCCAGGTGTAGGCCGACGGCGACGGGTTCGACGAGAAACTCGACCGATAGCTGCCATCATACCCCAGATAGAATTGGCCGTCCTGCCCGAACAGCTTGGATTCGGCGTTCGCCTCGGCCCCGAACGAGAACGCCCACTTCGACACCCCCGGCAGGCGCTGGCCCGAAATGTCGCAGTTCGCGGGGCTGAGGCCGGGCACGCCCGGCGCCGCCGGCGTCTGTCCCGCACCGACCGTCGTACCCCCCGAAAGTTCGGGAGGGCATGGCGCATCGACGAAGCGCTTGTATTTGGCATCGGTGTAGGCGCCGTTGACATAGGAGCGGAACCGCTCGCTCGGACGCGCCGAGAAGTCGAATTCGACACCTTGCGTGCGCACCTTGCCCGCATTGGCGAGATAGCCGCGCAGCACACCGAACTGGCCATTGTTCACATTGGCCTGATAATTTTTGATGTCGGTGCGGAAGGCGGTGAGGTTCAACGTCACCTCGCGGTCCAGGAATTCGGCTTTCACGCCCGCTTCATAATGGTTGACCGATTCGGGCTTCACCGTTGCCGCGTCGAGGATCGGATTGTTCGCGGCGTCGCTCGGCACGCCATTCTGATTGATGCCGCCCGATTTGAAGGTTTTGGCATAGGTCGCATAGAACAACAGGTCAGGCGTCGCCTTGTAAGTTGCGGTCAGGTCGTAGCTGAAGTTCCAGTCGCTGAACGAGGGCGAGATTTCTTGCGGCGCAAAGACGCCGAGACGCGCCACGGTGATCGCGTCGGTCGGGCCGAAGACGACGGGCGTTCCGTCGCCGGCAAAGACGCGGCGCTGATAGAAGCCGTCCTTCTTGTCATAGTTCAGCCGCACGCCCGGCTGGATCGTGAACTGGTCGGTGACCTTCCAGCTCACCTGCCCGAACAATGCCGCGCTGGTGTTCTTCAGATATTGGGTATTGATCGCGGTCAGGCCGTCGAGCACCGCCGGATTGTTCGCGAGCGCGCTCGTCGGATTGAGCGTCCAGCGGCTCGACGCCGGGCCGTGCGCTTCGGTGCCCTGTGTGTCGATGCGCTGGTAATAATAGAAGCCACCCACCACGAAGTCGAAACGGTCGCCGGTGTAATCATAGCGCAGTTCCTGCGTGTACTGGTCCTGCTGCGACGGGTTCTGCGACTTGGTGACGATCGGCAGGCCGGTGAAGTCGCGGTCGTTTTCGGGTTGCCAATCCCAATAGCGCCACGCGGTGACCGAGGTCAGCGTGCCGGGGCCGACATCCCATTTGATGCGCAGCGCGGCGCCGCCGATCTCGTTCCCGGCGTTGAGGTTTGCATCGAGGTCGGTCAACCGGTCGTAGGGATTGGTGCTGGGTACGACATAGCTCTGCGCCGCGGCGAGCGCCGCATATTGGCGGCTCAATGGCCGCTGCGTCGCGCCGGTGCGGACGAAGACCGAGCTGCAGCACACCGCTTCCTGCTTGTTCCAGTCGCCGCTGAGCGTGACACTCAAGTCATCGTTCGGTTGCCACAAAAGCTGCCCACGGATGCCGATATTGTCCTGGCTCTGGACCCGGCGATCGCTGGTGACATTGTAGATGGTGCCACGGCGACTGGTCGACGACACCGCGATGCGCGCCGCGAGCGTGTCGGACAGCGGGCCCGAAATCGCGGCCTTTGCCTGCTTGAAGCCCAAATTGCCGATGCTGACCTCGGCCTTGCCCTCGAAATCGAAGGTCGGCTGGTTGGTCGTGATGTTGATCGCGCCCGCGGTGGTGTTCTTGCCATAGAGCGTCCCCTGCGGCCCGCGCAGCACTTCGATCTGCGCGACGTCGAGGAAGTCGAAGGTCGAGGAGGCGACGCGCGAATAATAGACGTCGTCGACATAGATGCCGACGCCCTGTTCGATGCCGTCGTTGGTGAGGCCGAACGGCGCGCCGATGCCGCGGATGTTGACCGCCGTGTTGCGCGGGTTCGACGAATAATATTGCAGCGTCGGCGTCAGCTGCGTCAGGCGGCCGACGTTGAAGCTGCCGGTATTGTCGATCTGTTCGCCGTCGACGACCGAGATGGCAATCGGCACGTCCTGTGCGGTTTCCTGGCGGCGGCGCGCGGTGACGATGATTTCGCCGCCATAGCTGCCGCCCTCGACTTGTGCGGCGGTCTCGTCCGCGGCGGCTGCCGACGCTGCCGCCCCGGCATCGTCGGTCGCGGCGGCCTCAGTGGCAGCGGCGGGCGTCGCGGCGAACGCGAGCAGGAATGAAAGCGTTAGCGAGGATGTCTGCACGCGGCGGCGGACGGACGGGTATTTTGCGGTCATGACAATTTCCTGTTGCAAAGAAAATTGCCACATCCGGTGGTCCGGTCTGCGGCAGGATGAGGGGGAGAGCCCTCTTGGGAGCTGTTGAAATCAGTTGGGGTAGCGGTGGCGCTCGGTAATATCGACCTGCACCAGCCGTCCCTCGTGGACGGTGAGCTGGATCGCGCCGAATTTCAGCTTTTCGAGGGCCTCGAGCACGGTCTGAACCGCGCGGGGCACCTGCTCGGAGCCGCCTGTCGCGGCCTCCCGTGAGGAGCTCATGTCAATTCCTTTCCCTGATGGATTCGTGGGGCAAGCATATGCCAAGTGATTTAGTTGACAATGATTGATTTGCTTTCTGCGCCAAAAGGTTCGGTTGTCGCGCCGAACCGACTCGGCTGCACGGCAGGCGGATCGGGGATTATCGCAGCGCATTGCGCCCGCGCGCATCAACTGGCAAAGGCGCTCTCAATGAGCAAAATTAATGATCTGATGGCCCGCGGGACCGAGCTTCTCGGCAGCGATTACGCTATCCTCTGCGGCGCGATGAGCTGGGTTTCCGAACGCCACCTCGTCAGCGCGATCAGCAATGCCGGCGGATTCGGCGTGATCGCGTGCGGCGCGATGACGCCCGACCTGCTCGATACCGAGATTGCGGCGACCAAGGCGCTCGCGACGCGCAATTTCGGCGTCAACCTGATCACCATGCACCCACAGCTGTTCGACCTGATCGACGTGTGCGCGAAACATGGTGTCGGCCATGTCGTGCTGGCGGGCGGGCTCCCGCCCAAGGGCAGCCTCGAGGCAATCAAGGCCTCGGGCGCAAAGGTCATCTGCTTCGCCCCGACCCTCGCGCTCGCGAAGAAACTCGTCCGGTCGGGCGTCGATGCGCTGGTGATCGAGGGGATGGAGGCCGGCGGCCATATCGGTCCGGTGTCGACGAGCGTGCTGGCGCAGGAAATCCTGCCGACGCTGGCCGACGAGGTTCCGATCTTTGTCGCCGGGGGCATCGGCCGCGGCGAGGCGATCGCCGGCTATCTCGAAATGGGCGCATCGGGTGTCCAGCTCGGCACGCGCTTCGTTTGCGCGACCGAAAGCATCGCGCATCCCAATTTCAAAAAGGCCTTTCTCCGGGCCTCGGCGCGCGAGGCGATCGCAAGCGTCCAGATCGATCCGCGCCTGCCCG
This sequence comes from Sphingopyxis sp., assembly GCF_036675685.1. GTDB lineage: Bacteria > Pseudomonadota > Alphaproteobacteria > Sphingomonadales > Sphingomonadaceae > Sphingopyxis. Next base: position 52,207 of record NZ_JAKFEM010000049.1, read on the forward strand.
TCATCCCCGTCCGCGCGCTCAAGAATGCGGGGACCGAAGCCTTTACCGCGAAGCAGCGCGAGGTTGCGAACAAACTCGACACGGGCGAGGTTGACATGATGGCGGCGCAGCTTGAAATCGAGCATTATTGGGCGGGCGCGCTGCGCCGCGCGGTGATTGACGGCGACGTCGAAAACGGCTCGTTAATGGCAGGGCAATCTGTCGGTATGGTATCCGAAGAAGAGGGTGTCGCCGATATTATCGCAGCTTTGGTGCAGCAGGCCGAAACGGCGTTGCACGCGCGGGGTTGACGCCGCATGTTTTTGCGGTTGGGGAGTGGATCATGAATTTGTCGCGCAAGATCATCGTCGCCGGGCTGCTCGCGAGCGTCGCCGCCTGTGCGCCCAAGCCGCCACCGCCGCCACCGCCGCCACCGCCGCCACCGCCGGTCATCGTTGTGCCGCCGCGGCCGCTGCCGCCGGGCAATGCCGCGGTGACGCAGATCCTGCCCGGACGTGGGATCGACGGCCGCTTCGTCACGGCGAACAGCAACGTCACCGGCGATCGTGCCTTCTGGCAACTCAAGATCGGATTGAATGTCGCCGCCATCGGTTGCCGCGGCCTTGAGGAAACGACGCTCGTTTCGGCCTATAACAATATCATCAAGGCCCACGGCAAGGTGATCCGGTCGACCGAAAAGACGGTGATCAAGGACCTCGGCAAGGAAAATGGAACCAACGGCACCGCCGCGCGCGACCGCCTGTCGACGCAGCTGTTCAACTATTTCGCCCAGCCGCCGGCGCAGCGCGCTTTCTGTGCGCGCGCCAACGAAATCGCGCAGCTCGTCTCATCCACACCGACCGCGCAGGTTATCGAACAATCGCCCACGCACCTCGCGCGGCTCGACCAGCCGTTCCATGATTTCTACGAAGCCTATGCCCGCTATCAGTCCGACGCTGTTGCGTGGGATGCCAAATATGCCCCGCCCCCGCCGATCATGAGCGCGCCCGCTCCGCTGGCACCGATCGGCCCGACCCAAACACCGACTGCGGCCACGCCGGCGCCGCCGGCCTCGCCCGTCGGAGGCTGACCCCCGGCACGGCAGCGCGGAAGCAGTGTGGCTTCCGCGCAACGCTCGGCGGTGACGATATTCCATTCATCGCATTTTGCCCGGAGGCCCCCTTCGGGCGGGTGACGTCATGCCGCCCCTCGTGCCGCTGCGACCCGGGATTGCTGCACCAAATCTCTGCCGCGAGCGGCATTTCAGTCGATCCCCGGCGCGCCCGAAAATGGTCAAGGCGATATTGCCGAAAGCGGTTTCCAATCCGTTCATGATGAATTCCCGCTAACAACTCGATTCCCCGCTTCGCCTTATCCTCCCATCAGCCGGGACGTCCGGCGAGTCCCGAAAGGGCATGGGGGAATAGGGAACATGACCAGATGGATCGGAGTCGTCGCCGCGATTGCGGCGCTCAATACTGCTGTGCCCGCTTCGGCACAGAGCCTGCCGGAGGAACCGCAGGCGCCGGGCTTTGCCGCACCGAATCTTCGCCTGCCGCCGCGCAACGCGCACGGCGACTATCTGACGCCGAACCGCGACCTTGCAGGGCATGATGCGTTCTGGAACCTGCGTATCGCACTCAATGTCGCGGCGATCGGCTGCCGCGGCCCGGCATCCTATCAGCTGATTGCCGACTATAATCGCATCATCGCCCGCCATTCGCCGCTGATCCGCAGCGCAGAGACGGCCGTGATCGCACGGCTCGGCCGCGAAACCGGAACGAACGGCATCAGCACGCGCGACAAGGTGTCGACCCGGTTGTTCAACTATTTCGCGCAGCCGCCAGCGCAGCGCGAATTCTGCCGCGTCGCGGGATCGATCGCGCAGCAGGCAGGCGCAATGGAGGCGGCGCCGCTGCTGTCGATGGCGCCTGCCATGCTCGCGCAACTCGACCAGCCGTTCGTCGATTTCTATCACGCCTATGAGCGCTACGAGGTCGAACTGGTCGCTTATCGTAGCGCGCGAGACTTTCGCGAGCGCGGCCAAGGCGGGACGATGCTGGCAGCGGCGAAGCCGTGACCGATTTTCGTGCCGGGCAATAGCAACGGCGCCAAGCATCTGTTAGCAGGGTGGAGCGATGACCAATGCTCCACCCCCACCCTCTACCGCGGCGCAGTCGGCGCGCACCATCCTGACCCGATTACACGAAGTGATGGCCTCGCGCGCGAACGCGCAGGGCAAGCTCAACCAGGTCGTCGGCATCATCGGCGAATGCCTCGATAGCGAGGTCTGCTCGATCTACCTGCTGCGCGACGGCGCGCTCGAACTTTATGCGACGCGCGGGCTGAAGCAGGAAGCGGTGCACGTCACCCGCCTGGGCCTCGGCGAGGGGCTGGTGGGCATGATCGCCGACCAGATCGAAACGCTGAACCTCGACGAGGCGGCCGCGCATCCCGACTTTTCCTATCGCCCCGAAACCGGCGAGGAATTGTTCCACAGCTTTGCCGGTGTGCCGATCATCCGCCGCGAACGCGCGGTCGGCGTGCTCTGCGTCCAGCATAGCGATCCGCGCCGTTATGACGATATCGAGATCGAAACGTTGCAGACCGTCGCGATGGTGCTGTCCGAACTCATCACCAACGCCGACCTTGTCGACACCGCGGCGCGCACCGACGCCGCGGCGACCGACCAGTCGGCGCAGCGCCTGAACGGACAAAAGCTCGTCGACGGTATGGGCGCCGGGATCGCGGTGTTCCACCAGCCGCGCATCACCATCGAGCATACGGTCGCCGACGATACCGAGGCCGAGCGTCACCGCGTCTATGCCGCGTTCGACAAGATGCGCGAGCAGATCGACCGCATGGCGAGCCAGGCCGATTTCGGCGTCGGCGGCGAACATGAAGAGGTCATCGAGACCTACAAGATGTTCGCCTATGACGAAGGATGGTCGCGACGCATCAACGAGGCGATCGACAGCGGCCTGACCGCCGAGGCGGCGATCGAGCGCGTCCAGCAGCGCACCCGTATGCGCATGCGCCAGATCGACGATCCGTTGCTGCGCGACCGCATGCACGACCTGGAGGATCTGTCGAACCGGCTGATCCGCATCGTGTCAGGACAGATGGGCACCGCGGCGCAAATGGGGGGGCTGCGACAGGATTCGATCCTGATCGCGCGCAACCTCGGCCCTGCCGAGCTGCTCGAATATGACCGCCGCCGCCTGAAGGGCGTCGTGCTCGAGGAAGGTTCGCTCACCGCCCACGTCATCATCGTCGCGCGCGCAATGGGTGTTCCGGTGCTCGGCCGCGTCAGCGATGTGCGCGCCTCGATCCGCGAAGGCGACCTTCTGCTGCTCGACGCCGCGGCGGGTGCGCTGCATGTCCGCCCAACACAGGCGGTGCAGGATGCGTTCGATGCCAAGCTCGAGATTTCGCAGAAGCGCCGCGCCAACCTCGCGTCGCTGCGCGACCTGCCCGCGGTCACCAAGGACGGCGTGCCGATCGAGCTGATGATCAATGCGGGCCTCCGTGAGGATGTCGCCGCGCTCGACCTGACCGGCGCGCGCGGAATCGGGCTGTTCCGCACCGAATTCCAGTTCCTCGTGTCGGCGACTTTGCCGTCGCGCGATCGCCAGCAGCGGCTCTATCGCGACGTGCTGGACGCCGCGGGCGACCGGCCGGTGATCTTCCGCACCGTCGACATCGGGGGCGACAAGGCGCTGCCCTATATGAATGTCGGCGACAGCGCGCAGGAGGAAAATCCGGCGATGGGCTGGCGTGCGCTGCGGCTCGCGCTCGAGCGCGAGGGGCTGCTGAAGGTTCAGGCGCGTGCCTTGATGGAAGCGGCGGCGGGCCGTACGCTCAACGTCATGTTTCCGATGGTGTCCGAACCCTGGGAATATGAGGCCGCGCGCGACCTGTTCGTCGGGCAGCGGGCATGGCTCGCGAGCCATAACAAGAAGCTGCCGGTCGCGATCCGCTATGGCGCGATGCTCGAGGTTCCGGGGCTGGTCGAGACGCTCGACCTGATGCTGCCGCACCTCGATTTCCTGTCGATCGGGACCAACGACCTGACGCAGTTCCTGTTCGCCGCCGACCGCGCGCATCCGCGGCTCGCGGAACGCTATGATTGGCTGTCGCCCATCGTCATGCGTTACCTGGCACGCGTGGTGCGGATCGTCTCGGGAAACAAGGTCGCGCTCGGCGTGTGCGGCGAGATGGGCGGACGCCCGCTCGAGGCCATGGCGCTGCTCGGTGTCGGCATCGAACGACTGTCGATCACCCCGGCAGGCGTCGGCCCGGTGAAGGCGATGATCCGGTCGCTCGACCTCGGCGCGCTGCGCGCCGACATGCCGGCGATGCTCGCCCAGCCTTCATCCGACCCGCGCGGCCAGTATCAAGCCTGGGCCGAGCGGCATCACGTCGATCTGGGCGATTGACGCTCGAGGTAATTGCGCCGCCGATGATGTTTATGTTATGTTCTCCTCAATTGGAATGAGGAGAGCAAGCATGAATGATTCGACTCCGCGCGCGACCGGCCAATGCCATTGCGGCGCCATTCGCTATTCGATGTCCACCGCGGTTCAGCATCATGCGCTTTGCCATTGCAGCGATTGCCGCCGCCATTCGGGCGCACCGATGGTGGGCTGGGGGCTGGTCGGGCAGGACGAAATCGACATCAGCGGCACCGCCAAAATCTATGCGTCGTCGGAACACGGCCGCCGCCATTTCTGCGACACTTGCGGCACCGGGCTCTTCTATACCAACGACGCCATTTTCCCGGGCCAGATCGACGTCCAGACCGCAACGCTCGACGATCCCGACCTGATCCCGGCACAGGCGCAAATCCAGACCGCCGAACGCATCGGCTGGATGGAAAAGCTGGGCAGCCTCCCCACCTTCGAGCGCTACCCGCCCTTCGAATAAGCGGTTATGCCGCTGGCAAGCGGACGGATGGAAGTCGGCTTAGGGGTGGAAAGCGGACGTCGCGACCCGGCCTTAGATCGTCCTCCATCCCCGCGCGTAATTGGCGAGCATTGAAGACGCCATCCATTCCGTCCACGAATAAAATTCACTTCCATCTTGCCCTCTGACCCGACGCGCATATCCGAGCTGCACAAGTTCACCCATTAGCGATTTCAAATTTTCCAAAATCGCACCGGTTACGGGTTCCCCGAATGATGGAACGCCTAAGGGAAGCTCGAACGGGTCAGGCGTTTCCGGCAGAAGATTATTGTAGATCGTCGTCGAAACCAGCGCGCCAAGAACCCCATCAAACGGTGCCAACTGATGCAGTATATCAGCGCAACGATCGAAGTCTGGCTCAATTAATCTCCATCGAACCCAACCGCCCTCAAGCACCCCGAAATCGGCAAGAAAATTCATTGGGTTCTGGTCGTGGCTGGACACCGAATAGAATCCCAAGCGGCCGTCATCGTCGAAAACCTCAAGCGTGTTGTTATCCAGCTCTAATAGCAACCGGATTAAATGCCGACATACCTTCCATTCAGGAGCCTCTCGCAGGCTTGAGGGGGAGGGATTGGACATTATTTCAGCTGTGGGCCAACATTTGATAACAAACGATTATTGTTGCTGACAATGCGCTTCCCTCAGACGTCCGAAATTGGTCGATTGCCGTCAAGGCAACCAGATCCGCAGCGAATAGCCGGAACGGGGTGGGGGCGGCCATATCGGTCGCGGCTCACAAACCTTGAAAAGGCTTACGGAGAGCGCCGCTTCATGGGCGAATGGAGGCTGGCAAAGGGGTTTTCGTTACCGTCATAAATACTTGGTGGCTCACCATCTTTCCTTGCCGGGGCAATCGCAGCCGAGAACGAAAATCCCACTTTGCGCTGAACACAGCGAACTACCTCAAGGCTCGATGGAGCCTCGGGTCGCAAATCTATGGGAAACGATACCGCCTCCCCATGGAGCATGGAACGATCGATCGTAACAACCAACGGGCCGCAGAGCGCAACCACTTCCGCAAGATACGGCGCGGAAGCGACGCATTGGTCGCTAATTATGATCTGGCCCTTGTCGTCTTCGCACGAGACCAAGCCCGCGATGTTTCCGCCGGTAAACTCGGTCATACTCAGGACAACATACTTACCTTGGGATGGATTTCCTGGCGTCTGCGATGGTTGGCTGCAAGCGACAACAGCGCCAAGGCTCAAAGTCGCCAGAAAGGTTTTCATCCTCAAAATTTGCTGCCGTTCCATAGCTCATACTCCGACATATTTGTCATGTCGGCAATTGGTCGTTTGCTGCCATCCCATCCAGATTGGCGGTGAACGGCGGATATGGGGTGGGGAGCGGTCGTGGTTCATCGCGCAGGTAAAGTCAGCTTCTGATAGCGTCGAACATTTCGATCGGATTTAGAAGACCTTTCCGCTCGTCGTTGGAGAGGTCCTCATATTTCAGCGCCTCATGACACTTTTCTATCAGAATTCTGTCTAAGTGCCTGGCTCGGAAGTGCATGAACACAAAATGGGCACGCCACTGGACGAACTCAGAAAAATCTTT
>NZ_JAKFEM010000035.1:0-1793 GCF_036675685.1 Sphingopyxis sp.
GCGCGTCGCGGCATTGGCCGAAGCGATCGCCGCCGAAGTGGGCGTCGACCCGCAACAGGCACGCCGCGCCGCCGAACTGTCGAAGGCCGACCTGCAATCGCGTCTGGTCAACGAGTTCCCGGACCTGCAGGGTATCGCCGGCCGTTACTACGCCGCCGTCGAGAAGCAACCGATCGAAGTCGCCAACGCGATCGACGAAGGCTACATGCCGCGTTTCGCCGGCGACGCGATCGCGCCGTCGAAGCTGGGGCAGGTGCTGGCGATTGCCGAACGGCTCGACACGCTGGCGGGCGGCTTCGCCGCTGGCTTGAAGCCGACCGGCAACAAGGATCCGTTTGCGTTGCGGCGGAATGCGTTGGGTTTGGCGCGCACCCTGCTCGAGGGTGGGATCGAGCTAGAACTGTATGCGGTGCTCGATAAGGCATACGAGTCAGCCTCATTCGCGCTTGCTGCGACCCGTGCCGAGCAGAAGCTCAAAGCTACCAGCAAGGCCCAGTCCGAAGGCGTCTCAGTTCAGCCGGGGCCGATTCTCGAGAGCGAGTCGTCAACATCGCTCGATGTCATCGAGATCGTCGAGTTTGTGATGGATCGCCTTCGCGGCTATTACGCCGACCAAAGCATCCCGACCCAGCAATTCGAATCCGTGGTTGCACTCAAGCCTGCCTCGCTCCCCGACTTCGACCACCGCCTCAAGGCCATCGGCGAGTTCGCCAAGCTGCCCGAAGCCGAAGCCCTCGCCGCCGCCAACAAGCGCATCCGCAACATCCTGCGCAAGGTCGAGGGCGAGATTCCTTCGGGCGTCGATCCGGCCCGCTTCACCGAGCCTGCGGAGCGCGACCTTGCCGCCGCGGTCGATGCGGCCATCGCCGACACCGACGACGCATTGAAACAGCGCGACTACGTCGCCGTGCTCGGCCGCCTCGCCCGCCTGCGCCCGCAGGTCGACGCCTTCTTCGACGGGGTAATGGTCAACGTCGACGACAGCGCGGTACGCAACAACCGCCTCGCGTTGTTGCAGCGGTTATCCGATCGCCTCGGCAGCGTTGCTGCCATCGAGCATCTGTCGACCTAGCTATCGGCTGTTCGCCTCGAAAATGGCGAACACCCCGGACGCATGCAGACCCGAAGGGCGGCGCACATGGGTGAGGGCGCGCGCTTGCGAGCCATTGGCTCGCGCGCGACCGAACGCCCGCGCGAGTAGCGCGGGCCGGTCTTTGGCCGCGAAGCGGACAAAGTGCGCCGTTTTCCGACCGAGCCAGGGCGAGGAGGTGCTGCATGCGCGCCACTGGCGCGCGCACCGACGAACGCCCGCGCCGCAAGCGCGGGCCGGACTTTTCCGGCTCAGCCGGAAAAGGCGAGTCGGAAAATCCCCGCGGCGTCCAATCCGCCGACGCGCTCTTGATTCACACAAGGCACTTTCTTTTGGTGACTTTTCTTTGTGCCAGCAAAGAAAAGTTACCCGGCCCGCAGGGGCGGAAGCCCTGCACTGCAAATGCAGAGACGCAGGACCCCCGCCTTCGCGGAGATGACAGGCACAGGCCAAGTCGCTGAACTCCTGCCGTTGCATGCCGCACGCCCGTCAATACGTTTTGACGCGCCCCGGTTATCCTCCCCCCATGCGCCCAGCCCCCCGCCTGCTCGCCGCCGCGACCCTGTGTCTTGCCGCGGCGTTCCCCACGCAGGCCGCCACCGTCGCAAAGGTCGACATCCTCGGCCTCGACGAGACGATGACGCTCAACGTCCGTACCTCGTTGTCGCTGGTCGATGCCATCGGCAAGGACGTCTCCGGCCGC
>NZ_JAKFEM010000041.1:0-56989 GCF_036675685.1 Sphingopyxis sp.
GCCCCGCGCGAGCGCGGCGTCGAGCGCGCGGCGGCGCTCGGCGGCGGCGGGCCAGCGCGTCTTCATTGCGGCGCGTGCGGCGTGGAGCGCCGCGGCGAGCGCGCCGAGACGGGTGGGGAGCAAGGCCTCGATCCGCTGGCGCACCGCCTTCGCGAGCCCTGCCGACGCGCCGCCCGTCCCTATCGCTATCGTCACCGGGGCGCGGTCGACGATTGCGGGGGTGGTGAAATCGCAAAGGTCCGGGCGGTCGACGACGTTGACGAGCAGGCCGCGGGCACGGAGCGCCTCGGCCGCCGCGCGCGCTTCGTCCCCATCATCGAGCGCGACGAAGGCGATGGTCGCGCCCTGCTCCCACTCCGGCACGATCCGCCCGCCCGCGCGAACGATCAGCCGCGCCTTGGCATCGGCGGCCTCCCCTTCCCCCACCAGCACGACCGGGCGGCCGCGAAGGTTGAGGAAGAGGGGCAGCTGTTCCATCAGTCGATCCAGTCGGGCACGCGCTCGGCCGCCATGATCGTGCCCGCGGTGATGCGATCGGCGACGACGGCATAGCGGTCGCCATCGACGAGCACCTCGGGAACGAGGCTGCGGCTGTTATAGGTCGATGCCATGGTCGCGCCATAAGCCCCGGCGGTGCGGAAGACCGCCAGGTCGCCTGCCTCAACCTTGTCGGTCACGCGGTCGCGCGCGAAGGTATCGCCGGTTTCGCACACGGGGCCGACGATCGACGCGGTCATCGTCTCACCCGTCGGCTTGACCGCGACGAAGTCATGGTAGGCGTCGTAAAGCGCGGGTCGCGCGAGGTCGTTCATCGCCGCGTCGACGATCACGAACGGGTTCGTCGCGCCGGGCTTGACCCACAAGACCTCGGTGAGGAGCACGCCGGTGTTGCCCGCGATAACGCGGCCGGGTTCGAACATCAGGGTGACGTCCCAGTCCCTGGTCACGCGCGCGACCATCGCGCCATATTCGGCCGGCGACGGCGGATTATCGTCGGCCTTGTACGGCACGCCGAGGCCGCCGCCGAGATCGACATGGGTGATGCTGTGGCCCGCGGCGCGGAGGTCGGCAACGAGGCGGCCGACGCGCTCGAACGCGGCCTCGAGCGGCGCGAGGCTGGTGAGCTGGCTGCCGATATGGACCGCGATGCCGCGCATCTGGAGGCCCGGCAGCGCGGCGAGACGGGCGAAGATTTCGGGGGCGCTGTCGATGCCGACGCCGAACTTGTTCTCGGCCTTGCCCGTCGAGATCTTGGCGTGCGTGCCCGCGTCGACGTCGGGATTGACGCGGAGCACCGCGGGGGCAGTCATCTCCTTTGCGAGCGCGATCTCGGCGAGCGCGACCCCTTCGGGTTCATGTTCGATATTGAACTGGCCGATGCCGCGGTCGAGCCCCTGCGCCAGTTCGGCGCGCGTCTTGCCGACGCCCGAAAAGACGATGTCCTCCGCCGCCATGCCCGCAGCGAGCGCGCGTTCGAGCTCGCCGCCCGACACGACATCGGCGCCATAGCCCTGCCGCGCAAGGACACGCAGCACGCCGAGGTTGGGGTTGCACTTGATCGCGAAGGCGATGTGCTTCTTCGGTACGTCCTTCAGCCCGTCGCGGAACGCCTGGGCATGGCGTTCGAGCGTCGCGCGCGAATAGATATAAACGGGGGTGCCGATTTCTTCGGCGATACGCGGCAAGGGAATGTCTTCGGCGTGCATCACGCCGTCACGAAGTTCAAAATGATTCACAAGTAAATCCTAATAATATGCGCCGTTTGCCCTGAGCTTTTCGAAGGGCCGTTCTTTTCTTCTCCAACGTCCCGGAAAGAACGGTGCTTCGACAAGCTCGGCACGAACGGAAAAGGAAGGCGGCTTCGAGTTCAATCAGCCCCGAGGCGGCAAGTCAAAATCGTCGGTTTCGCGCTGTTCGGACCGTTTGAGAAGTTCGTCGCTGCGCGCGGGCCGGGCCTGCGCGTCAGGCGTCGTAAGCTCCTCCGTTGTCGGGGCGCGGGTCGCGCCGACGGGAACGACCGGTGCAGGTTGGCCTGCAACGGGCTTCAGATCTTCCTTGCTGCCGCATGCGCCGAGCAGGGCGGTCGCGGCAAGCGTTGCCATGATGAGGCGCTTCGTCGCCATCAAATCGTTCCTTCGAGCGCGGCGCGGGCCGCGGCTATCGCCTGTCTTACCCGTTCGGGCGCCGTACCGCCATAGCTCACGCGGCTGGCGACCGACGCCTCGACGGTCAGCGCCGCCAGCACGCCGGGTGTGACCGCGGCGTGGATCGCCGCGGCGTCGGTTGCGGGCAGCGCCGACAGCTCGACGCCCAGCTCCTCGGCGCGCTTCACGCACGAACCGACGACATGATGCGCCTCGCGGAACGGCAGCCCCGCCTCGCGCACCAGCCAGTCGGCGAGGTCGGTCGCGGTCGAATAGCCCGAGGCGGCGAGCGCGCGCATGCGGTCGGTGCGGAAGGTCAAGGTTTCGATCATGCCGGTCATTGCGGCGAGCGACAGCGCGAGCGCGTCGAAGGCGCCGAAGACGGTTTCCTTGTCGTCCTGCAGATCCTTCGAGTAAGTGAGCGGCAGGCCCTTCACGATCACCGCCAAACGCTGGAACGCGCCGAGCAGCAAGCCCGCGCGGCCGCGCACCAGTTCGGCGGCGTCAGGGTTGCGCTTTTGCGGCATGATCGAGCTGCCGGTCGACCAGGCATCGGGCAAGCTGATGAAGCCGAAGGGCTGGCTCGCCCAGATCACGATTTCCTCGGCGAGGCGCGAGAGGTGGATCGCGGCGATCGAGGCGGCAGCGCAGAATTCGAGCGCGAAGTCGCGGTCCGAAACGGCGTCGATGCTGTTCGCCATCGGCCGGTCGAAGCCGAGCGCGGCCGCGGTCGCATGGCGATCGACCGGGAAGCTGGTCCCGGCCAGCGCTGCGGCGCCAAGCGGCGATTCGTTGAGGCGGCGGCGCGCATCGGCGAAGCGCGAGCGGTCGCGGCCGAACATCTCGACATAGGCGAGCAGGTGATGGCCGAGCGTCACCGGCTGCGCGACCTGGAGGTGCGTGAAGCCGGGCATGATGCTGTCCGCATGCTCGCCGGCGCGCGCCAGCAGCGCCGTCTGCATCGCGGCGAGCCCCGCGTCGATGCGCGTCATCGCCGTGCGCGTCCACAGGCGGAAGTCGGTGGCGACCTGGTCGTTGCGCGAGCGCGCCGTGTGGAGGCGCCCGGCGGCCTCACCGACCAGTTCTTTCAGCCGCGATTCGACCGTCATGTGGATGTCTTCGAGCGCGAGGTCGACGGGGACACCGCCCACAGCGAATTCATCGGCGATCTGGGCGAGGCCGCGATCGATCACGATCGCATCGTCGGCGCCGATGATGCCCGCCGCGCCGAGCATCGCGGCGTGCGCGCGGCTCGCCGCGATGTCCTCTTCCCACAATCGCTTGTCGACCGGGATCGAGGCGTTAATCTCTTGCATGATTGCGGCGGGTCCGCCACCGAAGCGGCCGCCCCACATGCTATTGCTGTCCGGAGTATCCGCCATTCGCCGCTTTCCAAACCCGTATCTTGCGATCCTTGCCCTCCTGATGGCCGGATCGGTCGCGGGTTGCGATAGGGAAAAGCAGTCAGGCGGGCAAGCGGGAGCGGGCGAAGCAAATATTTCGCCCGGCCAAGCGAAGGATGGCGGCCTCGGCCATTTCCAGCACCAGGTCGATCGCAGTCAAAAAGGCAAGACCGCGCCAACCGTTGCCTTTCGCGGTCCCGATGATGCGGAGGTGACGCTGGCGTCGTTCCGGGGCAAACCGCTGCTCGTCAATCTGTGGGCGACATGGTGTGCGCCCTGCGTTGCCGAAATGCCGACACTCGACGCGCTCGCGGCGAAAAGCGGCGAGCGCATGGCGGTGATCGCGGTCGCGCAGGACCTGCAAGGCGCCGAGGTGGTCGATCCGTGGTTCCAGAAGGCGGGGCTGAAGGCGCTGCAACCCTATATCGACCCCCAAAACGGCCTGCTCGACGCCGCGAACAGCGCGCTGCCGACGAGCATCTATTATGACGCCGAGGGGCGAGAAATCTGGCGCGTTGTGGGCGCGATCGACTGGCAGGGCTCGGAGGCCAGAGCGTTGCTGGCGGAAGCAGGCGGTTAAGCGAGAGAAAATATCTTCGTCATTCCCGCGAAAGCGGGAACCCAGCGAATGAGTTGTTTCCCGGCGGAAGCCGGGATCCAGAGTGCGCCGCATGGGCCCCGGCTTTCGCCGGGGAACGATATTCGTAGCTGGGTTCCCGCTTTCGCGGGAATGACGATTTTATATTAGCAAAAGGCGAAAAGGGCGGGCGCCCCATGACGCCCGCCCTTCCCTGCGACCCGGAGCAAGGTCCGGGGAGCTCAAGCGTTTTCAAGTCAGAGACGACCCGGAAAACGCGTTCAAACAACGCAGGCTTTAACCGCCGACCGTCACGCGGCCGCTGCGATAGCCCTTCTTGCGCATTTCCTTCACATAATCCTTGTCGGCGTCGACGACCTCGGTCTGCCATTCGTCCCACGCGTCCCAGCGGTCCTCGCGGTCGGTCGAGTGGCGAAGGTCGCTGGTCAGCTCCTTCTCCGCCTCCAGAATGTCAGCTCTATAATTATACCATTGCTGGTTGACGATGCCCGCGATCGGCGACGTGCGGATATGCGGCGCCTCGAATCCCGGCGGCATCGAGCCATAAGGAACCGCGGCGGTCACGCTGGCGGGGAGTGCCAGACATATAGCAAGGGTGGTCCACTTTTTCATCGTCCATCTCCTGATTACGCCCGGTTGAAGGGCGGTCAGGGGAGTCAACGAAGCGCGCGGCCGATTTCTTCCCGGCTGGACGGAGATTCGGCACGGCTGACGGCGGATTCGAGGAGGCGGGCCATCCACCGTTCGTCCTGAGGAGGGGCTGAGCTTGTCGAAGCCCCGTCTCGAAGGACCCGACATCGCGGTCCTTCGAGACGCCATTTTGACAAGCTCAATGGCTCCTCAGGATGAACGGTGGATAGCGATCGTTCAGCCCGGGTGTGCTTCGTCGCCGACGGCCGAACGCAGCAGGCCGCGAAATACATCCTGCGCGCTGCGTTTTCCTTGCGTCACATCATACACGTCGCGCGCGATCGGCATGTCGAGGCCGTGGCGTTCGGCGAGCGCGATCACCGTCGGTGCGCTCTTCACCCCCTCCGCCACCATGTTCATGCCGGCGATGATGTCGTCGATACGCCCGCCCTTGCCCAGTTCGACGCCGACGTGGCGGTTGCGCGACAAGGGGCTGGTGCAGGTCGCGATCAAATCGCCCATGCCGGTGAGCCCGGCGAAGGTTTCGGGGCGCCCGCCCATCGCGACGCCGAGCCGGGTGATCTCGGCAAGCCCGCGCGTCATCAGCGCCGAGCGGGTGTTGTCGCCCGCGCCGAGGCCGTCGCCCATCCCGACCGCGATCGCGATGATATTCTTGAGCACGCCGCCCAGCTCGCAGCCGAGCAGGTCGGTGTTGGTGTAGACGCGGAACAGCCCCGAGTGGAACACCGGCTGGAGCGCGCGGACGACAATCTCGTCCTCCATCGACAAGACACTCGCCGCGGCCTGCCCGGTCATGATCTCGCGCGCCAGGTTCGGCCCGGTGAGCACGCCGACCGGATGGCCGGGCAGCACTTCCTCGATCAACTCGGTCATCCGCTTGCCCGAGGCGAGTTCGAGTCCCTTGGTCAGGCTGATCACCGGCACCCATGGACGAAGATGGTTCTTTGCTTCCTCGAGCACGGCGCGAAAGCTGTGCGAGGGGACACCCATGACGAGGACGTCGGCCCCGGCGACCACCTCGGCCATGTCGGCGGTGGCGCGCAGCGTCGGCGGCAGCGCGATGCCGGGCAGATATTTGCGGTTCTCGTTATGCTGGTTGATGTCGCCGACGGTCTCGGCATCGCGCGCCCACAAGGTGATCGGCGCGTTGCGCGACACCAAGGACGCAACCGTCGTGCCCCAGCTGCCTCCTCCGAGCAGGCCGACCTTCAACCGCATGCGTCTCTCCCCCTTATTTTCGGGAGAGACTGACGATCATTTCAATGCTTGGCAAGAAACTCGCGCTGGACCATCGCGGTCGCCTTCGGGGCCTCGATCATCGGCACATGCGCGACATCTTCGAAGATGTGTGACGTGCTGCCCGCGATCCCCGCCTCGAGCACCGCGACGCAGCTGACGTCGATCAGCTTGTCGTGGCGACCCCAGATGATCAGCGTCGGCACCTTCACCTTGCCGAGCTGGTCGTTGAGCGGCTTTTCTTCCATCTCGTCGGCGATGACCCAGAAGATTTTGTCGAGCAGGTCGCGGTGCTTGAGCGCGTCGGCGTAGATCACGGGTTTCAGCCGCGCCGGGACATGCGTCGGCTTGCGGACGACGAAGGCGATCAGCCGGTCGGCGTCCTCCAGACTGGCGAGCACCAGCGGATTATAATCGCGGTCGGCCGCCAGTTTCTGCAACTCGCTTTCGTTCGCGCCGACGATCCCGGCATTGTTCATCAGCGTCAGCGTGCGCAGGCGATCAGGATAGTCGATCGCAAAGCGCAGCGCGATCCACCCGCCCATGGAGTTGCCGCCGAGGTGCGGGCGTTCGATGCCGAGCGCGCCCAGAAACGCCTTGAGCCGCGCCGCCTGGGTTGCGACGTCGAACGGCAATTCGCCGTCGCGGTCATTCTCGCCGAACCCCGGCAGGTCGGGTGCGATCAGATGATAATCGCGCGTCAGCCACGGCGCGTAAAAGGTCCAGTGATCCTTGTCGGCGCCGAAGCCGTGGACCATCACGAGCGTCGGCTTCGAGCGATCGCCGCCCTCGAGATAGGGCCAGACGCGGCCGTCGACGATGATCGTCTTGCGTTCGACCCGCGCGCGCTTGCGCATCAGCCAGCGCATCAGCAGCACGAGTTGCTCGGGGAAGAAGAAATAGAGCAGCGTCAAAAAGACGGCCACCGAGATGAGGACGAGAATGAAGAAATTCATGGCTCAGTTTCCGCCGGGGATATGCGCATCGAACCAGCCGATCAGATCGTCCAGCACCGCATCGCGTTCGGGCTCGTTATAGATTTCGTGGAACAGGCCCGGATAGATTTCGAGCCTTTTGTCGATCGATGCGACATTGGCGAACAGATAACGCGACCCGGCCGGCGCGGTCAGCCGGTCGGCTTCGCCATGCTGGATCAGGATCGGCAGGTAGATTTTCGGTGCGTCGGCCTGCGCGACCGCCATCGCGTCCATGAATTCCTTGCCGAGCCGCGCGCCGATCTTGCCGCCATAGACGAGCGGATCGGCCTGATAGGCGGCAACGACTTGCGCATCGCGGCTGACGCCGTTCGCATCGAGCGAGAGCACGCCGAGCCGCGGGAAGAAGCGCGAGAGGAAGCGGCTGATCCATACGGTGAAGCGCGACGGCGGTTCGGCGGGCAGGATCGCCGGGCCGGAGACCGCCGCCGCGACAAAGGCTTGCTGGCGCTCGACGAGGAACAGGGTCGCGATCAGCCCGCCCATGCTGTGGCCGAGGAGCAAACGCGGCGTATCGGCATGGTTGATTTCGACGAGCGTCAGCAATTCGCTCATCCCGTCGAGAAAGGCCGAAAAGCGGGGAACGAAGCCGCCCTCGCCGTCCGAATTGCCATGGCCCCAATGGTCGACCGCATAGACGGCATAGCCCGCGCCGGTCAGCCGTTTCGCGACATAGGCGTAGCGCCCGGCATGTTCGGCATAGCCGTGCGCGAGCAATATGATCGCGCGCGGGCGGCCTTCGGGCAGCCAATGGGTGACGTGAAGTTTTGCGCCCGCGCCGGCGGAACCGGCAGGCAGGATCACCGCACCCGCCGCCATGCTCAGCGAACCGCCTTCTTCAGCGCCGCGCTGCGATGGCCGGGACCATCGTCGCCCGCCTTGTCGATCTTGGCGAGGATCGCTTCGAGCGCGCGGCTGATCGCGGTCTGGGTGCGGACCATCTCGACCTTGGGCCAGGCGGTGCGTTCGCCGGTGTCGATCAGTTCGTCGATGTCCTCCTGCGCGAGGTCGGACAGGATCTTCGCCGGCGACCAGAATTTGGGCGGGCGGATGATGTTGATGTCGCCGGTATATTCCTGATTGATCACCGATCGCGCCATGTTGGCGAAGCTGTTGAGCGGCGGCACCCATTCGAGCGGCTTCTGGAAGATGATCATATTGGCGTTGAGCCACGCCTTGAAGGTCGCCATCGACGCATGCTGGATCGCCTCGATCGGCGCCATCTGCTTGCGCGTGTCGGTCGCGAAGGGCAGCGCGATCGGGTTCGCCTGGCTGACGATATGATGGTTCACACCGTAGAGCCGCTCGAGCCGCTTGGTCGGAATGTCGTGCGTCACCGACCCGTCGACCCACCGCCGGTCGGGCTGGTACGGGATTCGCTCGCCCTTGTCGTCGCGCGCCATCAGCATCACCGGCGGGAACACGCCGGGCACCGCGCACGATGCAAGCACGGCTTCGCGGATCAGCACGTTCGGCGCGGTAATCGCATTGAGCATCCGGCCGTTCTGATGCTTTTCGGCGGGCGCGACCGAGACGTTGAGGTGGCGGCCGCTGACCTCATAGGCTTCCTGAAAGGTCAGGTCGGGGATGAGATCGGCGAGCCGCTCGCGCACCTCGTCGGGCGCGAGCCGCCGCCCGTCGGAATCGCGGTCGGGGTTGGCGAGGCGGTCGCTTTCGAGGAAGGCGCCGATGTCGGCGTTCTTGCGCGTGCACACGACCGCGGCGACGATCGACCCGCCGCTCGCCCCCGACATGATCGCGGGCAGCACGCCTTCTTCCCACAAAGCCTTCACCACGCCGATATGGAAGAACAGGAAGCTGCCCGATCCCGAGAGCAAGAGCGCCGAACGGCCATAGCAATGCTGGGCGCGGCGGAAGAAGTCGCGCTTTTCCTCGCGGCTGATGCTGCGCGCGGTGGCGATCTTGTCGAGCGAGACGACAACCTCGGCGACATAATCCTCGATCAGCTTCTTCGTCCCGAAGCGCGCTTTTTGATACAGCCGCTCGTGCCCCATGCCGTCGATATTGCCGTGGATCCCCTCGTTGAGGACAAAGAGCAGCCCCTTGACGTCGCCCGCCGCCGACAGCTTGCGCAGCCTTTCGAGCCGCGCGCGGATCGCCTTATAGTCGAAATGCTTGCTTTCGTCGGCGTCGCGCCACGCCTGCAGCCCCGATTTCTTGTCATGTTCGCGCGCCGCCTTGGCCCAGGCGATATAGTCAGGCGCGGTCACAAGATCGCGGTCGGCGCTGAGCGTCGGGGTGAAGAGCATTCGGTAATCCTGCGAGAGCATGGTTTATTTTTTGCGAGTCTTGCCGGTCGCGTTCGCTTTAGCAACCGGTTTCACCTTGGGCTTGGCGGCAGGTTTTGCGACGGCTTTCGGTTTCGGCTTGGGCTTGGCCGCGGGTTTCGGCGTTGCCGTAGCGGCTTCGGGCTTTTCGACCTTCGGCACCGCGGCCATCAGGTCGGCGAAACTTTCCTCGATACACTCCCTGAAAAAGGCAATGTCGGGCATCACCGCACGTTCGGAGATGAGCGAGAAGGCGATGCGGCCGTTGTAGCTGGGGGTCGCGACGAACAGCCCCATATTGTTCGCGAGCGGCGCCATGCCGTGCTGCTGGACGAGTTGCGCGCCGGCGAGATAGAGCGGAACCTGCGCGCCCGGCACGTTCGAGATGAAGAGGTTGGTGCCGCGCACCGCAAAGCGCTCGCTGGTGACGAGCCGCGCGACCGCCGCCATCGTCGCGCCGGGAATATGCTGCGACAGGTCGGTCATGATCCGCGCGCTGACCCCGGCCTTCGCTTCCTTCGCCTCGACCGTATAGTCGCGGATCGCGGCGAGGCGCGCGAGCGGATCGGCGATGTCGGTGCGGATCGGGACGCTCATCGCCGAAACCTGGTTGCCGGGTTTCGATGCCTTGCCCGCGCCCTTTTCCTTACCGCGCAGATTGATCGGCGCGACCGCGACGAGGCTGTCCTTGGGCAGCTCCTTGTGCTTCGCCAGATATTTGCGCAGCGCGCCGCCGACGGTGGTGAGCACGACGTCGTTGACGGTGGCGCCGGGAACCTTCTTGCGCACGTCCGCCACATCGGCGAGCGCCACGGAAGTCCCGTCGAACATCTTGTGCGGACCGACGGGGACGTTGAAGCGCGTCTCCGGAACCCCCGCGGTCATCCCACCCTCGGCGATCGCCTTGCGCGCCGACGAGATGATCGCGGGCGACATCTTCATCAGCGCGTTCATGAACTTGACCGGCGACTGTAGCGATGCCGACCAGGCGCGCGAGAAGGTTTCGCTACTCGACGGCGCCTGGCCCAGTTCCTCGACGGGCGGCGGCTCGGCAATCGCGGGGGTGCCCTTTGCATCGATGTCGCTCATCGCGATGAAGGCATGCGCGCCAGAGGCGCCATCGACCGCGGCGTGGTGGACGCGGTGGAGCATCGCGAAGCTGCCCTTCGGGATGCCGGGAATACGGTCGAGCCCCTCGATGACATAAATGTCCCACAGCGGGCGGTTCATATCCATCGGCTTCGAGAAATAACGCGCGACCGCGATGCAGAATTGCCGCCAGTCGCCGGGCTCGGGCAGCCGCGCGTGGCTCATATGCGCCTCGATGTCGAAATGTTCGTCCTCGACCCAATAGGGATGGTCCATGTCGAACGGCAGGCGATGGAGGCGGCGCTTGAACAGCGGCGAGGTGTGAACGCGGCTTTCAACGTGGCGGATGATGTCCTTGAAGCGCACGAAGCCGCCGGGCGCGGTCGAGGGGTCGTAGATATAGACGCCCATGATGTGCGTCAGATTGTTCGCGGTCTGGGTGTAGAGGAACTGGGCGTCCTGCGCGCTGAGCTGCTTGAGCATGTTAGGGCCTATCCAAATCAAAAACTTCGTCATTCCCGCGAAAGCGGGAACCCAGTTGCGAATATTGTTCCCCGGCGGAAGCCGGGGTCCACAGCAACGTCGCAATGGATCCCGGCTTTCGCCGGGAAACTTCGTTCACTGGGTTCCCGCTTTCGCGGGAATGACGAAGGGAGGCGGGTCACGGCTGTTCTCCCCCCGCCGGCAATCGGTCGGCGAGCGCCACGGTCGAGAGGCGCATCGTTTCCATGACGTTTGCGAGGCCGCGCAACTCCGTCAGCAGCGCGCGGCGCGCGGCGAGGTTCACCGGGGTCGCGTCGGCGGCAAGTCCCATATGGCGCATCAGGGAGAGGCCATTGGCGAAGAGCAGCTTGCCGATCGCCGCCTCGCTGCTGATCCGGCGGAGGAGATAGGCCTGCTTGCCTTCGGTGAGCGCAGCGTCGAGCAGTGTTTTTTCATCGACGGCATCGCCCGGCCGCGCGCGTGCAAGCAGGTCAGCGACGACCGAATAAGCCTCGGCAAAAGGCAGCAGGATCGCGTGGCCGACGACGGGCTGGCAGCGGCGGATGAGCTGCGCGATGCCGCGGTCGCCGCTGGCGAGGCGGCGATCCCATACGGGATCGATCCGGGTGAGTTCGGCTTCGAGCGCAGCGCGATGTTCGTCGCGCGGCGGATAGAAGAATTCGAATTTGAACAGGTCGCGTAGCCGATCGATCTTCGCCCAGAAGGCCGCGGTCGCATCGCCGCTGTCGGCATCGCGCAGCTCGAACAGCGCGAGTTCGATCATCGCGCGGTCGAGGAAATGATGCGCGATGATGTTGCGGTAATAGCTTGCCATCGGATGCTTGGCGGGGTCGATCGAATAGACATTCTCGCTGCCCGCCTCATAGCGCGCGAGCAGCCCGCTTTCGACGAGCGTATCGACGGTAGCCGAAAGCGCCGCATCGTCGCCGCTTTCGAGTTCGCTGCTGAGGCGGATGTCGCGCGCCCGCGCCCAATCGGTCACCGCGCCGATCGCGCCAAGCAACTCTGCCGCGGTTGCACCCCTCGGCGCCATGCCGAGCAGGATCAGGCACATCACCGACGTGACCGTCAGCGGCGTCACCCGGTTCGCCTCGACCGCGACCGCGAAGGCGATTTTTTCGAGCGCGCGCTTGTCGTCGGGACCGGGGGCTTCGTCGATCACCACGGGGTTGCCGATGTCGAGGCGGATGCGGCCCGAGGGTTCCTTGAGACTCTTCATATAGCCGAGGAACCATGACAAGGATTCGGGCTTCTTGTTCCGCCCCGTCTGTTCGGCGGCATATTCCTCGACATCGCGGATCAGGTCGAAGCTGGTGACGAAGGGCACGAAATGCACATCGCGCGTGCCCGTCGCGTGCGCGGCGTCGAGGACATATTTCATCAGGCCATATTTGGGGGGCATCAGCTTGCCGAGCCGCGAGCGCGTTCCCTCGAACGCCCATGACAGCGGGAAGCGTTTCGCGAGCAGCCAGGCGATATAGTGGCGCAATACAAGCTTGTAGACCGGCTGGTCCTGGAAACTGCGCCGGATGAAGATCATCCCCGAGCGGCGGAAGAATTCGCCCATCACCGCGAAATCGAGATTGGCGCCGCCGAAGCTGTGCAGCATCGGCATGTCATTCTCATAGGTAAGGCGGCTGGGGGTCGCGCCGTCGATATAGGTCTTGTGGGTGAACAGGATCGCGGTCGGATGTTCGCGCAGGATCGAGCGCAGCTTGGCAAGCTCGTCGGCATCGACCTCCATCTCCGGCGCGTAGCCACCGAACATCATGCGATCGAGCCGGGCACGCAGGTCGAGGAAGAGCGCCGAAGGCCGCGCGATAACCTCCTTCATCAGCGGCCGCGCCTCGCGGAAAAGCTCGGCAACCGGGCGGCCCGTCGCCTCGGACAGTTCGGCAAGCGCGGCGCGGAATTTGGGGCTGGTGCGCAGCCCATCGGCGACGAAGCGCGGCACCTTGTAGCGCGTGCCGCGGATGCCGCGTTCGGCGACGTCGAGCGCGAGCCCCGCCTGCCGCGCGACGAAGCCCGCAAACTCCGGGCTGTCAGTTCCCTCGCCGTCGCCGCCGCCGGTCTGCGCGCAGAAACGGTCGCGCAGCGCGTCGAGGGTCGCCGCCTCGCCGACCAGGATTTGCGCGCGGCGACGGTCGCGGAGCAGGATCAGCCGCGCGCGGAGCGGACCCGGATGCCGGGGGTCGCCGAAAATCAGGTGACGGAACTTGAGCGCGCGGTCGCGCTCGAACCCCGGGATGCGCCACGCGACACGCAGCGGCACGACCTGCCGCGACGGCGATCCGTCGAGCCGCGCGCGCAGCATATCGAGCGGGAGCGCATGATCGTCGTCCTCGATCGCGAGGCTCGCCCACGCGGGATCGCCGTCGCCGCTCGTCGAATGGATCCAGTCGAGGAGCAGCCGCCGCTCGACCCCGCCCCGCGCGTCGATGATATAGAGCCGGTCGGCCGCATGCTCCGCCACGATTCCGGTGCGGGGCGTTCCGTCAGCCACGGCCCTGCGCCCCCTCCGTCATTGCGAGCGAAGCGAAGCAATCCAGTGTTGAGCAGACCGCTCTGGATTGCTTCGCTTCGCTCGCAATGACGAGGTGATACATGCTCTAGGCTTTCCTTCCCTTTCGGGGGGGAGCCTTCTTCGCGACAGTATTGCTCTTCGCCGCCGGTTTCTTTTCGGCCGTCTTCTTCGGCTTCGGTGCATCAGCCTTCACTTCGGAGGGCGCTTCGGTCGCTACCGATTCCGCCACGCTTTCCTCGGGCTGGCCGAGCGTTCGCAGGAACATGTTGCGGACGTCGCGAACATGGTTGTTGATCGTCCGGACGCTCCATTTCGACGTATCGACCGGTGGCAGCACCGTGACGCGCACCGTCGCGGGGCGCATCACGAACTCGTTTTTCGGCGCAACGTCGGTGGCGTTATGGATGACGATCGGGACGATCGGGACGCCCGCCTGCATCGCCAGATGGAAGGCACCCTTCTTGAACGGCTCGAGCTTCGGCGTCAGACTGCGCGTGCCTTCGGGCGAGATGCAGATCGACTTGCCCTCGACCTTGATCGCATCGACCAGCGGCTCCATCGCCTTGATCGCGCTTTTGCCGTCGGCGCGGTCGACGAAGACGGTGCCGCCCCATTCCATCAGCTTGCCGAGGATGGGGATGTCCCTGATCTCCTTCTTGCCCACCCCGCCCATGTCGCGGCGGATGAGCTTGGCGAGAATCATCACGTCCGCCTTGCTCTGGTGGTTGAAGATGAAGACGCACGGGCGCGACGACCAGAGATGCTTCTCGTCCTCGACCTCAAGCTCGACCCCCGTGATCGCGGTCGCGAAATCGCCGAACAGCCCGATCGAGAAATTCGCCGCCTCGCGCTGCGATCGCGTCAGCGCCCAGATCGGCAGGCCCGCGGCGAAGGCGCCGACGAGCGAGCCGGTCGCGTAAATGGTGCGGGTGTAATCGACCCAGCTCGGCGTGCCGCGGCTGCCGAAGCGTTGCACCGGCCAGCCGTTCTCCTCGGCGATCGCCTTGAGTTTCAGATTGGGGTTGAGCGGGCGCGGCTTGCCGACGCGTTCGAGCAGTTCGATGTCGTCGTCGCTGTCCGAATAGAAAAAGCTCTGGTCGAGATCGAGGCCATATTCGGCCGCCAGTTCCTCGGCCGCGAGCACCTTGCCCTCGCCGAAGCAGAGCGGGCGGATAATCTCGCCGGTGAAGACGCCGTCCTCGATCTCATAGGCTGAGCATTTGATGTCGTCGATGCCGAGGTCGCGCGCGGTGGGTTCGATCTGGTAGATCGTCGCCGACGAGATGATCGCAACGCGGTGCCCCTTCGCCTGGTGCGCCTCGATAATCGCGCGGGTTTCGGGATAGATTTTCCGGGCGATATGCTTCTTGTAGAGCTCCTCGCCGAACTCGATGAAGCTCTCCTCGTCGACGCCCTTCATGAATTTGGCGGCGCCCGACATCAGCCCCGAAAAGCCGATGGTGCCAAGGCTGTGCTGCGCGATCACCTGCGCGGTTTCGGCAATCTCTTCCATCGACATTTCGCGGCGCTGGAATTTTTCGCGCAGCATCGCGGTCGCCGAATAGCCCGAGATGATCGTGCCGTCGAAATCGAACAACGCGGCGATATGCGATCCCGGCTCCGATGCCAGAACTTCGTCCAAATGCGGTTGCGGCCTCGGCACGCCTGTCTCCCCACCAACGGCTATATTGCCGCCTTATCCCTGCACAGTGACAGGTAAAATGGGGTTAATCAATGGCGCGAAAGCGCCGCCGCCTCGCGCGCCAACGCCTCGATCCGCGCGGGGTCGAGCGGGCCCGAGGGAACCACCCAGCTGCCGCCGACGCACAGCACCGCTTCGAGCGCGAGCCATTCGGGTGCGGTCGCGAGGCTGATGCCGCCGGTGGGGCAGAAGCGCGCCTGACCGAAGGGGCCGGCGAGCGCCTTCAGCGCCGGGATGCCGCCGCTGGTCGCCGCGGGGAAGAATTTGAAGCGGTCGAGGCCGAGGTCCATGCCGCGCATGATGTCGCCGGCGTTGGCGGTGCCCGGCAGGAAGGGGATGCCGCTCGCGACCGCCGCCTTGCCAAGGTTGTCGGTGAGGCCCGGCGAGACGATGAATTCGGCGCCGGCGTGGATCGCAGCGCCGAGCATCGCGGGATCGAGCACCGTACCCGCGCCGACGATCGCGCCCTTGACCTGCTTCATCGCGGTGATCGCGTCGAGCGCGGCGGGGGTGCGCAGCGTGACCTCAAGCACCGTCAGCCCGCCGGCGATGAGCGCCTCGGCCATCGGCACCGCATCCTCGACCCGGTCGATGACGATCACCGGGATGACGGGCGCGAGGCGCATGATCTGGTCGATGGATTGGTCGGTCATTTTTTACTCCGTTCGCGCTCGTTGCTGCGCGTTCCAATTGTTCCGTTCGTGCTGAGGAGCGGCCGAGACTGAGCTTGACGAAGGCTCGGTAGCGTCTCGAAGCACCGCTTGCGGCCCTTCGAGACGCCGCTTCGACAGGCTCAGCGGCTCCTCAGGGCGAACGGAGGGTGGGTCAAATCACGGCCTCCATCGCCGCCAATACCGCCGACCCGCCCTTTTCGGCTTCATCGGCATGATGGCGGAACAGGGCGAACAATTCGCGGCCGACGCCCAGCGCCGGCGGCGGCGCGACGGCGGGACTGCGCGCGGCCCAGATATCGGGATCGACGAGCGCGAGCACCTCGCCCTTGCGCGCGCAAATGCGGACAATGTCGCCGTCGGTAAGGAAGGCAAGCGGGCCGCTGACGCCATCGATACCGGGCAGCGCCTCGGGCGAAAGATGGATCACCGCGGGCACCTTGCCGCTCGCGCCCGACATGCGGCCGTCGGTGAGGAGGGCAACACGAAAACCCTTGTCCTGCAACACACCGAGCGCCGGCGTCAGCTTGTGCAGTTCGGGCATGCCGTTGGCGCGCGGGCCCTGGAAGCGGACGACAACGATGAGGTCGCGCTCGAGTTCGCCCGCCTTGAACGCGGTCAGCACCTGATTCTGGTCGTCGAATATCCGGCACGGCGCCTCGATCGTCCAGCGATCCTCAGCAACCGCGCTGGTCTTGATGATCGCGCGGCCGAGATTGCCCGCGAGCAGGCGCATCCCGCCGTCGGGCGAGAAGGGCGCGGCGACCGGGCGCAGCATGGTGTCGTCGCGGCTTTCGGCGGGCGCGGCCTGCCAGTGAAGTTCATCGTCGACCAGCACCGGCTCGCTTGCATAATCGGCCATCGTTCCGCCGACGGTGAGCACATCGCCGTGGAGCAAGCCCGCCCCGAGCAATTCGCGCACGACATAACCGATGCCGCCCGCGGCGTGGAAGTTGTTCACGTCGCCCGCGCCGTTCGGATAGACGCGCGCGAGCAGCGGCACCGCGTGGCTCAATTCGTCGAAATCCTGCCAGTCGATGATAATCCCCGCGGCGCGCGCGATCGCGGGCAGATGGATCGCATGGTTGGTCGAGCCGCCGGTGGCGAGCAGCCCGATCGCGGCATTGACGATCGCTTTCTCGTCGACGCAGCGCGACAGCGGACGATAATCGTCGCCGTCCCAGCCGATTTCGGCGACCCGGTGCGTCGCGGCGCGCGTCAGTTCCTGGCGCAGCTTGGTGCCGGGGTTGGTGAAGGCGCTGCCGGGGACGTGGAGCCCCATCAGCTCCATCATCATCTGGTTGCTGTTCGCGGTGCCGTAGAAGGTGCAGGTGCCCGCGCCATGATAGCTCGCCGCTTCGGCTTCGAGCAGTTCGTCGCGGGTCGCCTTGCCCTCGGCATAAAGCTGGCGGACGCGCTGTTTTTCCTTGTTCGCGAGGCCCGAGGGCATCGGCCCGGCGGGGATCAGGATCTGCGGCAGGTGGCCGAAGCGCAGCGCGCCGATCAGCAGCCCGGGGACGATCTTGTCGCAGATGCCAAGTAGCAGCGCGCTCTCGAACATCGCATGGCTGAGCGCGATCGCCGTGCCCTGCGCGATATTGTCGCGGCTGAACAGCGACAGGTCCATGCCCGCCTGCCCCTGCGTTACGCCGTCGCACATCGCGGGGACGCCACCCGCGACCTGCGCGGTCGCGCCAACCTCGCGCGCGAAGAGTTTGATCTGTTCGGGATAGCGGCCGTACGGCTGATGCGCCGAGAGCATGTCGTTATAGCTGGTTACGATGCCGATGTTCATTTCGGCGCCCGACCGGATCGCGGGCTTGTCCTCGCCCGAGGCGGCAAAGCCGTGCGCGAGATTGCCGCACGAGAGGTTGCCGCGGTTGGTACCGGCTTCGCGCTGACGGTCCATCAGATCGAGATAGGCGGCGCGGCGGGGGGCGCTGCGGGCGATGATGCGGTCGGTGACCGTTGCGATGGTGGGGTGGAGATCAGTCATGGCAATTCCAAAACCCTCTCCCCTTGGGGGAGAGGGATGCGCAGACTTGCGAGCTTGCTCGCTAGTCGAAGCTGGGTGAGGGTGTGAACGGCAGCGGAGAAAGCAGCGACAGAGACCCTCATCCAACTGCGCCTAGTCGCTGCGCGACAAGGCTTCGTATCCTTCTCCCCCAAGGGGAGAAGGTTTGGGGCGGCTTCAGTCATGCCAGCTCGCTCCGTCGCGTTCGATCAGCGCGATCGCGCTCGACGGGCCCCAGCTTCCCGCAGTGTAATTCTGCGGCGCCATGTCGACCTCGGCCCAGGCGTCGCGGATCGAGTCGATCCACTGCCACTGCGCCTCCACCTCGTCGCGGCGGACGAACAAAGTCTGGTCGCCCTCGATGAAATCGAGCAGCAGGCGTTCGTAGGCGATCCGCCGCCGCTCGCCCGCAAAGCTGTGCGAGAGCGAGACGTCCATCGTCACTTCCTTGAGCTTCACCCCGTCGCGGTCGAGCCCCGGCTGCTTCGCCATCACCTTGACCCGAATATTTTCCTCGGGCTGGAGGTTGATGATCATGCTGTTCGCATCGAGCTTGCCCGCGCCGACGCGCGCAAAGATATTGTGCGGCACCGGCTTGAACTGGATGAGCACTTCGGACTTGCGCTGCGGCATGCGTTTGCCAGTGCGCAGGTAAAAGGGCACGCCCTTCCAGCGCCAATTGTCGATATAGGCCTTGATCGCGACGAACGTCTCGGTGTTCGACGGGTTGCCGAGTTCGTCGGCGTAGCCCGCGACCGCGCCGCCATTGACCGCGCCGCTGGTGTACTGGCCCTTGACGCTGTGCGCCTTGACATCAGCGGCGGTCAGCTTGCGGAGGCTCCGGAGCAGCTTGACCTTCTCGTCGCGCACCGCGGTCGACGAGACGCTCGACGGCGGCTCCATCGCGATGATCGCGAGCAGCTGGAGCATATGGTTCTGGACCATGTCCTTCAGCGCACCGACACCATCATAATAGGAGACGCGGCCCTCGAGCCCGACGGTCTCCGCGACGGTGATCTGGACATGGTCGATCGCCTGTGCGTTCCACAGCGGTTCGAAGAGCATGTTGGCAAAGCGCAGCGCGAGCAGATTCTGCACCGTTTCCTTGCCGAGATAATGGTCGATGCGGAAGACTCGGTCCTCGGCAAAGGCATCGCCGACCTGCGCGTTCACTTCGCGCGACGAGGCGAGGTCGTGGCCGATCGGTTTTTCCATCGCGATGCGGCATTCGGTGCAAGCGATCCCCGCGGCGTTGAGCCCCTGCGCGATCGGTCCGAACATCGATGGCGGGGTCGACAGATAAACGCCGATCGGGCGCTGCATCCGGTCCCCGAGCAGCGCGGCAAGGTCGTCGTATCCGGTGCCCGCGCCGGCATCGATCGCGCAATAGTCGATCCGTTCGATAAACGCATCGACCGCGCTCGCCTCGATACGGTCGGCGGGCAGATGTTCGGTCAGCGCGTCGCGGACCTGACCGTGAAAGGCGGCGCGATCCATCTTCGAGCGCCCCGACCCGATGATCGTCAACGCATCGGCGAGCAGCCCGTCGAGGTGGAGGTTGTAGAGCGAGGGAAAGAGCATGCGCTGCGCGAGATCGCCCGTCGCGCCGAACAGTACCAATGTTTCGACTTTCACGCTCACAAAAATCCCCTTGGACATCCATCTTCAGAAATGGAGGAGCCGCCGCCCGATTGCAACGCGCATACGTAGGCCGCATACGATGTCTTTTCTTGGCAAAATCCGCAGGATTGCCATAGGGAGCGGCATGCCCGACAGCGCCCTTCCCTATGATGTCATCGTCGTCGGCGGCGGCATCAACGGCGCGGGGGTTGCGCGCGATGCCGCCGGGCGCGGGGCGCGGGTGCTGCTGCTCGAGGCAGGCGACCTCGCACAAGGCACCTCCT
Source organism: Sphingopyxis sp. (assembly GCF_036675685.1). Lineage (GTDB taxonomy): Bacteria > Pseudomonadota > Alphaproteobacteria > Sphingomonadales > Sphingomonadaceae > Sphingopyxis. The sequence goes on from NZ_JAKFEM010000041.1 coordinate 19,724, forward strand.
CATCGTCGACCAAGCTGATCCACGGCGGCCTGCGCTACCTCGAACATTATGAATTCGGCCTCGTCCGCGAGGCGCTTAAGGAGCGCGAAATCCTCTGGGGCATCGCGCCGCACATCATCCATCCGCTGCGCTTCGTGCTGCCCTATCGCGACGGTTTGCGGCCGCGCTGGCTGCTGCGGCTCGGACTGTTCCTCTACGATCATATCGGCGGGCGGAAAAAGCTGCCCGCAACGCGGTCGATCGATTTGCGCCGCCATGTCGCGGGCGGCCCGCTCCAACCGCAATATGTCCACGGCTTCGAATATTCGGACGGCTGGACCGACGACGCGCGGCTGGTCGTGCTGAACGCGCGCGATGCGGCGGATCGCGGCGCGCGGGTCCGCACACGCACCCGCGCCGAGATGCTGCGCTGCGAGGATGGCCTATGGGTCGTCGAAGCAAGCGACGACCGCGGCCATCACTATCGCTTCACCGGCCATAGCGTCGTCAACGCCGCGGGGCCCGCGGTGCTCGACCTGCTGAAGCGCGCCGATGCCGAACCCGATCACGCGATGCGGCTGGTGCGCGGCTCGCACATCGTCGTGCGCAAATTGTTCGAGCACGACTATGCCTATTTCTTCCAGCTACCCGACGGGCGCATCTTCTTTGCCATTCCCTATGAGCGCGATTTCACGCTGATCGGGACGACCGACGAGGATCACCCGGACCCCGCCATCGTGCCCCGCGCGAGCGACGCGGAAATCGCCTATCTGTGCGAGGGCGCGAGCCTTTATTTCCGTACCCCCGTCACCCCCGCCGATGTCGTCTGGACCTATTCGGGTGTCCGGCCGCTGGTCGAGGACGGGTCGGGACGGCCCGAAGCGGCGACGCGCGGGTACCGCATCGATCTCGATATGGAGGAAGGCGCACCCTTGCTCACTATCTATGGCGGCAAGATCACCAGCTATCGCCACGTTGCCGAGGCCGCGGTCGACGCGCTTGCCGGACATGTGCCCGCGCTGTCGGGCAAGCGCTGGACGGCGAAGGCGCCGCTGCCGGGCGGGGGCTTCCCGACGAGCGGCGCCGCGGCGCTGATTGCCGAGATCCGCCTGGCCTATCCTTTCCTCACCATCGCCACCGCCGACCGTATCGTGCGGGCTTACGGCCTCGATGCGCGCGAATGGCTGGGCGATGCGGACGGTTGGGATGCGCTCGGCGGCGAGATCGGCCATGGCCTCAGCGCCGCCGAGGCCGAGTGGCTGGTGACGCACGAATGGGCGCGAACCACCGACGACATCTTGTGGCGGCGAACCAAACTGGGGCTGCATTTTACGCCTGAAGAGGTGGCGAAGCTTGCTGCCTGGCTTGAAGCGAAGCGGAATTAAACTTCGTCATTCCCGCGAAAGCGGGAACCCAGTTGCAACGCTGGCTCGCTGGGTTCCCGCTTTCGCGGGAATGACGAGGTGGTGTTTATGCAGCAGCCAGCGCCAGGGCATCGGCGCCGGCGGGGAAATGCGCCTGCCCGCTTTCATCATGCACGGCCTGCCACACCGCCTCCGCGACATCGGCCTCGGTCGTGACCAGCGCGGGTTCGGCCATCACGGCGAGGATCGGTTCGGCGTAGGACCAATAGGGTGCGGGCAGCACATCCTCGAGACGGATTTCGGTGTTCTGCGCAAAGGCGGTGGTCGGGCCATAGCCCGGCTCGACGAGCTTCACCGAAATGCCGAGCGGTTCGAGTTCATGGACGAGTGACTGGGTGAAACCCTGAATCGCGGTCTTGCTGCCCGTGTAAGCAGCGGCGAGAGGAAAGGAGGCGAGCGTCGCCGACGAAGTCACGTTGACGATGACCCCCGCGCCGCGTTCGCGGAACTGCGGGATCACCGCCTGCGTCATCGCGATCGTCCCCAGCGTGTTGGTTTCATAGACGTCGCGGATCTTCCGCATCGGCGAATGTTCGAGCGCGCCGAACAGGCCGATGCCGGCATTGTTGACGAGCACGTCGATCGGACCCGCCAGTTCGAGCGCGAGCGCGATGCTGTCGGCGTCGGTGACGTCGAGCGCGAGGACGCGCAGCCTTTCGGAAGTTGCAAAAGGTGCCGCGGAGGGGTTGCGCATCGTGGCGATGACGTTCCAGCCCCGGGCGTGGAAATGGCGAGCAGTTTCAAGGCCGTAGCCCGACGAGCAGCCGGTAATGAGGATGGTTTTCATGGACACTTTCCTTTTTTAAGTTGGTGGAAAGCATCTAGCCAATGCCATTCGGACTATCTATAATCCGAAATCCGTAATTCATTATCGATAGTCCATATATGCCCGATCCCCTCTCCGATCTCATCGCGCTGCTCCGCCCGCGCACCGTCTTTGCCAAGGGGATCAGCGGCGCCGGACCTTGGGCGGTGCGCTATGGCGATTTCGGGTATCCGGGATTCTGCACGGTCATAGAGGGACGGTGCCGGCTTGCGGTCGATGGCGCCGAGGCGGTGACGATCGAAGCGGGGGATTTCGTCTTCCTTCCCGCGACGCCGGGGTTCACCATGTCGGGGTTCGAGCCCGCCGAGCCCATCCTTGTCGATCCGCACCCCGCCGCCGGAGTTGCCCAAGAGGTGCGCCATGGGCGGCAGGATGGCGATGCCGATGTGCGGATGCTCGGCGGCTATTTCATCTTCGATTCGCCCGATGCGAGCCTGCTCGTGTCGCAGCTTCCCGCGCTGATCCATTTGCGCGGGGCCGAACGGCTCGCAACGCTCGTGCGGCTGGTGCGCGAGGAAGCGGGCGACGCGCGGCCGGGCTGTGACCTGATCCTGTCGCGCCTCGTCGAAGTGCTGATCGTCGAAGCTTTGCGCTCGGTCGAGGGCGATGATGCGCCGCCGGGTCTGCTGCGCGGGCTCGGCGATCCGCGGCTGGCGGCGGCGATCCGGCATATCCATGGCGAACCCGCGCATCCGTGGACCGTCGCCGAACTGGCGAAGGAGGCAGCGCTGTCGCGCTCGGCCTTCTTCGACCGCTTCGCGCGAACGGTCGGCGTGCCACCGATGGAGTATCTGCAGGGGTGGCGCATGAGCCTGGCCAAGGATCTGCTGCGCCGCAAGGCGGGCGGGCTGGCCGAGATCGCGACACGCGTCGGCTATGGTTCGGCGAGCGCGTTCAGCACCGCCTTTGCGCGTCATGTCGGGGTGCCGCCGAAACGTTACGCGCTGGCGAGCGGCGGCGCTTAATCGGCGCCGAACTGCCCGGCGAGCTTGGCCCGGCGTATTTTCCATGTTTCGGCGAGGACGGGGACGTCGCGCAGCGCGCGGAGGTCGGCCGGGCGATCCTTCGCCTCGCCGCCGATCAGCAGGGCGAACAGCGATGCCAGCGGCCAGTCGGGCCAGGGCCGCTCGACAAGCTCCAACGCATCGCCCGCCTGCACCTGCCCGGGTTCGAGCACGCGATAATACCATCCCGTCCGGCGCGTCTTTACGACCTGCGCCATCACGCCTTTGGTCTCGAAACGGTGATCGAGCTTCCAGCACGGCTGGCGTGCTTGGGTTACTTCAACGAGCGCGGTGCCGAGCCGGAAGCGGTCGCCGAGGAAGACATTCTGCTCGTCGAGGCCTGCGGTCGAGATATTTTCCCCGAACGCACCCGGCGCATCGAGCAGCGGCACGTCGCCCAGATACTCGCGCCACCAGGGATAATGGTCGGCCGGATAATGGTGGATCGCCTTGTCGATGCCGCCATGAACGGTACGGTCGGCCTGTTCGTCGCCGGCAAGGCCCATCGGACCGACGGCGACCGGGTGCGCCACCGGCAGCTTGCCGATGGCGCTCGGTTCATCGTCGCCGCGGAAGGGGCGGACCTTGCCAAGGAGGACGGCGAGAATCTCGGCTTTCATGCCTGCGATTGCATAGGCTCCGCGGTGGAAATGGCAATCGTCAGGCTTTGGCGGCGACCGGCAACGGGGCGGATCGCGTCCGCGATGCCAGCACGATCGCAAGGCCAGCCACCGCCATCACCGCGCCCGCGACCGACACTGCCGGAAAGCCGAGCCCAAGGCCGATCACCCCGCCGCCGACCGCAGCGCCGACGGCATTGCCGAGGTTGAAAGCACCGATATTGACCGCCGAGGCCAGGTTGGGGGCATCCGACGCCGCCTCCATCACCCGCATTTGGAGCGGCGGGACGATGGCGAAGGTCGCGACGCCCCACGCGAAGATCGTGACCGCCGCAGCAATGGGCGAAACCATCGTCACCGCGAAGAGCAGGAGCAAGGCGGCCAGCCCGGCGAGCGAGACGATCAGCGTGCGGTCGATCGAGCGGTCGGCAAAGATGCCGCCGAGCCAGTTGCCGAGCGTGAGACCGAGACCATAGATCACCAGCATCGCGGTCACATACAGCGTCCCCGCCCCGGTCGCTTCGGTCAGGATCGGTGCGATATAGGTGAAGACGGTGAACATCGCCGCCGAGCCGATCGCGGTGAGCGCGAGCGCGACGAGCACCTCGCGGCGTTTCAGCACGCCAAGCTCGGCGAGCATATTGCCGCCCTCGGCGCGCGGAATGTCGGGGAGCGCGAAGCGGAGCGCGGCCATGGTGATGAGGCCCCAGATCGTGATCGCACCGAACGCGGTGCGCCAGCCGAACGTCTCGCCGACCCACGGCGCGAGCGGCACGCCGATGACATTGGCGAGCGTCAGCCCCATGAACATCGCCGCGACCGCACTCGCGCGCTTCTCAGGCGCGACGAGGCTCGCCGCGACGACCGAACCGACACCGAAGAAGGCGCCGTGGTTCAATGAGGTGATGACGCGCGCGACCATCAGCGTCGTGTAATCGCCCGCGATGGCAGAGAGGAAATTGCCGATGGTGAAGATCGCCATCAGGCCGATCAGCAAGGTGCGCCGGTTCATCCGCGCGGTGGTGAGCGTCATCAATGGCGCGCCGAGCATGACGCCGAGCGCATAGGCCGACACGAGCAGGCCCGCGGCGGGGATCGACACCCCCAGCCCCTCCGCCATATCGGGGAGAAGACCCATCGGCGCGAATTCGGTGATGCCGATGCCGAAAGCACCGGTGGCGAGCGCCAGCAAGGGGAAGTTGATCTTCATGAGTCCGGTTCCTGTCAGAAGCTGCTTGGAAATGCGGTCCATCACCGCATCCCCGAGCGAAGACGAGGGGCCAAGCCGAGCGAAGTCGAGGCTCGGTGCGGGTTCTCGCTTCGCTCGAACGAGCCCCTCGTCTTCGCTCGGGGATACGGAGGGGCGCCGAAAAACTGTGTTTTGTGAATCTCCAAACGCTCTCTCAGACGAGCGGCGGGTTCAGTCGGGCAAAACCCGCCTGCTGCCGATAGGGTGTGTGCGGATAGGGCGGCAGCACGTCGCTCGCGGCGTCGAGCGCCGCGATCTGGTCGGCGGTCAGCGCCCAGCCGACCGCGCCTAGATTCTGCCGCAGCTGTTCTTCGTTGCGCGCGCCGATGATCACCGACGACACAGTCGGACGCTGGAGCAGCCAGTTGATCGCGACCTGCGGCACGGTCTTGCCGGTTTCGGCCGCGACCAGCTCGAGCGCATCGATGACGCGGTAGAGCAACTCTTCGGCGACCGGCGGCGCGAATTGTTCGGTCTCGTGCAGACGGCTGCCCTCCGGGACCGGGCGGCCGCGTCCGATCTTGCCGGTCAGGCGGCCCCAGCCGAGCGGGCTCCACACCAGCGCACCGACACCCTGGTCGGCGGCGAGCGGCATCAAATCGGCCTCATAGGCGCGCCCGATCAGCGAATAATAGACCTGGTGCGCGACGAAGCGCGGCTTGCCGAGGCGGTCGGCCACGGCCTGCGCCTTCATCAACTGCCAGCCCGGATAATTGGAGACGCCGGCGTAGCGCAGCTTGCCCGCCGCGATCAGCGTAGCGAGCGTATCCATCAATTCGTCGGCCGGGGTCGAGGCGTCGAAGGCGTGGAGTTGGAGGAGGTCGATATGGTCGGTACCGAGCCGGCCGAGCGAATCCTCGACCGCGCGGATCAGCCGGCTGCGCGAGGCGCCCCAGTCCTGCGGCCCGTCGCCCATCGGCAGCCCGGTCTTGGTCGAGATCAGCACTGCGTCGCGGCGACCCTTGATCGCCTCGCCCAAAATCTCCTCGGAGGCGCCGTTCGAATAGACATCCGCGGTGTCGAACAGGGTGACGCCGGCGTCGAGGCTGATGTCGATCAACCGCCGCGCGTCCTTCGCATCGCTTTGCCCCCAGGCGCTGAACAGCGGGCCTTGGCCGCCAAAGGTTCCGGTTCCGAAGCTCAATGCCGGTACGCGAAGGCCCGACGATCCCAGTTGACGATATTCCATGATCCACCCTTTCAGTTGCGTTGAACGCATAGATGGACTCGCACATCGGGCCAGAGTAGCGTGCCGCGAAGCGAAGGATTTTTGAATTGAACGCAAAGATCGCCGAAACCACCGACCGGGCGCGCGCGATGGAGGTTTTCGCCGTCGCGGTCGCCGAGGGCAGTTTTTCCGCCGCGGGCCGCTGCCTCGGGCTGACCCCGTCGGCGGTCAGCCGGACGATCGACCGGATCGAGGCGCGGCTTGGTGTCCGGCTGCTGCTGCGTTCGACGCGCGCGCTCGCGCTCACCGCCGAGGGCGAGGCCTATCTGCGTGCCGCGCGCCGCATCCTCGCCGACCTGGGCGATGCCGAGCAGGCGATCGCCGACCAGGGCGCCCCGCGCGGGCGGCTCCGCGTCAGCGCGGCGCAGGCGCACGGGCGGCTCAGCATCGTGCCGCTGCTCGGCGACTTTGTCCGCCTCCATCCGCATATCCTCGTCGACATCAGCCTCGCCGACCGCCTCGTCGACCTTGCGGCGGGACAGGCCGATGTCGCGATCCGTTTCGGCCCGCTCGCCGACAGCCCGCTCACCGCGCGCAAGCTCGGCGAAAGCCGCCGCGTGATCGTCGCCTCGCCCGCCTATCTGGCGAAGCATGGCACGCCAAAGGTGCCCGAAGATCTGCACGCGCATAATTGCCTGAATTTCAACTTTCGCCGCGCCGAGCCGACCTGGCCGTTCCGCGACGGGGAGCGCGAATATACGTTGTCGGTGCGGGGCAATATCGAGGCGAACAATGGCGAGACGCTGGGACAGCTGGCGGCCGCCGGGGTCGGCATCGCCCGCGTCGGCGCGTTCAGCATCGCCGACGAGATCGCGAGCGGACAGCTGATCCCGATATTGGAGGCGTATAATCCGGGCGATGTCGAGGCGATCCACGCGGTGTTCGCGGGCGGTGCGGGCACCCCGGCGCGGGTGCGCGTGTTCGTCGATTTCCTTGCCGAACGATTGGGGCGTGGCGGTTGAGACGGGCGGATCGATCGCCGGCGAAAGGTGGAAAACGGGTATGACGGGAACGACCGGAAGTGGACCTATTCTTCTTCGTCACCCTGAACTTGTTTCAGCATGACGAGTATTGGATGGCCAATTCCCACCCCAAAGCTGCCACGCCCGAAGCCGCTGAGTTGAGACAAGTCCGCGCCGATGGGCTATCGTGCGAGCATGAATAACGAAATGATCGAGTTTCCCGTCCGGCGGCTGGGGCTTGCCGAGCCCGGCGACGCGGCACTGACCCGCAGCGTGCCGATCGAGGCGCCGGTGTCGATCGAGGTCGGTGGCATCGGTTATGCGGTGATGATGGCAACCCCCGCCGATCTCGAAGATTATGCGCTGGGCTTCGCGCTGAGCGAAGGTCTGATCGAAGCGCCCGATCAGGTGCGACGCGTCGATGCCCACCCAATAGAAGGCGGCTGGGCACTGCGCATCTGGCTGCCGCCCGAACGTAACAACATAGCGCTCGAACGCGCGCGCAAACGCGTGAGCGAGAGCAGCTGCGGGCTGTGCGGGATCGAGAATATCGAACAGGTGCTGCGGCCGCTTCCCGCCGTCACCGCGCGTATCGCGACCGACCGCGCCGCCATCGCGGCGGCGCTGGCTTCGCTGCGCGACCATCAGCCGCTGGGCCGCGCAACGGGCGCCGTCCACGCCGCCGCCTTCTGCTCGCCGGCCGGCGACATCCTGCTCGCGCGCGAGGATGTCGGGCGCCACAATGCGCTCGACAAGCTGATCGGGGCGTTGGCGCGCGCGGGGATCGACCCCGCGACCGGCTTCATCCTGCTGTCGGCGCGCTGCAGTTACGAACTGGTCGAAAAGACGGTTCGCGCGGGCTGTCCGATGCTCGTCACCATCTCGGCGCCGACCAGCCTCGCGGCCGAGCGCGCGGTGCAGGTGGGGCTGACGCTGGTTACGCTGGCGCGGGCGGATTCAGCGCTGGTCGTCAGCGATCCGCACGGGATGATCGCGTGAAGACGCTCGGCGCGGTGCTCGCGGGCGGGCGGTCGAGCCGTTTCGGGTCGGACAAGGCGCTCGCGACGCTGGACGGGCAGACATTGCTCGACCATGCGCTGGCGGCGCTGCGCCCGCATTGCGATGCGCTCGTCCTCGTTGGCCGGGACGAGGGCATAGCCGATTGGCCGCGCCCCGATATGGGCCCGCTCGGCGGCTTCGCCGGCGCGCTGCGCCATGCCGCAGGCGCGGGCTTCGACCAGCTTCTGACTGCGCCGGTCGATTGCGTGCGCCTGCCCGCCGACCTGCGCGCGTTGCTCGAACCGGCGCCCGCCTTCCTCGACACACAGCCGGTGATCGGCCTGTGGCCGGTCGCAACGCTGGACGTGTTGCAGGCCATCCTTGCCGACGGGCGCGACCTTGCGGTCCGCGCCTATGCGCGGCAGATCGGCGCGCGCGCGGTGCAAAGCGACTTCGTGCCGCCCAATATCAACAGCCTCGCCGACCTCGACCGGCTGGCGGGGTCATGATCCGCCGATCGCGTTCACGGTGAACGCCAATATGCCCATGTTGAAGATGAAGGCCGCCATGCAGTGGCCGAGCACGACGCGGCGCATATGCGCGCCCGAGATGGTCACGTCAGAGGTCTGGAAGGTCATGCCGAGCGTGAAGCTGAAATAGAGGAAGTCCCAGTATCCGGGTTCATGCACCCCCGGAACCTCGATCCCGCGCTGGTCGCGGCCGTCCTTCTGCAGATAATAGAGATGCGCATAGTGGAGCGTGAACACCATGTTCGCGAACAGCCATGCAAGCGCGAGCGTCGCGACGATCAGCACGACATCGCAGCGCCCCAGCTTGCCCGGACTCGCGATCAGCGTCCCGACCGCGAACAGGATGACGAGCGACAGCAGCACGGTGATCGCGAGCAGCCCGGCGCGATTGGCGTCGTTGCTTTCGGCGGTGCGCCGCATCCGGTCGGCGTCGGCTTTCAGGAGCGGCGCGATCGCGCAGAGGAAGACGAAAGCCGCGACGTCGAAGCCGATCAGCAGCGCGCCGCGCGGATCGGCGCCGAGCGCTGCGGCGCCGCCGCCGACAAGGAGGAGTACGCCAACAAAAATCAGGAAGCGCGGCGGCGCGATCTGCCGGCCGAGGGCGAGCATGAGGCGCTCAGCCAACGGATGACGCGGCGGCGACACGCACCGGGATCGACTTGGCCGCCGGACAGCCGCTGATCCGGTCGTAATGGACGAGCGGCAGCAGCGGATTGAGTTCGGGATAATAGCCCGCGACCGAACCACGCGACATCGGATAGTCGATCAGCGTGAGCCCCTCGACACGCCGCGCGATGCCGTCGCCGCTGATCGTTTCGAGCGCGACGCGTGCGCCCGCACCCAGCCCGCGATCGGCGCGGTCCTTGGCGTTCATGAACAATATCATCCGGTCGTTATACACGCCGCGATAGCGGTCGTTGTAGCTGTAGATCGTCGTGTTGAACTGGTCGTGCGAGCGCACGGTCGCGAGCCGCAGCATCGCCGGATCGTCGACCGGCGCATTGACCGCCAGCCCAGGAAGGATCAGGAAATTGGCCTTGCCGTTCGGCGTCGCCCACACGCGGCGGCGCGGCGGGGTGTCGAGGTGAAAGCCCATCGGCGCCTTGATGCGTTCCGAAAAATCGCTGTAGATTTCGGGATATACTTGGGCGATTTTGTCGCGGATCAGGTCGTAGTCGTCGATATAGCTGGCCCAATCGACCTTGCTGTTCGGCAGCGTCGCCATCGCCATGCGGCAGACGATCTCGGTCTCGGGCATCAGATGCGCGCTCGCGGGTTCGAGCACGCCGCGCGATGCCGTGACATTCGACATCGAATCCTCGATCGTGACGAACTGTTCGCCCGCGGCGGTTTCGATCCGCTCGGAGCGCGCGACGACGGGCAGGATGAGGGCATCGCGCCCGTGGACCAGATGCCCGCGGTTGAGCTTGGTCGCGATCCCGACGGTCAGCTCCAGTTTGCGCATCGCGTCATAGGAGCGTGTCGTATCGGGCACCGCGCGCACAAAATTGCCGCCGAGGCCGATGAACACCTTCGCGGTCCCATCGAGCATCGCCTCGACCGTTTCGACACTATGGTGGCCATCCTCGCGCGGCGGTTCGAAACCGAAGACGTCGCGCACGCGGTCGAGATAGGCCTGGCTCGGCTTTTCATCGATCCCGACGGTGCGGTCGCCCTGGACGTTCGAATGGCCGCGGATCGGCGAAATGCCCGCGCCCGGCTTGCCATAATTGCCCCCCAGCAGCAGCAGGTTCGCGATCTGCTGGACCAGCTGCGATCCCTGCTGATGCTGGGTCACCCCCATCCCGTAACAGATGACCGTCGCGTTCGAGCGGATATAGATTTCGGCGCAGCGGCGGATCTGCGCCTCGTCGAGCCCCGATGCCAGGGCGATCGCCGGCCAGTCGTGTGCCGCGATGTCGGCCTGCAGCGCCGCGAAACCCTCGGTATGCTCGGCGATGAAATCATGGTCGAAGACGGTCTCGCCCGCCGCCTCGCGCTCGAACATCACCTTCATCATCCCCTTGAGCAGGGCAAGGTCGCCGCCGACCTTTATATGGACGAATTCGCTGGTGATTTCGGTCGATCCGAAGGTCGCCATCTGGACGATGTCCTGCGGCTCGGTGAAGCGGATCAGCGCGCGTTCGGGCATCGGGTTGACCGCGACGATCGGAACGCCGCGCTTCCGCGCCTCGACCAAATTGGTCATCATCCGCGGCGCGTTGGTCCCGGTGTTGTGCCCGATCAGGAAAATCGCCTCGGCATGCTCGAAATCGTCGAGGATCACCGTGCCCTTGCCGACCCCGATCGAGCGCGGCAGCCCGCGGCTCGTCGGTTCGTGGCACATGTTCGAACAATCGGGGAAATTGTTCGTCCCGAATTCGCGCACGAAAATCGAATAGAGGAACGCCGTCTCGTTCGCGGTGCGGCCCGAAGTGTAAAATTCGGCCTCGTGCGGGCTGGCGAGCGCGCGAAGATGCCGGCCGATCAGCGCAAAGGCCTCGTCCCAGCTCACCGGCACATAATGATCGGTCGCGGCGTCGTAGCGCATCGGCTCGGTCAGCCGCCCCTGCATTTCGAGCCAATAGTCCGACTGTTCCATCAGGTTGGTCACGCTGTGCTGCGCGAAAAATTCGCGCGTGACGCGGAATTTCGTCGCCTCGTGCGCGAGCGCTTTTGCGCCATTCTCACAGAATTCGAGCTTCTTGGTGCAGGTCGCGTCGGGAAAGGCGCAGCTCGGGCATTTGAAACCGCCCGGCTGGTTCATCGCGAACAGCGCGCGCGAGCCTTTGGTCACGACGCTTTGTTCGAGCAGGACCTTCGCGGTTGCCGCCGCGGCGCCCCAGCCGCCGGCGGGGCTGCTATAGGTCTTGTACCGGGGTTTATCGTCAGCCATCGCTGACCGATTAAAGCATAGCGGGTGGATCATATCCATCGGTCTTTGGCGAATGGCTCGCCGAGACGAAATCGTCGGCCCGCCGTTTCAGCTCGCCAAGAGCCATGCCGGGACGATAGAGCGCGCCGCCCAGCCCGAAGCCGGACGCTCCCGATGCTCTCCACGGCGCCAGTTTATCGGGGGTGACGCCACCCGTGACGATCACCGGGACGCCAGCGGGCAATATGGTTTTCAAAGCTTTCAATATGTGGGGTGATGACGCTTCGGCCGGGAAATACTTCAGCGCCGTCGCCCCGGCCGCATGCGCCGCGAGCGCCTCCGTCGGTGTCAGGAAGCCAGGAACCGACGCCAGGCCCGCGGCCACGGTTCGGGCAATGACGGCGGCATCGGTGTTCGGTGACACGATGAGCCGCCCGCCCGCCGCGGTTACGTCGGCCACCTGCTCGCACGACAATACCGTGCCCGCGCCGACGACCGCCCGATCGCCGACCGTGCCGGCCAGAATCGCGATGCTGCGAAGCGGGTCGGGCGAATTCAGCGGGACCTCGATCAGGGTAAAACCCGAATCGACAAGCACCTCGCCGGCCGCCGCCGCCTCTTCCGGCCGGATTCCCCGAAGAATGGCGACAAGCGGGCATTGTTCCAGCGCCGAGGCGAAATCCATCACAATTCTCTCCAGATTCGGGTGATGCCGGCGACGAAGGCCGCGTGGCTGTCGACCAGGATCGCCGAGCCGCCGAGTTCCTCGATCGCGCAGCGGTAAAGCCCGCCGAGATGGGCGTCGGCAAGCACATGCACCGGCTCCGACGGATCGGTGAGGCGCGCGCGCACGTCGCTGCCAATGAGCAATCCGCTGGTAAAGGACGCGCTTTGCTCGAGCGGCAGCGATCCGAGCAGGCGTGCCGCGCGGACGGAGAAGAGCAGCGACAGCAAATCCTGCCCCTGCGCCTGGCGGACGCCCGCGAGGAACCCGTCGTTCGGTCCGACATCGCCGTCGAGAAGATCGGCGAGCAGGCTGTGCTGCTTGAGCAGCGCGAAGAGTTCGCCCGTCATCGTCGTGGTAAAATCGACGAGACGCCCGCCCGCGACCCGCGCCCATTTGCAATGGGTGCCGGGCTGGCAGAGCATCGCCCCATCGGGCACCAGCCTCGCCTCGAGCGCGCCGAGAAACTGCACTTCCTCGCCGCGCATCACGTCGGCGCGGCTGTCGTCGAGGCGGCACACGCCGGGGACGATCGCGGTGCGCTGCCCTTCGATCCACCGGGTCCCGCGCGCGATGGCCGCAAAGTCGGCAGGCGCCGGCACATAAGGAATTTCGTGCCAGCCGCGCTTCGATCCGACCATGCCGGCGCACAGCATCGGGGCATCGCCAAAGCGCGCGCGGATGTCCGCCGCCTCGGCATCGAAACTGCCGGGCGCAATCGCCAGAACGCCGCGGTCGTCACGCTCGGTTTCGGTCACCGCGCCGCCCGCGTCGATGCTGTACACGCGGCGGTTGGTGGTGCCCCAGTCTATGGCGAGAAAATGTCCGTCCATGTTTCGCTCCGCCCTACCACCAGGTCGCGTAGAGCGCGATGAGGATCGCGATCACGGCGCCGCTCGCCACGTTGAAACCGGTCGTGGTGCGGAAACTGACGCCTTCGGCGGTGATGCGGTCCTTATCGGCGGTGGCGGGCATCAGCAGCGACAGGCCGACCGCCAGCGCGAGCGCGATCAGGAAGACCAGCCCCATGCGATCCATGAACGGGATCGAAGGTGCGAGCACCTTGAACAGATAAGAGAAACCGACCGAGGCGACCGCCGCGGCGATCGCGCCCGCTTCGCTAGCACGCTTCCAGAACAGGCCGAGCAGGAAGATCACCGTGATGCCGGGGGTGAAGAAGCCCGAAAATTCCTGGATGAACTGGAAAGCCTGATCGGAGCCGCCCAGCAAGGGCCGCGCCGTAACCAGCGCAAGCAGCGTCGCGATCACCGCGACGACGCGACCGACGAGCACCAGCTTCTTCTCGCTCGCCGCGGTCCGCGCGCCGGCATGCGCGGGCGAGAATTTGGCATAGAGGTCGAGCGTGAAGATCGTCGCGATCGAATTGATCTTCGAGGCGGTCGACGCCACCACCGCGGCCATCAACGCTGCGAAGACGAGACCCAATATGCCGGCGGGCAGCAGCCGCATCATCGTCGGATAAGCCTCATCGGGTTTCGCGAGGTCGGGCGCAAGCATCACCGCGGCGATCCCCGGCAGCACGACGATCACCGGCATCAACAGCTTGAGAAAAGCCGCGAACACGATGCCCTTTTGCGCCTCTGCCAAGCTCTTCGCCGCGAGCGCACGCTGGATGATATATTGGTTGAACCCCCAATAGGAGAGGTTCGCGATCCACATGCCGCCGATCAGCACCGAGATGCCGGGCAGATCCTTGTAGAAGGGGTTGTCGGACGTCAGGATCATGTCGAAATGCCCGGGCAGTTCGCTGGTCAGGCGGCTGAATCCGCCGATGATGCCCGCGTCGCCGCCGATTTCGCTGAGCGTGATACCCGAGATGAGCAAGCCGCCGAGAACGAGCAAAGTGACCTGGACGATGTCGGTGAGCGCGACCGCCTTCAGCCCGCCGTAAAGCTGATAGAGAAGCGCGAAGCCGCCGAGCGCGAACAGCGCGACATCCTGATCGACGCCCGCCACCTTGTTGACCGCGATCGACCCGAGCCAGACGATCGATGTGAGGTTCACGAAGATGTAGAGCGCGAGCCAGAAGATCGCCATCAGCGTGCGGATGTTGGTGCCGTAGCGCTGTTCGAGGAACTGCGGCATCGTGAAGATCTCGTTGCGGATGAAAATCGGCAGGAAATATTTGCCGACGATCAGCAGCGTGAGCGCCGCCATCCATTCATAGGAGGCGATCGCGAGACCGATTGCATAGCCCGATCCCGACATGCCGACGATCTGCTCGGCCGAAATATTGGCGGCGATCAGCGATGCGCCGATCGCCCACCAGGGCAGATTCTTCGACGCGAGGAAATAGTCGGCGCTGTCCTTGGCTTTGCCGCCCTTTTCGCGGCTGACCCACTGCGCGAGCCCAAAAATCCCGATCGCATAAGCGACGATCACCATCACATCGAGCGTCGTCAGCGTCATATTAGGCTTCCCCTTCCCTCGCGGTGTCCCGCAGCCGCCGCGCCAAAAAATGGGCAGCGTCTATTTATACGATTTATAGGACTTTATATTTATATGATCTATGGCACTTGTCTAGAGCCTAGCTGCGGGCGATACGAAGCGCGAGCGAACCGCGCGTGGCAGGATGCCGCAAAGTGCCTAATTCGGCGCCGCGGGCAAGAGAGGGAAGAGCGTGCAACCAGGTGATCCGGCGGAACTGCGAACCCGATTGGGACGCAACCTGACCTATGGCCTGCTCGATTCGCTGGGTCGCGCGATCGTCATCGGCGCTTATGAGGACGAGCCCTTTCCGACCGAGGCGGAACTGGCGAAACAGCATGGCGTCAGCCGGCAGGTGACGCGCGAAGCGGTGAAGATGCTGACCGCCAAGGGCCTGCTTAGCGCGCGCCCGCGCCAAGGCACGATCGTCCAGCCCGCCACGACCTGGAATCTGTTCGACACCGACGTGCTGCGCTGGCTCCTCGAGCGCAAATTCTCGGTCGACCTGCTGCGCCAGTTCAACCAGCTACGCGTCGCGATCGAGCCCGAAGCCGCGGCGCTCGCGGCCGCCAATGCAAGCGATGCCGATCTCGAGCCGATCCTCGCGGGCCTGAAGCGCATGGAGGCGGCCGAGCGCGGACTCGACGATGCGCTCGATGCCGACATCGCCTTTCATGTCGCGATCCTCCGGGCATCGGGCAACCCCTTCTTCGTTCAGTTTCGCGACGTGGTGACGACCGCGTTGCGCAGCTCGATCCGGTTCACCAACCGCATCAAGGGCCGTTCGGCGAGCGTCCCCGATCATGCGGCGGTCAGCGAGGCCATCGTTCGCCGCAATCCCGACCGCGCGCGCAAGGCGATGAAGAAGATCATCGGCGACGTCCTCGACCTGATCGAAGTGAGCGAAAATCCGGTCGAAGGCTGAGGCGAGGCAAGGCGCCGCGATGGTCGCGACGCCCGGCCCACCGGCTCAGAAGCGCGCGCGCAGGCTCGCTCCATAGAAGCTGTCGTCGACACGAATATCGTGCGGGAAGCCCGGCGTATGGAAATAGCTGTGATATTTGCTGCGCAGCACGTTCACCCCGTCGACGCTGAGTGCCAGATTCTCGTTGATGTCATAGCTGACCGAGAAATCGAGCCGGCCGTTCGCCTTGACGCGGTTGAACTTCGCGCCGTCACCCGGCACGAGCAGGCCGCCGCCGAACAGGCCCTCGTTGAACTTGCCGCGCCACGTATAGACGACACGCGCGGTAAAGCCGTATTTTTCGTATAGTCCGCCGATGTTGTAGCTATATTTCGACACGCCCAGCAGCGGTTCGCCGACCAGCGGATCGGTCGGGGTCTTGATCTTGCTGTCGGCGAAGGTGAAGTTTCCGAACATGCCGAGGCCGTCGAGCCCTTCGGGCAGGAAATCGAAGAACATCTGTCCGCTGACTTCGACGCCCTTCAACTGGGCACCGCCCAGGTTGCGCGGACGCGAGATATTATAGGTGATGCCGTCGATGACCTCGGGCTCGACGCCGATCGCGACGCGATCCTTGATCTCGCGATAATATACGGCGGCCGAAACATAGCTCGACGGGCCGAAATAATATTCCGCCGTCGCATCCCATGCTTCCGATTTCTGCGACCGCAAATCCGGATTGCCGCCATTGCCGTTAGGCCGGATATTGGCGTTGTTCGGCACTTGATAGAAAAGGCCGGGATTAAGATCGCCGAACGCCGGGCGCGACAGCGTCTTGGCATAGCTCGCACGGAGCTGGAGCTCGGGCGTCAGCTTCAGCCGGACGCTGGCGTTCGGCAAAAAGTCGGTTTCGGTGCTCGACCGCCGGACGGGCGTCAGCACGCCGCTCACCCGGCCCGTTCCTTGCAGGTCCCGGTCGTTCGTTACCCAGCGCACGCCGACAAGGCCGTCGACCAGCATGTCGCCGCCAAGGTCGGCGGCATATTTGATCTGCGCATAGCCCGACATCGTCTTTTCGTTCGCGCGGTAGCTGCGCGACGGGTCGGGCGCGGGGTCGCCCGTGGGCGCGCCATAGAGCTGGCGCAAGAGGTCGGTGTTTTCGCGCAGGAAATCGGGATCGGGGGTGTACCAGTTCGCGCCGTTGTTGATGAACGGGATCGACGCCGGCGACAGGATCAGGAAATCGGAAGGCAGCCCGACCGAATTGACCAGCGTGACGCGGTTGCCGCCGGGCGCGGCGGGGCCGCCGGCAAAGCCTTCGAACGACGCCTTGCGGTCCGCATAGCGGAAGCCGAGCTGGATCTGGTCGATGAAGCTTTCGACGTCGTAACTGAAGTCGGTCCGCCATGCCTTCAGCGAGCTTTTCGATGTGTTGATGTCCTGGAACAGGCTGTTGGCGAACCGGAAATCATTGGCATCGCTCAGCGGATCGCCCGTCATCACGGTCGTCCCATGCCCGTTGTCGTCGATCACGACGTTTACCTGCGGGATCGTCTTGCCGATATCGACGATGATGTTGCGTGCCTTGAAGGTCGTGTCGAAATAGGAAAGATCGGTTTCGAAATGGATGCGGTCGTTATCGTACCGCATGCCGCCCGCGATCAGCCATTGGTCGGTCTTGTCGCGCTTGGCCTGCGTGCTGGTGAGGCCGGGGACATTGTTGAAGGTCGCGCTTTCGCCGAGGCACAGATTCTGCGTGGTCCCGCCGCTGCGCGTCGGGAAACCTCCGCCGTCGACCTGCGCCGTGAAACATTCGTCGCCCGCCACGGCATTGGTGATGCTTTGCGCCGCGAAGATGTCAGAGAAGATGAAATTGGTGGCGAAGCGCGAGCGATAGCCGCTGTAGAGACCGTCGACATAGAATTCGAGTTCGGGGGTCGGTTTCCACTGGAGCGCGAGATTGGCCTGCGGCCGGCTGTAGCTGCCGGTGTCGGTCAGGCCGCCGACGCAGGTCGGCAGCACGATCCCCGCCGCACCCGGAGGTCCGTTGCTGCCCGAGCGTGGATCGCAGTTGAACGAGATCGGCCGGTTGAAATTCTGGTCCGAGTAGGAGATGTTCAGGAGCGCACCGAACTCGCCGTCGCCGACGTTCCACCGGCCGCTGATCAGTCCGCCCAGCGTATAGCTGAACTTGTCGACTTCCTTGCCATAGGTGCCGCGCGCGTTGAGCGCGACGCTGACGCCTTCTTTGAAGTTGAACGGTTTTTGCAGCTTGAGGTTGATGACCCCCGCGACGCCGCCTTCGAGCAGGTTCGCCGAGTTGGATTTATAGATTTCCGCCCCCGCCAGGGCTTCGGCGGGCAGGTCCTGGAAGGCAAAGCCGCGGCCGACACCGGTGAAGATCTCGCGCCCGTCGAGGGTCGTCAATATGTCGCCGATACCACGCACCAACGGACTGACGACTTCGTTGTTGAAGCCGTTGACGGTCTGGATGCCGGGAACGCGTTGCAGCGCGGCCGCCACGGTGGAGTCGGGAAACTTGCCAATGTCGTCGGCGACGATGACCTCGACCACCTGGTCCGAATTGCGCTTGATGTTGCGGGCGGCCTGCAGGCTGGCGCGCTGGCCGGTCACGACGATCTCGCGATCGGAAACGGCGGTGGGATCGCTTGCGACGCTTCCGGTTTCCACTTGCTCGTCCGACGTCTGCGCCGCGGCGGACGCCGATGCGAGCAAGGCCGCCATCGACGCACTCGTAAACATGAACAATCTGGCTTTCATCGGTCGTCTCCCCATAGAGCTACCAGGTGATGCTTCACCCGATCTTGTTGATTAAAATATCTTATTTGTAATATAATTTATCGAGACACAAAAATTGGATGTTCGGAAAGGGCGCTACTTCGCCGGCACGACGCCCTTCGGCGCCGCGGTCAGGCGCTTGATCAGGTCGACCTCCGCCTTTCGGTAAGGCGTGCCGTCGCCGCGCAGAACCTCGTGGAACCAGATCGGCGGCTCATCGCCGGTGTAGGGCTTCTTCCAGCTGTCCCACGGCAACCGCGTCTGCGACTTGCCGTCGACGAAGCCCCAGTTGATCATCGCGACACCGTATTTCTTGCCCAGCGGCAGCGAGCCGTCGAAGGTCGATCCATTGCCGCGCGCCATATATTCGGTGCACAGCAGCGGCCGCCCATAGACTTGCAACTGTTTGACGCGGCCTTCGAAAGTCTCCGGCCAATTATAGTCGTGGAAGGAAATGACGTCCGACTGCGCGACCTGAATCTTCTCGACCGCATCGAGCTTTTTCATGTCCGACCAATCGTCGCCGATCCACAGCCCGCTGGTCAGCGGCTGTTTCGGCTTCGCGCTCCGCGCCCAGTCGAAGACCTGGCCGAGCAGGCCGGCAACCATCGCCTTCTTGTTCGGTGTCGGCTTGTAATTGCCGCCGCCGTCATTGTTCGGCTCGTTCCAGACGTCCCAGGCGAGGACGCGATCGTCGTTCGCGAAACGGCCGACGACGTCCTTCACATAGGCTTCCAGCTTGCCATGCTGCGACGTGTCGGCAAGCCGCGCGGCGCCCGGCGCCTGCATCCAGCCGCTGTTGTGAACACCGGGGATCGGCGGATGCTGCGGTCCCGCGACCGGGTTTGGATCCCAGCAGCTGTCGAACAGCACGAACATCGGCTTGATCTTGTGCTTCGCCGCGATGGCGAGGAACTGGTCCATCCGCTGCTTCAGCCCCTCGGGATCATTTTCCCAGAGCAGATTGTGCAGGTAGACGCGCATGGTGTTCATCCCCATCGCGGACGCCCAGCCGAGTTCCTTGTCGATCGTTGCGGGATCGAAGGTTTCCGCCTGCCACATTTCGAGCTGGTTGATCGCGGTTGCGGGATTGTAGTTGGCGCCGACGAGCCACGGCTGCGCGTCGTACCAGCTGTGCGCCTGCGCTTTCGTCCAGCGTTCGGCCGCATGCGCGGGCGTTATCAGGAACAGCGCGGCGCAGACCAGCGCCATCAGCGTGCGAAGCATCTCACTCTCCGAAAAAGAGACGGTAAACCATCTTGTTTATGTAGGTTTCGCCCGGGGCCAATCGAGCCGAACCGAGCGCCGGCTGGTTCGGCGTGTCCGGAAAAATCTGGGGCTCGAGCACGATCGCATCGCCCTGGCGATAGAGCTTGCCCGCCTTGCCAACGACGCTGCCGTCGAGGAAGTTGCCCGAATAGAACTGGACACCGGGCTGGTTCGACCACAGTTCGAAGCCGCGGCCCGAAACGGGTTCCTCGACCCGCGCGAGCTGGCGCAGCGTCTTCGACACGGTTTTCGCGACCACGAAATTATGGTCATAGCCCTTGCCGGTCACGATTTGCGGATCGCTCGCGTCGCGCACCCGCTCACCGACCGCGTGCGGCGTGTTGAAATCGAACACCGTGCCCGCGACGGGCTGGAACACGCCGGTCGGGATCAGCGTCGCGTCGACCGGGGTATAGGCCTGGGCGGGGATGGTCAGGACATGCCCCATCGCCCCCTGCCCCGATCCCTCGCCGGCGAGATTCCAATAGCCGTGGTTGGTGATGTTGACGATCGTCGGCTTGTCGGTCGTCGCGCGATATTCGATGCCGAGCTCGTTCTTCTCGTTGAGCGAATAGGTCGCAAGCACGGTGAGCTTGCCCGGATAGCCCTGGTCGCCGTCGGGGCTGATATAGCGCAGCGTGACCGACGCCGTGTCGCCCTGCTTTACCTCGACAACCTCCCACAACACCTTGTCGAAACCGGCGGTGCCGCCATGGAGCGAGTTGCCGATGTTGTTGACCGGCGTCTGATACTGCTTGCCGTCGAGGCTGAACTGCCCCTTGGCGATCCGATTGGCGAAGCGTCCGACAGTCGCGCCAAAATATTCAGACTTGGCAAGATAGCCGTCGATCGAGGGATAGCCGAGCTGGACGTCGGCAACCTTCCCCTGCTTGTCGGGCATCATCAGCGCCTGGATCGCGGCGCCCCAATTGATGATCGTCGCCGAAACGCCCTTGGCATTGGTCAGCGTCACCGCCTCGACCGGCCGGCCGTCGGGCAGCGCGCCAAAGGGCTTGCGCTGGGTCTCCGCCGCACCCGCAGGACCAAGGGCCAGCGCCAAGCCGGCCACCCCCATTGCGAGCGATGCCGCAAGCTTCGCCTTCATGATTATCTCTCCCTGTCGACGGTCTATCACGCACCCTGAAATGAGTAAAGCCGTTTAATATGATAATTAAGCCGCGAACTGACGCGCGGCGAATCCTCTGACCCCGGCGTCGACCTCAAACAAGGCTCCGGCATGGGGCGATACGGGATCGCCCTCGGCGGCCGAGGTGACGAACAGACGCTCGAACGCGGCCCCCGCGAACGCACAGCTGGTGAGTTGCAGCGCCGGCAGCGCAATGCTGCGATCGAGCCTGGCATCGGGTGTGTAGCGGTCGATGCGTCCGGCACCCCAGAGCGCGATCCAGAGCCCCCCATCGGCATCGAAGGTCATGCCGTCAGGTGTTCCGTCGCGACCCGCGAAATCGAGGAAGGTGGTACGATCGCAAAGGCTCCCGTCGTCGGCAATGCGATAGCGATAGACATGGCCGAGCTTGCTGTCGGTGTGGAACAGATGCTCGCCTCCGGGCATCAACGCCGGGCCGTTGGCGATCGTATAGCCGGTGTCCACCCGCGTAACGCTGTGGTCGGGATCGAGCCGGTAGAGGCTGCCGCTCGCGCCCTCGCAGTCGGACGGCATCGTCCCTGCCCATATACGCCCTGCATCATCGGCCTTGGCATCGTTCATCCGGTTTGCGGGCCTATCGGGTTCGGGGTCGTGGAAAGGCGCCACGGCAAAAGGATCGAGCCGCAACTCGGCGAAACCGCTCTCCAGACCGGCGATGAAACCGTCGCCCGACGCGCGCTCGATAACCCAGCCGATGGGCTCCGACAGCGTCCAGCCCGCCACGTTTCCGTCGACAAGGCCCAGGCGATTGAGGCGGCAACCGAGGATGTCGACCCAATAGAGTGCATTGTCGCGCGGCGACCATAGCGGCCCCTCGCCAAGCCGGTCGCGCCCGGTCCGCTCGACGACCGTAAAGGCGCTCAATGACTGTCCCTCGGCAGCCCCGAATTTTGGGCGAGGCGCTGATATTTGGTCGCGGATTCGAGGGCAGCGCCACCATCGAACTGACCGACCAGATCGCGCTGAATCTCCTGCCACGGCGTCTGCGACGCCGGATAGGCATAACCGCCCGCCGCCTCGAGCCGGGTGCGCCGCGCCGCAAGCTCGGCGTCGTCGACCAGCATGTCTGCCGTGCGACCGACGAGATCGACACGGATGATGTCGCCGGTCGCAAGCAGCGCGAGACCGCCGCCGGCCGCGGCTTCGGGCGAGGCATTGAGGATCGACGGACTGCCCGATGTTCCCGATTGCCGCCCGTCGCCGATGCAGGGCAGCGTATGGATACCCTGCTTGATCAGCGCGGTGGGCGGCCGCATGTTCACCACTTCCGCGCCGCCCGGATAGCCGATCGGGCCGGTGCCGCGGATGACGAGAATGCAGTCCTCGTCGATGCCGAGCGCCGGATCGTCGATGCGCGCGTGATAATCTTCGGGCCCGTCGAAGACGATCGCGCGGCCCTCGAAGACGTTCGGCTGCTCGGGATTCGAGAGGTAGCGGGCGCGGAAGGCGTCGGAGATCACGCTCGCCTTCATCACCGCCGAGTCGAACAGATTGCCGCGCAGGACCATCAGGCCCGCATCATAGCGGAGCGGCGAAGCGAACGGCCTGATCACCGCGGCGTCCTGCGTCACGGCTTCGCCGCAATTCTCGGCGAGCGTGCGGCCATTGGCGGTCAGCGCCTCCCCGTCGAGCAGCCCCTGACGCAGCAGTTCGCCGACCACCGCCGGAACGCCGCCGGCGCGGTAGAAATCCTCGCCAAGATATTCGCCCGCCGGCTGCAGGTTGACGAGCAGGGGGACATTCTCCCCCTCGCGCTGCCAGTCGTCCATCGTCAACTCGACCCCGATGTGCCGCGCGATCGCGTTGAGATGGATCGGCGCGTTGGTCGACCCGCCGAGCGCTGCGTTGACCTTGATCGCATTCAGGAAGGCAGCGCGGGTCAGGATGTCGGAAGGCTTGCGGTCGGCATGGACCATCTCGACGATGGTGCGGCCCGTCTGCCACGCGCATTCCTGGCGGTCACGGTAGGGCGCGGGGATCGCCGCCGATCCCGGCAACGCCATGCCCAGCGCCTCGGCCAGGCTGTTCATCGTCGTCGCGGTGCCCATCGTATTGCAATAGCCGGTCGACGGCGCCGAAGACGCGACAAGCTCGATAAAGCCCTTGTAATCGATTTCGCCCGCCGCGAGCATCTCGCGCGCTTTCCACACGATCGTCCCCGATCCGGTACGCTGCCCCTTGTACCACCCGTTGATCATCGGCCCGACCGAAAGCGCGACCGCCGGGATATTCACGGTGGCGGCCGCCATCAGGCACGCCGGGGTCGTCTTGTCGCAGCCGATGGTAAGGACGACGCCGTCGAGCGGGTAGCCATAGAGCGTCTCGACGAGGCCGAGATAGGCGAGGTTGCGATCGAGCCCCGCGGTGGGCCGCTTGCCCGTTTCCTGAATCGGATGCACCGGAAACTCGATCGGGATGCCGCCCGCGTCGCGGACCCCCTGCTTCACGCGGTCGGCGAGGATGATGTGATGGCGGTTGCACGGCACGAGATCGCTGCCGGTCTGCGCGATCCCGATGATCGGGCGGTTCGACTGCAACTCCTCCAGTGACAGGCCATAATTCAGATAACGCTCGATATAGAGCGCGGTCATGTCGGGATTATCGGGATTGTCGAACCACGATCGCGACCGCAGCACCGGCCGCTTCGATCCGCCGTCTTGCTTGTCGTCTACCACATTATTTCCCTGATTTGGGCCCGAGGTCATTTGAAGGCCGCTGCCAGCCGGTCATATTCGGCCTTGCTGATCTCGATCATCGACCCGTGGCGGGCGCCCGCGGGCACCGCGTAGCGATTCCATTCGGTCACGCCGCTGTTGCCCGACATCTGGAACCACGGGCCTTCGAGCCGCGGCGCCTTGGAGACGCCATAGCTCGTGCCCGCATATTGCTCGTAATAGAGCAGCCAGTCGGCGCCGTTGGGCGCGCGGATGATCGTCGGCGCCTCGCGGAAATTGGGGCTGAGCGACGGGCCGGGGGTCGGATAGGGGCCGGTCATTTCCTTGGCGCAGGTGATGCGGACGGTCTTGCCCGTCGTCCAGGCATAGGAAGGGTAGCGCTCGTCCTTCAGGATCGCGCAATAGCCGCCCTCGGGGTTCGGCTGGACGATCGTGTCGATCGTCGCCATCTCCCATTCGAACAGGCGGCGCGGTGGCTCGGGAAAGCTCTTGAGGTCCGGCGAGAGCACATAGAGTGTGCGCTGGCTTTCCCAATAGCGTTCGGGATCGCTCGCCGATCCTGGCACGGTCGGCGTATGCCAGCTGAGCATGAAGCGTTTCGATGGTTTGTCGAAATAGAGCTTGGGCGCGCCGATGCGTTGCAGGGGATTGGCAAGGCCGACCGCGGACTGCAGATCGGGTTGATAGGTTCCATAGGGCGTCCAGGTCACCAGGTCGTCCGAGACCCAGAACCGGATCAGCGGGTCCTCGTCGCTCTTGTTGCCGACGAGATAATAGCGCCCATCGGGGCCCTCTGCGATCGAAGCGTGGCCGTGATAATCCTTCGACACCGGCTTGCCGCCGTTCAGTTCGGTCCAATAGAGGCCGTCGCGGCTGACCGAATAATAGAGGATACCATAATGGCCGGTCTTCATATGCGCGAACAGATAGGCCTTGTCCGGGTGGACATAGGTATCGGGCGCCGCCGCCGGCTGGGTGTTATCCTGCGCCATTGCGGGCACCATGAGCCCAGCGAACGCAAAGCAAGCCATCGACAAACCGCGAACCGACATAGCCTCTCCCCTGTTCGGGCCTCCATCGACCCTTGAATAGCGTTCGATCTCGTATAAGCAGATATATATTATAAATAAAGAGGACGCGATGAAAGACGGGAAAGATTTTTCACGAGGCAGC
Organism: Sphingopyxis sp.; assembly: GCF_036675685.1. Classification (GTDB taxonomy): domain Bacteria; phylum Pseudomonadota; class Alphaproteobacteria; order Sphingomonadales; family Sphingomonadaceae; genus Sphingopyxis. The sequence continues at coordinate 44,580 of NZ_JAKFEM010000041.1, forward strand.
ACGGAAGGCCCGGAAATCCGCCTGGGACTGGTCGGCATCGGCAAGATCGCACGCGACCAGCACCTGCCGGCGATCGCGGCCGATGCGCGATACCGGCTGGTTGCGACGGCGAGCCGGAACGATATGGTCGAAGGCGTGCCGGGCTATCGCGACATCGACGCGCTGCTTGCCGCGGGACACCAGTTCGACGCCGTATCGCTGTGCACGCCGCCGGAGGGGCGCGCCGACATCGCTCGCCGCGCGATCGACGCCGGACTGCACGTCATGCTCGAAAAGCCGCCGGGGGTGACGACGGACGAAGTGCGCGAACTTGTCCGCCATGCCGCGGCAAGGGGCGTCACCCTCTTCGCTTCCTGGCATTCACGCGAGGCCGCGGCGGTCGATGCCGCGCGCGACTGGCTGGCGGAGCATATCGTCACCGGCGGGCGAATCCTCTGGAAGGAGGACATTCGCCAATGGCATCCCGGACAGGAGTGGATTCTCGAACGCGCCGGAATGGGCGTGTTCGACCCTGCGATCAACGCCCTCTCGATCCTGACCCGCATCTTGCCGGCCCGCTTCGAGGTCGAGGCGGCCACCCTCGATATTCCGAGCAACCGGTCGGCGGCGATCGCCGCTGCCTGCACGCTGCGCAGCGCCGAAGGCTATGCGATCGAAGCCGACCTCGATTTCCTGTTCGGCGGTTCGCCAAGCTGGGACATCGAACTTGCGACCGACGCCGGGCCATTGGCGCTGCGCAACGGCGGAGCGACGATCGAGCTGCCCGGCGCCGCGCCGCATGCCGGACCGAATTGTGAATATCCTCGTCTTTACGGACGCTTCCACGCGCTTGTCGAAGCCGCGGAAATCGACGCCGACACTGCTCCGCTCGAACTCGTCGAACAGGCTTATCGCATTGGGGTGCAGCGCCCTTCGCCGCCCTTCGCCTTCTGACCCAAGTGCGGCTTCTTCAAGGGCGGACGGACCGGCGAACGCGCGACCCGGTCGGGACAGGCGATGGCGTTCCGGCGGCGACGGGCGCGCCGAAATCCGGCCAACCTGCGGCCGTCCATCCAAAGCGCTGGATATGCGGTGCGCGTTTCGCCGTACATCCCATGTCCGGGGCCGGATTGGCATGGTAGATGATCCAGTTTTCCCGACCATCGGGCGACCGGAAAAAGCCGTTGTGCCCGGTCGCATAAACGCCGTTGGCGCTTTTGAAGACGGGCTGCGGCGACTTGCTCCACACCGCCGCGTCTAACGGATCGGCACCAGGCGGGGCGCGGAGCAGCCCCAGCGAATAGTCGTCCGACCAGCAAGCACTGGCCGAATAGGTCAGGAACAGGTCTCCCTTTGGCCCCGGCAGGAATTCGGGCCCCTCGACGATCTGCCGCCCTCCGAATCTTTCCCACACATGATCGGGCCGCGCGATCACGGTCTCGTGCCCTTTCAGGGTCCACGGATTTTCCATCTGGGCGATCGCGATGGCGCTGTCGGGTCCGATGTAGGGCGAATAGACGAAATAGCGTTTGCCGCCGTGATCGAACATGGTGCCGTCGATCCCGGCATGCGCCGTATTGACGCGGCCGCGGTCGATCCACGCGCCGCGCATCGGATCGGGGCCCGCATTTTCCAGCACGAATATCGCGCGATGATCGTCGTCGGTGAAACCGCTCGCGGTCGCGGAATAATAGAGGAACCATTTTCCGTCGATGCGATGCAGCTCGGGCGCCCATATCGAATGGGCGTTCGCTCCCTCCTTCGGCGGCGTCCAGACGACCAGGGGCTCGACATCGCCCAGCCTGGCGACATTGTCGGTCCGCCACAAGGCGATCCGGTCGCCGAGCGTATGGGTGTAATAATAATATCCGCCGACCTGCAGGATCCACGGATCGGGGCCAGAGGGAAGCAACGGGTTGGCGAATGTGGCGGCACCGGGCGCATAGGCTGCCGCAGGCAATGCGAATCCGCCCATTGCCCCCATTGCAACGCCCCACGCGACCCATCGGGCGAAACAGCGCGCAAGACGGTTGGCCGAACCCGAAAAATACATACGCTTCTCCTCCCATGCCCTGATCAACATTTATAATATAAGTATGATCAAAATGGCAACCTGATGGCTCGGCGCATATGAGTGGATGCGGTCTGGTTGTCGTTGCACTCTTCACCGAGGTCACGATCACTGCACGCATGGGTTATGGGTTTCACCGCGGGTCATCAGCGTCCATATCATGTGCGGCCTTGTCCGCGAGCGCGAGCGCAACCGCAGCGACCTTCGTCGCGGTCGCGCGTTGTGATAGAAGCCGCAAGGCCTGACCTGCCCCCTAAAGCCGCCAGCTCTCGCGCGGATCATCCTATTCTTTTGCGCCAAAGGCGACCGTGAGCACGGCGCGCACCGTTCGCGGAGGGATCGGCGACAGAAGCCCGGATGACGCGACAAGATAGCCCTCGTCGCCGAGGAGGTTCGAGCCCAGGATACGCACGTCGGCCGGGCGGCTGCCCAGCATGAAGCGATGGCGCAGCCCGAGGCTGAGCGTGGTCACGGCCGGCGCCTTGAAGCTGTTGGCCGTGTCGACCCAGCGTTCGCCCATGTAGCTGAGCGTCGCATCCAGCGACCAATTTCTTCCGAACCGGCGCACGATCGTCGCGTTCGCGACAATCTGGGAGACGCCCGCGTCATGCGAACCGACCAGGCCGGCATCCACAAGCGTGCCGGTGAGCTCGGACTCGAAGGCGACGAAGCCCGCGAGAATGTTGGTGTTGGGGGTCAACTCGCCCGCGATCGAGGCCTCGAAGCCGCGGTGGCTAACCTCCCCGACGATGCCGAACGACCGGTCGAGGCGAAATCCCTGGCTAGGCTTCGAAACGTCGAAAAGCGCGGCGATCAAGGTCAGCTTCGGGGCAAGGGTGTAGCGCGCGCCCAGCTCGAATTGCTCGGTCTCCACCGGCGGCAGGACTTCTTCGCGGTTGATCGCGGACGCAGGCGCCGACCCGCTTTCTTCCAGCCCCGTCACCCAGCTCCCGAACAGCGCGGCGCGGTCGGTCAGGTTGACGACGGCGGAAACATTGTAGTTGGTCGTGTTGCTGATGCGCTCGCTCGTCACGCCGGACGTCGAGCGCCCCGTCTTGTCGTAGCGGGTCCGGTGCGCCCCGAAGCGCAGCTGCACGCGATCGCGCCAGGTCAGCCCATAACCCACCGAGACGATATGTTGCCTGACGACATCCTCGCCGCGCGTACCGGACCAGGGTCGCTCCGGCACATCCGGCGGGTCGCCCGTGGCGAGGTCGAAGGCGCCCAGCGGGATGGCGAGGGCGGAGGCGAGTTCGGTGGTGGTGCGCCGGCCGCGCAGCGACAATGCGACGTGGTTCTCGAAGTCGCCGGTTCTGAACGCACGCCCCAGCCGGATTTCACCGGTGTTCGAAACTTTCCATCTGCGCTGCGGGGTCCGCAGCGTGGTGGCGGTCGCGTTCCCCTGTGCGTCCGACGAGATCAGCGTGTTGTCCGCGTTATCGAGGACCCAGACCGAGCGAAAGGCCGAGGCGTCGACGGCGAAACCATGGAGCTCGCCGCGGTAGAGAAGGCCGAGGTTGGTGGTCGTGGCCGCGGTTCGCGCCCAGTCCGGCGAATATTGGTGCAGCTTCCTGGGGTTCGGCGGCATCGCCCCCGCGCTGGCGATCACATAATAGTCGCCGTCATATTGGCGGTCGTTGACCGACGCGAACGCCCGCAGCCGGTGACCGGGCGCGAGGCTCCAGCCGACGACGGCGCCCGCGGTGAGGCTCGAGCCGTTGTAGCCTTGCGCATATTGCCGCACGGGGCTCCATACGAAGCCGCCGGCGAGGCTCAGCGCCCCGTCGCGGAGCGAGACGTCGCCCTGGACCACGCGCGTGCCGAAGTCGCGAAAGCCCGCGCCCAGCCGCAGCTCGTTCGCCGGTCCGGCCTCGCGCAACCGATAGTTCACGACGCCCGAGGGCGCTGGATAAGGAAGGCGCGCGGCATTGACGCCGACGCGAACGCTCACGCCCGACAGCACCGTGTCGTCGAGCGCGCCGCCGCGGCTGAAATAGGCGTCGTCGATGCGATAGGCGCCGCTGTCGTTGAGGTCGAAACCGCGAACCTGGCTTTCGGTATAGAGACCCGATTGCTCGATCCCGGCGCGCTCGCCGAACGCGTCGACAGCGCTGGTCACGGCGTTGTCCTGCGCGGCCGCCGGCGCAACCGCGGTGAAAGCCAGAACGATCCCGCTGATGCGTGCCAGGGGCGCGACGCTATTCATAAGTGCTTCCTCTCGCCATGCCGGTCCAGCCTAAGGACACCGGTCACAGGGACGAAGACAGCTCGCTGCAGCCATCCGGCGATTCGCTGCATCGATGAGGCGTTTTTCACGACTTGGGCTAAGAGTGCCGACATGACCCGCTCCGCCGCCCCTTCCGCGCCGATGATCAGCTGGCGATGGATCGCTGTCTTTTGGTCCGCCAGCGCGGTGTTCGAGGCCACGCAATCGATCTTCATCCAGCACGCCATGGGACGCCGTGGCGGCGAAGTGTTGCTCTTCGTGATCGAAGTGGCGGGCTGGCTGCCCTGGGCGCTGGCCACGCCCTTCGTCATCGACCTCGCGCGGCGCCGTCCGATCATTCCCGCCCCGACGGCGCGCGGCATCGCGGCTCATCTGACGCTGGTAGTCGCCATCACCATGGCAGCGGAGGCGTGGTCCGCGGCCCTCCACATGCTCTTCAATCCCTGGGCCCATCGGCAGGCGCCAACCTTCTGGGACACGTTGAGCGCGACGCTCATCTTTCACGGCTTGATCTGCGTATTCGCCTATGCGCTGATCCTGGCCATCACCTATCTGGTAGACTCGCGGGACAAGGTTGCGCGCAAGATGACCGAGACCGCGCAGCTGGGCGAGGAGCTTTCGAAAGCCCAGCTCGCGGCACTGCGTCGCCAGATGGAGCCGCACTTCCTGTTCAACACGCTCAATTCGATCGCCGGCCTCGTGCGCGACAATCGCAACGCGGCGGCCGTGAATATGATCGTCGGCCTCAGTGAAATCCTTCGCCGTGCTTCGCAGGACTTTAACAAGCCGGAGGTGACGCTCGCGGAGGAGGTCGAATATCTTCAGCGCTACATCGACATCCAGAAGGTCCGCTTCGGCGAGCGCCTCGGATACAGCGTCGACATTCCGGAGGCGCTGATGGACGCGCGGGTTCCGAGCCTCCTGCTGCAACCGCTCGTCGAAAATGCCATCAAACATGGGCTCGCGGAGCGGGTGGCGGGCGGAAATATCCGCGTCGCAGCGGCAAGAAAGGGCGCGGTCCTGTCCCTCAGCGTCTATAATGACGGCCCTGACTTCGCGGCCGGTTGGGAGTCGAAGAGCGCCGGCGTCGGCCTCGCGAACCTGCGCACGCGACTGCACATCATGTACGGCGATGCGGCCGATCTCCTCACAAGGAGCGTCGAGGGCGCCGGCGTCGAGGTGGTTGTGACACTGCCGCTGGAGGAAGCGGCATGATGCTGTCGGACAGGCGCCCTGCGCCCATCAGCACCCTCGTCGTCGACGACGAGTCCCTCGCCCGGCGTAATCTCACGGTCTTGCTGCGCCGCGACCCCGACATCGGATCGATCGAGGAGTGCGCGTCGGGAGCGGAGGCCGTCGAAGCCATTCGGCGCCGGAGACCGGATCTGCTGTTTCTCGACGTGCAAATGCCCGAGTGCGGGGGCTTCGACGTCCTGGAGCTGCTGGGCACCGATTTGCCGCAGACGATCATCTTCGTCACCGCGCACGATGAATATGCCCTGCGCGCCTTCGAGGCTGGTGCGCTCGACTATCTGCTGAAGCCGTTCGATGACGCACGTTTCATGAGGGCGCTGGCCCGCGCCAAGGAAAAGATCGCGCACTATGCGCCGCATCGAGTGACGCCGCGACGCCTTGTCGTGAAATCGCCGCGCCAGTTGCACTTCATCGACGTGCCGGACATCGATTGGGTGGAAGCCGCGAGCTATTATGCTTGCCTGCATGTCGGGCGAGAAACGCATGTGATCCGCCGCACCATGGCCGAGCTCGAACGCGATCTCGGCGACACCTTCATCCGCATTCACCGCTCGACCATTGTGAACCTCGATCACGTCGGCGGGCTCGAGCTGCAAAGCTCGGGAGACTATGCCGTCATCCTGCGCTCCGGCACGCGATTACGTTTGAGCCGGCGCTACAAGAAGGCGCTGCAATCGCGTTTGATTGCGACACAGTCTCCTGTCTAGAAATGGCTGCTTGCGGACCGCCGGCTTTTGGGCGCCAAGAAGGCAAAGCCGACGATCGGACATCGCTCAGATCGGCGAATGCTGGTGGAATAGCAGCTTCCAGCCGTCCGGGCGTCGCACATAGGCCGAGCTGACAAGCGCGGCATAGGGTTGGCCATCGGCACGCGTCACATCCGTCCGGTAGCTGATGATCGCAAAATCTTCGCCGCTCTCCAGGAGTTGACGACCGCTCATCGTCAAGTCACGCCAACGGTTAGCGTTGGTGGCCGTCGCCGCGACCTCCTCGCGCGAATGCACGCCGTGCATCTCTCCCGCCTGTGGAAAGGCGAGCAGGCACTGGTCTTCGACATGGTTCAGGAAATACTCTTTTCCGTCGAGCCAGAATCCTTGCTCGATGTCGTAAAGCTCCTTTTCGAGCGCCATTCATCTTCTCCTTTCAGCGAGGCGCGGCGCCATCAACCGCCCTTCTTCTGCGCCCGCGCCGCCCTGACGCCCGCGAGGAACTGTTTTTCATTGACCTTCACCGCGAGTCCTTTCTCCGATAGGAAAAATGCGGCGCGCGGCATGGTGATATTGCCTTCGCCGGTCGTCAGCACCGCGCCCTGAGGTGCCATCGCCGTGATCTTGCCAAGCACCGTAGCGCCGTCGGCGCTCCGCACCTCGGCTCCCGGCTTCAATGCTCCGTCGACTGCTGCCGCATCGGCCTCCGCCTGCCTCAGGACGGCGACAATCTTCGCCTTCGGGGCCTTCAGCGCCGGGCCCTTGGCGCTCTTCACAAAGGCATTCCTCGGGACCACAAGCCCATTGCCGTCGATCGATACCGCAACCCTGTCTCCGGACACTTTAGCGATCTTGCCGACTTCTTCGCCGTTTTGATCATAGACCTTGGCACCGACCACAAGCGAAGCAGCAGGCGCTGCCTCCTGCGCCTGCGCGGCGGGGCCGGCGAGCGGCATCGCGCCCGCAAGGCACAGCGCGGCAATCGAGGCGAATGGTTTGGGCATGAAACACTCCTAGCGAACCAGAATGCTTGCCCGTGCCGCAATGCACGGCAGCACGCCAAATGCGATGTTGATCGGTCGTGCAACGGACGCGGCGAGCCGACATACCTCGCCATCGAAAACATCGTACGCCGTGACGTAGGCCGATTACGGGCAGCTATTACAAAACTGGTGCCTTCTGTCCCACACTGGCCGGAAGCAGCCGTTTCGTTTCATTGTCAAACGGTCGCTTTCAAGAGCCTGTCAGAAATTTCATAATGTCCGACATCGGGCGCAATGCCGACCGGCGGCTTTCCTGAAAACTGACGGAAAACTCTTATAGAGGCAGACCAAGGTTGTTGCAGGGGCAAGGTCAGGTGGTCCCAACAGCAAGTCTTTGAAAATGGCGCGCCCGGCAGGATTCGAACCTGCGACCACCCGCTTAGAAGGCGGGTGCTCTATCCAGCTGAGCTACGGGCGCGCAGCGCTGCTTGCGTCGCGCGGCGAATAGCGCGGTTTGCGCCGGCCGCAAAGCGGGTTAAGCAGCGGCCGATGATCGATTCCGACGCCCCGCTCGCCAAACCCGCCCACGTCAGCGCCGCAAGCATCCGGCATTTTCGCTATTATGACCTCGTCATGGCGGCGTTCGTCGCGGTCCTGTTGCTCAGCAACATCATCGGCGCGTCGAAATTGTCGATGGTCGGCGGGCTCACCTTTGGCGCGGGCATCCTGTTTTTTCCGATCAGCTATGTGATCGGCGACGTCCTCACCGAAGTCTATGGCTATGCCCGCGCGCGCCGCGTGATCTGGGCCGGGTTCGGCGCGCTGCTGTTCATGGCGGTGATGAGCTGGATCGTGCTCGCCATGCCCCCTGCGCAGGATTGGTGGTGCAGCGGGACCGAGGCGCTGACGCTGAAGCCGGGAGAGACGACTGGCGGCGGCACCGGCGCGGTGTGCCAGGCGGCCTATGAAAGCGTGTTCGGCAGCGCGTGGCGCATCGTCGTCGCGTCGATGGCCGCCTTCTGGGCCGGCGAGTTTGTGAACTCCTATGTCCTGGCGCGGATGAAGCTCGCGACCGGTGGGCGTTTCCTGTGGATGCGCACGATCGGATCGACGATCGTCGGGCAGGGAATCGACAGCCTGATCTTCTATCCCATCGCCTTTCTCGGCATCTGGGAAACCGAACAGGTGCTGCTCGTCCTGACGACGAACTGGGCGATGAAGGTCGCGTGGGAAGCCGCGCTGACCCCGGCAACTTATCTTGTGGTGGGCGCGTTGAAGCGGCGCGAAGGTGTCGACGTGTTCGACGAAGGCACCGACTTCAACCCGTTCGGCGCCAAGGTGTGACTTCCATGACATTGATCGAGCTTGCCGCGCTGTTCACCGAACAGAAGACATGGCTCGTCACCTCAGCGGGGCTCAGCAAGGACGCGCTGCATATCTATTTCGGGCTCGCGCTGTTCGTGGCGGTGCGGCTCGTGTGGCGCTGGCGCGGGGGATGGCTGGCGGCCTGGCTCGCGGTGCTGGCTATGGCATCGGGCGGCGAATGGCTCGACATGGCGCTCGAGGCCCAGCAAGCGGCGATCCAGCCCGACGCCGCGCATTGGCACGACATCTGGAACACGATGTTCTGGCCGACGATCCTGCTGCTGATCGGGCGCTGGCTGCATCCCGAGGCAAGGTCCGCGGGCGATGCCGCGGTCGAAATATCAGGCGAGAACGCCGAGCGCCGCCTCGAACAGGCGTAGCCCGTCGGTGCCGCCATGCGCGCGGTCGATCGCGCGTTCGGGGTGCGGCATCATGCCGAGCACATTGCCCGCATCGTTGAGCACGCCCGCAATGGCGCGCGCCGACCCGTTGACTTCATCGGCGTAACGGAACGCGACGCGCCCCTCGCCCTCGATCCGGTCGAGCGTCGCCGCGTCGGCGAAATAATTGCCGTCGTGATGCGCGACGGGGACGTTGATCGTCTCGCCGGCGTCATAGGCGGCGGTGAACAGCGATTGGCTGTTCTCGACCTTGAGCGGCACGGTGCGGCAGACGAAATTCAATCCCGCGTTGCGCATCAGCGCGCCGGGGAGCAGCTGCGCCTCGGTCAGCACCTGGAAGCCGTTGCAGACGCCGAGCACCGGAACGCCGCGCGCCGCGGCCTCGGCAACGCTGCGCAGGATCGGCGAGCGCGCCGCCATCGCGCCCGAGCGCAGATAGTCGCCATAGGAAAAGCCGCCGGGCAGCGCGATGAAGTCGGTGCCCTCGGGAAGCTCGGTCTCGCGGTGCCACACCATCGCCGGGGCGCGGCCGGTAACCTGTTCGAGCGCGACCGCCATGTCGCGGTCGCAGTTGGAGCCGGGAAAGACGATGACGGCGGTCTTCATGGCGCTTGCTCCCTTGCCGCTCAGGTACGTTCGATGCGGTAGTTTTCGATCACCGTATTGGCGAGCAGCTTGGCGCACATCGCGTCGAGATCGGCATCGGCGACATCGTCGGCGACGTCGAGTTCGATGAAGCGGCCCGCGCGCACGTCGGCGACCCCCGCAAAACCCAGTCCTTCCAGCGCATGATGGATCGCCTTGCCCTGCGGGTCGAGGACCCCCGGCTTGAGCGTCACATAGACATTCACTTTCATGGGGGAGCCTTTGCGTCGAGGGTGCGGGAAAGATGCGCGCGCCTATGCCCGCGAACGCCGCGGGGGGCAAGCGAAAGCTCCGGGAGCAGGGTCCGGAGTGTGCGTCATCCCCGACTTGCCCGAACGCTCAGCCACCGATCGCCGGGCCTGCCGACGCACTTTCGGACCTCGTCGACGATCCACCCGGCGTCGGCGAGTGCGGCGCGCAAGGCGGGCTCGCGCCAATAGGTCTCGACGTAGCGCCAGGGCGCGGCCGCGCTGCCCTCTATCGTCACATCCTCGCCATCGCCGTCCCTGACCGATGCGTGCAGCCGGCCCCCGGTCCGGGTCGCGGCGGCAAGCCGTCCCAGCACAATACCCATGTCCTCACGCGCTACATGGATCAGGCAGGCGCAAGCCCAGACCCCATCGTACGGCATGCCGGGACGCTGCGGGTCGGACAGGTCGTCGGTGAGCGGGTCCAACAGCGCGGCTTCGAAGCCGCTGTCGCGAAGCAGTGCGACGAAACCCTTCGAAATGTCGGTGCGCCGGATGCTGATCCCCCGCGTTTCAAGCGCAAGAGCATCGCGACCGCCGCCGCTTCCGATCTCCAGCACCCTGCCCCGGCCGCCGAGCGCGGCCACGAACGCATCGATCTCGGTCGCGACCCATTCGGGCATCGCCGCGGCCTCGGCGGCATAGCCCGCCGCGGCCCTGTCATAGGATCGCACGGTGTCCCGGTCGGTGCTCATCCTTTCGCTCCTTCCAGCCGACCATAGCGAAAACCCGACCCGGGATACCATATGCGAATCACCCGCGCCGCCGCGCGCCGGAAGCGCGCGGCGCGATCTATTCGGATTGCGAACCAGTCGCATCTTTCCTGTTGCGAATCCGTCGCACTATCCCTAGATAGGTCTTGTTGAGAAGGATTCGCACATGGTTGTCTGTGTCTGCAACGCAATAAGGGAAAGCCAGCTGCGCGACGTTGCGCGGAGTGGCCAATTGCGGTGCGCCAAGGCCGCCTATGCGCAACTGGGTCGCAAACCCAAGTGCGGGCAGTGCCTGCCTTTCGCTCGCAATATCATCAGCGACGTCGCCGCGACCGCCTGATTTTTCTTGGTTTTCCGCCATTTTTGACCTTGGCCTGAGGGGGTCCGGGGCGGTATAATGCCGTCCATCCCATTCCAAGAAAAAATGACAGGATAGACACCATGAAGGGCGACGAAAAAGTCATCGATTTCCTCAACGAGGCGCTCAAGAACGAGCTGACCGCGATCAACCAATATTGGCTGCACTATCGCATGCTCGACAATTGGGGCGTTGCGCGGCTTGCCAAGTTCGAACGCGAAGAGTCGATCGACGAGATGAAGCACGCCGACCAGCTGGCCGACCGCATCCTCTTCCTTGGCGGTCTCCCCAATTTCCAGATGCTCGGCCGCCTGCGCGTGGGCGAGACCGTCGAGGAAATCCTGAAAGCCGACCTCGCGCTCGAGGAAGAGGCGATCCCGCTGCTGAAAGATGCGATGGCGCATAGCGAAAGCGTGCGCGACTATGTCAGCCGCGACCTGTTCGGGTCGATCCTCGAAAGCGAGGAACATCATGTCGACGAGCTGGAGAAGCAGTTCGAGATGATCGAGCGCATGGGAATCGAAAACTACATCCAGCTGCAGTCGAAGCCGGCCGGGGACGACTGAGTGACACGTCGCCCCCGCGAAGGCGGGGGCCGTTGTCGGCCTCGATTCGCATCGCAGCATAACACGACAGCGGCCCCCGCCTTCGCGGGGGCGACGTAATCCTCAGATTTCCAGCAGTTTTCAGGGGCGCTTTCGGGCGCCTCTTTTTTTGCTTGTATTTGCGAATAATTCTCAATAGCAAGGTGGGGCAGTCCCCTCCTGCCGGCCGCTGCAACTTAAAGCTGCGCTTTAAAGCGGCCGGCATCTTTTTCCAGAATGAGGAAGCGGACGGAACCGACTGCATGGGCCGGGAGACACGACAATCATGCAAAGCAGCGAGCTGATCCGCCAATTGACGCAGCAGCCGCTCGTGCGCGATCTCTCTGTCGAAGCCGCGCAGGCGGTTCTTGCGCTGCGTTACTGCATCCTCTGCCGCCGCGGCGAACGCGACCCGATGCCCGAGCTTGAGCGGCGCTGGGGCAATATCCTCGCCGCGCGGCGCTATCGTCTGGTGGTCGAGGCGATCGGCCACACCTGGCCCGAGCCTTTTGCCGTCGCCCCGCCCTGCTGCCCGCGCGTCAGTTTCGACGAGGCGCTGCTCGCCGCGATGATCGGCGCGGCTTCGCGCGGCCACCGCGCGCAATTCGACTGGCTGACCGCCGAGATGCTGGGCAGCGACGCGCGCGAGATGCTGTTCGTCGCGCTCGACAATTTCATTCGCGCGCGGGCGCCGGGACGGGTTTAGATTCCCGCGTAATTCACGCAGACACAGGCTGGCATTGGTCGACTTCGGGGTGGGAAGCGGACGGTCCTTATTCGTCATCCCGGGCTTGACCCGGGACCCGCCTTCCTTCTTCCCAACCGAGAAAAGACAAGGCAGGCCCCGGGTCAAGCCCGGGGTGACGAGAAGTTGG
>NZ_JAKFEM010000027.1:0-12232 GCF_036675685.1 Sphingopyxis sp.
CATGACTTTGCGTTCCGCCCGTTGGTTGATTGTGCCCGTTGCCGCGATGTCGCTGTCCGCTTGCGGCATCAACAGCGTTCCCACCAAGGAAGAAGCCGCCAAAGCCAAATGGGCGAATGTCGAGGCCGCATACCAGCGGCGCGCCGACCTGATCCCCAATCTCGTCGAAACCGCCAAGGGCGCCTCGAAGATCGAGCAATCGACGCTCGAAGGCGTGATCCAGGCGCGCGCCTCGGCAACGCAGGTCAAGCTGAGCACCGACGATCTCGAAGATCCCGCGAAGGTGCAGGCGTTCCAGCAGGCGCAGGGCAATGTGTCGAGTGCGCTCGGCCGTCTGCTCGTCACCGTCGAACAATATCCCGATCTCAAGAGTCAGGCACGCTTCGCCGACCTGATGACCCAGCTCGAGGGCACCGAGAACCGGATCAACGTGTCGGTTCAGGACTATAATGGCGCGGTGCAGGATTATAACACCACGATCCGCACCTTCCCCGACATCATCGGCGCCAAGATCGTCCATGGCGCGCAGCCGATGACCCCGTACAAGGCGATCACGCCCAACGCCAATCAGGCGCCGAAGGTCGATTTCGGGCAATAAGGTGCGGTTCGCCGCTCTTGCTGGTCCGCTCGCGATCCTGACGGTCGCGGGCGGCTGCAAGGCGGCACCGGCATCGTCCGGCGCCGCAGAGCGTTCGGCCGTGCTCGCATCCGGGACGGAATCGGCTTTCTGCGATGGCGTCCCACCGATGGCGCTCAAAGGTCGCGTGACCGATGCGGCGAAGATTTTGGGCGCGGAAGACGAGACGCGTCTTTCCGATCGGCTTGCCCTCTACGAGCAGCGGACCAAGCACCAGATGGTCGTCGCCACGACGCCCAGCCTGAACGGCGCGCGGATCGACAATTTCGGAACCTGCCTCGGCCTACGCTGGGGAATAGGAGGCAAGAAACAGGACGATGGCATCGTGATTCTGATCGCACCTAAGGAACGCGAGATGCGCATCGCGACCGGAGTGGGCATGGAAAGCATCCTGACCGACGACGAGGCTTTGGAGATAGTCAAGCAGATGACACCGCATTTCAAGAATCTGGACTATGCTGGTGGGCTGTCGACGGGCATCGACGCCATCGCCGCGCAAACGGGAGATCCGCAATGAAGTCCGTCCTGCTCGGCTGGGCGCTGGGCCTGTCGCTGCTCGCCGCACCCGCCACGGCGCAGACCTTTCCCAAACTGGCGGGTGCGCCCGTCGTCGACCAAGCGGACATCATCCCCGCCGCCGAGGAAGCCGCGCTCAATACGCAGCTTCTCGAACTGGAGAAAAGGACCGGGCACCAACTCGTCGTCGCGACGGTCAACGACCTCGAAGGCAATGACATCGCCGACTATGGCTACAAGCTGGGCCGCGCATGGGGGATCGGTGACGAGGCAAAGGACGACGGCGTCGTTTTCCTGATCGCGCCCAACGAGCGGCGGATGAACATCGCGGTCGGGCTGGGGCTCGAACCCGTGCTGACCGACGCGCTGTCGGGGCGGATCATCCGCGACGTGGTGACGCCCAAATTCAAGGCGGGCGACATGCCCGGCGGGGTCCAGGACGGCGTCAATGCGATCGCACAGCAGATCCAGTTGCCGCCCGAAGAAGCCGCGGCGCGCGCCGCGGCGGCGGACTCCGCCGAACGCGACCGCGCCGGCGATGGCGATATCGGCGGGCTGATCTTCGTCGGCTTCATCATCTTTTTCTTCTTCATCCTGCCGATGCTGTCGAGCATCGGACGGCGCGGCAAGAAACGGCGCCGGGGCGGACCGTGGGACGCGCCGATCATCATCTGGGGCGGCGGCGACTGGGGCGGCGGAAGCGGCGGCGGATCGTCGTGGGGCGGCGGCGGTGGCGGCGGCTTCGGCGGCTTCTCGGGCGGCGGCGGCTCCTTCGGGGGCGGCGGCGCCTCGGGCGGCTGGTAGGGGACGCAGGACATGCCGAGCAAAATCAACCATGTGAGCGAAGCCGATCACGACATCGTGACCGCGGCGGTCGCGGCGGCCGAGGCGCATACGAGCGGCGAGATCGTCACCGTCGTCGCGGCGAAGTCGAACGATTATGACGATGTCGCGCTGGTATGGGCGAGCGTCATCGCGTTCATCGCCATGTCGGTGATCGCGCTCTTCCCCGATTTTTATCGCGGCATCTATGACCGGCTGACCGGCGGCTGGGGGCACGAATTCACCGCCAACCAGTGGCTTGGGACGGTGATTGCCATCGGCGTGCTCAAATGGATCGGCATGTGGGTGATCCTGCTGTGGCGCCCGCTGCGGATGGCGCTGACCCCGCGCGCGATCAAGGCGCAGCGCGTCCGCGCGCGCGCGATCGACCTGTTCAAGGTCGGGACCGAGGCGAAGACGATCGGGCGCACCGGCGTCCTCCTCTACCTCAGCCTGAAAGAGCATCGCGCCGACATCGTCGCCGATGAGGCGATTGCCGCAAAAGTCTCCGCGGACGTATGGGGCAATGCGATGGCGGCGCTGATCGAACGCGTGCGCGCCGGCCAGCCCGGCGAAGGCATGGCCGAGGCGGTGCGCCAGATGGGGATCGTGCTCGCCGAACATTTCCCGAAGGGCGATGAGAATCCCAACGAACTTCCCGACCGCCTGATCGAGATTTAACCCCTATCGTCATTGCGAGGGCCGAAGGCCCGTGGCAATCCAGAGCGGTGCGGAGCCGCCCCTGGATTGCTTCGCTTCGCTCGCAATGACGATAGGATGGATATGACCCGCCCCTCCCCCGACACCCCCATCGAGACGCGCTGGGAAGGCCGCTTCATCACCGTCAGGCAGCAGGGGACATGGGAATATGTCTCACGTTCGCGCGGTATCCACGCCGCAGTGATCCTCGCGATCGACGAAGGCGCCGACGGCCGTCACGTCATCCTGGTCGAGCAATATCGCGTGCCGCTGAAGATCAACTGCCTCGAACTGCCCGCGGGGCTGGTCGGCGACGATACTGCGGGCGAGGCGTCGGAAATCGCGGCGCAGCGCGAGCTTGAGGAGGAAACCGGCTATCGCGCCGACCATTGGCGCAATGTAGGCGAGTTTTTCAGCTCGCCCGGCATGGTCAGCGAGAGCTTCACGCTGCTGATCGCGACCGGGCTGACCAAGGTCGGCGAAGGCGGCGGGGTCGATAGCGAGGACATTATTGTCCACCGCGTGCCACTGGACGGCATCGCCGATTTCGTCGCGGCGAAACGCGCCGAGGGCTGCGGGATCGACGTGCGCGTCGCAATGCTGCTCGCGGGCGGGTTGCTCGCCTAGCGCGCCCCGAACCGCCAGCGCAGCAGCGGGCGCGCGAGCAGCAGACCGGCGAGGAAGCCGCCCACATGCGCCCAGATCGCGATCGCGCCAAAACCACCGCCGCCGGCAAGCCCGATCAGCAGCTGAACGCCGATCCACGCCGCGGCGAGCCAGAGCGCGCGCACCCAATGGCTGGGAATCGGGCCGATCGCCGGCGTTTGCGAGCGGCTGAAGATCAGCGCGAACATCGCGATCAGCGCCGAGATGGCACCGCTGGCGCCGATCATCGGCACCGTCGACTGCGGGTCGGCCAGAAACTGCGCGAGCGCGCCGGCATAAGCGCCCACAACGAGCAGCACCGCCATCGCTTTCGCGCCGAGCGGCGCCTCGAGCTGGCGGCCGATAAACAGCAGCACGAGCAGGTTGAAGACGAGATGCAGCACCCCGCCGTGCAGGAAGGCCGAGCTGAGCGGCGTCAGGAAAAAGGGCAGCAGCGTCCCCGGCGGGGCGATCAGCTCGGATCCGAAGCGCGCGGGGATGAAGCCCGCGCCGAGAAAGGCCTGCGCCTGATACCCGGTGATCGCCAGGACGATGAACAGCGCGACGCAGACGAGCGCAAAGCCCGTGACGAGCGGCGCGTCCTGCGGCTTCATCGCGCTGCCTCCATCAGATGAATTCGATTTTCTTCACCAGATAATATTTGTCGCCCGCTGGCACGGTGACTTCGATCTCGTCGTCGACGCGGCGGCCGATCAGCGCGCGGCCGAGCGGCGAATTATAGCTGATCTTGCCATCCTTCGCGTCGGCTTCGGCTTGACCGACGATCTGGTAGCGCACCGGCTTGTCGTCCTCATCGGCGAGGGTGACGGTCGCGCCGAACACGATGCGGTCGCCCGACAAGGCCGTCGGGTCGATCACCTGCGCGCGCGAAAGCTTGTCTTCGAGGTCGCCGATCGTCGCTTCGACTTGGCCCTGACGTTCCTTCGCAGCGTGATATTCGGCATTTTCCGAAAGGTCGCCGTGCGCGCGCGCTTCCTCGATCGCATCGACGATCAACGGTCGCTCGGCCTTGAGGGCAGAGAGCTGCGTGCTCATCTTCTCATAGCCTTCTGCCAGCATCGGCACCTTTTCTACGCTTGCCATTATCCTGTTGTCCTTCGTCAATAATCCAGCGCCAGCGAAGTTTCGCCGGGCGGCTGCGCCGCTGTTCCGTCAATGTCGGGGGGTGGAGCGGTATCCTCAATAATAGTCTTGAAGCGGCTTCACTTCAAGACTGTGCGCGCGCAATGCCCCGATCGCCTGCGTCGCGGCATCGCTCGCCGCGGCCGTAGTATAATAGGCGATGTCGGCGGCGAGCGCCGAAGCACGGATCGACTGCGAATCCTGCAGGCTCTGCCAACCCTCGGTGGTGTTGAAGATCAGCTGCACATCGCCGTCCTTGATCCGGTCGACGATATGCGGGCGGCCCTCGGCGACCTTGTTGACGCGTTCGACGTCGATCCCCTCGCCCGCCAGATAATCGGCGGTGCCGCCGGTCGCGATCACCTGCCAGCCCCATTGGATCAGCTGGCGCACCGCGCCCACGATGCGGGGCTTGTCGCTGTCCTTGACCGACACGAACAGCCGGCCGGTGGTCGGCAAGCGGTCGCCGGCGCCGAGCTGGGCTTTCGCAAAGGCGAGGTTGAAATTGCTGTCGATTCCCATGACTTCGCCGGTGGATTTCATTTCGGGCGACAGCACCGGGTCGGTGCCCGGGAAGCGCGCGAAGGGGAAGACCGCTTCCTTCACCGCGACATGTTTGATGTCGCGGTTGATCTTCGGCAGGTCGGCAAGCTTCTCGCCCGCCATCACCCGCGCCGCGATCTTGGCGATCGGCGAACCGACCGCTTTCGCGACGAAGGGCACGGTGCGGCTGGCGCGCGGATTGACCTCGATCAGGAACACCTCGTCGCCCTTCACCGCGAACTGGATGTTCATCAGCCCCAACACGCCCAGCGCGCGCGCCAGCGCTTCGGTCTGGCGTTCGATTTCGGCGATGATGTCGGCCGAGAGGCTGTACGGCGGGATCGAGCAGGCGCTGTCGCCCGAATGGACCCCGGCTTCCTCGATATGCTGGAGCACGCCCGCGACGACGACGTCGGTGCCGTCGCAGAGCGCATCGACATCGACCTCGATCGCGTCGCGCAGATAGCGATCGATCAGCACCGGCGAGTCGCCCGATACCTGCACCGCGGTCTCGATATAATTTTCAAGCTGCGCCTGATCGTCGACGATCTCCATCGCGCGGCCGCCGAGCACGTAGCTGGGGCGCGTCAGCACCGGATAACCGATGCGCGCCGCGACCGCGATCGCCTCTTCGCGGCTGCGCGCGATGCCGTTTTCGGGCTGTTTCAGGCCAAGCTTGTTGACCAGCGCCGCGAAACGCTCGCGGTCTTCGGCCAGGTCGATCGCGTCGGGCGAGGTGCCGAGGATCGGGATGCCGGCGTCGGAAAGCGCCTGCGCCAGCTTGAGCGGGGTCTGGCCGCCGAACTGGACGATCACGCCGACGAGGGTGCCGTTCTGCTGTTCGACATGCAGGATTTCGAGCACGTCCTCGGCAGTCAGCGGTTCGAAATAGAGGCGGTCCGACGTGTCATAGTCCGTGCTCACCGTTTCCGGGTTGCAGTTGATCATGATCGTCTCGTAACCCGCCTCTTCGAGTGCGAAGCAGGCGTGGCAGCAGCAATAATCGAACTCGATCCCCTGCCCGATCCGGTTCGGACCACCGCCAAGGATCACAACCTTCTTGCGATCCGACGGGTTCGCCTCGCACTCGGGTTCGCCAAACGTCGGCGCTTCATAGGTCGAATAGAGATAGGGCGTCTGCGCCTGGAATTCGGCGGCGCAGGTGTCGATCGTCTTGAAGACAGGACGTACGCCGAGCCGATGGCGCAGCGCGCGCACTTCGGCCTCGGTCACGCCGCCGGTCATCGCCTTCACCGTTTCGTGGATCAGCCCGCTGCCGCGCGCGGTCGCGCGCTTCGACCCCGGACGCAGGTTCGCCGACTGGAGCGCCAGATAGGCGAGGCGCTTGTCCGAAAAGCCCATCGCTTTCAGCTTGCGCAGCCCTTCGGCATCGCGCGGCAGGCCGTTTTCGCAAACCTCCTGCTCGGCGGCGACGATCTCGGCGATGCGCTCGAGGAACCACATGTCGTAACCCGCGATGCGGTTGATCTCGCTGAGGGGCAGCCCCTCGCGGATCGCCTGCGCAGCGTTGAGCAGCCGGTCGGGGGTCGCCTTCGCCAGTTCGCTGCGCAGCGTGTCGTGGCTCGCGCCCTTGAGGCGATCGACGAAGTTGAAGCCCGAAAGCCCTGTTTCCAGCCCGCGCAGCGCCTTTTGCAAACTTTCGTGGATCGTGCGGCCGATCGCCATCACTTCGCCGACCGACTTCATCGCGGTCGACAGAACAGCCTCGGCGCCCTTGAATTTTTCGAAGGCAAAGCGCGGGATCTTGGTCACGACGTAATCGATCGTCGGTTCGAACGACGCCGGGGTGACCCCGGTGATGTCGTTCATGATCTCGTCGAGCGTGTAGCCGACCGCGAGCTTCGCCGCGACCTTGGCGATCGGGAAACCCGTGGCCTTCGACGCCAGCGCCGACGAGCGCGACACGCGCGGGTTCATCTCGATCACGATCAGGCGGCCGTCCTTCGGGTTCACCGCGAACTGGACGTTCGACCCGCCGGTTTCGACCCCGATCTCGCGCAGGCAAGCGATGCTCGCGTTGCGCATGATCTGATATTCCTTGTCGGTCAGCGTCAGCGCCGGCGCGACGGTGATGCTGTCGCCGGTATGCACGCCCATCGGATCGACATTTTCGATCGAACAGATGATGATGCAATTGTCCTTGCGGTCGCGCACCACCTCCATCTCATATTCTTTCCAGCCGAGGAGCGATTCCTCGATCAGGACTTCGGTGGTCGGCGAGGCGATCAGGCCGCCACGGACGATATGCTCGAACTCCTCGCGGTTGTACGCGACGCCGCCGCCGGTGCCACCGAGCGTGAAGCTGGGGCGAATGATAGAGGGCAGGCCGGTGCGTTCGAGCACCGCGAGCGCCTCGTCGAGGCTATGCGCGATGCCGCTGCGCGCGCTTTCGAGCCCGATCTTGGTCATCGCGTCGCGGAACTTGATCCGGTCCTCGGCCTTGTCGATCGCCTCGGCATCGGCGCCGATCATCTCGACGCCATATTTGGTCAGCGTGCCGTCGTTGAACAAAGCCAGCGCGGTGTTGAGCGCGGTCTGCCCGCCCATCGTCGGCAGCACCGCGTCGGGGCGCTCCTTCGCGATGATCTTCGCGACGATCTCGGGCGTGATCGGCTCAACGTACGTCGCGTCGGCGAGGTCGGGATCGGTCATGATCGTCGCCGGGTTGGAGTTGACGAGGACGATGCGATAGCCCTCCTCCTTGAGCGCCTTGATCGCCTGCGTCCCCGAATAGTCGAACTCGCACGCCTGACCGATAACGATCGGGCCGGCGCCGATGACGAGGATGGATTGGATGTCGGTTCTTTTGGGCATTATTGGACCTTGTCGGCAGGTATTAGGTGCGAGGACCAGAACTCCCGGAAAGGGAGATCATTTGGGGGAGAGTCCTTTGACGCCGTGAACACAGAAAAGTGAAACGGGACGGAGTGCTTCACACATCGGACGATTTCACGATCCCGATCCGTGCTGGAGGCCTCGATAAGCTGGCGGTGCGAGATCTCCACTTCCGAATATCTAGCGTCGGCTGCGCCACATTTTCGAATTTGTTCTAGCGAAAAATAGGGGCCTCCCAAATCGGGCATCGACCCTGTCCCCTGGATCTTTCCATACCCACCCCGCACACCATCTGGGAACTCGAATAAGAGCGTCAATGGAGGAGAGGCCACATCGCTTTGGGCCGATTGCCCCGCCGCCAGCGCGAGAAAAATATAGCCGACTGCTGCAATCACTTCAGCCCACCCACGAACTTCTCGAACAGATAGAAGCTATCCTGCGGCCCCGGGCTCGCCTCGGGGTGATATTGCACGCTGAACGCGTTCTTCCCGGTGATCGCGATGCCGCAGTTCGATCCGTCGAACAGGCTCTTGTGCGTCTCGACCACGCCGCCCGGCAGTGTCGATGCGTCGACCGCGAAGCCGTGGTTCATGCTGGTGATCTCGACGATGCCGTCGCCCTCATCGCCACCGACGCGCTGAACCGGGTGGTTCGCGCCGCGATGGCCCTGATGCATCTTCACCGTCTTCGCGCCCGCGGCGAGCGCGAGCAGCTGGTGGCCGAGGCAGATGCCGAAGATCGGCACATTGCGTTCGAGCAGCCCCTTGATCACCGGCACCGCATAGTCGCCCGTCGCCGCGGGATCGCCGGGGCCGTTCGACAGGAACACACCCGCGGGGCGCAGCGCGACGATCTCTTCGAGACTGGTCTTCGCGGGCACCACGGTGACGCGCGCGCCGGCCTTGACCAGGTTGCGGAAGATATTGTCCTTCGCGCCATAATCGACCGCGACGACATGCGGCGCGGGATCGCCCGCGCGCTTGTGGTCCGACGCGGCATAGCCCGAACCGAGCGCCCACACGCCCGCATCCCAAGCGCCCTGGCGTTCGCGCGTAACGGTCTTGGCAAGGTCCATGCCCTCCAGCCCCGGCCAGCCCTGCGCGAGCATCAGCAGCTTATCGATGTCGAATTTGCCCTCGGGATTGTGCGCCACAACCCCGGTCGGCGCGCCGCCGTCGCGGATGCGGCGGGTCAGCGCGCGCGTGTCGATGCCGGCGAGGCCGATCAGCCCCTGCGCCGCCATCCACTCGGGCAAAGTCTGGACGCTGCGGAAATTGCTCGGCAGCGTCGGCAATTCGCGCGTGACGCAGCCGATCGCGGCGCGCTTCTCGCGCTCCATATCCTCGGGGTTCGCGCCGACATTGCCGATATGCGGGAAGGTGAAGGTGATGATCTGCCCGGCATAGCTCGGGTCGGTCAGGATTTCCTGATAGCCGGTCATCGCGGTGTTGAAACAAATCTCGCCTACGCCCGCGCCGGCCGCGCCATAACCGATCCCCCACAGGATCGTGCCATCGGCAAGGACGAGAACGCCAGTCGCACCAGAAGGCTGGCTTGCGGGCGCGGCAGAGGGGTTGGCAGGTGCCATTCAACATGCTCCGGACGGGGGGCTAAACGGCCGACCAAGTAGGCGGCAAAAAAGTGATTCACAAGCTATCGGATTTGGAATCTTGGCGCTAGAGAGGGCCTTTCCGAAATTTGCAGCGCATGGGGACACGTATGATTCGTGACGACATCAAGGCTGCGCAGGTCGCCGCGATGAAAGCCGGCGACAAGGCGCGGCTCGGCACCATCCGGCTGATGCTGGCCAAGATCAAGGACAAGGACATCGAACTCAGGACCGGCACCCCGCCGGCCGACGACGATGTGCTCGTCACCGACGTGCTGCAGAAAATGGTGAAGCAGCGCCGCGAGTCGATCACCATGTACGAACAGGGGGGCCGCCAGGAACTCGCCGACATCGAGGCCGCCGAAGTCGTCGTGATCGAGGATTTCCTGCCCGCGCAGTTGAGCGACGACGATGCGATGACCGCGATCAAGGCGATCGTGGTCGAGCTGGGCGCCGAGAGCCTGAAGGATATGGGCCGCGTGATGGCGGCGGTGAAGGAACGGCTCGGGAGCCAGCTCGACATGAGCAAGGCGAGCGGCTGGGTGAAGGCGGCTTTGAGCTGATTCCGCTAGCGGCGCTGGCCCACCCCTAACCCCTCCCGCAAGCGGGAGGGAGCAAGGAAGCCCGCGGACTAACCTCTCCCCTCCCGCTTGCGGGAGGGGTCGGGGGTGGGCATACCGCTAGACACATGGACGGACAGTTTCAGCCACGAGATACGCCGCACGCAAGGGAGTTGCGCAACGCTGCGACGCCCGCCGAGCGGACCCTATGGCGCTGCCTTTCCGGCCGAAAAATCGACGGTTGGAAATTTAGCCGACAGATGCCGGTCGGTCCTTACTTCGCTGACTTTCTTTGCCGGGAAGCCCAATTGATCGTCGAACTCGATGGATACTCGCACGACATGCGCCAAGCCCATGACGAGCATCGGGATCATTGGCTTGCTCAAAACGGGTTTCGAGTCCTTCGTTTCACGAACAGTGACGTGATGGCGAACGTCGAAGGCGTCGTGAGCGAGATCGAACGCACTCTTGCCCTGCTGCCCACCCCTAACCCCTCCCGCAAGCGGGAGGGGGACATATGAATTCGAACACGGCTCCTCTCCCCTCCCGCTTGCGGGAGGGGTCGGGGGTGGGCATGGCGCACCTATGACCCTAACCCCGCAATGGCTGGACGAACTCCGCTCACGCGTCACGCTGTCGACCCTCATCGGCCGCACGGTGAAGGTCACCCGCGCCGGCCGCGAATATAAAGCGTGCTGCCCCTTCCATAACGAAAAGACGCCCAGCTTCACGATCAACGACGAGAAGGGCTTCTACCACTGCTTCGGTTGCAGCGCGCATGGCGATGCGATCCGCTGGATGACCGACCAGCGCGGGCTGTCGTTCATGGACGCGGTGAAGGAACTCGCCGCCGAAGCCGGGATGGAAGTCCCCGCCGCCGATCCGCGCGCCGCGAAAAAGGCCGAGGAGGCGGCGAGCCTGCGCGATGTCGTCCAAGGGGCGGCCGACTGGTTCACCCAGCAGCTCGACAGCAGCAACGGCGCCCCGGCGCGCGATTACCTCGCGAAGCGCGGCATATCCGACCCGACGCGGCGCGCCTTCGGCTTCGGCCTCGCGCCCGACAGCCGCAGCGCGCTGAAGGAAGCGCTCAAGAAATTCCCGACCGCGATGCTCGTCGAATCGGGGATGCTGATCGCGGTCGACGACAAGGAACCCTACGACCGCTTCCGCGGACGCCTGATGATCCCGATCCGCGATGCGCGCGGACGCGTGATCGCCTTCGGCGGGCGCATTTTGGGCGACGGCGAGCCCAAATATCTGAACTCGCCCGACACGCCGCTCTTCGACAAGGGCCGCGTCCTCTATAATCTCGACAAGGCGTCGCCAGCGTCGCGGCAGACGAACCGGATCATCGTCGTCGAAGGCTATATGGATGTGATCGCGCTCGCCGAGGCAGGGATCGCCGACGCGGTCGCGCCGCTCGGCACCGCGCTCACCGAAGCGCAGCTCGGGCTCATCTGGCGGATGGTGCCGGTGCCGGTGCTTTGCTTCGACGGGGACGCCGCGGGACAGAAGGCGGCGATGCGCGCCGCGATGCGCGCGCTCCCTTTGCTCCGTCCGGGCTTCAGCCTCGCCTTCGCGATCCTGCCCGCCGGACAGGACCCCGACGACATCGTTCGCGCGCGCGGCGCCGAGGGCTTTACCGCGCTACTCGACGAGGCGCAGCCGCTCGTCGAACGCCTCTGGGCGCACGAGGTCGCGGCGGGCCCGCTCGCAACCCCCGAAGAGCGCGCCGCATTGAAGACCCGGCTGATCGCGCACGCCGACGCGATCGAGGATGCCGACGTCCGCCACCATTATCGCGAAGCGTTCCGCGAACGGCTCGATACGCTCTTCGCGCGCAAGCAGCCCGAGCGCGCCCAGCGCCAGCCGTGGACGCCAAATCCGCCGCGCGGGAATGGCAATCGCCGCTTCGGTCCCGACCCGCGGTTGCAACCTCCGGCCGACGAAACGCGTTCCATCGGACAGGCCGGGATTTCAGCGCCTTATGTCGCAGCTTTGATCGGCGGGCTGCTGCGTTATCCCGAAGCGCTCCGGCGCAACGAGGAGGCGCTGACGCGGCTGCCGGTCGCCGATTCCAGCGACGCCGAACTGCTCGGCGTAATGCTTGACAGCGCAATGCGTCAGGAAGGGCTTGATTGCGAGGGGTTGCTTGCCATATTGGAGCCAATGAAAGTGTATAATAGGGCGATGACATTGCTC
>NZ_JAKFEM010000018.1:0-54806 GCF_036675685.1 Sphingopyxis sp.
CATTGTCTAATAGTCGCTTTCGGTTCGTCCATACCCCATTCAATCGGCGCCTTGCGCCGGACGGGGACGCAGTTCACCATGGGCACAGACTCGCCCCGTGCCTCTAACGGCGCAATATATAGCTTAAATCACCGCACTCTGCGAACGGAAAATTCAACGCCGCGACGCCCGATAATGCGCGCTTTGCCGCGGGCGTGCGGCGGCCCGGCGGCGGGCATGAAAACCAGTCATTGAGCGGCACGGCCGCTTCGCCTAAGGCGGGCGGATGAGCGTCCATTTCCACGAAGAAGATTTGCCCGAGGGCGTGCTGGGTCCGGGACCCGTCGCCATCGATACCGAAACCATGGGTTTGAACCCGCTGCGCGACCGATTGTGCCTCGTCCAGATCAGCGACGGGTCGGGCGACGAGCATCTCGTCCGCTTCGCGCCCGGCAGCGCCTATGACGCGCCGGTGCTGAAGGCGATATTGACCGACCCCGCCCGGCTCAAACTCTTTCATTTCGCGCGTTTCGACATCGCCGCGCTACAACAGGCGCTCGGCGTCGTCACCGCGCCCGTCTATTGCACCAAGATCGCATCGAAGCTGATCCGCACCTATACCGACCGCCACGGGTTAAAGGAGCTGGTGCGCGAGCTTCTGGGCCAGGAAGTATCGAAGCAGCAGCAGTCGAGCGACTGGGGCGCCGCCGAGCTTTCCGACGCGCAGCGCGACTATGCCGCGAGCGACGTGCGCTTCCTGCACGCGATGAAAGAGATCCTCGACATGCGGCTGGCGCGCGAAGGACGCACCGAGCTCGCGCAGGCCTGCTTCGATTTCCTGCCGACGCGCGCAGCGCTCGACCTCGCCGGTTGGCCCGAGGTCGATATTTTCGCGCACACCTGATGTCAGCGATTCGCCAAAGGTCCTGATGGATGTCCGAACGCGCCGATCTTGACCGCACGATGCGCCGCATGTGGGCGGCGAGCGGGTCGAGCCACGACCGCGTCGTGCGCATCCTGCGCTACGGCCTGCCGCTCGTCATCGGCGTCGTCGCGGCGGTGCTTGTCTTTTCGCCCTTCACCCAGCGCGCCGAGATCAGCTTCCTGCTGTCGAAGGACAAGGTCGAGATGGCCAAGGAACGGATGAAGGTGACGCGCGCCGAATATCGCGGCCAGGACGCGAAGGGCCAGCCCTTTGCGCTGCTCGCGGGGAGCGCGGTGCAGAAAAGCTCGGCCGAGCCGATCGTGCGGATGACCGACCTGTCGGGGGCGATCCGCCTGGCCGACGGTCCGGCGACGATCGTCGCCAAGGACAGTGCTTATAATATGGATACCGAAAAGGTGGCGGTGCCGGGGCTGTTGCAGGTCAAGAGCGCGGGCGGATACCGCATCGATGCCAGCAATGTCGCGGTCGATTTGAAGACCCGCAGCCTCATCGGGCAGAATGGTGTCAATGGCACGTTGAACATCGGCCATTTTTCGGCCAACCAGCTGACCGCCGACCTCGACAAACGGATCGTGCGCTTGCAGGGCAATGCGCGGCTGCGGATCAATCAGGGAGTGCTCAAATGAACCGGCTTTCGCCCATGAAGAGCTTGATGCTTGCGGGCGCGGGCTTTGCGCTGACCAGCCTCGCGCTGCTGTCGGCCGGCACCGGCGGCGATGCCGCGCAGGCACAGGCGCTCGCCAACCACAATAGTGCCGCCCCCGTCGATTTCGACGCGGGCAGCATCGAGGTGCAGGATCGCGCCGACCGCGTCGTGCTGGCAGGAAGCGTCCGCGTGACGCAGGCGGGAATGACGCTGACCGCCGCGCGGATGACCGTCGCCTACAGCCGCCAGGGCGGCACCGAAGTCCACCGGCTCGACGCGACCGGCGGGGTCGTGGTGACCAAGGGCGACGAGCGCGCGTCGGGCAATGTCGCGATCTATGACCTCGACCGGCGGCTGATCACGATGGTCGGCAATGTCGAACTGCGCCAGCGCGGCAACCAGCTGCGCGGCGGCCGCATGGTGATCGACCTCAACAGCGGCCGCGCGACGGTCGACGGGCGCGGCGCCGCGCGCGGCGCCGACGGCAATCCGATCCAGGGCGTCACCGGCGGGCGCGTCACCGGCACCTTCACCGTACCGGAAAGAAAGCAGTAACCACGCCGCTTTACCGACCTGCAACCATGCACCTTCACCAAGGGCGCTGGGACCAGATCCACTTGCGGTGCCGGGGGGCGACGCTGCGCAATGAAAGCGAGCCCCCATGCGCTTCTCCCCCCTTGTTCCGCCCCGTCGCCCGCTGTTCGGCCGCCGCGTAGCGCCGCCCGAGCCGCCCGTCGTCGCGGGGCCCAGCAGCGAAGAGCGCCGGTTGATCGACCGCATCATGCGCCACGCGGGGTATCGCGAGTCGCGTTGAGAGAATCCTGACCTTCACCGCGTGGGAGCCGAAGCTTGGCGATCGGCGCTCGCGCCCCTACATGGGGCGCGCATGCCGCCCGATACCTCCACCTCCGCCGACGCCTCGCGCGAACCGCCCGTCCTCGCGACGCTAAGGCGCTTCCTGCCCTATCTGTGGCCGGCGGGGCACACCGAGCACAAGGTCCGCATCGTTCTTGCGGGCCTGATCGTGCTCGCGTCGAAGGGCGTGCAGCTGTCGATGGGTTTCCTCTATGGCGCCGCGATCGACAAGATGGCGCCGGGGATGGAAGCGGGCGTCGCGCTCGCGATCGGCCTCGTCCTCGCTTACGCCGGCGCGCGCTTCGCCGGGGTGCTCTTCGATAACTTGCGCAACGTCGTGTTCGAACGCGTCGGGCAGGATGCGACGCGCGAGCTCGCGATCACGACCTTCAGCCATCTCCATGCGCTGAGCCTGCGCTTCCACCTCGCGCGGCGGACGGGCGAGGTCACCAAGGTGATCGAGCGCGGCACCAAGAGCATCGACACGATGCTCTATTTCCTGCTGTTCAACATCGCGCCGACGATCGTCGAACTGCTTGCGGTGCTGATCATCTTCTGGACCAAGTTCAGCTTCGGCCTCGCCAGCGCGACCGCGCTGATGGTCGTCATCTATATCATCTTCACGCGCAAGGTGACCGACTGGCGCAACGCGCTGCGCACGCGGATGAACGATCTCGACACGCTGACGATCGGGCGCAGCGTCGACAGCCTGCTCAATTACGAGACGGTCAAATATTTCGGCGCCGAGGCGCGCGAGGAAGCCCGCTACCGCGACGTCGCCGACCAATATGCGCGCGCCGCGGTGAAGAGCGAGAACAGCCTCGCGTGGCTGAACATCGGGCAGAGCCTCGTCACCAATGCCGCACTTGCGGGGGCGATGGCGTACACCGTGTGGGGCTGGTCGCAGGGCGAATATAAGGTCGGCGACGTGGTGCTGGTGAACACCTTGCTCGCGCAGCTGTTCCGCCCGCTCGACATGCTCGGCATGGTCTATCGCGTGATCCGCCAGGGGCTGATCGACATGGAGGCGATGTTCCGCCTGATCGACACCCCGCCCGAGATCAGCGATGCGCCCGACGCGTGGCCGCTGGTGGTCAACGGCGGCGCGGTGGCGTTCGAGAATGTCGTCTTCGGTTACGAACCCGATCGCACGATCCTGAACGGGGTGAGCTTCGCGGTCGGCGCGGGCGAGACGCTGGCGATCGTCGGGCCGTCGGGCGCGGGCAAGTCGACGATCGCGCGGCTGCTCTTCCGCTTCTACGATCCGCAGGGCGGGCGGATCACGATCGACGATCAGGATATTGCCAAGGTCACGCAGAAAAGCCTGCGCGCCGAGATCGGCATCGTCCCGCAGGACACGGTGCTGTTCAACGACAGCATCGGATACAACATCGCCTATGGCCGCGAGGATGCGACCGCCGAAGGGGTCGCCGAGGCGGCCGAGGGCGCCGCGATCGACGGCTTCATCGCGATCCTGCCGCAGGGCTATGACACCGAGGTCGGCGAGCGCGGGCTGAAGCTGTCGGGCGGCGAAAAACAGCGCGTCGCGATCGCGCGGACATTGCTCAAGAACCCGCCGGTGCTGATCCTCGACGAAGCGACGAGCGCGCTCGACAGCCGCACCGAGGCGGCGATCCAGGACACGCTCGAACGGATTGCCGAGCGGAGAACGACGCTGGTGATCGCGCACCGCCTGTCGACGGTGACCGGGGCGGACCGGATCGTCGTGCTCGACAAGGGACGCGTCGCCGAGACGGGGACGCACGACCAGCTGCTGCGGATGCGCGGGCTGTATGCCGACATGTGGGCTAGGCAGCAGGCGGAGAAGGAGGAGGGCACGGTTTGACCGAATAGGGGGCGAGAGTTGCGAGGAACGGAAATGTGCGTCAGAGTACTATTGTTGTAGCGCGCAATAGAACGGCTTAGGTGATTCTGATGCCTGTTAACTACCGTCTTTCGAAGGTTAGTATTGAGAATTTTCGCGGCATAAAAGACCTCTCCCTAGAGTTGCGAGATGGATTCACGACGGTTTTAATAGGCGCCAATAACGCCGGTAAGTCTACGATCCTCAATGCGATCGCGTTGGCTCTGAATGGAGGTGGCTTCCATCAATGGGTGCCAACAGAGAATGATTATTTCTGCGATGCCAATGGCGTTCGCGCGTCAAGTTTCTTGGTAAAGGTTCTTTTCGATTCTGACGACGCGCTCGGTTACCCAGCGGTAAGAGGCGTAGGCGCGGCAAACTTGGTCCATGGCATTCAGGTAAAAGGAACCACCACGAAGGATGGTAAGTTCAAACATACGCGAACGCTCCTAGACGAGGCCGGCAAACCTATCACAATAGCCCCGCGCACGACGCTGAGTGCATCCGACAAAGTGAAATTTGCGGATCATGATATTGGTTTTAAGCAAGTTTATGCTCGGCTGGATGACATCCGGGAGTACGTTCCAGGCGTGTGGCTGTTCAAGCCTCAGAACATCGAGGCATCACTTTATCTTTGGAAAACCGGCCCGATTGCGAAGCTCTCTCAGCTTCTTGCAGAAAGATTTTTGACTGATAGCTGGGAAGTGCAATTGGGCGAAGGTAAACCGGCGCGACAAATGCCCCATGCGATGCACTTGGCATACGGTTTCTTTCAAGACGCCTTGCAGCAGTTTCCATTCTGGCAGCAGGATATGAGGCCTCATCTTGAAGGCGTCATTGGTAAGTATGTCGGAAAGCAAACGAAGATTGAACTACGGCCCGATTCTCAGGTTTTTGAAGAATGGGTTTCGCAACAGCTAATGATTTCGCTAGCCACGGATCCCGACAGTGCTGCAACTCCGCTGAAAAATATGGGCGACGGATGGCAGTCCGTCATTCGGCTCGCGGCATTGGAAGCGCTAACAAAATATCCAAGCCTCACAAAAGATCGAATCGTATTGCTTTTGGAAGAGCCAGAAACGCATTTGCATCCACATTTACGGAGAAAATTGCGCAAAGTGCTAGCTAGCCTTTCCGAGAGAGAATGGGTCGTCGTTTATACGACCCATTCTCCTGAATTAGTGTCTTTTGAAGGTCAGCAGTCAATCACCCGCCTTGTCATGGCCACGGGATCGGTGGCGTATGGAACTGTTTTCACCGACAAAATAGAAGCCGGAGCGAAACTTCAATCGAAACTTGACGACAGGGGCGCGCATGATTTCTTGTTTAGTGCCGGAGTCATATTTTGCGAAGGTACAGAGGACGCATTTGCTGTCCGAATGGGCATGGAAAATCTGGATGTAGATTGTGACGCGCGGTCAATCAGCATCACTCATTGTAGCGGAGCCAGCGGTATCCCGGCGTTTGCGCTTATGGCAAAGAATCTGGGAATAAGATGGTGTGCGCTGACCGATCAAGATTTGCTGCCGGACGGAAACATCAACCCAGCCACGTCGAAGCATAGGGATAAAATTGAGACTATCCGTGGGGAATCTGACGTACAGGTTCAGTGGCCGGTAAATTTGGAGCACTGTTTGGGCATTGAATCGTCAAAGGCCACCCCTGAGGTCGTGCTGCCTCTTCTTTCGGTTCCGGGCTGGGCGACTGAATATCCGGAGTTCCATGGCGTAGTGAACGAAATGGCAAGTTGGATCGATCCCTCTGCGGCTAACTGATCTCCGCATAATATAGCGGCCATGCCGCCCGCGTCGTTACCCTGCCACATCCCAATAAGGCGGATTGCCGAAGCAACTTTGCAGATGCTCCCTGAGCGCCCGCAATTTCGCCGACGGGTTCCGCCCCCGCGCATGCGCCATGTAGAGAAATTCCTCGTCGGGTTCGACGTCGAGCGCGACCACCTGCAGCTCGCCTGCCTTCACCGCCGGTCCCGCGATGAACGCCGGGAGCATCGCAAGCCCGAGCCCGGAGATCGCGGCGTCGCGCATCATGTCGCCGTTGTTGACGCCGAACATCGCGTGCGCTTGCACCGATACAGGGCCGCCCACCGTGCGGAAGCGCCAGTCGGCGGCGCCGCGGTTGGTGTAGAAGATGCCGCGGTGGTGGCGGAGGTCTTCGATCGTTTGCGGGGTACCGTGCTCGGCGAGATAGGTGGCCGACGCGGTGAGCAGGCGGTGGCTCTTGGCGAGTTTCCACGCGACGAGGCGCGTGTCGTCGATCGTGCCGTGGCGGATGATCGCATCATGGCCGCTCGATGCGACGTCGATGCGGCGGTCGTCGAGGTCGAGCGTGAGCTGGATCTCGGGATGCTCCTTGAGGAAGGGATAGAGCGCGGGGCCGAGGTGCAGGCGCGCGAAGGTCACCGGCGCGGCGATGCGGAGCGGGCCCGACAGCGTGCCGCGGCGCTCGGCCATGTCGGCGGCGGCTTCGGATATGTCGCGGGTGATCCGCTGCGCGCGCGGCAGGAAGGCGGTGCCGTCCTCGGTCAGGCTGAGCTTGCGCGTGGTGCGGTGGAGCAGCGCGCCGCCCAATGAGCGTTCGAGCTCGGCGAGGCGTTCGCTGACCACCGATTTGGAGAGGCGGAGCTGGCGCGCGGCGCCGCTGATCGAGCCGTTCTCGACCGTCGCGACAAACGCGGCGATGCCTTCGATGCGGATCATTGTCGGCTATCAAGCCACCAAGGCCGACCTCCAAGCGTTCCCCGGCGAAAGGTGTCGGGAGGCACGTGACTCCCGGCACGGTCCATGCCCCGTAGCGCTCGCCAATCTGGGCCCCGGCTTTCGGCGGGGAGCACCTTTTGCAGTGGAAGCGTAGTGCGACACATTGTTCGGTATATCCGAATTATAGAACCAAGAGTTGCCGTCTATTCCGAACGAGGCCGTAAGTCCATCTTCACTCCATCGACACGGGCATCGGGCCCGCCGCCGAACAGGAGAAAGATCATGGCTCGTTTGCTGAACAAGGTTGCGATCGTCGCCGGCGCCAGCTCGGGCATCGGCCGCGAAACCGCGAAACTCTTTGCCGCCGAGGGCGCTTCGGTCGTCGTCGGGGCACGCCGCCAGGCCGAACTCGACGCGCTGGTCGCCGAAATCGCCGCCGCGGGCGGCAAGGCCGTCGCGGTCGCCGGCGACGTGCGCGACGAAGCCTTCCACGAAGCGCTCGTCCGCGCCGCGGTGGAAAATTACGGCCGGCTCGACATCGCGTTCAACAATGCCGGGGTGTTCGGCGAAGCGGGGCCGAGCACCGAGGTGTCGGCGGCGGGGTTCAGCGACGCGCTCGCGGTCAACCTCACCGGCTCGTTCCTCGGCGCGAAGCACCAGATCGCCGAGATGGTGAAGCATGGCGGCGGATCGGTGATCTTCACCTCGACCTTCGTCGGCTACAGCTTCGCCTTCCCGGGCAGCGCGGCCTATTCGGCGAGCAAGTCGGGGCTGATCGGGCTGACGCAGGCGCTCGCCGCCGAGTTCGGGCCGCAGCAGGTGCGCGTCAACGCGGTGCTTCCCGGCGCGGTCGAGACCGACATGTATCATGATGTGAACGACAGCGCCGACAAGAAGGATTTCGTCACCAACCTCCATGCGCTGAAACGCGTCGCGCAGCCGATCGAGATCGCGCGCTCGGTGCTTTACCTCGCCTCGGACGATGCGAGCTTCGTCACCGGCACGGCGTCGCTGCTCGATGGCGGGGCGTCGATCACGCGCAGCTGAGCTGGCTCAAACATCTCGTCATTCCCGCGAAGGCGGGAACCCAGCCCGCGACGTTGCGGCTGGGTTCCCGCTTGCGCGGGAATGACGATTTTGGAGAAGTGTAGGGCTTCCCCCGCTCGCCCAAACTTCCTATCGCCCGTCTCAATGACCGCCGACGCTCTTCTCCCTTTGCTCAAATCCACCTTCGGTTTCGACGCCTTCCGGGGCCGTCAGGCCGAGGTCGTCGACCGGGTGATGGCGCGCGAGCGCACGCTCGCGGTGATGCCGACGGGGGCGGGCAAGTCGCTCACCTATCAGTTGCCCGCGGTCGCGCTCGATGGCTGTGTCGTCGTGGTGTCGCCGCTGATCGCGCTGATGCACGACCAGCTGCGCGGTGCGC
The DNA here is from genome assembly GCF_036675685.1 of Sphingopyxis sp. GTDB lineage: Bacteria > Pseudomonadota > Alphaproteobacteria > Sphingomonadales > Sphingomonadaceae > Sphingopyxis. The sequence goes on from NZ_JAKFEM010000018.1 coordinate 8,434, forward strand.
GCGCGGCGGGGATTCGCGCCGCGTCGCTGACGAGCGTCGATGCCGACTGGGCCGATACGCGGCAGGCGTATCGCGACGGCAATCTCGACCTCTTGTACGTGGCGCCCGAGCGCGCGACGGGCGAGGGGTTTCGCACCTTGCTCGAGGCGCGGATGCCGGCGCTGTTCGCGATCGACGAGGCGCATTGCGTTTCGGAATGGGGGCATGATTTCCGCCCCGATTACCGGTTGCTGCGACCGCTGCTCGATGCCTTTCCGGCGGTGCCGCGGCTGGCGCTGACCGCGACCGCGGACAAGCACACGCGCGAGGACATCCTGGTCCAGCTCGGCATTCCCGCCGACGGGCTGATCCTCGCGGGGTTCGACCGGCCGAACATCCGCTACGCGGTACGGCCGCGCGTGACGCCGGCGCGCCAGCTCGTCGATTTTATCGCTGCCAATCCGGGGCCGGGGATCGTCTATGCGCCGACGCGCAATGGTACCGAGCGTCTGGCGCAGCAGCTCGCGGCGGCGACGGGGCGGAGCGTCGCGGCCTATCATGCCGGGCTCGCCCCCGAAGTGCGCGCGCGCGTCCAGCATGATTTCGTCGCGTCGGAGGATGGCATCGTTACCGCGACGGTCGCTTTTGGCATGGGGATCGACAAACCCGACGTGCGCTTTGTCGCGCACGCCGGGCTGCCGAAATCGATCGAGAGCTATTATCAGGAAACGGGGCGTGCGGGGCGCGACGGCGATCCTGCCGAGGCGATGATGCTGTGGGGCGCCGACGATTTTGCGCGCGCGCGGATGCGGCTTTCAGAGCTGCCCGAAGCGCGTGTCGCGGGCGAGCGGGTGCGGCTCAACGCGCTCGCGGCGCTGGTCGAGACGGTCGAGTGCCGCCGCGCGCTGCTGTTGCGCCATTTCGGCGAGAGCCCGCCCGTGCGCTGCGGCAATTGCGACAATTGCCTCGAACCCGCGGCACAGGTCGACGCGACCGTTCTCGCGCAAAAGCTGCTGAGCGCGGTGTATCGCACCGGGCAAAGCTTTGGCGCGGGGCATATCGAGGCGGTGCTGACCGGGCGCAGCGATGAGCGGATCGTGGGGCGCGGCCACGACAAGCTATCGGTGTTCGGGATCGTCGCGGGCGAGGAGGCGCGGCTGATCAAGCCGCTGGTGCGTAGCCTGATGGCGCGCGAGGCGCTGGGCACCACCGAGCATGGCGGGCTGATGCTCGGCCCCGCGGCGCGCGCGATGATGAAGGGCGAGGCACCGGTGCTGATGGCCGAGCCGCCGGTCAAGCGGACGCAACGCGCGGCGCGCGGCGGGAGCGCGGCGGCGAACCCGGTCGGCGATCCGCTGTTCGAGGCCTTGCGCGCGACGCGGCGCGAACTCGCGGCCGAAGCGGGGGTGCCGCCCTATGTGGTGTTCCACGACGCGGTGCTGCGCGCGATGGCGAGCGAAAAGCCAGCGAGCCTGCGCGACATGGGTGCGATTCCGGGGGTTGGCGCGAAGAAGCTCGAGGCGTGGGGCGATGCGTTTCTGAACGTGATCCGGCAGTTTTGAGCCGGCCGGTCCGGGGCGGTCATTCCGGCGGCGAAATGACCGAGACAATGTCGCTGCGTAGCGTCCAGCCGAGCCGTTCGTAGAGAGCCTTGCCGTCGGCGGTGGCGACCAGCAGGCGGTCGGTGACGCCGCGGCGAACGGCCAGGCGGCCGAGTTCGGCCATGACTGCCGAGCCGAGCCCGCGGCGGCCAAACTGCGGTTCGGTGACGATCTGATCATAGACGGCGACGGTGCCGTGAATACCGAGGACTCCGCGCGCGGCGAGCTCCCCGTCGGCATGTCGCGCGACCGCTTCGAAACGGTCGGCGCTTTCATCGATCTCGATCGCGAAATCGGGCGTGGGCCGCGCAGCGGGCATGTCGGTCCCGGCCGCCATCAGCCACATGGCGTCGCGCGGCCGCCAGTGTGATGGAATATATGGGAGAATCGCGTCGCGCGGCGCTGCGATGTCGACATAGACGTGCGGCGCATCGACTGCGGCGAATGCGGCTGCCGCGGCTTCGCCCGATGCGTCCCCCAGGATGAAGCGGCCGGTCTGGTCGGGCTTGCCGACATCGAACCACAGCGCCGGGGGAACGGCGGCGGCGACGGGGCGGGCATATCCGCGCGCCGCGCAATAGCCGAAGGCCCATTGGAAATGATCGTTCATGCTTCTCGACCATAAGCGAAGCGCGGGGCAAGGGAAACGGCAACGCACCTTCACGCTTGTCAGCAAAAGCCGCTGTCCTATACATCGCGGCCATGAGCGATTTTCGAACCCTGTCCGCCGACTATAGCGTCGCCCCACAAATCACCCTCGAGGATGTCGCCGAGGCGAAGGCCGCGGGTTTTGCGATGATCGTCAACAACCGCCCCGACGGCGAGGAGCCCGAGGCGCCGCAGGGCGACGAAATCGCGAACGCCGCGGCGGCCGAGGGCCTCGCCTATGCAGCGATCCCGGTGGGGCATGCCGGGTTCAGCCATCCGCAGCTCGACGCGCTCGACGCGGTGCTCGGCGCCGCGACCGGACCGGTGCTCGCCTATTGCCGGTCGGGCACGCGCTCGACGCATCTGTGGGCGCTGGCGCGCGCACGCGCCGGCGACGATGTCGATGCGATTTGCGAGGCGGCCGCGAATGCGGGCTATGATCTCGGCGGCCTGCGCCCGATGCTCGACGCGCTCGCGGGGGAGCAATGACGCAGGCGGAACTGATCCAGCTCGGCGCATCGCTGCTCGCGGTGTTTTTCGTCGCCTGGCTGGTCGGGAAGATGGGGCTGGGTTCCGATCCGCGGATCGAGGATGCCGACCACGCAATCCGGCTCGCCGAAGAGGCCGAGGCGGGGTTTCGCGGAACCGAAGTGGCGCGCGACCGCGCGGGCTTTGCTGCGATCGTGCGCAACCGCGAGGGGCGGATGATACTGGTGCGCGCGCATGGCAATCATTTCGCGGCGCGGCCGGTCGACGGGCACGTCGTCGGGCGGCTCGACAAGGATTTCCTGACGCTGACGATGCCGGAAAGGACATTTGGCGCAGTGACGTTGCACCTGGGGAGGGACGCGGGGATGTGGGCAAGCCGGATGCGGGAATTCAGGCATGGATAAATTGCCCGACCCGGTAACCTACGCCGTTCCCGCCTTCATCCTGCTCCTGATTGCCGAGATGATCGTCGCGCTTCGCGCCGACAAAAGCCGGTACGAGACGCGCGATACGTTGACCTCGCTGATGCTCGGCACCGGCAGCCAGGTCGCCGGCGCGCTCGTCGGCGCGGTTGTCATCGCGGCGTCGGTCTGGGTGTACCAGTTCCGCCTGTTCGACATCGGGATCGCGTTTGGCAGCTGGTGGTGGGCGTGGATCCTCTGCTTCTTCCTCGACGACCTGGCCTATTATGCCTTCCACCGCAGCGCGCACCGCGTGCGCTGGTTCTGGGCGAGCCATGTCATCCACCACAGCTCGCAGCACTATAATCTATCGACCGCACTACGGCAGACGTGGACGGGTTTTTTCAGCCTTGGCTTTATCTTCCGCCTGCCCTTGTTCCTGATCGGTTTTCCGCCCGCGATGGTGTTCTTCTGCGCAGGGCTGAACCTGATCTACCAATTCTGGATTCATACCGAGGCGATCAAGCGGCTGCCGAAATGGTTCGAGGCGGTGATGAACACGCCGTCGCACCACCGTGTCCATCATGGCGTGAACCCGCGCTATCTCGATGCGAACTATGCCGGGGTCTTCATCATCTGGGACAGGATGTTCGGCAGCTTCGTTCCCGAACGCGACGACGAGCCGGTGCGTTACGGCATCGTCAAGCAGCTCGGCAGCTTCAATATTCTCTGGGCCGCGGTCCACGAATGGGTCGGGATCGCGAAGGATGTCTGGCGCGCGCCGTGGCGGCACAAGCTCGATTATATGTGGCGCGAGCCGGGCTGGAGCCACGACGGCAGCCGCGCGACGAGCGCGATGATCAAGGAACGCTGGGCGGCGGGGCGGCCGGTCGAGGAAGCGGCGGAGTAAATATTCGTCGCCCCCGCGTAAGGCCGACTGCGGCCCCCACCTTCGCGGGGGCGACGTGTATTGGCCTTGCCTCGTCGCCTAATGACATTCATGTAAGCACCCCAATGACCACCTGTCGGGTGGCGAGGGGAGCGGTACATGGATCAGTTCGACATCATCGTCATCGGCGGCGGCAGCGCGGGGAGCGCGGCGGCGGGGCGGCTCGCCGAGGATGGCAAGCGGACGGTGTGTCTGGTCGAGGCGGGCGGGACCAACGATATTGTCCGGGTCAAGACGCCCGGTTTCATGCCCTTCATCCCCAAATCGTCGAACTATCGATATGAGACGCTGCCACAGGCGGGGCTGAACGGGCGGATCGGGTATCAGCCGCGCGGGCGCGGGCTGGGCGGGTCGAGCGCGATCAACGCGATGGTCTATATCCGCGGCCACAAGTTCGATTACGACCAATGGGCCACGCTCGGTGCGACCGGCTGGAGCTATGCCGACGTGCTGCCTTTCTTCAAGCGCAGCGAGGGCAATGAGCGCGGTGCCGACGATTTCCACGGCGCCGACGGGCCGCTCAACGTCATGGACCAGCGCTGGCCCAATGTGACGAGCCGGCGCTTCGTCGAGAGCGCGGCATCGCTGCAATTGCCGCGTACCGCCGACTTCAATGGCCCCGACAACGAAGGCTTCGGCCTCTATCAGGTCACGCAGAAGGGCGGCGAACGCTGGTCGGCGGCGCGCGCCTATGTCGAGCCGCTACGCGGCCATGGCAATTTCGCGGTGCGCACCGGGGCGCTCGTCGAGAAGATATTGGTCGAGGACGGGCGCGCCGCAGGGGTCGTGATCCGCCGCGGGTCGAAGCGCGAGACGCTGCGCGCGCGGGGCGGGGTGGTCCTGTCGGCGGGCGCGTTCGGCTCGCCCCAGATTTTGATGCTGTCGGGGATCGGCCCGGGCGCGCATCTGAAGGACATGGGTATCGACGTCACGCTCGACCGCGCGGGCGTCGGCGCCAATCTGCAGGACCATATCGATTATGTGTCGAGCTGGGAGACGCGCTCGACCGACCCCTTCGGCGACAGCCCCGGCGGGACGTGGCGGATGGTGAAGGCGATCTTCGAGCATCGCACCTGGCGTAGCGGGATCATGACGACCTGCTTTGCCGAGGCGGGCGGCTTCTGGAAATCGCGCCCCGATCTGCCCGCGCCCGATGTCCAATATCATTTCGTGCCCGCGATGCTCGAGGATCATGGGCGGACCAAGGTGAAGGGGCATGGCTTTTCGTGCCACGCGTGCGTGCTGCGTCCCGAAAGCCGGGGTATGGTGCGGCTCGCGTCGGGCGATGCCGCATCGGCGCCGGCGATCGATCCGGGCTTTTTGACCGACGCGCGCGATATGGCGACCTTGCGGGCCGGCGTCCGGATGATGCACCGCATCGCCGCCGCGCCGCCGCTCTCGGACTATGCGGGTGCCGACCGGCATCCGGTGGACCTGGGCGACGATGCGGCGCTCGACGCGCTGATCCGCAGCCGCGCCGACACCGTCTATCACCCGGTCGGCACGTGCCGGATGGGGAGCGATGCCGACGCGGTGGTCGATCCGGGGCTGAAGCTGAACGGTGTCGAGGGGCTGTGGGTCGCCGACGCGAGCATCATGCCGCGGCTGGTTTCGGGGAATACCAATGCGCCGAGTATCATGATTGGCGAGCGCGCGGCCGATTTCGTGAAGGCGGCGTTCGTCTGATTTTTTCGTCATCCCGGCTTTCGCGGGATGACGAAGGTTAAAAACAGGCCTCCGCCAGCAACCTCCCGCTCCCCGTCAGATCGTAACGGCTCGACGGCGGCCTCGCATCGAGCACCTCGCGCACCACCAGTCCGTGATTTCCGAGCGCGGTGAGCCCCTGCGACAACGCGCGCGGCGTTGCTGGCGCGAGCAGGCGCGACAGCGCGTTGAAGCGGTCGTGGCCCATGCCGATCCCCACCACCAGCGGCAGTCCCCAGCGCGTCGCGGCGCCGGGCGGCAGGCCGATTTCCTGCTGCGCCTCGGCGATCGTCGCGGCGCGCGCTGCCGCGACCTTGCCCGCTTCGGTCAGGATATATTCGGGGCGCAGCGGGTGGCCGTGGCCGGGGTTGCGCTGCACCCAGCCGATCGCTGCCGCGGCGTCGAGCGTGCGCTTGCAGCTGTCGCGCGGCAGCTCCAGCCGGTGGAGCAGCTCGACGAAGCGCGCGCCCTTGTGCGCCGCAAGGTCGGCGAGCAGCGGCACCAGCCAGCGGTGGCTGCCGAGCTGGACGAGCATTGGATCGGGTTGGCTTGACGGCATTTGCAACTAACTATACAAACCGGACTATAGACGCAAGCGCGTTGGCAGACGGAGGAAGGGCATGGCACTCGAAATCGGATCCGAACTCACCTGTTCGATGGGGGTCAAGGACATGACTGCGTCGATCGCGTGGTACGAGCGCGTGATGCACTGCAAGCTGCTCTACCGCGCCGACGAGCTTGGCTGGTGCGAGCTCGCGACCCCGATGACGGGGGTCAATATCGGGCTAAGCCAGGTCGAGAGCGTGGTGCAGGGCGGGGGTGCGACGAATGTGTTCGAGGTCGCCGACATCGATGCCGCCAAAGCGCATCTCGATGCCGAAGGCGTGCGGCAGGATGGCGAGATCCAGCATATTCCGGGGTTGGTGAAATTGCTTACCTTCTACGATCCCGACGGCAACGCCTTCATGTTCTCGCAGTCCGAGATGGCGGCATGACGCCCATCTGGTGGGCGGTGGCGGCGTTGCTGGCACCGGCGCCGGCATCCGTACCTGGATTGGGGGCGCCTTCGCTCGCCGCGTGGCACGGGATGTGGAGCGGCGAGGGGCAGACGTTCGGCAAGCCCGCGACCGCGACGCTCGAAATCGGGCCCGCGCCCGACGCGCCGGCGACACGGCTCGTCTATCGCCTGACGATAGCGGGGGCGATCGAAGGAAAGCCGCCGGTCGCCTATTCGGCCGAGGCGAATTACCGGGTCGACGCCAAGGGTCGCATCCGCGGAAACTGGACCGACAGCACGGGCCGGACGCGGGCCGTTTCGGGCCGCATCGAGGGTGTTTTGTGGTCGACAAATTGGGGCAGCGCCGATGTCGAAATCGGCCGGTCGACCTATCGGCTGGAGACGAAGGATTTGCTCGTCGTCAGCGATTCGGTGTTGCAGGATGACGGCAGCTGGCGGGCCTTTGCCGTGCTGCGCTATCGCCGCAACAATGGCTGAAAACCAAGGTTTTTTGGCAATTCTTATGCTGCGCACAAAAAAAGAGGGCCGGGACTTGCGTCCCGGCCCAGCCTTTCAGGCTCTCCCCTCCTGAAACTGTTGACGCAATGAATGCCATATTAATGTCATGTTGGGAAGGCCTAAATTCGCGGCAGTGCTGCCTAGATATTGTGCAGCGCAGCATGCAGCAAAAAGGGCCGGTTGTTCACCCGAACCGGCCCCTCTTTCCGGATCAGAATGTCTTGCGCGCGGTGATGCCAAAGGTCCGCGGCTGGCCGACCGTGTAACCGAGGCGCGCCCGTCCGCCGCGTTCGCGATCGAACGAGAGCAGGGCATTTTCGTCGAAGACATTGTTGACATAGGCGATCAGCGACAAGCCATTGTCGAAGTCGACCCCGGCGCTGAGATTGACCAGCTGGTAATCGGGAAGCTGCAGGTCGATCGTCGTCGCCGCATTCGCCGGGGCGCCGCCGAACGGCAGCCCGTGGACGAAGGTGCGCGGGTTGTTTTCCTGATCCGCCGGCTGGGTATAGCGCGTGCCGACATGCTGGACCGAGGCGGAAAGATAGGCCGACGCGGTATCCGACACCGGGAATTCATAGCTGCCCGAAGCCGACAGCTGGAACTTCGGCACCGACGGCAGGCGGTTGCCGTCGCGAATCCCCGTCGCGGCGGTGAGCGCGCCGGGTAGCGTCGTGTCGAATTCGGCCTCGATGATGCTGCCCGAGAGGTTGAGATCGAGCCCGTCGACCGGCGACAGCCCGAGTTCGAATTCGATCCCCATCGAATGCGCCTTGGGCACGTTGAAGACGATACGCGACGAACAGGTTCCGGCGTCGAGCGTGACCTGCAGGTTCTTGATGTCGTTGTAGAAACCCGCGGCGTTGAAGGTGAAGCCGCGGCCCTGCGACTTCACGCCGAGCTCGTAATTCCACAGCGTCTCGTCGTCATAATCCTGAAAACCACCGAACAGCGCGGCGTCGCCGGGCGAGCAGAGTGGCAGGTTCAGCGGATCATTGACCCCGCCGAGGCGGAAGCCCTTCGACGCCTGCGCGTTGATCGACACATTGTCGGCGACGTCATAGCTGAGCAGCAGGCGCGGGCTGATGCCGTTCGATCGCGTCTTGTCGCGGCGGCGGTCGCCGTTGGCGAACAGTCCGCCGGTGATGAAGCGGCGTGTCTCGAGGAAGTCGTAATAACGGCCGCCGAGCGTGACGTCGAACGCATCGGTGATCGAATAAGTGCCTTCGCCGAAGATCGCGAGCTGCTTGATGTCGTAGGGCAGGTCGGCATTATAGGGCGAGTTGGCCGGGAAACCATTGGCGACCGCCGCCGACGTCCCCGCGCCGAGCGTCGCGTCGGTGAAGGCGTCATAGCCCGGGGTCGGCAGCCGCTGGCGATAGAAGCGGTCGGTGCTGGAATAAAAGCCGCCGAACACCCACTGGAAGGGGCTGTCATAGTCCGACGCGAGCCGGACTTCCTGGGTGAAGCTCTTGAGATCGGTCGTGTCGACGAGGCTCGACGGTAACAGCACACCCGCGGCGGGGAAGCCGAGGTCGACCGACACCGAACCGGTAAGCGCACTTGCGTCGCGGCTGACCAGGATGTCGCGGTTGGTATAGCTGGTCACCGCGGTCACCTTGACCCCATCGAGTTTGACGTCGATCTTGAGGTCGGCGATCATCGTCTCGTCCTCGAACGATTCGCGCAGCAGCAGATATTGCTCGCGCTCGTCGAATGTCACCTGCGGCCGCGTCGTGGTGAACTGATTGGCGTAGAGATTATAGACGTCCTGCCGGTTGAAGCCGTTGGCCTTGACCTTTTGATAGACGACGCGCGGGGTGATCGAGAGATTGTCGGTCGGCTCGAAGGTCAGCGCGATGCGCCCGCCGTAGCGTTCGCCGCTGTTGACGTCCTCCTTGCCCGCCGGGCCGATCGCGTTGATGAAGCCGCCGTAGCGGGTGTAATATCCGACCGCGCGGATCGCCGCCTTATCGCCCATGGGCACGTTGATCGCGCCCTTCAGATGACCGCCGATGTCGTCGCCATCGACGAGGTTGAGGTTGGCCTCGACGCTGCCTTCCATCACGCCGAGCTTCGGCTGGTTGGTGATGTAGCGGATCGTGCCGCCGACCGAACCCGAGCCGAACAGCGTGCCCTGCGGCCCGCGCAGCGTTTCGACGCGGTTCAGATCATACAGGTCGATGTCGGGGGTGAAGAGCGAGAGCGAGATCACGCTTTCGTCGAGATAGACGCCGACCTGTTCCTTGACCCCCGGCTGGTCGCGCACGACCTGACCCGCGGAGACGCCGCGCACCGAGACCTGGCTTTGGCCGGGCCCGAGGTTCTGGACCGAGAGGCCCGCGACGTTGCGCGACAGGTCCTCGAGTGTCACCGCGCCCGATTTCTGGATGTCCTCGGCCGTCTGGGCGTTGATCGAAAAGGGGATGTCCTGAAGATTGGCGTCGCGCTTGGTCGCGGTGACGATGATGATGTTGCTGTCGTCTTCGGCGGTACCGGGGTTCTGGGCGAAGGCGGGCGCGCCAATAGGGACCAGCGCGAGCGTCGAAAGCCCGGCCAGCAGCATAGAGCGAGCATGCATGGTGATTTCCTCTCTGTAAAAGCGCGCGGCTATGTTGCTGCGTCGCGAAGCGAGGGGTGCGCCTTTTGTCACAATTTCGCAATGGCGCATGATTGTTGCGCGAGAAAATGGCCGCGACATGTTGCGTTGCGGCCACAGTCCAAAACGGCGGGCAAAAATGCCGGGCAAAAAAATGGCCGGGGACAAGTCCCGGGCCCGTGGCCGTTCCGGCCACAATCAAAAAAAATGGCCGGGGACAAGCCCCGGCCAGTGGTTCGCAGGAGGAACCTGGGTAGGATCCCGCCGCCGCCGTTTGAAAGGAGAGAGACGTGCGGCGGCGGGTATCCTGTCTCGTGATTAATAGTTGTAGGCGCGCTCCCCATGTTCGGCGAGGTCGAGCCCTTCCTGCTCGACGTCCTTCGACGGGCGCAGGCCGATGGTGTATTTGAGGCCGAGGAACAACACCGCGCTGACAAAGCCGGTCCACAGCACGGTGGTGCCGACCGCCCAGATCTGGGCCGTCAGCTGGCCCGCCAGGTCGAACTCGCCAGCCTTGGCAACGGGCCCGGTGTAATCGATCCAGCCCTGGCCGCCCCAGGCCGGGTTGGCGACGAAACCGGTGCCGATCGCGCCGACGATGCCGCCGATCGCGTGGATGCCGAACACGTCGAGCGAGTCGTCATATTTCAGTTTCTTCTTCACCGTGGTGACGAAGAAGAAGCAGACCAGCGAGGCGACGGCGCCGAGGAGGATCGCGGTGCCGGGATGGGCGAAGCCCGCCGCCGGGGTGATGGCGACCAGACCGGCGACGACGCCGGAAACTCCGCCCAGCAACGACGGCTTCTTGTGCACGATCTGTTCGATGATCGCCCAGGTCGCACCCGCGGCTGCCGTCGCGACCAGCGTGTTGATGAAGGCAAGCGCGCCAAAGGCGTTGGCTTCGAGACCCGAGCCGGCGTTGAAGCCGAACCAGCCGATCCACAACAAGGAGGCGCCGATCATCGTCATGACCAGATTGTGCGGGGGCATCGGTTCCGAATTGTATCCGAGGCGCGGACCGATCACGAGGCAGCCGACCAGACCGGCGATGCCAGCATTGATATGGACGACGGTGCCGCCGGCAAAGTCGAGCGCGCCCTTGCCCCACAGATAGCCGTAGTCGGTCGGCGCGGCGTGAAGGAAGTCCGGCCCGGCCCAGTACCACACCATGTGCGCGATCGGGAAATAAGCGAAGGTCAGCCACAGCACCGTGAAGATGATCAGCGGTGTGAACTTCACGCGCTCCGCAAACGCCCCGACGATCAGCGCCGGCGTGATGCAGGCGAAGGTCATCTGGAAGATCACAAAGACATATTCGGGCAGATAGACCCCGTTCGAGAAGGTGGCGGCAAAGGTGTTCACGTCGACGCCTGCGAGGAATGCCTTGTCGAGGCCGCCGAACAGCGAGGGGAAGGGCGTACCGGTGGAGGTGAAGGCCATCGAATAGCCCCAGCTGAACCAGACCAGCGCCGCGACGCAGACGATCGTCAGCACCTGCATCAGCACCGACAGCATATTCTTGGCGCGGACAAGGCCGCCATAAAAAAGCGCCAGCGCGGGCACCGACATCATCAGGACCAAAGCCGAGGCGACGAGCATCCATGCCACGTCGCCTTTGTTGACCATCTCGGCCGTTGGCGTGAAAGCGGCGGGAGCCGCGGCCTCGGCGGCGGGTGCGGCCGGCGCCGCGACCGCGGTCGCCGCTTCCTGTGCCCAGGCGGGCAGCGCGGCGAACAGCGTGAGGCCGACAGCCCCGGCGCCCGCCGCAAACTTGTTTGCGAACGTCATAGTATCCCCCTTCGTCATTACAGTGCCGCCTCGCCGGTCTCGCCGGTGCGGATGCGCACCGCCTGACCCACGTCGAGGACGAAAATCTTGCCGTCGCCGATCGAACCGGTGCCGGCGCTTTGCTGCAGCGTTTCGACGACGCGCGGTGCAAGCGCGTCGTCGCAGACGAGCTCGATCTTCACCTTCGGCACCATGTTGGTCGCATATTCGGCGCCGCGGTAAATTTCGGTCTGCCCCTTTTGCCGGCCGAAACCCTTGACCTCGGTCACGGTCATGCCGGCGATGCCCAGACCGGTGAGCGCTTCGCGCACCTCGTCGAGCTTGAATGGTTTGATGATGGCCAAGATCAGCTTCATGACGCCCCCTTTTGCTAATGGCACCATGTTGCACTGCAACAGCCGTGCCAGATTGCGCGGGCGAAGCGAAAGTTAACATTTTGTGACATTATGGGGCGGCCATCACGACGCAATCGTTCGTTCGATGGGCAGGCGAGGCAGGGGTTTGCCTAAATTTTGGGCAGTATTGTTCCCCTCCCGCCTGCGGGAGGGATTTCAGGTTTCTAGTCAGCCGCCCTGAACCGCGCCCAGATCGGCAAATGATCCGAAGCCCGCGCCGCTAGCGCGCTCTGGTGCACGCCCGCGTCGACCGTCTGAAGGTCGGGGGTCGCAAAGATGCGGTCCAGCTTGGCCACCGGGCGGCGGCTGTGAAAGCTGTGGCCGGTGTCGACCATGTGGTGGCGCTCGCCGAAATCGGCGAGGCAGCCGCCGGACGCGCGCCATTCGTTGCAGTCGCCCATCAGGATTGTCGGCAAATCCTCGCCCTCGGCGACATGCTTCAGGATCGCGCGCGCCTGCTGGCGGCGGCGCAGGCCCGAAATATCGAGGTGCATGCCGACCACGCGCAATCTTGTGTCGCCGATCCGGATCGTCGCCGCGACGGCGCCGCGCGGTTCGAGTGTCGGAAGGTGCAGCGCATGGCTTTCCTCGACCTCGGCGCCCTTCCGGACGAGCAGCGCATTGCCGTGCCAGCCGATGCTGTGCGGGCGGTTGTCGAGCCCGACGGGGACATAATCGCTATGCTCGTCGAACATATGCGGCGGGATCGCGCTGGCGCGGGTGCCGAAACGGCGATCGGCCTCCTGCAGCGCAACGATGTCGGCGTCGAGCTCGCCGAGCACCGACAACACCCGCCCGGGGTCGCGGCGCCGGTCGAGCCCGATGCCCTTGCGCATATTGTAACTGGCGACCTTGATCATGGGAGTGTTTGTAACTGACCTAACTGCCGTTCGTGCTGAGCTTGTCGAAGCACCGTCCTTCTCCCTATCCTTGAAAAGGAAAAACGGTCCTTCGACAAGCTCAGGACGAACGGAAGAGGGGTGGAGTTGCGCCTAACTGGTTCCGAATTCGGCCAGCAACGCGCTCGCCTCGTCCAGGTCCTCGTCGAGCACCATGATGCGCACCGGGATCAGCAACCCGACGCTTTCGGCAATATTCATGCCCGCGTCGAAACAGACCGCGTGGACCCCGGCGCTCTCGAGCCGCCCGCGGAGCAGTTCGGCCTCGGCGCCATTGGGAAGGCGCACCAATTCGACCAATGGCATCAGGCATCGCCGGCGATGAAGCGGTCGGTCGGGCGCGTCGGCAGGCCATCGATGCTTCGGTCACGCTCCTTGAATTTTTCGACCCACAGGTCGCGGTCGGCCTGGCGGTGATATTTCTGCAGCGTGTCGCGTTCGTGTTGCAATTCCATCATCGGCACCCCCCAGCCGCAGCTTGTCTGCACGCTGTCGACGTCGATGACGAAGATCTGGCGCGTGCCGGGAAGTAGCGTGAAATGCGCGGCAGTCTCGTCCCACTCGGCGTCCTGTGGCAGCAGGGGGCGGCCGCGGCCGTAGATGCGCAGGATCAGCGCGCTGCGGTCGAAGGCGCAGAACATGATGGTGATGCGCCCGTCGGCGGCGAGATGCGCGTGGGTCTCGTTTCCCGATCCGCCGAGGTCGAGATAGGCGACCCGGCTTTCGGAGAGGATCCGGAAGCTGTCGGCATAGCCCTTGGGCGACAGGTTGATGCGCGCGTCAGCGGCAGCGGTCGCGGTGAAATAGACCGGCTGTTTTTCGATGAAGGCGATATGCTTGTCGGTCAGCGTGTCGGTGAATTCGGCCATGATCGGGCTCCGTCCGGATAGTGGGCCAGCCCTATCACCAATTCTTGCCTTCCTCCACCGCCGCTTCTTCGTCGGGGCGGGTGGCGCGGCCGAGCACCGCGTTGCGGTGCGGGAAGCGCCCGAAGCGGTCGACGATGTCGAAATGCGCCCTCGCATAATCGTGGAACATCGGGTCGCTGAACTGGCCGAACAGGCGCAGCGATTCGCGCTGGTCGGCAATATCCTCGCTGTGCTGGAAGGGCAGGCACGCGAACTGGCGGCGGTCGTCGGGAAAATCCTTGTCCCAGCCGCGTTCGACGATGCTCTGGGCGATCGCGCGCGCGAGGCTATCGGTCGCAAAGGCGTCGGCGGAGCCCCGGAAGATATTGCGCGGCACCTGGTCGAACAGGATCGCCGCGGCGAGTGCGGTGTCGGGGTCGGTCAGGAAGGTTTCCGCGGGCTGCGACCGCAGCATCGCGTGCCAGTCGCCGGCAAGGCTGCGAACCGCCTCGTCGAATTCGGGCCCGCCGCCGTACCAGTCGTCCATGCCGTGCGCGTCGAACCAGAAGGCGAGCAATTGCGCCGCCCAGTCGGCGGGGGGCGGATTGGTTTTTTGGTCGAGCAAAATAATCCTTCCCATTCAGTCGTCATCCCGGCCCTTCGACTGCCTTGGCAGGCGCTCAGGATAAACTTCAGCCAAAGGCTGAAGGCCGGGATCTCGACATAACGATCGCTCGCCACGTTGAGATCCCGGCCTTCGCCGGGATGACGGATTAAGACCGGTTGGGCTGGGGCGCGAGAGCCCCGATCACTCGGCCTTCTTGGCGCGCCGATAGGGGACGAATTCGCCGAGCGACACAAAGCCGCTGTACATCCGGCTGGTGCGGTCGCGCAGTTCGACGGGGTCGATGCTGCACAGCTGGCTGCCCGTCGTCTTGGTCACGAGAATATCGTCGTCGTCGAGCGATTCGGCGCCGCCTTTCGGACGGTTGACCCACATCGTGCTGCCGACGCGATAGACGATCGCGGTCTTTTCGATGATCTGCGAGCCGTTGACGCTCGACAGCGGGATGCAGTTTTGCGGCTCACCGGCGACGCGGCCTTCGAGCAGCTTGGCGAGCTGGTCTTCGGGGGCGAGCCGCTCCTTTGCGGTCGATACCCCGGGAATGACCGCGATCGCCGCCGCGGCAACGAGTGTTGCAATCAATGGGCGCATGGTTCGACTCCTGTCTTCATCATAACCCTACCCGGCGCGGATCATGCCCCAGCCCGTGTGAACAAGGGCTGACTCATGGTCGTTCGCCTTGCCGTCAGCACGCTCCGTCGGGCAGCGGGATGCCGAGCGGGCCTTTGCATTTCTTCTTCTTGGGCTGCTCGACGGGGGTGCTGCCGCCCGTAGTTGATCCGCCCATGCCGCCGAAATCGGCACCGATCAGCAGCATCGTGTGCGAACGGAAGCGTGCCTTGGCGGTCCAGTCGATGTTCCACACCGCATTGCCCGCGGGCTTGGGCGGATAAGAGAAATTCGCCTCGGGACCGAAGGCGTTCAAATTGCCGATCATCATCTCGCCCGATGCCTGCTTGACCGCGGCGGGGATCTGGCAGCTCGTTTGGGCAGGCGGCATCACGATCTTTTGCGTCACCAGCTTCGCGACGGTCGCGGGGGGCAGCCAGTCCCACAGCCCGCCACCGAATTCCTTCGACGCGCTGCTCGTCCACCAGATCATGTCGCCGCCCTTGTCCTGCCGGTCCATGCCGCCGATCGTCCACGCGACATAGCCCGTCGCGGGCTGGATCGGGTTCCAGCGGACCATCACCGACCCGTCGGTCTGGATCGCGGTCGACGCCGACAGGCCCGGCATATAATCCTGCGCGAGGGTGAAGTTGATGTCGGGGCCATAGTTGCTCGCGACGCGATGCGCCCCGATCAGCGACGACCCCGATCCGGGCTGCTTGCCGCCCTTGCTGTTCGGCCAGTCGGCATAGGAGCGGCTGTTCATCTGGCTGACTTCGCGGATCACCGGCACCGCGCTCGAAAACAGGCCCGGCGGGACCTGGCCCGCGGCGACCTTGGCGAAATCGATCACGACCGGCTGTCCGGGGCCAGGCTTGGCGCCGCAGCCCCAGTAAAGCAGCAGGCGGCCCTTCGGTCGCTCGAATTGGGCGGGATAGTCGCCGGTCTTTCGCTCGGGGCTGATCAGCGGCACCGATTTGCCGAGCTTGGCCTGCGGCTGGAAGAAATGATCGCCCTTCGGCGGCGGCGCGGTCGGGTTCTGGTCGGAGCCGAGGCGGAGGTTGAGCGTGTAGGCGACCTTGCTCGACGGATCGCCGCCGAACATCATCCCCATCGCGCCGCCGAGGCCGCCGCGCCCGCCGCCTGCCATCGCGGCGAAGCCCGACATCGTCGCGACGTCCATTTCATAACGTTCCTTGGGGCCGGTCGATTTTTGCGCCGATCCGGGAACGGCGGCGAGCATCGCGGCAACGGCGGTGATGGAAACGAATCGCAGATTCGAACGCATAAATCCCTCCCTGTTGTGAGGGATGCCCCCACGGATGATGCGACCCGATTCTTTTCTGTTTGGGTGAGCTATATGCGCGGGAGGGGCGAACGCCAAGTGAACGTGGTCACAGGGCTAAAACCATATTCGTCACCCCGGACTTGATCCGGGTTCCATGCGGACGGGTCGAGCCATGGGTGCCGGATCAAGTCCGGCATGACGAAAGGGAGGACTAACTACGCCGTGCCGCCGACCGTCAGCCCGCTGACCAGCAACGTCGGCTGGCCGACGCCCGCAGGGACGCTCTGGCCGCCCTTGCCGCAGATGCCGATGCCTTCGTCGATCGCCATGTCGTTGCCGATGCCGGTGACCTTGGTCAGCACGCTCGGCCCGTCGCCGATCAAGGTCGCGCCCTTGATCGAATCGCCAAGCTTGCCATTCTCGATCTTGTACGCCTCGGTGCAGCTGAAGACGAACTTGCCCGATACGATGTCGACCTGTCCGCCACCGAAGCTTTTGGCGAAAATGCCATTCTTGACGCGACTGAGCAGTTCGGCGGGGTTGTCGTTGCCACCCTTCATGAAGGTGTTGGTCATCCGCGGCATCGGTGCGTGCGCGAAACTCTCGCGGCGGCCGTTGCCCGTGGGTTCGACCCCCATGAGGCGGGCGTTGAGGCGGTCCTGCATATAGCCCTTGAGGATGCCGTCCTCGATCAGCACCGTCTCGCCCGTGGGCGTGCCTTCGTCGTCGATCGAAAGCGAGCCGCGACGGCCGCCGCCGACCGGGCTGTCCATCGCGCCGTCGTCGACCACGGTGACGCCGGGCGCGGCGACGCGTTCGCCGATGCGGCCCGAAAAGGCGCTGGTGCCCTTGCGGTTGAAATCGCCCTCGAGCCCGTGGCCGACGGCTTCGTGGAGCAGCACGCCGGGCCAGCCGGGGCCGAGCAGCACGGTGAATTCGCCCGCGGGGGCATCGACCGCGCGCAAATTGACGAGCGCCTGCGCCAGCGCCTCGTCGATCGCGCGGTTCCACTGTTCGGGCTCGAACAGATGATCGTACATGTAGCGACCGCCGAGGCCGAAAGTGCCGGTTTCGCGGCGGCCATTTTCCTCGACCACGATCGAGACGTTGAGGCGGACGAGCGGGCGGATGTCGGTCGCGAGGAAGCCGTCGGCGCGGACGATCTCGACCACCGACCAGCTGCCCGCGAGCGCGACCGACACCTGGACGATGCGCGGATCGCGCGCGCGCGCCGCGGCGTCGATTTCTTGGCAGAGCGCGACCTTCTTCGCGAAGGGGATGAGGTCGAGCGGGTTTGCCTCGTCATAGAGGTGGCGGTTGGTGCGCGGCGGCGGTGCGGCGTGGGGTTGGCTCGCGGGATCGAGCAAAGCGAGCGTTTCGGCGGCGCGGCGGATTGCACCGGCGCTGATGTCGCTCGCGTGGGCAAAGCCCGTCATCTCGCCCGACACGGCGCGCAGGCCAAAGCCCGCGTCGGTCGAATAGTCGGCGGTCTTGAGCCGCCCGTCGTCGAAGCCGAAGCTCTCGGTCGCGCGATATTGCAGATAGAGCTCGCCGTCGTCGGCCTTGGCGAGCGCTTCGCGCGCGAGCGCCTGCGCCAGATCGGGATCGAGCGCGTCGGCGCGATAGAGGAAGCGGCGGGGATCGGTGGGGCTTGTCATGGCGCCGATATAGGCACGCGCGTCGCTACGCGCAAACGCCCGCATCAGAGATAGTTGACGGTGAGGGTGAAGGTGCCGTTGTAGTCGCCCTCGGGCTGGTTCGCAGGCACGGTCAGCGTCCCGCCGATATAATAGGTCTGGACGCCGCTGGGCAGCAGGGTCGAGCCGAGCAGGGCGATGCCGCCGCCACCCGTGCTGGCGGCGCGCACGAGGGTCGCGGTCATTGTCGGCGCGCCGCCGCCGACACGCGCCAGCGTGACCGAGGTGCTCCCCGACACGGTGATGAGCAGGATGCCGCCGGTGCCCTGAAAGACGGCGCGTTGGCCATCATTGCCGACGGGGGTCGCGCCGCCGCTGGTGGTGCGCGCATTGGTGACGGGATTGATCGTCATGGTGCCGCCGGTCGGCCCGCTGATGAGGGTACCGAAATCAAGGTCATCGGTCTTGATGAGCGAGCTCGGGCGAACGATCGCGGCGTTGGCGGTGACATTGGTGTCGGCGGCATAAACCGGGACGCATAGCGCCACGCTCGCCGCCGCAGCAGCGATGGTCAGGGTGCGAACAGCGCCCCGACCGTTTCTGGTCCCTCGAATCCCCACAGATTCTGCTCCTGTCTGGCACAGTTATGCCGGACGGACATTCATCGATGATGCACGGGCTTGGTAAAGAGGCTGTTTACGTCTGGCGGCCGGTCAGGCGGATCGGTGACGCAGCGGGGCTCAACCTTTGTTGGCGATCCCGCCGTTGCCTAACTTTTATCGGCGATCCCGCCGATGAGGATGAAGCGCCGGTCGCAATAGCCGCAATCGGCGAAGCCTTCGTCGGTATCGATTTCGAGCCACACGCGCGGGTGGCCGAGCGCCGCGTCGGCGAGGCCGTCGCCGGTGCCGTCGCAGGCGATACGGGTCTTGGGCGTGCGGATGGTTTCGGGAGCGGGCTGGGTCATCGACCGCGCCCATAGCAAGCGTGGCGGTAGCCCGCAATCGGGTGTTGAGATCTTCCCAGCTCTCACACCGTTTGCCCTGAGGAATCGCTGAGCTTGTCGAAGCGATGTCTCGAAGGGCCCTTCGAGACGGGCCTTCGCCGGGGCTCAGTCCCTCCTCGAGGCGAACGGAAGCTGGAGAGCATGGGGCCATGACGGCGCCGGCAAGCATCCTTGCGGATACAGGTGGTCCCCCGGCGCCGTCTCCCCCACAGCCGAAGTCAGAGATAGTTTAATGTGATGGTGAAGGTGCCGCTGTAATCGCCCGGCGCCTGGTTGGCGCCGACCTCCAGCGTCGCGCCGACCGGGAAATTATAATTGCCGAGCGGCGAGGTGATACGGAAACGCGTCGGCGAGGTCGACAGGATCGCGGTCGGCGTGCTGCCGATCTCGAAATTGCGCACGCGCATCCGCGTGCCCGGTCCGGTGATCCAGATACTGTTCGATCCGAGCGAGATATTGACCTGGCGATTGAGGCTGCCGAGTCCAGCGAAACGCGCGGGCTCGCCGCCGCCCCCCGCCAGCGTGACACCGCCGGTGCGGCTGCGCGACCCGTCGGGTTCGAGCGTGACCGTGCCCGCGGTGCCCGACGCGATGATGTCGCCGAAGTCGAGGTCGTTGACCTTGAAGAAGGAAAGCGGGCGCAGCACGATGGCTTCGGCCTCGCTCTGCGCGCCCGCCTGCGCCAGCGCCGGCGAAGCGGCGGCGGGTGCGATGACGAGCGCAAAGGCGGCTAGGCCACGCAGCACGGGCCGCGGGCGAATGGTGTGTCTGGTCCTCACGCAGCCCGACCTAGCGGGGATTTTCGAATTTAGCGTTAATGCACTGCTCAGCAAAAACAGGCTGACGATGAAGTCTTTCGCGCGCGCAGGTGCGCGGCTATGGAAGCGGCCATGAGTGAAGCCGCCATCCGCATCGACGCCGTCTCCAAAATCTATGCCGGCGGCAAGCAGGCGCTCGACAATGTCAGTTTCGACGTGCCGCGCGGCCAGATTTTCGGGCTGCTAGGGCCGAACGGCGCGGGCAAATCGACGCTGATCAATATCCTCGCGGGGCTGGTCAACAAGACGAGCGGGTCGGCGAGCATCTGGGGCTTCGACATCGACGCCGATCCCCGCAACGCCAAATATTCGATCGGCATCGTGCCGCAGGAAATCGTCTTCGATCCGTTTTTTACGCCCTATGAGACGCTTGAGAATCAGGCGGGGCTTTATGGCGTGGCCAAGGGCAAGCGCATTTCGGACGAGTTGCTCGCCGCGGTGCATCTCTCGGACAAACGCGACGCTTATGCGCGCACGCTGTCCGGGGGGATGAAGCGGCGCCTGCTGGTGGCAAAAGCCATGGTCCATTCGCCGCCGATCATCGTCCTCGACGAGCCGACCGCGGGGGTCGACATCGAACTGCGCCAGCAGCTCTGGTCCTATGTCCAGTCCTTGAACGACCGCGGCGTCACCGTGGTGCTCACGACGCATTATCTCGAAGAGGCCGAGGAACTGTGCGACCGGATCGCGATCATCAACCACGGCAAGCTGATCGCGAACAAGCCGACGCGCGAGCTGGTCGACATGGCGCGCGAGAAGATCGTCGTCGTGACGCTCGACGCCGATGTCACCGACCTGCCGACGCATCCCGCCTTCGACAAGATCGAACGCGAGGGCGAGCGCGGCCTCGCGATCAGCTACAACAAGGACCGCATGAACGCGGGCGAGGTGCTCGCCGCGGTCAACGCGATGGGGCTTGGCATCGTCGATGTTTCGACGCGCGAGGCCGACCTGGAAGATGTGTTCCTGAATTTGACGCGCCGCGCCGCCTGAGCGTCAGCGCCGTGTCAGGCGCGCGGCGACGCCGAAATGATCGGACGGATATTCGCCATCCACCGGCTTGTCTCCGATGACATGGGCATCGCGGACGGCAAAGACTGCCCGCTCGACGAAGATATGGTCGATCACGCGGGGCTTGTGGCCGCGCGCGGGGTTGAGCGTGGTTTCGGCCGCGCCGCGCGGGAGCGCCGATTCGAACCGCGGCGGTCCCATTGCTTGCAGCCCCGGATCGCCCTGCGGCGCGTTGAAATCGCCCATCACGACGAGCGGCACCCCGTCATCGGGCAGCCAGGCGAGCAGGTCGGCCAGCTGCTCCGCGCGGACCGCGCTCGCCTCGGTCTGCCACGCAAGATGTGTGGCGACGATGTCGATCGGCCCGGCGCCGGTCCGCACGCGCACGCGGATCGCGGTGCGATAGTCCGACAGCGGTTCGAGCTTGCGGCGCGCGACCTCGATTACCGGCAGGCGGGTGAGGATGGCGTTGCCGTACCGCCGGGGCGCCCCTTCGGGCTCGACCGCGACGAAGTGGACTTGCGCGTAACCAAGTTCGCGCGCGATCGTGTCGGCCTGGTTGGGCAGGCCCTTGCGTGCATCTTCGAGCACTTCCTGCAGCGCGACGACATCGGCATCGACGGCGCGCAGCGCGGCGGCCAGCAGCCGAAACCGCACCGGCCAATGTCCGCCGGCGTCGTGCCAGATGTTGAACGTCGCGAGGCCAAGGCTGCTCGCCCGGCCGGAAGCCCTAGTCGCGAGACGGTCTGCGCAGCCGGTAAGCGGAAGCGCCGCCATTCCGGCCAGCATCGCGCGCCGGCCAAATTCCGCTTTGCGCATCGCGAAGATTTCCCTTTGCCGTCGACGTCGAATCCCCCCTGTCATGCGCCTTCAGGCTATGCAACAGAGGCGCAATGAGTGAATACGATATCATCATCGTCGGTTCCGGTGCCGCCGGACTGACCGCGGCGATCGCGCTCGCCGGCCATTGCCGCGTGCTCGTGCTCGCGAAGGGCGACCTCAACGGCGGGTCGACCGCGTGGGCGCAGGGCGGGATCGCGGCGGTGCTCGATGCGGGCGACACGTTCGAAAATCATATCGAGGATACGATGGTCGCGGGCGCGGGGCTCAACCGCCGCGAGACGGTCGAGTTCGTCGTCGAGAACGCCCCGAACGCGATCGAGCGCCTCGTCGAAATGGGCGTGCCGTTCAACAAGGATGCCGAGGCGCTGCACCTGACGCGCGAGGGCGGGCATTCGCACCGCCGCATCGTCCATGTCGATGACGCGACCGGCTGGGCGGTGCAGGCGGCGCTCCTCAAGACGGCCGAGGCGCATCCGAACATTACTTTGCTGCCGGGGCAGGCGTGCATCGACCTGATCACCGGCCGCCACGAGGCGCGCTATTCGGGATCGGGGCGCGTGTGGGGCGTCTATGCGCTCGACGAAAAGAGCGGCAAGGTTCACGCGCATGTCGGCCGCGCGACGATCCTCGCGAGCGGGGGCGCGGGGCGCGTCTATCAATTCTCGACTGCACCGCGCGGCGCGACCGGCGACGGCATTGCGATGGCATGGCGCGCGGGCGCGCGCGTCTCGAATATGGAGATGATGCAGTTCCACCCGACCTGCCTCTATAATCTCGACGTCAAGAATTTCCTGATCACCGAGGCGGTGCGCGGCGAGGGCGGTCTGTTGAAGCACCCCGTCACCGGGCACCGCTATATGCCCGATTATGACGCGCGCGCCGAACTCGCGCCGCGCGATGTCGTTGCGCGCGCGAACGACGACCAGATCAAGCGGTCGGGGCTCGACTATGTCCACCTCGACATCAGTCACCAGGACCCCGATTTCGTCGCGGGGCATTTCCCGAACATCTATGAAAAGCTGCTGACGCTCGGCATCGATATGACGAAGCAGCCGATCCCGGTGGTGCCGGCGCAGCATTATACCTGCGGCGGCATCCTGATCGACCTCGACGGGCGCACCGACCTGCCCGGCCTCTATGCCGCGGGCGAGTGCACCGAGAGCGGGCTCCATGGCGCCAATCGGTTGGCGTCGAACTCGCTGCTCGAATGCTTCGTCTTCGGCGAGGCGGCGGCGAAGCATATCATCCAGAGCTGGGACCAGCTCGACGCGCCGCCCGCGATCCGCCCGTGGGACGCGAGCCGCGTGACGGACTCCGACGAAGAGGTCGTGATCAAGCAGAACTGGACCGAGATCCGCCGCTTCATGTGGAATTATGTCGGCATCGTGCGCACGACCAAAAGGCTCGAGCGCGCGCGGCATCGCATCGACATGATGACGCACGAGGTCGAGGATTATTACGGCCATTTCCGCGTCACGACCGACCTGATCGAGCTGCGCAACCTGCTGCAATGCGCCGAGCTGATCGTGCGCAGCGCGCTCCACCGCAAGGAAAGCCGCGGGCTGCATTATACGCTCGACTATCCCGACCTGTTGCCGCAGGCGGTCGACACGGTGCTGGTGCCGTGACCGATGGCTAGGGGCGGGTCGCGGATAAAGCTTCCGCCGCCCTATCTGCGGCGGGTGTGGATGCCGGAATCGGCGGGGGATGCCGACAAGCCAGTCGTCGATCGCGACCTATACCCCTTCAATATCCCGTTGTTCGGCGACCCGGCGTTCGAGATCCGGTTCGAGAAACCCGTCACGATCCTGGTGGGTGAAAATGGATCGGGCAAATCGACCCTGCTCGAAGCCATCGCGGTGTTGGCCGGTTTCAGCGAGGGCGGGGGCGGTTATGGCCATAGAGCCGTCGATCGCTCGACGATCTCGGGAACCGACGGCGGCGTGCTGGCGGATGCGCTTCGCGCGGCCTGGCTGCCCAAGATCGGCAACGGATTCTTTTTTCGCGCCGAAACCTTCTTCTCGCTCGCCCGCTACGTCGATCAGGCCGCCTACGACGCGGGTTTTTCTCCACCCGATTACCTGTCCTGGTCGCACGGCGAAGGCTTTCTGGGGTTTTTCGAGGAGCGCGCCGATCGGCAGGGCATCTATATTTTCGACGAACCCGAATCGGCGCTCTCGCCGTCGCGCCAGTTCGATTTCCTCAAGCTGCTTCGGCGGATTCAGCGGGCGAACAACAGTCAGGTGATCATGGCGACGCATTCGCCGATCCTGATGGCGCTGCCCGACGCCGATCTGTGGCAAATCAGCCCCTTCGGCATCGAGCCGGTGCGGCTCGAAGACACCGCGCACTACAAACTGTATCGCGAATTCCTCCTGTACCCGCACGAGACGGTCGAGGCGATGATCGAATGATGCGCAATCAGCCGCCGAGCGCGGCGTGGAGCGGGTCGCCGGGTTTGAGTGCGAGCAGATAGGTCTGCGTCCGTGCCAATATGCTATCGTCCCGAGGGGTCAGCCGGTTAGGGTGGATTTCGTAGATCGTGTAGCCCTTGCCCTCCAGGTGGGCGAGCAACGCCGCGGGGTCGTCGCCCATTCCGCGCAGCATGTTCGGCGAGAATTCGAACAAGAGTGCGGGCGTCGTGTCGCCGTCGAGCAGCGCGCCCGCACCGCGCAGCGCCATCGCCTCGGCGCCCTCGATGTCGAGTTTGATCAGGCGGATCGCCTCGCCGGCGAGCAGGCTGTCGAGGCGGCGCAGCGGGATTCCTGCGCCCGCGCCTTCGCGGTCAAAGGACAAATGGTTGCTGCCGATATTGCCGGCATCGTGCACCACCATGTTCGCCATGCCTTCGCGGTCGCTGGCCGCGCAGCGGTGGACGCGGATCGCGCCCGCATCGTTGCGCGCGATATTGTCGTCAAGCAGGTCGGCGGTCGAGGGGGTGGCCTCGATGGCGTGGATGCGGCCTTCGGGTCCGACGAGCCGGTGGGCGAGCAGCGAGAGAAAAAGCCGATATTCGCGCCGACATCGACGAAGCTGTCGCCGGGTTTCAGCGCCGCCGATATGACCATCGTCTCGAGCGGCTCCCAGCCGCCGGTGCAATAGATGGTGCGGTTGACGAACTGGCCGAGGTCGAGCCGCATCGCAAAGCCGTGACGCGTTTGGGCGGTGCGGATCTGCGACCGCACCGCGGCTTCGGGCAGCAGGCGGTAGGCGAGGCTGCCGAGACGCCACTGGCCCTTCTCGAACGGATAGGTGCGGCTGGCCCATGCCGCGAGATGTCCGATGGCATTCGCCATGGCTATTGTTCCCCACTTTGGTCGTCGGCCCCGCCTTTGACAGCCGGGGATTACCTTCTGCCTACCCGCCGACGCTGAGCAGCCTCCCGACGAGGATCAGCACGACTGCGCCGATCACCGAGGCGAGGCAGCCCGCGCGGTGAAAATCCGCCCGCCCGCGTGAAGTGACGAGCCCGGCGAGCAGTGACCCGCCGATGCCGAGCAGGATGGTCGCGACCCACCCCATCTGCACCGCGCCGGGGTAGAAGAAGCGCGCGAGCGCCCCGATGATCAGGCCCGAAAGGATGGCGCCGATGATATTGATCATATGTGGTCCTTTTGGATGGAGGCACCCCCGGGCAAATCTAGGAAGCGTTACGTTTGACCGCAAGCGTCGTCCTATTTGAGTTTCACGCAAAGGCGCGAAGACACAAAGAAACCTTTGCGTGAGAATCGTTTACGCGAACCCCTCGTTCAGGAACCGCTCGGCGAGCGCGGCATGCAGCGCGGCACCGCGTGCCATCACCTTTTCGTCGAGGACCATGCGGTTCGAGTGCAGCCCGCAGCAGGCGCGCCAGTCGCTGCCTTCGGCGCTCGCGCCGAGCCAGAACATTGCGCCGGGGACCTTTTCGAGCACGTAGGAGAAATCCTCGGCGCCCATCACCGGATTGTCCATCGTCAGCCAGGCCTGCTCGCCGAACGTCTCTTCGACAACCGACTGCCCGAACGCGACCGCGCGGCTGTCGCAGATGGTGACGGGGAAACCCTCCTCGATCTGCACCTCGGCGGTGCAGCCATGCGCCTCGGCGATCGCGGGGGCGAGGCGCTTCAGCTCGCGCGCGACCATCGCGCGCCTTTCCGGGGAAAGGGTGCGGATCGTGCCGAGCATCTCGGCGGTCTCGGGGATGATATTGTTCGTCGTTCCCGCCGCGATCTTGGCGATCGTGACGACGGCGGGGTCGAAGACCGAGATGCGGCGCGTCACCATCGTCTGGATCGCGGTTACGATAGAACAAGCAACCGGGATCGGGTCGACGGCATCGTGGGGCATCGAGGCGTGGCCGCCCGCGCCCTTCACGGTGATCGACAGCACGTCGGACGAAGCGAGCAACGGCCCCGCACGCCCCGCGAAGATGCCATGCGGCGCGTTGGGCATGATGTGGAGCGCGAAGGCGGCGTCGGGCAGCGGATCGATGATGCCATCGTTCAGCATGAAGCGCGCGCCATGATGGCCTTCCTCGCCCGGCTGGAACATGAACATCACGGTGCCGGGCAGGCGGTCGCGCGCCGCGCACAGCAGCTTCGCCGCGCCGACGAGCATCGCGACATGCGTGTCGTGCCCGCACGCGTGCATCGCGCCGGTGGTCTCTGACGAGAAATCGAGGCCCGTGTCCTCGAGCAGCGGCAGCGCATCCATGTCGCCGCGCAGCAGAACGGTGCGCCCGTTGGCGGGACCGCGCAGGATCGCGATCAGGCCGGTGGTCGAGGGCCCCTCGCGAAATTCGAGCGGCAGGCCGGTGAGCGCCTCCTTGATCTTCGCGAGCGTCTTCGGGTTCTGGAGGCCCAGTTCGGGCTCGCGGTGGATCGCGCGGCGGAGGTCGACGAGGTCGTCCAAGAGGGTTTCGGCCTCAGCGGGCCAGCTGTGAATTGCGGTGTCCATGTGGCGACTGTGCCGCCAAGCCCGTCCCGTGTCGAGAGACCTCGGAGAGACCGGGGCGCTTGCCCAGCGTGTCGGGCGTCCGCACGTCCCACATCAACCCAAGCCGCTCGCACAGGCGGATGACGGCATAGCCCCAATCGCTCTGCCCCGGATGGAGGCCGATGCGCGCCGAACCGGGATAGGCGTGATGATTGTTGTGCCACGCCTCGCCCATCGTCGGGATCGCGGCCCAGGGCACGTCGAACGCTTGCACACCGTGCGCGTCGACGGTCCAATGCTGCGGCCCGCGATTGTGCGCGAGGTGGCCGACGAGCCAGTGGCCGTGGTTGGCGACCGCAACGCGCGCGGCGACGCCCCAGATGACCCAGCTCCAGCCGCCAATGGCGAAGAAAAGCAGCGCGACGGGCAGTTGCTGCCAGCGCCACGTCGTCTCGAGCCAGCGATAGAAGGGGTCGCGGTCGAGTTCGGCGAAATCGAAGCGCGGCGGCCGGTCGAGATCGAGGCGGCAATAGATCTGCCACCAGGCGTCGCGAACGATGTGGGTCTTGTGCGCAAGGAATGGGTGGCAGTCGGCCTGCCGCTGCGCCCAGTCGCGCGTGTCGTGCGCGCGGACGATGCCATAGGGTCCCGCCATGCCGACAAAGGCGCCGAACCAGACGAGCGTGCGGGTCAGCCAGCGCGGTGCCGCAAAGCTGCCGTGGATCATCATCCGGTGATAGCCGACGCTATGCCCGAGCAGCAGCGCGGCGCCCGTCGTGACGAAGAAGAGCGCGATCGCCGACGGTGTGATGAAGAAGGGGCCGGCAATCAGTGTCACCGCCATCATGCCGCCGTTCCAGACGATGCTGGGCGCGTCGACGCGGACGCGGCCGCTGCGCGGATCGGGGCCGATCTCGTCGATCAGGAAATTGACGGCATGGGGATCGTGATCGCTGCGCATGGCCCAACTCCTCGTTCAAAAGAATATAAGTAATTACTTAAATAAATTATCACTTGTCAAGGCCGCCGAGGATGCCCATTTCGGGACTCATGGAACGGGTTTTTCAGGCATTGGCGTCAACGCCGCGGCGCAAGATTCTCGCTTATCTGGCGCACGCCGAACTGAGCGCGGGCGACATCGCCGCGCGCTTCGAAATGAGCAAGCCCGCGGTGTCGCAGCATCTGTCGGTGCTCGAAAACGCCGGGCTGATCGAAAGCGAAAAGCGCGGTCAGTTCGTCTTCTATCGCCTGCTGCCCGACGCGCTGACCAATGTGCTCAACGGCTATGTGCAGGAAGTCTGCCCGGTATCGCGTCCGCTGAAAGCCGAATCGCGTGCATTGGCCGACCGGCAAAAAGGCAAACCCGCCGAAGCGGGCGCCGCAGACGAGCCTCCGCCCGCCGAATAGGACCGAGGTTCAGGCCGCGATCGATATACGCGGGCGATTCGCCGCGATCCGCAATATGATCGCGGCGAGGACCAGTGCGACCGGGAGCGCGTACCAGCCGCTGACGGGGATGCGCTTGCCGTTGGTGAAGATGAAGCTGACGGCGATGAACCACACACCGAGCCAGTGCAGCCATCCCCATGCTTTCGGCCCGATGGCTTTCACAGCGCGGTCGAACGAGGTCGCCGCGAGCAACGCGATGAACAGATAGGCGGTGCCGCCGGTGACGATCGCGCCGCGGTTCGTCAGCGTCCAGAAGGTGCCCGGGTCGGTCTGCCACAGCGCGATGATCGCCAGCGCATGGATGAAGTGCGACATGGCGAAACCCAGACCCAGCTGGCGCCGGTTGCGGCGCAGCCAGTGCGTGACGGTGCCCGGCCAGAGCCGCGCCGCCGCCGATGCGGCAAAGGCCGCGAGGAAGAGGATCAGCGAGGTGCGCGCCGTCGCGCGGATCACCAAGCGGTAGCCGTCGGTGCCCCAGCCGGCGGCGAACAGCAATCCGAGCGTCATCGCGGCGAGCGCCAGCGTCAGCAGCCAGAAGAGGCCCCAGCCTTCGGTCCATTTTGCCTTTGTCATCGCGCGCTCCATTCAAGCCTAGTGTTGCTAGGTATAGCTTGCATACCTAGCATTGCAAAGCTAAATTGATGGGCATGTCTTCGGAAATGCTCAAAGGGCATCTCGACGCGGTGCTGCTCGCGACCATCGGCGATGCGGCGCTGCACGGCTATGCGATCATCGAGGCGATCCGGACACGCAGCGGCGGGCATTTCGACCTGCCCGAAGGGACAATCTATCCGGCGCTTCACCGGCTCGAACTCGCGGGCCTGCTCGCGAGCCGCTGGGTGCAGCCCGAGAGTGGGCGCAAACGCCGGGTCTATGCGCTGACCGACACGGGGCGCCAGTCGCTCACCGAACGCCGCGCGGGGTGGCGCAGCTTTGCAGGCGGCATCGACATGCTGCTGGACGCGCGCGCATGACCGGCCTGATCGCCGCCTATCTCGACGAGCTCGACCGGGTCCTCGCCTTCGATGCCCGGCTGTCGCGGCGTGTTCACGACGAAATCGAATCGCATCTTTTCGATACCGCCGAGCATGTGGGTGAGGCCGACGCGGTGCGGCGCTTCGGGCACCCGGCCGAAATTGCGCGCGCCTATGCCGAGGCGGCCTTGCCCGACCGGTTGCGCCGGTCTTGTGTCGCCGCCGCGCTGCTTGGCGGTGCGACCTTGCTGCTGATGCGGCTGCGGACGGTGGCGCTCGATATTCCCGGCGGAAGCGATGCGCTTACCTGGCTCGATCGCGGCGGGTTGGTCGCCGCGCTGCTGTGCATTGGTGCGGCTTGGTTGTTTTCGTTGCGTCAACGCATCGCTTTGGTGCGCAAAGCGCTGCATCTGGCCGCCGGGTGCTTCGCGCTCTCGGTGGGCGCCAGCCTGCTGCGCGCTTTCGATGGCGGGAGCGGCGATGGCGCATTCGCGTTGATCGCGGGCACGGCGTTGGTCGAAGCGATATTGGTGGGTGGGCTGATGATGCAACTCGCGCGGCTCGACCGCTATGCGCGCCGCCTCGCGGCCTAGCGCTTCCCCCCGAACAATTGCCGCCCCGCCAGATCGAGCATGATTTCCTCGCTGCCTCCCCCAATGGCATTGACGCGCACCTCGCGGTAGATGCGCTCGACCTTGCTGCCGGTGATATAGGACGCGCCACCCAGCACCTGCGCCGCCTCGCGCGCCACCGCCTCCAGCATGCGCGTCGCCTGCACTTTCAGCATCGCGAAGTCGGCGGGGCGGTCCTTGCCGTTCTTGACCTGCCACGCGCAAAGGTCGACCCACGCCTGCGTCGCCTCGATCTGGCGTTCCATGTCGGCGAGCTTGATACGGATCGACTGATGGCCGACGAGCGGCTTGCCGAAGGTCTCGCGGTTCTGCGCCCATTCGGCGGCCTCGGCCATCGCGACGCGGGCGTAGGCGCAGCAGCCCATCGCCATGCCGAGCCGTTCGCTGTTGAAATTGCGCATGATGCCGATGAAGCCGGCGTTTTCCTGCCCGATCAGGTTTTCGGTCGGGACGCGGACGTCGGAGAAATGGATCGCGGCGGTGTCGCTGCAGCGCCAACCCATCTTGTCGAGCCGCGTGCGCTCGACCCCCGGCGCGTCCATCTCGATCAGCAGCAGCGAGATGCCCGCAGCACCCGGCCCGCCGGTGCGCACCGCGCAGGTCAGCCAGTCGGCGCGCATGCCGCTGGTGATGAACATCTTGCCGCCGTTGACGATGTAGTGATCGCTGTCCCGCACCGCCGTCGTCTTGAGGTTGGCGACGTCGCTGCCGCCCCCCGCCTCGGTGATCCCAAGCGCGATGATCCTGTCGCCCGCGAGCACCGGCGGCGCGATGCGCTGCTTCAACTCTTCGGACCCCAATGCGAGAATCGGCGGCAGGCTGATGCCGTGGGTCATCAGCGACGCGCCAAGGCCGCCTGCGCCGACCGCCGCGAGTTCCTCGGTCAGCACGAGGCCGTGGAAATTGTCGAAACCTTCGCTATGGCCGCCATATTGCTCGGGGTAGCGGAGGCCGAGGATGCCGGCGTCGGCTGCTTTCTTGTGCAGGTCGCGCGGCAATTCGCCCTCGGCTTCCCAGCGGTCGATGTGCGGCGCGATTTCGCGCGCGACGAAACGGCGGACGCTTTGCGCCAGCGCCTCATGGGTTTCGTCATAATAGGGCGAGCGCGCGCGCCAGTCGTCGAAAGCTGTCATGGCGGGATGCTGCGCGGGGTTGACGTAAACGTCAAGCAGCGTTTCTGCCGCAGCGAAGCTGCAAGACAATCTCACACAAAGACACAAGAGGGCGCCTTCTTTGCGCGAGCGAACTGCCATCTTTGTGCCTTTGTGTGAAAAATAAATGGCGCGACCTGTCGGTCGCGGATTCGGCAGGCTTGCGCCGTGCGTCCAAGCACTTAAGGTCGCGCGCCATGAACAAGTCGCACCTGCTCGCCGGCCTCGCCGCATTCGCCCTCCTGTCCACCCCCGCCGCCGCGCAAAAATCGCCCGAGGCGACCGCCGAGGCTGCGCTCAAAAAGGCGCCGGTGTTCGACGGGCATAATGACGTGCCGTGGGCGCTGCGCGGGCGCGCCGACAATATGATCAACAATTTCGATTTCGAGGATACGACCCACACCGCGAAACCCGACGCGACCCCGCCCGAGATCGCGATGCACACCGACCTCGTCCGGCTGCGCAAGGGCCATGTCGGCGCGCAATTCTGGTCGGTCTATGTGCCCTCCAACCCGAACGAACAGCAGTCGGTGCAGCAAACGCTCGAGCAGATCGACGTGATGAAGCGGCTGGTCGCGCGTTATCCCAACGACCTTGCGCTTGCGTCCACGTCGGCCGAGCTCGAAAAGGCGATGAAGGCGGGCAAGATCGCCGGGATGCTCGGCATGGAGGGCGGCCAGTCGATCGGCTCGTCGCTTGGCGTTCTGCGCCAGATGTACGACCTTGGCGCACGCTACATGACGCTGACGCACTCGAAGAATTTGAGCTGGGCCGATTCCGCGACCGACGCACCGGCGCACGACGGGCTCACCGATTTCGGGCGGCAGGTGGTGCGCGAGATGAACCGCATCGGGATGATCGTCGACCTGAGCCACGTCAGCGAAGCGACGATGAAGGATGCGCTCGAAACGGCGAAGGCGCCGGTGATGTTCAGCCATTCGGGGGTGCGCGCGGTGAACCCGCATCCGCGCAACGTCCCCGACAGCGTGCTGCCCGCGGTGAAGGCGAATGGCGGGATCGTGATGATCGTGCTGCTGCCGACCTTCCTCGACGCCAATGTCCGCGCGCAAGGGCTCGCGCGCACCGCCGAGGCGGCGCGGCTGAAATCGCTCTATCCGGGCGATCCGGCGGCCGAGGCGGCGGCGCTGAAGAGCTGGGACGCCGCCAACCCGGCTCCCACGACCAGCGTCGGGAAGGTCGCCGACCATATCGACCATCTGAAAAAGACGATCGGGGTCGATCATATCGGGCTGGGCGGCGATTATGACGGGATGGATTCGGCGCCGGTCGGCATGGAGGATGTGTCGGGCTATCCCGCGCTGTTCGTCGAGCTTGCCAAGCGCGGATACAGCCAGGCCGATCTCGAGAAGATTTCGAGCGGCAATATGCTGCGCGTGCTGAAGGCGGTCGAGGCCTATGCCGCGAGCCAGAAGGGGCAGCCGCCGGTCGAAACGCCGGTGGCGAAGTAGGAGCCTTGCCATGTCCTTGTATCCCCGCGAAGGCGGGGATCCAGAGCGATATACGCAACGCCTGTTTTCGACGCTCTGGGCTCCCGCCTTCGCGGGAGCACAGGCTTAAGCTTTCTGCCGAAACGGCCACTCCACCGCGCCGCTCGCCCACAGCGCCCACCAGATGATCAGCGGCTGCGCGGCGAGGCGCGGGCCGTGATACCACCAGCTCAGCGTCTCGCCGCCGATCACGACATTGGCGAGCGCGTGGTGGAAGTTCGCTGGCCAGACGCAGAGCGCATAAAGTGCGAGCCCCCAGCCCGCGGCCTTGCGTGTCGCCGGGATCATCAGCCCGATCGCGCCCGCAATCTCGGCCAGGCCGGTCGCGGCGACGACCAGTCCGGGGTTCGGCGCCCCCGGCGGGATGATTGCGAGGAAGGGCGAGGGCCGCGCCAGATGCGCCCAGCCCGCATAGCCATATGCCAGCGCGAGCAGCCAGCGCAGCACCGTGCGCGCTTTCGATGGGCTCACCGCCCAAGCGCTTCGAGCATCGCCTCGATCGTCACGAATTTCTCGCGCGGGTTGCCGTCGAGCGCGGCCCTGACCTCGGCCTCCTCGATTCGGCGCCAGTCGCGGAAGGTGACGGGGGCGACGCCGCGGCTTGCGAGCAAAGTGTCGAGCCCGGGACGCCCCGCCTTGCCCGCGCCACGACCGATGTCCTCGAGGACCATTTCCCCCACGCGCGCGCCGTCGGGCTTGTTGGTGCCGATCGTCCCCGACGGCCCGCGCCGCGCCCAGCCGACGCAATAGAGGCCGGGCAGGATCCGCCCGTCGTCGTTGGCGAAGCGGCCGCGGCCATGTTCGTACGGCACGCCGGGGATCGGCGGCGTCTGATAGCCGATGCAGCTGATCACGAGGCCGGCGTCGATCGCATAGGTTTCACCGGTGCCGTGGCTGCGCAGGTCGGCGTCGAGCGTGGTGCGCTCGACAATGATGCGCTCGACGCGGCCCCCATTTTCGTTGGTCCCTTCGATCGCGACGGGCATTGCGAAGAAATCGAAATCGATCGTTACCGGCTTGGCGACGGGGTTGGCGGCGAAGCCGCGCAAATGCGTCACCGATTTGCGCATCCCGGGTTCGAGCAGCGCGTCATCGCCCTCGGGGGGTAGGTCGGCGGGATCGACGCGCGGGCTCGCGCGCTCGAGATGGCCGAGCTCGCCGAGCTCCTTCGGCGTCATCGCAATCTGGTGCGGGCCGCGGCGGCCGAGGATATGGATATGGCGCACCGCGCTCGCCCCCAGCGCGTCGCGCGCGTGCGCGACGATGTC
The DNA here is from genome assembly GCF_036675685.1 of Sphingopyxis sp. Classification (GTDB taxonomy): domain Bacteria; phylum Pseudomonadota; class Alphaproteobacteria; order Sphingomonadales; family Sphingomonadaceae; genus Sphingopyxis. The sequence goes on from NZ_JAKFEM010000018.1 coordinate 41,983, forward strand.
GCTGCCGCCAAACTCGGCGGGCGTCTTGGCGAGGATGCGCGCGACGTCGAGCGCGACATTGCCGTTGCCGATCACCGCGACGCCGGGGGCATCGAGCAGCGGATTGAGCCCAGCGAAATCGGGATGGCCGTTGTACCAGCCGACGAAGGCCGCGCTGCCGATCACGCCGGGCAGGTCGGCGCCGGGGATGTCGAGCGGCCGGTCGTTCGGCGCGCCGGTCGCCAGCACGACGGCGTCGTAGAGGGTGACCAGCTCGTCGATGGTGACGTCGCTGCCCACCGAAACATGCCCGACGAAGCGGACATTCTCGGTCAGCGCGACGCCCTCATAGCGGCGCGACACCGCCTTGATCGACTGGTGATCGGGGGCGACGCCGGTGCGGATCAGGCCATAGGGGACGGGCAGGCGGTCGATGACGTCGATCGCAATATCGCCGGCTTTTTGCAATGTTTCGGCGGTATAATAGCCCGCGGGACCCGATCCGACGATCGCGACATGACGCATCAACCCACTCCTTTGGGTGTCCGCGCGGGCGCGCGGCCCCCTATCTTGTTATGCGGCGATGCTAGCGGCGAAATGCGGCAGGGCAAGCAGCCTTGTGCGGGTAGGCACGGCGGCCTTGACAGCGCGCCCGTGCAATCATATTGCGCGCGCCTCTGGTGCCCCGTCGTCTAATGGTAAGACTGCGGTTTCTGATACCGCCTATCGAGGTTCGAATCCTCGCGGGGCATCCATATTTTCCGATAGATTGTTGTTCGCGCCCTTGCTCGTGGATGGAGCGAGGGAAGGCGATACGCGCACCGCGCGCGCTCGCAATTGCTCGGTAGGCCCCCTATCAGTTGCCGTTGGCGATCAGCGCAAAGGGGGCCCAGGCGGCGGGATGCGCCCAATCGCTGTTCCAGCCCTCGACCGCCGTGCCGTCATCGCGTTTGCCCGTGCGGATCGCCCGCATCGCCGATTGAAACGCCGCCGCGCGCCCCGCCCTCGGATCGCGTTCGGCATTGGCGAGCGTCTCGACGGTGAGTGCGGCCGTTACGCGGTCGCCGACCCGCCAACGGGTCGCAAACAAGGCGTCGGCGCCGGCGTAGAGAAAAGCCTGCGCGAGCGCGGAGAGCGCATCGCCGCCGCCGGCCCCTTCGGCCGTCGCCGTGTTGCACGCGGACAGGATCAGCCACGATGCCGACAGGTCGAGCGCCGCCGCTTCGGACGCGGCGAGAATCCCGTCATCGGCCATGCTCGGGCTGACGGGCGGCGTGAAGATCAGCCCGGGTTCGGCAAACCCCTCGATTTCCCCGGGGAGAATCCCGTGCGTCGCAAAGGCGATGATGCGCGCGTCCTTTAGACGGGGATCGGCGCGGACTGCGGCTTCCGTCGCATCGGGTCCCAGGCGGATGGCCCCTGTATCGGCTTTTAACAGCCGCGCCATCGCGTTAAGTTCGACCGCGGTGCCGGGAAGCGACGGAAGCGCCCGCAGCCGTTCGGGATCGGCGAACTCCTGCTCGGCGCCGGTCACCCGCGGGGCAAGGCCGGCGGTGACCGCCCTGGCTTTTCCGGCGGATGCAAGGCGGGGTGCGCCATAGCCGATGAAGGGCGTCGCATGTCTTTTGGGTCGCTTTGTATCGATCGCGCGCAGCGTTGCGACCGACGGCAGGTTGACGATCGCGAAGCGGTCGCTGAGCCAGGACGTCGCCGCCAGCGCGGTTTCGGTGTCGGGGCCTTGCGGCTCTTCGGTGATGAAGGCCGTGAAGGGAAGGTCGGACAGCGGGCCCGACGTGGCGACATAGAGCGTCTTCACGTCCTTCAGCAGGTCCTCGTGCGGCTGGACCAGGAAGCGATAGAGATCCCACGCGTAGCGGCGCTCGAACAGCGGCGAGGCGGTCCAGATGCCGCTGCAGGTTGCCGGATCGACTTCGCAGCGGAAGGCTTCGATCGTGCCCTTCAGAAAGGACTGCAATCTGGGGACCGCGTGCCAGCCGGCGTCCTCCTTCGTGACGACATAGGTGAAGTCGTAAAGCTCGCCCTCGGCGACGAGCAACAGCGCCTCGCCGGGGCGCAGGCGGCCACGCACTTCCTTTTCGGTTAGCGAACGCGGCGCCACCAATCGCGCATAGCCCGGATAGGCCCGGCGCAATTCCAGCCCGACATCGGCGAGATCCCGCCCCAATTCCGCGATTTCCTGCTTCAACCTCGGTCCGCTTTGCGATGTCCCGGCGATCGCCGCGGCCAGGGCGCGATCTTTGTCGCGTATCGTCTTGGCGAGATCCTGCTGGCGGCGAACCAGCCGCGCGAGCGGGGTATCCCCCAGCGCCTCGCGCGCCGCGATCCCGGCCAGCGCACGGGTCGAGGCGCTCGAGACCGCATCCTGCGCGATCATGAAGGACTCGGCCCTGAGCTTTGCTTCTTCGCTGCGGACCTGCGTTGCATGGTTGGCGTAGAGGGTGAGCGCGAGCGCGAAGACGCCGGACCCGGCGGTGTCGGACCAGTCGTCATTGCTGAGGGCGGCCGCGACGGCGCGCTCGCCGGGCGACGACCCGGAAACCCCCGAAGCCGACAGCACGCGGGCCCGCTCGCTGCGCGCCCGGTCGACGGCGCTGCGCATCAGCGACACATATTCGGACGATGCGGGGTCGTGCCGCGCCAGCGACCTGGCCAGCGCCACCGATGCGACCGCGACATAGGCATGGCCGGGATCGAGCCCTTCTTTCGCGAGGGCGAGTGCGCGCCGCTGATAATCGATCGCCTCTTCGCGCTTTCCCTGCCCGATCAATATCGCGCCCATCCTGCCGAGGTCGGCGACGCTTTCCTCGACGCTGCGATCGGGCAAGGTCGCCCGCAGACGGATCACGCGCGCCTGCAGCGCCGCCGCATCGTCCGATTTTCCCGCTCGGGTCAGCAGGCCGACGAGGTTGCCGAACGAACGAAGCGTGTCGGGGTTGTTCGGACCCAGGATCTTTTCGCGGATCGCGATGGCCTGGCGGAGTCGCATTTCGGCTTCGAGATCGCGTTTCTGGCGGTCGAGATTGGTCGACAGCAGCGACAGCGATCGTGCGACGTCGAGGCTTCCGCGCCCCTTGGACCGGGTCAGCACATCGAGGTTGCGGCGATAGATCGCCTCGGCCTCGGCAAGCTTGCCCATTTCCTCGAGATTGAGGGCGTAGCTGTTAACTTCCTCGATGACGAACGAGTCTTCGTCCCCGAGCGCGGCCTTTCCGAATTCGATCGCTTTCAGCAGCGCCGCCGAGGCTTCGGGGCGGCGGCGCTGGCCTGCCAATATCTCGCCGAGCGTGCCCCACGCAGCCGACAGCGCCCGCGTTTCGCCATCGAGCGCGGCCGTCAGGTCGATCGCGCGCCGCGCGAGCGGCTCCGCCGTCCGATAGTCGCCCCGCTGCGACAGGACGAGCGCAAGCCGCCGTGTCGCCGTGGCGAGCGCCTTGCGATCGCCGATCCGTTCGCGGACGCCGATGGCATCGCGCATCGATGCTTCGGCTTCGGTGGTCGCGCCGGTCAGGTAGAGGATGTTGGCGAGCAATTCCATGTCGGTCGCGGCGGCGGCGGTGCCGGCCGCGCCCAGGCGGGCATGCCGCGCGACGCGTGCGCGGGCAACGGGTTCGAGATCGACGAACCGCCCCGTGTCGATCAGCGCCCGGATCTCGCCCTCGGTATAGGCGTCGGGCGCCTTGGCCGGATCGGGCCGACGCGCTGCGATGGCGGGTGGCGGAACGCTCACCTGCGGATCGCTCGCTGCACGGGCGGCCGCATCGCGGCGCAGCAGGGTGGTGAGGTGATAGAGCGCGGCGCGGGTATCGGCATGGTCGCGGCCGAGCGCCACGGCCTGGATGTCATAGGCCTGTTCGGCGACCGTTTCGGCCTCTTCGAAGGCGCCCTCCGCCTTCAGATAGATCGAGAGAAGATAGAGTTCGCGGGCGGTGTCGGGGGTCTCGCGCCCCTTGGTCCCGGTCACGGCCGCGAGCTTCTGGCGCTGTTTCGCGGAGCGCTCGGCATAGGCGGTCGCTTTCGCTTTTTCTTCGGCAAGAAGCGTCGCGAGCGTCCCCACGACGGGATGGTCGGCGCCGAATGTCGCCCGGCCAAGATTGGTTCCTTGTTCAAAGGCGCGCACGGCTTCGCCAAGCCGGTCCTGTGCGTCGAGACTGCGGCCCAGATTGCCCCACGCGGCGACGAGCCTGTCGTCCTTGGCACCCGGCGATAACAGCAGGTCGATTGCGCGCCGTGCAAGCCCCTCCGCTTCGTCATAGCGACGAAGCTCCAGCATCACCGATGCCAGCCGGTTGAGCGCGCGGCCGGTCGGCGCCGCGTCGCCGATCCGCTCGCGCACGCCGAGTGCCGCGCGCATCAGGGGCTCGGCTTCTGCCGCGCGCTTCGTGGTGACGAGGATCCATGCGAGCAACTCGGCATCGCTTGCAGCGAGCGCGGTCTCCGCTTGATCGGCCGCCCGGTGCGCGGCCAGGCGCGCGCGCAGGACCGTTTCCGCCTCCGCAAGCCGCCCGGTGTCGACGAGAGCCTTGATCTCCTCTTCGCTATAGTCGGACGGGGGCTTGGTCGGCGTGGAGGTGGCGGGAAGAACGGGGGTCAGAGCCGGCGATGCCTGCGCGGCCACCGGGGATGGCGGCAACGCCGTCAACAACACCGCAAGCCAAATCGGGCGGCAAAGCCCGCGTCTCACGCGATGCCCCGCTGATTCATCCGGACAAACCAGTCTCCAGCTCGCGCCAACATCTCGTTTTGAACGAAGAATGAAGGCAATCGTTCCTGTGACGGGCTTTGGACCCAACCCAACCGGCGCGATGCGGCCAGTCGCGCCTTTCGTCCGGTCTAGCGCCCCTTGACTTGTCAATCATATCAGTTGAGTTAAATTGGCGTTTCGGGACGTATACCGAGTCGACCGAGCCGACCTGTCTGTTTGACAAGAGGAGACCGCGCATGGCCAGCCTGGCCCAGCCCCCCGACCTGTTCGATGCCGCGCGTTCGCTAGGCGTTTCGATTTTGCCCGCGACCCCGGCCATCGGTGCCGAGATCGGCGGGCTTGACCTCAATCGCCCGCTTTCATCCGAAGAAGCCGACCTGCTCCGCGCCGCCTGGCTGCGCTTCAAGGTCGTCTTTTTTCGCGACCAGGATATTTCCCACGAAAGCCATGTCCGGCTTGGCGAATATTTCGGCGATCTTGAAGGCCATCCGGTGATCCCGCATATCGAGGGCTATCCCGAAATCCTGCGCATCGAGGGGGTCGAAGGCGTCCAGCTGACCGCGGAGACGCTCGCGCCCTTCCAGGCCTATAACAAATGGCATACCGACGTGACCTTCCGGCAGCGGCCTTCGATCGCCTCGATCCTGCGCGCGCGGCATCTGCCTCCGCTTGGCGGCGACACGATGTGGGCCGACACCGCCGCCGCCTATGCCGGGCTGCCGCAGGCGGTGAAGGACCGGATTGAGGGGCTGGAGGCCGAGCATGACATCGTGCGCAGCTTCGGCGGCCGGGTGAGCGAGGAAAAACGGGCGCAGCTCGCGCGCGATTTCCCGCCGGTGCGTCATCCCGTCGTGCGCTCGCATCCTGAAACGGGCGAGAAGATCCTTTACGTCAATTACACCTTCACCAGCCGCATCATCGGTGTGAGCGAGGAGGAGAGCGACAGCCTGCTGCGCCTGCTGTTCGACCGGATCAAGGTGCCCGAATATCAGGTACGTTTCCGCTGGACCCCGAACGCGATCGGCATCTGGGACAATCGCTCGACCCAGCATTATGCCGTCGGCGATTATTGGCCCGAGCACCGCGTGCTCGAACGGGTCACGGTGTCGGGCGACGTGGTGACGCGTTGATCGAGGCACAGCTCCACTCGCCGCGCCCGCGTTTTCGCACCGCGACGCGCGTCGCGATCGTCGGCGCGGGTTTCTCGGGGACGCTGCTCGCGATCAACCTGCTCGAACAGGTCGATGTCGAGGTGCTGCTGATCGAGCGCGACCGGCATCGCATGGGCGCCGGGGTCGCGTACAGCAGCACCGAAACCTCGCACCTGCTCAACGTCCGCGCGGGCAATATGAGTGCCTTTGCCGACCGGCCCGATCATTTTTGCGAATGGCTCGCCGCGCGCGGGCTCGGTTGCGAGGCCGCGTTCGTCACGCGCGCGACCTATGGCCAGTATCTGCGCGAAACGCTTCGCCAGGCGATGGAGCGATACGGGCGGCGGCTGAAGCTCGTCGACGACGAGGTGCTCGACATCGAGGAGCGCGGCGGGCAGGTGACGCTCGGTCTCGTCAACGGCGGGCTGATCGAGGCCGATCGCGCGGTGCTCGCGATCGGCAATCTGCCGCCGCACGACCCGCCCGCGATCGCGCGCGCGCACCTGCCGTCGCACCGCTATATCGCCGATCCCTGGGCCAGCGCCTTCGAGGATGGGCTCGACAAGACGGCGCCGGTGCTGGTCGTCGGCACCGGGCTGACCGCGGTCGATGTGATCCTGCGGCTCGTCGCGCACGGCCACGAAGGACCGATCACGGCGCTGTCGCGCCGGGGTCTCCGCCCGCATCGCCATGTCGATGGCCTGCCGCGCCCGAAGCCGGTGCTCGCGAAGCCCGCGCCCGATCTCTCCGAGCTGGTGCGCTGGGCGCGCGACGAATCGCGAGCGCGCGATTGGCGGCTCGTCGTCGATTCGATCCGCCCGATCACCCAGATGATGTGGGCGGCGGCCGATGCCGGCAAGCGCGCGCGGTTCCTGCGCCACCTTCGTCCTTTCTGGGATGTGCATCGTCACCGGCTGGCGCCCGAGGTCGCCGACCGCATCGACGCGCTTGTCGCGTCGGGGCAGCTCCGCTTCCGCGCCGGCAAGATCGCCGGGGTGGCGGTCGAGCCCGATGCGCTCGCCGTATCGTGGCTGCCGCGCGGCGAAGACGAGCTGGTGACGACGCGTGCGGCGCGGATGATCAATTGCACCGGGCCGCAGGGCGACCTGCTGCGCTCGTCGGACCCGCTGGTCCGCCGCCTGCTCGGCGCGCGGCGGATCCGGCCCGATGCGCTGCGCCTCGGGCTCGACATCGACCGCGACGGGCATGTCATCGATGCCGCGGGCAAGGCGTCGGAGCATATATTGGCGATCGGGCCGATGACGCGCGGCGACCTGTGGGAAGTCGTCGCGGTGCCCGATATTCGGAGCCAGGTCAGCGCGCTCGCGCGCCGCCTCGTCAACGCGCACTGGACAGGCGGCGAGGGGCTCTAAATCTGCACAGACGGCAGGTTCATCCCTCAAACGAAAAAATCGCAGCCTTCTGCATCCATCGACCGCCTTCGCGCCGTCTAGTCCATGATCGGCCGCTGCGCCGGTCCGGGCGGCGGCTTCGCGCGGCGGTTGATATGTGCTCCCCGGTGCAGATCATCCCCGCCTTGCCGGGAGCCGCCGCCTGTGGTTTCACCGTGCCAAAGCGGCATGAAGGAGAGAGACGATGGATTTTCTGATTGCCGCGGCGGCGGCTGCCGCTACCGTTTCCGCCCCGGCCGCGGGGGCACCCGCGCTAACGACGATCCCGGTGGCGCCCGGGGAAACGATCAGCGCAGAGGATGTCGCGGCCTATATCAGCCCGCGCGAGGTCGCTTCCTATGTGCCCGCCCCGCCGCCGACCACCGAATTGGTCGCGATCAGCGACAGCTTCTTCTCCCTGATGGAAAATATCACGATGGTGGCGCTGTTCATCGTCGGCTTCTTCCTGCTCGCGCGGTTGCTCCACGCTTGGATGCTCCACCGCTCGATCCGCCGCGCGCTCGAGGCGAAGTCGGATGCGGTCAGCCCGCTGATCGACAAGCTCAACAAGCCTTATGAGCATCTGAGCGGAGCAAGCCCCGATGCCCCCGGCGACGATCGCAACGCGCTGGTGCTGCTCGCGATCGGGCTCGCGATGGCGGGTTTCGGGCTGATCCAGGGGCATGAGCAGCTGATCCGGATCTCGGCGGGCGCCGCGCTCTTCCCCGCTTTTGTCGGTATCGCACTCCTCGTCCGCCGCCGCCTCGCGCGCGCCGCGGCTGCCGAGGAGCGCGCCGCTGCGTGACGATGAAGGCGCCTTCGATACGGATCGGGCCCTGGGCCAGCGCGTTGCCGGGGGAGATCGCGCCGCTTTCCAGCTCCTCGTGCTGCGGCACGAGGGGCGGTTGCGCGCTTTCCTCGCCCGCGCCGCCGGATGCGATGCCGACGATCTGGCGCAGGAAGCCTTTGTTCGCGCGTGGCAGCGCGCCGGCGATTATCGGGGGCAGGGGAGTTATGCCGCGTGGATCATGGGGATCGGCTGGCGGCTGTTCCTCGACCAGCGGCGGACCGCGCGGCGACGCGAAGGACTCGCGGCGGGTGACGCCGCCCCCACCTCCACCGACCCGCGCCCGGCGAGCGATGCGGCGATCGACGCCGGCCGCCTGCTCGGTGCCTTGTCGCCGCAGGAACGCGCGGCGCTCACCCTCTGCTTCGGCCATGGCTGGTCGCACGGCGAGGCCGCGGAGATTATGGGGGTGCCGCTCGGCACGCTCAAATCGCTGGTCTTGCGCGGCCGCGCCAAGGCGCAGAAGATGATCGGCGAAGGAGCGGACGGATGACGGCCCCGAACGAATCCGAAACCGACGCGATGCTCGCCGCGATGCTGGCGCCGCCCGAGCGCGCGGGCGACCGCGGCTTTGCGATCCAGGTCGGGCGCGCGATCGATGCGCGGGCGGCCTATGCCCGCGCCCGTTCGCGTTTCTGGCGCAGCTTTATGTTCGAGGCGCTGGCAGTCGGCGCACTGCTCGCTGCGCTGTGGCTGTTGTCGTCGGCACCGCTGTTGGCGCCGCTCGCGGGAGCGGGGCATTGGGGTCTCGCCCCGCCGCTGTTGCTCATCCTGCTGCTCTGGTTCGGGACGCAGCGCTGGCGACAGGCCTAGCGCGCCCGACTCTAGCTGGCGGGCACGTCCTCGCCGTCGATGCCCTGATATTTGAGCTGGAGGTAGCGTTCGCGCGTCGCGAGCTTGTCGAGCTCGCCTGCGGCAAGGCTGCGCGCGGCGTTGCCGATTTCGCTTTCGAGCATCTTCAATCCGCCGACCAGCGTCTCGTCGGGGGTGCGCCCGGCATGCGCTTCGGTGCGCAGTCCCGCGGGAATGCGCTGATAGCCCGCGACGAGTTCGGGCAGATCCTCGCCGACGAGCTTGCGGATGTTCGCCGCCGCCGGGCTCGATGCGTCGAGTGTCTGGAGCTGCGGTGCGAGCAGGTCGAGCTGGACGCCGATGCCGTCGACAAGCTGGCGCGCCGGGGCGGGGAGCGCGGGGCGCTGCGCCTCGAGCCAGATTTCGGTGCGGCCGGCGAGCTGTTTGAGGTCGGCCTTGGGTAGATCGGCCTGGCGCGGCTCGGGAAAGGGTGACCGGCCGAACAGCACCGCGACCCCGATCAGGAGGATGAACAGCGCGAGCAGGCCGATAAAACCGAGCGGCTGGATCAGCGCGCCGAATACCGCGGCGCCGATCAGCACGATGCCGCCCGCGACGAGCACGCGGCCAAGCTTCTTGTAGAGATGCTGGCGGCGCAGCGCGACGCTCTTGGTGCCGATCGGGCGGCGGCGTTCGCGCGATCTTTCGATTGCGGAAGCCGCCGAAATCCGGATCTTGTCGACTTCGCTCATCGTCATTGTCGGCCTTTAACCTTCGAGCGACGCGAGCGGGCTGTCGGCGCCGCCGACGCTCGCCTGCGCCTGGCTCGCGCCTTCGGCGCGCGCGATATAGCCCTTCGACTTGGCGACCTCGCCCTCCAGCGTCGTCACCGTGGTCTTCATGCTGTCGAGCGCCTTGAGCTTGAAGGTGTCGATCGCATCCATCGTGTCATAGATATTCTGGAACGCACGCTGGAGCGTTTCCATCGGGATCGTGCTCGACGCCGCCTGTTCGTGGATCCGCGCGGTGTTGTCCTTCAGCATCTTCGACGTGCCGTCGATGATGTTCGCGGTCGTCGTGTTCAGTGCGGTGATCTGTTCGAGTACCAGCTTCTGGTTCGTCATCGCCTGCGCGACGGTGATCGCGGTCTTCAAGGCGCCGACGGTCGTGGTCGAGGCGCGGTCGACGCCCTTCACCAGCTCGACATTATTCTTTTTGACGAGGTCGAGCGCGAGATAGCCCTGTACCGTCACCGCCATTTGGGTGAGCAGATCCTGCGTGCGCTGGCGGGCATAGAAGAGCGCATTTTCGCGCAGCACCTTCGCCTTGGCGGGATCGACGCCGTCGAGCTCGGTGGCTTTGGCTTCGAGCTTTTCGTCGAGCGTGCCCGCGATGTGGACCATCTGCTCGAGCTTGCCCATCGCCTCCCACAGCTTGCGCCGTTCGACATCGATCGCGGCATTGTCCATCAACAGCTCGTCCTTGCCGTTCGACAAGGCGGTCAGGATGCCGCCGATATGCGTCTGCGCGCTGCGGTATTGGGCGAAATAATTGTTGATCTTGCCGCCGAAAATCTTGTCGAGAAAGCCGCGCTTGGTCAGCAGCTTGCCGTTCGCCGACGGATCGAGCCGTTCGACGGTGGTGCGCAGCTCGATCAGATTCTGGCCGATGTCGGTGTCGCGGTCCATCGCCTTGATCGGGCGGTCGAGGAAGCGGTTCGACTGGTTCGCCGCCTCCAGCATTTCCTTGCGGCCCATGTTGGTGATCTGGTCGACCTTTTGGCCGAAGGCAGGCGAATTGACGTCCTGTGCGACCAGGTCGTCGATGAAACCGTCGACGCGTTCCTCGAGCTTCGATTTCTGCTCGGTCGACAGCGGCACCAGGCCGGCGGCCTTTTCGGGCGCGACCGCGGGCACCGGATCGGGCGGGGTCAGCTTCAGCTCGTCGGTTGCGGTCGCCGTCGCGGTCAGTTCGCTCATTCGTCTTCCTTCCAGCCCCGAAGTTATAATCTCGGGCCGCCTGCCTATATGGCATGCGGACCTGTGTTATTCAAGCACTACACCCGTGCAGGGCGATTCAACACCGGCGCGATCCATGCCGACAGGATCAGTTGCGCCATATGATAGACGAGGATCGGGACCAGCACCATGCCGGCGATGGCGGGCGGGAAAAGCGTCGCGGCGAGCGGGGCGCCGACCGCGATACTCTTTTGCGCGCCCGAAAAGAGCAGGGTGATCCGGTCGGGGCGGGCGAGACCGAGGAGGCGGCCGAGGCTCCATGCGCCACCGAAAGACAGCGCGAGAAGGATGGCGACCGCGGCGAACACGATGCCGATCTCGCGTGCGTCGAGCAATTGCCAGATGCCCGCCACTACGGCGGCGGAAAAGGCGACATAGACGGCGATCGCGATGGCGGTGCGGTCCATCAGCGTCGCAAGGCCGCGATGCGCGAGCACCCACGGCCGCAGCCCGCGCTGCGCCAGCTGGCCGGCGACGAAGGGCAGCAGCAATATGGCGACGATGCGCAGCGCCGCCTCGCCATGAATCGCCCCCGCGCTGCCCGCGAGCGCCGCAAAGAGCAGCGGCGAGGCGACCACGCCGCTGAGGTTGAGCAGCGCCGCTGCGACGACGCTTGCCGCCACATTGCCGCCGGCGAGGCTGCTCGCCGCGGTCGCCGACTGGACGGTCGAAGGGAGAATGCCGAGGAAGAGGAAGCCGAGCGCGAGCGTCGCGGGCAGGAAGGGTGCGGTTGAGAGTTGTGCACCGAGGCCAAAGAGCGCCATCACGCCGAAGCAGAAGACGAAGGCGCCGCCCTGCAATTTCCAGTTGCGGATACCGTGCAGAACCTCGTCGCGCGGTAGACGGACGCCGTTCAGGAAGAAGAGAAGGACGATTGCGGCGGTCGAGAGGCTTTGTGCGATGGGAACGGCGTTCCCGCGAACCGGCAGCAGGCTGGCGAGCAGGATCGTTGCGAGCAGGATGGGGACGAAACGGTCGGGGAAGATCCGGGCGAGCATTGGGGCAGCGATGGCGGGGCGGCGGCACTTTGGCAAGCATGAGATCCTCCACCATCCGCTTCGCGGACGGCCCCCGCCCCCTCCCCATCGCTGCGCGACAGGGAGGATTGGCTGGGTCGCTAAATCCGATAGAGAGGGCCCCCATGGCCCACATCCTGATTCTCGCCGCGCTGCCCGAAGAGGCGGATGCCCTGTTTCCCGGCGTCGGCATCTGTGAGGCGAGGTCCTTCGCGGTCCGGCGTCTCGAAACGCCGGGCCACGACATCGTCATCGCGACCACCGGGCTCGGCAAGGTCAACGCCGCGCTCGCGGCGGGCCTGCTTGGCGGGAATGCCGATGTCCTGCTGATGACCGGCACCTGCGGCGCGCTCGGCGCGGCGCCGGGCGCTTATTGGCTCGCCGAGGCGGTGCAGCATGATTATGGCGCGGTCCATCCCGGCCTGTTCCGCCGCTATCGCGCGGGCGAATGGCCGATGGGCGATCCGGGCGAAGCGCATTTTGTCGCGATGCCCGATCCGGGGCTGGGCCTGCCGCATGCGCGCATCGCGAGCGGCGACAGCTTCGTTGCTTGCCCCGACGCGGCAACCGACCTGCAATCGCTCGGGGCGACGCTCGTCGATATGGAGGTCGGCGCGGTCGCGCAGGCCGCGGCGCGGCTGGGGAAGCCGTGGGCGGCGATCAAGGCGGTGACTGACGAAGCGAATGATGCCAGCGGCGGCGATTTCCAGGCGAACCTGATCCGTGCGGCACGAACGGCAGCAGGGGAGGTCGAGCGACTGGTCGCGATGCTGTGACGAACGATCGCTAACGACCGGTTGCAGTCATCCAACTTCTCGTCACCCCGGGCTTGACCCGGGGCCTGCCTTGTCTTTTCTCGGTTGGGAAGAAGGAAGGCGGGTCCCGGGTCAAGCCCGGGATGACGAAT